>NZ_JARXXP010000010.1 GCF_029893965.1 Paenibacillus sp. PastM-3
TATCTGGAGAAGGAAGAGATTCAAGCGGTCGTAAAATACGCCAGCTACCACAAAGAAAAAAGCAAAGCTTGGAAAGAAAATGTCGGCAAGGTTGAAAACTGGACGTACAGCGAAACCCAGGATACGTGGACGTGCCCCGCCGGAGAAACGCTGCATTTCCTCAAAGAGAGCAAGGAGACTCTCCCAAGTGGCTACGAAATTCACAAACGTCATTACCGAAGCCAGAGCTGCGAGGGCTGTCCACTGAAGGAACGCTGCACGAAGGCCGCAGGAAATCGGGAAGTGGTTGTCAGTCTGGAGAGGCTGCGTTACCAGAATCAGGCTCGAGACCTCCTGCGAAGCGAGGAGGGTTACGCCCTGGCCGTACGTCGAATGACGGAACCGGAAAGTGTATTTGGACAACTGAAGAACAACCGGGGGTTCCGGCGTTTTCTGCTTCGCGGCATGGAAAAAGTGACGCTCGAGGTCGGTTGGCTTTCGCTTGCCCATAATGTACTGAAGCTAGCGGCAACGGACCAAAAACGCAGAGCAGCGATTCTCGAATAACAGGAGAATCGCTGCTCTGTTTAAATTTTAGACTTTTGAGAAGAGAATGAGCCTGTCACTACCAGTAGAATATCTACTTATGGGACAGCCCCCTCCCAAGGTCTCCGGTAAATCGTCTTACATCATGCCGCCCATGCCGCCCATGCCGCCCATGTCTGGCATGCCGCCGCCTTTTTCAGGCTCTGGCTTGTCAGCGATGACAGCTTCGGTGGTCAGGAACATAGCCGCTACGGATGCAGCATTCTGCAGCGCGGAGCGTGTTACCTTCGCAGGGTCAACGATTCCAGCTTCGAACATGTTCACCCATTCGCCGGTTGCAGCGTTGTAGCCGATGCCTACTTTTTCCTTCTTCAGACGGTCCACGATAACAGAACCTTCTTCGCCGGCATTCGCAGCGATTGTGCGGATCGGCTCTTCCAGAGCGCGCAGAACGATGTTTACGCCGGTTTTTTCGTCGCCGGTTACATCTACTGCTGCTACTGCATTATATACGTTCACAAGAGCTGTACCACCACCGGATACGATACCTTCTTCAACCGCAGCGCGGGTTGCGTTCAGGGCGTCTTCGATGCGCAGCTTGCGCTCTTTCAGTTCGGTTTCAGTTGCTGCGCCAACTTTGACTACGGCTACGCCGCCAGCCAGTTTAGCCAGACGCTCCTGCAGTTTCTCTTTGTCGAACTCGGAAGTGGTTTCTTCCAGTTGGGCACGGATCTGGCTTACGCGGGCATTGATGTCCGCTTTGTCGCCGCTGCCGTCTACGATTGTGGTGTTTTCTTTGGTTACGCGCACTTGACGTGCGTTACCCAGCTGATCAACGGAAGTGCTCTTCAGGTCAAGACCGAGCTTCTCAGTGATCACTTGGCCGCCTGTCAGGGCAGCGATATCCTGCAGCATAGCTTCACGGCGGTCGCCGAAGCCAGGAGCCTTAACAGCAACAGCGTTGAAGGTTCCGCGCAGTTTGTTCACGATCAGCATAGCCTGTGCTTCGCCTTCGATATCTTCAGCGATGATCACGAGCGGACGGGCCTGCTGTACGATCTTCTCAAGCAGCGGCAGGATTTCCTGTGTGCTGCTGATCTTCTTGTCAGTGATCAGGATGTACGGGTTGTCCAGAACAGCTTCCATTTTGTCCGTATCGGTAATCATGTACGGGGAAATGTAACCGCGGTCAAACTGCATACCTTCAACCACTTCAAGCTCAGTCAGGAAGCCGCGGGATTCTTCAACGGTGATAACGCCGTCTTTGCCCACTTTTTCCATAGCTTCAGCAATCAGCTGGCCTACTTCATCGTCGGCAGCAGAGATAGCTGCTACTTGAGCGATCGCCTGGGAATCTTCGATTGGCTTAGCGATGTTCTGCAGTTCAGCAACAGCTGCTTTAACCGCCTTGTCGATCCCTTTACGGATAACCATCGGGTTAGCGCCTGCAGTAACGTTCTTCAGACCTTCGCGGATCATAGCCTGAGCCAGAACCGTTGCAGTTGTAGTACCGTCACCGGCTACATCGTTAGTCTTGGTAGCTACTTCTTTAACGAGCTGTGCGCCCATGTTCTCGAAAGCATCTTCCAGTTCGATTTCTTTAGCGATGGTAACACCGTCGTTAGTGATCAGCGGGCTGCCGAATTTCTTCTCAAGGACTACGTTACGGCCTTTAGGACCCAGTGTAACTTTTACTGCGTTAGCCAGAGCATCAACCCCGCGGAGCATCGAGCGGCGGGCGTCTTCACTGAATTTAATTTCTTTTGCCATTAGTGTTAACCTCCTAGAAATTGTTGTAAGTGTTTAAAATCGTCTGAATCTTAAGTATATTTACCGCTATCCTTATAAAGGATCTTCTTAGTCAAGAATCGCGTGAATGTCGCTTTCTTTCATAATCAAATATTCTTTGCCTTCGTATTTGATTTCGGTTCCGGCATATTTCGAGAAGATCACGCGGTCGCCTTCTTTAACTTCCAGCGGTACACGCACTCCGTCTTTCAGAGCTCCGCTACCTACTGCGATAATTTTGCCTTCCTGCGGTTTCTCTTTGGAAGAGTCCGGAAGCACGATACCGAAAGAAGTGGTTTCCTGTTGCTCGCTTGCTTCTACCAATACGCGTTCACCTAATGGTCTGATCATGAAAAATAGCCTCCTTTGAAATTATGTGGTTTAGCTTGAAAACAACATTGGAATACAAAAATCTGCCCGGGACAACACCGGTTCGGCACAGCTGCTGCCTGCCGTTTCCGTAATACCCGGCAGTGTTAGCACTCAACCTTCTTCAGTGCTAACAACAATTTTTATGATACTCAACTTGAAGACGGATTTCAAGTCCTTTTACATAAAATCAGATCCAGATTGCGGAAAAAATATGGCTGAACGGGTTGTCCCTGCGCACACTCACATACATTCTATCCACCGGGAGGCAAAATATGCCTCCACGGCTCCAAAACCAGCCAGCAAGCTGTCAATGTCCCTGCTGCTTCACATAACGCGCCTCCCGCGCAGCATCCTCTGCGAGCTGTCTGCGGTAGACCAGCGCTGAAAGAAACACACTGAATTCATACAGTATAAGCAGCGGAATCGTGACCAGGAAATCCGAGATGAAATCCGGAGGTGTAATGACCACAGCAATAAAGACAAGCGCGAAATAAGCATAACGCCGCATCCGGCGCAGGCGCAGCGGATTAAGAACCCGCAGCTTGGTCAGAAACATGACGATCAGCGGCAGCTCAAATAGCAGTGCCAGCGGAATGCACAGGCTGAACATAAAGCTGAAGTACTCGGTAATCCCGTACGTCTCCTCCAGCCCCATGCTGCGGGTGATCGTGATTGTAAACGACAATGCCATGGGAAAAACAATATAGTAGGCAAACAATAAGCCCAATATGAACAAAATAGACACGTAAGGAACATACCGCAGCGCCGCACTCCGCTCCTCCGGCCGCAGCCCCGGGCTGATGAACGCCCACAGCTGGTAGACAATGAACGGCAGTGAGACGGCCAGCGAGACGGCCATAGCGATCTTCATATACATCCCGATGCCATCCCAAAAGGAAAAAGCATGCAGTATAAAACCCTGAGCCTGATCGGCATCTATCAGATACAGATATACGGGCCTTGCCGCGAACAATCCGCCGATCAGACCGGCTGTGAATACAAGCAGCACATAAATAATCCGTCTGCGCAGCTCAGTGAGATGATCAACCACCGACATTTCTTCCGATTCCAGAGACATGACTGACACCACCCGGATCCATATGTAAATTCCCCGCCAAAATGGCCTGTGTATAGCCGCAGGTTCAGAACCTCTGCAGCTCTCGTGTTTACAAAAAAAGGGGCGCCGCCCGGTCTGAAGCAGACTGAGAGAAACGCCCCCGCGTAGTTACACCTGTTATTCCGGCAGCTTCCGTTCCTGCGGAAGGTCTGCAGCTAATGTCTGCGGGGCCGGCGGTGCAGGAGCTTCACTGCGCCGAGCCGGTTCCGGCTCATTGATAATTTCACGTGCCCCGTCCTTGAATTCACGGAAGGTGCGTCCGACCGCCCGGCCAAGCTCCGGAAGCTTATTCGGACCAAAAAGCAGCAGCGCCAGGATCACCAGTAGAATAATTCCGGGAGCACCAATACCATTCAGCATTCGCTTTTCCTCCTCGCCCTTTGTCCGTTCATGATAGATTAAGCAACAGCTTAATAATACCATAACTTATGTCACACATCCAACAGCTAAAGAGCTGAGGCGTCAGGGCGGGGGCATCCGTCTCTTACTGGCGGTATTGTCCGGTTACCATAAGCAGCGCCTCCGGCAGCTGATCCATGATTGCCGCCAGGTTCTCATGCACTCCCTTGGGCGTTCCCGGCAGATTGACAATCAGCGTCCGTCCGCGTATTCCGCAAATACCGCGGAAGAGCATGACCGCACGGTTCTTCTGCATCACTGTGCTTCTCATCGCCTCCGACATTCCGGGCACCTCACGCTCAATGACCCGCCGGGTAGCTTCCGGCGTAACGTCGCGGATCGCCAGCTCGGTTCCGCCTGTAGTAAGCACAAGATCCGCCTTGAAATAATCGGTAAGCTCGATCAGCGCGGCAATAATCTCATCCTGTTCATCCGGTACAATTCTGACCTCGATAATCTCACCGCCAAGCTCCTCTTCCACCAGCTCGCGGATAACCTGGGCGCTGGTATCTTCCCGTTCGCCCCTGGATCCTTTATCGCTTGCCGTCAGGATTGCTGTTTTCCACGCCATAGGTTGTTCCTCCCTCTTATGTTCTATGTAAGGAAGGCCGCAATGTGCAGCCTTGCCGCACTTCTCTCTTGCAGTGACTAAGCTTCCAACTCGTAATTCCCGTTCTTCCCGCCGCTCTTGGAGACAAGCATCGTAGGTCCGATGACCATATCCTTCTGCAGCGCCTTGCACATGTCATAGACGGTCAGAGCCGCCGCCGAAACGGCCGTCAGCGCCTCCATCTCCACTCCGGTCTTTCCGGTCGTCTTCACGGTTGCTTCTATATAAAGTTCATCTTTGCTGTTGTCCGAGAAGCGGATGTCAACACCGGTCAGAGAGAGGGGATGGCACATCGGAATCCAGTCCGAGGTCTGCTTCGCAGCCATAATGCCGGCTACCTGTGCAACTGCCAGAACATCTCCTTTGCCGACGCTTCCAGACTTGATAGCCTCAAGCGTCCCGGGATCCATTGTTACCTTGCTTCTTGCAGCCGCAGACCGCTTGGTGACGTCCTTATCGCTGACATCCACCATACGTGCCCGGCCCTGCTCGTTAAAATGACTAAATTCCATGCTGTCTCTCCCTCCGGCAATCCATGACGCCGTCTTCCGTAATTAACAAGTCCATGTAAGCATCATGGTCGTCCATAGGCACTTCCTCAACCACCTGCCGGCCGAAAGCCAGACCAATCCATAAAGGGTCTTTCCCTTGCAGGGTAGCTTCAGTATCCAGGGTAGCCCTCAGACGGTCGTAATATCCGCGTCCGTAGCCCAGCCTTCCGCCCCGCCGGTCAAAAGCCAGCCCCGGGACGAAGATCACATCCGGCCTGGGCAGGTGCTCCTGCCTGTCAGCAGAATCAGCAGCCGGCTCCAGTATGCCAAAGGCTCCTGGTACAAGCTCCTTCCATGAGTGTACCGGATGCAGGCTCATCATTCCTGTGGCTTGTATCACACGGGGCAGCAGTACCGTGCAGCCCTCTGCCCAGGCGCCGGCAATCAGCGGGCGCGTATCCAGCTCCGAACGGAAAGGGACATACGCAAGCAGCGTCTTTACTTCTTCCCCTGCCAGCCTTTCCATCGCATGCCTGCAGACCAGAGAAGACAGTGCATTTCTCTGGTCCTCCGGCAGCATGCCGCGGGCGGCGGCAGCCGCTGCACGCAGCTCCCGCTTCCTTTCAGCGGGCAGGGCACTTTGGCCTGTCATGTGCAGCCGCCTCCCGTTTGTTTTTCCCTAGCTTATCATCGTTTGTAAACTCAGTTTACCACTCTTCTCCCCGGTTCGCCAAGGTTGCATCATTCCCTCTGTTAGACGAAACCACAAAACCGTCCCCCTCGCGCGGCAGAAGCTTTTCATGTAAACTGTAGTATAAGCAAGATATACAGCCGGGCCAGAGCGCCCGGGCGAATATGCAAGGGCGGAGGGTTCAATCAGTATGCTTCTTCAAGCGACAGGAATTTCGAAATCATATGGTATTCAAAGCGTGCTGGACGGCATCAGCCTGCAGGTGAACGAGAAGGAACGGGTCGGACTGGTTGGCGTTAACGGCGCCGGCAAATCCACCTTTCTGCAGATTCTTGCAGGCGAGATGTCCTATGACAGCGGGCAAATTCATAAATCCAAAGAGACAACCGTAGGCTACCTGGCCCAGAACAGCGGCCTGCAGTCGGACAAAACCATCCAGGAGGAAATGCTGGCTGTGTTTGCTCCCTTAATTGAAGCGGAAGCAGAGCTCCGGCAGATGGAAGCGGATATCGCTGACCCGAAGCTGGCCGATGATCCGAAGCGTTATGAAGATCTGCTGGAGCGTTACTCCAAGCGCTCGGACTGGTTCAAGGACCACGGCGGCTATGAAATGAACACCCGGATCCGCAGCGTTTTGCACGGTATGGGCTTTGGGGATTTCGCGCCGGATACTCCCATTTCCACACTCAGCGGCGGACAGAAGACACGGCTGGCACTCGCCCGTATTCTGCTGCAGGCTCCAGATCTGCTCATGCTGGATGAGCCTACAAACCATCTGGACATTGAGACGCTGACCTGGCTGGAGGATTACCTGCGCGGCTATGCCGGCGGCATTCTGGTCGTTTCCCATGACCGGTATTTCCTCGACCGTCTGGTTACAACAATCGTTGAAATAGAACGCCATCAGTCCCGCCGTTATACGGGCAATTACAGCCGCTATATGGAACTGAAGGCAGCGGAATATGAAATCCGCATGAAGCAGTATGAGAAGCAGCAGGAGGAAATCTCCCGGATGGAGGATTTCGTGCAGCGCAACATCGTGCGCGCCTCCACTACCAAGCGTGCCCAGAGCCGGCGCAAGGCACTGGAGAAGATGGAACGCATTGACAAGCCGCTCGGCGATCTCAAAAAAGCCAACTTCTCCTTCGAGCCTGATTTCATGTCCGGCAAGGAAGTGCTGCAGGTACGGGACGTTGCCGTATCCTTCAGCGAAGCATCTTCGCCGCTGTTCCGCAATGCCTCCTTTGAGCTGCGGCGCGGGGAGACGGCTGCGCTCATCGGGCCGAACGGGATCGGCAAATCGACGCTGCTGCAATGCCTGACCGGCACCCGCCAGCCGTCCGCCGGAACCGTCAACTGGGGAGCCAAGGTCAAAATCGCCTACTACGATCAGGAGCAGACACGCCTCAACCCGCGCAATACCGTGCTGGAAGAGCTCTGGAGTGAATATCCGATGCTGGAGGAGGCACGGATCCGCACCATCCTCGGCAACTTCCTGTTCAGCGGCGAGGATGTCCTCAAGAAAATCGCCGCCCTGAGCGGCGGGGAGAAAGCCCGGGTGGCGCTTTCCAAGCTGATGCTGCGCGGCGCAAATATGCTTATTCTCGATGAGCCTACCAACCATCTGGATCTGGTCAGCCGCGAGGTGCTGGAGGCAGCCCTCATTGATTTTGAAGGCACCCTGCTGTTCATATCCCATGACCGGTATTTCCTGAACAAAATGGCTGAGCGTGTCCTTGAGCTGCATCCCGGCGGCATTGACCAGTATCTCGGCAACTATGACGACTATATCGAGAAGAAAAAAGAGCTGGAAGCCATTGCCCTGGAGGAAGCCGGACTGCTTGCTGCCAAAGCCGCACGGATTGCCGATGCTGAAGCTGCGTCAGCCGACAGGGGCAGTGCCTCCTCCTATGAAGCAGATAAAGCGG
The DNA here is from genome assembly GCF_029893965.1 of Paenibacillus sp. PastM-3. Taxonomy (GTDB): domain Bacteria; phylum Bacillota; class Bacilli; order Paenibacillales; family Paenibacillaceae; genus Paenibacillus_AQ. Next base: position 7,922 of record NZ_JARXXP010000010.1, read on the forward strand.
CCAAACGGGAGGAGCGTAACCGTCTGCGGCGGATTTCCGAGCTGGAAGAAGCCATTGCCCGGCTGGAAGAGGAGATTGCCGTCATTGAGAATGAAATGACGAAGCCGGAGGTTTATCAGGATTATATGGCGCTCCAGCAGCATGAAAGCGACCTGAAGGAGAAAAAGCAGCAGCTCAGCGGACAGTTCGACGAATGGGAGAAGCTGGCTGACGAATAATGTAAACAGGTTAAATAATTTATTTTAAACTGTTTCCGATTTGTTCATAAATAGTTATCCACATGGCTATCCACAGTTTTCGTGTATAACCTCAAATAAAAAAAGCCCCTTGGGGGCTTTTTTTATGCATTAAATCAGCATTTCACCTGTCAAGTACTTTTTATCCACCGAATTGTCCACATTATCCACAATTTCCACACAAACCTCACATTGGAAAACTCCCCAATCCTCTGGTGCACGAAACAGGCGTTATTGCTGATTTTACACGGTTTTTACACAACCAGGGCGGAATATGTGGATAACGTTGTCCACAGCTTGACAAATCCTGCATTCGCTAAAATTCTACTTTTTCAGACAACATAATCTGCCGCAAACTGTCCAAAGCCGTCTGCACTGCCGGTTAGACAGCCGTCTCCTGGCCAGTTTCCGCGCGGGCGGAGAGCAGCGCCGCATTGCAGGCCGCTACATAGGCTATTCCCGCCGCCATTACGATATCCTGATGAATGGCCGTGCCTCTGAATTTGGCGCCGTTCCATTCTACCATGACCGCTGCTTCAGCCTGGGCCTGCTCTCCGCTGCCCAGCGAGTGCAGCTCAAGACCGGTAAATCCGATGCTCTCAGCAATCCCCAGACTGATCGCTGCAATCACTGCTTCCAGCGGGCCGCTGCCTGTGCTGGTATAGGCTTCCTCTGCGCCGCTCTGCAGATTACGCACGGTCACTGCAGCCACCCGGCGCGGCGCACTGCCGGCGAGCACCTGGACATCGCCAAGCTCATAGAACTGCGCCTGCTGTCCGGTCGTACTGCTGACCATGCGCAGCAGCTCGTCATCGCTGACTGCTTTCTGGCGGTCTGCCTTCTCCTTGAAGGATTCGTAGAGCGCATCCAGCTCTGCCGAGTCCAGGGCAACGCCGTATTTGGCGGCACGGTCCTTGAGCGCATGCCGGCCGGAGTGCTTGCCCAGAATAATCATGCTGCGCGGAATGCCCAGCCGTTCAGGGTCCATAATCTCATAGGTGCTGCGGTCCTTCAGCAGGCCGTCCTGATGGATGCCGGATTCATGCTGGAAGGCATTCCGGCCGACGACCGGCTTATTGAAGGCAATCGGGAAATGCATCGCCCCGCTGATCAGCCGCGAGGTATCATACAGCTTATCCAGCACGATTCCCGTCTCCGCGCCAAGCACATCCCCTCTTGTCTCAAGCGCCATGACCAGTTCTTCCAGAGCACAGTTTCCGGTACGCTCACCGACACCGTTCACCGTAACCTCGATTTGCGTTGCCCCGCCTTCAATGGCGGCCAGGCTGTTGGCAACGGCCAGCCCCAGATCGTTATGACAATGGGCGCTGAAGCTTACATTCTGTCCGCCTCTGGCACCAAGGCGTACGCGCCGGAACATCTCCCCATATTCCTGAGGCAGTGCATAGCCGACTGTATCCGGCAGATTAATGATGCTGGCGCCCTCCTCAATAACTGCCTCAACCATTTCAATCAGGTCATCGATTCCCGTCCGGGCCGCATCCATCGCGGTGAATTCCACCACATCGCAGAACTGGCGGGCATAGGCCGTCATTTCACGGGCGGCTGCAACAACCTCAGGCCGGCTCTTGCGCAGCTGATGCTGCAGATGAATATCGGAGGAGGAGATGAACAGGTGAATCCGCCGCCGCGCCGCATCCCGGGTTGCCCGGACAGCCGCATCGATATCCCCGCGGACCGCGCGGGCGAAGCCGCAGATCTCTACACCCTGCACCTTCCGTGAAATGGTCTCCACAGCGGCGAAATCCCCCGGGCTTGAGACCGGGAAGCCCGGTTCCAGCACATCTACTCCCAGCCCGGCAAGCTTGTGGGCCAGAACAATCTTCTGCTCAGGGGTCAAGCTGGCCCCCGGTGCCTGCTCACCGTCCCGCAGCGTCGTGTCAAAAATCTGAATACGTTTTTTTACCGGAATTATCATCATGAACCCTCCTGAAATGTAAGTTTAAAATAAGCTGCTCTTCCATTTGTGCAGGGCACACGTCGACTTGCCCCCTGCTTCTATTCCCGCCCACTGCTGCCGGCAGCACCCGATCCAATTGCAGTCATGTGCCGGGCCATAGCCCGGCTAACTGCAGAACAACGCTAAATTTCCCTACAAAGCAGGGCTTTACATGGAAGCTCACTCAGGTACTTTGCGGGTCCCCTAATAGCTTTCTGACAGGACAAAAAACCCGCCGTCTCCATAAAGAGACGGCGGGTTACCCCTCCGCGGTACCACTCTTCTTGACGCATCCGGCTTACCTTCAAGGTAAACCGCAAGCTGCGTCCAGCTCACCCCAGACCCGCTCTGGTCCATGCAGGCATGGTCAGGCAAGTATGAGTGTCCGGTAACGGGGACTTCCGTTGCAGCGTACATATTTTACTTCCGCCGCTCCGCTCCAGGGCGAGATTCAATGCCTCCAGGTGACTGCGTCGCACCAACCCGCAGCTCTCTGCACACCTTCATCATCTACTGCTCCCGTTCATCGCATTTCATCCTTATAAGCATACAAAAAAGCCTGCCGTCTCATTCAAGAGACGACAGGCTGTTCACCTTCGCGGTACCACTCTTGTTGATATCCCGGTTCAGCCGTATCAGGCCGTTTGGAGAATATCCACTCAATTGATCTGGCAAAAGCATCCGGATGACTTCAATCATCCTGCCATTGCTGACCACCCTTTCACGGAGGTTAGCCGTAGACGGTGTACGAAAGACCCGGCACACTAGCGTGCCGTTTAATGTTCTTCCGGAATTCGCCTCCAGAAAAACATCCCGCTTCCACCGCTCCGCTCCAGGACGAGTTCAGGTCTCCTTCGGCTGCGTCGCACCTACCCGCAGTTCTCTTAACCCGGAGTTCCCCTACTGCTTCTCTTCATCGCGTTTGGTTATTTGAATTGGGTTGATTATACTCTTCCCGTTTGAGGGATGTCAATAGGCAGACACAGACCACTGCTCCAGCGACAATCCGGGATCGGCAACCATATCGAGAGGTGTGCTGCCGTCATGCCGCCATTTCACATAAGCTGCCGCTCCGATCATCGCTGCATTATCCGTGCAGTATACCGCCGGAGGAATAATCAGCTCGATACCCTCTTTCTCACAGCGTGACACCAGTGCTTCACGCAGCCCTTTGTTGGCGGCAACTCCGCCGCAGAGCAGCAGCTGCCTGGCTTTATTGGCTTTGACTGCACGCACGGCCTTCTCCACCAGAACCTCCACAACGGACTCCTGAAAGCCCCGGGCAATCCCGGCCACATCCGGAGTCAGCCCCTTCATCTTACTCTGGTTGACCACATTCAGCACAGCCGACTTCAGGCCGCTGAAGCTGAAATCGTATGAATCGGGCTCAAGCCATACCCGCGGCAGCGCTACTGCCTCTTCCGCTTCATGAGCAAGCCGGTCGACATGCGGACCACCCGGATACGGGAAGCCCAGTGCGCGCGCGACCTTGTCGTAAGCCTCACCCACCGCGTCGTCACGGGTGCGTCCGATAATCCGGAACTCCCCTTCGCGCTCCATGTTCACCAGCTCCGTGTGCCCGCCGGATACAACCAGCGTCATACACGGATACTGCAGCTCCTTGACCAGCCGGTTGGCATAAATATGCCCGGCGATATGATGGGTGCCGATCAGCGGCTTGCCCCAGGCCAGCGCCAGGCTCTTGGCGGCCACGACACCGACCAGCAGCGCACCGACCAGCCCCGGGCCCTGGGTTACCGCAATGGCTGTAAGCTCCTCCGGCTGTACACCGGCAGCTGCCATTGCCTCTTCAATTACCAGGGTAATGACCTCCACATGCTTGCGGGAGGCAACCTCAGGTACTACACCGCCAAAAGCGCGGTGGGTTTCGATCTGGCTGGAGATGATGTTCGCCAGCACCTCACAGCCGTCCTTGACAACAGCTACCGAGGTTTCATCACAGCTCGTCTCGATAGCCAATATAAGTACAGGCGCAGTTGCGCCCGCTTCTGTATTCATTGCTGATCCACTCTTCCTTCCATCAGTCCCTGCTCCCCGTAAGCCGGCAGATCCGCCCACATAATCAGCGCGTCCTCCCGGTTGTCCGAATAGTAGCCCTTACGGGTTCCCGCCGGACGGAAGCCTTTTTTGCGGTACAGATTCTGGGCCACCTCATTCGAGACCCTGACCTCAAGTGTAATTGATTTCATGCCCAGGAAGCCTGCCGTTCTCATCAGCTCATCGAGCAGCCGCTCGCCCCATTTGCGTCCCCGGTAAGCCTCCAGGAGCGCAATGTTTGTTACGTGCGCCTCATCAACAATGGCCCACATCCCGGCATAACCGATGATGCGGCCCTGCAGCTCCATTACCATGTATTTGGCAAAATGATTATGTGTCAGCTCATTGCGGAACGCTTCCTCGGTCCACGGCATCGTAAAGGCTTCCCGTTCGATTACGAGAATTTCCGGAATATCTTCAAGCTTCATCAGGCGAAAAACAAGCTCATTCCCCTGATCTCCCACTATCATAGGCTCCGTCATACTTGACTTGTGCTCCCTTCACTGCTCCGGCGCAGATTGGCTTCCGCTTCAGAAAGCTGGGTATAGTTCGGGATTAACCCGTGAACCTCATCACTGCCAGCCAGCAGTCCTGCCTCACCAAGAAATCCTGCCCAGCGCCCTTCCAGCTCGTAAGGTACCGGCTGTATTTGAGCCCTGCCAAGCAGCGGCTCAAGGCTGGCACGGCTTGCATGCTGAGCGGTTTCACCTACGAACCACAGGATGCGCGGCCTGCTGCCCTCTGCCTCCGCCTGCTTCAGCCGCCCGGCAAGATGCGTTACCCAGTCAGCCATAAGCCGGATCGCATCCGGTTCAAGCCGCTGCGGAGCAGCCTGGCCATCAGCTGTAAACAGCCCGGTGTAAGCTTGCCCGCGGCGGGCATCGATCAGCGGGATGATCCAGTCGGGTCCATATCCGCCTTGTCCCGCTTCAGCAGCCGGGCCTTCCACCTGCTTCTCCAGCGCGGCAGCATAACCGCCCCAGGCCAGCGCATGCAGGCTGGAAACGCCGGCAACCGGCACCTTCCAGGCCCAGGCCAGTGTCTTGGCCGCAGATACCGCAATGCGCGTTCCGGTGTAAGATCCCGGGCCGACGCCGACAGCAATTCCCTTTAGCATGGATGCATCGGTAGCGCTGGCCTGCATTGCCTGCTCGATTATCGGGAGCAGATGCACGGAATGGTTCCGCTCTCCGGATGCATTAATCTCATGCAGCACCCTGCCTTCCTCCGTAACAGCTACGCCCAGAATGGCCGTCGAAGTATCCAGCGCCAAAAGCCGCTTGCGCGGCCCGTTATTTTCGTTCATCATCATTCGTTACCCCACTTCTGGATCAGCTCGCGGCACAGTCCGCCGTATGGCTCCCCGGCTGCCTTCACCGTGATCAGGCGTTCCTCCGGTCCGGCTGTTTCCATGTATAGATGCAGATGCTGCTGCGGCATCAAATCTGTAATGATACTGCTCCATTCCACCAGGCAGACTCCCTGCCCGTAGAAATATTCATCGAGCCCCAGCTCGTCCGCTTCCTGCGGGGAGATCCGGTACACATCCATATGGTACAGCGGCAGGCGTCCGTTGTATTCTTTGATAATAGTAAATGTAGGACTGTTGACAATCCCCTCTACACCCAGATGGCGCGCAAAAGCCTGTGAAAATGCCGTCTTGCCAGCACCCAGGTCACCATCGAGTCCAATCACCATGCCTGCCGATGCCGCACCGGCTATCGCAGCTGCAAGCATCTCCGTATCCTGAAGGCTGTGTGAACGGTAAGTAAATACCGTTTCAACATTATTGTCCAAGCTGCAACTCCACCTTATTTAGTATCCTTTAAAAGACATGAACCGACATAGCATAACAATACTTTTAATTATATCGGTATGCTACTTGTCCCGCAACAACCCCCTCTATTCCCGGCTGCCGGCCGTAAAGGATGAATGCGGCTGTCTGCTTGTCGCTGCCTGTTTTTTCTTCCGAGTGTGTCCGGAAAACAGGCTGTGCAGCACCATTCCGGCGATAATGACCGCAATTCCAATCCAGGACAGCAGAGAAGGCAGCGGTGCAGACAGAATCAGGATTTCCCCGATCAGCGCAAACAGCACCTCCAGCGACTGGGTGGCTTCCACCGCAGCCAGTCCGCTCATGCTGCCGCGGACCATATCCGTAGCCCGGAAAAACAGGACGGTGGCAATTACACCTGAGGATAGAGCGACAATGACAGACTGTCCGGTCTGCGGGCCGGAGGGCAGCCCGGTATCTGCCAGACCGATGAGCGAGATAATAAGCCAGAACGGCAGGCTGGCCAGTGTCATGCCGAGAATACGCTGGAACACGTCGAGCCGCTCCCCGCACAGCTCCATTGTCTTGCGGTTTCCAAGCGGATAAGCAACGGACGCGATCAGAACGGGGACTATGCCCAGTAGCACCTGTGACGGTTCAAGTTCACGGGCATGATCGGTCTGGAGCAGCGCTACACCAGCCAGAATGATCAGGGACAGCCCGAGGCCGCGCAGCGGAATCCTGCCCCGTTCATATACGCTTGCGCCTCCGGATCCGGCAACCCATTGTCCGAAGAACGGGGCCAGAAGTGAACCGGAGATAATGGTTATCTGCCAGGTTCCTGCGGTCAGCCAGCCTGGCGCATAAGCAGCCGCGAAGCAGATTGGCGCGTAGAACAGGCCAAAACCGACCGTTCCCCAGAGCAGCCAGGCCCCCGGGCGCTCCTTCATCGCTTCCAGCAGCGGCTTCAGCCTGCCGCGCCCCGCAACGATCGCTACCAGAAACGGGAGCGTAAACAGATAGCGCAGTGAGGCGCTCCACGCCCAGCTTCCTCCCGATAACTCCATCCGCCGGTTAAGAACAAAGGTTACCGCAAAAAACAACGCCGAACAGACGCCAAGTAAAATAGGACGCACGCTCATCATCTCTTTTCATCAAATTCACCTCCCCAATATAGGGTCAGGCTTTCGCCACCGTCAACCCTTGTGTCAGCTGTACGGCAGCTCGGTATTCACTTTGCCGTGAATGCAGCCGCCGGACAGACATCCTGCAGCAGCCTGCCCTGTTTATGAAGCACAGCAAAACAGAGCAGCCATCCCCCGTAATCCGGACAACGCTGCTCTGCCGCTGATTTAACACTTTAAAACCACTCGATAAAATCTCTATTCAGCTATAGTTGCACTCCGTACAATTAAACGGGCTACTGCAGTTATTTGCGCTGCTCCTCCAGCCGCTCTACCCCGACTGTATGCGTATTGGTTGGACGAGAGCCAACCTGTACCGTTGCCATGCCATTTTCCTCGTCCACACGCTCGATCCAGACCGATTCGCCGTCCAGATGAACCGGGATCATCTCCTTGGATGTATAGATATCCATCGCACGTTTTACGTCCATGATTCAAGTCTCCTTTGAAAGCATGCGCTTTATTTTTTAACAGTACTGTCTCAAAAAAATGGATCTTCCTGCACTTCATCCGCTTCAGGCTCACCGATGGTGTCATCGGCATCGAGATATCCGGCCTCCGGACCGGAATCCGTATCATCCGGATCGGCAATAATCCCGGCCCAGTCCACAACCTCGGCAGGAATATCCTGTTCGGATAAATCATCAAGCCATTCCTTGCGCCCCTTGCCCATGGTTCTTATCCCTCCGCTTTTCTCCATACATGACAGACATAACTGCCCGAACGCCGGCTTTTACAAGCCCGGCTTTATTTTTTCCCAGGACTCGCAAAAAATGCATCAGGGTAGAAACTGTGCCCGCACACCATACTAAACAGTAATTACATGATGGGGTTTTAGCTCAAACAGCACTTATATAGCACTTATAACTCAGGAGGCGATATCCATGCATACCGTCTGGAAAGGGGCCATCAGCTTCGGCCTGGTGCACGTCCCGGTCAAAATGTTCTCGGCAACCGAGGATAAAGACATTTCACTCCGTTACATCCATAAGGAATGCGGAAGCCCGTTGTCCTATGTCCGTAAATGCCCTGTATGCGAAAAGGAAGTCGGGTGGGAGGAGATCGGCAAGGGTTATGAATATGAAAAAGGCAAGTTTGTCCTGTTCGACAAAGAAGAACTGGAGCAGCTGACTGAGGAGAGCAGCAAGAGCATCACCATTCTGGATTTCGTGGATTTGACGGAAATTGACCCGATTTATTTTCAAAAAACCTACTACCTGTCTCCGGACCAGGCCGGCACCAACGCCTACCGTCTGCTGATGGAGGCCATGCGCCAGACAGGAAAAATCGGAATCGCCAAAATTTCCATCCGGTCCAAAAGCAGCCTGGCAGCCATCCGGGTGCTGGAGAATTGCCTGGCCATTGAGACGATTTTTTATCCGGATGAGGTGCGTCCTGTAACCCAGGTTCCAGGCCTGCCGGAAGCGGGAATTGTCAGCGACAAGGAGCTGGAAATGGCCAAGCTGCTGATCTCCCAGCTGTCCACTCCGTTTGAGCCGGGCAAATATACCGATGATTACCGCCAGCGGATGCTGGATCTGATCTCACACAAAATTTCTGGCGAGGAATTCCATATCGCACCCGCCCGCCAGGAGAGCAATGTAATTGACCTGATGGCCGCGCTGCAGGCCAGCATCGAGGCAGTTCAGCATATTCCGAGCGATCCCGGGACCGCTCCAGCAGCTGCTGCAGGCAAGCCCAAGACGGGCGCCGGTACCCGAAAAAGAACAGCCAAGGCCAGCGGCACCGAAGCGGCAGCCGGTACTCCTGTCCTCAGCGAAGCAACCGGACCCATTCCGGTCATTGCCCCCAAGACCAAACGGCGCAGCTCAAAAAGCAAAGAGACCGTATCCTGACGTGAACGGTCCGGCACCAAAGGAGGCGGTTTGATGGAACTGAAGCCTGTTACACCGTTCGAACCGGTACTTGCTGCGCAGCTTCCCTCCGGCAGCCAGTGGATTGCCCAGATCAAATGGGACGGGGTCCGCATGCTGTCCTATTATGACGGCAGCCGCATAGAGCTTGTTAACCGCCGAGGCAACCGTCGCACGATGCAATACCCCGAATTGACTGTGCAGGACCGCTATTGCCGGGCAGACAGCTTCATCCTGGACGGTGAGATTATCGCGCTGGTCGGCGGTAAGCCGTCCTTTCATGAAGTGATGCGCCGTGACGGCGTGAGAAGCGAAGCCGCAGTCCGCGCCGTGCTGCCGCAGGTTCCGGTACTCTATATGGTCTTCGACATGCTGTACTGCAGTGGCAGGTGGCTGCTGGATCAGCCCTTGTCCATGCGGCAGCAGATGCTGCAGGATATGCTGCTGCCCCATCCCCATGTGCAGAATGTGCCAAGCTACACTGATCCGGCCCAGCTGTTTGCTGCTGCCAGCAGCGGGGGGTTAGAAGGGATTGTCTGCAAAGACCTGGGCAGCACCTATGCTCTGGGCGGCAAAGACAAACGCTGGCAGAAGCGCAAGATCATCCTCGACGTAACCGCTGTAGCCGGAGGAGTCACCTTCCGGGACGGGATCGTTAATGCCCTGCTGCTCGGTCTTTATGACAATGAAGGCAGGCTGCACTATATCGGCCACGCCGGGGCGGGCAGAATGACCGCCATGGACTGGCGTAATCTGACTGCCCAGGCCCATAACCTGACTATACCTGCATCGCCTTTTGCAGCCATGCCGGAGCGCAGCAAGGATGCGGTATGGATCAGGCCGAGCCTGGTGTTCAAGCTGCATTTTCTGGAGTGGAACCCCTCCGGAACGCTGCGCCAGCCTGTCATCCAGGCACAGGTAGATCTGCCCGCTGAGTCCTGCCGCCTTGAGCAGAGAGGCTGAGCACTATTTTACAGGAGGTGAATCTGTATGCCGGCAGCCCTTAAAGGCACGATTACCATTGACGGACAGGAGCTTACGGTTACGAATCCCGAGAAGCCGCTTTGGCCGGAGATGGGGATTACGAAGCGGATCTATCTGCAGAAGCTGGCCGCCCTTTCGCCTTACCTGCTCAGCTACTGCAGAAACCGGCTGCTGACGGTTATAAGATACCCCCACGGCGTGCCCGGGATGTCTTTTTACCAGAAAAATGCCCCCCGGCCGCGGCCTGCATTTGTAAAAACAGCTGTGCAGGACGGGATCGAATATATTGTTCTGCATGGCTTGCCGGAGCTGCTATGGCTGGGGAATCTGGCCGCGCTGGAGTTTCATCCTTCCCTGCATTACGCCGGAAGCAGCCTGCCCTGTGAGTGGATGATTGACCTCGATCCTTCCCTTGAGGTGGAGCCGCGCATTATGGAAGCAGCATCTCTCGTGGGCGATGTGCTCAAATCACTGGGTCTGTCCTCGGTTCCCAAGACCTCAGGGGCTACAGGGGTACAGATTATTGTTCCGGTACAGCAGGGTATTACTTTTGAAGAGCTGCGCAAGACCGGACACTTTATCGGGCGTTATGTGACCGAGAAGCGTCCCGACCTGTTCACGCTGGAACGCCTGAAAAAGCACCGCGGTGACCGGATTTATTTTGATTATCTCCAGCACTACGGCGGCAAAACGCTGGCTGCCCCGTATACTCCCCGGGCACGCCCGGGAGCTACCGTGTCCACTCCGCTGCTGTGGGAAGAGGTTGCCCGCAACGTATCACCGCTTGATTATCATCTGCTGAATATTGAAGAACGGCTGAACCGCATGGGTGATCTTATAGCCAAGGTAGCGCCACAGCCCGTAGGCGAGATTGCTGCGAAGCTGCCTTGAAGCGTAGATCGGGCAGGGACAGCAGAGCCGCAGAACAGCATACAGACAGCAATAAGCCCGCAATGCCTATAATGGCTGCGGGCTTATCAGGCGTCCAGCTTGTGGACGGAAGGTATTGTTCTATATGAGAATTCGGTACAAAGAGCTGCAGGCACCGGATTGATTACTCTGACTTTCGTAAATATACCTTCCTTCGGACAGCGTATCCGTTCCCCCGGATCACGCTAGTGGATTGATTTCTTTTTGAAGCGGCCGCCTTTTACATCGTGGATGTTGCCAATTGCAATAAATGCATCAGAATCCCAGTCTTCTACAATGGATTTGAGCTTTGCTTCTTCCAGACGAGTAATGACAACAAAAATCACCTTTTTATTTTCACCGGAAAAACCGCCTTCGCCATCCAGATACGTTACACCACGCCCGAGACGCTCCGTCAGCGCTTCCCCGATGTCGCGGAACTTGTCGCTGATAATCCAGACCGACTTCGACTGGTCCAGACCTTCGAGTGTTACATCAATCATCTTGAAGGCAATATAATAAGCAATCAGGGAAAACATGGCATTATTCCAGCCGAACACAAACCCCGCTCCGGAAAGGATAAAGAAGTTGAAGAACATGACTACTTCCCCGACAGAGAATGGCAGCTTCTTCGCAACCAGAATGGCCACAATCTCCGTACCGTCAAGCGATCCCCCGTATCTGACAACGAGCCCGACCCCGACGCCCAGTATAACCCCGCCGAACACGGCTGCCAGCAGCGGCTCAACGGTAATCGGATTGACCGGATGCAGCAGCTGAGTACCGATCGACATGACAACGACCGCAAATAAAGTGGATAAGGCAAAGGTCTTGCCGATCTGCTTGTAGCCGATTATCAGAAACGGCAGGTTGAGCAGGGTCAGCAAAATACCGAGAGGAATATGAAAAATATGGGATAGCATAATGGAAATACCGGTTATTCCGCCGTCAATCAACTCATTGGGAACCAGAAAAATCTCCAGGGCCACCGACATCATCGATGCACCCAGCACCATCATAACCACCCGCCCGGCAAACCGCAGTCTGGCGGTCTTCAAGGATGCTTTCTGCGGCTTTTTCTGATCCTCATTCGTAAGGATTTGCTGGCTCACAGTCATAGAACTCCCCCTATAAATAAGTGTTCAAAGAATAACTGAAAGCATAAGGTTAAGCTATACTTTCTTATATTTCTTCTCGTACTTATATTATATCATAAAAGACGGCCAAATAAGGTATGGAACATATTCGCGCCTTAGAAAAGTTAAGGTTTAGTCCTATTTTTGGTCATAAAAGCGGAGATAACAGCTGACAAAGACCTTGAATCAACTTGACATTCCTGCTCCGCTTCATGAATTTTTCAGGGTCAATAAACTCGCTGTGCTTCTGGTCTTTTTCAAAGGCGGCGGCAAGCCGGGTAACCATATCCGGAGAGAACAGCACCGCAGTCAATTCAAAATTGGAATAAAAGCTGCGCATATCCAGATTGGCGCTGCCGGCCGTCGCCAGCAGATCATCCACAATCATCACTTTGGCATGCATGAAGCCCGCAGTATAGCGGTAGAATTTCACCCCGGCATCCTGCAGATTCTCCAGATACGATAAGGACGCAGCATAAACAAGCTTGTTGTCCGGTTTGGCCGGAATGATGATCCGCACATCCACTCCGCTCAGCACCGCGTTTTTCAGTGCCCGGCAGATCGCCGGATCTGGTATGAAATAAGGCGAGGTGATCCAGATCCGCTTTCTGGCCGCCGTAAGGGCGCCAAAAAACATCTCCTGGGATGCATCCACCGCGCCGTCCGGACCGCTCGCCACAAGAAGCACAGACTCCTCCCCGCTGCATTGATGATCCGGAAAAAAACGCGGATGGCTAAGCCAGTCTCCAACTGCCAGCTTCCAGTCCTTCAGGAATACATATTGCAGATCATATACGGCATCTCCCTCCAGCTTTAAATGAGTGTCGCGCCAGTTGCCCATTTTGGGGTCCTTGCCCAGATACTCATCTCCCACATTCATTCCGCCCGTAAACCCTACCAGCCCGTCGACAACCATAATTTTGCGGTGATTCCGGTAATTGAACCGGCGCTCCAGAAGCGATATCAGCGGCGGCAAGAAGAAATGAACCTCTACGCCGGCATTTTTCAGCGTCCGGATAAACCTTTTGCTCAGGGCATAGCTGCCCAGGCCATCGCACAAAAGCCGGATCTTCACCCCTTGGCGGGCTTTACGAACCATTACATCCTGGAAGCGGTCACCAATTTCATCATCGCGGAAAATATAAAACTCCATATGGATATGCTCCCGCGCCCCTTCCATTGCCTCCAGCATCGCCTCATACGCTGCCCCGGCGTTCGGCAGGATCCGGCAGCGGTTCCGGCCGGTAATCTTCATATCGGACAGCCCGGAGAGCAGACGGAGCAGGCTGCCCCGGCCGGCAAATTTGGGATTTCCGCATTCCTCCGTTTTTTTGATGATCCTGATTTTACTGCAGACATGTGTGCGGATTTCACTGCGCCGCGCCGGCGTACAGCGTCTGCCGATTCTGCGGCTCTGCCGATAATCGCGCCCGAGGAAATAATAGAACGCAAGACCTGCCGGGGGGCAGCAGAAGCTGAGAAATATCCAGGCCATCGCCCTTTGCGGACGGCGGTATTCGAGCAGCATAACAGCTGCAATCTGCAGTACAAAGAGAGCCAATAAGAGTGCAATAACAGTCAAGCCGTCACCTCCACAATCTCAATAAACAGCAGCCGGCAGCCTTTGATCCGCTGCCCGGGCAAGCTGATTCTAATACAGGTTTTGCCGGAACTCTTCCTCTTTATTCAATCAAACTGTTGTCATGTTCATCCAAAGGCCTGAATACATAGAGTAATAGGACAAATCGGATGAGCCCGCTGATTACAGAATTTCCGGATTCACAGCCAAGCACAAGGCGGCTGCGCAGCCGCAGAAAGGAGAAGCTATGAAAACCCAGCATAAGGATAACCGGATTACCCTGCTCGTTGTCCGTGAAGCCGGACGTCCGGTCAGACAGCTGCAGCTGTCCAAGCCGATGGCCCTGGCCCTGCCGGCTGCGGCTGCCCTATCTATTTCCAGTCTGGTCACCTCGATGCATTTTCATGCCTCACGTTCCATCGCTGAGCTGGAGGCGGAAGCCGCCTCCTTGTCGCTGGCCAATCTCCGGATGGAGATGAAGGTGGCCGACAAGGACCAGACGCTGCAGCAACTCCGCAACCAGGTCACGGAGCTGTCCGAAGAAGCCGAGGTAATCAAAGACAAGCTCAAAAGTGTAAGTGAGCTTGAAGCACAGCTGCAGTCGCTGATTGATGGCGAGGAGGCGACCGGTACACATTCTGGTACAGATTCAGATGCAGATATGGACTCTGCCTCTATCTCAGGGAATCCCCCGGTATCCGCTTCCGGAAATGCATTTGCGGTTACGGCAGCAGGACCGTCCGCAGGCTACAGAGCAGTTGCTTTGAATGCAGAACCGCAGGCAAGTTCTGCCGTCGCCTCCCTGCCGGCCATCAGCTTCCGTCTGGGAGCCATCTCGGGCGCAATCAGCAGCACGGTAACTCCGCAGGTAGGCGGAGAATATATCGCCGTCTATCAGGATGATCCACTGGGAATGGTACAGGAGGCACGCGATGACTATGAAGAAATCCGCAGCCTGCTGGATGAAATGCTGGCCAGCCTGTCCGCCACCATTACAGAAGCCAAAGAGGTCCGGGATGCAGAGGCCCAGCTTAAGGCCAGCCAGGCCCTCGCTGAGAAAGCACGTCTGGCTCCGGCCGTTATCTGGCCTACCCGTTCCAAGGTCATTACCTCCAGCTTCGGCTACCGTTCCGATCCCTTTAAGGGAATCTCCGCCTATCACTCGGGCATCGATATTGCCGGCAGTATCGGAGACCCCATCTATGCGGCCATGGAAGGTGAGGTTACAGCATCGGATCAAATGGGCGCAAGAGGCAAATATATTATTATCAAGCATGCAAATGGTCTCGAAACCTGGTACATGCATCTGAACAGCATGAGCGTCTCCGCCGGTGACAAGGTCACCAAAGGCGAGCAAATCGGTACGCTTGGCAATACCGGGCGCAGCACGGGGCCGCATCTGCATTTTCAGGTCATCAAGCAGAATAAAGCGGTCAACCCTTTGGGTTATGTCAAACAATAGAACAGGAATGAGAGGTGGATAAGCATGTGGAGTAAACGCAAGCACACTGCGCCATTTAGGTCAACGGATTCGCTGATCGGCCACGGCGGCAATCTGGAGGGCAAGGTACAGTGCGATACAAACCTGCGGATTGAGGGGAATTTCAGCGGGGAAATCCAATGCCAGGGGACCGTTACAATCGGTGAGCAGGGAACCGTACGTTCCACGATTAAAGCCAAAGAAATCATCATCGCAGGAAAAGTGTACGGTGACGTCACAGCGGATCAGCGGCTCACCATGACAGGTACTGGTCAGCTGCACGGCAATATTCTCGCAGGCACGCTGAGCATTATGGAAGGCTGCGTGCTGAACGGCTCTGTCGCCACTGCCGAACAGCCTGCCGTGCTGCTGGCGGACGTTCCCGCAGGGGCGGAGCTTGCGGACAAAGCCGGCAAGCGCGGATCCAAGCAGCAGGGCAAACGCGAAGCGGGCTAAGCGGGCGCTGCCCGTTTAGCCTCACTTTTTTTGTATAAGACGCCCTGTCTAGGCAGCCACATCTCTTTTGCTGAAGACAAACCAGGAAACCGCCAGAAACAGCACATAGTAGGCAGCCAGCACTGCAACCGAGAAGCCGAGGCTGACCCCTCCCGGTCCTGTTTCGCCAAACAGATACACCCGCAAATCCATATGAGTGAAAATCAGATATTTGGCCCACTCGAAGCGTTCAGGAGTAAAAAGCGTCGCGAAAATATTTTTGGTAAACATAATAAACAGTGACAGTCCGATCGCCAGACCGCTTGCGCGGAAGACACTGGAGACCATGAAGGCCAGCGCCACTGTAAGGAACAGTTCAATATAGCGGCAGAACAAATCCATGAACGAGTATGCCGCCGGACTCCATGACATCAGATCTGTAACAGTGGAGGAATCCGCTCTCGCAAAGATCAGCGATGATGTATAACCGAACGCGATCAGCACGGCTGTACTGAGCAGGCTGAACAGAATCAGGGATATATATTTTGAAAGCAGGATTTTGGAGCGGCTCCACGGGCGGATCAGCAGCAGCTTGATCGTCCCCCAGGAGAATTCTCCGGCCACAGCATCAGCTGCAATAACAACCGTAAAGATGGTATTCAGGAAAAAGGAAATACTGACTGTCATCTGAAAATTATCCCATACCCCGGTTCCGGACGGATCAGAGCTGCTTGTAAAATAAATCAGTGCCGGAAACAGCGCACTCATGAGTCCCAAAATAAACAGCATCACCCATGTGCGGACACGGCTGTAAATTTTGATATTCTCATTATGTATGAGAGCTGCGAACTCACCCAATGCCTTCACCTCCGGTAATCTCCAGGAATTGATCTTCCAGTGACCGTGACAGCGCCCTGATGCTATATACTTTGAAGCCTGCCGCCACAAGTCTTGCATTCAGCTCAGCAATGTCCTCACGCGCGGCCACCACGGAGATCCCCCCGTTTTTTAACACGCCCTGCCCCAGCACGGCCAGCGCACCCTCAGGATCATCAACCTCAAACAGCGTTTCCGTGACCGGCAATACAGAGTCTCCTACTGCTTTCAGCTGCTTGACATCAATCAGCCGGCCGTTCTGGATAATGGCCACACTGTCACACATCAGCTCCATCTCGGACAGCAGGTGGCTGGAGACAAATACGGTCGTCCCCTCCTCCTGGCACAGCCGCCGCAAATAATCGCGCAGCTCCCGGATGCCCTGGGGATCAAGACCATTTGTCGGCTCATCAAGGATCAGCAGCTTCGGCCGGTGCAGCAGGGCCTGGGCCACGCCCAGCCGCTGGCGCATGCCGAGCGAGTAGGTTTTGACTTTGTCGTTAATTCTCTGGCCGAGCCCGACCAGCTGCACAACCTCATCAATTCGCTGCTTCGTAACACCGGGAACCATCCGGGCGTACTGGCGCAGATTCTGGTACCCGCTCAGGAACTTGTACATTTCCGGATTCTCCACGATCGCGCCGACATTGGCCACAGCCTCTTCAAAATGATCCTTGATGCTGCGTCCGCAGATCAGAATATCACCGCGGCTGATCGAGATCAGACCGACCATCATGCGGATCGTAGTTGTTTTCCCGGCGCCGTTGGGCCCAAGAAACCCGAAGATCTGTCCGGGCGGAATATCCAGCGTCAGATCACTTACCAGCGTTTTGGAGCCGATTTTTTTGGTTACCCCCATCAGGCTGGCAACAGGCTTATTCGCCGATTCTGCCGTAAGTGGCATTTCTTCACTTCCTTTCTTTCGTTTATAAAATGAAATATTCAAATCTCCAAGCAAGGTTCAAGTCATAACTCCGGGGATTGGTTGGATTTCAGGCTGCTGTTGGTGTACAGAATAGATTTGAAGTTTTCATTACGGGATGGCCGTGACTCCAGGGAATGGTTGGACTTCCAGCCGCTGTTGTCTGCAGATTTCTTGATCTTACTCGCTGTTCGCGGTAGAAATCCGCAGACTGCCTATGCTTCCGTAGCGAGCTTTTCTGCGAAAAGCTTTCAGACGGACGCTCCGCTCTTCCAGTTCCAAAATTCCCTTCCGCCACTTTTTCCTTCTTGTTAATTTTTAAGTCCTAAATCTATGAACAAAGGCAAAAGCAGCACTTCTAAAGTTCCATATTTCTCCTACGTTACTCTTACCTTGCATATATTTTGAAAAATTTCATTTTATATATTTTCTATATTACCACATCTTACCTTTTTCCTGAAAATCAGGGAAAAGGAAGAGCTAACTAACTAATAGACGGCTAATATGACGGTAACACTGCATATATAGAAAAATTTTAATAAGAATGTCGCTCCATCCTCAGTACCCCTCTACCTATAAACCCGAATTAACCGCCGCCAATCTTTAAATAGGACAATGTTCAGACGAAATAACGGGATTTTTCCCTTTATTCGGCTCACCTTGCCCACTTTGGGGATGTTTAATGGGATTTCTCCCTCTATTACCGCTCACTTTGCCCACTTTGGGGACGTTTAATGGGATTTTTCCCTCTATTACTGCTCACCTTGCCCACTTTGGGGATGTTTAATGGGATTTTTCCCTCTATTACCGCTCACTTTGCCCACTTTTGGCTGTTCGCCCACTCCTACATTTGGGACTAAGCAGACAGGCCTGCTCTAATGTAGTTAATCCATTATTAACTATCTATCATGCTTAGGATGGAGGGGTGGCACCAGCTATACAGGTGTACATATGAAAAAGGGCCGTATCCTCCGCCAAGCGGACGAATACAGCCCTTTTCTCTTTATTCCATTAAGCCGGTCAAAAAGACACGGCTATGATGATTTAGCCTCCAACACGCGCAAGCTCACGCATATTGGCTTCAAAAGCAGCCATCAGGGCAGCTTCGCCGGTCAGGCCGGTCTGCTCTACCTTGCGGATCTGCTCCAGCATCCGTTTGTAATCCTTCGGAATGACGCGGACGAACTTAGGCAGCGACGCTTCCCAGGAGCCCAGAATCCGGCCTGCGGCAGCACTGCCTGTAAGCTCGGCATGACGGCTGATCAGCTTGTGCAGCTCTGCTGCTTCCTCAGCTTCTTCAACCCGCTCCAGCAGGACCATTTCCAGGTTGCAGCGTTTGATGAAGCTGTTCTCCGGATCGTAGACATAGGCGATACCGCCGGACATCCCTGCCGCGAAGTTGCGGCCGGTTGCACCCAGCACGGCTACACGGCCGCCGGTCATATATTCACAGCCGTGGTCACCCACGCCTTCTACGACTACGTTCGCGCCCGAGTTGCGGACAGCAAACCGTTCGCCGGCAATACCGTTGATATATGCTTCACCTCCGGTTGCCCCGTAGAGCGCGGTATTTCCAATAATGATGTTATCTTCAGCGGCAAAGGTAGCCTTAGGCGACGGCTTGATGATCAGCTTGCCGCCGGACAGTCCCTTACCCACATAGTCATTGGAGTCGCCTTCGACCGTAATCGTGATCCCCTTAGGTACGAAAGCACCAAGACTTTGTCCGGCAGAGCCGGTGAAGTTCAGGCGGATCGTATCATCCGGCAGACCGGTAGCCCCGTATTTGCGGGTCAGCTCGCTGCCCAGGATGGTGCCGACAGCACGGTTGACGTTGGTAATCGGCAGGGATACTTCCACCGGCTGGCCGGATTCCAGCGCTGGAGCCGCCAGATCGAGCAGCTTCGATACATCGATCGTTTCTTCCAGGCCGTGGTTCTGGAACTTGCTGCGGAAGCGGGTGCTTCCTTCCGGCAGTTCCGGCGTATGCAGCAGGCCGCTCAGATCGACGCCCTTCTTCTTCCAGTGGTAATCAGCATGGACAGCATCCAGGCAATCCGTACGTCCTACCATCTCTTCAATGGTCCGGAAGCCAAGCTCTGCCATAATTTCACGCAGATCCTGAGCTACAAAGGTCATGAAGTTAACGACATGCTGCGGATCGCCGGTAAAGTTTTTGCGCAGATCCGGATTCTGGGTGGCAACGCCGACCGGACAGGTGTCCATCTGGCAGACGCGCATCATGATACAGCCCACCGCTACAAGCGGCGCGGTTGCGAATCCATATTCTTCGGCTCCCAGCAGTACCGCAACCGCAAGGTCGCGTCCGCTGAGCATCTTGCCGTCGGTTTCCAGTACAACACGGTCACGCAGATTGTTCAGCATAAGCGTCTGGTGAGTCTCGGCAAGCCCGAGCTCCCACGGCAGACCGGCATGGCGGATCGAGTTCATCGGGGAAGCCCCGGTACCGCCGTCATAACCACTGATCAGGATAATGTCGGCACGGCCCTTGGCTACGCCGGCGGCAATCGTTCCGACACCAACCTCAGACACCAGCTTCACGTTAATGCTGGCCCGCGGGTTAGCGTTCTTCAGATCATAAATCAGCTCTGCCAGATCCTCGATCGAGTAGATGTCATGGTGCGGCGGCGGCGAGATCAGGCCTACGCCTGCTGTAGAGCCGCGCACTTCCGCTACCCAAGGATAAACCTTGCGGCCCGGAAGCTGTCCGCCTTCACCAGGCTTCGCTCCCTGTGCCATCTTGATCTGGATTTCATCGGCGTTCACCAGATAGTTGGAGGTTACCCCGAAGCGTCCCGATGCCACCTGTTTGATCGCACTGCGGCGGGAATCGCCGTTAGCGTCAGGAGTGAAACGGGCCGGATCTTCCCCGCCCTCACCGGTGTTGCTCTTGCCGCCGATCCGGTTCATTGCAATCGCCAGCGTCTCATGGGCTTCCTTACTGATGGAGCCGAATGACATTGCTCCGGTCTTGAAGCGTTTCATAATCGATTCTGCAGATTCAACTTCATCCAGCGGAACCGGCTGGTTCACGGATTTGAATTCCAGCATGGAGCGGATCGTCTGATGCTTCTTGCTCTCCCCTTGAACAAGCGCCGCATATTTCTTATACAGCGCGTAGTCACCGCTTCGCACAGAATGCTGCAGCAGATGAATGGTCTGCGGGTTGAACAAATGATCTTCCCCGTCACTGCGCCATTGATAATCACCGCCGGAATCGAGCACCTTGTCGTTGCCGTCCTTGTCAGTGAATGCGCGGTTGTGGTGCATCAGTGCTTCAGCCGCCACTTCCGCAAGACCGATACCTCCGATGCGGGAAGGCGTCCAGGTGAAGTAACGGTCCACAAATTCCGCACTCAGGCCGACCGCTTCAAAAATCTGTGCGCCGCGGTACGACTGAATTGTGGAGATCCCCATTTTGGACAATATTTTAACTACGCTCTTGGTCGCAGCCTTGATGTAGTTCTTAACGGCCTTCTCATGCGAGATGCCGCGCAGCAGACCCTGGCCGATCATATCGTCCAGGCTCTCAAAAGCAAGATAAGGATTGACTGCACTCACACCGTAACCGAGCAGCAGCGCGTAATGATGTACTTCCCGCGGTTCGCCGGACTCCAGCAGAATGCTGACCTTGGTCCGCGATCCGGAGCGGATCAGATGGTGATGCAGGCTGGATACAGCCAGCAGCGCCGGAATGGCTGCATTCTCACGGTCTACACCGCGATCAGACAGGATAAGAATATTGTGGCCTTTGGCCATTACACGGTCAGCCGCTTCATTCATGCGCTCAAGCGCGATACGCATGCCTTCCGCTCCAAGCTCAGCCGGGAACAGAATCGGGATCGACATCGATTTGAAGCCGGCACGGCGGACGTGGCGGATCTTGGCAAAATCCTCATTGGAGAGGATCGGCGACTCCAGGGAAATCTGCCGGCAGCTCTCCGGTTCAGGCTTCAGCAGGTTGCGCTCCGGACCGATTGTTGTAGCTGTAGAAGTAACCAGCTCCTCACGGATGGCATCGATTGGCGGATTGGTTACCTGTGCGAACATTTGTTTAAAGTAGTTGTAGAGACGCTGCGGACGGTCAGAGAGCACGGCCAGCGGGGCATCATAGCCCATCGAGCCGACGGCTTCGGCGCCGGTGGAGGCCATTGGCTCAAGCACCTTGCGCAGATCTTCAAAGGTATAGCCGAACGATTGCTGCAGCTGCTGCACATTGTCATGCTTAGGATTCGGCAGCTCAGGCGCTTCAGGAAGCTGATCCAGACCGATCAGATGCTCATCGAGCCACTGGCGGTAAGGCTGCTCGGAGGCAATTTGGGCTTTAACTTCCTCGTCCGAGATAATCCGGCCCTGCTTCGTGTCAACCAGCAGCATACGTCCCGGTCTCAACCGGTCTTTGTATAATACATCCTCTGCCGGAATATCAAGCACTCCCGCTTCTGAGGACAGAATAATCATATCGTCTTTGGTTACATAATAACGCGCCGGACGCAGACCGTTGCGGTCCAGCATCGCGCCGATCTGCACACCGTCAGTAAAGCCCATTGCGGCCGGCCCGTCCCACGGCTCCATCAGCGTGCTGTGGTATTCATAGAATGCCTTCTTCTCGTCGCTCATGGTTTCATGATTGCTCCACGGCTCAGGCACCATCATCATCGCCACATGCGGCAGGGAGCGTCCGCTGAGATAGAGAAATTCAAAGGTGTTATCGAACATCGCGGTATCCGAACCGTCAGGATTCACAATCGGCTTGATTTTGCCGAGGGATTCCCCGAATACTTCACTCTTGAACAAGGACTGGCGGGCATGCATCCAGTTCACATTCCCCCGCAGCGTATTGATCTCACCGTTGTGGATCATGAAGCGGTACGGGTGGGCACGCTCCCAGCTCGGGAACGTGTTCGTGCTGAAACGGGAGTGAACGAGGGCGATTGCCGACTCCAGGTCTTCATTCTGCAGATCCAGGTAGAACTGGCCTACCTGCTCGGTTGTCAGCATGCCTTTGTATACGATCTTGCGGCAGGACATGCTTGGCATATAAAAGGATTCAGCCTCTTCAACACCGCCGTAGCGGATAGCGAGCTCTGCACGCTTGCGGATTACAAACAGCTTGCGTTCAAAGGCCAGCTCATCAGCAAGGCCTTCCGAACGGCCGATAAACACCTGGCGTACATAAGGCTTGGCAGCCTTAGCGGTTTTGCCCAGCATTTCATCATAGGTGGGAACATCACGGTATCCCAGCACTACCTGGCCTTCTTCAGCAATAATCTCGCTTAACAGAGCTTCATGACGGGCGCGGATCTCCTCGTTATGAGACAAAAAGATCATACCCACGCCATATTGGCCCTGTTCCGGCAGCTCAAAGCCAAGCTTGCTGGCTTCACCGGCAAAGAAACGGTGCGGAATTTGCAGCATAATGCCGGCTCCGTCACCGGAGTTCGGCTCGCTTCCCTGTCCGCCGCGATGCTCCATATTAAAGAGCATGGTCAAAGCGTTACTCACGATATCATGGGAAGGCTTACCTTTAATATGGGCAACAAAGCCCATGCCGCATGCATCTTTTTCGAACTGGGGATCATAAAGACCTTGTTTGTTGGGCAGTTCAGTGTGTCTCATCATACGCAACCTTTCTATTCTAAAGTAGTACCTTGATTCTCAGGAAAATGTTACAAAGAAATACTTAATATTTATTCAAGCCAGATTGGTTATATAAGTTTATCATCGACCTGACATGAGCGCAATTTAAAGTTTTTTATGAGTTTGATTAACATTTGTTTTTACGGTACAGCTTTACTGAGCGAAAGTGTAAAAAAACTTTATGATGCATATTTATGCATAACTTATGTATAAGCTCTTATTCAATGAAAACGCTTCAGACGGTTTTCTTTTTCACTATGTACTCTTTTTTATGGACTTTTCCGCATATAAAAAACACAAGGGCGCCCCCGCGGGGACGCCCTTTGTTCATATCAGCCATTTTCAGATAATGTGATTATACAGTCAAAACTTGTTCACCTTTAACAGAAATTTCATTCTCCTGCTCACGGGTCATGAAGTACGTAAACGTAAGTGCTAGGAATACAATCCCATAAATAGCCAGCACTCCCGCATCGCTCCACATCACACCGTAATTGCCGGTGGAAATGGCTGCCTTAAACCCGCGGACACTATAGGTCATCGGAAGCAGCGGGTTGAAGAATTTCATCCAGCCCGGAATCAGCTCCAGCGGGAAGGTTCCTGCGCTGGTTGTCAGCTGGAAGATCAGGATCACAATCACTACAAAACGTCCAGGCTGATCCAGCCAGGTTACAATCGCCTGGATCATCCACATGAACGAGATACTTGTTATAAAGGTAAAGGCATAGAACAGGCCTACATTCTGTACTTCAAGGCCAAGGCCGTACAGTACAATCATTGCCGCCATCAGCGACTGGAGCACGCTCATCATGGAGAAGGTCAGCGTACGGCTGATGAACCGGTTGAACCGGCTGGCGCCGGGAACTTCAGAGCTGCTCATCGGAATGACCAGTGTGCAGATCAGCGCGCCTACAAACAATCCGAGCGACAGGAAGTAAGGGGCAAAGCCCGTGCCGTAATTCGGCACTGCGCTGACCTTTACTTCTTCAATCTGTACAGGCTGCGCGAACATGGATACCAGCGCATCCGTCTTGTTCACTGTGCTGGTCTGGGAAGCGGCCTCTCCAAGCTTGGAGGCCAGCTCACCGGAACCGGACTTCAGCTCATCAAGGCCGTCCTTCAGCTGGCCCGCACCGTCGCTGAGCTTCTTCGAGCCGTCAGCTACCGAGCTCAGGCCGCTGCTCAGCTGGCCTGCGCCTGCCAGCAGCTTAGAGGTGCCGGCTTCAAGCGCCTTGCCGCCGTCAGCCAGCTTCGCTCCGCCTGCGGCTGCTTCGTCCAGCTTCGCGCCGAACTGCTGCATCCCGGCGGACAGCGTGACACCGCCGGTCTCAAGCTTCGCCGCGCCGGCCACAAGCTGCTGCTGCCCGGCCAGCAGCTGCGTGCTGCCTGCATTCAGCTGCTGCGCACCTTCATGCAGTTGGGTAACCCCCGCGTCCAGCTGCTGCGTTCCCGCCTGCAGCTGGTTCGCGCCCTGCACCAGCTGCCCGTGGCCGCTGTGCAGCGAAGTTGCGCCAGCCAGCAGCTGCTGCTGGCTCTGATCGAGCTGCGCTGTGCCTTCGGCTACAGCGGCGCTTGCGGCCAGCAGCTTCTGCACATCTGCGCTTGCAGCAAGCTGCGGGTTCGACTTGGCCAGCTGCTGCAGGCCGTCTGATACTGCCTTGGCAGCGGCGCTAACCTTCGCGCTGCCTTCCTTGGAAGCCTGAAGACCGGCTTCCAGCTTCGCACTGCCTTCATTCGCGTCCGTCAGTCCGGCCGCCAGCTTCGCGCTGCCGTCAAGGGCAGACTTCGTACCGGCCGCAAGCTTCGCTGTTCCGTCTACTGCCGACTGCGTGCCGGCCTGGAGTGCCTTGGCTCCGGCTTCGGACTGTTTCAGTCCGGCGCTGAGCTGCTTGCTGCCGTCAGCAGTCTGGGCAACACCTGCCTGCAGCTTCTTGTGTGCAGCGGACAACTGTTCAAGTCCGCCTGCCAGGGTGCTGCTGCCGCTCTCCAGCGCCGCGGCCCCGGCATTCAGGGCGGTTACGCCTTCAGTCAGCGGAGCTACACCTTCTACCAGCTTGCCTGTGCCTTCGGTCAGCACAAGCAGATTATCCTTCAGCTTGAGCGCACCGTCATCCAGCTTGGCTGCGCCGTCGGCAATTTTCGTTGCACCGTCTCCCGCATCGCCGAGCCCATCGGCGATTTCCGTAATTTTATCGAACACGGAAGTCGTATAAGCTTCAGTAATTTTGGCGGATACCTTGGTCTTGATATCCTTTACTGCAGTCCCGCCGATCTGGCCGGCAAGGAAGTTATAGCCTTCATTCGGCTCATAGATGATTTTGGCCGGCTGCGGGTCTGCTTCCAGCAGCGTCGTCGCGTTTGCAGAAAAATCCTCAGGAACGATAATAGCCATATAGTACGTATTATCGTCCAGACCGGCTTCCGCTTCGGCACGGGATACGAAATGCCACTTGAACCCGTCGGTCTTTTTAAGCTCCGCCACCAGATCACTGCCCGCGGTAAGCTGTGAGCCCTCGTATTCGGCGCCCTTATCTTCATTGACAACAGCCACCGGCAGCTCATTCATTTTACCGTACGGGTCCCAGAAGGCCTTGAGGAACAATCCGCTGTACAGCACGGGAATGAACAGGACGACTAACATGGGAATCAGCACCTTCGGATTTTTCAGCGCCGCGCCCAGGTCCTTGAAAAAGACAGATAAAGATTTCATTCTGGTTCTCTCCTTATGATCATATGCTCTTTATACAATGCTATAAATCTCTCTCTGTTTAGGCGGTACTACTAATTTGCTGGCTTGATGAAAGTTGCAGTAATACCAGATGACCATTTTCCCCATCCGGTCAATCAAAAGCAAAAAAAATTTGTTCAGCCATTCTGCCGCACTCTCCAAAGGCAGCGCCGCATTCAGGGACAGCGGACAAACTGTGCGCCGTTCCCTCCCGCAAGTTCATAACTTACTGTGCCAGGCCATCTGACAGAAACAAGTGAAAATAATCCTTGATCTGTTCCTTGCTCAAAGGTACATGCACCTTGTTCAGCTCGGCGGTCAGTACAATGTACAGCCTGAACATGACTATGGATACGATCTTGGGGTCGCACAGCTTGATCTCCCCTTGCTGTATGGCCTGTTCCACCTCCCGCTGCAGATATTCCAGCACAACGTTCTCGAGCTTGTCGAGCCCGTCACCGGCCTGCGGCGTTCCGAAATCGCGACTTTCCTGGGAAAGCTTGATAAACAGCTCATGTTCGCTTCGAAATTCAAGCAGTGCATCCAGCACCCTGTGCAGGTTATCAAAAAACGGCTTATCCCGCCTGATCTCCCGCTCGGCGATATGCTTCATCTCGGTAATGACATCACGCAGAATCTCATCAAACAGCTGCTCCTTATTCGTAAAAAAGGTATAAATCGTACCTTTTCCGACATTCGCAATCTTGGCGACCTGATCCATTGTCGTTGCCTTATAGCCGAATAATGAAAAACATTTCGTAGCGGCCTGAAGCACCAGCTGCCTTCGATCTACCACAGCCACCTGTATCCACTCCCTTTCCTGCAAAAAATCGCTGCCCCATCGTCTTGACCACTTTACTAATCCGGTCATTTGGTCATTACCCACTTTATCACTTTCCCCTTCACTTGGCAATACCCGGCTGCGCTCTTTTATTTTTAATTTATTGCAGTGTTTTAACTTTCCATTTACGTCTTATTTGTATAATGTGGGATAAGGGGTTCATTCCCTTGTATAATGTAATAGAACTATTACAGAGAGGTATCTCGTATTCGATCTAAGAAGAGGACCCGCAATTCTACCCATGAAGGAAAGTAGCAGGTGAACTTATGCGAAAGAAAAGAGTACTGCTGTTTTCGGAAGGCTTCGGCACGGGCCATACAGGGGCAGCCTATGCTCTGGCCGAAGGAATCAGACTGCTTAACCCGGACGTCCAGTGCCGGGTCATTGAGCTGGGCAAATTCCTGAATCCTACGGTTGCGCCTTGGATCCTTTCCGCTTACCGCAAGACAGTCAGCAGCCAGCCTAAGCTGGTCGGCATGATGTATAAAACCCAATATCATAAATCACTGAACCGGCTGACCCGTGCAGCGCTGCACCGGGTTTTTTATACTCATGCCAAAAAGGTGGTCGAGCAGCTGAGGCCCGATCTTATTATCTGCTCCCATCCGATTCCTGCCGCTGTCATCTCCAGGCTGAAGCAGCAGGGGCTGGATATACCGCTTTATACTTTGATTACAGACTATGACGCGCACGGCAGCTGGGTGAACCCTGAGGCTGACCGCTATCTGGTCTCTACCTCGCGGGTCAAATCTATCCTTACCGGGCGGGGAGTTCCGCCTGAGCTGGTCACAGTCACCGGGATTCCGGTGCACCCGAAGTTCTGGGAGCGTTCCAACAAGACATTGCTACGTAAAGAGCTCGGACTGGCTGATATCCCCACTGTATTGATTATGGGCGGAGGCTGGGGCTTGATGTTCGGCCAGGATATCATGGATTCCCTTACCGCCAGAATGGATCAGATTCAGCTGATCTTCTGTATGGGGAGCAACGACAAGCTGGTAGCGCGGATGCGTTCCA
Source organism: Paenibacillus sp. PastM-3 (assembly GCF_029893965.1). Taxonomy (GTDB): domain Bacteria; phylum Bacillota; class Bacilli; order Paenibacillales; family Paenibacillaceae; genus Paenibacillus_AQ. The sequence goes on from NZ_JARXXP010000010.1 coordinate 35,576, forward strand.
CTCCGCTGCTAAATCATCCTAATGTAAAAATTCTGGGCTACAGCAGCGAAATCAACAAGCTGATGGACGCCTCAGACCTGCTGATAACGAAACCGGGCGGGATGACCTGCACGGAAGGGCAGGCCAAAGGGATTCCAATGCTGTTCTACAGCGCCATCCCCGGCCAGGAAGAGAAGAACTGCCAGTACTTCGTAGAGCTCGGGCTGGCCGAGGTACTCGACTCCCAGGTGGTGGACAAATGGTTCTCCCTCCTGCTCCGCGAATACGCGGGGATCGAGGAGCAGCGCAGACGGCGGCTCGCCCTGGAACGTCAGCAGCCCCACAACTGCGCCTCCACAGTGCTGCAGCTTCTGGGCAAGACCGCAGACGGACCTGCCGAGCTGCGGAGCACACGGGCGCAGGCGCGGACAGAAGAGGCTGTTTATGTTACGCCCTGAACGATCAAAAACCTCCAATTCTGCCTGATGCAGATTTGGAGGTTTTTTAGTTGTCTGCTGGCAGGACTTTTATTTATAAAAGGTATGATTGCCGATGGTCTTGGCATAGGTACGTGAATGATGTACGGTCAGATCCTGTGCCAGCTGCAGCGACAGGAAAAAATACGTATCGTCCGTAACCTCTTTCACTCCGGAAAGAGCGGCATTGACCGCTTTGATGCTGTCTTCATTCGGTTTCACACGTTTAAGACGCCCGTTAGCTACCGGGCTAAACTGGCTTTTCTGATAAATGACCTCATATATAGTGTCGGGAAAATTGGCTGACCGTAGCCTGTTCAGAACAACGTTGGCGACTGCCACCTTGCCCTGGTACGGTTCACCCTCCGCTTCTGCCATTACAATCTTTTGCAGCAGTAGCAGGTCTTCTTCGGATACGGCGTAGCTCCAGGTTGCTTCCGCTTGCTGTTCCTGGTTTAGTAGCTTTGTCCGGGAGAAGAACAATTTAAGGGGGGGATTTTGCTGAGATGCCGTTTTGACTTTGTTTACGGTCTGATTCCCCTTGGCTGCCGCCTGTTTGAGTGCTGTCTGCACTGCCGGCGGAGCCTTCATCAGAGTGGCTTTGGGCTGAACGGTTGGTTTAACGGCTTCCTGTTTGGGCTTCAGCTTGCCAGGATCGAACCATTCCGCCTTGGGCTGCTTGTCCTGCCAGACCTGGCCAAGACTTGTTGCTGATGTATAAAAGACAGGGGTGCTTATCCTGCTTGTCCTCTCCGGAGCTGACGACTGCTGTACCTGCAGCGCTGCGGCTGCGGCATGGCCGGCTCCGCCTAATTTATCCAACTGCTGTGTATTCTGGCCTTCGGTAACAACACCGGGGCTAAACAGGCTTATCGCTGAGAAACACACTAGAATTACGCCGACCAGCAGCGCAATACAGCGGTTTTGTTTAAAAATCTCCATCACTTACCTCCTAGTTTACGGCACATTCCTATTGTATGTAACCGAAAATGGAAGCTTTGAAAACTTTCTTGTCGATTTAAGCTTAGAAAAATGACATTTTTCCGATCATTTCATACATAGGAATGGCATGCATTCTAGTAGCATACACCACAAAAGCATCAACCGTCCAGTCTTTTACCGAACAATTGTTCTCTATTTTATCTCTCCCGCCCCGCATATCGCTCAGCAGCCCTGTACTGAAAACGCGTTCATCCCGGTATTTACGGGCTAAAGTCAGGTGCGGAGAATAGGATCTTTTTTCCGCCTTAAACCCCAGCGCTGAAGTTGCCGAAACGACGTTGCGCTGGAGCTCCTGCAGCTGCTCCAGCTCACCGGAGACTCCGGCCCACAGCACTCTTGGCGACTCCGGAGCCCCGAAGGTTCCCCATTCCCCGAGATGGAGCCTGAACGGTTTCTGCCGGGCAGAAATTACCTTCAGGGCAGCAAGCAGTGCCGGAATTTGGGCAGCCGGGGTGTCACCCAGAAACTGGAGGGTAATATGATAATCATCGGGATATGTCCATTTGGCAAACTTCAGCATTGAAGACAGGGCGGCTGCTTCCTGTCCCAGCAGCCTTCCCTGCTCCTCAGGCAGCTTCACGGCAACAAACAGACGCTCAGGATCACGGCCGGTCAAACGGTTTTCCATGTGTATTTCACCTTTCGGGACAGATTTGTTATCCTTATTGTATACAAGATCAGCCAATTTTACGAAAATTGTATAATAGGAGGGAACCATCATCACTAAATCCATTGTTTGTTTGCAGCCACTTACTTCTCAGCAGCAGGAGACCATTCTCGCCGCCGCTCCGGGTTATACCCTTACACTCGGTAATGCCAAAAGCCCGGATCTTGATCAGCTTGCCCACGCGGAAATTGTAATCGGCTGGGGCAAAGGTATAGTAGATACTCTGCTGCAGCCGGATTCACCGCTCCGCTGGGTCCAGACCTGGTCGGCCGGCGTGGAGAAGCTGCCGCTCGGGAGGCTTGCGGAGCGCGGCATCCTTCTGACGAATGCCAGCGGTGTCCATGCCGAGCCGATCACGGCCGTTATTATCGGATTCATGCTGATGTTTACCCGAAACTTTCACACAGCGATCCGCAAGCAGCTGGAACGCAAGTGGCATTCGGACGGCAAGGAAAGCGAGCTGACCGGTAAAACCGCCGTCATTGCCGGAACGGGCTCCATCGGAAGCGAAACCGCCAGAATCGCCAAGGCTTTCCGGATGAAAACCATCGGAATCAGCCGCTCAGGCTCAGAGGTTGACGGGTTTGACAAGGTCTACACCACTGCACGGCTGCAGGAAGCAGCTGAATCTGCTGACTTCCTGATCAACACCCTGCCGCTTACCGACGAAACGCAGGGACTCTTTAATGCCGATGTGTTTAATGCCTGCCCTCAGGGGGCTTATTATATCAATATCGGACGAGGGGCGACCACGGATACGGAAGCCCTTATGACCGCGCTGAACAGCGGGCAGCTGGCCGGAGCCGGCCTCGATGTCTTTGACCCCGAACCGCTTCCTTCTGAACATCCGCTCTGGGGCATGGAGCAGGTCATAATTACACCGCACTGCGCCGGTACGACGGACCGTTATGCCGACCGGATCGTAGAGCTCTTTACTGAGAATGTACAAGCTTACCTGAAGGACGGCCAGCCTTCCCGTAACCTGGTGGATTATAGCCGGCAATACTAATATCGTTTAACATCCCGGTTTAATTTTCAAAAAGGGGTATTCCCGGCAGCCTTATCAGGCCGGGAATACCCCTTTGTCTTTTGCTGTTGACTGTTAAATCCGGAAACGCGTTACCGACTCCTCAAGCTCCACCAGACGGCTGCGCAGCTGGCCGATGCCGGCTGCTACCTCACTGGTCGCCTGCACCTGCTCATTGGCGGAGGCTGACGTCTCCTCCACCCCTGCTGCCGACTGCTGGGCAAGCGCCGAGATATGCTGGCTGAATTCATTCATGGTCTCACTTGCACCGGCCATTTTCCGGATATCTCCGCCCATATTATCAATAGTGCCAGCCATTACATCTACCGAGCGGTTAATATCTGCCAGGGCGCTGCCGGTCTCGAGAATCTGCCGGCCGCCCTCCTCCGTCTTCAGGACACCTTCCCGCAGCTGCTCCACCATCTCCCTGGAATCCGCCTGAATCCCCTGGGTGATGCTGGTGATTTCGGATACGGTCTGCTGCACATCCTCTGACAGCTTGCGCACTTCCTGGGCAACGACCGCGAATCCGCGGCCGCTGTCCCCGGCTCTGGCTGCCTCTATCGCCGCGTTGATGGCCAGCAGATGGGTCTGTTCAGAGATGCTGCGGATGGAGCCCACCAGCCGGAAGATCCCTTCATTCTTACGGTTCAGCTCCTCCACCGTATCCATCGACTGGGATACAACTTCGGCAATCTGGCCCATCTGCGCCACAGAGCTTTCCATTAGCGCCCTGCCCCGCTCGCCTTTGGTACGCACCTGATCCGAATGCAGCAGCAGCTCATTTCCTCTGCCGGTAAAATCACTGATCAGCTTGTTCAGATCCTCAACCGCCTTGGAGGCTTCCACTGCGGATTCCGCCTGGCTGCCTGCCGCATTGGCCAGCTCCTCCATTGTAACAGCAATCTGGCTGCTTCCCTCTTTGGTGCCTGACACCGTGCGGACCAGCTCTTCGCCCTGAAGGGCGATGATTCCCGACACATTACGGATCTGGCCGACGATCGCAAGCAGCGTCCGGTTTGTTTCATTGACCGTTTTGGCAAGCAGCCCGATCTCATCCTCATTGCGGATCAGGGTATCCTCCGAGGTCAGATCCCCTTCCGCAATCCGCTGCAGATGGCCGGTTACAGCTTTGATCGGGTTAATAACCGTCTTACGGATTACCATATTGATCAGGCCGATAATCAGCAGTACAAGCAGTATGATTATACTGATAATAGTAAACGAGGCGTGAAATGCAGCCTCCGAGTGTCTCCCTTCCTGCTCGGCATCCTCCTGGCTATGCTTGACCAGCGAGACCAGATCAATCTGCATCGCATTAAAGGCTTCAATGCCTTTTTGCGAGACCTCCAGCGCCAGCTCCTCATTCCCCTCAGCACTGAGCTTGATAGCCTGATTATTGATCGTCATGTATTCATTCCATTTGTCGCTAAGGGCTGACAGCTGCTCCAGTCCTTTGTCACCGTTAAGCGATTCCCTGTAAAGCTTCATCATTTCGGCAACCTTGCGGATCGCCTGACCCCTTTGTTCTTCCAGCTTTTTCTTTTCTGCACTGTCTGTATTGAGAATATGCTGCATGCTGAGCGCCATAATGTGCTCTGTATAATAGTTAATATCATGCACCTGATTAAGCGCCGGTATTGCTTTTTCAACAATATTTCCTGTGTTTTTCTGCATATTGTACATTTGATAGAGGGAGGTACCCCCGATTAGCAGAACCAGTAGGGCCAAGGCTGCGTAGCCTGTGGCGATTTTGGCTCCAACGCTATTTTTTCTGGCCTCCATGACCTTTTTCATAGTCCCTTTTGTCTGCTTCAGTACGGATTCCATACGATTCTGCTCTTTTCCCACAATAATGCCCCCTCTGATTTCCGAAAACCTTACACGTAATTACAACCTATTACTTTCATTTTCACAATTGGGCAAAACGATAGATTACTCTCTATATTTCGGCAGGAATTACGGATATTTTTAGATGATGTCATATATTCCGGCTATGGACCGGCTTTATTCTTCTGCACAAAAAAACGGACTCCAGCAGGGAGCCCGGTCTGTCTGACGGCTTTAATCCAGGTCGTAAATACTGCCTACCTTAAGGCCGTACAGCTCGTTATAGATTTTTTCGGCAAAAGCATCCGTCATCCCGGCGATATAGTCAATCACCATATGCTCCCAGGTCCAGATCGGCTTCTGCTGCCGCTGGTCCTTCTCAAAGCGCTGCAGCCAGTCGCTCGGAATGATCGCCTTGGAGGTCTCCGGATCGTTGAACGCCCCCCACAGCCGGCGGAGAATCCATTCACTGCGTTTTTGCAGGCGCTGCACGCGCAGGTCGCGGATCATCGTAACCCAGGCGAAGCTTTTGAGCACACTGACCGTCCGCAGCATATCCTCATCCTCTGCGCCATCCTTGATGAATGTGACCTTCTTCCAGTCCCCGTCGGAAATGACCCCGAGACTGGCCACGAAGGTGCTTACCCAGTATGCCTTCACCTCCCGGCGCGTACGGGAATAATCATTTTCGCAGGTCGGCATCTTGTCCATCCACACTCTCAGGAACTCGCTCAGTACCGCTTCCACCTTGATATGGATAGCTTCAGGCTGCCAGCCCTTCCAGAAGGAATCCTCCAGCGTCGTGATCTTCTCCACAATCAGCCGCTGGATATAGGCATCGTGCATAAAATGCTCATGGACTTCAATTTTGCCCGCCTTGATGCCGTCCTCCAGATCATGCGCGGAATAAGCGATGTCGTCGCACAGGTCCATCAGCTGGGCCTCCAGCGTCTTTTTGCCGTCAGGGATTCCCCAGTCCTTGCGGATCTCCGAGATATAATTCCATTCGGACAGATACATGCCCTTCTTCAGCACCGTGCCGGGAAAAGGATATTTGTTGATCCCCAGCAGCACGGCATCGGACAGGTTCAGCCCGTCGATATTCTCGCGTTTTTCAAGAAACATGATCAGCCGGAAGTTATGCGCATTGCCCTCAAAATGCTCATACCGCCGCTTCATATTCCCTTCGATTGTCTGCTTCTGCACCGGGCCGGCGCCTGATTTCAGTGCTTCCTCGGCTGTTTTTTTGGCGATAAGCTGCTCCAGGATGTTGTCCAGCACCTCTTCGCCTTTGTGCCCGAACGGGGGATGGCCGAAATCATGGGCGATGGCCGCACATTCCACCACTTCAGGATCAATGACAAGCCCGGGGTTGTCCGCCTGTCCCGTTTCCACCTCGGGATAAGAACGAAGCAGGCTTTTGGCTGCCTCACGGGCAATCTGCGCAACCTCGAGCGAGTGGGTCAGGCGGGTCCGGTAATAATCGCCGGTGCCGGCGCCAAACACCTGTGATTTGCCCTGCAGCCGGCGGAAGGTCGGTGAGTGAATCAGGCGTGAATAGTCGCGTTCATACGCGGCTCTTGATGTCTCCAGACGGGTAATCTCCGGATATTGCCTGTGCTCTCTTTTCTCAATTAGTGTCATATCCGATGCCCCTATCCATGTTCTGTATTTAGTACTTCATTATAGTCATTTCCGGCAGAACTTTCACTCTAAAATAGAAAAAACGGCGTCTGCGCATTCCATGAATATTTCAGCACAGGGATGGAGCATTCTAAGGTCAAAATAGCCCGTTTCCCGCACACGGGTCCGGTATGGAGTGAAACTGACTAACCATGACAAAATTACGCCGAAAGTCCGCAGCAGTACTGGCCCTGCTTATACTGCTGTTCAGCTGGTCAAGCTACGCCCTTGCCCGTTCCGATATCAAGAACCGCCAGTATCACGAGCAGAAGGGCGACATGATCTGGGAGGTGCCGACGCGCCAGAAAGTGATTGCCCTGACCTTCGATGATGGTCCTGACCCGATCGACACCATCAAGATTCTCGATGTACTGCAGAAATACCACGCCAAGTGCACCTTTTTCGCCATAGGCAAAAAAATCGCCGCCTATCCTGAAGTCGCCAGCCGTGTGATCTCCGAAGGCCATGAGCTGGCTAATCACACTTATAACCATGTCTATTTCAAACGGCCCATCTCGGTAGAGCAGGTAATGAAGGAGCTGAAGCAGACGGAGGATGAGATTGTAAAGGTTACCGGCCGGCACAGCAGCCTTTTCCGGCCGCCGGGCGGGATGTACGACGAGACGCTGGTCAATGTCTCAAACCGCATGGGGCTGAAGCCTGTGCTGTGGTCGTGGCATCAGGATACACGCGACTGGGACCGCCCGGGGGTGTGGAAAATCTCCAGCAAAGTAATCAAGAACGCCCGCAGCGGTGATATTGTACTCTTCCATGACTATGTACATGGACAATCCCAGACGCATGAAGCCCTGCAGATCATTCTGCCTGCCCTGGAGAAGCAGGGATACCGGTTTATTACCGTCTCCGAGCTGATTGGACTGTCAGCCTCCGAGAAGGCGGGTGACAGCAGGCAGCTGGCCTATTAGGGGCTGCCACCTTTCCCGGGGTTCTTTAATTGCACCTGCTCTCAAAATAAGGTAGGCTTGATCTAGCATTAAGACTGATTGAGCGCTGCCGCAGGGCACCTCTAGGAGGCTTTATTTATCCCATGTCCGAGAATACTTCCTATACAACCGAGGAAATCGCCCGGCTGTTAAAGATATCGAAATTAAAGGTCTATGACCTGATCAAAAAAGGCGAGCTGCCGTCTTACCGTGTCGGCAAACAGATGCGGGTAGACCACTCTGATCTGGAGGCCTATAAGCAGAATTCGCGCAGCACCAGTGCGTCCGCAGCGCCGCAGGGGGCTTCTGCTCCCTCCGCCCCCGTCCCTCTGCAGACGGGTATGCCGTTCGTTCTGCCGCCGGCCACCTTCTCGCCTCCGCTTCACCTCACCCAGCCTGGTGCCGGAACCGCGAAGGCTGCGGTTACAAACATAGTGATAACCGGGCAGGACATGTCCCTTGATATCCTGGCTACCCACCTGGAGCGCAGTCTGCCCTCCTCCCGCCCGCTTCGTTCTTATGCCGGCAGTCTCGACAGCCTGATCTCCATGTACAACGGCGAGTCGGATATAGTCAGTACCCATCTGCTGGACGGCGATACCGGGGAGTATAACCTCCCCTATATCCGCAAGGTGCTGGTGGGCTTCCCTTATCTGGTTGTGCATATGCTGACCCGCAGCGCCGGGATCTATGTGCGGCAGGGGAATCCGCGGAATATCCGCGGCTGGGCGGATTTGCAGCAGCCGGGCCTGAAGCTGATTAACCGTGAGCGCGGCTCCGGCGTCCGTGTGCTGCTGGACGAGCAGCTGCGGCTGCACGGAATTCCTGCAGCCAAACTGAGCGGGTATGGAACCGAGGAGAACAGCCATCTGGCGGTAGCCGGCCGCGTGGCCCGCGGTGAAGCCGATGTCGGCATCGGCATAGAAAAGGCCGCCAAAATCATTGAAGGTCTGGAGTTCATCCCGCTGATTCAGGAGCGTTATGATCTTGTGATGCTCAAGAAGCCGGAGAATGAACAGTGGATTGGGGCAGTGCTTGATATTTTGCGTTCCCCGGCCTTCAAGAACGAGCTTCATACCATTCACAGCTATGATCTTACAGGAACTGGTGAGATTATCTACGAAACCTAACGCTTGCCCGCATATACAAAAACTCCGGCTTTCCCTGAACAGGCAAAGCCGGAGTTTTTGTATGTAATCGTATCCTTTCACCGCCTAGGAACGGCGGTTAACGAACATCAGCATAAGCGCAGAAATGACTATGATTGAACAGACCCACATCCAGGCAAGGGTTATATTGCCGCCGTCAACGGCAACATAGATTGCAGTCGGTACAGTCTGTGTACGCCCCGGAATATTCCCGGCTACCATGATGGTAGCCCCGAACTCACCCAGTCCCCGGGCGAAGCCCAGCACAAATCCGGCAGCCAGCGCCCGGCCTGCCAGCGGCAGCGTCACATACCGCAGTACCTGCAGCTCGCTGGCCCCCTGGGCGCGTGCGGCATCCTCAAGATCCTTATCTACTTCCTCAAAGCCGGCCTTGACTGTCCGGTAGACCAGCGGAAAAGCGACTACTACAGCAGCTATCACCGCTGCTCCCCACGTAAACAGAATGGTCTGCTCTGTTAACCGTTCATACAGCTCGCCAATCCAGCTCCTGCGTCCCAGAATGACCAGCAGCACAAATCCGACAACGGTCGGCGGCAGAACAAGCGGCAGCATCAGTACAGTCTCCAGCAGACTGTAACCCGGAAATTTCCGGCCCGCCATCAGCTTGGCCGCATAGGTAGCCAGAATAAATACAATAATGCTGGTAATTACAGCGATTTTGACTGAAAGCCAGACCGGGGCGAAAAATTCAGTCCAGTTAATCTCCATCCGCTTCCACCCCGCTTATCTTCATTCGATGAATTAATCCGCCAGTGAAAATCCGTAGCTTGTGAAGATGCTGCCTGCCGCCTTGGTCTGAACATAATTGTAGAAGGCCCTGGCTTCTGCCTGATGATCCGATTCCTTGACAATGCCTACAGGGTAATTAATGGCTTTGTGCACATGTGCGCCCACAGTAAGCGCGATCTTTACCTTGGCGGAGGTGAGGGCATCCGTCTTGTATACGAAGCCTGCATCCGCATTCCCTGTCTCTACATAGGAGAGCACCTGACGGACATCCTTGGCAAAGACCAGCTTGCTCTGCAGCGTATCCCATACCTTCTTGGCAGTCAATGACTGCTGGGCATACTGGCCGGCAGGCACGGATTCAGGCTGCCCAACGGCCACTTTTTTAAAAGCCTTATCAGTAAGCTGTGTAATGGAAGTGATCTTTGTTTGGGAGCTTACGGGAACAACCAGTACCAGCTGATTCTTCAAGAGCTGCTTATTCTCCGAAATAAGCCCTCCGTCTACCAGTGCCTTCATCTGCTTATCCCCGGCAGAGAAGAACAGGTCCGCCGGAGCGCCTTGTTCAATCTGCTTCTGCAGCGTGCCGGAAGCCCCATAATTGAAGACAAGATCAATATCTGGATGCTGCTTCTCATACTGTACCGCGATTTTGTCCAGGCTGTCCTGCAGGCTGGCCGCTGCGGATACGATAATCTCTGTTTTCTTGGCTGCTGCCTGTACCTCAAGCCCGGGCGTTGCTACCGATGCACCCGATACAAGAAAAACAGACATGATGATCACAGCTAGTCTCTTTAGCATTTGGATTCCTCCTACCTATGTATCTGTATATTTTGGTGTTATTTTAGCACATCCTTTTTTATAATACTATATGTTTAGTTATGTTTGTTTATATTTAGTTATGAACAGTTATATATAATATAAATTGAACAAAGGTCAAATACACACGAACCAGATTCGTTGCCTGCATCACGAGTCTAAATCCAGGGCACAACAGGAACAGTTCCTGATGTATCCCGATTATTTGTATAGCATCAGCCATTGTTCCATATGATATCTGAGGACATCCCTGTAATAAAACGGCTCCATGATCTCAGCCTCCTCCTCAAACTTCATGAGCCAGCGGACAAAAGCGATATCCTGCTCAATAGCTATCCTGAAGTGCAGACAGCTATTCTGTCTGTCCACCTTGCTAGGCTTTACCGGCAGTTCTTCATACTTCAGCCGCTCCATCATCCGCTCCGAGAACCGGATTCTGAATTCGATCTGTACACTGTCCTGGTCAAGACTCCATTTTTGCGACATAAAAGCCTGCAGGTCAAAGCGTTCCTTGGAAAACCAGTTATTCAGCGTCTTTACCTTGGAGAAGCCATTAATATGATAAGCGCGGATTCTTCCGAAACGGTGACAGGCACCTATCAGATAAATCCGGTTCTCCAGCGGAACAAGACAGTAGGGGTCAATCTGGAGCGCCTGCTCCTCCTTGCCATTCTCACAATAGTCTGCCTGCATGCTCCGCTGCTTCATCACAGCTGACAGGATTTCCGTAAGAAATACAGACTGCTCCAGCTGCATGGAATTCCAGTCTGCGCCGGGCTGCCCGGCCTCCTTTCTCACACTTTCCATCGTTTCTTCCCTTTCTGCCCTTTGCTTATATTGTGCAGCCATTATTTTTTCATAGGCAGTTTCAAATTCAGCAGGCAGCAAAGGCTTGATATCTTTCATCACTTTACGCAGCTTTGAAAAGGCAGCTGCCTCGTCATCTGTGAGATCTAAAGGGTACAATGCAAAATTACCGATAAAAGCATATCCCTTCCCATGCCCCAAGTGGGTAATCGGAATATGCATGGCGCTGAGCGCATCCATATCCCGATAAATCGTTCTTTCGCTGTTGCCGCAGCGCTCTGCCAGCTCACGCGCCAGAATCCCAGGTTTTGCCTGCACTAGCGTGATGATACGCATCAGCCGGATTAATCGGTCTGTCATTTTTCAGTTCCCCTTGATATATGGTAAAATAGACCCATTATTTTTAATAATTTAGTTATATTTATCTATAAATGAGAATCAAATAACCGAGTCACAAAAAGATAATAGAACTATTTTACTACATTACCACATTTATATTACATGAGCTGTAAAGCACCTTATTCAATATCGGGTGATTCTTGTTATGTATGTAACACTGCTTATCCTGCTGAATTGCGGCCTGCTAGGCTTCAAGCTGCTTATATAACACTTCAGCCTCCTTCACAAGCTGCATATCGCCTGAACGTGCTGCCAGGAGCAGCAGCTTGTCTGCCTGTCTGCGCAGCTTCTCCTTCAGCAGTAAATCCTTTCCGCGGCCGTCTTGGAGCGGCGCCTCCTCCAGCAGCTTAACCATCTTCAGAAGTTCCAGATGCTTTTCTACATGAAAGTTGTTGTCCAGAGCCAGCGCCCCGGTATGATGCGTATATTCGAGCCCCAGCTTTTGCAGCGGCAGCTCCCTGATTCGTTCCACCGGCGGCTGCTTGTATTGCCACTGCAGCCAGAGCGCCTCATGGATTCCGGCAGGCATGCCTTCGGTTTTAAACTCCAGGCAGATGAACTTGCGGGCTCCGGCATGGATCTTGCCCAGCTTCAGGAGCAGGGATCTCCCTTCCCCGGCTTCAGCGGTACAGCCGTAGGCCCGGATAAAGGTCAGGTGTGCTTCCAGCCAGATTCGCAGCTCGATCTCCTTTGCCACCAGTTTACGGCTTTTCTTGCGCACCTCCTCACGCTGGTTCAACCCTTTCCATTCCACAAGCAATATTAAATTCCGGGATGCTCCGGCAAAAATCCGGCTCCGGCTCCATGTAAATATGGGCTGGATACTTGCTTGCATATTTCCACCTCTTTCTTTTTTTAGTTCTTCTATTAATGTACCAATAATGGCGGACAACTCCTTGTCATGGAATATATGTTCGCCTCTATATTATCGACAAAAAAAGAGCCAAACTGCTTAAAAAGCAGATTGGCTCTTTTTGAATTGATGTCCTTTTGTCTAAATCTGACGAAATTCTCGTCTGTCCTTCACCTGCTCCCCCTTGTAACCTTAGCCCGTTCCTTTCTGAAAAAACAGGCGAGCGACCATTTGGCACAAAGCAAGGAAAACAGAAAGAATAATGCAGCCCAGAAAACGGCAGGCAAAGCGGTAAGTCCGGCCAGATTTGCCGCATCTCCCGCTCTGGACGGTGTCAGCAGCGATGCTGAGAGCAGAAACAATGTGCCCATTACCGACTCTTCCAGCGTCAGAAAGGCCAGGAACAGATAATAGTATTTGAGTGCCTTGGGCCAGATGTACAGCAGGGACAGATTAAGGGCGATGAACCCGCCCAGCCAGAGCATGCCGAAGCCGCCCCTGACATACAGCACCAGCATAATGAGAGCGACCAGCGAGGATAACAGCAGCCCCCAGCGTTCACGCCCTGCGGCGTACAAATAAAACAGCAGCAATGCAAACAGCGAGGCCAAAGGATAACCCGAAAGGGATACCAGCACTGGCCGAAGCCCTGCTTCTACTGCCGAATAAGTTACACCGCTATGGTCTGCATACAGCTCGATCCTCAGCACTTGTCCCGAGAGCAGCAGGGTTACCAGCGCATGCCCGAATTCGTGGAACATCGTATCCAGATTGCGAAACACCGATGAGAATGGAATCAGGCGTGTCAAAAGCGCAGAGGCTGCGAGAAACAGCACGGTCTTCAGCCATTTATTCATACGATCAGCCCTCCCCGTTCACAGTATACGTTATATTCATTATTTTAGAAAAGCCAATTGAAACCTGCCTGTCCGAATCGCTGTATTACTCTTTGGTTACTACTGTAGGCCGCAGGGTAAAAGTCCTTAAACTGATCTTATCCGCCAAAATCACACACCGTCTGTCAGGCAGATGCCAAAATGCTGCCAGACTTCGATCAAAAGTGCCAGGGCCTGCCTCTCTATGCTAAAATAACAGTAAGTACGAACCTATTTTCAGGTGGTGAATGATATGAAACTCATAAAATCTTTAACCCGCACATGGAAAAAGCTGACGCTATCAGCCCTGCTGCTGCTCGGTCTGTCCATTTACCTGCCGGCTCCGGCAGCAGAGGCCAATTATTTCAGTGATTTATATAATGGATTACAGAACTTCTCAGAGCTGCCGGGCGAAGTGAACAAGCTGCAGCAGAGCTATCAGGAGACAGTTGAAGAGCTCCAGCAAACCAAGGATCAGCTTGGGCAGACCGTTGATGCACTGGGGGAAACCCAGAGCCAGCTGGGGCAGACGCTGGAGCAGATGGAGAGCTACCGCGCCCAGAATGAGGCCCTGCAGGAGCAGAACCGCCAGCTTAGCCTCGTTGTTGATGAACTCAAAAATGACCGCACCGAGCGGGAAAATTATTATAACCGGATCAAAGTTACAGTGATTACAGGAATTGCCCTTATTCTTGGCTATTTTCTTATCATCCGGCTGCTGCGCTTTATGATGCGCCACCGATCCAGAAAAAGCGACAGCCTGCGTGACAGGCTGCGTTAAGCAGCATCTGTTTCTCTCTTAACAGGAAGGAGTATGAACGATGAATGTTGACATCCAGGATGAAGGGGACAGCAGCAGCGGACAAGCCATTGCTTTTACTGTCGGGGAGAACGAAGAGGTTCATGTCCTGCATCCGCAGCAGATAATCGCATATCAGGGCCCCTCCTCTGGAAGGGCTGACCGGCTGATGGATGTCAAGGGCATGTACCGCAAGCGCAAGCTGATCCGTTCTGATCTGTCCGGACCCTGCCGGTTTGTCGCAGCGCTTCCTCCCGGCTACAAGGTCAAAACCCTGCAGCTGGACGGCAAAAGCGATCTGCTCTATGACTTCAGGCACCTGTTCTTCTACAGTAATGGAATTACAATGCAGACACGCGTACTGAGCATGAAGAATATGCTGGTGACCCGCGATGTGGTGAAGGTGAAATTTGCCGGCCACGGCAGCATCGGCATTCTTACCGAAGGAACGGTCTGCGAGGCTGAACTGCATCCTACGGAGCCGCTGTATGTGGATGCAGGCAGTATTATTGCCTATCCGGAGAACGCCAGGCTCGAGCTGACCGTTTACGGCAATCATCTGGCCAGCCAGCATATGAGCTATCACTGGAAAATGACCGGCCACGGTCCGGTACTGTTTCAGGCAGGCCGCCAGAGCCGCCGCTTTGAACGGGAGCATGACGAGGATGGGATCATCAAGCGTTTTCTGCGTGAAGCGCTGCCATTTGGCGGTGTATTCATTAAATAGGCTGTATATCAAAAGTGCCCGTGCGGTTATCGCACGGGCACTTTAATGCTCCAGCAGCCTGCACAGGGCACAGCTGCTCAGCAATTCATGTTATTAAGCCAGATAAGCGTTCAGCATCCAGGCATTCTTCTCGACACTGGTTCTGATTCCGATCAGAAGATCAGCCGTCGGCTGGTCGCTAAGCTCCTCCGCAGCGGAGATCGCACTCTTGAGCTCTTCGGAGACATGTGCAAAATCCTTGATCAGCTGGGCAACCATTTCTTTCGCACTCTCGCCGCCGGCAGCTTCCTTCAGCTCGGAGAGGGCCAGGTATTGGGTCATTGAGGAAGCTGGCTTACCGCCGATAGCGAGCAGACGTTCAGCCAGATCATCCACATAGGTGGCAGCCTCGGTATAGAGCTCTTCGAACTTGGCATGCAGGGTGAAGAATTGTGCTCCGCTCACATACCAGTGGTAGTGATGCAGCTTCACTCCAAGCAGGGTCCAGTTCGCAGTCTGGCGGTTCAATGCAGCGTGCAGTTCGGTCTGATTATTGACTTGAGTACTCATTCTAAATAGCCTCCTATAGTGAATTTATTTGTTATTGTATTTAGACTCAATCTAAATCTATATACAATATAACACAATGATATGCTGTCTGCAAGGTTGTATTTCGCTTTTGTTGCTGCAAATTCTAGCATACCTAATAGGAGAAACCTGTTATTTGTATCACAATCAGCGGAGGACAGCTATATTGACATAAATCACCTGACGGCGGGATAGAATCTGACATAAACTGCATAGCTGGCGATTATCCCCTTCTTTTTTAGCATATGCAAATCCCGCTTTCCTATACAAAGTAAAAAACCCTGCCGGTAGCGGCGGGGTCCCTTCACAAGAATGCAGAATTGCTGCTCTCCTGTACCCTATTCTCTTGAGTATACCTGCAGTTCCTGAATGGACCAGTAATTCCCTCCGGCTCCTGTCTGCAGAATCTTGATATAACGCGTCTTTAATTGAGGGAAAGAGATCCGGGTCATACTAAGCTGGCCTTTACCGCTGACCACCCGCTTCCAGTTCTGCGCATCGTCTGAAACGTACAGCTCATAGCCGCGGGGATAGTCATAGGAGGACAGAGTATAATCCAGTTCCACCGCCTCAACCGTATGGGCCTTGCCGAGGTCAATCTGAAAATATTCCCCTGATGCCTGATGTTTGCCGGTATCCCAGCGTGTGCGCCGGTCCCCGTCTATGGCACCGCCCGGATTGGAAACACTGGTACTGATGTTGGAGGAGACTTTCCATTCTGAACGGTCCAGCGGAACCAGACCTGTAGCAGTAATCTGCACTTTGTCCGACAGGAGGCTTGAACCGGCAACCCTTACTGCATAAGTATAAAGCGTGCCCTCCTTCAGCTTGCTGTCGGTATATCCGGTGCTCTGCACATTCGTGGCTACAACCTTCATATCCCCGCCGGAGCCGTCGGCCCGGAGCACCTCATAGCTTGCTCCGGGAGCCTCCAGCCAGCTCAGTTTCATGGATAACCCTTTCACTGCCTGCGCTTTGAAGCCTTGCGGCGCAGCATCCGCCACCGCGGAAGAAGGCTCCAGAATATACTGGACCGCCTCTCCCGGCGCTAAGGTTTCGGTGAATTCGAGCTCAGGCGCTGCATTTTTTCCGGTTACATAAGTGCGAGCTGCCTCATAGGTATCCCCGTTGCCAAAACGTTCCCCTTCGTATACCGTTTTTTCAGGCATAGTGACCTTAACCGTAACCTTTTGTTCTGTTTCTTCAAAGTTAACGAAATTCACCAGCACCTTATTGGATGTAGCCCCGCTGCCGGCCAGCGGCTCCAGGGTTGAGGTGTCTACGGCCCGGACATAGACCAGCTTGTCGGCCAGCTCATCCTTATTGGTGATCTGATAGGTTAACGGTGCTCCATGCGTAGCATAGGCAAGACTAAGCCTGCGCATAATGCTTACCCGGGAATCCTCATTTTCTTTGGTGTAATAGATTTCCGTCTTGGCCGGATCATGCTCTTCCAGATTAAAGCCGTATTTAAACAGGCTGAAATTTTTGAAGAAAGCGGCATGCTGCACAAACATATCCGCGTAACCGATATGGGCGCGCATGATCCGGTCAAATACCGCTGCCGTAGGCTCGGAAGCCCCGTACTGGTAAGAATCGACATGTGAATCCGAAGTACCGAATTCAGTGGTCAGCATTTTTTTGCTGAGTCCGTCTGCCGCACCGCCGAAGGTTTTGAGATTCTCAGTGAAGCTTCCCCCGTCGCTGAAAATATAGGAGTCCCCGTAGGAATGTCCGTTAGTCAAATCCGTAACCTCTTCCAGTTCGGCCCTCTGCCCGGGATCACGCTCCCAGCCGTCAGGATCGCCGCACTGCTTGACGGTCCCTTTCTGATTGCCGCAGGAATCTGTTCTATACTCAGGCCAGTAGGCCCAGCCCGGTGCCACAGTCTGCAGATGCGGGGCAATGGTCTTGCCCTTCGTATTCAGCCAGTCGGCAATTGCCAGGTTAACTGCTTTGGAACGGTTAAACAGCCCCGGCTCATTATCAACCTCATAATATTGAAAATAAGGGCTGTATTGCTCGAAGTAATCGGTCAGCTTCTTCTCTGCATCCGCCGGCAATGAGCCGTCAGCATTCAGCTCGATATCTCCGGTATGCAGGTAGAGAGCCACCGACTGCATATTGTAATCTTGAAGCACTTTGTAATAATCAGCCATGTTTGAGCAGGAGCGGCCGACGTCGCTGGCACAGCTGGTACGCATAACGTTGCCGCTGTATGCTATTCCGAGCCATTTCATAATATAAGGAAGATGGGTAACCGCACCTTCGTCAAAATAAAACTGCTTATTGTTGACCATCGTGCCCGTCAGTGTGTAGCTGCCATGAATCGGTTCCTGAATCGGCTCATTCAACGATTCCAGACTAAGGACATCCCAGGTCCACCAGTTGTACTTATCCTCCATACTTGACGAATAGATTCCCCGGGCAGCCTTCAGCTTCAACTCATTACTCCCTGTTGTAAGCTGCTCTTTTGGAATATAAAGCTCATAGGTTTTGCGGAAACTGTATTCGTTGTCTGTGCCGGCCACACCGGCAATCTGGATGATGCCGGACAGCTGGCTGTTGGAGAAAACACTCATCTGGGGGACGGATTTGTAGGCATCAATGATGCTTACGCGAAATAAGACCCCGTTCTCCGGGATCTTATTCAAATTGTAGGTGATACTCAGCTCAGGATTGGTATCCCCTCTCAGCCCCGAAGGTACGCTCTGAAGATTTGAAGGCGTCTTGCCGGAGGCGGAAGAAACAGTATAGGCGGCTTTGACACCGGCAGAAGCGGCTGCCGCAAATTCTGCGGACGATCCGTCCTGCTTGCCAAGCTGCCACAGCACAGTCCCGTCAGGCAGCTGCGGGCCTGCGTCACTTGATGATGACAGTTTGGTCATGTCTACCTCCACCTCGCCCCGTTTCGTGCCGTCCTCTCCGAAGACAGAAACGGACACTAGAAACAAGATGGCTAAAGCTGCGAATTTAAGCAGTAGATGAAGTGGTTTAATGGTTTTTTTCTTCTTATTTCTGGTCCTCATTCCCTTGTCCTCGCTTTCTTCCGGGGTTAGATTACTTAGGAGGAGTCAATGCGCTCGGGGGAATAACTCCCTGCTTCTGACTGGCACTCTTCCATTGTAAACCAATGCTTGCGTTGCCATGATCCTCATAATATTCGACTTTGATGTCATATGGGGTTCCGGCTTTTAGGAGTATACTTCCCTCCCGGCTGTCGCCGCTCTGCTTCTTCCAGCTGTCGATAATCAGCCTGCCGCCGATCCAGACGCGGACTCCGTCGTCCGAGGAGGTTATAAAGGTATATCTTTCGCTGTACAAAGGCTTAATGGTTCCGGTCCAGCGGACGGAAAAAAGATCTTTCTGGATCCCGACCGCCGGCGAATTCTGATGCCAGTTAAAGTCGATCTTACTGTCATTGCGGATCAGATCCGCACCGCCGGTCAGGTCAATATTATTGAAATACTGTGCCCTTAAGCCTTTGGCCTGAACAGCGGCTGTCTTGTCTACCTTGCTGGCCAGGTTAACAATATAGTCATCCCTTGAAACAATGTATTTATTGTTCATAAAACTGGTTATTTTCTGGTTATTATTATTCTCCGTCAGCATTTTCCCCCATGTCATCGTATATACCCATTTACTTTGGGTTTGAGACAATGTTACAGGGTCTGGAAGCTCTCCGCTTTCGCCGATGCCGATCGGCTTCCCTTGCGCAAGTCTCAGCAGCTTATCATAGTAGGATTGCCTGAAATCATTATTGTAAATATCTGCAGCCAGAATATCCACCTTGTCGATACCCGGAAAATAAGGATCATATTCATCAGACGATTCATTAGGGGCATTCGGATTCCAGACCCACAGCAAATTATTCAGTCCGTGTGTGCGGGTCAAGCGGTTATACATAATGTCCCAGAGCTTGACGAAGTTATCCTTCTCCCCCCACCAGAACCAGCCCCCGTTCATTTCATGATAAGGCCGCCAAAGCACCGGAACTCCGGCTTCCTTCAGCTGCTCCAGATAAACGGCAATTTCATCAATATCAGCAATCAGCTTATTATATTCTGCGGTACCCGGGGTCACATAAGCATCAAACTTCTCCTGGCTTAACCCCATCTTGACATTCTTCCATTCGTCAGAGGTTCCGGGCAGATTCTGATGGAAGGTCATCGCTACGATGCCTCCGCCCTCATGCCAGCTGATCGCACTGTCCACAACCCACTGGCGCTGCTGGGCTATAAGCGATTTCGGCTGATTGCCAATTGCTCCGAGCTCATAACCATGCAGTACGGCGGATTGCCCGCTTATTGACTTCAGTTTTTTGTTAAATTCATCAGGGCTCTCCAGATAGTCATGCTGCCCGGAAATCAGTCCGGTACCGCTCAGGTTTGTCAGATAGCTTAGTAAATCTTCCGCTTCCGGGGAAGCGTCAGGATTAATCGGGGTAATTTCTGCTGCCGGGCCTACCGGTGTATGGGTAACAGGAAGACTGCGCACCTCGGACCAGGGCAGCAAAGAAAGGATAAAGATAATGGGCAGGACAGTGGTGTACAGCCGGTACTTGCGGTAAGTGTTCAATGTTATCTCCTTTCTCCAGCCGCATAGCCGCACAGGTGCCAAAAAAGGATTCCCGGCAGGGATTCCTATTCTTGCAACCGGATGAGGACTATAGCTTAGTAGCCCTGCCGGTAAGCAGGGCCCATAAGGTGTGGACTTTGAGGATTTAGTATTGTAACAGCTCAACCAGCATCAGTGACGGCGAAGAACTCAGCAGAACACACTCCGTTTCCTGATCAGGAAACGGAAGGCAGGAATAAGGCACTGGCAGGAACAGCCTCCTTGATTTGGCTGGCACTTTCCCACATCAGTTTGGCCTTTGCATCTCCTTGGTTCTCGTAATATTCCACTTTAATATCATATAATTGCCCGGCCTGCAGGCTGATGCTTCCTACGCGTTCGGTTCCGCTCTGCTTCACCCAGCTGTCGATGATCAGATTGCCATCGACCCAGACGCGGATGCCGTCATCTGAAGTGGTATATATGTTGTAGTTTTCACTGTACAGCGGTTTGAT
Source organism: Paenibacillus sp. PastM-3 (assembly GCF_029893965.1). Lineage (GTDB taxonomy): Bacteria > Bacillota > Bacilli > Paenibacillales > Paenibacillaceae > Paenibacillus_AQ. Next base: position 55,997 of record NZ_JARXXP010000010.1, read on the forward strand.
TTTGCCGCTCCAGCGTACGGAGAAAAAATCAATCCCTATCGCTGCATCGGGTGTGCCCTGGCGCCAGTTGAAGTCCAGCACAGCATCGGTACGCACCAGTGCCGGAGCACCGCTAAGCTGAATATTGTTAAAATATTCGGCCTGCAGTCCGTTTACAGCCACAGCTTGAGCAGATGTGGCTGTTGGTACTGGTGTTGGCGCTGATGTTGGTGCCGGTGCAGCTGTAGGAGTTGGTGCCGGTGTGGCTGTCGGTGCCGGCGCTGGTGTAGGCGCCGGTGTTACCGTTACTGCTGCTGCCGACGCCAGCGAAGCTGTAACTGCTGTATTGTCAGCAGAATCCTTAACAAACAGTGCGCTGGTTGGAACAACTACCTTTGCCTGGCTCGGGCTCTGCCACATCAGGCGGACGCTGGCATCGCCGGCATTCTCGTAATACTCCACTTTAATGTCGTATAATTGTCCGGCCTGCAGGGCAATGCTGCCGGTACGCTCAGTTCCGCTTTGCTTCACCCAGCTGTCGATGACAGCTGTACCGTTAACCCAGACACGGATGCCGTCATCCGAATTGGTAAAGAACTGGTAAGTTTCGCTGTAGGCCGGCTTGATCTGGCCGGTCCAGCGGATGGAAAAGCCGTCTACCGGGAGTACCGGATCCGGAGCCGCCTGACGCCAGCTGTAGTTAATCTGTGCATCATTGCGTACAAGCGCCGGAGTACCAGACAGCGTCATGTTCTTAAAATACTCACCTTTGAGCCCGTTGACTGCAGGCTCCTGCAATACCGAATCCGGAGCCAGTCCCGGTTTGACAGCCAATACCGGCGCTTCTGTTTGTACTGGTGTCGGAACCGGTGTGGCTGTTGGTACTGGTGTTGGTACTGGTGTTGGTACTGGTGTTGGTACTGGTGTTGGTACTGGTGTTGGTACTGCTGTTGGTACTGCTGTTGGTACTGCTGTTGGTACTGCTGTTGGTACTGCTGTTGGTGCTACTGCTGCCTGGCTGGATGCCGGATTCTTAACAAACAGTGCGCCGGTTGGAACAACTACCTTCGCCTGGCTCGGGCTCTGCCACATCAGGCGGACGCTGGCATCGCCGGCATTCTCATAATACTCCACTTTAATGTCGTATAATTGTCCGGCCTGCAGGGCAATGCTGCCGGTACGCTCGGTACCGCTCTGCTTCATCCAGCTGTCGATGACTGCTGTGCCGTTAACCCAGACACGGATGCCGTCGTCCGAGTTGGTAAAGAACTGGTAAGTTTCGCTGTAGGCCGGCTTGATCTGGCCGGTCCAGCGGATGGAAAAGCTGTCTACCGGGAGTACCGGATCCGGAGCCGCCTGACGCCAGCTGTAGTTAATCTGTGCATCATTGCGTACAAGCGCCGGAGTACCAGACAGCGTCATGTTCTTGAAATACTCACCTTTGAGCCCGTTGACTGCAGGCTCCTGCACTGCGGAATCCGGAGCTGGTACCAGAGCTGTTGGTGCCGGTGTTGCCGTTGGCACTGGTGTTGGCGTAGCCGTTGGTTTGACTGTCGGCGTCGGCGTTGGCGTCGGTGTCGGCGTCGGCGTTGGCGTCGGCGTTGGCGTCGGCGTTGGCGTCGGCGTCGGTGCGGCCCATACCTTATACTTGTCACGGGTAAGGGTATAGCTGTCATTCATAAAGTTTATGATTGTATCATTACTGTTGTTTTCATACAGCATTTTTCCCCAGTTCATCATGAAAACATAGTTTTGCTGGGAAAGCTTCAGCTTGGCAATGCTCGGCATTTCACCGTTTTCACCGATACCAATCGGTTTACCGGCGGCCAGGCTGAGAAGACTGTCATAATATTTGTTCAAAAAGTCATTATTATATATATCTACTGCGAGCACATCCACTTTATCCGCACCCGGATAGGTCAGCTCGTAGGAATCGGAATTGGAATTGGGAGCATTCGGATTCCACACCCACAGCAAATTGTTTAATTGATGAACGTTGACGAAACGGTCATACATGATATTCCACAATTGAGCAAAGTTATTTTTCTTGCCCCACCAGAACCAGCCGCCGTTCATTTCATGATAGGGTCTCCAGAGGATGGGAACCCCTGCGTCCCGTAAACTTTTGAGCGAAACAGCCACTTTATCCAGATCAGCAATCAGGGCATTATACTCCGCAGTTCCAGGTGTTACATACTTGTTAAACTCAGCCTGGCTGATGTTTTTCTGCACATTGCCCCACTCATATTTGGTGCCGGGCAGATTCTGGTGAAAAGTCATGGCTACGATACCGCCGGCTTTATGCCAGTTGGTAGCGCTCCAGACGATGTTCTTGCGCTGCGCTGCTACCCCACTCTCTGTCTGTCCGCCGATCGCTCCAAGCTCATAGCCGTGCAGGGCGGCATACTGTCCGCTTATGGTCTTCAGCTTGTTGCTGATTTCATCCGGACTTTCGAAATAATCATGCTGTCCTGTAATTATCCCCTTGCCGGTGATAGCGTACATTTTGTCCAGCAGCTTAACTGCCTCTGCTGAAGCATTGGGATTTACTGGGGCTCCGGTCACGGAAGCTGCTTGCACAGATGACGGTGCAAAGCCTAATCCTATAGGTACAGCGGACAATAAAACGGCCACGGACAATACGGCAGACAACAGACGAGACTTACGGTAAGCTTTCAACATTCATCTTCCTTTCGGTAGCCAGGCTGCCACTTGGTAGAGGCCCTATAGCTTTGCGTCCCTATCTTTCGAGTAGGTTTGCCTTTGTCGTTTTGGAAGGAATTATCCTTCTTACCGTAAGTATCGACTCTATGAAGTTGTAGGTTTATAGCAAAAATGAATAAATCTTAATAAATAGTTCCAAATACCCGTTTCACACTTTTCACAATTGGTTAAATAGATAAATTAGACCTATGAAATAAACTGGTGTAATTCAATGTCTTCCCAATCGAGCGTAATCCGGATGTTATCCTCTTCCACCAGCTCGGAGCCGCTCTGCACCTCGATAAACTCCACATCTGTCAGTGCCAGGATGGCATGTTTGGTTCCTTCCGGGATGCGGACGACATCGCCTGCCTTTACCTTATGCATCTTTTCATTGATGACAATGCTGGCTTCCCCGCTTACAAAGGTCCAGATTTCGCTGCGCTTGTGGTGAAGCTGGTAGCTGATATTTTTCCCCTTCTCGATAAAAATCCGTTTCGTCAGCACTTCATTGCCCTCATCATATTTCACATAGTCAATTACCTTGTAGTGGCCCCAGCGGCGTTCCTCGTACATCGGTCTTTGTTCGTGAGATTTGAGCACTTCCTTGATGCGCGGGCTTTCCGCCTTATGCGTAACCAGAATCCCGTCAGGGCTGGCGGCGATGATCAGATCCTTCGCCCCGATAACGGTAATCGGAATATCCAGCTCATTGATCAGGCAGGTCCCTTCGGAATCGGAGGTAACCACTCCCTTGCCGACCAGATTGCTGCTCATCTCCTCGGTCAGCGTATTCCAGGTGCCCAGATCCTTCCAGAAACCGGCATACGGCTGAACGACGATCTTTTCTTCTTTTTCCACCACTTCGTAATCAAAGCTGATGGAAGCCATCAGTTTGTATTGCTTCTGCAGCTCTTCGTAGTTAATCGGCAGACCCTTGCTCTGCAGAATATCCAGCAGATAACCGAGGCGGAAAGCGAATACGCCGCAGTTCCAAAGGGCGCCCTTGCTGATGAGCCCTTCTGCCTGCACACGGTCAGGCTTTTCCTGGAAGTGGCTTACCTGCAGGTAGCCGCTTGCCCCCGCCGCATCACTGGTAGGTATAATATATCCGTATTTTTCTGAGGCATGTTCAGGCACTACACCCATCAGCGCCAGGTTCGCGCCGCTCTCCTCCATCGTCTGCTCCAGCTGGACTACCGTATCGAAGAAGGATGCCTCCACATACGGATCGACAGGCAGAATGGCCACTGTTTCCGACGGGGAAACGCCGGCAATGGAGTACAGGTAAGCCGCTGTCAGCGCAATGGCCGGGAAGGTATCGCGGCGTTCCGGCTCCACGATAATCGGCACATGACTGCCGAGCTGGCTCTGGATGGACTCCACCTGGCTGCGGCCTGTAGCGAGGTAGGACGAGCCTGTCATCCCTGCTTCCTCCAGCTGTCTCCAGACCCGCTGTACCATTGATTCCGGTTCACCCGCCGGGCTTTCCAGTACTTTCAGAAATTGCTTGGAGCGAGAGTCGTTGGACAATGGCCAGAGCCGTTTACCTGAACCGCCTGATAGAAGTACTAGTTTCATGGGAACCCCTCCTTGGTATATGTGACGCAAAAATTTCGGATTGTTATTGGGAGCATTTTGCAGGGAAGAAAATCAAAACCTCGGGCTGTTGTTAGGGTCACTCCAAGGAATGTTTGGGCTTCCGGCCGCTGTTGTCTTCGGATTTCCTGATTTGAACCGCTGGCCGCGGTAGAAATCCGAAGACAGCATAAGCTTCCGAAGCGAGCTTTCCTGCGGAAAGCTTTCAGGCGGACGCATTCGCTCCTACAGCTCCAAAATTCCTCTCCGTTCCATTTCATAAAATTTGGTTGTAAAAACCTTTGCTTGCCTCACCAAGCATTCCAAAAGCATCCAAAGCATGCTCCCCCAACAGGGAAGGCTCCCTGCTAAAGATCCGGAATTGCCGCTTGGTTGAGCGGCAGCTAAAGATTAAGTGCTATAGCTATTAAACCGCGCCGGCAACCGGAGAATATCCGCTAAGCCCGCCCATCTGCGGACGGCCGACGGAATGATATTCCAGGCCCGTGCCCTCGATCTGCTCCTTCGAGTAGACGTTGCGCCCGTCGATCAGGATCTGGCGGCGCATGGTGCCGGACAGGTGATGCAGATCAATATCCTTGAACTGTGCCCAGTCGGTCAGCAGGCAGACAGCATCACTGCCTTCCGCAACCTCCTCCGGCACGCCGCACCAGCGCAGCTGCGGATGATCATATTGTGCGCGGAAGTTGGCGGCGGCGATCGGATCGTACAGCTTCACTGTAGCTCCCTCCGCTACCAGTGCCTCCACGATCTCGCGGGCCGGAGCCTCACGGACATCATCGGTGTTCGGCTTGAAGGCCAGGCCCCAGATGCCGATTACGGCGCCGCGCAGGCTGCCTAGTGATTCATGCAGCTTGGAGATGATCATGAACCGCTGGTCCTTGTTCACCTCGACCACCGATTTCAGCAGCTTGAACTCGTAGTCCACGTTCCCGGCAATCTGGATCAGCGCATTGGTATCTTTCGGGAAACAGGAGCCTCCGTAACCGATACCGGCCTGCAGGAATGAGGAGCCGATTCGCCGGTCCATCCCCATGCCTTCCGCCACCATGGTCACATCAGCTCCCACTTTTTCACAAATGTTGGCGATCTCGTTGATGAAGGAGATTTTGGTCGCCAGGAATGCATTGGATGCATATTTGATCATTTCCGCGCTGCGGATGTCCGTTACGAAGATGTTTTCCGTGAAGCCCTGATGAAGCTGGCGCATAGTCGGCTCAAGCTGCGGATTGTCAAGACCGATAACGATACGGTCCGGGTGCAGGGTATCGCGGATCGCGGAGCCTTCACGCAGGAATTCAGGAGCGGAGACAATATCGAAGGGGTGATTGGTGCGGGAAGCGATGAGTTTGCGGATTCGTTCATTCGTTCCGACCGGAACCGTGGACTTGGTCATGATGATTTTGTAGCCTTCCATGGCATCGGCAATTTCAGCGGCAGCCCCTTCGATATACTGTAAATCGGCTTCGCCGCCAGGCAATGACGGTGTTCCTACAGCCAGGATCACGATATCGGAGCGGCGTACCGACTCCTTGAGATCCGCTGAAAAGGACAATCTGCCTTCACGCAGATTCATTTCAATCAATGCCTCAATGCCCGGTTCGTAGATCGGTGATTCCATCCGGTTAAGCTTGTTGATTTTTTCCTCATCCTTATCGACACAAATCACATGGTTTCCATTCAATGTAAAGCACACGCCTGATACAAGACCGACATAGCCGGTACCGATAACTGCCAGCTTCATACAATCATCCTCCTTTTAGGAAATTAACGTAGGCTTGCTCTACATACTGCTTGAACTGCACCATAAACGCCTGTTCATCGAACTTGCGGGCATGCCCCATAATCCGGCCGATATCCCATGCGTAGGACTCCACTTCGTTTATGGCCTTCAGTAAATCGTCAACTTCCTGATGCTGAAAAAATACGCCGTTCACATAAGGCACGATTGTATCCAGCGCCCCTCCGGCCTGGTAAGCAATAACCGGTCTTCCTGCAGCATTCGCCTCCAGCGGCGTGATACCGAAATCTTCTTCGCCCGGAAAAATAAAGGCCCGGCACTGCGACATAAGGCCCGTTACCTCAGCATCCTCCAGCCGGCCCAGGAAGGATACATTGCCCTTGGCCATGCCTTCCAGACGCTTGCGGTCCGGTCCGTCACCGACGATGAACAGCTTCAGCCCGTTGCGGTTAAAAGCCTCCACTGCGAGATCGATCCGCTTGTAGGAAACAAGCCGTGAGACGATCAGGTAGTAGTCGCCGATTGATTTCGAGCTGCTGAAGCGTGCGGTGTTGATCGGCGGAAAGATAATATCCGCATCGCGGTGATAATAGTTCTGGATCCGCGTCTTCACGACGGAAGAGTTAGCTACGAACTGGTTAACATTTTTACTCGTCCGCTGATCCCAGTTCTTGAGCCGCTGCATGTAGATCTTCAGCAGTCTTTTGAACAGTCCGGAGTTGGTCTGCCGCTCCATGTAAGTGTCATAATCCCAGGCAAAGCGCATCGGCGTATGGCAATAGCAGAGATGGAACGTCGATTCGGGCACCTGAATGCTTTTCATAAAAGCACTGCTGGAGCTCAGGACGATATCATATCCGCGAAAATCCAGATCACGGATGGCCATGGGATATAGCGGCAGCACCCCTTTAAAGTTGGTCTTCACTCCCGGAATTTTCTGCAGCCAGGAGGCTCTGATGTCCGCGTCTTTGAGGTTGTCGGTCAATCGGCTTCCGTTAAACACGGTTGTGAAGATCGGAGCCTCCGGATACATGTGGTGGAATACCTCCACTACTCTTTCCGCCCCGCCCATTTGGATTAAGTAATCGTGCGCTATCGCAATTTTCATGTGAATCATCCTCAAAGTTTTATGGAGCCGCATCATCAAGCACAATCAGGTTGCCGCCAGCAGTCCTTTGTAGTAATCAACAATGTCCTTGACGGTATTCTCGATGACAAAATGCTCTTTCACCCGTTTCGTTCCATTCTCGGCCATCCGTCTGCGCTCCTCGGGATGTTCCAGCATCCATGTGATGGATTCTGCGAGTATCCCTGCGTCTCCAGGCTGGATCAGCATTCCGGTTACACCCGGTACTACAATCTCTACAGGCCCGCCTTCATTCGAGGCGATGACCGGCAGCCCGGCTGCCATGCCTTCAACAATGACCTGGCCGAACGGCTCAGGCGTAACCGACGTGTGAATCAGCAGATCGGCTTTTTGCATTAATCCCTGTATGTCATCCACATGGCCCAGCAGACTGACATTGGTCAGATCATTCTGCTGAATCGTCCGGATCAATTCCTGTTTGTATTCCTCTTCTCCAAACAGCGCATCGCCGGCCAGCCAAAATTTCACTCTGCTGTCCTGCTTGAAGGCTTTGGCTGCCTCCAGCACGACATGTTGGCCTTTCCAGTGTGCCAGCCGTCCGACCAGCAGCACGTTGAAGTCCTTCTGGTCCCGTCTGCGGGTCCCTTCACTGATCGCCTTGGCGAAGGCGGAGTAGACAACGAGTGTCTTTTTCGTCTGCGGCAGCTCCAGAGCGCTCAGCGTAGAGTGCGAATTGGCGATGACCCCGTTCGGCAGCATGCGCGACATCATGCGGATGGCCTTGGCGACCACCGGCTTTAAGTAAGGGGCGCCGATATGGTCCCGGATATGCCAGATCAGCGGCACGCCCGCTTTCTTGGCGGCGACTGCACCGTAGAACGCTGATTTCAGCGAATTGGTATGCACACAGTCCACCTTCTCCTGCTTCAGCAGGGGAGCCAGCTTGCTGCCGTAGGCCAGCAGCTTGATTGCTGCTGCCGGAGCTCCAAGATTGACGGCGTTGCGGCCGCGGCTGCGGATGCTCTCATCCAGCGGAATTACGCGGACATCAATGCCCTTTTCGCGCAGCCGTTCAGCAAGCGCACCTTCTTCGGCCAGAATGACGAGCGGCTGCACATTTTCTCCGATATTGGTGAGGATATTGAATAAGGCAACCTCTCCTCCGCTCCACTTGGCGGTGTGATCAATATAGGCTACTTTTAGCATCCTGCGGCCACACCCTTTCCCAAAGTCTGCAGAAATACCGATTCAACCTGATCCCCGACATGCTGCCAGGTGTACTTCTCAAGTACATGGCCACGGCATTCTTCACGGCTCGGCAGGAGCTTTCGGTTGCTGAGCATATGAATCATACCCTCTGCCATATCGTCGCTGGCTGCACTCTTGAACAGCAGCTCCGGCCGGAAGCCCTGGAGAATTTCCTTGTTGCCGCCTACCGGGGTAGCCATAACCGGAAGTCCGGAGGACAATGCCTCGACGGTAATCAGCCCGAATCCCTCCAGCGCCTGTGAGGGAACCACGAACATGTCGGCTGCCTGGTAGTAGGAGGCCAGCTCATGATCGGGAATATATCCGAGCAGCCGGACCTTGTTGCCAAGGCCGTAATCGGCGATTTTTTCTTCAAGCTCGCCCCGCAGCGGCCCTTTGCCGCCGATCAGCAGAATCGCGTTCGGGAAGCGCTCCGACACCTGCTTCCAGGCATCCAGCAGCTGCAGCAGCCCCATGCGGTTCATCAGCCGCCGCACGGTCAGCACGGTGGTTGCCCCTTCCGGCAGATTCAGTGTCCGACGTACCGCCAGCCGGTTGTTCGCCGGAACAAAGCGTTCGATATTGGCCGCTCCCGGAATCACGACGATCTTGTGCAGCGGCACTCCGTGCAGCTGATGCAGCACGTCACGGAAATACTCGCTAAGGACAATAAATTTATCTGCCAGCTTGTAGGCCTTGCGTTCGATGGACTTGGCAATGGTCGTCTTGACCCGGTGCTTGATGCCCTGGCCCTCGATCTTCATCTCTTCATTCCACGGACCGTGGAAGGTCATGATGACCGGAATCCCCCGCTTCTTTGCCTCAATCGCCGGCCCTACGCCGTATGGGGCAAAGTGCGAGTACAGGATGTCGATGCGTCCGCTGCCGTTGCCCATCAGATCTGCCGCTTTGCGCTGGAAGGCATCTCTGCGCTTCCAGATCGTCTCTTTGGGATCGCCCGCATTATGGATGATCAGATCCTTGGGAGTCGGCGGTGTCTCCTGGCTGCAGATCAGCGCATGCACCTGGTTGCGTGTGGAGAGCTGCTCGCAGACAGATTTGAAATACGTGTTGAGCCCGCCGGGCTGCAGCGACGGCCAGCTAAGGCCGGTCGTCATAATGTTCAGTCCGTCACTGTACGGCATAGCTTCTCTCCCCCTTCTTCTTCCCTTTCTCCGCCTGACCCTGCGCGTTATGCCGGGCCAGCCTGCTGGAGCTGGTTAATTCGTAAAGCTTGAAGCCGACCATGAATTCATACATCACCCAGAATACGGATACCGCAAATCCGGAAATGCCTTTCTTGAACAGGCCATGCAGGAAGTATTTCTGCAGGAAGCGTGCCGGCGGCCGCAGCAGCAGGTTTCTCAGCTTGAACGGCTTGCCTTTTTCGAATGCCGCCTGTGCCTCCAGGTCGGTGTATTTGTTGAAGCGGGCCACATGGTCGTTGATGCTGCGGAAGCCCTGATGCCACAGCACTCCGTTCAGCCGGACCGTCCGTTCCTCCTCAACCTCGGGCATCTCATGCACCAGGGAATTGCGGATGCCGTACTCCTTGCGGTTATACAGGCGGACCAGGTACTCCCCTTTGTCCAGCCATCTGCCCAGGAAATCACCGATCCGGTAAAGCGAGAAGGCTACGCCCCGGTCAGTCAGCCCCGGCTTGCGCTGCAGAATATCCTGTGCCAGCTCATCGCTGACCACTTCGTCGGTATCAATCAGGAAGACCCAATCATGGACGGCGCGTTCCACTCCGAATTCCCTTTGTTTGGCATATCCGGGCCACGGGTTGACGTATACCCGGCAGCCGAGGCTTTCGGCCAGCTGCACCGTCCCGTCCTTGCTTCCCCCGTCGATTACCACAACCTCGTCGGCGAAGAGTCGGCAGGACTGAATTGCTTTGGATATGCGAACTTCGTCATCCTGAGCAATGATGACAACCGAAATCGGGTAACTGCCCGGGCTGCCAAGCACGCTTGTTACTGAATCCATGAAGGTATCCTCCTTTACTTAACTGCTGGATCCGCCGGTTTCTTGCGGATATAAGAATTCATCGTTGTCTTCATCCATTGGATGTCCTCCCTGCTGATCAGCAGGCGGGGAAGCTTAACTTTCAGGTTGTATCTGATATTAAGAATAATGAACAGGAAGCGGAGCATTGCCGATGACAGCATCGCCACTCCCGCTCCGAATAATCCGAACTTTGGCACCAGCAGGAAGAGCAGCGGGATTACAAGAATCAGGCCCACCCCCTGCAGGATGGATACAAACTTCGGTTTGCCGAGCGCCATGAAGGTCTGAGCCAGAATCAGGGTGCCTCCGCTGATCGTTACCTCCAGCAGCAGCAGCCGGAATACCGTCAGTGCAGTGTTGAAATCCTTGCCGTACAGCAGCGGGATAACAAAGGGGGCAGCCAGCATCAGGAATAGTGCGCCTAACAGCGTGCAGGTGGTGCTGATCCGGAAAGCCTTGAAGGTCAGCGAGATTGCTTCATCTTTCGAAAGCTCGGAGGCTTTCGGGAACAGCACCACAGTAATGGAATTCGAGAAAAAGTTGACCATCCGCGACAGGCTTACCGCCACGGCATACAGCCCCAGGTCGGCCGGCCGCAGCAGGCCGGCGATAATGATCTGGTCAATGTATGTAGAGAACTGGCCGAGCAGATCATTACCGTAAGAGCCAAGCCCGTAGGTGAACAGTCTTTTGAAATTACGGTAAGTGTTTCTCATCTTTACTTTGTAGGTACGCAGCAGGAGCAGCGTCATCCAGATGAACAGCGGCACCGAAGGAATCAGATAAGCCAGTGCGGTAGTATATGGATTCATACTGCCGGTAAGGATCAGAATGCCGATGACCGCCAGCGTCAGAAGCGGCACCAGATACCGCTGCCAGTTGAAGGTTTTGTAATCCCCCCTGAACTGAAAGGCCGCATTGTTGATCTGTGAGACCACAATCAGCGGGCATAGGATCATGGACACTTGCGCGAACAAGACAACCTCTGAACTGAAGGAATCGAGCCAATACGGCAGAACGAAAATCCCTACTGTCATCGCTATTATCCCGAAACCCAGGCCGATCAGCAGTGCGACCCGGTACAGCACACCGGCTTCATCGGGGTTCTTCTTGGCGTTGTAGATCAGCGCCGACGGAATCCCGAAGCTCATGCTGAACGCCAGGAACTGTGACCAGTTCACCATCGCCGTCTGTTCCCCGCGGCCGGATGGTCCGAGGTAGCGGGCGGTCAGCACGCCGGTCAGCATATTGACCAGCAGGATCAGCACGCTGACCATCATGGTTTTGACTGCCGCCGAGCTGTTGTTCTTGCTCTTGGTAAACCGTTTGAGCGAGGACCAGACCGCGCTAGTGGGAAGTGATTTGGCGTTCGACTGCTGCATGCGGTGTTCCCTTCTTTCTACTCTCAATAATCTCTTTGGCGCCGAGGCCAAGGCCAATCAGCATCCAGATCAGGTATCCCTTCAGTCCCGGGAAGCCGTTATCGGATAGCAGGCTGACGACCGCTCCTGTCCAAGCTGCCAGTGAAAGCCTGGCGTACGGCTGAAGACTGTCCTTACTCGTGACCCTCTGGGCAATCTGTTTGATGACGACGCCCAGTGCGCCGAAGAAGAACAAGGCCCCCAGTACCCCGAAGGTGAGCAGCAATGCGATAAACCCGTTATCCATATTGCCGTACTCGCCAAGTTCGCCTCCGTTACCCAGCTTGGTACTCTGACCTACACTGCCAATTCCCTGACCAACGGGATTCGAGGCTACCAGCGGTACCATGTTCTGCCAGAGGACGAGCCGCTCATTGTAGGAGTGATCCTCCTGTACCGAGGTTAATGTCTCCATCCGTGCGACCAACCCTTCTGCACCCGGAAGCTTCGGAACGATCCAGAACAGTGCAGCGGCAACAAAACCGAGCTGGAGCAGCGTCTTCCACTTGCCTTTGGAAGGGGAGGAAGCGATGTAGACCAGCAGCATCACCAGCAGCACCAGCCAGGCCGAGCGGACCAGCGTGGTCAGCAGGCAAATTACGACGAGCAGGACGCCGATCCAGCGCAGCGTACCCTGCCATCTCCGCTCCAGAATCATCGGCACCAGGGCGAATACCAGGAAGGTAGCGGCAGGCCCGGGTGAATTCAGCGTGGAGAACACCCGGACTTCCAGCGGATACGGCGTTCCGATGGAGATCATATCCGCATTGCGCATCCAGAAGGCATCCCATGGCGGAACGGTCAGATACTGGATGATGCCGTAGATGGCTACCAGCACGGCAATGTTGGCAAAAGCGTACAGCAGCCGGTCAATATCCTTCGGCGTGAACCGGGTAACCGCAAAGAACGGAATCAGCAGCAGCGGTACGATGTAGTTCGCCAGATCGTACACCGAGCCCACGCCGTTCTTGGCCAGCCCGATCATTGCGCCGTAAGCCAGTGCCACTGAGAACAACAGAATGATCCGGGATGATGACTTGCGGATCCGGTGAATTTCCCGCAGCACCGGAATGGCAAGGGTTGCACCCGTCAGCAGCGGCGCCAGGCTGAGCAGGGATACGGAATGGTATACCCCTTCTGACCAGTCGGCGATCCGCCGCAGCTCCGGGGCCACTGCCCAGATGAGCAGCGTGTAGGCAATCAGCAGTTTGGGCTTCAGCAGTGCCAGCAGGAAGGCGGGAAAGAGTAGCCCTGCCAGAATGGCTCCCTGCAAACTGTCGGAGGCACTTAGCTGTGCGCTGGCGAACCCGATGATCAGCGGAAGGCCAAGACATATGGCGCAGATCAGCGCTGTCACCGCGCCGGATTTCATCGTGTTCAGGGATGGCAGCGATATACTGCTCTCATTCTGCTCCGTCATCTTCGTTCCCCACCTCCTGCCGGCAACTGTAATTATTCAAGGCTTCTGCCCTTTACACGGTCTTTCTTGCGCAGCTCCTTGAGCAGCAGAACCAGGAATTGGGCATCGTCTACAAGATATCTCTTCCAGAGCCTTCCCGGCTCCTGGCTTAGCCGCCAGAACCATTCAAGCCCTGTCTTCTGCATAAAGTCCGGCGCCCGCTTCACGGAACCGGAGAGGAAATCAAAGGTTGCGCCGACGCCGATCGAAATCGGAGCCTGGTAAGAGGTGTAATGGCGGTAAATCCATTTCTCCTGCTTCGGCGCGCCCACTCCGACGAATACAATATCCGGCTGGCTGTCCGTCAGCATCTTGATGATGTGCCGGTTCTCCTCCTCGTTATGCTCGAAGCCATAGGAGGGAGAGTAGCAACCGACAACATTGATGCCGGGATAAGCCGCTTTTAAATTCATTGTCGCCTTTTCCGGTACGCCTTCCGCGGAGCCGAGGAAGAACAGCCGGTACTTCCTTTGCTCGAAGGCGTTGCCCAGACGGCTGAAGAGATCCGAACCGGATACCTTCTGCTTGAGCGGCTTGCCAAGCATCTTTGAAGCCCAGATCAGCGGCATCCCGTCTGCGACGACTGCGCCCGCCTCTGAATAAACGGCCTGGAACTCTTTGTCCTTGCGCAGCTTGATTACATGATCGACATTGCAGGTCAGGATGTAGGACTGGTTCCTTTCCTGAATCGTTTTGTCGATGTAATCAAGCAAGTCCATGAAGTCATAGTTATTAAAGTTAACATCGAACATATTCACTTGATTCATCGTATCACTTCTTTTTGTGGGGAATCGGTTGGCTGTGAAGATCGATATAGGCAGTTCAGGTACCAACAGAACGGAATAATGAATTGGACCGTCGACAGCGTGTTATCTGAAAAGGAATATACTAGAAACGCTGCAATCAAGAGTGCGTAATAAGGTCTGACCCGCGGCGCCAAAGCTCTGTAAACCACAAGAAACACAGCCAGTAAAGAAAGCATTAGCAGGATGGCGCCGATATACCCTCCATCGTAGTAAAACCGGATGTACTCGTTATGCGGAACAACAAACCCGTAATAGAGTGTACCGTCATTGGCTACGGTGGCTGATCCAAGTCCCCGGCCCGCCCAGGGCGACCCGGCTGCCTTGTTCAGGAAAAACTCCCAGGCTTCCGTCCGGCCCGACAGGTCAATCCCCGTCTCGGTAGTCCGCTCAAAGGAGCGTTTTCTGAGATTATCCAGCTGCAGATAGACAGCTGCGGAGAGTACGATCCCCCCGCCCAGAAGCAGGAACAGGTACTGTGACTTGCCTTTTAAATACTGGCGCGAGATGTCGTAGAAATAATAGAGAACCATAGGTACGAGTGCCAGCATCGGCCCTCTCGTTCCTGTTCCGACAAGAATCAGAAAGTTCAGACCCAGCAGGGTGTAAAAAAGCCGGATATGCTGCGGGCTGCGCTTGATCTCTATGAAGCAGATCGCCACGCCCATGAACGCCAGCATCGCCAGATGCGGTGCAATATTTGCTCCCTGCAGCCGTACAGCACCTGTAAATTCAATGGACAGAAGGGAGTGCATGCCTGCTATCTGCAGCAGTATCCCTATCCCTACACTGATTACGGGCAGACTCGCGAGAATGCGGATCTGCTTATCGGCGACCTCCTTCTTCCAGTTGATCAGGAGAAACACGAAGGGGAGCGACAGTCCGATAAAAGCTTTTACAGCAATGGAAGAGCTCATCTCCGGCAGCCAGATGGAGAAGCCGAAGGTGATAATCACCAGAATGAACATAGCCCACAAGGGGGGACTCAGCTTGAATCTCAGTCCGTTCACCAGAATGCAGGGTACCAGCAGCATCAGGATTACCAGCTTGTAAAGCGAGAGAATTTCGAAACCGAACATGCTGCCGCTGAACAAAAAGTTGATCGAGACCGCTGTCGTCAGCAGTACGAAATAACTGATAACATCGGGGCGTGAGATGGAGACAGTTAGTAAAATAATCAAGAGTACGGCCGCTACCGCAAATACCGGCTGGTAAATGACCGCGGTCCCCAGAAACAGTGCGGACACGAGGTAGAGCATTCCGTATGGCAAAGCGTTTAGTTTGGTGCCCCACTCAAAATTAGTCATTGTCTTCCCTCACCCCGCTGCAGATTCCCTTTTCCGGTTCCAAAACATATGAAGCGTCCCCCGAATACTTTCCAGCCGGCACTTGTTCAGCAGCTTTCTGCCCTGGCTTCTGGAAAAGACTGAATCGGCCATGACGTACACGATTTTGGCGGCCGTTTTGCCCAGCAGCAGCAGATTACCCTTCAGCCCTTCGCTTTTCATGGCGTTGGAGATGCCCTGGCTGTAATACCTTTTCATAATCCAGTCTTCGGTCAGACGCCCTGCAGCCACGAAATGGTCTACGGCCATTTGTGGGTGATACAGGATGGTGTGTCCCTGCTTCTGCAGCTGCCCGAAGAGCCAGGTTTCCTCACCGGAGATGAGGGAATCGCCCTTTCTTCCGAGATCCAGCGGGAACAGGCTGATATCGAATGCCAGCTTGCGCATCGCCATATTGGCTCCGCACGGATGCAGCCGCTTCGGATATTCTCTGACCTTGCCTCCGAGATCCACGATGGTGTAAGGCAGTTCGAACGGCTTGATCAACCAGTCCGGGCGCTTGCTTTCGAAGATCGGGGCCACCTTTCCGCCCATGGCCATGACTTCCGGCCTCTCATCAAAGGTGTTGATTATGGTTGTAATCCAATTCCGGCAAGGTATCGCGTCATCATCGAGGAAAGCGATGATCTGCGATTTGGAAGCTAGAATTCCTGTATTCCGGGCCGCCGACAATCCCTGTACCGGCTCCAGAAGATAACGGATATCCATTTCTGTACCATGACTCCCTATGAAGCCCTTGATCGCTGCTGCCGTACCATCCGGTGAGTTATTATCCACCACAATGATTTCAGCCTGATGCAGATTCTCAAGTCCGATCAGCGACTGAAGGGTTTTAACCAGCAGGGCCGACCTGTTATAGGTGCAGATAATAATGGAAACCTTAGGGATGTCTCCGTACTCAGTCATCGGCAATCACCCAATTCCCATATTTTTAATAAGCGTCCTTGGAACCGAGCAGCATCAGTCCGGTTTTGAAAATGATCTTCAGATCCAGCATCGTGCTCCGGATATGGATATAAGTCAGGTCCAGCTGCACCATTTCGTCAAAACCGACACTGTTTCTGGCATTCACCTGCCAGTATCCGGTGCAGCCCGGCGTAACCAGCAGCCGCTGCTTGTCGTAATCCGTATACTGCGCCACCTCTTCAACGAGCGGAGGACGGGGACCGACCAGACTCATATGGCCCATCAGCACGTTCCAGAGCTGAGGCAGTTCATCAATGCTCGTCTTGCGGATGAATCTTCCGATCCGGGTGATGCGGGGGTCATTTTTGATCTTGAACATCGCCCCGCTCACTTCGTTGTAAGCCTTAAGACTTTCTTTCAGTTCCTCGGCATTAGAAACCATGGATCTGAATTTATACATTGGAAACAGCACTTCGTCCTTGCCCACTCTGGTCTGCCGGAAGAACACCTTGCCTTTGGGATCCTCCAGCTTGATCAGGATAGCCACAAGAGCAAAGAGCGGCAGCAGTACGAGAAGACCAAGGGCGGAGAAAAGAATATCAATGATCCGCTTCATTACCAGATAGGAATCCATCCCTTTGCTTCCTTCTTTGGCATGTAGCATGTAAAGTTTCGGCAGGACGGCCTCGTAGTCTTCCGGCAGTTTTTGCATGCTCATTTCTCCTCATTCCTCCTAAAGGTTTAAATGTATTTTTAACTGCTGAGTGTGGTTTGTCCGGCTTTGCTGAGCCATTCTGCCATTGCATCCATCACCGGATAACGCAGATCATCGCTTTGGAGGGCAAATTCCAGTGTAGTCAGGATGTAACCGAGACGTTCACCGACATCATATCTGGTTCCGTCGAAGTTATAGGCATATACCCGTTCGCTCTGGTTCAGCTTCTGGATGGCATCGGTCAGCTGGATTTCGCCTCCGGCGCCTTTTTCCTGCAGATCCAGGTATTTAAAGATTTTTGGAGTAAAGACGTAGCGTCCCATGATTGCCAGATTAGATGGGGCTGTACCCAGAGGAGGTTTTTCCACAAAGTTGTTAACCCGGTAGAGCCGTCCGTCCTGCAGATCCGGTTCGATAATCCCGTAGCGGTTGGTGAATTCATCCGGAATTTCCTGTACCCCGATTACCGAATTCTGTGTTTCCTCGTACTGGTCAATCAGTTGTTTAAGGCAAGGTGTATTGCCTGTTACGATGTCATCCCCGAGCATAACGCCGAAAGGCTCGTCTCCGATAAAGCGCCGTGCGCACCATACGGCATGCCCCAGACCCATCGCTTCTTTTTGGCGGATATAGTGGATTTCAACTTTAGAGGAACGCTGAACCTCTTTGAGCAGCTCCAGCTTTCCATCCTCCAGCAGTCTGGATTCCAGCTCGAACGCATTGTCAAAGTGATCCTCGATCGCCCGCTTGCCCTTACCGGTAACGATGATAATGTCCTCAATGCCGGAAGCGATGGCTTCTTCCACGATATACTGGATGGTCGGCTTGTTGATAATCGGAAGCATTTCCTTAGGCATGGCCTTTGTCGCAGGAAGGAAGCGCGTTCCTAACCCAGCTGCAGGGATAATTACCTTCTTTACCTTTTTCATCATCGCACTTACCTCCTGATCGTTATGTGTAGGATTGTAAATCTTGGGACTTTACCGGGTCTGATTCATGGCAATGCCGAGAATATTCGACCCGCTCTGCTCAAGCAGCGCCTTCAGCTTGCGGACTGCTTCGCGTTTTGTCTTGCCGTGCCTGGCCACCAGGATCACTCCATCGGAGAGCGGGGCCAGAATACGGGCATCACTGTATTCCACAGCCGGCGGGGTGTCGAGCAGGATCAGATCAAAGCTGCCCTTCAGCTCCTCCAGCAGAGCACCCATTTTGTCATTGCCCAGGAGATCCGGCGGACTGATGCGGGTCTTGCCTGCCGGGATGACGGCCAGGTTGGCCAGATTGCCGTATACGGCAATATCCTTCGCAGCTTCCTGACCGCTCAGGTAGGCAGCCAGTCCTTCACTGCCTTCCACCTCGAACACGGTATGCAGTCCGGGATGGCGCAGGTTGCAGTCTACAACGGCTACCTTCTTGCCGTCCTGGACAAAGGATACAGCGAGATTGGACAACACCGTTGTCTTGCCCTCCCCGCCTTCAGCAGAAGTGAAGAGAAGTACCTTGCCGCTGTCCCCCCCGGTCAACCCGAGCTGGCGGATGTAGGTGCGGAGCGAGCGGAAGGATTCGGAGATATGCGAGGATGGATTCAAGTCTGCAATCAAGCTTTTATTCAGCCGTAACATAAGTACCCTCCCCTACTCTTGCTTTGGCGTTTGCCGCACTGCCCAGATCACGTTTACGGATGACCGGGATGCTGGCAATAACCGGCAGTCCGACATCGAATTCCGCTTCCTTCTCGGTGCGGAGCGTTCCATTCAGCGTTTCCAGCAACAGGATGATACCGATAGCAGCCATTAATGAAATAACAAAGCTGATAATCAGGTTCATGGCGACACCGCCGTTAGTTGGAGCTGGAAGATCAGCCGGATCAGCCGGGGTCAGGAAGGTAACATTGTCCAGCATCATAAGGGACGGCAGGCTGCGTATGAAGCTTTGCGAAACCGCGTTTACAATGTTGGCTGCCGTGCTGTAGCTTTCGTCCTGTACACTCAGATTGATCACAGAGCTTTTCTCCGAGGATCTTACCTGCAGTTTCGCGGCCAGCTGTTCTTCCGTGAGACCAAACTCGGGATGATCGGCCACAACACTGCCCAGAATTGCGGGGGACTTCATAATTTCCTTGTAGCTCTCGATGAGGTTCAGGCTGAAGTTCAGGTTGTTGAGATTGTTGCTCTCGGGTACATTTGCGGTATTGTTGACCAGCAGCTGTCCGGAGGCGGAGTAGACGGGTGTAACGAAGTTCTTGCTGACATAGTAGGTAGTAGCACAGGAGATCAATACAAATACCGTTATCAGCCAGAGCCTCTTCTTAATCAGGTTAATGTAATCCAAAATCGTCTTTTCCACAGTAACCCTCCTTCCGCATTCATTACGTTCTGAAAGCATTCATGAAAGTTTCAGATATCTTGTGTCTTATTCTATCAATCTGTACGGGTTGCCACATGGCTCCTCCCATTACTTTAATGTTCACTTTCGAGTAAGTGAATTTGGTGCCTATGCGGGGCAGGATGGTATACTTTAGTACCATATTCCCGGGCAATCGTTTCCGGCAAATGGAAGATAAGCCTACGGCAACCGTCATTTCATCCTCTAAACCTCCAAAATTCCGTACATAATATGTCAGTTAAAACGAATCCGGACGCACGCAAACAGGACCGCCTTTAAGAAAGAGGGTCCTGTTTTTCTGCAATATCCTTACATTTACACAAAACATTCTTAAATTTGCACAAAAAAACACGGACAATCCTGTCCGTGCTCTGCCGCCTGTATAAGCTTTATAAAGTGCTGTTGTTAATCATAGGACATTTCAAATTTCGTCAGTCCGACTGCATTGGCATACAGCGCCGCCTGAGTGCGGTCGGCTACCTGCAGCTTCGCCAGAATCTGGCTTACATGCTTTTTGACGGTGAATTCGCTGATGAACAGGCGCGAAGCAATATCCTTGTTGCACGCTCCCTGGCCGAGTTCGATCAGAACTTCCTTCTCCTTGGGTGTCAATTCGTCGGTAGGACTGCTGCCGCTCATCCGCATCTTATCTTCCATCAGGCCCGGATCATAATACTTACGTCCCTTGTAGACCAGCTGGATCGCGAACAGCAGCTCCTCCGGCAGAGCCTCCTTCAGCACGTATCCGTCAACCAGCACCTCTTCTGCCTTGAGAAAATCCTCCCGGCTTGCTGACGAGGTAAGCAGAATGAATTTGCTGGTGAGTCCGCGCGCCCGGGCAGCCTTGATTACATCAAGCCCTGACTCGTCTGCCAGCCGCAAATCAATCAGTACAAGATCAGGCTGAGTCTCTTCTATAACCTGAAGAGCTTCCTGGCCATTCGTTGCTTCGCCTGCAAAATGCAGATTGGGCTGCATGGAAATCACCGCAGCCAATCCTCTTCTTACCAACGGGTGATCATCAACAATGACGATATTCACTTGAATGACCTCCTGCCTAATGTTTATGCATTCTTTAATTCAGCCACGCCGACAGGTATCGAAATCAAAATTCTTGTTCCTGCATTCTCGCTGCTGGAGATTTGGAATTCTCCGCCCAGCGACTGAGTCAGATACTGCATATTCTTCATGCCTAGCCCGCCGGTGGTATCTTCAGACGTAGTCCACAGAAGATCCGTATCAAAACCGATACCATCATCTGTAATAGACAGTCTGATCCATTTGGGCTTCAGAGACAGCTCGACATCCACCCGGCTGGCCGCGCCATGACGTATGGCGTTGCCTGTCGCTTCGGAAATAATCCGGAAGAGCGCCTTGTGGTAAGGATAAGGGAGGCTGAAATCATCCCCCGTTATTTTGAGTTCAATTTCAACATCATTGAGCCTCGACAGGCTCTTCAGATGAGATCTGACCATGCCCAGCCAGGTTGGCCCGCCGCTCTTCTTGGAACTGAGGCTGTAGATCGTAATCCGCAGCTCTTTGGCAACCCTGGTTGCCGAATCATGAATCAGGTCAATCTGCTCTTCAAGCTCAGATTCGGACATTTTGCGCCAGGTCTGCTTAAGGGAATGGGTTGCGTATACGATACCGAACAGGCTCTGCGATACGCTGTCATGCATTTCATCCGCAATCCGGTTCTGCTCATTCGTGATGATCAGCCGGTTTTCAATGACACCCAGCTCATGCCGTTCCAGAATAATGGCACTCAGCTCTGACAGGAACATCAGCTGCTGAATATACCATCTGCGCCCTTCAAGTCCCTCTGAGGATTCCAGCTTCACGCCGACCATACCGACAAACCGGGTGCTCATTCTCACCGGCATCAGCAAAAAATCGCCGAGGCCCGGCATACTTTTGAACACCGGCTCACGCTGCAGCCTCCACTCGTGCTCATGCTTTTCCAGCTCTGTGAACAGAAAACGTTCTTCTTCATGCTGCCAGCCGGTCTGCCGGCTCTGCGGAGCGGGCTCGCCGCTCTTTTTGGCAAACCAGAATAAGGCCTTATCCAGTTTGGTTAGCTTCACCACGTAGTCCGTTATGACCTGGCCGATGTTCATGAAGTCATGCTGGCTGGAGGTTTCGACGATGTGATAGAGCGATTTGATATGCTCCATGGTTTCGTTGGTCCGCGCGTTCGCTTCTTCCCGCTGCCGCTTGATCCTGTTAACCATCTGCATAACTATAACCGCAAGAACCAGGGCTAGAAACAGGTTGCCGTTCTGAAGTACTGCAGCCGATAACGATTTGCCCGCGGAATTCACAAACATATAACAAAATCCGGTTACGACAGCAATGTAGCCCAGCAGTAAGCTCCACCCGAAATACACGGACAGCGATCCTGCCGCAATCAGCACCGGGTTAAGCACATATAGCTTAAACACACTGTCAAACCCGCCGGTCAGTAAAGTCAGTGCAATAACGCCGGCCATCTCTATGCTGACTGCCAGCATAAGAACCCGCGGTCTGATCCGGAGCCTCCGGTAAATTATTACGAATACTTGGGCGATTAAGAAAAGCGAGATAATTAATAGGGATTTATAAATGACGGAAGGCCCCGTATGGTCTAGGAGGTACATCATAGATGTGAGGGACAAAGAAAAGTATCTGTAAAATGCTAACATTCTGTCTTCCGCGGTTGTTTTGATTTTCATCCCACCACCCTATTCTCCACCTTTTTTGGAAAATGCGAGCTCATCAAAGCTTTGTTTAAAAGCATCATACATGAGAAAAATCACAATAACAAGTTTCTCTATTTATTGATAACGTTTTCTTTTCAAAAAAATAACATTATGGCCTAATTTTTTTATGATTTTATTATATTTTTATTCCTTCACCTTATACCTAGCATCGGAAATCTCAGGGAGCGGGATTCAAGGGCATTTTTGCCCTTGATTTTGCTCATCCGGCCGCATTCCGCCAAACAGCAGGAGCTGTGGCAAGCAAAACAGCCTGTCCGCGAAGCGGACAGGCTGTTACAGAAGCATAATTGGTTACTGGCATTCAGAGCGGCTCGGCTTGACAGGATTCCGGGTCTAAGACGGCTGCGGCAGTTTATTATTACAAATACAAATCTGATAGCGCTGCTCCCCAACGATATGATAGCCGGTGGAGAGAACCCGGACAGTATGATTATCACGCACATCAACCTTATGGAGACTACGGCAAGCAATGCAATAAAACTCTCTCATGGTTTCATCTCCGGCAAACGCATAGTCAAAAAGCACTAAAAAAGGGCTAATATTATATTATCTAAAATAATATCATCCCGTTTTTATGAGTGTCAACATAAATCCGCATAATCCGACAAAATTCTGCTATTGGACATTGCTGCGGCAGAGCTGCGGAGAGAGCCCCATATATTTCTTGAACAGCCTTGAAAAATAAAACGGGTCGCTGTAATGCAGCATGCCGGAAATTTCCTTGACCTGCAGCGATGTATTAAGCAGCAGATGCTTTGCTTCCGCCATTTTCAGCCTGTGCATATATTCATGCAGCGGATAGCCGCTGCTGCTGCGGACCAGCCGGCGCAGGGTGGACATGGAGATATGGTGCTTCGCAGCAATCCCCGGCAGATCAGGCTGCTCATATATGCAGGCTTCCAGATCGCCGCGTATTTCCGTCATTGTCCCCTGCCGGCGGAACCGCGGATGATCAGGGAACATGCAGGAGCATTCCAGCAGCGTGGACTCCAGCCGCAGCGCTGCCCGGTCGGCATCGGCAGGAACGCCCCCGTCCATCAGACTCAAAACCTCCTCAAAGAAAGGGACCAGCTCCTCCGGACTGCCGGTCTGGAAGGTACTTCCGCCTGCTATGAGTCCCGCTTCCAGCCACTCATCCGCCCGGCTTCCCATAAAGTTGATGTAATATTCATCCCAGCTCCCGCCGGGGGGCGGACCAAAGCTGTAGCTGCAGCCCGGCCGGAAGAAGAACAGGCTTCCTGCGCGTACCTGCTGCGCCGGCCCCCCGTTCTCGGATATACTGCCGGAGCCCGCTGCAATATAGACCAGCGCCCAATGCCCGAACACTACCCCGTTGCGAAACAGCGTTCTTCCCGGCAGATGTCCGGCCTGCCCGATCCGGATGGCTGTCAGCCGGAGCATGGAAGCATCCAGCTTGGGGTCAATGATTCTGACAGGATACGGGCTGATCATATAATCCATGATCTTGGGCATACCCTCTATTCCTCCCTTTATTGCCGAATGGTATCGTTATTGCAGGTGAACATATTCTACATAAACAAGAGGTGTTTAAGCTATGCCTGAAATCTGTAATCTGCAGCTTTTGCCCGGTCCGCAGACCCTTACAATGTCTGAAGGGCTATTCCGCATTCCGCTAAAAAGCTGCATTATTCTCCCTGCAACAGAAAACCGGGACATCCTGCCCGCAGCCCGCAGGCTTCAAGAGGCAATCGGCCGAATTCTTCAGCTCAGCCTGCCCCTGTCGGTCGGCATCCGCTCATCTGTCCGGCCTGCAGCCAGCTTCTGCTGCAATCCGCTGCTCCCTGCGCAAGGTTACGAGATCACAATTGCAGCAGACGGCATTACCGTAACGTACAGCACACCGGAAGGCGCTTACTACGCCGTTGCCACACTTCAGCAGATGCTGGAGCAGTGCGGCAGGGAAGTGCCCTGCCTGTTCATCCGCGATCAGCCGGACTTTGCCGCCCGCGGCCTGATGCTCGATATCAGCCGGAACAAAATCCCCAAGCTGGAAACCCTGTATAAGATTATTGATCTGATGGCTGACCTTAGACTCAATCAGCTGCAGTTATATATAGAAGGTTCTCCCTTCGCCTACGAATCCTTTCCGCAGGTCTGGGAGCTGGAGACGCCTCTTACCGGTGATGAAATTCTGCTGCTGGATGCCTACTGCCGGGAGCGATATATTGAGCTCGTACCGAACCAGAACAGCTTCGGCCATATGGAACACTGGCTGACCCGCCCGGAATTCAACCATCTGGCAGAAATCCCCGGAGGCTTCATGCTGCCTGATCATATGTACGACCACGACCTGTATCCGGACGGCCTGTTCATGCAGCCGGGAACCTTCCACACAGAAAACCCAGAGTCCCTGAAGCTGCTGGAAACAATGTACGATGATCTCCTGCCCTACTTCACTTCAGGCCAGTTCAATGTCGGCTGCGATGAAACCTATGAACTGGGACTTGGCAAAAGCAAAGCACTTGCCGATTCAGCAGGCAAAGGCCGGCTATACCTGTCATTCCTGCTTGAAATTCATAAGCTTGTCACTGCCAGGGGCAAAAAAATGCAGTTCTGGGGCGATATCATTATCCAGCACCCCGAGCTGATTCCGGAGCTGCCTAAGGATATCATTGCCATGGAGTGGGGCTACAGTGCGGAGCATCCGTTCGAAGCCGATACCCTGAAGTTCCGTGAGGCGCAGATTCCGTTCTATGTCTGCCCGGGAACAAGCTCCTGGAATTCCGTAACCGGCCGGACCGATAATATGCTGGCCAATCTGCGCAGTGCAGCTGTTCATGGCAAGGAAAACGGTGCAATCGGCTATCTTATTACCGACTGGGGCGATTTCGGCCATTGGCAGCATCTGCCGGTCAGCTATG
This sequence comes from Paenibacillus sp. PastM-3, assembly GCF_029893965.1. Lineage (GTDB taxonomy): Bacteria > Bacillota > Bacilli > Paenibacillales > Paenibacillaceae > Paenibacillus_AQ. The sequence continues at coordinate 81,040 of NZ_JARXXP010000010.1, forward strand.
CCGGATACGTATACGGAGCTGCGCTGGCCTGGAATGTCCAGAACAACCTGGAGGCCGATGTGGCCGGATACCTGAACCGCTCTGTCTTCCGGGACCGCTCGGATAAGACCGGACAACTGCTGCTTGACCTGGGCAATTATTACAAGCTGGAATCCGGCGCTCTGAGGCCAAATGATTCCGAACTGTCGATGCTGCTGCGCAGCCGGCTGGATAACATGGGCATTGCCCGGAAGCTCAGCCCGGTCCGGCTTGACCAGCTTGAGGCCTATATTCTTGGCATTGAGAACCGCCTGGAGGAGCTGTCCCCCGGCTGCAGTGATGCCGGACTTGTCTTGCAGGAGCTGGGGAACGGCATCCATTTCCTGAAGCATGCCGTGCAGCTGGCCCGGATCAAGCTGCAGCTGGCGGGAGAGCCGGATGCCCTTGATCCGGCCGTTATCCGCAGGCTGATCAAGGATCTTAACCTGCTGCTTCATGAATACCGCGGGCTATGGATCCGCCGCAACCGTCCAGGCGGACTGGAGCAGAGTGTCAGCCGGCTGCTGCGTCTAAAAGGTGACTATGAAGCCCTGCTGCAGACCCTTGCGGAGCGTCCGGCAGCACCATCTGAATAAAAGCAGAACCGATTAAGGCCCGGCTTCTTCTGCCGGGTCTTTCCTTCTCTCAAGAAACATCTGCCGCGCTTCCTCATACTGGTTCACCAGCATTTCACGCTCCTTGCGTTCATGCGTCTCCCGGTCCCCGGCCTCCCGCAGGCTTTCTTCATCCTGGGTTATTGTCCAGATGTCGGAGAACAGGTAATCCCTGATTTCAACCACTGCACCTGCAAGCCTGCCCTCCTGCCAGACCAGTCCGCCGGAAGTGCGGATTACGGTGCGTCCGTCAGGTGTGACCGCCTTCTGCCCGAGGCGGATCTGCATCAGCATTTGCCCGAATGTGTACCATTCCATCAGCTTCATTCTCCCTCTCAAGTTCTAATTGAAAAAGACGTTATTGCAGCATACAATCAGATTAACCTACAGCTAAAGATTCACATGCAAACCTTATAGTGACAGGGGATAAGCCTATGGATTGGCTTAACGATTATGAACAGGAGCTCCGGGCGGTATTTGAGGAATGCAAGGCGATCATTTCCGGATTTCCGGAGCCGCTGGACTCCCGCGGGCTGGCCTATCTTGAACAGTTCGATGTCTTTGAGGCCCGCAGCAAAAAGAATTATATCTGCTATCTCCTCCCGTTCTGGCTCCGCAGTGAATGCGGACTTGGGGCTAGGCAGACACATATTATGTCCTCAGGCAATGTTCTTCTGATGCTCTACTTCTTCCTGCAGGATGATCTGATGGACAACCGGCGCAGCTCTGCAGCAAAACTGCTGCCGCTTGCGAATCTGCTGTATGCGGAGTTTCTGGATCTTTACCGCCCGCTCTTCCCTGCTGAATCCTCCTTCTGGACGCATTTCAAACGTTATCTCTTCGAGTGGTCAGACAGCGTCAGCGGGGAAGACACCGGAGACTATTACTTTAACGACCGCAGCCGGATTGCCGCCAAAGCAGCGCCCCTAAAGCTGTCTGCCATAGCCGCCCTGCTGCTCGCCGGCATGGAGTCCTCTATTGCCGCTGCAGAAGTTGCAGTACAGGAAGTGCTGATCACCCTGCAGATGCTCGACGATTATGAGGACTGGGAAGAGGATCTGGCTGATGGCAGCTATAACTGCCTGTTGTCCCTGGTCCGCCACCGTCTGCACCCGCAGGATAGCAGAGCCGTTCTTAATCCGGACGAAGTAAGGGTGTTTATTTATACGTCCGGCGGACTTATGGAGTATGCAGCAGCGGCAGCAGCCAACCATGAACGGCTGATCTCGGGCGTTTTCCGCATTCCCGGACTCACTGCATTCCATCAGATGCTGGCGGACAACCTCCGGCAGATTGCTGCCGCGATTGAAGCGGAAAAGGCACTTCTGCAGCAAGGCGGGTTACAGTACTGGCTTTCCAGGCATATGAAAGAAGAGCTGAGCTCTAATCATTCTGGTAACAACCAAAAATAGTCATAGATTCAAATAAAATGCTATGATATGCTTATGGGGTAATATTACCATTTCGGGGAAGGGTGATTATTGTGTCAGAGGCGATTTTTAAGAATCAAGTGATTCAGAAAGCATGGGAAGATCCGGGTTTCAAAGCTAAGCTGCTTGCCGATCCGAAAGAAGCTCTCAGAGAAGCACTAGGTATCAATCTGCCTGATCATATTACACTCAAAACGGTCGAGGAAGGCTCCAATGAGTTCTATCTGGTTATTCCTCCAAATCCGTCCTCCGGTGTTATGAAAACGGATGTCACCACCCTCGGTTCCTGGTAAGCATACATCACGCCTCTAACTTCACAGGGAGCCTGAACCTTCCGGAGGCTTTGCCAATGGCAAAGTCGTAACGGCTTCGGTTCCGGCTCCTTTTTGGCTTTCAAAACGGATTTCGCCCGCCATCGCTTCAATGATCCGGAAGGTCACCATCAGTCCCAGGCCGGTTCCCTTGGTTTTATTGGAGAAATACGGTTCACCGAGCCGGCTCAGCACTTCAGGGTCCATCCCCTCACCGTCGTCCTGAATATGAATATACACCTTATCCCCGACACCGTAGGCGATCATCTGTATGGTGCCTTCAGCTCCGAGCGATTCGATGCTGTTCTTGATAATGTTAATATAAGCCTGCTTGAACTTGGAGGAATTACCTTTGACCCACAGGCCTTCTCCGGCCTGCATGAGCATGTTGCCCCCGTTCAGATGGCACAGCGGCAGCATAATGCTCTCGATATGCTTGAACTCCTCCCTGACATTCAGGATCGAAATCTGCTCGAATTCCGGTTTGGCAAAAGTCAGAAAATCCGTAATGATATTAGCTGCACGGTCCAGCTCACTGAGCGCCATAGATAAATACTGTTCCTCGCTGCCGCTTGCCTTCTCACTGAGAAGCTGCAGAAACCCTCTTGTCACCTGCAGCGGATTACGCACCTCATGAGCTACTGAGGCAGCAAGCTCACTGATGATTTCCATTTTTTCGGAACGCTGCAGTTCGTTATTGAACAGCTCCAGCTCCCTTGAATATTTGACCACCTGCCGGTGGTTGAGAGCCAGCCTGCGGCCCAGAATGACAATCAGTGAAAGAATGAACACGACCAGCGCCCATTTCCAGTAGAACAGATCGTAGTCACCGTTGTTGATATAATACCAGACCAGCTCGGCTACCCCTGTTAAGGCCGCTGTACCGAAGCCTATGGCAAATGTAATCGCGTCCTTGTTCTTTTTTAGTGAAAAGAAGATTACACAGGCAATGAGCAGGACAAACTGGGCGATCATAATAAAACCGATTACCGTAGTAGAGACAAAATAATAGAACTCCACAAATCGGTTGTCTGCCAGTGTATTGATGATCAGGCACAGAATGCAGAATGCAGAGTAGGCCGTCTGAAAAATGCGGAACCGCCGGATGATGGCGAAGCGGCCGCTGCCGAATATTTTCTCAAACAAAAACGTAAGCGCCGGCAGCAGTGACAGCAGCCCGAGATCCAGTAAGATGATACTTAACGCTCCGTATTGACTGTAAAACGTATAAATAAAGGGCGAATAGGTAATCGCCAGTATACCCGTGGCCGCAATGACAATGGATAAAGACACGGCAATCGAAAAATGCTCCCTGTCCAGAAAAAAACCGCACATAAACAGGACCAGCGCCACAAAAATAAAAGAGCCGCCGAGAATGACATCAATGAGCCCGTTTTTGACAAAATGGCGGATCAGCTCGCTATGCTCGCCAATCACAATTGAATCTTTGATTCCGATCCGGTCCTGGAGGGTCGAAGTCCATATATACATAGTCTTTCCGTTATCCTCGCCCGTGAGCGGTACAAGCAGGGAATAGTTGTCCTTAATGTAGCTGCGGTCCCCCTCCAGCACAAGCCGGTCCTCTACAAATACCTTGATATGCAAGGCGTAGAGCTTTTCGATGTAAACGGCAGGCGATACATAGTGAAAGGCCGGAAGCTTAATGCGGGTCCACGCCGAGGATAGCCCGTCCGGAAGATCGCCTGCAGGATTAGCCGTTCCGCTGTCGAACCAGGCCCCCAGATCCCCGTCCGGGACTTCAAGGCCTGTGTCGCCCGGGCTCTTGCCCCACTGCATCTGCCATTCCGTTATTTTATTTGCAGCATAATGCCCTTCCCCGGAGGCTGACAATGACACGAACGTCAACATCATCAATAGCAGCATCGCTGTTATATGTACACTTTTACCGATCAAGCGCATGCAAGCACCCCAAGAGAACGTATTGGTATAAAAACGGGACAGATCACAGCTAGTATTTCGCCCAGCAATGCCCTTATCCCTTTAAAATACCCATTTTTTATCAAATCTTTTCTATTTACTGTGATCCGCTGGTATTTTTACGACAACCTCGGTTCCCTGACCTTTTTTACTGTGGAATTGAATGGTGCCGTTCATCGCTTCGACGATCCGGAAGGTGACCATCAGCCCCAGGCCTGTTCCCTTGGTTTTATTGGAATAATACGGCTCTCCCAGACGGGATAGCTCGCTCGGCTTCATGCCCTCCCCGTTATCCTTCACACTAATGATGATATGCTGGCCCGATTTCCAGGCTGACACCGTAATCAGTCCTTCTTCGTGCAGCGATTCCACACTGTTCTTGATCAGATTAATGAAGGCCTGCTTAAACTTGGCGGGACTGCCCAGCACATAAAGTCCTTCCTGCAGCTTCAGCTCAATGGTACCGCCCTGCAGATTAACCAGCGGCACCAGGATGCCGGCAACATGCCGCAGCTCACCGGACAGCTCGAATACATCCACTTCCTCCAGTCCGGGCTTGGCAAAGGTGAGGAAGTCTGTAATGATCAGGGAGGCCCGGTCCAGCTCCTGCACCGCCATATCGAGATATTCCTTCTCTTTGCGGCCCGACCGTTCACCCAGAATTTGCAGGAACCCGCGCGTCACCTGCAGCGGATTGCGTACTTCATGTGCTACAGAGGCAGCGAGCTCGCTGATGATCTCCATTTTTTCCGAGCGCTGCGCGGCATTGTTGAACTGCTCCAATTCACGGGAATAGGCGAGCGCCTGCTCGTAGTTTCTGGCAAAGCCCCGGCCGAGAATGATGATCAGCGAGAGGATAAACACCACCACGCCCCACTTCCACCAAAAAAGATGAAAGGAGCCTGTGGAGGTAAAATATAATACCAGCTCGCTGAGTGAAATGACCGCAAAGACGGCGAAACCGGTGGAGAAAATAGCGGCATCCTTGTTTCCTCTGTAAGCATATACCACGGCCAGCCCGAGCAGATATGCCAGCTGAACAATCATCAGTACCCCTAGCACATTCACCGTCATGATCACATACAGCTTGTCCAGCCGGAAGGACAGCAGGACATTCACCAGCAGAAACACAAAGCAAAAACATGAGTACCCCAGCTGAATATTGCGGAAGCGGACAAGATGCCGGCCTTTGCCGGGTCCGAAAATCCGTTCGAAATATAAGGTGAAGGCCGGCAGCAGGATAAATAATGCCATATCAAAGCTGGCTTCGACCAGCCGCTCCCTGCTGCCCAGAACTAGCGACAGAAACGGGGAGTAAGTAATAAACAGCACGCCGAATGCAAGGATCACCAGCACAAGATAGTACCCGCCGGACAATGTCTGCATCCGTATAAAAAATAAACATACCAGCAGGACGGCAGCCATAAAAATGAGCGAGGTCCCCAGGACCACATCCACTAGGTCATGTTTGGCATAAAGCGACATTAGATTATCATAATCTCCCGCTCTGATCTGCCCCGAGGCCCCGAAGCCCCTGTCCCCTCCGCTGCTCCACAGATACAAAGGTCCGTCAGCCTGTGTTGCTGTTAACGGAATCAGCACTTTACTGCCGCTAAAATTAACGTTCTGCCTCGAATCGTAGATGAGCGTGTTATTGCGGTACGCCTTGAGCGTTGTTCCGTATACTTTATCAATAAGCAGCGCTGAATCTGTCTGCATTTGCGGTATTTCAAAGCGCAGCCAGGCTGCGTCAACATCTGCGGGAGGCAGCGGTCTGGCTATATCCGCAGAACATTTCATCCAGTCCTCCTGCGGAGCAGCTGCCGCTTCAGCAACAGTCTCCTCCCCGGATTGCGCCCATTTCAGCTCCCATTCCGGCAGGACAATATCCTGTTCACCGCTCCGCCCGATCGTAATCCCTGCAGTCACCAGAACGGTCAAGAGCAGAAGCATGAATATGGCGGCCACTCTCTTTGGTGATGACAGCTTCATTAGACACCTCAATAAATCATTAGTTGGATTTAATAGTTCGTATGATTCTTACTTTCGACAACCTTCGCACTTTCCCTGCCTCTATCAGCAAATTTCAGCGAAAACCCTGTTTTAATTATCGGCACGGTTAATCAATCTGAAGAATGAATATATTAAGAATGCTCTGCCAAGCCGGGAGGCGCAGATTCGCAGCCGTTTAATCGGGTATAGAATTACTATAGATTAGGGTAAGGAGGTCCGGCTATGACTGACAAAAAGAAATCTGATGCCAGCGCGGAACGGGATGACGACGGGCTCGTAACCGAGCGGGATATAGATGAGGATTTCGGTTTGTTTCAGGAAGGCTCTTATCCCGGTTCACTACGGGATGAGGAGCAGGAAGCTGCCATTAATCACGCTGTCCCCAAAGAGGGAGAGACTTAAATCTAAGGAGCTGAACGGCTATGGGTAATGAGTTCAATAAAACTGAAGCCGATTTTGCATATGAGCGCTATCAGAAAATGGGCGACGCGCCCCCGGAGCAGGATATTCCGCTTGAGGAACTGCGCCCGCTTGGCACGATTACGGAGCAGGGCGTAAGCGGTGTAACTCTGGATGTGGAGCGCCAGCCGCTTGAATCGTCACTGGCCAGCCATGAGCCTGCTCATGAAAGACCTGTTGATTATGTGGACGGTATAGCGGATGAAGGTGCTGATCCGGCGCTTGAAGGCGACTCCATCCTTGCCGCCGATATCGGCGTAAATGAGCCTCAGCCGGCGCTTGGCCGCAGAGCCGACCGGGACAGCAGCATCATCGCTCCCCCTGCCCCGCAGCGGGACGAGCTGCTGGAATCCGACTCGCTTTTCGCCGCCGGAGCAGCCGGTTTAACCGGCAGTGTAATTGATTATGCCGATGACGAGGAAAGCTATGAGGAGGAGCAGCCGCTGGAGGATGTTCCGGATGCCGATGAGCTGCAGCCCGGCACTGCGGTTGACCCGGCCGCCCCTCCGGCTGATGTTATGCCCGGCACGGATGTGTTGAACGGCTCTACGGGCGAAGACGATTAGCCCGGACGCTTCACATGAAGAGGTTTAGAGTAATAGGTGTATATAATGTACAAAGGCCAAAAGCTAATCCGGAAAAGCGTTTCCGGTGCTTTTGGCCTTTTTTTGCTAATAGTAAATGGATTCGGGTTTTAAATATTGCCGTTTACCTGCGCATCTGCTGTCCCCCCGTGGGCACGCGCTTCACCAACCTTGGCCTCCAGGTTCTGCAGCTTGACCAGCAGCGCTGCTGCAAGCAGCATCATTCCGTTAATAACGAATACCCAGCGGATCGGGATGAACGCGCCCAGCAGTCCGCCCATAATCGGCCCGGCCATGGTAGCAAGCTGCGAGGCTGCCTGATTCAGGCCGAACGCGCGGCCGCGGAAGCCCGGTTCAATGGTCTGGACAATCATTGCATTGACTGAAGGCAGCACTCCCGCATAGAACAGGCCGTAGACAAACCGCAGAATGGCAAACTCCACATAGCCGGATACAAAATATTGCAGGATGTTGCCGATCCCGCCGCCGATCAGGCCGATGAACAAAATAAACCCGAAGCCCTTACGGCTGCCGATCCGCCCCCACTGCGGAGCCATTATTACCGTTGCTATGCCGACAGCGGAGAAAACAATACCCGAGCTAAGCGATGCCGTGTTCCTTGAAACCCCCATATCCAGCAGATAAATCGGCAGCAGCGGCTCCAGAATCATAACGGAGAAGGTGCTGATTCCCGCAAGTGACAGCAGCGTAATGAACGCTTTATTTTTGACTGCCTCCCGGATGTCATCGCTGACACGTGATCTTGCCGCGGAACGGTTAAAGTTCTCCTCCCTGGCAAAAAAGGTGGCGATCAGCGCTGACACGAGCACAATGGCCGCCGAGAACAGAAACGCATCGCGGTTGCTCGAATAATAGCTCACCACTCCGCCGATCAGCGGGCCGATAATGCTTCCTGTCGCTCCCGCTGTTGACATGATGCTGAGCGCATAGCCGGTCTTTTCCTCCGGCGTATTGGTCGCCACCATCGCAATTGCCGCCGGAACAAATCCGGCCAGCAGCCCCTGAAGCACACGCACAATCAGAAACACATACGGGTCATGCACAAAGAAATTAACCAGATAAAGTGCAGCCAGACTGAAGCCCGAGCGGATCAGCATCGGCTTGCGTCCGTATTTGTCAGCCAGAGACCCCCAGTAAGGCGAGATCAGCGCGCTCGCGAGAAAGGTAATCCCGAAGCTCACCCCCGACCAGATCTCCAGATGACTGGTAACTCCGAGCTGGTCACTAAGAAAAATCGAGAGGAACGGAATCGAAATCGAGTAGGCGGTGCTGCAGAAAAACACCCCTATCCAGAGCACGATCAGATTCCTTTTCCATGAAAATGCCAAGACAACCACCGTCCCTTCTGTTAAACCCTGAAGTATCTACCATTCTAGACTTCTTTTCCCGTGATGCCAAATCACCGTTATTCCCGGGACTTTGCATCAGGCGGGACAAACCATGTATGATGAGTGATGAGCAACCCAGCCTACTCATGATTAAAGGAGAGATTTACAACGTGAAGCGCATTAGAAGAACCCCTGTCATTCTGCTGCTGATGATGACCCTGCTGATGGCCTTTGCCGCAGGCTGCGGCAACAAGCCGGCAGACAACAATGCAGCAGGCAATACTAGCCCGGCTCCCCAGGAGGGTGCAGCTGCCGCCGCCGAAGGCGTCCCGTCTGCCACGGCCAGCCATCCTGTCGTTACCATTGAAATGGATAACGGCGGCATTATCAAGGCTGAGCTCTACCCTGAGGTTGCCCCGAATACCGTAAACAACTTCATTTCCCTGATTCAAAAGGGCTTCTACGACGGAACGATTTTCCACCGTGTTATCCCGGGCTTTATGATTCAGGGCGGTGATCCTGACGGCACCGGCATGGGCGGTCCGGGATATAACATTGCAGGCGAATTCTTGGCCAACGGCTTCACGAATAACCTGCTGCACACCGAGGGTGTGCTGTCCATGGCCAGAGGCCAGGCTATGGACACCGCCGGCTCCCAATTCTTCATTATGGCCGCAACTTCTCCTCACCTTGACGGCAGCTATGCCGCCTTCGGCAAGGTAACGGAAGGCCTCGATGTCGTGCAGGCCATCGTTAACCTGCCGCGTGACGACTCGGACCGGCCGGACACGCCTCCCGTCATGACTAAGGTTACGGTAGACACGCTGGGCGTAACTTATCCGGAACCGGAAAAAGTAGAATAGCTCCATCCCTGACCGGGGGAGCTTCAATCCGTACAGCATAGAAGCCCCTCTCCGGGTGATCCGGAGACGGGCTTCTTCACGTTACAGCAGTCAGCACCGGATGGCTTCCGTTGCAGGCTGGCTGTTATCTTCTGCTGATGGCATGATGCGGATTACGCAGGAAGGTGCTGCGGCTGTTGCGCAGCAGGGTAATCCGTTCCTCGGCCAGGCGGTCCGCTGCGGCATACGCCGGAATACCGCTGGTACGCGAAATCTCCAGCACGCGGGTAATGCTGTCATAGATTTTGCTGATCTGCTTGAAGGCACGGTCCTTATTGTAGCCGTTCAGTTCGTCAGCAATATTAATGACGCCGCCGGCGTTAATGACATAATCGGGCGCGTAGACGATGCCCATCTCATGCAGGGCGTCCCCATGGCGCGGCTCCTTCAGCTGGTTGTTGGCTGCGCCCGCAACCACCTTGGCTTTAAGCAGCGGCAGCGACTCGTCGTTGATGGTCGCCCCAAGCGCGCAAGGTGCGTAAATATCGCACTGTACACTGATAATATCAGCCGGATCAACCGCCTTCGCGCCATAGGCTTCAACCGCCCGGGCTACCGGTTCCTTATTGATATCTGTGACAATCAGCTCTGCGCCTTCCTCATGCAGATATTTGCACAGCGTAAACGATACATTTCCGACGCCCTGCACGGCAACCGTTCTGCCGGCCAGCGAGTCGCTGCCAAAGGCGGCTTTGGCTGCTGCCTTCATCCCTTGATAGACGCCGTAGGCTGTCGCTGGTGACGGGTTACCGGAAGAACCGTAAGTAGCCGAAATCCCGGTTACGAAATCCGTCTCCTGATGAATAATGTCCATATCCGCTTCTGTGGTTCCAACATCCTCAGCTGTAATGTAACGTCCGTTAAGTCCTTGTATGTATCTGCCGAAAGCACGGAACATGGCTTCATTTTTATCCTTCTTCGGATCGCCGATGATTACAGTTTTACCGCCGCCCAGGTTCAGACCGGCCACGGCATTTTTGTACGTCATCCCTTTGGCAAGCCGGAGCGCATCGGTTATAGCGGCCTCTTCAGTAGCATAGGTCCACATTCTAGTCCCGCCGAGCGCCGGTCCCAGTGTAGTATCGTGAATCGCAATAATTGCCTTGAGGCCCGATGCTTTATCCTGGCAAAACAACAGTTCCTCGTAATCGTCCCGCTCCATTGCTGCAAACAATTCCATTATGTCCATATCCCCTGTCTTATCGCATTATGCGTGTTACGTTTCATAACAAAGCTAGTATACTCAACTTTTGTTGTCAAGTTCATTTGTCCTTTTCTGTAGGAAAAAACGCAAAATAAACCCAATAACCTACATCAATATAACGTATGATGTAACCCCAAATTGAACCGGCTAGCCGTCCTTAACGTTAAAAAAAAGAAGCGCTTGCGCGCCTCTATTCCCAGTATTCATCAGGCCGGTATTCAATTTCCGATTGTACAGTGATGCTCAGACATTCAGCATCCGCATCGTACACGACGGGTTGATCTCCAACATAATACCAGTGCTTGATCACCGGACCCTCGGCCGGCTCTTCAAACCGGAACACATTCAGCTCCGGGCTCAGCTCCACCACGGCCGCCCCCTGTGCAGCCTTTACTCCGCAGAGCTTAATCAGCGTAAGCTCTCCTTGCGGACTGAACGTGCAGGTCAGTCCTTCCGTACTGCTGACAAGCATACGCCCGGTTACAGAGTGCTTCACCAGCACCCTCTCCTGCTGCTGCATTTTTGGCTCCTCCTTCATTATGGGATTGTACGTACCTGACTATGGCAGATCAATAACCATGACCAGAGTGTCAGCTCCGCTGGCAAGCGCAAGCCTGCTGATTCCCTCAATCCGGGCCGAATCTCCCGGCTGCAGGAGCTGACCGTCCGGCAGCTTAACCTGTCCTTCAATTAAATAAACGAAAATACGGCGGCCTGCCTCCTGCTCCAGCGCCAGCTCCCGGCCTGCCGCGGCCCGGCCCAGGTAAATGGTCATATCCTGGGCAATGTCTACAATCTCCGGTGTGCGCTCCGGGGCAACCACCGGCAGCAGTCTGCCTTCAAGCCTCGCAGGATCGAACCGCCCGGTTGTATAGGAGGGCGCTGTACCGCGTGTGCGCGGCATGAACCAAAGCTGCAGCAGCCGCACCGGTTCTGTGTCCGAAGGATTATGCTCGGTATGGATCGCCCCGGTACCGGCCGACATCCGCTGAACGCCGCCGAACTCCGTCTCCGCCACATTGCCCAGATTGTCCTCATGGCGCAGCCGGCCGGACAATACAATGGAGACGATCTCCATGTCGCTATGCGGATGGGCGCCGAAGCCTCTGCCCGGTGCAATGGTATCATCGTTGCAGACGCGCATAGGACCAAAAGCCGTATTATCCGGATCATAGAAATCCCCGAACGAGAAGCTGTGGCTGCCCTTCAGCCAGCCATGATCAAACCGGTGCGCGGATGCCGCGGGATAAACCTTGATCATATCGATCCCTCCTGATTGTCTGATGAGTTTGAGTTAATGATTCAGTGATTGCTGGAAGCATAAATTCTGCTGTAGAAAGCCTGCATTATTGCAGGCCACTAACAATAGTTTAGCAGAAAGCCCGGCAAAACCAAAAACGACGGCTAGCAGCCGGGGAAGGTACTCCATCTGCCAAAAGAAAAAGAAGCAGCCGGCATACGCCAGCTGCTCCTTCAATTTCAAGTTACCCCTCGAACCCGTTCCACTGGACTACTTCTTCCAGCGGCAGTCTGGCGGTGGAGCGACCTTCTGCTGCAGCTTTGCCCAGAGCAATCAGCATTACAGTCTCGTAACGTTCAGGAATGTTGAACAGCTCACGGAACTTAGCGGGATGGAAGCCGCCCATAGGAACCGTGTCGTAGCCCTTCGCCTTCGCCGCAAGCATCAGCTGCATGGATACCAGGCCGCCGTCAATGAGGGCTATTTCCTTCAGCTTCTGGACCGGCAAGCTGGAGTAGCCGTCTCTGCTGCGCTTAGCCATTGCCGCACCCACCTCTGCAGTGACATATCCGGCTGCTTCAGCGTACTCCCATATTTTCTCTGCATTGCGGTAAGCCTCGATGTCGCCGATTACAGCAATCGTAGCCGAAGCATCGACAACCTGCTGCTGGTTATTCGCAATCGGAAGCAGCTGCTCCTTCAGCTCCGGATCTGTAATTACAATAAAGCGCCAAGGCTGCAGATTGGATGAGGACGGGGCCAGAATGGCGTCATCCAGAATCGCTTTGATTTCCTCATCGGAAATGTTCCAGGACGGATCATATTTCCGCACCGAATGCCGCTCCCGGATCACCTTACTGAACTCTACTTCCACCTTCAATTCTGTTGTCATTGTCTAACTCCTCCTCTTCCTGATCCCAATTCTGTGAGTATAAAAGCACAGTTAAAGTCAAAAAAATATCTGCGTCATCATACCCTATGCTGCCCGACATTTAACTGTAATTAATTACGCACAGTATAGTTCACAAAAAAGCCTTCTGTCAACAGCCAGCCTTGCGCACCATTTCAGCTAACGTATATTTTTCCAGCACAACCACGATACTGCGGTCCATTTCGGCAAAAAGTTCACCGCAGGCGTCCATCATCTGCTCACCTAGCGCATTACCGCACATCGTCTCATTCACCGCTTTGCTGCACGCCTCGCCCGCCTCTAGTGCCTGATAAATGTCGGCAAGGGTCAGCTTTTCCGGGTCACAGTTAAGCGCATAGCCGCCGTCGCGGCCTTCTTTGGTCACCAGAATCTGCGCACGCGTCAGCTTGGCCATCGTCTTTCTCAGCAGGGTCGCCTCGGAAGAGAGCAGCTCGGCCATTTCACAGCTTGAACAGGTATCACCTTTGCGGGCCAGCACCACCATTGCCTGCAGTACCAGTCCGAAGGATTTATATTGGGAAGCGCCACTGCTGCGTGTTTTTGTCATACGGGCTCCTTTCTGACTCATTGATGTATGTTAAGTATAGAACGCCTGACCTTTTTTGGCAAAAAGAAAGCCCCCGCCCTGACGACCTACAGGTCCAAGGCAGAGGCTTGCTGCTATAAACGCGGGCCGTCAGCTGGTAAGCTTCCTCGCCCATATATATTGACTACAGCTTGGCGATCGTTTCAGTGAGTACCGGTACGATCTGGGATTTGCGGGATACAACGCCTCTGAGCAGCGCTTTGTTATCATCCAGCTTCACATTGTAAGCCTGCTCTACTGCACCGGCGAGACGGCCGAGCGCCAGACCTACGGAGTCGTTGTTCAGGATATCTGTTACTACGAACAGGAACAGATCCAGTTCTTTTTCAGCAATAATAGCTGTCAGCGCCGCTTCCAGCTCTGCCTGCTTGGAGAGCACATCGTTCACGTCAACCGCGTTGACCTGGGCGATTTCAACCTTGTAGTCACCCATTTTGAATTCCTTGGCATCCAGGGAGATCAGCTGGGCAATGCTCTTGTCGCTGAGGTCAGCACCGGCTTTAAGCATAGCCAGACCGTATTCTTCGGCATTTACACCGGCGATTTCAGCCAGCTCACGGGCAGCCGCTACGTCCTGCTCGGTGCAGGTCGGCGATTTGAACAGCAAAGAATCGGAAATGATTGCGGACAGCATCAGACCGGCGATTTCACGGGGAATCGCTACACCGTTTTCTTTGTACAGCTTGTTAAGGATAGTCGCAGTGCAGCCTACTGGCTCAGCACGGTAGTAGAGCGGGTGCGCTGTTTCGAAGTTGGCGATCCGGTGGTGGTCGATTACTTCAACTACACGGACCTGCTCAATTCCGTCTGCACTCTGCTGGCGTTCGTTATGATCAACCAGAATCACCTGAGCGGCTTCTCCGGCAACATTTGTAACAAGACGGGGTGCAGCTGCGCCGAACTGATCCAGCGCGAATTGAGTTTCCCCGCTTACTTCACCCAGGCGTACCGCTTCAGCATCCCAGCCCAGTTCCTTCTTGAGTGCCGCATAGGCAATTGCTGAACAAATTGTATCCGTGTCCGGATTTTTGTGTCCAAAGACGAGTGTTTTTTCCATTTCCAATCTCCTTACTTTGTTTTTTGTGAGAATAATATACCATACATTGATAGGGACAAGCCAGAAAAGGAACAGGAAGTCTTTGTTGTCCTTGCATTCTATAATTTTTCGCAGCTAAATGCCTTTAATCACCGCCATCGGTTTGCACTTGGCTACAACATCGGCCAGCCCTGCCCCTGTGATGCTGTCAATAATCTGATCCACATCCTTGTAGGCCTGCGGGCATTCATCGAGAATCGTCTCCAGGGAACGGTGGTTAACGATAATCTCCTCGTCGGTCCCCACCCGCAGCGACTGGCTGAATTCATCCACGCTCACCGCCAGCCGGGTTGCTCTTCTTGAACGTACCCGGCCGGCACCATGGCAGATGGAATAGAAGTTCTTCAGGCCCTCCTCGCGGCCGAGCATAATGTAAGACGAGGTACCCATGGAGCCGGGAATGAGCGCCGGATGCCCGGTAGCTTTGTACGCCGGCGTGTTCAGAAAATGCCCCGGCGGCAGCGCCCGTGTAGCCCCTTTACGGTGCACCAGCATCGGCTGGCCGCGATGGAACTCTTTTAACGCATAGTTATGCATCAGGTCATACAGCACCGGCATTTCGAACTGCGGCCCGTACAGCTCCCGGAAGCCCTCCTGCACCCCGAACGCAATCATATGCCGGTTCGTCACGGCAAAGTTCAGCGCAGAGTACATCAGATTCAGGTAGGTCTGGCCCTCGCGGCTGCTGATCGGCGCATAATTCAGGTTCGGATCGGGGTTCGTTACACCCCAGAGATGCATCGCTTCCTTGATCGTTTTTGTATGTTCACGGCCAACCATCGCCCCCCATGCACGCGAGCCGGAATGGATCATGACAACAACACCGCCGTCGAAGAGCCCCCACTCTGCCGCCAGCTCCTTATGCTCCTCGGCAATTTCCAGATACTGAATCTCGCAAAAATGATTACCGCTCCCCAGGGTTCCGAGCTGGCCGTGGGCGTTTTTGCGGATTTTGGGGGGCAGATTTTCCAGTGCAGTATGGTCATAGCGGAAGTTACTCTCCTCCACATGGGTGATCCATTGCGGGGAAGGGATATATTTTTCCGGCAGACCGTTCAGGCCGCTTCGTACAATCTCCATAATATCAATGTCGGCATAATTGCTGTTGACCCGCTCGTTCGTAGGCACATATTTTTCGATCGCTTCGATCAGTCTGCGGCGGACCTCCTTATCCTGCAGATCCCGCTTATGCAGCGGCGTCGTATGCACGCGCATCCCGCAGCCAATATCCGAACCGACAATTGAAGGCGAGACCATCCCGTCCTTCATGTTCCACACCGCCGTTGTGCCGATGCAGGTTCCCACACCGACATGCGCATCCGGAGTATAAGCCATATATTTATTGCGTGGAATCCGCAGATTGTTGTCAGCCATCTCGAATACCTTGTCTTCAAAAGACTCGTAGATCTCCTGATTGGCGAACACATGCAGCGACCCGTGCGGGAGCTCCAGCTCATAGTGGTTGCTGCCGTGCGATTTGGTGTTTCTGTTCATTGTTACTCCTCCTGTAGTTTTGTCTATATAAAAAAGCTGCCGGCCTGCGCCGTCTCTGCTCTACCTGTAACCAGGCATAGCGAAACCTTGCGCAATCCGGCAGCCCTCATTCAACGTCTAGTGCTGCAGCACGGCTATGCCGTGTTGCGGTAGCTATAGACCAGACCTGTACCTCTGCCCCGTGTGAGAGGGAGAGCAGGCGGGATGAGATGGGTAACAGCCGGATGGATAGAGCCCGCGCTCCCCGCTCTGCCGTCTGAATGCGGCAAAACGGAAGGACTGCGGGTAGAGGCCTGGCTCGAGATCGGATGCCGGGTTTAGAGCCGGAGCTGGCGTTAGAGCTGGCGTTATGTCTAAAACTGGATCGGATTCCGGGGTTATAGCTAGAACCGTATCTGGAGCTGTATCTAACGGGTCTGATTTCAGCGCCAAACCTAGAGCTGGATCTAGAAATAGATCGGATTTCAAAGCCAAAATTAGAGCTGGAGCTGATTGCGGAGCCGGATCTTGTTCTTTGCCCACACCTGTGCCCGGCTGTATGCCCAGCCCTGCTGTCCGCTCTAAGTGCTGCTCATTCCATCTGATTAGTTTGCTCATTCTTCTCTCTCCTTTCAGGGGGGAATAAGGTGCTGGCTAGGAGCGGGTTCAAAGCGATTTTTCCCTTTGATTTCAACATTGGGCCCGCTCGTGCCTCAATCAAAGGGATTTTTTTCCTTATTTCGGCGCTATAGCCCAAGTTTCAGTTCGATTAGTGGGATTTTTCCCCTTATTTCGGTACTTTGGCCCAAGTTTCAGTTCGATTAGTGGGATTTTTCCCCTTATTTCGGCGCTATAGCCCAAGTTTCAGTTCGATTAGTGGGATTTTTCCCCTTATTTCGGTACTTTGGCTCAGGTTGCAGTACGATTAGGGGCATTTTTCCCCTTATTTCGGCGCTATGGCTCAGGTTTCAGTACGATTAGGGGGATTCTCTCCTCTAACCTTGCCTGCCATACGTCTAAGAACAACAAAAAGGCTGCGTCGCACCGCCCCTCTCTCCGCCCCCTTCACAAGGTCAAAGAAAAAGGCTGCGGTGCACGCAGCCTGAAATCCCGGTATTGCCATAGATTTGGCGGCAGAATCAGATCTGCCTGACCCAAGGCAAGGGAGTGCTGCGTGAATCCTGAGTTTCCTCAGAATAGGAATATGCCGGACGTGCGAAAGGCATCGTTAGCTCACGGTCAAATAATTGGCGAACGTGTTCATCCCTGTTCAATGTCTGCATTGTTCCTGCTCCTCCCTATGCCATCTGCGGCGTAAATTTGTAGCCAGCTTACCATGGTTTTCCAGAAGTTGTCAACCTCAAGAATGGTTAGTACCCATCAATATCGTAAGCCTGCTGATACTTTTCCCCATACTTCTAACTACTACAGCATTTAAACCACCCGTTCGTTCCCGGGCTGAGCTGGAAACGGCAATTCTGCACTAGCCTCTTAGCTCCGATCACCTAGCCCTGCCCGGCACCCGTTCGCGGCAATCCCCGCAAAGTCTTCGGCAGGGGATTAGGTACAGCCCTGTCATCCAGCGGCTCGTTGTCCCCGAACAGATCCGGGTTCCCGGCCAGCATGCCGCTTATGATGTCTGTAGTCTCCGCTGCCCCGCAGATCATGACAGGAGCAGCGCCGAAATGCCCCTTGCGCAGCGCTCCGCCGTCCTCCAGCACATGCTCCACCTTCCAGAAATGCTGGGACCACGACAGCCCGCAGTGTCTGCGCGACGGTACAGGGATCTCGGATCCGTCCGGCGTAATCGTGTACAGCTGCTCCGGTTCATCGGTCATTCTGCCCGGAATGTCCACCCATTCCTCAATGCCGTGTATGAACGTGTTCCGCCGCAGATCCACGCCAAGCAGCATGATCTCCGCCTTCCGGTCCAGCAGCTTGCCGTAGACTGATCCGCGGGCACAGGGAGTATCCCAGCGGTGATCCCCGGCGGTAAAAGCTTCGGCATCCCGCCCAAGGGCAGCCACCGAGTGGGTCGGATGCCAGGAACGGATAACGCCCGGACGCCCCCGGAACAGCTCGGGCAGAATTCCTACGCAGGATGGTGAGTCCTGGACGGAGAAGCGCGGATTCGCCGCATCAATATACGACCAGGTATGTGTAGGCAGGACAAGCAGCCCGTCCTTCATATATTCGGACAGCACATCCAGCACGGTATCTGCGCCGCCTTCTACGGGTCCAATGCTTTTTAATGAGGAATGGACCAGCAGCGTTCCTTGGGGATTAATATGAAGCTCCTTCAGCTGTTCGAGCAGGCTGGCTTTCGTATACATTGCAGTACTCTCCTTTTTACGGTCGATATGTAGTTTTCACTTGCAATTCAATTAACTAACTATTAAAATTATAGTAACTTAAATAAATTCACTATTAAGCCAATATTGACCCTGCAACATTTTGTCAATAATGAAAAAAGCATTTGTGAATCTTGTCTATTCCAGTTGTCCCTTCACTCACAATATTCAAAAAATACGCTTACACCATTCCATAACATCACAAACCCGAGGAGGATCTACCATGAGTTTAACATTAAAAGGCCTTCACCATGTATCCGCCATTACAGCCAAAGCTCCAGAAAACTACAAATTCTACACTGAAGTGCTAGGACTCCGGCTGATCAAAAAAACAGTCAATCAGGATGACATCTCCGTCTATCACCTGTTCTACGGCGATGAAGCCGGTAATCCGGGGACAGAGCTGACCTTCTTTGAGCTTCCGAACGCCGGACGCAACCGGGACGGCAATAACAGCATCTCCGCACTGTCGCTGCGTGTACCGGACGACAAGGCGCTGGATTACTGGAAAGAACGGTTTACAGCCTTCAATGTAGACCACGACAGCACAATCGCTGACCGCGGCGGCCGCCTTACCCTTGGCTTCCGCGACCATGAAGGCCAGCGCTTTCTGCTGGTCTCCGACCAGAACAACCAGGGAGTTGCCGGCGGCAAGCCATGGCCGGCCAGTCCGGTGCCGGCGGAATACGGAATCACCGGCCTTGGTCCGGCTCACCTGACAGTCGAGGACGCCGAGCCGACAACGCTCGTCCTGCACGATCTAATGGGCTTCCGCCGCAAAGGAAGCTATCCTTCACCGGTGGCCGGACAGCCGGACATTGTCGTATTTGAAACCGGCGAGGGCGGCTCCGGTGCTGAAGTGCATCTGGAGGAGCGCAGCGATCTGCCGCAGGAGCGCCTGGGCCGGGGCGGTGTGCACCACGTTGCCTTCCGGGTGGATAATGAGACAGAACTAAAACTATGGATCGAGCGTATCCGCACCGTCCAGCTGCCCAATTCCGGCTTTGTGGACCGCTTTTACTTCCGGTCCCTCTACTTCCGGGAGCCGAACGGCATCCTGTTCGAGCTGGCTACGGACGGCCCCGGCTTCGCGACCGATGAGCCGCTGGAGCATCTCGGCGAATCCCTTGCCCTGCCTCCATTCCTGGAAGCGAAACGGGAGCAGATCGAAGCTTACCTCAAGCCGCTGGATACCCGCCAGCAATCCTGAGTCAAACAACCTTTATGCACTATCCCAGCCCAAACAGCTGCGTTCCGCACAGGAACGCAGCTGTTTCTATTTGCACTTGTTCCCGGAGGCCCTCAGCTCTCCGACCAGGTAATGGTAAAGATATTAAATCCGGGACGCGCCGTAGACGGCTTGCCTGTAATCGAGACCGGACTTGTGCCGCCCAGCCGGCCGGTAATTTTCACCGTTGTTGCCGACACGGTCTGCGAGGCATTGTCCAGCCGTTTGATTTTGGCATATTCACTGTATACGAAGCCCATCGTCTCCAGCGATTCCTGTGTGGAGTAACTGAAAGCAGCCTTCTTCACGCCGCCCGAATCCGTATCCAGTGTCGTTGCGATGATAGCATCACTCGGTATCGGAAAATCCTGCGGCAGGTTGACCGGCCGCATCGTGCTCTCCACAGGCGCAGCAGTGCCTGAACCTGAGCCAGATCCAGCTCCAGAGCCGTTGGAGGCTCCCGCATCCGCACCGATGCCGATCCGGACTTTATAATTTACAGCATCATAGGTAATCGGCACATCCAGCGCCTCCGCAACCGAGCGGACCGGCAAATACGTAAGGCCCTCGTACGTAATCGGCCTTAAGGTTTTGCCGTTGCCGTCTCTCAGCCAGTATGGCGTGCCGTCAACAACGACTCCAATGCTGTTGTTCAGATAGGCCTTGATCTCCTGAAGCTTGGCTCCGGCGTATACACCGGCTGAACCGGTCAGCGCCATACCGGCGGCAACCGCGGCAACCAGCCATTTTTTGTTCATTTTCATAAAAAATCCTCCCCCGTATATTAGGTTAATGTGGAAATAAATACTGTGTCCTAATATATTTAACACCCGAAGAAGCCTTCCAACCTTTCACCTGGGTAAAACACCCGCCGTTACCGCCACCATGCCGCTTTTTACTTAACAATATCCAGCAGCTCCGACAGCTCACGGATTTCATAGGTCGGCTCCACACCGGCACTGTTAGTCTTCCTTAAAGGATTGAACCAGCAGGTATCAATTCCGTAATTAACCCCGCCGCGGATATCGGAGGTCAGTGAATCACCCACAATCAGCACCCTGCTTTTATCGGAAATGCCCAGCTTGTCAAAAGCATAATCAAAGATCCCGGCCGCCGGCTTCTGATAACCCGCTTCCTCCGAAATAATGATCTGCTCAAAGGTGCCCGCAAGCGGCGAGCCCTTGATTCTCGACAGCTGCACATCCTTGATTCCGTTCGTAATAATCGCCAGCCTGCAGCCTTCAAGCGCCCCGCACAGCTCTACCGCCCCCTGGATCAGAAACGTGCCTTCCCCCAGAAAACGCAAATAAGCCTCGCTGAATTCCTCCGGATTGTATTC
Organism: Paenibacillus sp. PastM-3; assembly: GCF_029893965.1. Classification (GTDB taxonomy): domain Bacteria; phylum Bacillota; class Bacilli; order Paenibacillales; family Paenibacillaceae; genus Paenibacillus_AQ. Next base: position 102,106 of record NZ_JARXXP010000010.1, read on the forward strand.
CAGCTTATGCCGGACAAACAGCCGGTTAAAACGCTCCACCCGCAGCGCAGCAGAGGTAATCCGCCCCGCCTCCAGATCGGCCCACAGCGCATGGTTAATCTCCTGATAGCTCGCAGCATACTCCTCTGCTCCAGCCGGCAGCCCGAAGTGGGTGAACACATTCAGAAACGCCTGCCCTTCAGCCATTCCATAATCAAACAGCGTATCGTCAGCATCAAACAGAATTACGTCATATTTCATCATCCGCCTCCAAAATGGTTGTACAATCGACAAGGTATTGCACTCTGAGATATAATCTAGACAGCCCTGCTCATAAGACAATTTATCGTGGAACATCTTAAGCTTATCCTTCAAAAAAATCAACGGTGGTGATTGTCATTTTTTACGTTTTGGCGTTTCTGGTATCATTTTGTATCGTTTATCTGCTCATTCCTCCGCTCGGCAGGCTTGCGTTCCGGCTTGATTTTGTGGACAGGCCCCGGGAGGATGTGGAGCGCAAAATCCATAGGGAGCCTATCCCCCTGACAGCCAGTTATGCAATATTCATCGGTTTTTTCATTACATATCTGCTGTTTACTCGTGATTTCTCGCTGGAGACGCTCGCCCTCTTCATCGGCGGGGTGCTTCTGCTCACTATAGGTACTATTGATGACTGGTACAAAACCAAAGGCAAGGACTTTCCGGCCCTGCCCAAGTTCATCGTCCAGATTGCAGCGGCCATTCTTGTCTTCCTGTCCGGTAATGCCTTCACCGGCTTCATCAATCCGTTCTCGGGAGATTATGTTTCCCTGCCGTTCATCCTGCAGTTCATTCTGACGATCATCTGGATCTTTGGTGTGACTACAGTAATTAACTTCTCTGACGGTATGGACGGGCTGGCCGGCGGGCTTACGGCAATTTCAGCCGTTACACTTTTCATCGTCGCGCTCACCAAAGGCCAGTCTGCATCTGCCATCATGGCCATTTCCCTGGTCGGCGTCACACTGGCATACCTGCGCTTCAATAAGGCACCAGCCAAAATCTTCATGGGCGATGCCGGCGCTACCTTCATGGGCTTCATTCTGGCGGTCATCGCGCTGGACGGGGCGTTCAAGCAGGCTACGGTGCTGTCCCTGTTCATCCCGATCCTGGCGCTCGGCGTGCCGATCTTCGACAATCTGTTTGTCGTGATCAAGCGGTTCCTTCAGGGCAAAGCGATTTATCAGGCCGATGCCAGCCAGGTGCACTACCGGCTGCTCAAGGCCGGCCTGAACCAGAAGCAGGTCGTTGCCGTGCTCTATCTGGTCAGCGTCTGCCTGTCGCTGTCATCGATCATTCTGTTGCTGATCGAAACATAACGGACTTTGCAGCAGCGTGCTGCCCCAAACTGCAACACCTCCTTCACTAATGTGAGGGAGGTGTTGTTTTGCCTTCAGCCCTTCTCCTGAATGAAGTCGTACAACTGCCGGTATATCCCTACAATCTGTGACATCGGCATCCGGACCAGGCCGCTGGAGGATGGGGCAACGAACTCGCGAACGCCGTCGACAACGGGCTCCGCGCTCTGGAAGCCCCATTCCGCCTTGGGCCTGCGGCTGAATTCCGTATAGACCCCCTTGCCCACAAAGCAGGCAATCTGCGGCCGGTACTGCTCAAGCTTGCCGCGCAGCAGCTCCCGCCCGGCAGCATATTCCTCGCGGGTGATGTCCTCCGCGCCTACCGTAGGCCGGGCCACAATATTCGTGAAGCCGTACCCAAGCTTCAGCAGCTCACCATCCTCAGCAGCCTCATACAAGCGCGGCGTCAGGCCGGACTGCTGAAGAATCCGCCAGAAATTGTTGCGCGGATTCGCATAATGATGCCCCAGCTCCCCGGAGCGGATGCTCGGGTTAAAGCCGATAAATACGATCTGTAAGCCGTTCTCCAGGTGATCCGGCACTTCTTCCATGAACATTCCCCCTGCCATTCGTTATTTCTCCGCGTTTGCCTGCTCAGCTACGTAATTGTATCAAGCAGCTCTTCCAGCAGGCAGGATCCGTCCTCCGGATCAAGCATTAATCCGTACTGCTCCGGCGTATGCCGCAGCACCTTGGTCAGAAATTTACTGAGGGAAACCTCAGCTTTAGCATCTAACATCCTATAAAACTCCCCTTATCCCGCTATAGCCGGGGATCAACCGGGTCAGACTCCAGCGCAAGAGCAGCCAGCACACATTCATGCACGCGCTCCAGCGGCTCCTTGCGGATGAACCGGTTCACCGATTCGACGCTGAGCGCGCATTCCATCAGGGCGTGCCGCTCCTTTTTGGAGGTCCTGCGCTGCTTGAGCCGTTTCAGGTTATCCGGCTGCAGATAGTCGATACCGTATATGATGTGCAGGTATTTCCGTCCCCGCACCTTGATGGCCGGCTGGACCATATGCCTGCCGTTCTTCGTAATAAAGGTTTCCGGCTTGATGACGATGCCTTCATGGCCGTCCTCCGTCATGTCCTGCCACCATTTGATGACATCCGCCTCATCAGCCCCGCTGCGGATGACCCGGTATTCCGTCTCCATGAACAACGGCGAAATTCCGGCCAGCAGCCGGGCCTGCTCCATATGCCAGTTATGGCTGTGGTCAAAAAAGCTCTGCCCGCTGTGGGCCAGTATATGAAACGGGGCGATCCGGATGCCCTCAAGCCCGCTTACATCCCAGCAATATTGCTGGAAGGCCTGGCGGAAGACCTGGACACTCTGCAGCTTCGCTTCCATCTCCTGCACCCAGCCGGAGACATCGCGGCCCGCCGCTTCTGCCTGCCGCAGCTTAACCAGCAGATGCTCACGGTCCATTTTTGCCGCTTCGGCGACATGGGCATATTGGGTGGCAATCAGCTCCCGCGCCTTGAGGTTCCAGGGAATAATCTCCGTATCCAGCAGCAGCATTTCCGTATTATATCTGGTAAAATAACCGGCCTGCACCAGATCGGCATTCAGCCGGGCCAGCACCTGCGCTTCCGTCTCCCGGTCAAAAAACGCCCGGCCTGTACGGCTATAAATGGTGCCCAGCGCCGGCCGGCCGATATAGGACACGGCCGCCTGCTCGTCGCGGAAAAGGAGCAGCACGGCACGGCTGCCCATATGCTTTTTCTCGGCGATCATCGTGGTAACGCCCTGCGAACGGAAATAGTCGAAAGCCTCCTGCGGATGCTCCAGGTAAGACTCATCCGCGGATACAGACGGAGTCGGACTCATCGTCGGCGGGATGTACACCAGCTCCTCCAGCGGAACTGTATAGTGGGAGACACTGTCGACCGCCGACTTCACATAATCGCCGCGTACCGAAACCTCCCCGTACGCGTCTGTAAAGACAGAATAGCCGTTCACCAGCTTGCCGAGGTTAGGCGGAGCAAACCGCCCGCGTTCCCAGCGGATCAGCGGGCTGTCCGGATCTTCCGCATAATCGCGGTGTGCCTTGACGCTGACAAATTCCTGTTCCGGGTAGCGGTAAGCCGTAAGTGCTCCGCCGAATACCGCTCCCTGGTCGATGTTGATCGTATTCTTTACCACCGCGGGATACGGCCGCGGATCATGGCCCCAGATAATCAGCTCGCCCGATTCATGTCCGGTATACCACTCTTTCCGTACCGGTGCTCCTGCAGCGTCCATCCCGTCAGTGTCACCATAACGGCAGAAATCCTGAACCCGGCGGGACTGCCTGCCGATATATTCGTCACGGATGCCCGCATGGGCGATCACAAGCCGCCGCACCCCGTCCCGGCACATGACCAGATGGCTGGGGGCAGATAGAAGAAACTGCTTCAGCTCTTCTTTTAAGGCAGCAGCCGCCTCAGCTCCGGCTTCCTCTTCAAATAACCGGAGCTCTGCAGCAATATTTTCGTCGCCGTGGCTCAGGGTGACATTGCGTCCGCTGAGGTAACGGGCAATTTTCCAGCCGTGGTTGCTGTCGATCATCCGGGCGATCCCGGCGTCAAAGTGCCGCTTCCAGAAGATCATCGTGTCCAGCGATCTCGGTCCGCGGCTCATGACATCCCCGACCGAGACCAGCGTCCGGCCGGCGGGATGCCTGTACAGCCCGGCTTCATCGGCAGCATAGCCAAGCTCTCCGAGCAGCTCCAGCATTTCATCGTAGCAGCCGTGGATATCGCCGATCACATCTATTCCGGCGCCGATATCAGCCAGGAGCGGATTGTCCCGGCGCACAAACTGCACAGCCTCAGGCTCCTTCAGCATGTATGTAAAGTCAAAGCCCTCCTCGCGCAGCCCGCGCAGTGAACGCTTGAACTGGCTGTACTGGCTTTTGACCCGCTGTCTGCCGCGCGGCTGCTCCCGCGTCTTGTCCCGTGCAAGCAGTGTCTGCTCCGGCACATCAAGTACCCAGGCCACGCAGGGCAGATCATGCCCGGCTGCGATCTCAATATATTTGCGGCGGTATTCCGGCTGCAGATGCGTAGCGTCCACCACCGTCAGCTTGCCCAGCCTGCTGCGCATCGACACCACGGTGTTCATCGCCTCAAAGGCCAGGCCGGAGAGCTTCTGATAGTCATTGTAGATGATATCAGCCTCCTCCCGCGGCCGCCCCTTCCAGTCCAGGTACTCGACATCACCAACCAGCGTACGGTAGGTATCCGAGGATACCATTTCCGTTTCCAGCAGCACGCCTTCCTCTACCAGTCTGCGGAGCAGAGTGGTTTTACCGCTGTTTGACGGACCGACCAGCACGATAATGCCTCCGTGCGGAAACGGAATGGTCCGCTGTGCTTCATTTTTTTCCGTCATTGCAGGTGTTCTCCTCTCGTAAATACCGCCATCTGCGTCGGGTATCCATACTCCGCAGAGCCTTCACCGATTCCTGTAATCTCAGCTGTATAATGAAAAGCTCCAGTCCAGCGGCTGCACCAGGCCGAAAAGGCTTCACGCCCCCACTCGAACCGGTGGTCTCCATGCCGGATCTCCTCCTGCTCCATCCCGTAAACGGTGTTGTAATCCTTGTTCGGCGTTGTCACAATCAAGGTCTTTGGGGCATACTGGCTAAAAATAGTATCCATCACCCGGTCCAGCCGGTGTTCATCAATATGCTCAATAACCTCACACAAAATCATAACATCCCTGCCCCGCAGCGACTCATCGAAATAGAAGAGCGAGCCGGTCACCGGATCGGGAACCACTGCCCCCGGTCTGCCCTCCAGCTTGGCGAAGCGCTCCATCGCCCGCAGCTGTGAAGCAGCCGAAGGCTCAACTGCCCTTATCTCACGGACGCCCGGCACACTGCTGAGCCTGGCCGACAGCTTGCCTTCCCCGGAGCCGAAGTCCACGATGCTGGCTCTGGCGTCCAGCTCTCCGACCGTCCGGGCAATCGCCTCATAGCGCAGATCGTTAAGCCGCACCCTCGGCGCTTCCTGAACGCCGGGTGGTTCTGCGGAACCGCCGGGAGAGGATTCTTCCAGTACGGGGATGTCCGCCGGTGCTCCAGGGCCGCCGCCGGCTTCACGCAACTCTTTCGCAGCCATTTCCTCATATTGCCTGATCGCCCCGGCAAAACGCAGCGTCCGCTTCAGAATCAATGCCCGCAGCGGGTGCTGCTCCAGCCAGCCTGCGCCGTAACGCCGGATTTTATCCACTTCATCATCACTGATGTAATAATGCTTGTAGTCATCCAGGGCGGGTATCAGCACAAACAGCTGCTGAAGTGCAGTCTGCAGCGTCTGCTTCCCCTTAAGCCGGATATATCTTGCCGAGCTGCGCGCTTTTAACGCAAAGGTATATTCCGCATCGCCGCGTTCCAGAGAAACCTCATAGCCGAGAGCACCAAACAGCTCTTCCACCGTGCGGTCCGGCAGATTGGATGCCACGGGCCCGAAGCTCAGCTCCAGCTCCAGCGGCTCCTTTACCCAGGGCACATAGGCATCCTTCGGTTTGCCGTTCAATGCCGTGCCCAGCGCCGCCCGGATGTAAGTGCAGAACAGGCTGCTGGTCACAAATTCCCTGTCATTGATATATTGCGTAATATCATTGTGCGCCTGCGAGTCTCCCTTTACAAGCTCCACCGGATCAGGCGTCACATAAATAACGGCTTCGGTCTCCTCTGCGGAGGAGGCGGTAAAAACGATGCGGACCCTCGCTTCTTTTTCAGTCCGGTCATACAGATTATTCGGATTTTTGGCCAGCAGATGGGACAGCATGCCTGCTCCCGCTCCAGTCGCCCTGATGATTAAATGCATCTCTAGTTCCCTCCATAAGCGTTGCCTGACGGCCTCCTGACCTCTTTTAATCCTGCAGTCCAGGAGCTTTCGTTACCCCAAACTTCCGCCAGTGCGCTGTAAAATAGTACGTCCAGTTGTTCATCCGGTACCCCGTCAGCCGGTTCAAACAGGGAAGCCGACTCTTCAAAATGGGCAATTGACTGCTCCAGATAGTTATTTATAACCTCAAGCCGGGGCTCTACATTCAGTTCTTCGCCGGACATTTTACGGATCAGCAGCTGATCTACAGCTTGCCGCAGCGGTGTTCCCCCGGGAATCAGCGTCTCTACGAGCACGGAGAACTCCAGCGGCGGAACCCCGTTATATTTCTCAATCCAGGCACAGGCCAGCAGCGGCCGGAGCACATAGAAGTATTTCTTGATCTTGACCTCGCTGCCCTGAAGATAGCTGCGGTAGTTCCCCCGGGCCATGTTCAAATAATGATAAATACAGGACTTGGGGGAAAACCCCAGCGGCGATAGCTTCCGGATGCTCTCTGCTACCGTGTAATTTTCCTCATACCGGATCCCTGACTGCAGCCACTCCAGCAGCGGCGGGTTCGATTTGCGTAACAGCAGCAGCGCTTTTTTCAGATCCCAGCCGTTTATGTCCAGTAAATTACTGATCGGCCGTTCAATGACATCCCTTGGTTCAAAAATCGACAGATACGCTTCAGGCCGGCGCACGTACAGGAAACGCACATCGTAATCGCTGTCCCTGGACGGAAAACCCCAGGCCCGGCTGCCCGATTCACAGGCATACAGGATACGCACATCTTCTTCCGCCTCAATCCTGCGCAGCTGGCGAATAATCTCCAGCTCAATTTCAGACATTCTGTTCATGCTCCTTTCCGCTCAAAAAAATACAAAAAGGCCATGGACTCCGTCGTCCATGGCCTTACCCAATCTGCAGCTGACTGCCGGTTACGTATCGCGGCTCCCGGTAAATACCGGTACCGTCAATAAATTACCTGCTGCTGAGACCGGGTTATGATCCAGGGAGGCCAGAGTGATGGAATACATGCGCGGATTCTCGGAATGAACAAGGTTCTCAAAGCTATTATTGTTATTGATAGCATTGTTGTAAGTATTCATCTGCCGCTGACCTCCTTTAACATTTTGTTTGGGTAATTGAATTTGAAAACATATGCCTTGCCTGATGTTAGCATTTTCCAACAGCATAATTCACAGGCCCAGTTTCTGTCAACCCGCCGGGACCGGCAGGCCGGTGCCCGGCACACTGTAGAGGCTACGGAAGAACCGCCCTGATTGCCGGCGTCAGATCCTCTTCCCGCAGGGTTAAGAAGTCCTCTCTACCCTCTATATAGACCAGCTTTACCAGATAGCCGGCAGAGTCATTATAATAACGTGACTGGTCAAGGATATCCTTGATAGCTGCAGTATCATTAACTGCAGCTGATCTGCCCTCCTTGCGGGCCAGCTCCAAATGGAGTTCAAAATCATCGCGGTCATTGCCGGTGAATCTGCTGGAATAATCGTTAGGAATTATTTCTACAGATTTCAAATCCCCTGGTGTCACACGGATTTTGTCGGCGTAACCCAGCTGCTCAAGCCTTTCTGTCAGCTTGTTGAAGGAACGCTCCCACTCATAGTTTGAGAAGTAAGGATATCCTGTATCATCAGGCTTGCTAATAATCTGAATGGTTGCATAAGAACGCTGCCCCCCAGTATGGTCCTCATAGCTCATATTCAGAATTTCCTGTTTCAATAATTCTTTCAGTTCATTAACTTCCTGCGGGTCCGAAATAATAAATGCCTTATTGTAATCACTGAAACGCAGGCCTTCTATTTCTTCATCCAGCTGATAGAGCCTGTACAATGTACGTTTATACCCCTCGCTCTCCATTACGGCCCGCAGCTCCGGTTCAAAACCGGCAACGGGAACCTGGTAGCTCCGGTTTAAAGTCCGCCCGTTATCCAGTTTATACATGAGATAAAAATCACGGAATTCGACATTCTGCGGACGAGGCTGCATCGTTGCCATTGCCTGATGCAGCTTGCGGACAGCTTCAACATAGTCCTTATCCCCGGTGAACGGGTTCTGTTTATCTGTAAAAGGATATGCATTATTCCAGTAGATATCGTATGTGGAATAATTATCTGAAGCATATACACCCACTATTTTATCCACAGCCGGTACCCGGCTCTCATAGCCGGTGAGCCCGGACACCGGAACATACAGCACAAGCCCCAGCAGCGCTGCATATCCGGTAAACTCGAGCGCCGCCTTGCGGGTCAGAATCAGCCAGGTTTTGCGGACAATCATCTCTGCGGCAATATAGCCGATCAGTGCGCCGATCAGATGGCCGCCGATAATCCAGCCAAGCTGCTGATACCTAAGATGAGCGAAATAAGTACCTGAGATGAGCATTGCACAGAGCATAATCCCCGCTTTGAACAACGGATTAAAATACGAAAAGGCAATCGCCTGTCCCGCCTTCTCCCCGTGCCGTTTACGGTATAGCAGGAAGGACAGCGCAAACAAAAGGACGGATAGCGCCGAATAGAGCCACAGGTAACCGGCAGTGAACGGATTGGTTTTGACATAGATCATATGCAGCAGCGGAGACCAGACTTCACTCCGGCCCCTTGATCCGTACCATGCCGGGTAACCATACAGATACATGCTGAAATGTTCATTCACCAGCATCAGCAGCGCGGCAGGCAGAACCAGCAGAATGTAGATCACCACCCCCTGCAGCACGGATTGCCCGGTACAGATGCCGACAAACACGCTGAAAACAAACAGGAACAGCGTAAGGATCGTCAGCGTCAGGCACCATTGTCCCACGTCGGCCCAGGAGTAAATATACATGTTGCCGTCCAGTGCCCGGACAATTCCGGTCACGGCAGCAGTCAGCCAGACCGGCCCGAGTACCAGAATTAGCCCGCTTACCGTATGGGACACCAGCAGATGCTCCCGGCGCAGCGGCAGGCTGTGCCACAGGTCGGATGGCGCTTTGGCCTGCAGATAACGGAACAGGAACAGGGCTGCCGCGACTGGCACTGTGACGGAGAACAGCATCTGAATCTCTCCGCTAATGAAGAACAGATTGTCTACAGACCGGCGTTCAAGATTGGGGGCATTGTTCAGAAACAACTGCAGCGGCAGCGCGAATAAAAGAACGAGCGAATAAATGATTCCGATCCAGCCGTGCTGGCGCAGGTTCTGGCGGATGACACTGCTGTTAAAGAAGAATCGGCTGCGCATCATAACCGGCATCCCCCATTTCATAAATAAAGATTTCCTCCAGCGTCAGCGGCAGCAGGTCGAATACATAAGGCTCGTATACATGAAAAGCCTGCGCGATCCGCTCACGGTCTCCCTTGACGATGTATAGGCTGACGCTGCCCCGCTGTTCCTCGTGGAGGATCTGCAGCTTGGCGGCAAGCGCACCGGCGTGGCGTTGATCGCGGAAGGCCACCTGAATTTTATGCGTATCCGCCTTCAGGTCATCCAGCTCCTTCTCCACCAGCATCCTCCCGCCGTGCATAATGCCGACATGGTCACACAAATCTTCTATCTCACGCAGATTATGTGAGGAGATCAGGACAGTCAGGCCGCGCTCGGCCACTTCCTGGAACAGCAAATTTTTGATCTGCCGGCGCATGACCGGATCAAGCCCGTCGATCGGCTCATCCATGATCAGCACCTCCGGCGTACAGCTCAGTGCAAGCCACAGTGCCGCCTGGCGCTGCATCCCTTTGGAGAACCTGCTGAGCTTTCTTTTCCGGTCCAGCTTAAAGGCAGCTCCAAGCTCCTCAAACCGCTTCTCACTCCATGAAGGGTAGATCGACCGGTAAAATGCAGCCATACTCCGCACCGACGCCTGCGGAAAAAAATACGGGCTGTCCGGCATGAAAATAATCCTCCGCTTTACATCCGGAGCTTCAAAAACCGGCTCACCGCCAACCGTAACGCTCCCTTCGTCGGGCCGGTAAATCCCGGCCAATGTTTTCAGGAGCGTGGTTTTGCCTGCGCCATTTGATCCGAGCAGGCCGTAGATCGTCCCTTTCGGCACAGTCAGTGAGAGGCTGTCGACGGCCTTTTCGCCCTGAAAGATTTTGCTTACCCCGCGGATTTTAATCATGCTTCTCCCCCTCTTTTGCCTTCCAGAACCTGCCGGTACAATGCGCTTATCTCGCCTTCGGTGAAGCCGAGGTATACCGCCTCCGCCATCAGCCGCAGCAGACCTTCGCGCAGCTCAGTCCGCTTACTCTCACTGCGCTCCTGGGCTAGCGGTGCTACGAAGCTCCCTTTTCCGGGCAGGGAATAAATAAAGCCTTCCCGCTCCAGCTCCCGGTACGCCTTCTGAATCGTATTGGGGTTAACCGTTAGCTGCGAGGACAATGTTCTAACCGATGGAAGCTGTTCGTCAGCCTGCAGGATGCCATGCATAATCATCTCTTTAACCTTGTCAGTCAGCTGCTCATAAATCGGCTTGCGGCTGCGGACATCCAGTTCGAACATAGGCGCCCTCCTTTACTAAGCTGCAAATATGGAAAACTTAGGTGTATTAACTGTACTACTATTATTAATACAGTTGATCGGAATTGTCAACGCAAAGAAACGGCCTGCCCGCTTTTTGCGGATGGGACGTTGTTTTACTTTAGCTATTTGTAGACTAGTTTCGTCCAAGGTTATGCAGATGGATTTCGCTGATTTTTTTTCATCGAAATCAGTACCGGTTGCTTGATTCAGCCCCTAGCAGAATCGCTCCCTTTGGACAGCTCACCGGATAACTGCATTTTGTGCAACTAAAAAGGGCAATTTTGAGTCTCAGTCAGCTTTAACTGTACTTTGTACACTTATATCGCGGTAATTTCAGCAAAATCAGGCTATCCGCAGGTTTTAGTTGCACGGTATACACTTATTTCTGAAAAAGTAGCCTTACACACTATTATAGCTGCACCAAATACACTTATTTCAATTCGCAGCTTCGCCATCAGTAACATTTATACGAAAGCAGCCCATACAAAGCAAAAAAAGCCAGCGGACTAAGTCTGCCGGCCTCTTTTCACAAACATCATGTTTCCGTTCCATGAACCTCCTGTTACCGCTCATCATTCCAGAAGTTCAGCGGCTTCAGATCTTTGGTGATTATAGCAAAGCTGTAGCCTTCCTTCTTGAAGGTCTCCAGCAGGCTCGGCAGCACCTTCAATGTTGCCTTCTGGTCATGCATCAGGATGACCGGATTAGTCTTGGATGACTGTAGCTTATGCACCTGATCCATAACCGAGTTATAGATTTTATCGCTGTCTTCCTTGTACCTCCAGTCCTCCGAATCGACATTCCAGTCCCACAGGTGGTAGCCCTGGGCCAGCACCTTGTCCCGGAAGCTTCGGGTGAAGTAGGGCTTGCTTCCGTATGGCGGACGGATCAACGTCGTTTCCGCCCCGCTGATTCTCTTCAGCACCGCGTTATCCGCCGTCATTTCAGCCAGCGCTGCCGCCGGAGAAGCATAAAATTTCTCCTTGCGGTGGGTCATACCGTGCAGCCCAAGCCCGCCCCCTGCCTTCACAATCCGTTTCACCTGGGCGGGATAACGGTTCATGTTCGGGCCAAGCATAAAGAATGTTGCCTGGACTTCGTACTTATCCAGTATATCCAGCAGCTGTGCCGTGGTCGCCGACGGCCCGTCGTCAAAGGTCAGATACACGGTCCGTCCTTTAACGGCCCCTTCTCCGGAAGGTTTAGCCGGACTTGTGCCCTGCGGCTTCAGTTCGTCCGCATACTGCTTCACAAAAGCCTCATCGCTCATCGCCGCCGACCCGTCCCGGACTCTCAGTAAATATTTATCTCCCTGAAAGGTTATGCTATATCCAAGGTATCCGCTGATCTTCACCGGAACCATCAGATTCCCGTTCTGCAAAAAGCTGTCCATCGGCACAACCGTACCATCCTGCAGCTTCAGTCCGCCGTTATTCTTAAGCAGGCGTACGGATTTGCCGCCGGCGGCAACTGCGATTCCGTCTGACAGCCCGGTAATTGTCCACTTCAGCTCTGCAGACACCGCACGCAGCGGCACATAATAGCTGCCCTTAACCGGCACAGCTTCAATTCCGGTCAGCTTGTCATTCACACCCAGCTTCAGGCTTGAGCCCGCACCGGCAGCACTTGCTGCAGTCTGCAGCACACCAAAAGTTAAAAATAAGGACATAAGGACAAGCATTACTTTTTTTAACACAAGCAAGAGCTCCAATCTATGTATATTTGCCTCTAACTCTATCATACATAGATATAACGTAATTTGAGAGATTGTAACCGGACGCCTAAAATATTGTTACTTTTCCACGCTGTGATAAATTGCACAATGGCTCTTCACGCCAAGATACGTGCAACTTTCGTCGAATGCTGTCAAACCAACAAATAAAGCGTTTAATTCCCGTTCCCTTCACACATTCTAATTGTGACGAAATTAGCAACAATACGGTACTTTTGAACAAAGTTTGAACAACCTTAAATTTAGCTTAAAGCCCGCCGCTACAGTGATCTTTGTCATACATAAAGGAACTTGTAACAAATTGATCACACATCTTTAACTTTATCGCCATTTTTGAGGACGATTATAGATATATTTACAAAATATGTATTTTGCAATCCGGGTAAGTAATTCTTACTATAGATACAGGTTATTAATTCGCCCGCCAGCATCGAACGGCTAATGAAAAGAATTATTGAAGGAAGGAGTTCTATATGAAAAAAAAGGGACCGTTATACGCTTTGTTTCTCAGCCTGCTCTTTATTCTTCCGGGATGCAGTTCGATCGCCGTACTGAATCCTAAGGGCCCGGCTGCACGGACGCTGTCTGACACCATTATCCTCTCCATTGTGGTGATGGCCTTTGTCCTGGCAGTTGTCTACATCTTATATATCTTCGTCCTGGTGAAATACCGGGCAAAGAAGAGCAATGAAGGCTACATTCCTGAACATGAGGAGGGCAATAAGGTCCTTGAAGCGATCTGGATTATTATCCCGATCATCATCGTGGGCTTCCTGTCTGTTGTGACTGTAAAGTCCACCCATGCCGTCGAGAATGTGGCGAACGAGTATAAGGATCAGAAGCCGCTTGTCATTTATGCCTCCTCCTCCAACTGGAAATGGCATTTCAGCTATCCTGAGGAAGGAATTGAAACGGTCAACTACGTGAACATTCCGGTTCACCGTGCAGTTGAATTCAGACTGTATTCCTTCGGAACAATCACCAGTTTCTGGGTTCCGCAGCTGGCCGGACAGAAATACGCAATGAGCGACATGCTCACCTATCTTAACCTCTCTGGTGATACCGTAGGCTCTTATATCGGTAAGAATTCGAATTTCAGCGGTAAAGGCTTTGCCCACATGGAATTTGAAACACTGGTTATGACTGACAAGGATTATCAGGATTGGGTTAAGGAAGTGAAGGAGACTGCGCCTGCGCTGACAGAAGACGAATTCAAGGGCCTTCTGGCCGCCGAGCATCTCGGACGCAAAACTTATTCTTCTACCCATCTGGAATTCAGTCCGCCTCCTGGCGATCACAGCGAGCATATGAGCGGTGACGGCATGGAAATGGATATGCAAAACGGCGGTGAAGAACACGAGGATAACAAGGAGATTCATCCTTCCCCGGCGCCTTCCAGCCAGACCGAGTTCGACGGCAACCCTGCCCCTGAGGTAGAAGAGCCTCTGCCAAGCTCACCTGTTGAAGAGCACACGCACCAATAAAACCAACCATGAGAGCTATCCGCTCTTAGATAGCATGAATCATGCTGGCAGCAACAACCTGAAAGGAGCCACCCTAATGGATTTAGAGAAATTTAAGGTTCACGGCGAACCCCTCATTTATGGAGCCATGGTCAGTATTGCACTTGCCACCATCGGGATTCTCGTCGGGTTGACCTACTTCAAGAAGTGGGGCTATCTCTGGCGCGAATGGCTTACCACTGTGGACCACAAGAAAATCGGGGTTATGTATATCCTGGCTGCCCTCCTGATGCTCTTCCGCGGCGGCGTAGACGCCATGATGATGCGTCTGCAGACTGCAGCGCCTGAAATGAAGTTCCTTGATGCGCAGCACTATAATGAGGTCTTTACTACTCACGGTCTGATCATGATCCTCTTTATGGCCATGCCGTTTATCATCGGTCTGATGAATGTCATCATTCCGCTGCAGATCGGCGCAAGAGACGTTGCTTTCCCGCGCCTCAACGCCGTCAGCTTCTGGCTTTTCTTCATGGGAGCCATGCTGCTTAACATCTCCTTCGTCATCGGCGGTTCTCCGGATGCAGGCTGGTCCGCTTACTTCCCGCTGGCGAGTCTGGAATTCAGCCCGACTGTAGGGAACAACTACTACTCTCTGGCACTGCAGATTTCCGGTATCGGTACGCTCATTACAGGGGTTAACTTCATTGTTACCATCCTCAAAATGCGCGCTCCGGGCATGACCCTGATGAAGATGCCGATGTTCACCTGGTCTGTACTGATTACAAACGTTATTATCGTCTTCGCTTTCCCTGTGCTTACCGTAGCACTGGCACTGATGATGTTCGACCGCCTGTTCGGCTCACAGTTCTTTACGATGGCTAACGGCGGGATGGATATGCTCTGGGCCAACCTGTTCTGGGTATGGGGGCATCCTGAGGTATACATTGTTATTTTGCCGGCCTTCGGTATTTACAGTGAGATTATTGCCACCTTCTCCAAAAAGAACCTGTACGGATATACCTCCATGGTATTCAGTATGGTTATCATCTCGCTCCTGTCCTTCCTGGTATGGGCTCACCATTTCTACACCATGGGTCAGGGCGTAATGGTCAACAGCTTCTTCTCCATCACCACGATGGCGATTGCTGTTCCGACCGGGGTCAAAATATTCAACTGGCTGTTCACCCTGCGTAAGGGCCGGATAACCTTTACTACACCGATGCTGTACACGCTGGCCTTTATCCCGATCTTTACTATCGGCGGGGTTACCGGCGTCATGCTGGCGATGGCGAGTGCTGATTACCAGTACCATAACACGATGTTCCTGGTAGCGCATTTCCACTATGTTCTGATTCCGGGCGCGGTGTTCGCCGTTATTGCTGGGTTCCACTACTGGTTCCCGAAAGTATTCGGCTTCCGTCTGAACGAACGTCTCGGCAAACATGCCTTCTGGTGGATTATCATTTCCTTTAACGTAACCTTCTTCCCGCTGTTCTTCCTCGGTCTGATGGGGATGACACGCCGGATGTACACCTATTCGGAAGAGACCGGCTTCGGTCCGCTGAATATGCTGTCGTTCGCCGGAGCGGTTGGTCTGGCTATCGGTTTCGTACTGCTGGTGTACAACATCTACTGGAGTACCCGCTACATGCCGAGAGATACAACCAGCGACCCTTGGGATGGACGTACCCTGGAATGGGCTACACCAAGTCCGATCCCGGCTTACAACTTTGCAATTGTGCCTAAGGTTAATTCCCTGGATCCGTTCTGGGAATCCAAACAGAAGAACATTCCGCTGTTTGAAGACAAAATCACCAAGATTCACTTGCCTAACAATACCGGGAAGCCGTTTATCCTCGGTGTAATCTTCTTCTTCCTGGGCTTCTTCCTTGTATTCAGCATGTGGATTCCTGCTATTGTCGCCGGAGTCGGTGTTATCGTTATGCTGGCTGCAATGTCCTTTGACCAGGATCATGGCTTCTATGTGTCAGCTGAGGAAGTAATCGCTACTGAAAAGAAACTGCGGGGTGAGACTGTATGAAAATAGATGCGTCGAAGCCGCTGGAATATTCAACTGAAGAAAACAGTAACAAAATCTTTGGCTTCTGGGTTTTCCTTGGAGCTGAAATTCCGCTCTTTGCTACGCTGTTTACTGTATATTTTGTAATGGTTAACCGTTATGCCAGCGGCCCTAGCGGCCCTGAGCTGTTCGAAATCGGACCGGTGCTGGCTGAGACCTTCCTGCTCCTGACCAGCTCGTTCACGATCGGCCTGGCTGTGCATGCCATGCGTCTGGGCCACAAGAAAGCCATGATGATCCTTATGGGCATTACACTGCTCATGGGTCTCGGTTTTATCGGGATTGAGATTGATGAATTTTTCACTTATATTCATGAAGGTGCTACTCTTCAGACCAGCGGCTTCCTCTCCAGTCTCTTTATACTGCTGGGAACGCACGGTGCCCACGTCAGCTTCGGCTTCCTGTGGGGAGTAGGCATCATGATCCAGCTGTGGCGCCGGGGAATTACTCCCGCTACAGCTAACAAAACATTTATCTTCTCACTGTTCTGGCATTTCTTAGACGTTGTCTGGATCTTCATCTTCAGCTTCGTCTATCTGAAAGGACTGATGTGACATGATAAAGCAACTATTTCCAATCCGCCATGTAATGGGCTATCTGGCCTCACTGGTCCTTTCAGCCGCTGCGCTGATTGTCATTTACGGCGATCTGTCCCATACAGCCAATGTGGTGGTATTGACGGTCACTGCCCTTATCCAGGCTTCCCTGCAGCTGTTCGTGTTCATGCACATCGGCGAATCGGCAGATACCAAGAAAGAGCTTTACCTCAATATCGCCTATGCTTTGTTTGTAGGCCTAATCACCCTTTTCGGTACCCTCTTCATCTTCGTATGGGGCTGGTACGCGTAAGCTCTACAGCTTCATAATCGTTTTCACAGTAAAGCCCGCGCCATTTGAATAACAGGATGGATCGAACGTGAAAACATAACAGCCCCTGGAACCTAAGCGTTCCAGGGGCTGTTTACGGATACAATTATTTACACTCTGCTATAGCTTGAACCTTGCCAGCTCCTTCTGTAAATCTTCAGCCAGCGTCGCAAGGTACTGGGCGGACATGGACATCTCACCCATGGCGGACAGCTGCTCTCTGGTCGCAGCACTGGCATCCTGGACATCCTCCGCACCTTTACGGGAAGCTTCGCCCACCTGTTCCATCGCTTCTGTCACCGACTGTGATTCCCCAGAGACATGCTCCACCGCGATTCTGATCCGCTCTGTCTGCCGGACAGCAGACTCGATGGCAGACTGGATTTCCGCAAAGGCCAGCGCGACGGCTTCACTCTGCGCGACACCCCGTGCCACAAGCTCCGATCCGGCAGTCATTGAATCGACTGCACCGCTCGTCTGCTGCTGGATATCCGTAATGATCTCCGTAACCTTCAGTGAGCTGTGCCCTGTCGCTTCAGCCAGCTTGCGGATTTCCTCCGCAACCACTGCGAACCCCCGTCCGTGTTCGCCTGCTCTGGCTGCTTCAATAGAGGCATTCAGCGAGAGCAGATTCGTCTGGTTCGCGATATCGTTTATTGTAGTAATGATAGTGTTAATCTCCTCCGAGAGGCTGCCCAGATTGCCGACAATGGCTTGTGTAGCAGCAACGCTGGCATTGATTTCACTCATCCGGGTGATAATGCCGTTTACCGCCTCGGCACCGTATCCGGTTGAAGCCGCAGCGCCTGTCATCAGCCCGGCCATATCATTGCTGCTGCGCTCCACTGCGGCAATATCCTCCGCCATGGTCTGCACGGATGCTGTGGTACGGGTAATGCTGTCCGCCTGGACCTCAAATCCGGCTGCAATATCGCCCGAGGCTTCGGCGATCAGCTGTGAAGCGCGCGCCGTCTGCTCTATGCTTGCACTCATCTCCTGTGAAGAAGCCGACAGCATTTCCGTACTCTCCGATATCCCCTGCATCATCCGTTTCAGACTGGTGAGCATAGAATTGAAGGACTGGTTGATCTGGCCGATCTCATCCCTGGAGGCATAAGCCGCGGTTACGGTCAGGTCACCTTCTTCTGCCCGTTTCATAAGAGCCTGGAGCTCTTTAAGCGGCTTCGTGATCAGCCGGGAAATGATGATACTGATGACAATGCACAGCACCCAGGCAGCGGTAATCAGCAGGCTGCTGACCGTACTGGAGGTCTTGGCATCGGATAGTGTCAGCTCGTTATGCGCTTTGGCATCTGCAATCAGGGAAGCGGCGGCATCGTCAAGCAAGCCGAACAGCTTGGTCCGCGAATCGCTGAAGGCACTTCCCGAATACACCTGGTAGCCCTCTTCATTCAGATTTTTGCCTGCCAGCTGAATGATATTATCACGCTGAGTCCGGTAGTCCTCAAGCAGCGACAGATACTCATCGATTCCGTTGCTGAACTTCGCATTCTTGAACTCAATGGATTTCAGCTGGTTCATCAGCTCGTTGTTCTGCTCAATCTTGCCCTGGATTTCAGCGGTGAGCTGCTTGCTTTTGTCTGAGTCCAACGTCAGCAGATTCTCCAGGAGAAAAGACTCGATCGCCCGGTTATTGGCGCGTATTTCAGTAACCAGATAGATGGGAATCAGATTCTGATTGTAAGTCTCCTGGGACCGGTCAGCAAGTTTACCCGTAAAGAGGATTCCTACAGTTCCGACACCAACCACCAGGATTACTGCAACAGCTACCAGAACTGCCATTTTGAATTTCACTTTTAAATTCCTCATCAGCCTTATTCCCGCCTTCTCCCTATCATTCTATACAATCTATATCGGCGAAAAAAGTCGAAAAATGATGCATAGATTTGAATTTTGTCGAATACCTTGATGTTCGCGGAGTGTTTCGACAGGAATAATGAATCCGTTCAATCCTGCAGCAGCCCGTATTTCCGGCGAAAACGCTCCAGTACACCGGTCCAGCCCCCGGCAAGTATGGCCAAAAAGAACACATTGGACAAGGCATGAGCCAGGTCAAAATAAAAACTGGAAGCGTAAGAAGTCATAACCAGTCCCCAGCTGAAGGCCTCCGGCAGACTAATAATGTACCAGATGTTCATGATCCATCCGAACAGAAAGCCCCAGAGAAAGCCGAACAGCAGCATTCCTCCGCGCTTTTTCATCCACCAGGAGTTCCGCAGCCAGCCTGCGCTTAGCCCGGCCATTCCCCAGGCGAACATCTGCCACGGTGTCCACGGCCCTTGTCCGAAATAAATATTGGATACCAGCGCAGCTACGGCCCCGATGATAAACCCCGCCTCCGCCCCAAACACATAGGCAGACAGGATCACAAGGGCGGATACAGGCTTCACGCTAGGCAAAGCTGCGAACGGAATCCGGCTGACTGCGGCAATAGCCGACAACACAGCCAGCAGCACCAGCTCCCTGGACTCCAGCTTGCGCCGTTCCAGCCGGAGAAAAACAGGCAGCAGTGCCGCCCCGAGCAGCAGAAGGCTCAAAAGCATATAATGGCGGTCCTTCAGCGCCGCCGTAAGCGCCAGGCCGGCCAGAAACAGGGCTACAGCAACGATGAGCGGAAAGCGTAACCTTGCCATGCTGTCATCACATCCTCTATTGTCAGTGCCTGGGGCAGTATATCCCGCACCATGCGGTTAACTGCAGTTGTATAGAAATAGTTGCTGCTGAAAAAATCCGCCGGACTCCCCTCCGCCGTGATGCTCCCGTCAAACAGCAGCGCACAGCGGGAAGCATACCGTGCAGCAAACTCTACATCATGTGTTACTACGGCGATACTCATCCCCTGCTCAAGCAGTTGCCGGAGCAGCCCGGCAAAGCGCACCTTCGCGTCAGGATCGAGGCCTTTGGTCGGCTCATCCAGCAGCAGCACCGCCGGCTTCAGCAGCATTACCATGGCAAGCGCCAGCTTCTGCTGCTGACCGCCGCTGAGATCATGCGGGTGGCTCTGCAGCACCTGCTGAAGCTCAAACGCCTCTGCCAGCCGGGAAATCTCCGATGTGGCTTCATCCGGTGCCAGACGGGCAAACGCAGCCATGTGCTGCAGCTCTTCCAGCGCGGTATCATAGCTGAAATAGAGCAGCGGGTTCTGGGCGAGAAAACCTGCTGTTATCCCCCTGGCCAGCTCCACCTTGCCGCGCTGCGGCTTGGCCAGCCCGCTCAACACATGCAGCAGCGTGGACTTACCGGCGCCGTTGCCGCCCAGAATGGCAAGCAGTTCCCCCCGGTGCAGCGCCAGACTCAGCTTGCGCAGCACCTCCCGGCCTTCCTTCTCGTAACGGAAGGTAACTTCTCTCGCACTTAGCAGCGGAGTGGAATCAACCTTATGCGGCAAGGCAGCGGTGTTATTCCCGGCAGCGGCAGCAGAATTGCCGCCAGGCAGTTCGCCCGCCGCAGCAGACGCAAGGTTATGCAGCCAGCGTTTACCTTCGCGCACCGTCAGGGGGATGGACTCCGTCAGAGCATCCGCCTTCCCCTGTGCAGGCAGCGCCAGGTACAGGCGCGCTGCGGTAGGCAAATACGCTTGGACCGCGGCAAACGTGCCCTCCGCTGCTTTGGAAACAAGCTCCCGCGGAGGGCAGGCCGCCTGCAGCATTCCGTCCTGCATAAGCAGCACACGGTCAGCCAGCGGCAGCACCTCCTCCAGACGGTGCTCGCTGATGATAATAGTCACCGACATTTCCTCATTCAACCGGTGCAGGGTCTGGATGAATTCACGCGCTGCAACCGGATCGAGCTGTGAGGTCGGCTCGTCCAGCAGCAGCAGCTTTGGCTGAAGCAGCAGGACTGAGGCCAGATTAAGAAGCTGCTTCTGGCCGCCGGAAAGCTCATGCACCGGCTTGTACAGCAGCGGCTCCAGGCCGAACAGGCCGGCCATCTCCGCCAGTCTGCTCCGCATCACCTGCGGCGCGAGGCCCAGATTCTCCATCCCGAAGGCCAGCTCATGCCAGACGGTATCCATGACAATCTGCGCCTCCGGATTCTGGAATACCATCCCGATCTCTCCGGCCGCCCGTTCGTCCGGCAGCTCCGCCAGAGGCAATCCTGCATAACGGATCACGCCGCTTCCGGTCCCTACAGGGGTGAGCTCACGCTTCAGCTGGCGCAGCAGCGTCGTTTTGCCGCCGCCAGACGGGCCCATCAGTACTACAAACTCCCCCTCCTCTACCGTAAAGGTGAGCTCATGGAGCGAGTCCCGTTCGGCCCCGGGGTAACGGAAGGATACGCCTTCCGCCGCGATGATCTCCATTGCCAAATCTCCTTTCCTTCCAAGCCCGGCGGAATCAGCACGAACAGGCAGAAGCTGATGTACATCACCGCTTCCCCGCTGCCGAATACCAAAGGCTTCATACGCGGATAGATTTCAAATGTTCCATAGCCCTGCAGCCAAAGAATCAGCGGAATCAGTCCGCTGAGCCCCAGCAGCAGGAGCACGGCTTTGTCTAACCAGTCCATTTTGTATATCGAGTACGTACTGCGTCTGCGCATACCATACCCCCTTGCTTTCATGGAGTCCCCCGTCTGCAGCGCCTCCTCCAGCGACCAGGTCAGCAGCACCTTCAGCAGGGTCATGCCATCACGCATTCTTTTACGCAGGCTCCCTTCACCGACATCAATTCCCCGAAACCGCTGGATCAGGGTGATTTCGCGCAGCCTTCTCTGGAACAAGGGCACAAACCGGATGGCCATCAGTGTCAGCAAGGCCGTCTTGGGCGCAGCCGCAGCAAAGGCATACATGAATTTATCCGTTGTTACGGTGTAGTTATAAGAGATAAATAACAGAAATATCGTAAGCAGCACCAGCATCATGATCAGCCCGTACAGCACAGCCTCCAGCGTAACCGGCTGGTCCCACAGGTAGAACAGGATATGCGCTCCCCTGTGCGAGAACAACGGGTTCAGCACAGCCACGGAGCCGGCCATCAGCAGATAGAAGGGCAGCCCGCGCAGCAGCTGACGGCCCTGCCCCTGCAGCAGCAGCAGGAGGATCAGCCCCGTAAGCTCGGTAATCAGAAAAAGCGGATGCATCATCAGGGCGGCGAACAGCAGCAGCCCGGCGTAATAGAGCAGCGCTACTGCCGGATGCATGGCCCGGAAGCCGCTGCTCATGGCGCTTTGGCTCCGATGTCCTTGCCGAGGTCAAGTGTATACAGCCATTCTATCGTATCCCCGGGCTGAACGGTGTAGCTTCCGGCACTCTTGTCCGGGAACTCTCCGTTCACCCGGTACATCCAGCCGCTCTCCGCGCCATGATCCAATTCATATAGATTGTCTATGCCTTCGACATAGGCAAAGCCTTTGACTCCCTGGAATTCCATCTGGATTTTGTGCTGGCGGGTAATCCGCTTCAACAGGTCCAGCGCACTTTCGCCTTCCTTGATCTCGAACGCCGCCGGCGCAAGAATCACCCCGTGCTCCGCATCTCCTGTAATGGAGATGACGGCTGTGTCCGCCACGGCGGCAGGCTGTGCAGCCGCCGTGGGTTTAGCCGTCGCTGCCTGCTGCGGCGACGGTGCGGGTGCCGGCTTCGCCGCGCCGGCAGAAGGGCTTGCGGCAGCGGACGGCTTCGCCGCTGCCGCTGCGGTGGCGCCGGCGCCCTTGGCGGGCGGCGCCGTGGCCGTGGCCGCCGGACGGTGCGCGTCCGGCGCTATCGTGCCTGCGGGGCTGCTGCCCGCAGGCGCTGTGGCAGGCGCGGCGGCTGTGGCCGCGCCTTGGGTGGCCGTCTCCGCTGCGGGAGACGGCGTGGTGTGCCCCGCCGGCGCGGACGGCGGGGCGGTGACGGCAGCGTCTCCGGGCTGCGGAGACGCGGTGGCCGCCGGCTGCGGGCTCTGTGCCGCAGCCGTGGCAGTGGCGCTGCCGCCCGCAGCCGGGGCGGCGGCATCCCTGCCGGGGGCTGCGCAGCCCGGCAGCAGCAGCGCGGCCAGCAGCACTAGCGCTGGCGGAAGCAAACGGCGGATAGCCGGTCTAATCATTACTCTTTGCACCTCCTGAAATAATCCCGCAGAACATACCCTTTTTATCTTTGAAAAAAAAGGGAAAGAACGAGAGCCTGATGCCCCCGTTCTATCCCGATCCTATCATCTTCATTTATTTTAGCTTAAACCGGGCTGTAAATCTGCTCTTTCTTGTAACCTTTCGCATAAACCGCGGCAGCGTCCTACGGCAGCCGGACTGCAACGACTGCGGCCATTTCACGGGTTACCGCGGCTGCTGGATCAAAGGAGCCGTTATACCCGCTCATATAGCCCAGACCGGATACGGTGCGGACAGCAGACAACGCGTAGCTGCTGATCCGGCTCTCATCCGTGAAGACAGCAGATGCTCCGCTGCCCTCCAGCTTGAAGGCCCTCATGATCATAACCGCCATATCCTGCCGGGTAATATAACCGTTAGGGTTAAAGGTCGTATCGCTTACACCCGAAATAATTCCCAGCTCCTTCGCTTTCAGCACCGTCCCGTAATACCACGAACCGGCTTTTACATCGCTGAATACAGCAGCTGCCGAGGAATCAGCCGGCGTTTCTCCCGTCAGCCTTAACAGCAGGGCTGCGAATTCGGCACGGGTGATCTTCTGCTTCGGAGCAAAGACCAGGGCCGTTTCACTAACGCCCTTCATCAGTCCCTGATTAAAGGCCTCTTGTACGGAAGCAAGCGCCCAGGCAGAGATTTGGCTTTCATCGGTAAAGGTAACGCCGTTCACTGCTCCCGGCGTAATGCTGAACAGCTTGGAATCACCTGTCAGGAAGCGGCTATAGGCTGACAATGCCAGCAGCGCCTGCTCCGTAGCCAGACCGTTGCCTTGCTGTCCTGCAGTGTGGGCATAGCTGCCGTCTGCCTGTCTGAATGAAGCCAGATGGCTCAGCAGCCCGCCCTTCGCTTTTACAAAACGTGCATCTCCCGGACCAATGCCGGCAGTACTGAGGGCAATAATAATCTGGGCAGTACTTTCACTGTTTTCTGTGCCGGATACCTTGTAGCCGCCGTTCTCCAGCTGCTGTCCGGACAGCCACGTTACCGCTTTGTCCAGAGCGGCCTGCACTGCCGCCTGGCTGGTATGGGCGGAGAGTGCCGTGACCGCCATCGCGGTCAGATCCACATCATCAGTGCCTCCGGCGGTCAGCGGGAAGCCGCCGTCCTTGCTCTGCAGCTCCAGAATCGCAGCAATCAGACGTTCCCTGGTCCACAGCGCATCTGCTGGCACCTTATAGGAGCCGCTATCGAGAGCAATCAGGCCAAAAATCAGACCGTTGCTTCCCTGGCTTGCCATATTGCCGTTGTTATAAATCTTCTCAATCAGATTATATCCGCCGATACTCTGCGGATCTGCCCCGGCCGCAGCCACGGCCAGCACCAGACGCTCATAATCGGTTACCTTGCGGAATTCACCGCTGCTTGCAGCAAGCTGCTCCTTCACTGCGGTCAAATAGCCTGCCGGTACAGCATGGCCAGTGCGGGCTAGGCCAATGGCTTGCCAATCGCTCAGCTCCTCTGCTGCTGCCACAGTCTTGGCTGTTGCCGTAATATCACTCGCCAGCTTGCCCTGCTGCGGCTCAAACTTGCTGCGGTCTACGACCGCGTATGTGGTGAAGTGGCTGACTTTACCGGTCATGATGCCTGTCTTCAGATCAAGTGATGCGGGAACCGGTATCCAGTTGCCTGTACTTTCATCCAGCCAGGCCAGCGCCAGATTGGCCGGATTAACGGCTGTAACCGGAATGCGGATCAGCAGATCCGCTGTCTTCAGGAATTTCGTGCCGTCCGGCTTGAAATCATACAATCCCGATACAAGCTCCGTACGGTTTGAGCTGCTCTCTCTTACACTGATTTTCACTGTTCCGGACACTGCACCGGAAGGCAGCTGCAGTTCTACTTCTCCGCCGCTGTCCTTAAGGGAAGCTGCTGCCCCCGGAGTCACATTCTGCTCAATGGTGACCACGTTGGCCGCCAGCTGCTGTTTAAGCGCCGCAGCTTCAGCTGCTGCCATCACTGTACCGGTTACGGCTGTCGTCTGGCCGACCTGATTGAGCGGAAGAGTATTGTCATCAGTAATGGTTACTCCTGCAAGACTTCCGGAACCTGCTGCTCCTGTTCCCCCGGCGCTTCCCGGGCCGCCCGGCGGATTTCCGATATCTGCTCCGCCGTCGGTTGTATAGCGCCAGGCCAGCACATCCCCGCTGCTGAGCTTATAGCTGCCTGCGCTTGTTTTCGGATAGCTGCCGTTGACCGAATACATCCAGCCGCTGTCCTTGCCGCGGTCCATCTCAGCCAGGCCGTCGATCGATCTAATATAGACACTGTCACCGCTGCCGCCGCTCACCACTTTGCTGCCAAGCTGGCGGACCAAAAGGCTGTAAGCTGTTTCGCCTTCGTTCAGCATTACAGTTGTACTGGAGAGAATCGTACCTTTCAGGCTATCGC
This sequence comes from Paenibacillus sp. PastM-3, assembly GCF_029893965.1. GTDB lineage: Bacteria > Bacillota > Bacilli > Paenibacillales > Paenibacillaceae > Paenibacillus_AQ. The sequence continues at coordinate 127,470 of NZ_JARXXP010000010.1, forward strand.
CTGTAACGGAAATGGTGGCTGTTGCCGGCTGTGGAACCGTGGACGGGCTCACTACCGTCAACGCCTGTGTATAACGGGCGATGCTTGGCAGCTGGCCTTCCGCGTATCCCGTTACAGCCAGAGTATGCGTACCGGCAGTCAGACCTTGCCCGAAGTTTGCTATTCCCTCTGAGTTTGTTGTAGCTGTAACTCCACCGGCACTGACCTGAACTCCTGCAGCTGCAGAGACAACCAGTTCTGGTACATAATTCGCATCCCAGACCTGTGCAATCTGCATAACCTTAACCGTAAATGCTTCACCCTGCTTAGGCTGTGTTGGCGTAACCGCCAGTGATTCGACAAATTGTGTATTGCCTCCGCCGTAATAAACAAGCACCTTGTCAGACGCCTGCAGCACGTAATCGTTCATTCCGGTTTCTGGATAGATCCATTTGCCGCCGCGGGATACGGCAAAGCCCCAATACCCGTCTTTGTGGTAGACGCCGCCCTCAATCCCGCCGATTCCCTGAACGAAAATGCCGTACTGTGATTCTGTTGCCTGCAGTTCAATTCCGCGGGCAGCCGTCAGCTGCTGCAGGGCATCATAAGCGTTGAACGCATCAAGCGTGCCCTCCGCCAAAGGACCCTGCGGTCCTTCAATGGCCAGAGAAGCTGTCACATTGCCGGGAGCTACCTTGAAGGCTTGCGTGTGCCGTACAACTTTAGGGGCAGCCCCTTTGACATAGCCGGTTACGGCCAGCGTGTAGACTTTGGCAGACAGACCCTTTTCAAAGGAAGCCGTGCCCTTATCGTCCGTATTTACTGTTGTGCCGTCAATCGTTACCTGCACACCGGTCGCCGGTGATTCTACCCGACTATTGCTGTTCCAATCCCATTTAGCCTGCGTAACCTTAACCGTAAATGCCTCATCCGGCTGTGGCTGTTCCGGGGTTACAGTTACCTTATTTACTACTTGTGTATCTGCCCCCGCAAAGTAAACGAGAACACGGTCAGACTCCTCAAGCTCATAGACTCCCATGCCTACAGCCGGGTAAATCCATTCTCCGCCGCGATAGACTGCAAAATTCCAATAAGCACCGTAAGTCCCGTTTGCAACACCGGCAATGCCGGATACGTAGCTGCCGAACGACGACTCCGTAATCTGCAGCGGGATATTGTTCAAAGCGGTCAGCTTTTTCAGCGCTGCCAGAGCATTTGCTGCCTTCAGCGTACCTTCTGTAATATTGCCTTCCGGTCCTTCAACAGACAGCCGGATGGATACATTTTGAGAAACAACGTTTAGTGCCTGAGTGTATTTGACAACTGCAGGCGCCTGATTTGCTGCATAACCGGTAACGGCCAGTGTATAATCACCTTCCGCCAGACCAACGCTGAACACGGCTTTGCCGTCCTGGTCAGTCTTCGCAGTCAGGCCGCCGATTGCAACCTCAACACCTGCTGCCTTGGAGATCACTGGATTGGAAGTTTTGGTTACATTGTCCCAGACCCACCGGATCTGATTAACAGTAACCGTGAACGCCTCGTCTTCCCCTGGCTGCGCCTTGGACAAAATTACCGATTCAACAAGCTGGGTATCAGCGCCCCCGTAATAGACGACAATCCGGTCAGAGCCCTTGAGGCTGAAATCCTTCATGCCTACATCCGGATACAGCCACTGTCCTCCGCGGACGACAGCATAGCTCCAGCCATCCCAGCCGCCGAACATTCCCGCAGCTACATTGCCGATAGCCGTAACATAATTGCCGGACGGATTCGTAAGCGCCAGCCCGTTCTGGGCTGCAACCTTCTCCAGCGCTTCGAGGGCATTGCCTGCATAGGCATTCCCTTGGCCCAGCGTACCCTGAGGTCCTTCAATTACAAGCGGTACATATACAAGCGGGTTCTGCGCTGCCGGTTTTGTAAAATCATACAGCTTCCCGTTGCTTCCGCCGCTGAACAGATTATAGGCAACCAGCGCCTGCAGACCTTGCTCGGTAGCATACGCATTGACATTGCCGCCTTCGTTATGGGCAAAACCGCCGCCGGCTGTAAAGAAGCTCAGCAGTCTTCCGGTCAGATCCCCTTCTGCTTTGGTAAAATCAGCCCCGGACGGGTCCACGCCAAAGGAGGTCAAACCAATAATAACCTGGGCAGCACTCTCACTGTTGTCGCCGTATCCGCCTTTGCTGTCCTGTGCAGCGGATAACCAGGCTACCGCCTTCTGTCCGGCTGTCGCTACGCCCGGTTCATTCCGGTGTGCAGCCAGCGCCGTCAAGGCCATTGCTGTCATATCCGGGTCGCTGGCACCTGTGGACAGGGTAAAACCGCCATCCGCATTCTGCTTGGACAAAATCTCGCCGAGCAGCGCAGCTTTGGTCCATTTCGCATCGCCCGGAATGGTATAATTGCCGGAATCCAGTGCGAGCAGCGCATATACCGGGGCATTCAGGGTCTGTCCGCTGATTCTGGTATTGTTATAGATTTTCTCGATCAGATTATAGCCTGCAGCGGAGCCGGTGCCGGCATAATTCTCCGGATCAGCGCCTGCAGCCTTTACTGCGAGCACAATCCGGGCATAATCCGTTACACTGGAAAAGCTGCCGCCGGCAGCCTTAACCTTTTGCTCAAGTGCCTGCACATAGCTGTCAGGTACGGTATAGCCGGCCTGGGCCAGCCCGATGGCCTGCCATTCCGACGTCACACCGCCGGCCAGAATATATTCGGCAGTTTTGTAGGTGGCCTCTTTTACGGTAACTTGTCCGTTTTGCGCTACTGCCTCCAGAGCACCCGGCAGCTCCGAGGAGAAAGCGTCTGCTGCATACATAGCATCTGTTACACGTTCCGCCCCTTGAACCGCTGAATCAGCGGCTGCATAGCTTTGTCCGGAAGGAACAACAGCGCCTCCGATAATCGAGATAACCAGCAATAAAGCCAGGCCAAGCCGCCAATACCTGGCAGAGAATTTCTTCTTCATTGTTAACCCCTTTTCTGTTAATAGAATGATCGTGCCATCAGTGCAGTCAGCAGCACAGACTGGAATTCTCCCCCAGCCTCACTTGCCCAACATAAAAACCGCCCTGTTAAGGGCGGCCGGGAAGAATACAAATTAACGGCTGGACAGCTTGTAAGCTGAGCTTGCTGCTCACAGGCCGGCCATCAGCAGGCGTACCTTCTGCAAGGCGCGCATATGCTCTAAGCCGCAGTTCATCTGCATGTGTTCCGCATTCTTACCCCACGAAGAAGTGAAACGTCCATGAAAAAAGGCAGGTCTCCTGGCTTATGCTTCATCGCTTCCCCTTTGCCTTCCCGTCAGCATAAACAGCCGGACAGTGGCACATCTGCAGGAGTCGCTCTGCATTTACAGTGGCGGGACCGCGCCGGACTTGCACCGGCCTTCCCTATTAAGCGGTTCTATGAAACACAAGAACGCGCACCCTTTTCAATAGCTTATTAAATTTTAATATTCATAATCATATCTACTATTTCCCTCTATGTCCATAGAAAAGCTGTTACAATCTCATTCCATTCCATGTCAGCTATTAGCGCTGGCATAAGGCTGCACGAGACTTGCTCTAACCAGACGCTTGTGTAATAAGGGCAATGTGCGCGTGAACTGCCTAAGTACCTAAACACATAAACACATAAACACATAAACACATAAACACATAAACACATAAACACATAAACAACTCTAACTCTAATAGATAACTAAACTCCCTGCCATGCAAACTAACCTGTACTCGCAGACTACCTTCAACTCTACCTAGACCAGATCAATCACACGCAGACTACATTCTTACACAGGCCACTCCAACCACTGAGACTGCTCCAACCCAACATAGCTAGCTCAAGTTCCCCGCCGTGCAAGTTAATCTGTTCTCACGGACCACCTTCTACCCTAACTAGACCACTCCTACCACACGCCTGCTTTACTCTTACACAGACACCCCGACAACCCCGACCACACACAGACTACTCTGTACATAGGCAAGGCGGACGCGGCAGCTAGTTGGAAAAAAGCAACTTAATTTCGCCGAAACCCTCATTCCAGCGTAATTAATTGGAAAATAGACACTTAATTTACTGGTTAAGCCCACATTTCAGCGAAATCGCCTGAATTAAGTAGCGAATTTCCACTTAGTTCTGTTAATCGCTTGGTTCGGCAGAGATTAGTTGTCTAAAATCCACTTAGTCGTTACATCCAGCCAGCTGTAAAAGGATCATGAACGTACCAGCCCGGCCACATACACAGTTTATTAGTTCAGAATAGAGTATATGCTGCAAATAAGATAAAGTTAGTCTGCAAGAAAACGTTCCTCTACTCTGACTGCGCTCTCTGCAACAATATTCTGTTAACAGCTTCATCGCATTCTGCTGAAAAAAATCCTGAACGCACCCAAGCCGTCATTCGGCTATTTGTGCTGTTCAGGATTATGATAGTTTGTTTTTTTGTTAGTTGGTTGGTTGGCTATATAAAATAGTCGTTACTCCGCTCCGGCAGTGCTCTCTGCACCAGCACCGTTTGTGCCGGATTCGCCAGTGCTTGTCTCACCTGCTGGATTGCTTCCGCCGGCATTGTTACCAGTGTTATTGGTACCAGCTGAAGCGTCAGGCGTGGCCTCAGCTGTGGCGGAAGGCTGTGCTGCCGGAGATGTGGTCACCCCCGCCGCAGGAGCAGGCTGAACAATCAGCTTGTACTCACCGGCCGTAATCATGCTGCCAGCGGCCAGTGCCGCGCCCTGCTCCAGGTCAACGATGACCTGGTACAGCGCAGCATCCGGCTGGCCGGATGACGGCGGCGAAGAGACGGACTCGCCTCCGTCTCCTGTTCCGGTACCCGCGTTGCCGTCCGTCCCGGTACCCGCGTTGTCCGCCGCGCCGCCGTCCGTACTAGAGCCCGCGTTGCCCGACGCGCCGCCGTCCGTACCAGAGCCTGCTGCATCCGTGGCGGCGGCTCCCGGTTCCGGTGACGCCACGAGGCAGTTGCCCGTCGTCGCAACAACATCATACATGTCCGTCACCTCATCCCCGGACATGAGCCCGATCTCCGCCGGCTTAAAGGCGGAACACTCTGCGGCATCCTCAAAGGTGAACACCAACCGGGTGCCGGCTGTCCCGCCGCTGCCAAGCATAGCGGTAACCGTCGAGGCACCGCCGGCCCCGGAGCCATTCTCCGGCTGTGCCGTATCGGCAGGGTCCGGCCGCAGCAGGCTGACCGCTATAATGACCGCGATGATCACGAGCCCCAGAACGGAGCCGCTGATCAGGAGTTGAAATCGGCTGCGGCTGACCCACCGCGCCAGCGGTGAAGCCAGCTTGCCGCGGGCTTCATTGTAGACATTCTGCAGCGCCGGGCCTGCGGCAGCTGCATAGCTTTTGCGGAAATCACGGCTCTTGAACGCTTCACGGTCCTTGTTCATGAAATACTTCAGAATGGCCCGTTTATATCCCGGCCACAGCTTTTTATTCGAGACTGTGAACAGCCGGCTGCCCTGCGACCAGTCGAAGAAACGGTACACCGTCTCCTTATCTCCGCCCGCCTTGCGCACAACCAGCTCCAGCAAAGCCTCATAATCCAGCGGCCCGTCTTCACGCTCACTGATGTGATAGAATGCCAGCGGCAGACGCTCAAACGGCTCCGCACTGCGCATATCCTTCAGCCAGCGCCGTCCAAGCAGCTGCACATCGTCCAGCTCACGCGGCGCAAGTCCGGCAAAAATCCGCTCATCCGGCTTCTCCTCGCCAAACCAGCGGTAGGCGGCCTGCAGGGCATTCGCCTTGCGTCTGCTGATGGAATCCAGCGGCGGCTGCCAGTCCTCAGCATCGCGGTAACGCAGGAACGAAATATCCAGCAGCTGCTCCAGCGTCAGCTCGTCCAGATCAACACGGCTGAGCAAAAAACGGTCTGCCGCATCCGCAAGCTCCAGCAGCAGCGACATCGCCTCCGGATAGAGGCCGCTGCCTCTGCGCCGTTCTTTTTCGGCTTTCTCGACAAAATCATGGGCTGCCGCTACGGCAGCCACAGGATTGTTGTCCCCGGCCAGCTTTTCCAGCAGATATTCTTTGATCATATCCCGGGCAAAGGACTGCTGCAGCACCTCCGGCAATGACCGCCCCCAATGGAATACGAAGCGCATAACCTCCCTTGAATCAGCCGCAGCAGCCAGCCGGGATTCCATATATGGCTCCAGCAGCTGTCTGCGGAATACTGGCTGGCCAAGCACTTTTTTGAAAAAAGCTGCACTCAGCCCGTCATTGCTCTCGATAATGCCATAAGCTGCAGCCAGCACATCCTCCCGTCCCGCAGCCGGACAGTTCAGCATGCCGTTGATGAAATAATCGACGATTTTGCCGCGGTAATTATGACCCTCCAGCACAAAGTACTCCTTAAACTGCTCCAGCACCTCAGGCTGGGGAATCCCGCGCTGCCGGATGGCATCATACTCACGGTCGAAGCGCTCCAGGAACAGATCATTCAGCCGTACCCGTGACTCCAGTGCTCCCCGGGGCTTAAGGTAGGACAACAGACCGCTGAGCACAGCGATTTTATTGTCCGCGTACGACTGCTCATCCCCCTGCTCAATCTCATAAAAGACCGCCAGCTCGTTGTAAACCGCCAGCTGCAGCTTGCGATCAACCCCTTCACCTGTCAGCAGGGAATCGGCAAAACGGGCATAATCCTCCATGCTGCCCTTCCGGTTAAGCGTCTTCCAGACAAGCTCGGCAAAAGGCTGGCGCGTTCCGCCAAAATCAGTATTCAGCATCCGGCCGGAGGCCAGATCGAACACATAATCCTTCTCGATATTGCGGTCCCCGGGACGCAGCGAGCCTTTTTCCACAAAGGTCAGATGGATATATTTGCGGCTCTGCGGCTCATTCGCATACGTAATCACGCCCAGTCTGCGGCGGAAATCATACGGCAGCACACTGAACAGGACCTCCGTCAGCTCTGCGGCACGCCGTGACACCTCGCTGATCGGCACATCAAGCGCAATGTAGATTTTTTTCTTCCCGGCTACGGAGAGCATAACCGCCTGCAGCAGGGCCTTGAACGTTTCTTCGGTAAAACCGAGCGTGCGCAGCACCGTCAGCGGGTCAGGCCGGCTTTCGCGCTGCCGCACAGGGATTTGGTCCAGCTCCGGCAATGTTCCCCCTGGCTCACCTTCATGACTGACGGCAAAGTCTGCATGCAGCCAGTCCCCGTAATGCTCCACAATCTCCTCCGAGCGGATCGGCGGCACAATAAAGTTATGGGCGAAAAAAGCGCTCCGCTGCCCCGTAAAATCAGCCGCCAGGTAGCGGCTCTGCCCAATTACGGTATCGTTCGTCTCCGTATGGAACAGATGCAGCGCAGCTGGATAAATCTCCTCATTCTTCTCGCCGCGTGCCGAAAGCTCAGCCGGAGCATCGTAGACGCAGAAGGGATGGAGAATTTTTTTGACAAAATTATGATCCAGACTGTCCGATTTCGCTACCGTATCGAAGCCCTCGGTTGCCCGGTAAACCCCGCGCCGCTCGCGGGTGTACATCTGCTGGGTGATGCCGGACCCTGAAAATCTGTTCACGGCCCGTCGCTCCCCTCAATATAATTCAGCTTATGCAGCAGCCAGATAAAAGGCTCGTCCACACGGATCGGGCTGACCACACCCTCTATCCTCTGATTGACCGGATTGCTGCCCAGCGCAGACACGGCGAAATACCCCGTATTGGCAAAATAAACATCCATCGTATCCTTAAACGGGCGGTCCACCTTCTCGATGAAGCGGCGGATTTCTCCGTCGATGTTATGATATTCGTCCAGGTTCAGCGTTTTGCGGTGCACATAGTTATTAAAAACATTGCTGTTCGACTTGATATAATCGCCGTCCTCATCCTTGAGCGAATGCAGCATATCGCTTTTGGTCAGCACGACCGCTGTCGGGATGGAGGTTTTGCTCTTCTCCTGATAAGCGATAAAATCGCCGAACATCGTCAGCACCACATCGCGCGGCTCATCATACTGCGATACCCACTCGCCGGGCTTGTCGCCGTAGTTGATGCGGATCTTCTCACGGATGGAGCGGATCTGCAGCGGATCGACCATGAACAGGATACCCGCCGAGTTTTTGATATGCTGGCCGTGTAGCCCGAGATAATCCTGATCGACCATGCCTTCGCCGGCAACATCGAAGAACACCAGTGTCAGCGGCGGCTTGCTCTCATCCTTGAAGACAAACTGGAAGATGAACGGCTCCTGCATTTTTTCCTTCTGGGTCGAGGCCAGCAGATCGCCGCGCTCAAACAGCGGTTCTTCGTACAGCGTGCGGAACTTGCGGCTGATCTCGGCATTCAGCGGCATGCAGGCTGCGTCAAAATGCCCCGCCGTCGTATGCTGCAGCGTATGGATCAGCGAGGTCATATACACCGACTTCCCTACCTGGGAAGCGCCGATGATGGAGATAATATTGCTCGGCACCTTGCCCGCGGTTACAGGCAGCTCATTATGGCAGGCCGGGCAGAGCCGTCTGCGCGTCAGCACCCCGTAGCGGTCGGTGAGCCCGGTCAGCACATGATCCGTGTAATGGTGGTATTCTTCCGGAATGTCAGCCGGATTCAGAATGGCCTCCATATCATCCACCGTATCGAGCCCGAAGCGCTCGCGGTACTTGTTGAGGGCATCATCCTCGCCCAGTGCGTAATTCTCATCATCCTCACGGCTGTGCATGGCCCGGAAAACGACTTCCTCCGGCTGGAATTTCGTGAAGCAGTAAGGGCACACAATATCATAAAAAAGCGGCCGCGGCTGCGGCTGGTTTTTCTTCATAAAGCGGCTGAAAAAAGACATTTCTTTTCCTCCCAGCGTTTTGTCGTTGTCTGAGCGTTACTTCTTGTTGGCCATTCGTTATGGGGCTATGCGCTGCTCTGTACCTTAACGGCACTTTGTACAACTATTTTACCTGTCAGAACGGCTTTTTACCTTTTAGCTGCACTTTGTACACTTATATCAGCCAGTTTAGCCCCTTTTCGGGGAAATCTCCTGATCTGGCTGCAAAAAGTGCAGCTAAAGCCTGTTCCAGCAATAAATCCGAGCCTTTAGCTGCATAAAGTACACTTATTCCGGCACCAGCTCGTAATACTGCCCGTACTTCCGCCCGTCGGTGAAAAAAATCCGCACAAAGTCTTCTTTACCGATCTCGATCGGCGGCAGCGTGTTCCGTCCGGCGGCGAAATCCTGCACGAACGGGAACAGCACGCCGTCCTCCCTGGAAGCCGGGTACCCGCCTCTTTTTTTGACATAGCAGAGTACATCCTTCGGCACCGGCACTTCGGCGGTAATCGTCATATGTACTGTTTTTTGCTTGCCGAATATCGTTTTCTTCTGGCTTACTGAATAATAAATTCTGGCCTTGCCGGCACTGACTGTAATCTCGTTAGAACGGTCCGGCTGCCTGATGAGCAGTGTCTCACCGTTATCGTTAATCCGGGCATATATGGTATAGACCACCAGGCCGATATCATCCATCCGGTCCCGGTAGCCGTTGTTCGCTTTGTATTCCTCGCGGGTGTACAGCTTCATGCCGGAAGGCGGAAGCTCCCCCCGGCCTGGGCCCTCCGCTGTTCCTTTGTGGATGCAGACCGCCTGTACGCCGTCCGGCCATCGCCATCTCAGCGTACAGAACCGGTCCTCCACCCGGGCAGTCACTTCCGTAATGGCCTGTGCAGGGGGAGTTTCTTCGGCGTACCTCATGACTGTATGCTCCTTTCACCTGTTCATTAACTTTAGCTGGTGCTGACGGGCCTTAAAAGCCTTTGCTGTTCCTGTTTCTGCGCGGAGAATGAAACCCTTCGGAACCGGATGCTGCGGCTGCCGCCTCTCTTCTCCCCCGGCGGGACAGCCGTCCTTCACCGACCGGTACCACATAAGTAAAGAGTGAAATAATAGCCGCTAGCACCAGTACAGCGCTCAGCCGGACCAGCGTATCGCCGACGGAATGGCCGTCAAGCCCGAATTCGAGAATCAGACCGGCACACAGGCCGGCTGCCCAGCCGCCGATACCGAAGCTTTTGGCCAAATGCCGGTTATCAAAAATAATGCCAAGCCCAATCCCAAGCGCAGTACCCACCAGCATCAGCGCCAGAATCCGCACAACTGCATAATAGGGACTGTCTGCCGTAGCATCGCTGCGCTCTGTGAGCAGGGTGCGGTCGCCCAGCCGGTCATAGATCTGCTGGAATACCTCACCCAGACGGCCCGCATCAGTAACATCGTAATACTGTCCGCCTGTAACAGTGGCAATATCCTGCAGCAGAAGGGAGCCGGATTTGTCATCAAGCGCAAGCCCGATGGTGTTAACCGCAATCCCGCGGCTTATATACTCATTCAATTCAGTAGATGTATCAAACTGGCTGAAGCCGTCTGAGAGCATAATGACCATGGCACCCCGGCTTGCTTCTCCGTCACTGCTGATTACATTCATTGCCTCAGTCAGAGCGCCGCTGATATTTGTACCGCCTTCAGTCGTCTGGAGGTTGCTGATAACCTCGGATACCTGTTCGCGGTTATCCGTACTCCGCAGGGAGATCAACGGCTGGACAACCGAAGCATTCTCGCTGAAGGTTACTACAGCAACCTGATTGTCTTTATCCATCTGCTGTACCAGCGATCTGGCAGCGGCGTACCGGCTGTTGTCCGGATCACTCTGCTGCATGCTGCCGGAGTCATCAATGACCATAACGACGTTTTTGACCGTTTTGATGCCGCCGAAGTTCAGCTCATATACAAACTCCATCAGTGAGCCGAGGCCAAACAGTATCACTACAGTCAAAGGCAGCAGCTTCCACGACAGCCCCAGATAGCGCTGCTTCCACGACAAGCCGTTCAGCCGCGGGGAGATCATCTCAGCCAGCAGTGCCCCCAGTCCGATACCAAGCGCCACTATGGCGAAATAGATGCCGACAATCAGGATTGACGGCAGATCATAAGGCCTGCTGCCCAGCAGCAGCTCTCCAAGCACAAAAGCTATGCCGCCGCCAAGCAGGCTGAAACACAATAAAAGCAGATTGATTTTCCGCTGCATCCATCCTCATCCTTTCAGGAACAACTATTGTTATATTTATACGTTGCGGAGCACAGCCAGCCTGTTATCCTCTTGGACGTGTGTTCCCTGGCGAAGTAGGCGGCGGAAAAACTCCCTTGCAGATAACAACTGGCGGGCCGGCTGAAATCAGAGGCATTTTTGACTCTCATTCGGGCCGTTTGCCTTTCCTTATCAGTCCGGAGTATGCCCGGGCTAGCTGCAACACCCCAGATTGGAATGTCTGCAACTTCCTTCCCAGCAAATTTTCGCCACAGCCACCGATTAATCGATACATTCACGTATACGGCAAAAACAGAACAAACTACCTTAGCATTTTAGCAGTTCGGCAGTTCAGCAGTTCAGCAGTTCAGCATTTCAGAGCTTCGAAAGTTCAGCATTCGGCATTCAGCATTCGGCATTCAGCATTTCTCTTCATTTCAGAATCTTAGCTTTTTACACCCTTAACACTTCAGTATACTTAGCACCTCAATATCATACCTCTAGCGCAACAATCCCACAGCGCAACAATCCCGCAGCGCAACAGCACCTCAGTGGCCTACCTTAGGGGTAGCCTTCCCCAGCCTCATTACTCATCTAAGCTCAGGCAGCTGCTCCTCATCCACGCCGTGCAGCTTATAGCCGTTCTGGACATAGGTTTCATAGTAGACCCTGCCGTTACGGTAATAGAGCAGGTCTTCCAGATGGAAGCCGCCCATCAGGTTGAGCTTCTCCACACCGCTTCTGCGCTGCTCGTGGACAACGCCCAGACGGTAGATCCGGGTCGTGCCGTCAGCGTTCAGCGCATAACGCAGAAATTCGGAGCCGCTGTCGCCGAAGAAATACTTCTCCTCATGACGGTGCTCCTGCGTATACTCGAACAGGCGGACGTTGATGGCTGCCCCGTCCTCAAGACCGAGGTACAGCTGCTTGAACAGCTCTTCCCTGGACACAATCTCCCGGTTCTCGTAAGCCGCTGCAACATTGGCCCGCCGCAGCAGCTCTTCCTCGAAAGGGAGAACGAACGGCGCTGCAGTCAGCAGCTCTCTCCTGCATACCTCGATCAGCCGGCGGACAACCGCCGGACCGCCCTGGCGCAGCAGCTCCGAGATGCTGCCCATGAAGCGGTCGCTGAAGAAGATGCCCGGCCCGCGCCGGGCCTCAATGTCCAGCATGACCTCTGCGGTCACGGTGCGGTAGTATTCCATAATATTCTGGTCCACCGCTTCACCGGACCGTCCAATGGTGGACAGCGCAAGGCTGCGCAGCTCTTCTTCCAGCGCCTGCATTGTCTGCACCTTGGCCTTGCTCTCAGCATGCAGTTGCTCCAGCGCAGCGTCATAGCGAAGCGCTATGTCCAGCTCCAGCTTCAGCCTGAGAATCTCGTATTTTCTACTATATATACTCTCAAACAAATAATGAATGAAATTGCGCACGGTCCGCTTGTCGAGCAGCGGCACCCGCTGGAACGGCTGGCGCTCCACGCTCTGCGCGTAGAGCTGCTCCAGCTCCTCCTCGGCACCAGCCAGCGCCGAGCGCAAACCGCCCATGTGCTGGCGCAGCGCGTTCAGCACATTGCCCCCGGCCTCGCCCTGCTCGGCCGTCCACTCCGCCAGCTGGAAGAACGTCACCGGCGGAGTTGCCTGCTCCTGAGCCGCCAGTACGGCGGCCCACTCGCGCGCAGGGTCAAGGGCCGCAGCACGCGCAGCGGATACATCCGCAAAGTTGCTGCGGAAATACGCCTCACCGCCGTCGCCGAACAGCAGAGCTTCCGCCTCGCGCAGCGAGAGCGGCTTCAGCTCGCTGTAGGACGGGCGGCCGTGGCTCATCAGCCCAGTCATTTCGGCGATGCCCGCCTCATCGGGCAGGAGGCCCGCAGCCCGCTCGCGCAGCCCTTCCGGCGTCAGGCCAAGCAGCGCCTGGCGGTCGCGCAGACTCCAGGTGCCGCCGGTCTGCAGCTTCGCGGCCAGAACATGAAAAGCATGGTACAGCACCGCCATGGCAATCGGCTTGCTCGGCCTGCGCACCGCCGAGAACCCGGCGGAGGCATAGCCCTGCCGGCCGGTGCTGCCGCGTATGCCGCTTTTGAACGTCATATTGTTGTAACCGCCATGACCGGAAGCCTGATCGGAAGAAGGACGCACCCGGTTTTTGAGCAGGCTGATGTGCGCGATAATCTCGTAGTTATCCTCCATGCCGTTCACCGGGGTCATGCCCCGCTCGTTTTTATCCGAGAGCAGGTAGACCAGATCAAACAGGGCGGAAGGTCCATGGGCTACCGGAATAGACAATCCGTCCTCCGTAACCAGGAGCGGCGCTTTAAACGTATAGTCCGGCAGCTGCATTCCTTCCAGCTCACGCAGAAAAGCCAGCCCGACCGAGCTGGAATATCCGAAGTTATCCCCCTGCTCCCGCTCGTTGATCAGCGTGTACAGGTCGGTCTGCACCGATTTGAACGACTGGCTGAGCACTGCCCGGGCCAGCAGGGCCACTTCCGGCAGCAGCACATTAAGCGGATCATCGACCCGCGTAATGATGGTGAGATGAATTACGTCAAAAGAAGAATACAGCCGTCCATAGTCTGCTATCCTGTTGCCAATCTGCCGGAGCGTCCGGTTCATTCCGGCCAGATAACGGCCGTCTTCGTAAAACTCCCGGTAAACGTCCTGGCGCACTGTTCGGGGATCACGCCCTGCCGTATCCGGCAGGGCCATCGTCATCACCCGTTCCTTGCTATCTCCCTCTTTACTGTGCTGTTCCTTGCCGCCATGCGCGCCGGCATGCAGCGCCAGCACCCCGGCGGCGTTATCCCATTTCCGCTCGCAGCGCATAAGCACCGGCTCAATCGCTGCCGATACCTTGTCGCCAAGGAACAGAAACAGCGCAGGGTAATGGATGCTGCTGCGTCCATCCCCCTTGCTGTGCAGCGCCTCTTCCTGCGCCGCATATTGTTCTGCATAGACCAGTGCTTCTGTTCTAATCATAGGCTTACTTCAGCTTTCTGCGGATGCTGGCCAGCTTGCCGGTCAGACTCTTGTAGAAGCCGTACATTTCATCACCGTCAGCATGCTCTACCCGCTCGTATTCCAGACTGTCGCGCGCTTCGAGGAAGGAGACATACAGCCCCTCCAGCTTATAGAGCAGCGGGGTTACATCCTCGGCTGCAGTCATTTCCCCGGAACGGCGTGCCGCTTTGCGCAGCAGCACACTGCGGCTCTTCTCATCCAGCGCGCGGAAATGACGGTAGACGGCATATTCCACATAGCTGCGTTCCTTCATTAGATTGGCGAACGGCTCCCAGGCATCTTCTTCCTCGTCGCGGTCGTAGACGTAGAGCGCGCCTTTTTTGATAATCGTGTCGGTGTAGAGTGCCTCGATAAACTGGTCAAGCCATTTATCTTCGTCAAGGTATTGGCGCAGCAGCGCATCCAGCTCAGCAGCCTTGGCTGCCAGCGCATCATATTTAGCCAGCTCTTCGCGCACACGGCTGATCAGCTGCGGCGAACGGATGAGATTTTCCTGGGCCATCTCTTTGTTGATGCTGCCGAAGATGTCCTTCACGCCTTCACGCTCCAGCCCGTTCTCACGCAGTGAGCGCAGTTCATCGGCAGCCTTCTTCACTTCGCCAAGGTTCGGACGGGAAGCGCCCAGCTGCAGGTCATAGCCGCTCAGCAGCTTATCGATATCGAACGGCTTGGTAAAGACAACAGAGTAGCGGCTGCTCGTATTTTCGTCCAGCCCTTTTTCGGTAATAACCCCGGACGCCAGCGCCTTCTCAAAATCAGCCCGGACTCTGGCATTGTACTCACGCACACGGGCATTCTCATACGTATCGCCCCAGGACTTCTCTGGAATCGGCGACGGCAGATAGGTCCAGTTGTTCTTGTCCGTCATCACCAGATGGCGTCCGATGCCCTCTTTGTCAAGAATGGTACGCTCGTAGTTTTCTTCATATACGCGCAGCGGAGTATAGACAAAGAGCGGCACACCATTACGGGTGTTAAGCCAGAAAATCCGGTTCTTGACCTCGCTCTCCTTGATCGTAAACTGCGATTTGCCGAGCGCGTTGTTCTGGTAATTGCGGATCCCCTTGAGGATGCCCGGCGCTTTAACCGGCACAGAGACAAAGCCCCATGACGGGAAATGCAGGCTGCCCGAGCTGTTGCTCAGATGGAAAATCGGCACCGCATCCTCATCCAGCCGTCCTGCTATAATCCGCTCCACAAATTTGTCCAGCGGCTCTTCGCGGCCGTACTTCATCACCAGGAAGTCTTCCATCGAACGGGTAATCAGATCCCCGAACTTGTCGGTCAGGAACTCGGAAATGGAGCGGACGATGTCAATCTCCTGTTCTCTCACCCAGCGTCCGGAATGCTTCAGCATTTCGCGGGCAAAATCACGGATCAGGTCGTCGCCGTCCTTCTGGTCCATCAGCTTGGAGATATTAGCTGCAATATCCGGCACGTTGACGATATTCCAATAGTAGGTTTTGTTGCCGCGGTGGTCGGTCTGCTCTTCACCGTTCAGCAGAATGTTCCCGTTCTTCTCAAAAATCGCGCTCAGCGCACTGAGAATCTCCGTAAACACCCCGTAAATCCGGCTATTTTCTTCGTTCAGCAGCTCAAACAGATCCTCGTAGAACTGGATCATCTGCTCCGTACGCTCAACATCGGCATGCAGCCAGTACTCGTTGATTTTGGCTTCGATATAAGCATTTTTCTTCTTCTCCTTGGACACAAAAGCGCTCCGTGCATCGCCCAGCTTCTCTTCCGCACTGTCCTGGGCCGTCTCGATATCACGCGGCAGACGCAGCAGGCTCTCGCGCAGCGCTTCGATATAGGACTGGATCAGCTTCAGAATGCAGAAGCCCTTCTCGGTATACAGCAGCCGCGACACATAAAACGGCCCCTGCTCCGGATGCAGGAAAATGCGCTCCAGCTCCTCGCCGAACCGTCCGGTGATTTCGCCCGGCAGCTGTTTTTTGGCCTTGATATATTCTTCACGCGCCCGGGACAGGAAGCTCTGCTCCAGCTCGGTGTCCATATCGACGACCTGGTTTTTGATGACATTAGCATGGCTCAGCCGCTCACTGTTCTGATAGCCCGGAAGCGGTTCAGGTACGCGGGATTCGAATGTTTTGATCATCGTATCGAGGTCGATGCCCAGCTTGCGGGCAAATTTCTCGACATCCTCCTGGCCCGGAGCCTGCTGGAACATCTTGTCCATTTTGTCGAACAGGCGGTAGGCCAGATAAGTGGTCATCTCTTCAATCGGCAGCACGGCCGACGAAGCCCCGATAATGTTATATTGATAGTTGGCCGGATATGTCTTGTTCATCTGTGCAATGTTCGTGTTGATGTTGCTGATATAATCGTGGATGGCGAATTCCTCGCCGGAGGCTTTTTCCTCACTGGCCATAAAGTTCGTGATATTCTCAGCCGTTACGTTCATGCAGTAATCGTAGGCGTTCTCCAGCAGCTTACCTTCTGTGTTGGTTGCGGAGATCAGATGGCAGAGGTTAAATGGCGGCAGCGGCGAATTTACAGTCAAAATGTTGCCGTACTGCTGGCGGAACCGTTCACCCCGGCTGTCCACATTCATCCAGTAATCCAGCTCTTTGAGCGCCGCATAACCGTTCTTGCGGATATACTCGCGGGTGTGCTCGCTCAGGCTTTTATTGGACAGATTGACGTCCGGTGTGAACAGGTAACCGAGTGTGTTGACCCGGTCGATGCCTGCCGCACCGTAGTCACGTTCAATAATCCCGCGCACAATATAGGCGATGTCGAGAAAAGAACCGCTGCCTGTACCCCCGGAAAGGCCGGTAAGCAGGAATACCATCAGCTTTTTGTTAGTGCCGACTGACAGTGTTTTGATCTTCTTGTCGATTGCGCCGACAACCTGGTTGATCTTGGTGAACATCAGCAGGCGTCCGGCCTGGCGCACACCGGCTGCCCCATTCATGCCATCGGTAATGCTCAGCTCAGGCGACAGCCATTCCGTAATATACGGGTCAAGGATGCTTCTGTTCTGCAGCAGACCTCCGATTTCCGCGTTCGCAAGCAACACAAATTCGCTCTGCGGGTCAAGGCCGATGCCTTTGTATTTTTTGCCGCGGTCCTGTTCATTCGTTTCAAAAGCCAGAAATTCCACGTTGTCCGGCTTATCCCGCTTCTTCTTGGAAATCGGGTCCTCAGGCAGCTTAAAGCGGCGGTTAATCTGATACTTCAGGCGCAGCAGGGCATCAATTCCCGTTCCTCCAAGGCCGATGATCAGGATTGGATTGTCAATCGTATCCACTCTGATCTTGTCGCTGACGATTCCCCCGCCAAGCGATACGTCTAGCTGCTGTATATGCTCTCTTACTACCGGTTTCATAGGTTCTCCCCCTCTATATTAAAAACTCCAACAGAATAGTCTTGTCTACTGTCTGCAACGGCACTGAAACGCGGTCCCCGCTCTTCAGTTCCAGTCCGCGCGAAGCGTCAGCCGCCCGCCCGGATCTCTCTACTGTGATCCCCTCGCTGCTGCGCAGGAGCAGCCGGTCGTTTTTGCCTGGTGTGAAGATAACCTTCTCGCTCTCCTTCAGTTCAGGAGCCAGCTGGAGCAGCTGGTGCAGCGTGAATTTGCCGCGGAAGCCGGACAGCTTCTTGTACTGCGGATACGTCTTCTCACCAGTGTTGCCGTCCAGCACCTCTACGACCATCTGTCCGACAAAGCCGCGGTTGGCCTGCTTGCGCAGCATCCATACAGCCACCGCCGCAATGAGCAGCAGCAGAACGCCGCCGATGATAAAGTACAGGGTGTTCGAGGACTTTTCAGCCTGAAGCGGCTCTTCCCCCGTTGTTCCGCTGCCTGTAGCAGGGGCTGTACTCACAGCTCCTGTCTTAGCGTCGATCTTGAGTACATCACTTTCACGGTAAAAGCTGCTCTCCTCCGCACGGACCTTCAGCTCGTAGGTATGGCTCTCCTTTATTTCAAAAGCGCCCTTGAACTCCGCCCCGGAATTGTCCAGCGGGATTTCCTCCACAGCCCCTGTATCGACGTCCGTAACTAGCAGCACCGCATTCATATCTTGATACAAATTGCTGAGTGTTACCTGAGCACCATTGCTGTACAGATGGGAGACGATGCCCACGGTGTCGCCCTTCTTGTACGTTGCTGACGGCAGCGCGTCTATCTTGAGCTCGAGATCATAGTTGAATACGAGATTGATGTCGATTTTATCCTTGGGAACACCCTTCACCTGAAGCTTCCAGTCTCCCTGCTCCGGCGACAGCAGCTTGATCAGGCTATAGGTGGACGACTTGGACAGCAGCACATCATCTGACGGGATCGCGACCTCCTTGCCCGACGGATCGGTCAGCTTCGCAGTCACCGGCTGTGCTGACATAATCGAGATATTCGCCTCCAGCACGCTGCTGTTCGGCACATTTACTGTAACCTCCTGGAAGCTGCCGTCCGCCGTGATCGACTGGACCGGAACAATCTTCAGCTTCAGGTGGCTGGCAAAAATCTCGCTCAGAATCTGCGGCAGATCATCCGCGGAGTTCGTTGTAAAGGATTTGCCGCCTGTCTCATTGGACAGTCCGGCCAGAATGTCCTTATTCAGCTTGCCATCAGCATTGAGCCCTATAGTATAAACCGGATAGCCCTTCTGCTTGGCGGCATCCACCGCAGCAGACAGCTCCTGGTCAGACTGGCTCTGCGTCCGGCCGCTTGCCTCATCGAGGTCATTGTTGCCGTCGGCCAGCATGACGATCATCGGCTCATGGCTGGGGTCACTGCCGTTCTCCAGCACCTTGACCGCTTCTTCCATACCGACAGCGATGTCGGTGTACGGCCCGCGGTTCAGCCCGTCGATGAAATCCTTCAGATCCTGCTTGTCGCCGGCTGAGCCGATTTCAAGCAACGCCTTCTCGCGCTGTACCTTGTCGGTGTAGGCTACGATTCCGACCTTATCCCCTTGGGTGGACAGCATATCTATAAACATCTTCATCGCCTCACCGGCGATATTGTTCTTGTCACTCTTGTTCATGGAGTTGCTGACATCAATCAGCAGCACTGCATCAATCCGGGATGGCCCTGCCGCTGAGGCCGATGAACCGGCCGTGGCTGCTGAGGCCCGAAGTGCTGCAAAAGGTGATGCCATAAGGCACAGGATCAGCAGCAGTACAGGGATCAGCCTCTGCAGCATATTCTTGGTTGTTCTGGGGCAAAGCTGTGTACGAAGCATAAAAATGGCTCCTCTTGTGTTATATTCGGTAATAGGGACGGTGCAGCAGTTAGCTAAAATCTGTCAATAGCATGCCATTATGATATAATTAAACATTGTAAACTTCAACTTTAGGCCCGCGTGAAAGGAAGAGTTCCATGATTTCATACGTCCTACTCGGCATTGCGTTTCTATATGCCGTTATTCAAATTTCACTTTATGCCTCAAGGCGGCGCAGGCCGCTTACCCGTGACGATATCGACGAGCGGCTGCTCGCCGCACTGAACGGAGGGACAACATCCCGTGACTAAAAAAAGACCCGTAACCTTCCGGCCGTTCAAGGCTCCGCGCTACGCCTATAACAAGCTGCGGATCTGCCGGCACTGCGGCAATTATACGGCGCTGGGCGAAGAACGCTGCCTCAAATGCGGCCGCGCCGCGCTCAGGCCGGCCCTGCAGCAGGCTTCCTCGCTTGCCGGACGAAAGATGCAGACCCGCCTGCTGCTCCTCCTCCTGCTTACCCTGGCTGCGGTCTACTTCGGCCAGAGCCTGCAGCAGATGGCACTCAGCGGCGCCGGGGGAGCTGTACTGATCGCAGCTCTCTACTATATGCAGCGGAAAGTCCGGCAGAATGAAAATCTCGTCTCCCTCAACGAGCTGCTGGGCCGGAATATCGACCGCATCCGGGAAGGGCTGGAGCTGAACCGCCAGGAGGCAGTCGCCGTACTTCGCGAGGATGATGTGCTCGCTTATGAGAAGCTGCGCGAAATCTCCGTCCTGCTGCGCGGTGACCGAATTGCCCGCCAGCGTGTAGCCCTGCTGCACGGCTTCCAGCTGCGCAAGGATATGAACCTGGAGCTGGAGGAGCTGCTGCTGCGTGATTTCGAACCGCTGCTCGCCGAATATATCGGTGAGATTGCCCGGGTCCGGCCCGAGCTGATCAAGGACCGAACGCTCCGCTATGTCAAAAATTATGAGGCGCAGATTCTCGAAATGGATAAGGGCAGAGACATTCTGGCCGGCGTTGCCGGAGCGGCTGTACGCCTGAAGCGCTATGTGCTGCTCTACTCCGGAATGATCGGCAGATACGTGCAGGACCTGCCCAAGGACCGCTTTCTGCGCCTGTCCAGGCTGATTAGCGCCAGCCCGCATGAGGCATGGAACGGACTGGACCAGAAGGTAGCCGAAGTCAGGGAAGCGAAATACCGCTGGGACCCCGATTTTTAAATAGCGTGCCGGAGACTTCAGGCAGGCTTTATTTTCGAAAAAAAGGGGCTACTATACTATGACGTTCAAACAAGCCATAACCCTGCGGAATATTATGATCATTCTGTGTATATGTATGTTGGGGCTGCTCGGCTCAAAGGCGCTGATGATCAGAGACAAGATCCTCGTGGTGCAGGAAGCTGAGCAGATGTATACCGCCGGGGATCTGATTGCCGCCGAGCGGCTGTACCGCCAGGCGGCGGATAATTTTTCTATCCATTATAAAGAGGAACAAATTTCCGGACGGCTCACGGAGCTTGCGCCGATTACGGCGATCCGCAGCGGTCTGGACATACTGGTCCGTACGTCTGCAGATCAGCTCGTCACCAAGGATTTTTCCGGATTCATGGAGAGCTATGCTTCCCTGCTCAGCCTGAAATCCAAGTATTTCATCAGCGGCGGGCCGTATGAGAGCTTTTACCGCGAGCTGTCGGAGGAATCAGGCATTTCAGTGCAGCTGACAAATGGCTTCCGGCAATTCAAAGACCAGTTTCTGGCTGAGCTGGCGACCGGCGGCAGCGGGGATGGCGCAGGTGAGACTTACAAATGGAACCTGCTGCTGATTCCGGACGCTTATTATGGTGGACAAGAGGCCAAGGATGCGCTGCTGGCAGCGGAGTTTGAAGCACATGACGTTGCCGGGCTTAAGGCTCTGGCAGCAGCCGGAAGCTTCCAGCCTATGCTGGACAGCGCCTTATCCATGGCACAGGCCTACAGCAGTCACAGTTATACAGCTCCATGGGTGCAGGAGCAGGCGGAAGAAAGCGCACGGCTTATCCTCGACAAGGATCTTGAAGGCGATAACGTCACAGCTTTTGCGGGCCATGCTGTCATGTACCGCAGCTATGCTGCAGCAGCCGGACTTGATGCCGGCTCTTCCAAGGTTCTGGCCTCCATTGAGCGCAGCACCACAAAGCTGCTGTCCAGTGCTGCCCGGCTGGTCCGGGGCGGGCAGTATGCCGAAGCGATTCAGCTGTATAGCAGCCTCACTCCGCTTCAGGATACTTCAACCGAGATAGCCGCTGCGCAGCTGGCCTGGAATACGGCAGAGCCTGTCCGTCTGTTGCCGGGCGGTAATGAGGAAGGTAAATATGTATTTGTAACTTCCGTTTCTTCTAAGTATGGGGCGAAAATCGCTGTAGCCGGTATAGATAACAGCGGCAGGCTGTACTATGCCGATCTGCAGGAAGACGGAATCACCTCCACGCGCACAGGTGACGTTATTCCGGATTTCGGGCAGCTGAGCGGCATTTCTTTTGACGACCGGCTGGCTGCTGTGGCTGAGGTGCCGGTTGTGGTAGCTCAAGGGAGCCGGGGTGACGGCCGCACGGATTTTACAGCTTATCAGATTAAGCCTGAGGGCATTTCTGTACTGTTCACCTTTGCCGGTGACAGCTATGAGCTGCAGGCAGAGGACGCCTCCATCCTTGTAGCCAATGCAGATACTGGCGACGGCGTGTCCGGTGAGACCGGAGTGTATACTTTAGGTGATGGCAGCTATCAGTTTGCCGGAATCCGGCAGGTGATGACAGAGCCTCCGCTTATCTCCGCCTTCGATCTTGAGCTTTATCCGTATCAAACCGTGAAGCTGGGGATGGAAATTTATATTGATAATAGCGGACGGAGCGTCGGCATCGCCGAAGGTCGTTACTTCGCTCTGCAAGGTGCTGCCGGTTCATTTACAGGCTCTGCTGTGGTCAAGGGCCAGTATCTGGGCGGCTATGAGTATATAGGGACAGAAACCGGCGAACAGTACGTCCCTGTATTCGTTGTTGACTCGCTGGAGAATCTCAGCTCAAGCGGTGCAGAAACGGGTACGGATATGGAATCCGGTCAGGATATTAACCCGGATTCAGGCGCGGATTTGAATCCGGCTTCGGATGATACAGGTGACGGCACGAATGCCAATACCGGCTTGGACTAAATAAAACAGAGCAGCGATTCTTCGGTTCATCCGAGGAACGCTGCTCTGTTTGTTGTTGTAGATGAATATGCTGACTGTGTAAATCCCGAATCCGGCATCCATGCCATGTGCAGCAAATTTTAACGGACTCAGATAACGTTAAATGCCGGTTTTACGGTGATTTTCCCTTGTAACGGACCCGGATGCACTTATTTATACCAACAATCGGGGTTATCTGAGTATAAGAGGGCAATAAAGGCTGTGGAGTCCGTTAGAGCTGAGCCGTGCCGCACATTAGGTGAATAACGTCATCTCAGTCCGTTAGATCGGCAGCAGGCCTTGCTTTATCCGCAAATCCCCGCTCACACGTTCCAGGGCACATCACGTCACCGCCGTCCATTCCAGCTCTCTGGGTACTCCCAAAATCACATTACCCTGCTGAGATTATCCTGCTGAGCCGGCAATGTCTGACTTTTTCCCGCGTCCCAAAAGACGTTTATAGCGCTTCTGGGCGTATAGAACCTCCGAGGCTGCGGAGACGGTATCCTTGACCTCACCCAGCACTGCTTTTGTCTCCTGCACACAGGCTTTCATCCGGCCGAACTCCGACTTCACCCCTGCCTTCCTGATTTTCGCCTCATCCAGAGTCTCCTGGACATTTGCCTTCACCTCATCCACCGGCTTTTTGAGGCGGTCTACCGACTGCTTCACTCCATCCAGCGACTGCTTCAGGCCGTCGAGGCTGTTCTTGAATTCCTTGATAGGGTTACCCATGTCTATCCCCTCCTGAATATCCTTTCCCTATACTTACCCAGAATGGAAATAGCGGATTCAGTATTCCGCCCGTTTTATATACGCAGCATATTGTTGCCTCTGACGAAAAACGCTGCCGGCTGAGGCAGCGTTAATGCACAATAATGAAGGAACACTGGTGCATTTAAGTACGGAGGCATCCTGCTGCTCAGCGCGCTGAGCCGCGCAGCTCCGTACCTTCCCGCTTGCCGCTGCGCCGGAAGGAATACAGCAGCCAGATGCACGCGGCGGCAACGCCTGCAGCGCATGCCAGGAACACAGCCCTGTAAGCTCCTCCCTCCCCGGCGATCCCGCCTCCAATGACCAGGCCGCCTGCCGCTGTGCCAAGCATCATCCCGATATTACGGGATAATGCCAGTATGCTGCTGACCATGCCCAGCCGTGCTTTGGCGGCAAGACCCATAACGATACTGGTGTTGGGCGAGGTTATCATGCCCATCGCACAGCCCAGCAGCAGCACAGGCAGGAACATCGTGCCTGCACCTAGCGCCGGGGCGGCGAACCCCAGCGCCAGCAGTGTGCCGCTCATGAGCAGAAGGCCTGCCGCCAGAATGCCGAGCGGGCCTTTGCGGTCCGCAATCCCCCCGCTTAGCGGCGCCGTCACCACAAGTGCCAGCGGATACCCGATCATGATCAGACCGATCCAAGCAGGTTCGGCACCGGAGAGCCGCAGCACCGCAGGCAGAGCCAGCTGTGCTGTAAAAGCCGCCATATACGTAATCACCGTTATGGCAATTCCCATGACAAAGTTTCGGTCTGCAAATCTTCCTTTTCCTGGTGCTGCAGAGGCTGGCCGGTTCCGGCCAACCCCCGGGCCAGCCTCCACGGACTCCTTAGCCTCCGCTTCAACAACAGGCAGCTTCTCCCTCCGGCCCGCTGCACGGGTATAAGAGGCATAAGCGGCAGCTGTTCCTGCCGAAGCTGCGAACAGCAGCAGCACCGGAAGTGATAAGAACGAAGTCCGGCCGCCGAGATCCAGAGCAAGCATCAGCGCAGACAGGGCAACTGCGAACCAGACCGCTCTGCCCAGATTCAATCTGCCTCCCGCTGTTTCCATATCTGCAGGAATTAGCAGATGCGCAAGCACCCCTACAACTCCGGCTACTGCGGCCAGCAGCCAGAAATTGCTCTCCCAGGATAACCACTGGATCAGGAAGCCGCCAAGTGCCGGTCCAGCCATAGAGCCTGCGGCTACAAAAGTGCTCATCAGACCGAGCGCCCGCCCCCGCTGCTCCCCGGGAAACACAGAGACTATCAGGGCCATGTTAGTGGCCTGGTACATTGAGGCGCCAACTCCCTGAATGACCCTGAAGCCCAGCAGCAGCACCGCATTCGGGGCCAGTGCGCAGCCCAGCGCTCCCAGTGCAAAAGCAAACAGGCCGAGATTATGCACCTTCCGGCGCCCGAGCATATCTCCAAGTCTGCCCATCACGGGCAGCAGTACCGAGATGACGAGCAGGTAGATGCTCACCACCCACTGGGCGGAGGCCACCGGGATATTCATATCCGTTGAAATATCGACCAGCGCAATATTGAACATGCCGGCAGACAGGTTGGACAGAAATGCGCCCAGACAGATGACTACCTTTACGGGTGAAAGATTTACCCGCTTAGCCGCCCGCACATCCGGGGAATTCATAAAATCTTTTGCAGCGCAGACTGACTCCAGATGTTCCAATTCTCCTCCACTTCAGCTGCCGAAGAGACTACGCCGAAATAGCCCCTCATGTTCTCCACAGTCATCTCATGCGCTGCCCGGGAATACGAGGCACAGGCATCCTCCGCCAGCACAATATGGTAATCCCGCATAAAGCCGTCGCGCGCCGTCGATTCCACACATACGTTGGTGCTGACTCCGGTCATGATCAGCGTTTCAATCCGCAGCGTCCGCAGTACAGAATCGAGCCGGGTATTGATAAACGCGCTGTAACGGTGTTTGTTGACTACAATCTCATCCGCAAGCGGTGTTACTTCAAAAAACTCCGCCCCCCAGCTCCCTCTCCGGCATACACCCAGCGAACCTCGTCCGGAACGTGAGACCCATACCTGCGAATCCGTGGCTCTTTCATGGAACGTCTGGATAAAAATAACCGGGACATCATGCGCTCTCGCCGCCGCAATCAGCCTGTGCAGCCGCGGCATCATCTCTTTTACAGCGGATACATCATTCCCTGCTGAGGCAAGCACACCTTCCGGGTGGCAGTAATCATTCTGTACATCTACTATTAGGAGTGCAGTTCTTTCCGGCATAATCAGATCTGCTGTTAATTCCATATCGTCACCTCTTCTTTATTTGGGAGACCCATTGCTACATGTTCAGTTTCCGTTTGTCTTGTTGACGAACTGCATATCCACAAGTCCGTCGTAGGTATATTCGCCATTAAAAATCCCTGTCTTGATCATCACATTCATATCCTTATTAAGCGCTTCCTCCGAGATGATCCCGTCCGGTCTCCACAGCTGATCTTCGAACGCCCGGTCAAGCGCAGCCTGCGCTGCCGCATCCGAAAGGGTCGGGAACTCGGCCTTCAGCACCTTCATCGCCATCCCCTGATCCTCCTGAATCGCCTTCAGCGCTTTGACGACTGCATTTACTGCCTTCTGCACCGTTTCCGGGTCCTTTTCAATCGTCGATTTCTTCACACTAAGGACTGAATACGCATAGTCACCCATGTCATGAAACTTATAAAAAGGCTCGTCCCACACCCCCTTCTCCATCCCGTCACTGATCTGCGGCTCTGCACCGTTCGCAATATCCGCCGCGCCCTGCTGCACCATCGCTACAACCGTTGAGCCGTCTGCCGGCTCCAGCAGCTGTACATCCTTTTTCGGATCAAGGCCGAGCTCCAGCAGCAAATACTGGGTCAGCAGGTTCGGTGTTCCGCCATGCCGTCCGGCATTTACTTTTTTGCCCTCTATAAAAGCTTTTAATTCCTCATCCGAACCGCCTGCCGGTGCCGTACCCTTTTTGGCCATCAGATAGACATTCGCACGGTTGACGACATTGCTTACCGAGATAATCGGATCCGAATTGCCGATGTTCGCCAAGGCGTTCGATTCCGGCCCGCCGATAACTCCCCAAGCATCTCCGCTGACTACCGACGTGACATGCGCACCGCCCGCAGCCTGCAGCATTTCCACCTCAAGCCCTTCTTCCTCAAAATAACCCTCCTGCTGGGCCACATAAAGCGGCAGATAACCGGTGTAGTGGAGCGGCTCAGCGATGACGAGCTTC
The DNA here is from genome assembly GCF_029893965.1 of Paenibacillus sp. PastM-3. Lineage (GTDB taxonomy): Bacteria > Bacillota > Bacilli > Paenibacillales > Paenibacillaceae > Paenibacillus_AQ. The sequence continues at coordinate 153,935 of NZ_JARXXP010000010.1, forward strand.
TTCAGCTCCTTGTCTGCGGCGGCGGCATCGGCATCCGTGGCCCCGTCGGCACCGCAGCCTGACAGCAGAATCATACCGGAGATAAGCAGCAGGACGGCGGGCAGCTTGAACTTGCGTGTGTTTTTCATTCGTTTCTCCCCTTTTGGATGAATAATCTATAATGATTTCTGCTACGCCTTCTTCATTCCGTACCCTTTGGACAGCCATTTTTCCAGCAGCACGACCCCCATATACATCACCATGGACAATACTGACAGGACTACAACCCCTACCCAGACCAGATTGATGTCCAGAATCGTTCCGGCATAAATAACCATCCGCCCGATCCCGTGGCTTGAAGCAATAAACTCTCCGACAATCGCTCCGGCAAGCGACAGGGCAATATTAATCCGCAGACTGCTGATCATCCACGGCATGGCCCACGGAATCACCACTTTGGTAAACACCTGGTGTCTCTTGGCGCCGAGGGAGTACATCAGCTTCTCCATGTCCTTGTCCACACTCTGTACACCGCTGTGTGCCGACAAGGCGGCGACCACTACCGTCATGGCAAAGGCCAGCGCCACCTTCGAGAAGAATCCGATACCAAGCAGAATGACCAGCACCGGAGCCAGAGCCAGCTTCGGCATGGCATTCAGCAGGATCAGAAACGGCTCGCTGATTCCGGCAAATTTACGCGACCACCAGAAGGAGAGACCCAGCAGCGATCCGATCAGGGTGCCGCCAGCAAATCCGAGAATCGTTGAGCTGGAGGTATAGGCGATATCCTCAAGCAGCGTCCCTTGCGTGATCTGCGTCCAGGTCGTCGTTAGAATCCGCAACGGGCTACTCCAATAATAGGCATCCATCCAGCCGATCCGTGTAAACAGCTCCCAGCAGAGTACAATCAGCAGTGCGACCGTCAGACGTCCGAAACTTATCACCCGTTTCGTACGGCGGACCAGTGCTTCTTCGTCATGGATGAACGGCTCCGCCTGCTTTTTCTCCGGCCTGGGCACCGCCGGCCCGGCAGCTTCAAGCTTGTGGATGATATACCCCTTCTTTTGCACACTCTCCATTCTGATCTCCCCCTTAAGTTTGTAATTATTAATAAATATGAGCAGACGGCTTGCCGGAGAGCAGATCCAGCAGATGGGCTTTGAGCTCCATGAAGGAAGCAGACACAGTATCTTCCATATGTCTCGGGCGCGGCATATCTACCGAAATTTTGGAGATGATTCTTCCAGGCCGTCCCGAGAACACATAAATGTCATCCGACAGGTATATTGCCTCGTCAATATCATGGGTGACAAAGAGTACCGTCTTCCGGAAGTCCTCCCAGATTTCCAGCAGCCAGTTCTGCATCGTCAGCCGGGTCTGGGCATCGAGCGCACCGAAGGGCTCGTCCAGCAAAATAATATCCCGGTCATACAGCAACGTCCGCAGCAGCGCCGCCCGCTGCCGCATGCCGCCGGACAGCTCTGCAGGATAATGCCCGCCGAACCCCTTCAGCCCGTAGCGGTCCATGAGGGGCTGGGCCCGGGCTACAGCTTCTTTACGCGGCACACCGCGGATTTCCATTCCGAGAATAATGTTGTCGAGGATCGTCCGCCAAGGCAGCAGCATGTCTTTTTGCAGCATATAGCCCACATGTCCGGTCTTTCCGATAATGTCCTCCCCGTCAGCCAGCACGCGGCCCGTGGAGGGAGGCATGAGACCCGCAATGATATTGAAAAGCGTCGATTTCCCGCAGCCGCTGGGGCCGATAATGCTGACGAACCTGCCCTCTTCAATCGACAGATTCGTCTCCTGCATAGCGATAATTTCCTGTCCATCCCGGCGGAACCACTTGCTTACTCCGGCAATTTCAATCTTTGTCTTCATCCCATCGCCTCACTTTCCAGTCTCTAAATATGCAAAAAGCCGCCAGCTTTAGACAGAGCCCAAGGGCTCATGTCTGAAAACTGACGGCAGGCCGGCTCTCTTGACAGATCAGAGTTCCAACGTAACGTTCAGGTACTGCTCCAAGTCCTTCTCCAAAATTATGATCGTACCGGAATACTCGGTCTCCACATCATAATCTTTAAGAACGGCCTTGATATTTAATTGAAATTCATCCATAAAGGCCTGCTTGATCTCCTTCTTGAACACTTCATGCAGCACCAGATTAATCTCGCGCCCAGCCGAAGCATGATGAGTATCAAGCACTTTGAGTACGGGAACCCGGCTGTTAACGGACAAGATAATAATCTTGTTCCCGACAAAATCGACCTTCTGCTGCTTAACGCCAGCGTTGAACAGCTTCTTGTTGATCTCGTTGTACACCCTTAGAATATCCTGTTTCCATTGTCCGGCGGAAGCGATCATGGCGATCACACCTTTATAGCTCATAATAATGTTACAAAATACTACACAAGAACTGAAAACTGTGTTATCACCTATCACTTATACATCATTATAGATAAAATGATAGAGTTGTCAACTGGAATTATGTCATATTCATTAACGTATAGCAGTATAAATCGTTTAAATGTTAGATATAGTTACATGAATATCCAATTAAACTATACGGATGCGAATGATCCCTCGAGTCTGCCAGGATACCTTCTGTCACCCCTCCACCTGTACTCTTCCCCTGTAAACAGAGGCGGATTTAGGATATACAGGATATACAGGAGCTGAATCTTTTAGCCGCGAAGCTCTTGCAGCAGCGCCATTATCGTATCTTCCTCCACCGGAACAGAATAAGAGCCATCCGCAAATGTCTTCATCGCCCCGATCCCATCCTGGAAAACAAAGCGGATTTGTCCGCTGCGCACTTTTTTATCTGTGTACATTTTGTTCACCAGCATCCGGTTCGTAATGGACACCGGAATCTCTGTGGGCAGGCCTGCTTGCTGCAGCAGCGCTGTCACCCGGTCGGCCTCATCACAGGTCATATAACCGAGCTTCACTCCGAGTCTTGCCTGGATTACGAGCCCCACGGCAATAGCTTCCCCGTGCAGCAGCTCATACCCGCTGACCGCTTCCAGGGCCCGCCCGGCCGTATGGCCGAGGTTCAGGATCTGCCGCAGGTTGCTCTCATGCTCGTCCTGCCGGACTACCTCATATTTGATCCGGCAGTTACGCAGCGCAATCTCTTCACAGATTTCAGGGTCAAGGATCAGCTCACCGTCCGGTGAAACAACCCTGCCGATATTCTCCTCGAGATAACGGAAAAATCCGGCGTCGGCCAGACAGGCATGCTTAATGGTCTCAGCCAGACCGCTTCGGAACTCGCGGACCGGAAGCGTACGCCAGGCGGCCAGATCAATATACACCTTGCGCGGCTGATGGAAAACACCAATCAGATTGGTTGCAACCGGCGTATTCACGCCGGTTTTGCCGCCGACGGATGCATCGGCCGCTGCCAGCAGCGTCGTTGCATAGTTCAGGCTCGGCACCCCGCGGCCGAAGGTTCCGGCCAGAAAACCGGCCAGATCCGTAACGGCCCCGCCGCCTACTGCGATGATGCAGCAGTCTCTCCCGTAGGAATGGCTCAGCAGCTGGTCTTCCAGCAGCGCTTTGGTCTCGCGGGTCTTGGATTTCTCGCCGGCCGGGAAGGCGAACAGCTCTGCCGTAAAACCATGCTGGCGCAGCAGTTCAAGCAGCGGACGCCCGTACAGCGGCTCAACGGAAGAATCCGTAATTACAGCGTACTTGCTTACGCCGGGGACAAGCCCCTGCTGCAGATCGCGGATCAGCGAGGGAAACAGCTTTTCACCAATTTCAATTGCATAAGAGTGATCGACCACCTTTTTCAGTACAACCTCGAAGCTCCGGGACATCGCTTCTCCTCCTTTTTCTCCTGCCCAAGCAACACTTCTGCCGTTATTATTGTCATCCATACAGCGGGGCTGTCACCATCTTCATATATTTGACCAGATCCGCTCTGGCTTGTCCGTTCTGCTGCCATACTCCCAGATTCCAGCACATAAACCGGAGGCCCAGGAAACGGGATGCCGCCCGGAACAGCATTGCATAATGCTGCTGCGGGATTTCGCAGCCCAAGCGGCCAAGATGTCTCCGGTAATCCTCTGCCTGCTGCAGCGTCCCGCAGCGCATGGGGATGTCCATAAACAGTGAGCCGTAGCGGGCCTCTTCCCAGTCGATGTAACAAACCTCTACGTTGTCCTTTACAAGAACATTGCCCGGGTTCAGATCATTATGGATCATCGTATAAGTATCTGTATCATGGATTACCGGTATCATGTCCTTTACAACCTGCCCGGCTATCACCTCAATTGCCGAAAGGGTTTCCGGCCCGAATGCTTCGGCAAAAGCCGGATTCTGCCTGGCGTATTCCCAGGAAACTCTCCAGTTTGCATGAATGACCTCCGACAGATAGGCTTCGTTAACCTGCGGCAGCCACGGCAGATCGCATCTGCAGCCGAGATTCACATAATGGATATACGCCAGCGCCTCCATCTCCTTATGCTGCAGCGCAGGCACATTCAGTCTGCCGTAATCGGTCCTGCAGTCAACATCTTCAATGCACAGCAGGCTTCGCCCTTCATGCAGCGGCTGGCCCGAGAGGCTGAACGGAACCTTCGCTCCCTGCGAGTAGAGCCTGGAGAGTGCCGAACGCTCCACAAACGTAGCCTGCTTCGTGATCAGCGAAACCTCCTCTCTTTGTACAGCTTCGTCTGTCATTCCTGCTCTGGACTGCAGCCACACTTGATTGCGCATTAGCTCTACAGCCTTTGAACCCAGATTCATCGGGGTGCTCTCGATATCCACTACTTCAGCTGCGGACGAGATAAAGCAATAGACTGTATCCTTAATCAGGCCGATCCTTTTGCTGCTGTCGGTCAATTGCATAGGCACTCTTCCTTAATTATTAAAGTGAATTTCTGCAGCCTCTTTAGTTCGCTTTCCGGATTGTTACTTTAATCCTCCCAATCTTCCAATACGCTCCAGGTCATAGCAGGCTCTCCCTGCAGCGAATGCATAGTGCCCGTATAGATAGATTCGTTATGTATCCCATTTTCAAAATAATGCTGCAGCACAGCGCGTGTTGATGCCGTGACAGGCATGCCGCCAAGCTTGCCGGCTTCGAGCCACAGCAGCTCTCCTTCTTCTCCGGAAACCAGCCGGCTTCCAGGTGCAACGATGCCCATGAAAATGTACTGTATGCGGATTTCCTGTCCGGCCTTGAGCCGGTTAATGATATAGCGGAGCTTCAAGCCTCCGACATCCGGCTCCGCAAGCCCTGTTTCTTCAGCAATTTCCCGCACACACGCCTGCCGGGGATCGCCGAATTCCCCTTCCTCTATATGGCCTCCAATAGGAACCAGATGTCCGCCCAGAAAACGGCTGCCGCTCTTTTTTTGCAGAAACAGCATTTCCCCGGCTTCATTAAACAAAAAAGCAACTGCCATCTGCCTGAGCCGCATACTAAATCACTCCACTCCCGGGATACGAACATGCAGGAAAATTATACCACAGTAAATCCCTGCCGATCAGCCATAAAAGCCATATGCAGGAAAAGTATTCCTGGCAGGTGAATAAGAGTAAAAGCTTAATCTATTGGAGGTTGATGAAATGTTGATTAATGTGCTTGATAAGGGATATGTCCGGCTGGTAAATCATATGGGCAGTGATCTGACCGTTGTGAATGCAGCGCGGGTTTCTTATGCCAAACAATCGGAGGAGCTTAGCGAAAAGGATATCCGGCTGATCCGGTTTCTGGCCCGGGAAGGCCATACTTCGCCGTTCAGGCATGCTGTCATCCAGTTCGAAATCTATGCGCCGCTGATGGTCGCCAGGCAGTGGTGGAAGTATGTGGTAGGTTCGGCCCATTACGAAGGCACCGGTGACAGTCTGGAGGCCTGGAATGAGTCCAGCCGCAGGTATATTACGGAGGAGCCGGCCTTTTATCTGCCTTCGGGCAGAGAGTGGCGGAGTGCACCTGAGAATTCCAAACAGGGCAGCGGCAGTCTGATTGCCTGGGAGCTTGGGGAGAAATATACAAAAGAGCTGATGGATTACACTGAACTGGGTATGCAAAAATATGAAGCCGCCCTCGCGGACGGCATCTGTGCAGAGCAGGCACGCCTGTTTCTCCCTGCCTACGGCCTGTATGTCCGCTGGTACTGGACAGCATCCCTGCAATCGGCCGCCCACTTCCTGCAGCAGCGGCTGGAGCATGATGCCCAGAAGGAAATTCAGGATTATGCCAAAGCCATCCTCAGCATGGTAAAAACGTTATTCCCGGTTACTGTGGACGAGCTGCTGTCACGCTGAATGTTAGTTGTCCTCTGTGCGGAAATCTCCTAAGCCGGCACATACAACAACACCCCTGCATTAAAACTGCAGGGGTGTTGCTTCATTACATAGAGTTTCTACTCAATAAATGTTAACAGCCTGCTCCTCAACAAACCTGCTGTAACCCCCAATTTGTTCCCTGGTCAGCACATACATCTCTTCTCCGTTACAGTCCGCGTAATCTCCAGTCAGGCCTTCGAGCACACGGTCCAATGTGAAGCCGAGCCTGCCAAGAATCTTAACAGAAGCTGTATTCCGCGGGTCGGCCTTGGCATATACCCGGTCCAGCCCGATTACCCCAAAGGTATATTCCGCTAAGGCCGCAGCCGCTTCAGCAGCATACCCCCGGCCCCAGTACTGTCTTCCGATCAGATAATACAGCTCTTTGTCAGGCGGGCAGAAATCGAGTGTGCCTACACCGCACCAGCCGATGAATGCACCGGACTCTTTTTCCCGGATTCCGAACGAATATTTAAAAGCTTCATCAAACGGTGTATCGTAGCTGCTGATCAGCCAGTCAAAAACCCCTTGATACTCCTCAGCGGAAAAGACATTCATATGCATATACGTAAGCACTTCCGGGTCCTGCATCAGCTCAAACGATTCCTGCAGATCGCTTGGGATGTATGGGCGGATAATCAGCCGTTCCGTTTCCAGGCGCATCACGGATAGAGCCTCTATCATGGCCATTCCTCCTGTTTCTTTCAGGCAATATGAGCTAAGCATAATCCGGTGCGCCGGCAGATGCCAATGTAGAGTTTGCTTTTAACTGAGTTTACCCGCGATTTATGGCCCTTATATACTGCTTAGTCAACAGTCACCGTGTCATACAAGGATTCGTCCATCCCCTGAATAAAAGGCGTCCAGTCCCCGGACGAATAGAGCATTAATTGATGCATTGCTCGCGTACATGCTGTATAAAAAAGCTTCCGCTCACTCTCCCGCTGATACGTCTGCACAGAAGCATCATAGATCAGCACGGCGTCGAATTCGACACCTTTGGCGAGGTAGGCGGGGAGGACCAGGATTCCTTTTTCAAAAGTGAGCGTATCCTTCGTAACCAGCCGCAGGCCCTCAGCGCCATGTGAAAAGAGTGCCTCATAGGCTTCGCGGCTTTCGTCAGCTGTTTTGGTAATGACTGCAATGGAATCGAGGCCATTGGTCTTGAGCGCAGCAATATCCTGCATCATCCGTACCGTACGTTCATCGGCACTGCCCAGCCTGGTGAGACACGGCTTCCTGCCCTCCCGCTCAAAAGGAATGATCCCCGCCTCCGGCAGCAGCGATTTCGTAAACTCGACAATCTGGCGGGTGGAACGATAGCTCCTGACAAGGGTGATCAGAGCTGTCTCTTCTTCACCGTACAGCTCCATTAAAGATGAGTCTGCTTCAGCCAGATTCGTCGCCTGCGGAAAAATCGCCTGCCCGAAGTCGCCGAGCACTGTCATCCGCGCCCTTGGAAACAGCTGCTTCAGAAAAGCATACTGAAACGGCGAGTAATCCTGTCCTTCATCTATAAAGAGATGTCTGACGATGGTATTCGTCCGCGTCCCCTCAATGAGCTCCTTCAGGTACAGAAACGGGGTTGCATCCTCATAAAAAAGCTCAAGCCGGTCCAGCTTCTCCTTTGTCTGCCCGCAAATGTCCGCCCACAGCTCCGGTACAGCTGCAGTCCCCGTCATCTGCCGGTAGGCCTCCGCATCCTCCGCAAACAGCTGGCTGTAAAGTCCGGTTACATCTATAAATTTCAGGCGTCTGACCTCCCGCTTCAGCGGCTTGAAGCTCTTCTTCACAATCAGCCGCAGCAGCAGTTCCTCCTCCTGGTAGGCGTAGTCGAATACGTTCTCTTCACCCTGCTCTTGTCCGCGCAGCTCCCCGTAGATTTCCTCATATTGCTCTGCGAAATCGAAAACGGCCGATTGCCGCTGCACTTTTTTGAGCAAGGTGCTGTAGGCTTCGGCATATTGCTCGGTATCGAGATAATCCAGCTCATCCCGGGCCCAGTCCGCCTCCAGCTCCTTGACTTCAAGCGCCGCTAGCTCCCGCAGGAGCCAATCCCGCAGCAGGATAATCCGGTTAGCCAGACGTATAGAAGGAGCGTAGCTGTAGAACTGCGATTTCATCTGCGCTGCCGTAATCAGCTCACGGTCCCGGAAGCGGATGCTGCGGAACAACATGCCCTCCTGTCCCAGCCACAGCGCGTAGCTCTGGAGCGCCTGCAAAAATTCACCGGAAGCCTTATAGGTCATCCCGCTCATCCGCGCTTCATAATCCGGAGGAGTCTCAGGACTCATCGCATATTCGATCTGCGCAAACGGGTCCTCCAGCCGGAACTCCGCCCCAAGCCAGTGCTCCAGATATTCCTGGAAGGTCGTCTGCTGCATGTTCTCCTCTCCAAGCTCAGGCAGGACAGTGGATACATAGCTGTTAAACATCGGATTCGGCGAAAAAAGCACGATCTGATCTGCCGTGATCCGGTCTCGGTGCTTATACAGCAGATAGGCCACCCGCTGCAGCGCTGCGGAGGTTTTGCCGCTGCCGGCCGCGCCCTGGACAATAAGCATACGGCTTTTGTCATCACGGATAATCGCATTCTGCTCCTTCTGGATCGTAGCTACAATGCTCTTCATCTGTGAATCGGCACCCTTGCCGAGCACCTGCTGCAGCAGCTCATCACCGATGGTCAGGCTTGTATCGAACACATTCTGGAGCTTGCCGCTCCGGATCTGATACTGCCGCTTCAGCGTCATCGTTCCTGTTATTTCTCCGCCCGGCGTCTCATAAGCTGCAGCGCCGGGTGAATGGTCATAATACATACTGGCAATCGGAGTGCGCCAGTCATAGACCAGGAAGTCCAGGCCGTCTTCAGTGGCAAAAGAGGCAACACCGATGTAGACTTGCTCATTGCAGCCCTGCCCCTCCTCCTGAAAATCAATGCGTCCGAAGTACGGGGATGGCAGCAGCCGCTTCATGCTCTTGTAACGCTGCATCCGCACCCGGTGGCTGCGCTCCCGCTCCGACAGCAGCGCCTCCTGCTGCTTGATGCTGTAGAAGGTCTCTTCAAAATCCTCATCCGTGCTGGTATTAACGGTAACTTCCTCCCAGAACCGCTTGCGGATCTCCGTTACCTGCTCCCGCAGACCGGATACCTCCGGCTCAATTCGGGTGATCGCCTCCTGCAGCTCCCCCGTCACCAAATCCAGCCGTTCCTGCTCCCGCTGCCAATCCTCCGCATGAATCATCCGCTGACACACTCCTTTATTAATCTGGTCTGCCTTCTGCAAAAAAATCAGGTTTGACAAAGCTGCAATTCCTATGGTAAGATTAAAGTGTAAATAAGATGTAATACTTATGTCTTGATTCAGGTGAAAATAGTGACGCTGTTTTACTATATCACAACGGATTTTATCGTGCAACGGATTTATATATGTGGACCCGGCAGAGACTGCCGGGTTCTTTTTATTCAGCGGGAGTTTGGGAGGGGATTTCATGCGGGACTCCGTTCTGCTGATTGAACGGCAGGCAACTTCCCGTTATGATAACAGTATCCATGTTTGCAGGAGGTTAACTATCAATGGCAGTATTCATGAACGAACAAATACGGGCGTCCGAGGTTGTGCTTACCGGTCTCCGGGGCGAGAAGCTCGGCATTGTCTCCAGGGAGGAAGCGCTGGCGCTGGCCCGGTCCCAGGGGGCTGATCTGGTCTGCACCTCGCTGATGAGCAGTCCTCCGCCCTGCACCCTGATGCCCAAGGGCAAAGCAAAGGCTGCGGCCCAGAAGGAAGCGGCCTCCGCACGCAAGGCCGGTTCCGGCCAGGCCGCCGGGCGGAGCGGCGGCAAAGACAAGGTCAAGGTCAAGGAGCTGCGCTTCACCGCCCATATCGAGGAGCACGATTATGACACGAAGCTGCGCCAGGCGGACAAGCACCTGCGCTCCGGCAAGCCGGTGCTGCTGAATGTCCAGGCTTCCGGTGCCAAGGAAGCGGCCGCAGCCAAAACCGTAATGGAGCGGCTCGTCGCTGATTTGAAGGAAGCCGGAGTCAAGGACACCGGCATCCAGAGCGGCGGCAAAGGCTCAAAGGTGCAGCTGAATCCGCGCTAAGCTACGCGGCAGCTTATTATCTCAGAATACACGCTTTCTATGAATAACCGGTAAAGGGGACAATCTCCGTTTCACAGAAATATCTGCTGGTATCCTATATTCTCCATTCAGCGCAGCAGCTTGTCCCATTGCTCCTGATAAAACTTGTATACCTGCGGATATTTACGTTTCAAATGACGAATGCCTTCGTTCATAAACGCATCCATTACCTCTGGTCCGCCGAGTTCATCAATGTGTCCTGGAGGGTGCATATCAAACAAGTCACCTTCCTCTCCCCCCTCATCAAAGTCACCGTAAGCTTCCTCGGAGAAGAACTGAATTGCTTTAATTTTGACACCTGGATAGATCTGCTTATCCTTCACCAGCCGGTCGATTTCCAGAATCAGCTTATTCCCCTCCTGAGCCAGCCTGCGCTGCTCCAGCACCCCGGGATTCCTGGGATCGATATAGTAGGCGAGCTCTGCGAAGATCAGAGACTCCTTATAGGCATTACTCTCTGATAGCTCAATAGAATGCTCCAGCAGCCGTTCTACAGCCAATTCCTTGAGTTCACCTTCAGGCAAAGAGCGCAGAAAGGCGCGTAAGCGCTGCTTGACCTTGTTCCAGAACTGCATTTTACGAAGGTGGAACATCATCATAATCCAATGAATATAGAAGTTCAGCGAAGCTTCCGCATCTTCAATACCCAGGTTCTCATTCCATCCCTCGTTTACCTCCTCCGCCGTCTCTTCAAAGAGTAGCCACGCTTCATTGTCGTGCCCATTGTAGTGCAGCATATCTGCATAGTCCATAATATAGAGCGTACGCAGGCCTCGATACTTCTTATCCAGTGCACGCATAACGCTGAGAGCCTTCTCATATCTGTCGTAATCCATTAGTATGCGACATTTAATGATAGTGGCGGTTACTTTCTCTTGCGGATCGGCGGCGGAAGCCTCCAACTCCTTCCATATTTTATTAAATGAACTGAGCTTGTTCACTTCGAGATAGAGAGCCGACAAGCTGACCCCTGCCCCTGTATGGCCCGGATGAAGCTCAAGTGCCTTATGGTACAGCTCTTCCGCCAGCGGATAGTTTCCTGTAGCGAATGCTTCGGCCGCATTGCTCAGGATGGTATCTAGCGAATCGCCATATTTGCGGGTAAAATCATATTCGGCGCGTTTAGCGGGATCTCTCAAAATATCATAAGCCTTACGGATATGCTGGAACTCCTCCGGATGATGCTCCGGCGGGAATTCCTTCACCTTGGCGATATACCCCTGCTTGATCGACCGGGGTGTGGCGTTCACACGGACGCCCAATACCTTATAGTAATTCACAGCAGACGGAACTCCGCCTTTGCGGCCTCTGCCTGTCCCTGATTTCCGAGTATTCGATGTCGTATTCATTCGTTATGCCTCCTTAAAGCTCTGCTTCAATCAGCTGATCTGTCACCTGATCCATAGCCTGCTGCAGCTTGTCCACATCTTCCTCCTGCAAGGCCTGCTCCAGCTCCAAAATCATGCCCAGCAGCTCCGGTTGACGGCTCGTCTCCAAGCCCGCCAACACTTCACGTGCCTGCTGCACCAGCCTTTTACCAGCCTCATGTAGCATCGTTGGCTCTTCATCCTCCTCAGGGATGTCCCATTCCCCCTCAATCTCATCCAGATCCTCCGGAAACCCGGGCAGCAGGTCCCAGTCCTCCAGGCCGGCATAGACATTATCTGCGTAATTTTCTTCCTGGTCCTGTTCGTCGTCTGCCCTAGCTGCATTCTCCCACACCTGCTGCAGCCGCTGTACACTCTCCTCAAATTCACGGCGATTATTGCGGTTCAGGGCGTCCTGTACGGTAATTGTCATCTCTTCTCCAGAACTTACGCTGCGCGCCGCTACCTCCAGAATTCCGTTAAGATTGTAGCGGAAGGTGACTTCAACAGCTTCCTGCCCCCGCCAATCCTCAGGAATGCCCTCCAGCATAAATTCGCCTAGTCTGTGATTGTATTTCACCCATTCATGCTCACCCTGATATATTTCAATGCCTACCTTTGTTTGTCCCGGAGCAGAAGTATAGAATTTCTGTGACCGTGTAACCGGAATAACTGTATTTCGGCTGATAATCGGCGCAAATGCTCCAGGCCGTTCCCTTCCTCCAGCGCTCTCTGCAAGAACAGCAATACCCATCGAAAAGGGCGCCACATCTGTGGCAATCAGACCACTCTCGGAGAGCAGACCACTCTTCAGACCGGCCTGCACAGCGGCACCCAGCGCTACAGCCTCATCCGGATGAACATCCGAACGGGGAGCACGGCCGAGTAGTACAGTAATGGCATCTCTAACCATAGGAATACGGGTTGAGCCCCCGACCAGCAGTACTTCATTAACGTCTTTGGCTGTCAGTTCAGCTTCTCGGATGACATCGCTCACCCGTTCCATCGTCTTTTCAATCAGATCCTTAATCAGTGTGTTGAATTGTACGCGGGTAACCTCTACCGCCAGGCCTACGGGATGATTATCCTTAATGGTAACAAGCGGCAGAGCTACCGTGACAGTCTCTTCGGTGCTGAGAGCAATCTTTACCCGCTCCGCCTCTTCTTTTAATAATGCCTTGCCCCTGATATCGAGGCGCGGATCTACGCCATGCTCCGCTACAATCTGCTCGGAGAACCAGTCTACCAGCCGCCAGTCGAAGTCTTCTCCCCCCAGCATTCGGTCACCTGTAGATGCCTTCACTTCCAGCACACCGCTGAACATCTCCACTATAGAGACATCAAAGGTACCCCCTCCCAGGTCATACACCAGAAACGTACGGTCCTCCTGCAGATGATCCAGACCGAACGACAATGCAGCTGCAGTAGGCTCATTAATAATACGCTCGACCACAAAGCCCGCCAGTTCACCTGCATATTTCGTAGCTCTGCGCTGCTCATCATTGAAGTAAGCCGGTACAGTAATTACCGCTTCCTTCTCCCCGTCCCCGTATAATTCATCAGCCCGCAGCTTTAGCTCCTTAAGTATGAAAGCCGATATTTCCTCCGGAGTATAGCTTTGACCAGCCAAAGTAAGCTCCTCCGCGTTTCCCATCTTGCGCTTTACAGCAGCAATAGAACGGTCCGGCATGGCTACCAGCGCATCCTTTGCATCCTGTCCCACAATGATTTGGCCCTTGGGGTCAATCAGTACAACTGAGGGCAGCAAAACTTGTCCTCCCGCTTCTGCAATAAGCTCAGGCTTACCGCCACGAATATACGCAATAGCAGAATTAGTGGTACCCAGATCGATGCCCACGACAGGGCGAACTGTGGATTCTTGGCTCATGACATACTCTCCTTTGACAAAGTAATTACTTGAGCTTTACGGTACAGACTCCCGTCTTCCAACTGGTAGCCTCTTCTTAAGACGGATACTACCTCGTAAGGTATTATTGATTCGGCATCCGGAGACATGGGAATGGTACCCACCGCCTCACAAAGGGCCGGTTCAAACATCTTGCCCAGCACATTAATCTCCTTAAGTCCAAGCTCCAATAACTGCCCGAGCATTTGCGCCTGCCAATGGCCTGTAAGCTGTTCCCATCCGCCCGGAAGGGAATTCTCTTGCTGGCGCTGTCCCGCAGCAATAGCATCCAGATCATCAAGCCAGCCCATTATAGCCGCAGCGGCTGATTGCAGCGCGTTGGCATTCTGCGCTGAACGAGCCTTCTCCTGCTCATAGGCCACCTTCCAGCCGGACTCCTGAGATTCCAACAGGCTGTTTAACCGTTCCAGCTTGTCTGCTGTATCTTTCCCATTCTTATAAGTTAGCCGTGCCAGCTTGCTCCCCTGCTCAGCAATGCCGCTCAGCTGTTCATCCGCTTTCGCACCCGCACTCTCCATTAAGCCGTTAAGTCTCTGAACATCCGCACGCACGGCATCAAGCCGTTTACCAAACCACATAATTAGCCTCCCGGTTCATAGTCATTCGTAATTTCTGCCCACAGACGGCGAATAGAATATTCCGTGCTTGCCTCCCGCTGTAATCCCTATCTTCAAAAGATTCAGTGTATCTGCTCTGGAGCATAACCCGTCAATTCGGTCCACATTATTGTAACATATCAATTTCTTCCACCGCATTTTTCTCCATGACAAATTAGAAACACCAGAAGCCGAGAACGAAGGTGCAGAACCTGCGAAACCTAGGGATACCGGAATGACAAGGACTGCCGATGGTGGACTCCCCCTTGGACCACTTGCGAGTGACCGGAGATCCAGTGTTCTCCCGTTCCATAACAAACAAAAAGCCCGCACTGGCCGGATAATATGACTTTCCGGTAGAGTACGAGCAATTACTTAAGCAAACGGTACTGAGGCAGCATGAGTATTGGCTGAAAGAACTCAAAAAAAAAGAGAAACCTCTGGCTACTCGATTATATAATCAGTCCGGCTCGGGAATCGAGGAGTTACCGCCCGCTCCCCGCACAAACGACAGCACCACTTTGGTGCCCGCCCCCTCTATACTCTCAATGGCGATCGAGCCTCCGTATCGCTCCATAATCGCCTTGGCGATGGCCAGCCCCAGTCCCGATCCGCCCTTGGCCCGGTTCCGCGACCCTTCCGCCCGGTAAAAGCGGTCAAAAATATGCGGGAGCTGCTCAGATGAAATTCCGGTTCCCGTATCTGTCACAGATACAATGACCTGATCCACGTCTATCTTATGCGCAATACGCACACTGCCGCCTTCCGGTGTATATTTCAGCGCATTCTCCACAATGTTGCGCAGCACCTGATAGCAGGCGCCCGCCGGCATCCTGACCGGCAATGGAGCGGCATTTCCGGCTTCACCGGCGCTCAAAGTGACACCGGGACCTACGTGTACGGTCTGGGGCAGGAGCTCGTGCAGTACCTGCTGAACATCACATTCTTCCCCGGCTCCCTCCTGCACCGGCTCCTCCGTCTCGGCCAGCAGCAGCAGCTGGGCAATCAGCTCCCTCATCCGGCCCGCCTCATCCATCATGTAGCCCAGCGATTCCTCCAGCACCTCCGGCGACTGCTTGCCCCAGCGCTGGATCATATGGGTATGCCCTTCAATGATGGCCAGCGGTGTCTTCAGCTCATGGGAAGCATCCGCCACAAAACGCCGCTGCTGCTCAAAGGATACGCTCAGCTTTTGCAGCAGCGCATTAAAGGTTGCCCCCAGCTGGTGCAGCTCATCCTGCGCAGCAGGCAGCGCAAGCCGGTGCGACAGATTGTCTGCCCCGATGCTCTGTACCTCGCCGATCATGCTGCGGATCGGCTTCAGGGCAGAACAGGCGACAAGCCACCCGGCCAGCGCTGCTGCCCCGGCAGCCAGCAGCAGGCCGAGCAGCAGCAGCCGGCCTACCTCGCGCGAGGCTGCCACCGCTGCAGAATACCCGCTGTCAGCCAGCCGCAGGGTTACAGTGCCAAATACCGGCAGGGTCAGGCTGCTTACTGCCTCATACTGCCCGGCCTCTGCACCGCCCGATACCGCAGCGCCTTTCTCTGCTTCTGCACCATCCGGCATCGCTGCGTCCTTCCCTGTCTCTGCACCGGCTCCCATTGACGCGCCCTCCTCCGCGAGCACGCGCCCCTTGTCATCCAGCAGCTGCAGCGTCTGGCCTTCATCCAGATCAGCGGCAAAGGAAGACAGGTCCGGCTTCAGCACCGCTGCCGCCCCGCTCCCTCTTCCGAAGCCGGGCCTGAGCAGAGAAGGCAGGAAGGTAACCTCCTTAATCTGCAGCTCAAATTGCTTGAGCTTTTCGGAGAGCAGCTCTTTCTCCTGCTTCTGCGTCCATTGACTGAAGGTAATATACACAAAGCCGCCAAGCACAGCCGCCACAATCAGGGAGGCCAGTGCAATGGATACGCTGACCTTGCGGGAGAATGTCCACCCCTTCATTTTTTTTCACCCTCCCCGTCAGTCCCTCAGAATATAGCCGCTGCCGCGGACCGTATGGATCAGCTTGTCCGCGTAGCCCTCATCCACCTTCATCCGCAGATAGCGGATATAGACATCCACCACATTGGTTTCGCCCTCGTAGGAATAACCCCAGACCAGATTCAGCAGCGCTTCCCGGTTCATCAGCCGGTTCTTGTTCTGCAGCAGGCAGCGGAGCAGCTCAAATTCACGCTGTGACAGCTCGATGTCCTGGCCGGCGCGGGTTACCCGGTGCGAAGCTGCGCTGAGCGTCAGGTCTTTGGCTTCCAGCAGATCCACCGGCTCCCGGCTCTGCTGCAGCCGCCGCTGCAGCGAACGCATGCGGGCTAGCAGCTCCTCAATGGCGAACGGCTTGGGCACATAATCATCCGCGCCGGTATCCAGCCCCCGCACCCGTTCGCTGACGGTATCGCGCGCGGTAATCATAATGATCGGCGTCTGTTTGACGGCGCGGATTCTTTTGCAGACTTCAATTCCGTTAATCCCCGGCAGGTTCAGATCAAGCAGAATAAGATCATAGCTGCCATGCACTGCCTGCTCGGCACCGGCCAGCCCGTCTCTGGCTACGGTAATCTCATAACCCTCATAAGCCAGCTCCAGCTCCAGCAGCCGCACCATGGCAGCTTCATCCTCAATAATCAGGACATGCTCCTTCATACTCAAACGGTACTCCACCTTCTCACAGTATCAAATTAATTGCTATGCTGAAGAGACAAACCGGCTAGCGAAGAAGCCTCAATGCGATACGTTCCCGCGCCGATGGTTCCGCTGACTCTCCCGCCCTTTACTGTTAACGGAAAATCCGTTTCCGGCTTCCCGAACGTTGCACTGGCCTCTACCTGCACATCCGCTTTTTCCGGCCAGGCCAGATAGACATTGCCTGCTGTATTGGACACGTCCCAGTGGCCGCCAACTTTTGAAGTTTCAATATGGATATTGCCTGCAACGCTTTCTGCCTTGATGGAGGAGTAAGCATCCTCAACAGTCAGATTGCCGTTTACAGTCCGGATATCAAGCGGCCCTGTAACCTTTGTCGCATCAATGTTTCCGTTCACTACAGAGGCTGCTGCGCTTTTCCCGGCACCTGATAGCGTAACTACCCCGTTGTCCGTATGCAGGGCGAGCTCGCTCCCGCTCTCTTTTACCGTAATATTTCCGTTATCTGCAGCTAATGTAATGGGGCCGCCCGCTGTCACTTTAGACAAACGCACATTTCCATTGTTAAGCTCCGCCTTCACTCCTGATTTAACAGCCTTGGGAAGCGTAACCGTCAGATGAATGCTGGTATTATAGCGGGTACCCGCTCTGGCCGTTTCACTGTAAGTCTTGATGCTGAGCTCCTTGCCTTCTTGTACCTTAATTCCGCTTTTGGCTGCGATAGCTTCCGCTTCCGTACGGGATGCATGATCGACTACCACCTTGGTATGTACCTCTATCTGTGTGCCGCTGCCCTGCTTCAGTTCAATCGACCCGTTCACGCCGGTAATGGCGATCATCTCTGTGTCAGCGCCCAATTTGATGCTGGTTGTCCCTTTGTCAAAAGAATATCCCGACTCTGTCACCTCAACCGCAACAGGCGTCTTCACTTGTCCGGCCGGCTTCGCTTCAAAAACAGCCTCATCCAGCTGCCGGGCAAGCACCCCGCTTCCGAACCCTGAGCCTGCATACAGCAGCACTGCTGCCGCAAATCCCGCCGCTGTCATTTTCACGGATTTTTTCATAACCTCTATTCCTCCCCATCCCTTGTGATTGTTCGGCTTAATGGTATACCACAAAGGATGAGAAAGGCTTTGCAGCCAGATTAGAGTTTGATTAGAAGGGCAGGACAAAGCTTTTTCCTAATATGTAATAACATACCACTGTAAAAGCAAATCCGTCTATTTCAGCCCGGCCGCTGATTGCTCAGGAGCCTGCCTGCTCCGGACACCCCGTGTATATTAACAAAAAGAAATCAGGACCACCCGTCGCCCAAAACCCATGAACGTGGACACGGCGATCTTCGGCGGTATCGCTACCAGCATGTGCACGTGATCTCGCATCATGTGTCCCTCTATGATCTCGACTCCTTTGTATTGACACAAACGCTTGAAGATTTCGATTAAAACTTTCCTCACTTGATTATAGATTTCTTTGCGTCTATACTTCGGGGTGAACACGATATGGTATTTGCACATCCACTTCGTGTGAGCTAGACTTTAGCTCTTGTTTGTCACCTTTGACCATTCCTTTCCTTTGAGCCTGAACATCTCAATTCTATCGGAATGGTCTTAGTGGTCAAACCCTCAGTCCCTCCACCCGCATAGCGGGTGGTTTTTTGTTTCGCGCGTTTCACGCACTCAACTGGCTAAAACCATAAAACAAAAAAAAAAAAAAAAGCTCCGCGGGTGCGGGGCTTTTGAAAACGCCTCTATTTAAAGATAGTTAATTTGAACATCGCTGTCTTTGCATCTTTTTATATATTCAGACATTGCAGACTTAGCTTCGCGGGTATTATCACCCGGTGTAGTAAATGCACCTGACGGATCAATGACGCGCGCATCCTGCATTTCAGCAGCTCCAACTGTCACCTTTATATTTTGCCCAGAAGTATTTTGCATACCCGGTAATATCTTTCGCGTTGTCATAAGATCACATCCTTTATTTATAGTATACCGTTATCCAGTGATTTGACACAACTCCATGAATCGCCATGTTTCGGCCATATACTGGCTCGGCTTTAAATTGTTTCTCAAAATAATCCCTTCTGTTAGTCTTTGGAGTTAGGGCCAAGAAACCACTATAGCCCAGTTGATTGCTTTTCATACCTGCAAAAGCTACTAATAGTCGGGGGACATTAATAAAAAAACGAGGCGGAGTAATTCCATAACGGGTCTGTGGTGCTGATTCCATTAAGTGAATAAATACATGATCACCTTCATCCGAAAGTGAAATAGCTCCTAATATGGTCCCGGTCATAGCATGGACAAGTTTATATGTTAAACGTTGTGGATTTCTGACCTCTTTGCTCCAGTGAAGTCCGCTGGTCCATTTCATTTTCCTGGCGTCATCTATGTTTGCCTGAGTAAACAAAGCTCTATGTAATGAACCATCCAACCCTTCAAGCCACCAATCTGCCAACCTATCATCCCCCCAATAAAATAATATCTTATATTGGTGGTATGAATACAGATACTAATAATGTCGCAAAAGATTAGCAAACTTATGTCAACCTGATCCGTAACGGAATTCAGCATGCAGACGGCAGCCGTATCGTCCTGTCGTTCAGCAATCCGGTCAGCAGTGCTTCTTCCATGAATGCCGGACGGCTGTTCGAGCGTTTTATACCGGGGATCAGGCTAGACGCGGCGGCTCCGGACTAGGCTTGTGGATTATCAGGCTGCTGTGATTAATGCTACGAATGCTGCTGTTTAGGACTGCCCTTTCTCTGCAAGCTGCTCCTGGGCCAGGCGGATCATTTCCCTGACCATGGAGCCGCCGATTCTGCCGCCGATATGCCCGGCCTCTTCGGTTGTCAGGTTGCCGTTATTGCCGGACTGCAGCGGAATGCCAAGCTCCTTGGCTACCTCATATTTCACATCATCCGGGTGATTCGGATCCACCGCGTATCCTTCGCGCCTCATTACGTCGGCTTTGAAGTTCTGCATGCCCTGCGCTGCCCCAAGTACTGCATATTTCCGGTTTCTTCTGGCCATTCTGGTTCACTCTCCCTTAGGGTTATTGGTTCTAATTTCCCCTAAGGTCCTTCTTTGTATTCAACAATCTTAACGAGTAATCGTCGATCAGACTGCGCATGGCAAGCTTCGACACCCAGCCTTCCGGGATGCCGCTCAGCCCGTAATAAGCTCCGGCAATCTGGCCGTATACCGCTCCCGTGGTGTCGGCATCATTGCCCAGATTGACAGCGAGCAGCGCCCCCTCGGCAAAGCTTTCGGAGTGGTGGAACGCCCATAGCCCCGCCTCCAGGGATTCCACCACGTAACCGCTGCCCTGGATTTCCGGCGGCTCCTTATGTTTATAAGAGCCTTGCTTGATATCCAGAATATGCGGTGTCAATTCATCGTCTTTCAGCCAGCCTGTGAAGGCTTCCGGGGCCAGCATGTCCTCCTTGCTCCAGCCGTGCAGGCCGGCCAGAATATAGGCGGCCATCAGGCGGCAGGCGCTGAGGCATTCCGCTGCCCCGTGGGTAGTCCTGGAGCTGAGCGCCGCATAACGGATAGCCTCAGCCGGGTTAGCCGCATAATACATGGCAACAGGCGCCAGCCGCATAATGGAGCCGTTCCCGGCGGCCAGCGGATCGGCCGAGCCGCTGTAGGGCTCCCCGCCGGACTCATACCTCAGCAACGCTGCCTGCGTAGCATTGCCGATGTCAAAGCATTCCCCGGTGCTGCTCAGATATCCTTCGCGGAACCATTTCAGATACCGCTGCATCTGGTCGGCAGGATCAAAGCCCTGCTGTACCAGCAGGCTTTCCGCCAGACAGAGTGCCATTGATGTATCATCGGTCCACTCTCCTGGCTGCAGTCCAAAGACCCCGCCGCCGATGATATCGTCCATGGGCGCAAAGGTACCCGGGGCTTTGAACTCTACGGTCGTTCCAAGCGCATCGCCGGCGGCCAGCCCGTGCAGGCATCCCCGATAGCGGTCTTTATTTAAAGCCATAAATTCCTCCTCCTTTATGGTTAATGTAATAAAGCGGCTCTCAGAGCTATTAAACACATTCTCTGAGAGCCGCCGCAGATATTATAAGAGCATAAAATTATTTTTCCCCGGGATACTTAAGCCCCCACTGGGCCCGGACCTGATCCAGCAACTTCATTATGGCTACTGACTCGTCCAGCGTCATGACCGGACTTTCAGTCAGGCCAGCCTGCAGGCAGCGGCCTACCTCCTCGGCCTCAAAGCAATAGCCGTCCGAAGCCCGCTCCTGCTCAAAGGACTCTGCCAGCTCCCCGCCGATGTACAGCTCAGCTGCCCGCGGATTCACCAGCGTGTCTTTGACAACAATATAGCCTTCGGTTCCGAAGACATGCGCTTCCTCCGTAAGTGTGAGCCGGATACCGCCGTTCAGCGAAGCGCTTTTACCATCCGCATAGGATAGCAGCAGCGAGAAGTGCTCGTCCACTCCGGTCTCCCCGATATGTACAGTACTGGATACTGACTCCGGATGCGGCCCCAGGATCATGGAAGCGAAGGATACCGGATAAATGCCGACATCCAGCAGCGCGCCGCCGCCCAGTTCAGGATTAAGCAGTCTTCCCTGCGGATTCCAGTCTGAGCGGAAGCCGAGGTCAGCCTTGACCAGACGGACATCCCCGATCCGGCCTGCCGCGATCCATTCCCGCACCTTCACGATGGCCGGAATGTAGCGGCTCCACATGGCTTCCATCAGGAACAGCTTGTGTTCACGGGCGTAAGCTACAACCTCTTCAAGCTCTGCACTATTTACGGTGAACGGCTTCTCGCAGAGTACCGCCTTGCCGGCGCGCAGGGCCAGCAGCGCATTCTCTTTATGGAACGGATGCGGAGTCCCGATGTAGATGGCGTCCACCTCCGGATCGCTGACAAGCTCCTCATAGGTAGCATAGGCCACCGGAATGCCATGGTTCCGGGCAAATTCATCCGCACTTTCCTGCGAGCGTGATCCGACGGCATAAGCGACACCATTGCTGGCATGAGCCAGATCCGTTGCAAACTTATGGGCAATCCAGCCGGTGCTCAGAATGCCCCATTTTATCTTGTAAGCGTTATCGTTAGTCATTGTTGTTCCCTCCTGCCCAAATAGTTTTACTCCTATTGATTCTATCAAACTGCGCTTCATGTGTAAAAGAATGCTGCCGGCTTATACCATAGCCAGCAGCGTATATATGGCCAGCACTGAAAAGCCTGCTGTGACCAGCAGCGTGGCCGCGTTCCAGACCCGGTGAACCACAGCCAGATTCTCAATATAGCTGCGCAGGAATAGCCTGCGCAGCAGCAGCTGAAGCAGCTTGATCATACCGAAGCCGAGCCAGCCAAGCAGACTGATCATAATAATCTCATAGCTCCCTTTTAAAGCGAACCGGTCTGCCACTGCACCATCGTAGTGCACGGGCACAAAATCAGGCATCCGCCGGTATAAATACATATAGAATAATACCGGAGCAGTAGCAGCAACAGCACTAAGCGAAAATGTAATCTTGTTTTTGAACATCGGACTACTCCTCCGCATGCAGCAGAAAAACACGGTTATTAAACCCGCCCCGCTGTGCCGCCTTCTCTGCACGTATCTGCTCCAGCAGCCCGCTGTCTCCGCCATGCACCTCAGCAAGCGCACGGATCACCTCCAGCAGATCAGACAGCTCCTCCAGTGCGTGCTTGTCCTGCTCAGCCCTGAAATATTCCTCCGTCTCCTCGCGCAGCTTCGCCCTCAGTGCCTGTATGTATTCTCCGGTGTCCATTATCCTGGTAGCACATGTCTTTCCCTGCGAAGCAATCAGCGCCGGAATACCGTCCCTGACAAGCTTGTTGTATTCAGTCACAATAGATCATCCGCCTTTCAGCTGTTCATTTTGTCCCTCATCAGCCGCTCCACAAAGGGCAGATCCGCCGGGGCAAAGTCATATTCCGCCAGCTCATGCCTCTCCACCCAGCTGCAGGCATCATGGTCGCTCATCCGGAGCTCACCGCCGGTATATTCCGCTTTCCAGGCGATCAGCCTGATTCTCAGGCTGCCGTAATCATGCTCATGGCTGCCAAAAGCCTCATAAGGCCGGATGCTGATATTCAGCTCCTCCATCAGCTCCCTGCGCAGACACTGCCGGGCATCCTCGCCCTCCTCCAGCTTGCCGCCGGGAAACTCCCATAGTCCGGCCTGCGCTTTGCCCGGCTTCCGCCGGGCGATCAGCAGCTTTCCCTCTTCATTATGGATAATCGCCGCAGCCACTTCAATCATCATTTTCCGCTCCTTTTATCCCGCTACCCGGCACTGATGAATTATGCCATTTAGTGGCTTATTATGGTAAAATATGATCTGTATACCTTTTTAAAGGTTCATAGTTTATAGAGCAGGTACTTCTGCGGGGAGGCTAAATGTGAAAGACATATTCAGGCCCAATGTTTTGAAGGATGAGCCCCAACCGAACCAGTCACTCAGTCTGCGCATCAATATCTTTTTCTTCAGCACGTTTATTATATTCTGCATTATTATTGTCCGTCTTGCCATTATTCAATTTGTAGAGGGCTCCACGCTCACTGAAGCCGAAGCCAGCCGGGATACCAAAAATGTGCCGCTTGCCTCCATCCGCGGGACCATTTATGCCAAGGGCGGAGAGAAGCTGGCTTATTCGACCTCTGTGCAGACGCTGTATTTTTCCCTGACGGCTGAATACGCCCAGACCGCGACTGACAAAGACACCGGCATTACCGCACGTACTCCTGAGGCCGTTGCCAAAGCGGATACGCTGGCTGCCGGGCTGGCTGCTGATTTTGCCAAATACGGCGCCAAGGTGCCTGAGGATCAGGTGCTGACCAAAGCGGCTATCCTCAAAGCGATGGATCTGGATTCCAAGGTGTATTCCGGCTTCATGCCGCGTCCGGTCAAACGGGGTCTGAACAATGAGGAAATTGCCTACTTCATGGAAAATAAGGACAGGTATCCGAATCTGACGGTTAGTGAAGAGGATGAACGCCATTATGATCCGGATACCGTAGCCGTACAGACGGTCGGATATATCAAGCCCTTCAAGAAATCAAAGGAAAGCTTTGATATGTATCTGAACATTCAGGCCGCTATGAGGAATGATGCTGATCCGGGTCTGGCCTACCGGGACGATGAGTTTGTAGGGTTCGACGGGCTTGAGCTGCAGTACCAGCGCGAGCTGCGGGGACGAAACGGCTACTTGCGCGTAGCTGTTAATGCCAAGAATATGGCCGAAGGCATCGTGGAGACAGTACCTCCTGTCAAAGGCAATAATCTGTGGACCACCATCGACAAAACCATTCAAATGAAGACCGAGCAGGCCATCCTGGATCAGATCAAGTGGGTTCACAGCAATCCGGTACAGGGGAAGGTTCATCCGGACGCCTTAACCGGCTATGCGGTGGCCATGGAAGTGGACACAGGAAATGTTGTAGCGATGGCTAGTATGGAGGATTATGACACTAATCTGTGGACTACAGGCACGATGCCTGCTGACGTGTGGAATGAGCTGAAGCAGAATTATCAGAACGGCGCTGTTACACCATATAACTCAGGACGATCCGGGCATAATTTCAGCTCCACTGTTTTTCTCGGTTCCGTAATCAAGCCGCTGACGGTTTTAATCGGTCTGAACGAAGGCTTCATCACCACACACACGTCTTACCCAGACAAAGGCAGCACAACCTTCGGCCGGGCCGGATACGAGACCACTGTCCGCAATTCTGGGGGGCATGCATACGGTTATTTTAAAAGTCCGGCAATGGCAATAGAGAAATCCTCCAACGTCTTTATGATCGATATGATTGGCAAAAAGCTCTACTCAAAATATGGCTCCGAAGGTGTCAAGGTTTGGGATAAATATATGAGGGAGTTCGGGCTGGGTGAGCTGCCGGGCAGCGGACTTCCGGGGGAGCACAAAGGTTTGATCAACTATTTTAAAGAGGCAGATACGGATAGTGGCGGGGGCGGTGCCCAGTCGGCACTGGTCTTTGCTTCATTCGGGCAGCAGGGCCAATATACGGTGCTGCAGCTCGCCCAGTATGCTTCCACTCTGGCTAACCAAGGTGTGCGGATCAAACCGCAGCTTGTCAGCAAAATAACAGATCAAGCCGGCAATACTGTCAAAACCTTCGGCAGGGAGATCCTGAATGAGGTTAAATTTGATAAGGCCTACTGGCGTGAGGTCATCAAGGGGATGAACACTTCCGTCAGTGCATTTAAAGACTTCCCCTATGATTTCGCCCGCAAGACCGGTACGTCCCAGCAGCAGTATGGTGTAACGGTAAACGGGAAGAGCAGCAGCCACCTGGCCGATAACGGCGTATTCATCGCCTTTGCCCCGCGCGACAAGCCCAAGCTGGCCGTCGCTGTAGTTATCCCTGAAGGCGGCTTCGGCTCCAACAGTGCTGCTCCGGTAGCCCGCAAAATTTTTGACGCTTATGACTGGGAATACGGCCTGGACGGTATACCCAAGAAGAGCCTTCCGCAGGCGGAGAACACGGCGGACGGTGTAGCTGCAGACGGAGCTGAAACGGATCAGGAGCAGGGAGATTAGCCAAAGGAAGTATCTATTAACCAGCAGGCTGGTGTGTGCCGGGATTCGCAGGATCAAACACAAACGAGCCCGTTCCGGAAGCGGAACGGGCTCGTTTTTCATGCGCTATTTAATAAAAATATTGTCCATTTATATTAAATGTTACTTGTTCAGCACAAGCTCCAGACGCACCTCAAGGTCATTCTCCGTTTCCATTACGATGTTGTGGGGACTGGTCAAGCCGAAGTCGGCAAAGGTAACCGTTGTTGTTCCTGACAGCATAAGCTGTCCTCCGCTGTATACCACCTGCGAATCAAACACAACGTCCTTGTCAATTCCCTTAACGGTCAGCGTTCCCTGCATCTGCACAGGCACCGCTGTACCTTCCGTCCATTCGGCTGGCAGCTCGGAGAAGGAGCTTACGACGAAGGTCGACTGCGGGAACTGGGCTGCATCCAGGTAGTCGGCCGCTTTTACATGCTCGTCCCGTTGTCCGTTTCCGGAATCCAGCGCACTCATCTCAATTGCACCTTCACCGGTCATTGCCGCTGCATCCTCCAGATTAACATTCCATGTCCCTGTAACCGACGGATTGACGAAATTCACTGTTTCCTGGGAAGTTGTAACCGACCAATATACCTTCGATGTATCCGCTACGCTCCATGCACCGTTCAATTGTTCTGCGGTAACCGCTGCGCCTGCCGTCTCTCCCGCATTCGCTGCTGCCGTTCCCGAGTTAGCTGTTGTCTGTTCCTGTGCAGGAATAACCGACTCGATTTCCACGTTATTGCCCAAGCTGTTGTTCAAGAGCACAAAGGCTGCAATGGCTCCTGCGGCAACGACACCAGCGGCTGTCCATATCCATGTTTTTTTCTTCATTATTATTCCCTCCATCCATGTATTTTCTCTCTGCCTTGTCCGGCTTGAACCCATTCTAGCAGAGCAATATGTCGGGAATAAGTCGAAGCACCATGCGGTGTAATGTGGTAAAATGGTCGTGATTTTAAGTACTTCGGATTGATCAGTCCGCAAAAGGAGGGCTATGACCTGAAATCCGTTCTGATTGTTGAAGATGAAGAAGCCATTGCCCGCGTGCTTAGCGCCTACCTGAAAAAAGCGGGCTACCACGTCACCCGTGCCGCCGACGGGCGGACGGCACTCGAAGCGTTCGGGGTATCGCCCCCTTCTCTTATATTGCTAGACATTATGCTGCCGGAAATGGACGGCTTCGAGCTGCTGGGCCAGATCCGCAAAATCAGCAGCTGCCCGGTCATCATGCTGACTGCCCGGGACGGCATCAAGGACCGGCTGGCCGGGCTTGACGGCGGTGCGGACGATTATATGTCCAAGCCGTTTATTCCCGAGGAGGTCGTCGCCCGTGTAAATGCGGTGCTGCGCCGCCCTTCCCAGTGGTCTGACGGCAGCGGCAAACGCCATTTCGGCAGCCTGTTCGTTGACTTCAGCGCACGCAGCATCTTCCTGAACGGGGCTGAGGTCAATCTCAGCCCGCGCGACATGTCCGTGCTGCTGTTTCTGGCTGAACGGCCAAACCAGATCTGCACCCGTGAACAGCTGATTGAGCAGGTGTGGGAGATGGACTATGACGGCAGTGACCGCGCTGTTGACCTGTCGATCAAGCGGCTGCGGCAGGCACTCTCGCACTGGCCTGCTTCAGAAGGGGAAATCCGCACCCTGCGCGGGACGGGGTATCAGCTATGGACCGAATAACAAAACCGCGGAAACGCACTTCCATTCTCACCTACTGGACGCTCCGCTACATCATCATTATCAGCACCGGGCTGCTGCTGACGGCACTGCTGACCTTCTGGTGGATTCAGCAGGAAGCGATGAACAACCGGATGCAGACGACCGGCCTGCTGGCCCAGGAAATTGCCGACCGCAGCGTCAGCAGTGACGGGAAGATGCAGATCAGCCCGACGCTGGCCAAGCTGGTCGAAGACCGGAAGCGGTTCTTCAAGGTATCACTGGAAATGTGCGTCATTGTGACAGACCCGGCGGGCAAGCTGCTGTTCTCCGATCCGCCGCTGACCCAGGAAGAAATGCATTACAAGCTTAACGACACCTTGACTGATGCCCGCAGTCCGGAATTCAAGGCTGCGGTTGCCCAGATCCAGGAAGGCGGCGAGACACTGGGGCAGGTTATCGTGCTACAGTCCAAACGCTCGCTGCGGCATATTCCGCAGGAGGAGATTATCTTCTTCTCCATCATTGTTCTGTTCCTGATTATTCTCAGCTGGCTGACCATCTATCTGTTATCCGGCAAGCTGGCTAAACCGATTCAGCGGGTAGCCGCCGCCGCTTCGCAGATCAGCAGCGGTGAATATAACATCATTCTGGATACAGGAGCCAAAGAGCGGGAGATTCATGAGTTGCTTGTCTCCTTCCAGGAGATGTCGGGCAAGCTGCAGCAGTTCGAGCAGTCCCGGGCGGTCATGCTGGCCGGAGTATCCCATGAGCTGAAGACGCCGGTCACCTCCATCAAAGGACTGGTCCACGCCGTGCGGGAGGGTGTCGTTGAGGGTGACGAGGCGGATGAGTTCCTCGACATCGCCCTGCAGGAGGCGGGCCGGCTGCAGCGCATGGTCGCCGATCTGCTGGATTACAACGCCCTGACCGCCGGCATCGTTGCTGTCCGCCATGACCGGATAGACGCAGTTCCGCTCCTATCGGAAATCATCTACCAGTGGAGGCTGACACAGACTGAAGAGGTGAACGAGCCGGTGCTTGAGCTGCCGGAGAAGCCGCTGTATGTGCGGGGTGACCCGCTGCGCATCCAGCAGATTATTGTCAATCTGCTGAACAACAGCGTGCAGGCCGCACCGGCGGGAGAGCCGCTGCAGCTGACGGTTAAGCTCAGCAGGGTTCCACAGGGATATGTAGAGATTTGCATTACTGATGACGGGCCAGGCATAGCCCCGGATATCAGGGACAGGGTCTTCGAGGCCTTCTTCCGCAGCAGCAGCAAGCAGAGCCAGCTGCGCGGCCTCGGGCTCGGCCTGACCTTCAGCCGCCTGCTGGCTGAGGCGATGGGCGGCAGCCTCAGGCTCGGCGAACCTCCGGCTGAAGGCTGTACGTTTGTGCTCACGCTTCCGCTTCAGCCCTAGCGCCCGTACAGGCGCGGAAGCAATGGCACCACGCGGGCGAAGCAGTAGTACCGCGGCCTGCGCACATGGTATAATCACTTGCACGGGCTTTAGATTAAGATGAACCGTGAACCGGAGGCTGTCTATGCTTACTTTTGAACAGAAATTAGCGATCTTTGATTCATACCCTGAGCTTGAGCGGAGAAATGTCTCGCTCGGCCGGGTGAACTACCATTTCGAGGGAAGCCGGCATGAGAAGAAGACCGTCGCCTCCCATCTGCATCCGAACGGCAACGGCTTTGTCTATGCCGGGCTGCTGCGGGGCTACGAAACGGACGGCAAAGGGCTGGTGAATATCCGCGAATATTCCGAGGCTGAACTGCGCGGGCTGATCGAGGCTTCCATCGCCTCCTTGTCGATGTATATTCCGGAGGCTCCTGCCCCAAGCAAACGCAAGAAAAAAGCGGCGGCAGCTGCCGGTACAGAGACCCTTTGGGTTAACGCTGACGGCCACACGCTGAGCCTCAGATTCGAAGAGGATCTGTGGTATTTGTACGCCGGTCTGCAGCTGGAGATGGCTTTTGAAACCAGCGAAGAAGCTGAAGAATATCTGGCGGAAGAGGGCTTCCGCCCGGCAGGGAACTAGACCTCCGCTGTGAAGTACCAAAAACCTGTACGCTGCAGCGGATGCTGCGGGGTACAGGTTTTTTGGTTGCAGCCGCGAGGCCGCTTTCCGCTCATTCAAACGGTACTTTTACCGTTGACTTCGGCCGTGAGGAAGCGCTAAACGCCGTCTACTCTGCTGCGTTTAGCGCTTCCTCGGGAATCACTATCTCCTTAACGGTGTTATATAGCCCGATTGAGGTTGTCTGCTTCACTTCCCTGTAGGTGCCCTCCCCTTCCAACGACTCTTCGGTTACCAGCTCTTCGACGGTCCCGGTTGGCCAGTACGTCTGCTTATTCACGCGGTATTCAAGACTCATGCTCTTGACCAGCGCAAGCTGCTCCCCGGCTAAATTGTCATTGCTGTACTGAAGCTTATAAAAGCTCTCCAAATCCTTGGTCTCCTCACCGGACAGCTGAGCGCTCAGAACATATTCGTCCTTTTCCTCGGACACGGTCACATAAGGAAGGATTGTCTTCAGCTGCTCCATTCGCCGCACTGGGCTGGATTGTACCTCCGCAGCAAATTTCAAGTCTTCCAGCATAGTATCCGGCATTTTCCGCCAAAAACCGTTGTAATACATATAGAAGCCGCTGTCCGTCAAATAGGACTCTGCATCCATCGGTTCCTTATCTTCTACGATTGTGGAGCCTGACTGGTGCAACTGCAGCGGGCTCAAAATATACTCTGATGTTGTTGCCGTTTCTGAGGTAAAATCAGCAGCCCCCGTGTCGGGAGATGTTCCCGTTGTAATCTTGGACCGCGACTCCTGGACATAGCTGTTCAGCCCGCTGCCTGCTTCAGCGATTCTATCCATTAACTCTTCCGCGTCCGGAAGCTTTGCATCCGTGCTTCCGCCACCAGCACAACCTGCCAGACTAAACGTAAACAGCGCAGCCAGCACACCTTTTCCCCATTTATTCACAAGGTAATCCTCCCGTATAAACTTTATGTGGGATTATACACCAAAAGTGGAATGCCCGCCGTCAAAAAAATCCGGAGACAGCTCTATCAACAGACCTGAAACTATGGTTAGATGAAGGAGAAGACCGCAGGACCACTCCAAATCCAAAGAGAGAAAGAAGCGTGAACCCGCATGAGTTTTGAGATTGTAGAGGCTACTATTCCGGAGATTCAAGCTGCACTTGACGCCAGAGAAATCACTTCCCGGCAGCTGGTGCTCATGTATTACGAACGCATTGCCGAGCATGACAAAAACGGCCTGACGATTAACTCCGTACTGGAGATCAATCCCGATGCGCTGTTCATCGCCGAAGCTTTGGATCACGAGCGTACGCTTCAGGGGCCGCGGGGGCCGATGCACGGCATTCCGGTCTTGCTCAAGGACAATATCAATACAGGGGATAAAATGCATACCAGCGCCGGATCGCTGGCGCTTGCGGATTCTTTTGCCGGCGAGGATGCCTTCATTGTACAGAAGCTGCGCGAAGCCGGAGCCGTTATTATGGGCAAAGCCAACATGACGGAATTCGCCAATTTCATGACGAACGGAATGCCCTCAGGCTACAGCTCGCGCGGCGGACAGGTGCTGAATCCCTATAATATCTCCACACCGACCGGCGGCTCCAGCGCCGGATCCGCTGTCGCCGTTGCCTGCAATTTCTGCACGGTGTCAGTAGGCACGGAAACGTCGGGTTCCATTCTTAATCCCGGTAATCTCGGCTCGATCGTCGGCATCAAGCCGACCGTTGGCCTGCTCAGCCGTTCCGGCATTCTGCCGCTCTCGAACACACAGGATACGGCCGGCCCGATGGGCAGAACCGTCCGCGACGCCGTTCTGCTGCTGAACGCCATGCTCGGCCGGGATGACAGCGATGCTGCAATGGGGACAAGCACCGGCAGGGTACATGAGGACTATACAGCTTTTCTTGACCCTGGCGGGCTGAAAGGGGCGCGGATCGGAATTCCGCGGGATTATTATTTTGAAGAGCTGACGGAGAAACAGCTGGCTCTCTTCAACGCTTCTGTAGCGAAGATGCGCGAGCTTGGGGCAATCATTATTGATCCGGCTGATATCCGCACCGCACGGGAGATCAAATATTCCTCCGTTGTGCTGAACGAGTTCAAGACTTCTCTTAATGCTTACCTGGCCAAGCTCGGACCCGGGGCAAAAATGCGGACGCTGAAGGACATCATCGACTTTAACCATGCCCATCCGCAGGAGACGCTGCGTTATGGACAATCTACATTGATAGATGCTGAGTACACCTCCTCCGGCACATTGACCGAACCGCAGTATCTGCGCGACCGGGCTACTGATCTGCGGCTCTGCAAGGAACAGGGTATAGATGCTGCCATGAAAGAGCACCAGCTGGATGCGCTGCTGTTCCCGGCCGATTTTGGCGCGAGAATCACTTCCAGATCCGGCTACCCGTCCATCGTTGTACCTTCCGGCTATACCTCGGCCGGGGCTCCGTTCGGAGTCACGTTCTCTGCACAAGCCTATCAAGAGCCGCTGCTGATCAAGCTGGCATATGCCTATGAGCAGCATTATAAGGTGCGTAAAGCTCCTTCACTGCGCAGCTTCATTTAAGCCGGCAGCCAATCCGCTTACTCCGCAGCTATGCCCATGTGCCTGTTGCCTGCGTGTGACAGCTCCCAGGTACGCAGCTCATAGCTGCGGATGCCTGTAGTGACATAAGGATCACGTTCGGCAATCCGGACGGCTTCTTCCCGTGAAGCCGCCCGGATAATGACCATGCCGCCGGGACAATCACTGAACGGGCCGCCTCCCTCTTTTTCCGGTTAAATTAAATGGCACTACTCATAATCGCTCCGGCTCTCTTCATCCGCAATATTCTGAATCTCCTCCGCCAGCATCAGATAGAATCCGTAGTCACTCTCCGCATGCAGCTTCAGCGCCCGTTCCTTCATAAATTTGGCACTACCTTCGGCCGCCTCCTCGTCGTAGAACAGGAGAATGGCATCGCTTTTGCGGAATAGCAGCTCATCCCTGGCCCTGAACTGCCAGCTCCCGTCATACGGCGCATTGCTGACTGCCCCGTAATAATCCGCTCCCGCCACAATCCGCCGGTATTCGTTCTGTTTGTCCTCCTTCCACTTCTCTTCCGGATTGGCATGGGCGGTTATGATCCCCAGCTTCAGCTGCGGATACAGCCGTTTCAGCTCCAGCACCACCTCGCAGGCCCAGAGATCCACACCGTATTGTCCGGGCGTAATCACCCAGTCCACACCGTCCTCGATCAGCGGGATGAGCCGGTTTTCCAGCGCTTTTTTGATATAGGGAATGCCCTGATGCTTATTGTCAAAAATCCCGAGCTCATGCGCACGGTAGCCTGTTACCAGTAGAGTTGTCATGTGCTCCTCATTTCTGAACGGTTTCTCTTTCGTTTTCGCATTCTATCTCTCATTATATAACAATTGCTTACCCGCTTCTCCCGGAGATTACAGGATGCCGGCTTTAAGCCGGCTTTCAGGAACATTTGCTATAGTAACCACGGATTTCAGTTGAACCTTCCATATTAAAGGAGAATCGGACATGAAAAAGCACATGCCTTACAGGCTGGCCACCGGCCTGATTGCCGCCGTTCTGCTGGCAGGCTGCAGCTCCGGGAGCGGAAACACAGCCTCACACTCTGCCGTCAGCCAAAACGCCGGAACCGGGACAAACAGTACTGCCGTTCAGCCTGGAACGGGCGGGCAAAGACCGGACGGCATGAACAGGTCTGGAATGAATATCGGTAAAATCAAAAGCATCAGCGGCAGCACCATCACCCTGTATACCGCGCAAATGCCGGAAGGACGGCCGCAGACTAACGGTGAAGGCGGACAAGGCACACCGCCTGAAGGACAGGGCACACCGCCGGAGGGCGGCAAAGACGGACAACAAGCTGACGGCCAGCAAGGCACTCCTCCCGAAGGTGGCGCACAAAGCGGTGAAGCCGGCCAGCAGGGCGGCAGACGCCAGAGCGGCATGGGCGGCATGATGCAAAATTTCTCGGAAGAGACGACTGACATTACCGTCACCGCCGATACGGAGTATGTCTCCGTTACCTATGAGAACGGGCAGCAGAAGGAGGCTGCATTAACTCTTACGGATCTCAAGGCTGATGATGTTATCCAATACACCCTGCAGACAGATACTGCCACAGCAGTGAAAATTACGGTTGGTTCAGGCGGCTTCGGTTTCGGCGGAGGCGGCAAATAAACCAGGAAAGAGGATGGAATCCTGAAAGGGAGCCAGCCTCTTTTTTTGCGTGCCGGACATATTTTTTAACAGAATTGACTAAATTGAAGCAGTCTTTGGAAAACTTCATATACACAGCTGTCTACTCCAGAAAAGTCGGGTGATCCCATTGCTTGCTACTATCATGTCCTATATCCCGGGCTGGGCAGTGTTTGGCCAGGCAGGCATTGCCCTGCTGTTCCCCCTTCTCGCAAACAGTCTTTATAAAGGACTGTATTCGCTGGTAGGCAGTGGCAGAGCCGTGGAATCACCGGGTACCAAAAATGCCAATCCGTCCAAAGGACAGTCTGCCGCTCCGGCTGGCGTTGATCCCGCCCCTGCTCCGCGGGGATTCAGCGGCGACTATGCCGCCGACCTTAACTATATTAAGGATACTATCGGCAGAAACTCCGATCTTCACTTTAAAGAATTTACCATGACCCGGGTGCAGCGGCAGGCTGTGCTTATCTTCGTTGACGGTATGCAGGACGACAGGCAGCTGAACCTGCAGATCCTGCAGTATCTGATGTCTGAAGCGACCGACGAGTCACTGTCGGCTCAAGGGATGACCGTGCCGGGACTGCCCTTCAGCCAGCTCAGTGAAGCCAGCGATCTGACCATATTCAACCAGTCCGTCCTGTTCGGACATGCCGGGCTGCTGGTTGAAGGCCTGCCGCAGGGCCTGCTGATTGAGCCGCCCGCCAGCACTGACCGTACGCTTGGCGAGCCGGTATCGGAAGCGCTGCTGCGCGGGCCAAGGCTCGGCTTCTCGGAGGTGCTCAGTGTGAATACCTCCATCCTGCGCCGCCAGGGCTTCAATGATCAGCTGGAGATGGTCTCATACCGGGCGGGCACCCGGATACAGAGGGATCTTGTCCTGGCTTACATGAAGGACATTGTGAATCCGGAGCTGCTCAAGGAAGTAGAGACACGTATCAGCAAGCTGGATATCGATTTCCTGGCGGAATCCGGATATATCGAGCAGTTGATCGAGGATAACTACCTGAGCCCATTTCAGCAGGTGCAGAATACTGAACGGCCTGACCGGGTAATCAATGCCCTGCTGGAGGGCAGGATTGCCATTCTGCTGGACGGTACGCCATTCGCGCTGATTGTTCCGGTAACCTTCAGTATGCTGCTCCAGTCACCGGAGGATTATTATGAGCGCTGGCTGCCCAGTTCCCTGATCCGGATGCTGCGCTTCGCCGCCTGTTTTCTGGCACTGATGGCTCCG
The DNA here is from genome assembly GCF_029893965.1 of Paenibacillus sp. PastM-3. Taxonomy (GTDB): domain Bacteria; phylum Bacillota; class Bacilli; order Paenibacillales; family Paenibacillaceae; genus Paenibacillus_AQ. The sequence continues at coordinate 188,653 of NZ_JARXXP010000010.1, forward strand.
GCTCTGTATATTTCCTTCATTTCCTTTCATCCTGGGCTGATTCCGACGGAGCTCGCACTATCCATTATCGAGACCCGGCAGAACGTTCCCTTTCCTTCCGTGATCGAGGTCCTGATTCTGGAGATTTCCATCGAGATTCTGCGTGAGGCCGGTATCCGGCTGCCCAAGCCGGTCGGACCGGCGATGGGTATCGTCGGCGGTCTGATTATCGGCGATGCCGCGGTAAATGCCGGGATTGTCAGCCCGTTTCTGGTCATTGTTGTCGCAGTCACCGCCATCTCCTCGTTCTCCATCCCGATGTACAGCGCCGGACTTACACTGCGGCTGCTCCGCTTTGTCGGAATGGGCTTTGCTGCGCTTCTGGGGATGTTCGGCACGATTCTGTTCTTCCTGCTGCTCTGCAGCCATCTCACCAGACTGAAAAGCTTCGGTGTGCCTTACCTGACACCAGTATCCCCTTTCCGGCTCAGTGACTGGAAGGATCTGTTCTTCCGTTCACCGCTCAGCCTCATGAAGCGCAGGCCGGTTATGATGAAGACGCAGAATAGTAGAAGGAAGTCATAAACACCTTGCAAGAGAGGAGCCATGCAATGTTTACCCGTACAGATGACAAAATCACCGCTACACAAGCAGCCGTATTCCTTAATAACACCGTGCTTGGCGCCGGGATTCTGACCCTGCCGCGGGGCGTAAGTGAAGCTGTCAAGACTCCGGATTCCTGGCTGTCTGTCACGCTGGGCGGCATCATCGTAATGGCGGTGGTTACCCTGATGGTAAAGATCAGCCAGCAGTTTCCCGGCAAAACCATATTCCAGTATGCGGGCAGAATCATCGGCCGGGTGCCCGGTGCAGTACTCTGCCTGCTGCTGATTCTTTATTTTCTGATCCTGGCCGGCTTTGAAATCCGTTCGCTGGCGGAAGTCACACTGTTTTTCCTGCTTGAGGGCACCCCCATCTGGGCAATTGTACTCCCGTTTATTTGGGCAGGAACCTATCTTGTCTATGGCGGTATCAATTCCATTTCCAGAGTGTTCCAGATCGTATTCCCGATCAGCATCATGACCCTGATGATCTGCTACGCACTCAGCTTCCGGCTGTTCGATCTCGACAATCTGCGCCCTGTCCTCGGAAACGGAATAATGCCTGTCATTCACGGTCTGAAATCAACCGTCCTCGTGTACAGCGGCTGTGAAGTCGTCCTGACGCTTGTGGCGTTTATGCAGAAGCCGGGGCAGGCAGTAAAAACAATGCTGATCGGCATCGGCATTCCGATCGGGCTGTATCTATTGACAGTAATCATGGTCATCGGCGGGCTCTCCATTGATTCTTCTATTACAAGCACCTGGCCGACGTTCGACCTGATCCGCAGCTTTGAAATCAGCGGCTTTCTGTTCGAGCGCATGGAATTTCCGCTGATGGTGATCTGGCTAATGCAAATGTTCTGCAATTTCTGCAGCTTCTTTTTTCAGGCCTCGCTGGGCCTTTCCCAGATCTTGAAGCTAAAGGTTCATCCGGTGATCTATATGCTGGTTCCGGTCATTTTCATCTCGGCGATGATTCCTAAAACCGTTAATGATGTGTTCAGTCTGGGGGATTTCATTGGCAGGATGGGGCTCGTACTGTTTCTGCTGCTGCCCGTGCTGCTCTCCATCATCTGGCTTATCCGCGCGAAAGGACTGAAGCAGCATGTATAGACGGTTGCTTCCGCTTATCCTTTGTCTCTCCCTGCTTGCCGCCACCCAGACCGGATGCTGGAGCAGCAAGGAGATCGAAGATCTGGCGCTTTATGTCGGTCTCGCCCTTGATAAGGGAGAGCTGACCAAAGCGGAACAGGAGCTGGAGGATAAGGGGATCACCTATTCCAAACAGAACAAGATTACGGCAACGATTCAGGTTGTGCCGGTGAAGACTATTGGGAGTACGGACAAGCAGGGCGGCCAGCAGGGCACGCCTTACCAGAATGTCTCGGGTACTGGTGATTCTGTGCTAGAGATTTTCCGCCAGTTCTCCATCCGGAACGAACGTCCGATCGTCGGCCATCATCTGAAAGTCATCGTTATCTCAGCTGAGCTGCTGAAGCAGCAGTCGATAGAGCAGCTGATGGATTTTGTGCTCCGTGACAATGACATCCGCCCCAGTTCTTTGGTTTTTATCAGCCAGGGCCGGGCAGAGGCGACGATGTTCTCCAAGCGCAGTGATGTAATCCCTTCCGTTCATATCCGGCAGATGCTCCGCAACCAGAGAAGAACAAGTAAAGTGATGAGTCCGATGATTCTCTCTAAACTGGACGCACTCATATACTCCAAGCGGAGCTTTGCGCTGCAAAATCTGGTTACTGCGGATGGCGAGACCGAGTTTGCCGGAGCTGCGGTGGTTAAGGGAGACACGGGGCACTGGGTCGGCAACCTGAATCAGGAAGACACTGAATGCCTCTCATGGCTGACAGGCAAGGGTGATAGCGGCGTCATTAAAGCCTATGACTGGGACAATGAGCCGATGACCTATGAGATGAAAGCGATGAAGAGCAAAATCAAGGCCCGTACTGAGGGGGATGAAATTCTGTTTGAGGTATCCCTCAAGACAGAGGGCCGGCTGATTGAAACGTGGAACACTTCAAGCCCCCTGTCTTCAGATGATAATACGAAAAGGGCGAGTAAGATTTTCCAAGACAAGCTGAAGCAGATGATGGAGCATATGATCGGCAAGCTGCAGCAGGATTACAAAGCGGATGTGGCCGGATTTTCAAAAACGCTCAGCATCCAGCAGCCCCAGGCATGGAATAAGGTTAAGGCTCATTGGGACGAAACGTTCAGCCGCTCCCGGATCAGCTTCAAATATGATCTCAAGATTACGGATTTCGGTTCATTTACCGAGTAGTAACAAGAATACAGCGGTCATTGATATACAAAAAACCGGCAAGCTTCCGTATCAGGAAATTTGCCGGTTGTTGCATATTCAAATTCTTGGATTCGTCTTACTTCTTATCAGACAAAATCAGAACACCCCGGCCCGGAACCATGGCCGTGCCGCTGCAGGTTTCGCCGGTAAGCAGATTGGTGCGCTCCGCTGTTCCGGTATCCGCGCCAAGCTCCTCCTCCTTGTGGTTCAAGAGGAACAGATACGATACGCCGTCCTTCACACGCTGAACGGACTCGATGCCCTCCGGTGCCTTAACCAGCGGCTTGATGCCGTTCTCCTCGCACAGATTCGTGAGGAAGCCGTGCAGGAAGCCGGCTTCCGGGCTGGAAGCCACATAGTAAGCTTTGCCTTCCCCGAAGCTGTTCGCGGTCAATACCGGCATGCCCTTGTAAAAGTCCGATCCGTAGCGGGCCAGCACTTCTGCGCCTTCAGAGTGAATCAGATCGCAGAGCAAATTGCAGCTGTAAGTGCCCCTTAATGCTCCCCAGTCACTGCTCATTACGATTTCATTGCTCATCTCAGGCAGCAGCGCATCGATCTCCTCCGCCCAGATGCCGAGCACCTTGCGCAGCTCTCCCGGATAGCCCCCTACTGTAACCAGATCATTTTCATTGACGATCCCGCTGAAGAAGGTGGTCACAAAGGTACCGCCTGCCTTGACAAAAGCCTCAACCTTGGCGGCAAAGCCCGGCTTGATCATGTACATTACCGGTGCGATTACCACTTTGTACCTGGACAGGTTTTCTTCCACACCGATGATATCGGCTTCGATATTTTGCTGGTAGAGCGCATCATAGTATTTATGAACTTCTTTTACATAATCAAGGGCAACGGTCGGTCCGCTCGAGAGGTCAAGCGCCCAGCGGTTCTCCCAGTCATAGATAATACCGATCTGCGCCGCACTGTGCGCGTCCAGCAGCTCATCGCCAAGCAGCTCCAGCTCCCGGCCGAGCTCTGCACATTCACGGAAGACGCGGGTGTGCTCGTGGCCGACATGCTCGATAACGGCACCGTGGTACTTCTCGCAGGCACCGATAGAGCGGCGCAGCTGGAAGAACAGCACGGTGTCCGCCCCGCGCGCTATAGCCTGGTAACTCCATAAACGCATCACGCCCGGGCGCTTGAGCGAGTTGTACGGCATCCAGTTCTGCTGGCTCGGCGTCTGCTCCATCAGCATGAACGGCTGGCCGTTCTTCAATCCGCGCATCAGATCATGCGTCATCGCCGTAAAGCTGACCGGAGTATCCAGCGCCGGATAGTTATCCCAGGAGATCACGTCCATATGCTTGGCCCACTCAAAATAATCCAGCTCCGGATAGAAGCCCATCAGGTTGGTGGTTACCGGAATATTAGGGCTGTGCTCCCGGATTGCCTCCTTTTCCAGCTTGTAGCATTCCAGCAGGCTGTGAGACATGAACCTCCGGTAATCCAGGGAAATGCCCTGGAAGTTGGTACGGTTCCCGTTCCATTCCTCACTCAGCTCATTCGGCACCACAATTTCATCCCAGTCATAGAAGACATGACCCCAGAACTTGGTATTCCATGCCTTGTTCAGCCCGTCCAGCGTGCCGTAACGGTCCTTCAGCCAGACCCGGAAGGCCGCTGCAGACTGCTCGGAATAATCATAACCGCCGTACTCATTGGAAATATGCCAGATCAGCAGCGCCGGATGGTCCTTATAACGTTCAGCCAGCTTGCCGGCGAGCCTGGCCGAATATTTGCGGTATACCGGGCTGTTCGGATTGGAGTTATGGCGTCCGCCGAATTTACGTTTTCTTCCCTGGACGTCAACCCGGGTCACTTCAGGATAGCGGTGTGCCATCCATGCCGGATGTGCCCCCGTTCCCGTTGCCAGACATACATAAGTTCCATTTTTATATAACCGGTCCATCAGCTCATCCAGCTCCGAGAAATCATATGTATCTTCAGAAGGCTGAATCATCGCCCAGGAAAAGACGTTAATCGTTGCTACATCAATCCCGGCCAGCTTAAACATCCGTTCATCCTCTGCCCATACCGGGGCATCCCACTGCTCGGGATTATAATCACCGCCGTACCAGATTTTCGGTAATTTATTGTTGATCACGTATCGCACTTCCTTTATAGTATAAGTATATACTTAGTTTAACCTTTAAACTTACCGCTATAAATATAAAATTAGCGCCATAACATATAATAATATGGCATTACACAGAGGTGACTTCTATTGTTAGCTTCACCCCCGCGCAGAATTGTATTCGCCCGCGAAGGCGGGGAGCATCTGCCAATTACACTGGACAGCATGGGCTATAATCCTGACCAGGAAAAAGTTTCGCGGCCGGACGGCTATTACGTCTATCACTGGCTGCAGACCGCTTCCGGCGAAGGGATCATCCATTTCGAGGACAAGAACCTCACGCTGTCCGAAGGCAGCGGCATACTGCTGCTGCCAGGCACTCCGCACAGGTATGAGGCGCTCTCGTCACAGAACTGGTGCACTTACTATCTCACCTTCGGCGGCAGCTCATCCCGGCACATCCTTGAATCTGCAGGCATGCACAGGAATTCTTTTTACCGCTGGGAGAATGAATCCCCGCTGAACGGGATGCTGCAGGATATGCTGGACCGGCATGATGCTGCTGCAGACATGTTCAGCCTGGGCGTGTCCACCGATGCCTACCGCTTCCTGCTGACGCTTAACAAGTACGGGCACCTGCATAACAATACCTCCATCTCCCGGAATGTCGATAAGCTTCAGCCGCTCCTGAAGTGGATGGACAGCCATTACGGCGATCCGTCTATCGGCCTGTACGACCTTGCATCACAGCTTGATGTGTCCGGCCGCCATCTTAACAGCCTGTTTCTGCAGACCTTCGGACTTTCTCCTTACGCTTATTTTGTACGCCTGCGGATCCGCAAGAGCAAGGAATTACTGGTCAGCAAACCGGCTATGACTGTCAAAGCCATCTCCCAGCTGGTCGGCTTCCGCGATGTCAGCCACTTCGTAGCCACCTTCCGCAAGCAGTCCGGCACAACACCGGATCAGTTCCGGCGGCTGCACTGACCAGCACTGGAGCAGTCGCAGCGATGACGATGGCGGGATCCGGGCTGATTCGGGGGATTCCGCGGCTTCAAAGGCAGAAACGCCTTTGATTCGGGCGGTTCCGGGGCAAAGGATCGCATTCTCCGCCCTCAGGCGGACTCACGCCTAAATAAACAAGCGCACACCTGCCTAGGCTAGCACGCCCGTGTAATCCAAAAACCAATTAATTGGATTTTCGCCATCTAATTTGATTAAAATGTACTCTTCAGAGTAATTAGGTGGAAATAAGTCACTTAATTCAGCCGAAAAAGTAGAGTCCATATAATTGTGTAAAATGGCTGCTGGTAAACATTAATAAAAGCCATGTTGAGAGTTCTCCCTTAGAATGAGGTTGTCGAGACAAC
>NZ_JARXXP010000011.1 GCF_029893965.1 Paenibacillus sp. PastM-3
GGACACCCTTGCCCTTGGCTAACGGTAGGCGCTTGCCAGCCCCCGTTCGGGACTTTCACCCTAGAGATGACGCCCATGCTGGGCGTACCACAAAAAGCATCTTTTCCGGGAAAAGATGCTCCTCTGCCTTATTCACCATATATAACCGTCAGGTTCCTTCCGTTATGCTTGGCTGTATACAAGGCCTCATCCGCCCTTCCCAGCAGCTCCTCCCGGTTTCTTCCATGCGTAGGGTAATGGGCAATGCCCTGTGAGGAGGTAACCGTCATCGGCAGGGGAACCTCCGTCACCTCCAGCGTCTTACGAATTCGTTCAGCCACGATGTAAGCATTCTCCGCCTTGGTCCGGGGAAGCAGCAGCACAAACTCCTCACCGCCGTAACGGGCACAGACATCGCCGGGACGGATGTTGGCTGCGAGAATATCAGCTACCCGGCGCAGCACCTCGTCACCGGCCAGATGGCCATACGTATCATTTACAAATTTGAATCTATCCACATCTAGAACAATAACTGAAAACGGAACTCTCGCGGCGATCCACTGGCTGATGCTGTTATCCAGCGCCCTGCGGTTCGTCAGGCCGGTTAGCAGATCTGTCCTCGCTTCCTGGGTCAGAAGATCTGTCTGCTTCTGGATATCTTTCAAGGCCAGCACCACAGCCGTTGTAAGCAGATCAACCTCACGGTTCCAATGAGGCTTCAGCTCGGGCAGCTCGACCTTTTCTTTGCCGATTCTGTTGACCAGGTCAGCAAGTACCACAAACGGCTTGGCCAGCTGATGTGCAAGGACAAATACACAGAACAGCAAAACGACGAACGGAACAAGGGTATACACTAATATTTTGTGCATATGCCCTAACAGCTGCTGCTGGATAGCGTCAGCCGGTGAAGCAACAACAACACCCCAGCCATTGGAGGGAACAGATGAAAAACCCGCAAGCATGGATACACCTTTAGTATTTTCCGCCTGCATACTGCCGCTCTTGCCCTGCATCAGCTGCGCGACAACCCTGTTTCTGGTTACATCCTCATTTAGTCTGCTGGTCTCCGGGTGATAAAGCAACCGTCCTTCTCTGCTGACGATATAGTAATAAGCCCCTGTCTCATCTATCTCATTGTTTCCGAAAATCATATTCAGAATATTGTAATCCTGGAGATAGACCGCGCCGACCAGCTGCCCCTGATAATATCTGTCTTTGTTATATAGCGGCTCACTCATTAAGAACAGCATCCTGCCGGTCGACGGGGCAATAAAAGGCGCCGAAAGATAAGAATTTTTTAGTCTGAGCATTTCTTTTATCTCGGGAGAAGAAATGTGCCGGCCTGCCATACCCAGATCTGAAGGTGAATTATTCAAAACATTCCCGTCGCCATCCATCAGAACAATCGAGTTAAAGTAATTGCTGGTGTTGCGCGTAAGCTCAAGATAAGCATCTATATTGGCCGGCGGTACGGCTCCCAGGTTGGCAATCTGGTCCGCACTGAAGAGCAGGCTGCTGCGCATCGAAAGGAACAGCGAGTCCACTGTCTTGCTCATTCTTTCCGCATTGGTGTAATTCAGATTAAGCGTTGTCTCTATAAGAGATTTCTTTTTGGACTGGTAGGAACCAATCAGCAGAATGGTTGTGGTTAACAGGAACACCAAAGTCACCAGTGCCATGAGCAGCAACGTGAGGCTGAGTTTCTTCCTGGGTCTGGGCTCTGCTCTTACTGGTCCGGGCATTTCTCTCAACCCCCTATTCAGCCGGACTTATTTGCTTTAATTATATACGATTGGAATGGAGAATCTACCTCCAGATTTCTTTTCCAGTTCCATTGCCGACTGCACATTATTGAAACGGCATACAAATCAAAGAGCAGGTGCCAGGGGAAGCCGCCGGCAGCCTGCTCTTTGGTATGATTCACCATCCGCTTCGCTGGATAAGCGAGATAATCTGGGCAGTATGGTGATTGTTATGCCAGATATATCTTTGCAGTGCAGCATCAAGGCTCAGCGTTCCAAGACCGGCACTCACAAAGCTCCGTTCGAAGTCAGCCTCCTGCAAAGAATTCAGCAAGGTCACGAACCGGCGGTTAAGACTGTCTATCAGCTGCAGCGAAGACTCCACCGGTTCACCTGTATAATCGCTTTGCTCAGCCCACAGATCCTGCCGGTAAGACGGAATCTGAGGCAGTTCCTCGGTCAGCCCTTTTTTGAAGCGGAGATAGGCGTACATCCCGGTATCTGCCAGGTGATGAACGACTTGCCTTACGGTCCACCCCCCTTCACGATAGGGAGTATTCAACTGCTCGGGAGTAAGCGGAAGCACTGCATCCTTTAATTCTGACGACAGCCGGCTGGTCTTCTGAATGTCCTGATTTCGTTCCTCCGTATTCAGATAGATCCTCGCCTCAAATCTTCCTGCAGGATAACACAAAAGTTCAAGCTCATCCGGTGTATATTCACTCATATTGTACGCCTCCTAATATAGAACTAATGCAGGCTATAAGAGGCCATAGCATTCATCCAGCGAAGCCACGGTATAATCCGGCTTCACCGTATGCTCCCAGCACGCTCCGGTCCGGTTAATCCAGCATGAAGTAATTCCTGCCCTTGCTGCCCCCAAAACATCTGACGGTGTATCTCCGATATGAATAATCTGCTCCGGTGCTGCTCCGTAATGGGTAATGACCTCATGGAACATAAGATTGCGGCTGTCGTTTTTGTAGGATTTGTACTTTTCAGAGGTAAATAGCGTGACAGGATAGTTCAGGTAGAATTCCGGAAGCATCAGGGTATCTGTATCACTGACAATGCAAACCTGATATTCCTGGCACACCTTTTCCATAAACCGTTCCGTATCTTCATACAAAGCAGACAGCCGATGCTGTGCAAACAGGATTTCTACAGCCTGCATGTCATCGAAATCCACCCCATGCTGCCGGAAAACCTGCCGGAAGCCGCGAGAGTATATCTCTTTACTGGTCCAAAAGCTTCCCTTCTCCCTAACCTCTGCCGCCGTTTCATAATAGCTTCGCAGCAGCAGGCTGCCAAGCTCCAAAGCCCGTTCTTCACTGTATTCGTGATTCAGAATAGGCCTCCATACATGCTCTCTCCGGCCTTCAATATTGACCAGCGTCTGAAACATATCCAGGCTGACTACGCTGTAACGGCTCATCCCTGCCAAGACCCGCCATTAAACCTCGCTGCCACAAATACAGCTGGAGAGTTCCAATAGATTGTAACCTCGTTCGTTGAGTAGCTGAGGTCATGATCGGCAAAGCACTGCGCGGCAGGCTTGCCCTGCAGATGCTCCCTGACATATTCATCATGCAGTCCGCGGTCCGGCCCGCCGGACACAAGCCCCGGAACCGGCTCCTCCACCCCGTCCCCCACAGACGGACGGTGATGTGGATGGCGGACCGGATGGTCACCGTAGCCGGTCACGTAGCTGATGTCCAGTACATTCCGGCCGAGCAGATAATGCAGATGATCCAGTGCACATTCCGCATAGGATGCCTCCCCGCTGAAGCGCTCTGCAGCCAGGAGCAGCATCGCATTATTCATTACCAGCATATTGCTGCCCCAAATGTAATCTTCTTCCCGCAAGGAGATGCGGTATCCGTCTTGTCGGCTTACCGCAGCCAGCCGGTCCGCCTCAGCCAGGAGTCCTTCCTGCAGTGTCCGGTATAATTCTTCATCCGTCTCATCCTTGCCGGTAAGCAGATAAGCAAATGTGCCGTAGCCGCCCATATCCGCCCAGCCCAGGGCGAATTTCGGGAAGGGCAGCCGGGCCAGCGCCTGAACAGCTTCGTGGTACATCTCTTCGCCCGTTGTCCGGTAGAGCTCAGCCGCGGCCCAGAAGCGTTCATCATGATCCACTTCATCACCGTATTCACCGGTGGATATTTCCGGTGGATTGGTGAAGCCCGGTTCCTCCGGATGCTGCACCAGCCATTGCCAGGCTGCCTCTGCCGCCGCCAGGCAGCGTGCCGCAAAGTCCTCATTCCAAGGCTTATAAATTCTTGCAGCCATTGCCATCACTCCAGCGAAGTCTCCGGTGGCCGCCGCCGATACCGGCGAGAAAAACAGCCCGTCCGTATCATCCTCCGGCATCACGTCAAGCCCGGGAAAGCTTGCGGTGGTCAGCTTGTGATACACGCCGCCGGCAGCCTCCTGCATCTTGAACAGCCAGTCCAGCTCAACCTTGCATTCCAGCAGCACATCTGGCGTTTTGCCGTCGGTTTCAGGCAGTGTGAAGCGATCCGTAAATGCAGCAGGATACCATTCAAAGGCAAGCAGCAGGTCGGCAACAGCCTTGGCCCCCGGACCGGAATACTTGCCGTAATCCCCGGCATCATGCCAGCCTCCGCTGCTGTCCAGCTTCAGGCCGGGCTGGCCAATTACAGCCCCCTCAGCCAGATGGCAGGCTGCGTGCCCCCAAGATCCGGCATATTCTCCGCCCAGCTCCACACCGCAGCGGTAGAAATAAAAGGCTTTCAACAATCCTTGCTGCAGCTCCTCAAAAGGACGCTCTCTAATAACAAACTCAGCAGAAACCGTCCCGTCCTCTGCTTCAATGAGATAGCTGCCGGAATCCGTAACCGCAGAAAAATCTCCTGTATGCACATCAGCACCGCTGGTCTTGTCCCAAGCTGCTGCAGATGTCACTCCGCTGTACACGGCTGTACGGGTTTTGGCATCCAGCACCCGGAACTGATGCTCCCCGCCCGTAAACAGGGCAATCTTGCTCCCTTTTGCCGGATATCCAATCTGATTCACTGTAATTGCGCGGATAATGTGTTCACTCACCTGATACACGCTCCCTTTTTAATTTCAGTGTCTGCTCCAGATATGCTCCTACACCATCTTCATTATTGGAGCCAATTACATCATGTGCAAGAGCCTTGAGCTCCGGCTGGGCATTCTGCACAGCTATTCCCCGGCCGGCTGCCGAGAACAGCCCAAAATCATTAATATGATCACCGAATACAGTGATGTTGCCTGTCTCAACGCCCACATGCTGTGCCCACAATTTCAGCCCTTCACTCTTGTTGCCCCTTGGATGGCTGAATTCAAGAAAGTAATGATCCTCTATGTATATGTCCTTCATGAAATGGACCTGCAGCTGATTCCCGAACCGCTCCTGCACCGCCTGGCGGATTGGCTGAAGCTCCTCAAGCAAACCGATGTAGCTGATAATCAGTGTCCTGAAGCCGTCAGGACATTCCAGCTTGTTCACTTCCCGGAACCGTTTGTCCCCCGGCCGGCTGTTAAAGAACTGTACCTCACCGCTTCTCGACAGCGGTTCATGCAGCACACGTTCACAGTCCGCTTCATCCAGTGAGAAATAATATGGTGAAATGCCGCCCAGCTCCCGTCCGAGAGCGATAATTTCCCCGGAGATAACGGGGTCCAGCCAATATCCGTCGATTACTTTGCCGTTGATCCCGTCATAGATCAGCGCCCCGTTATACAGAATCAGCGGATATTTCCAGGGTATCTGCGAAACCGCACGGGTTGAGCTGACATACCCTCTGGCCGTTGCATAACTGATTATAGCGCCTTGATCAAGCGCTTCTGTAATTACCTGCACTGTATAGTCTGTAAGCTTCTGTTCCGAGGTGAGCAGTGTTCCGTCCAGATCCGTAATATAGGCCTCTGTTATCATACATCCTCCTACAAGTTTTGATAGCATTGCTGCACTGGAATATCAGCGCAAAACTGCTCCGGAAGCATTCACTTCGTTTTGATAGCAGCTGCTGCACTGGAATATCAGCGCAAAACTGCTCCGGAAGCATTCACTTCGTTTTGATAGCAGCTGCTACATATACAAAACATGCTATACGATGCGGCTGACTACCGCTGTGATTATTCGCCCAGCAGCTTCATAAAGCCGGCAGGCAGATTGAACTGCTGGTTATTAATCATGATCCGCTGGAACTCTATGGAATCCTCATCCGCCTGGGCATCCTTAATTTCCTGAATCTCCCGGTGCAGGCGTTCCATCTGCAGATCCAGCTCGTTCGCTTTTATGGCTGCATTCTTCAGCTCAAGGGTCAAGTGTTCAGGAACAGACTGGCTATACTTATAGAAAATTTTATGCTCGAGGCTGGCCCAGAAGTCCATGGCAATGGTACGGATCTGAACCTCTACACATACTAGCTCTGTACAGTCTGACAGGAACACCGGCACTTCCACCAGCAGGTGAAGACTCTGGTAACCGTTCGGCTTAGGGTTCTTAATATAATCCTTCACCTGCAGCACTTTCAGGTCATCCTGCTTCTGCAGCATCTCGCTGACCTGATAGATATCTGAAATGAATGAACACGTGATCCGGAGGCCCGCAATGTCCTTGATGCTTGATCTTACCGCATCCAGGGAGAACGGTTTGTTTTTGCGCAGCATTTTGTTCATAATGCTCTCCGGGGATTTGATGCGGGACTTGGTATGTTCGATCGGGCTATAGTCATGTAGCATCTGAAATTCCTGCTTCAGGATTTCTATCTTGGTCTCAATTTCTTCCAGAGCGAACTTGTAAATCATCATAAACCGGGTCAGCTCATACTTGATCTGCTTAAAATTCTCAATCTGGTTGCCAGCGTTCATCTTCATTTCTCCTCTTTCTGCTGCCAATAGGATTGGCAGGTTCTCTATTAATCATAGCCAGTCAGCCGGAGGAATTCAAATATGCCCAAAATGTAAAAAAAGCCGCCCTAGTCCCGCACAGGGCCTGAAGGGTGACTTTATTTGAGTATAGCTGCGTGATTAACCGGGCTTATACCAGAACCTCATCAACAGTCAAAGTGCGTTCCCGGGACAAGTCCCTGTAACCCTCATTCACTTTAATCAGCGGCTTAAAAATATCCAGGGCATTGTTCATTACAATAGTGCCGGTCTCCCCGTTACTGAGCTGCACAGTCTTTCCTACAAAGCCCGGCAGAAGATGGCCGGTTAAAGCCTGAACCACATTGCCGTTCAGTCTGCCGAAGCCCCATTCATGCACCTGGCGCAACACACTTACCAGTCCCTGCTTGGGCCGGCTGAGTCTGGAGGTGGTCAGCTTCATATATATATCGGCGACTGTAACGATCTCCGTATACGGATGCAGCTCGTTCTTGAGGCTACCTGCAGAATGAGCGGAGCTGCTCTCATAGTCATGATGCTGCAGCGCAACCAGCGCTGTGGCTTCATCCTGCATCGAGCTGCGGATGATATCGTAGCCGTAGGCGGTATGGCGTTTCAGTTCTTCTATTTCCTCAGCCGACAGCAGGCCGGGATTGTTCAGGATGGACAAGGATACCTGGCTCTTGCCGATATCATGCAGATAGCCGGCACGGCTGATCCGGTAACATTCCTCTTTGGAGTGCCCCAGCCATTTGGCAATATAGTAAGACAGCAGGCCCACCTGAAGCGAGTGCTGGTATGTATCAATATCTTCGCGGTCAAGCAGGAGCAGCAGAGAGACCACATCCTTTTGCTTATCCAGAGTCTCCAGCAGCGGCTGCAGCGTAGCATCCACCAGAGCCGGAGTGAAGCATCCCTGGGACAATGCCTCCAGAAAAGTCGCCTCATAATTCATAATGACCTGGTCGAATTCATTATGCAGCCCATGTCCGGGCTCCTCAGCACTTTCGTACAGTTCACGGACCTGAATCGATACGTAATCGACCCTGTGTCTGATCAGCAGGGAAATTTCTTCACGCGTGACGACAGTCCCGCCTGGCAGTATATGCAAGCCTACACGATTGAAAGTGTCAGTCATGAGGCGGTCACCTGGTTTCAAATCTGTGACATGAACCTTCAAGTTGCAGCACTCCTTTTAAATTACAAATAATGAAACCTTATCTTCTTTGATCATAGCCAAATGCCCTCCTGGTAACAATATGGTTAAAGTCACATTCATTGGTCCGGCCTAGTTCTAATGTAACCCTACTTTAGCCGCGCTTTAATCCAGAGTCGTTATAGTGTTGTTAAGCGAAGTCTTTTCTCATATCTATCTTTATTGCTGTAATCAATAGTATAATCAATTCCAGTTCTTTCAGTTGAGGAGGTTCATTATGTTCGAGCATTTGGTTGTATTTAAGTTTAACAGCAGCTTTAACCCGGAGCAGGAGCAGCAGCTGGTACAGGCACTTCTGGGTCTGAAGGATCAGATTCCGGGAATTATCGGATTAACGGCAGGTGGGAATGTAACCGAGGAGACGGAGAATATCCATGGTTATACGCTGGGGCTCCGTGTGACCTTTACAGATCAGGAAGCCCTGCGCGCATACGGGCCGCATCCGGCCCACCAGCAATTTGTAGCCATGCTTGAGGGGATTATTGAGAGTGTTGTTGTAGTGGATTATCCTGTACAGGTCTGATTCCGGGCAGGCCGGAAGGTAGCGTCTCTAAAAGATATCGTTCACATCGGCAAGCACCTTGCCGACCAGCTGATCCTTGGCTACAAACGGAGTCGGCCACAAATGGGCATCATAGCTGACATTCCGGTTGTCGCCAAGGAAGAAATAATGCTCTTCCGGCACGGTAACCGGTCCGAAGGTATAGGTCATCGTTTCCTTCAGATACGGCTCATCAATCTTGCTGCCGTTCCGGTAAAGTGCCCCGTCCTTGATCTCAATCGTATCACCCGGCAGTCCGATCAGCCGTTTTACATAACGTTTCCCTTCCTCGCCGGGTACCGGCGGGTAGAAAACAACGATATCACCATGCGCAAGCTTCGTCATCCAGAGCATTTTTTCCACAAACAGCCTGTCATTCACCTCAATTGTCGGGACCATGGAATCCGTCGGGACTCTCATCGCTTCAGCAACATACGACCGGATAAACAAGGACAGGATTACACCCAGCGCGATACTGGGCAGCCACTGCTTCAGAATTTTTTTCATATTGGCCCTCCGCTTGTCCGATTTAGATATAAAGTTGGAATTAGAGTTCAAACTTAGCTAATATCCGTGACATTTCAGCCTCGACATCAACTGCAGTGCCCTTCTGGATATGTATAACAAGAAAGCCTCCAAAAATATGTTCATAACGCCCGCCATTTTCCTTGACCGTCTGCTTCAGCGCTGAAATCTCTCTTGAACCCGCCGCTTCCTTGCTGAGCAGCCAGGCATACCGCTGATAGGCTGATTTCTGCACAGTCTCCACATAATAGGAGATCCCCTGCTTCTCCTTGACCCGGATAATATCTCCGAGCGTTATGCCCGGGTTAAAAATCGGCGTCTCTTCAATCCTGTATTTGTCCTGCGCTACTGGAGTCACATCAATTACTTCTATCTCACGCCCTGACTCGTCAAAACAGATATGCAGCCCTACTGTATCCGGCATCATACACCTCAATTCTTAACAAAATCCGTGAACCTTCATTGTATTCAAACTTTCATAGTTTGGCAATGAGCGTGATCAACGGACCGCTGCCTACGGGCTGCTTTCATAACACCTCCTTCCGGTTACGCTTATTATATACAAGCAAGGTTACATCCCGGGTATCAGCCCGTTTAATTCCGGGTTACTTTTAGGTGAAGCTTTGCCAATCGTTACACTTGTACCATTTATATCCGATGTAAATTCAGCCTTCAGCCTCATTTTTGCCAGCATATAACTTACCGCCGACAAACCGATCCCCGCCCCGCGCTCATAAGCTGAGTTCTCCATCCCCGGTCCTTTGTCCGCAACAAGGATTACTTCTTTTTCTATATCCACCGCGATGTTTACATATTTTCCGTCTGCCGCATGCCGAATAATATTCTGAAATAAATTATCCAGCACCCGTGTCAGCCATTTAGGGTCTGCTTCCCAATAAAAAGTCTTCTCAGCCGGCAAATCAGCATCGATCTGGATGTCCTGTTCTTCAAACACAGCGTACCAGGCAGCAACAGATGCTCTTACCAATCGTGTAATATCGGTTGAAGCAGGCTCAAAAGGATGTTTCCCTGAAGTAAGCAGGGTATAGGAAAACAAATCGTCCATCAGCTCTCCGGCTCTTGTAATCGTATGGTCCATCTCGGCTAACGAGCTTTGTCCTTCTGAACTGATTGATTCTTTATTTAATCTGGTAACATGTCCTCTCAATATGGTCAGCGGTGTCCGCAAATCATGTGATAAATTCGCAATGAGCCGGTGGCGCAATAATTCCTCTTCCCGTTCCCGCGTGCGGCTGTCTTCAAGCTGCTGAATCATCCAGTTGAAAGAGCTGCCTAACTGATCTATTTCATCCATACGGTCACTTTGAACAGTTACGGATTGTGGAAACGAGTTATGTTTAGCCGAAAATGCCATGGCTTCCTGTAAGCTGGTCAGTCGTTTGCGGAGCTTCAGGAAAAACAGCCAGGATATCAGAACAAAGGCAACAATAATAAAGCCAAACACAAACAGTACTGTATAAAATTGATTTAACGTATTCAGATTTACTTCATTGACAGAAACCCCGACAAACGCTGAGAGAACAATAAGCACCATAGGAGGAAAAAAGATAAACATAAAATGGACTTTCAGATAACGGCGGAATAACGACCTGTCCTGTTTCATAGCTTCACCCGGTAGCCGATTCCCTTCAGCGTTTCAATAATCTCCGGTGAATCCGGATTACGCTCCAGCTTTTGACGCAGTCTGCGGATGTGTACCATCAACGTTTTATCGCCTGTAATATAAGCTTCTTCCCAAACAGCCTCATAAATTTGTTCCTTCGGCAGAACCTGATTCGGATGGCGTAAAAAATACATTAAAATCTGATGCTGCTTCCCAGTCAAAATAATCTCTTCACCGTTGCGTTTGTCAAAGATCAGCTGGAGCTGCGGATCAACTTCAATATGTTCACCTAATAAAATCCGTCCTGAACTTGTTCCGCTGCTGCGACGTATTAATACTTCTAATCTTGCAACCAGTTCATCCGTGTGGAACGGTTTCGTTAAATAGTCATCCGCGAATTGTAGCCCCTCTACCTTATCATCTATTGATGTCCGGGCAGTTAACAGCAAGATAGGAACGGCAGGAGCCGCCTTTTTTAAGCGTCTGCCCACAGTGAATCCGTCCAAACCCGGCAGCATAATGTCCAAAATCACAATTTCATGCTGCTTTACTTCCTGTTCAGCGCCTTCGCCGGAAAGCAGCCACTGAACTGAAAATCCCCGCTGCTCCAATTCTTCCTTTACCCAGCCGCCAATCTTCTCGTTATCTTCAATGTATAAAATATTTCTTTTCAAGTCATACCCTTCTCTCTATATGGGGAGATGTACACCATCTATTTCATCCCCGCCAGGGATTTGGCAATGAAGCGTTCGAGCGTTTTCCAGGGGAGCAGGATTTTGCCGATGATCAGGCCGTGAATACCCTTGCCGACCGGATAGCGCAGCTTGGGAGAACGCTTCCGGACAAGTCTTCCGATCAGTTCTGCTACCTGTGCAGGATCCGGCGCTGTTTCTGCAGTCCTACGGGAGTAGCTAAGCACCTGCTCCAGCTGCTTTTTGTAAGGAGAAGCGTCACTGGTGCGGATGCCCTCCATCCCTTTGCCCCAGATCGGTGTACGGAAGGAGCCGGGTTCGACCAGAATGACCCTGATCCCAAAAGGCAGCAGCTCCTGGCGCAGACTTTCGCTGAAGCCCTCCACTGCAAACTTGGATGCGGCATACGGCGCATAGCCGGGAAAGCCGAACAGGCCGCTCACACTGCTGACATTGATAATGCAGCCTTCACGCTGTCCGCGCATAACCGGCAAAACAGCCTTGGTAACCTCCACCAGACCGAAAAAATTCGTATCCATCTGCCGCCGCCACTCCTCCATGCTTACTTCTTCCGTGAAGCCGCCAACAGCGAAGCCTGCATTATTCACCAGCACATCAATCACTCCGAAGCGCTCGGTAACCGTTGATACGGCCGCTTCAATGGAGTCTGATCGCGTAACATCCATCGTCACCAGATGAATTCTCTTCGTTACTCCGGCCGCATCCGCCTGGCGGAGCAGCTCGTCCTTGCGCTGCAGATCACGCATACACGCAACCACCTGATATCCCTGGCCAGCCAGCCTGACTGCCGTCAGCAGCCCGAAACCGCTGGATGTTCCCGTAATCAGCGCGACTTGATCACGGGCTTCTTCATGTATTTGATTCATTTAAGCCTCCTGTGCTGTGACTGGTCACTTCTATTCAATATTCTGTATTGTTGCAATGGCGAACTGGTGTTCTTTTATCTCTTGACTTCCCAATAAATTCAAGCTATAGTGTGTATAAATTATACATGTTGAGCGGGCGAAGCACCTCGCAGGACAGGCATCTATGCCTTTCTTGGGGGTGCTTTTTGGCGTTCGCTGATAACATGCAGAAATGGAGATGATTGAAATGAACATTCCTTCTATGACAAGCAGAATCCGCAGCCTTACTGTCCTGCTGGTCATTCTGGCGGTTCTATCCGGGAACGCCCCCCGGGCTGCCGCAGCCTCTGACTGGGATGAGGGACTTGACCAGATTAATGACCTGTACGGCAGCTACATCAGCCTGCAGGCCTTTGTTAAGGCTGAGAGCAAGCGCAATCAGGAGCTGCGCAAGCAGAACACAGCCGATCTCGCTGCCGTTAATGTAAGGCTTCAGGCAACCGACAAGAGTCTGCTGAGCCTGCTCAAGTCAGAGGCTGATGCTACCAGGAAGAAGCATGCTGCACTGCTGGAGCAATATGCTTCGCTGGGCAAACAAGCTGCTGCTGCACGTAAAGCGGGCAATCTCAAGAGCGCTACTTCATTCGATCTGAAGCGCAATAAATTGAAGGCTGCTGCGACTGCAGCGCGGGTTGAGATTAAGAGTAAGAATACGGCGCTTACCGAAGCTACAAGTGCTGCTGCTGCGAAGAACAAGCCTGCCAAAGATGCTTTGTCGCCTGTATCCGGATTAAGAAAGCAAATCACTGCCGGGAACAAGCAGATCAGCGAAGCTCAGGCTCTCCGCTCAGAAGCGGACAAACAATATAAGGCTGCAGTAAAGGCAGGAGACGCTGTTACTGCTGCAGCCGGAATGAAGCTTTCCTGCGCCCGGATGACGGAAATCCGTACTTATCTGCAGCAGGTCTATGTACTTGAGCAGAAGATTACTGCGGCACTCCGGCTTGCCGAATCCAGGCTTCCGGAATGAAGATCTCTGGGCTGAAGCCTGCAGGCTCTGTCAGATCAGCTGAACCATCCAGCTGATGAAATAGGCTGCCGGCTCAAATACAAGCTGGCCGAGCAATGTTCCGAGAACTCTGGAGAACATTAGCAGAACATAGATTTTCCCTAGCTGGTCACGATACTCTACACTCTCTGTAGCCTTATGGGTGATAATCCCCAGCTGCGGATCAATAAAGATGGTCAGCAGAATCGTAGCCAGACCGTTGATCAGCCCTGAAGCGTTCGAGGCGGTGGCAAGCAGCTGGGGAGACAGATGGCCAGCATACAGGGAAGACAATACACCGACAGTATAGAATCCCGTGACGAAGATGTTCATAATAATGAACCGCTTGGGGATGCCGAGATACCGGAAGCTGGGCAGCTGCAGGCCGGGCCGTTTGAAATATTTGCGGGTGTTCTTGAGCTGCTCCACTGTCACGCTGCTGAGCAGCTTGGGAATGGAGCCCTCTATCTCCAGCCTGGAAATCACCCTGCTGAACAGGCCGACAAAGGTCGGGAATAGCGCAATTGCAATCAGAGTACCCAGGGTGGAAGCGAGCATAATAATCCGCAGATAATTGCCGAGCGGAAAGCTTGGATCTTGATTGTTGGAGTAGTCCACAAATTTGGCTGTCAGCGGGGCCTGAATCATATTGGCTGTTCTTGAGATCAGTACAATAATACCGGTCAGGGATAAGGCAATCGCAATCTTGTTCAGCTTCACACCGGCAAAACGGATCGAATAGGATAACGTTTCTGCCGTATTAATGATCAGAGTCAGCAGGCATACCACGATTAAGCTGTTGGTCATGGTCATTAGGAAATCTCATCTCCATCAAGCTTATTTATCACGGGTGAAGCTCTGTTCAGGCACCAGCGGTCCAGTATACAGGCTCCGCAGATTCCTGCTGTATAGCGCACCAGGTCGATCCAGAGGAACCCTCTGCCCAGAATCAGCCCGCCAGGCAGCGTAGCCCGTACTTCGTTAATCCATGCTGACTGGTACAGCTGGCTGAACTCGATGCTGAAGCTGAACAGCATACTCAGCCCCAGCGCAACTGCCATTGAACACCGGCTGAGCAGCAGGCGGAATCCGAAATTCACCATTGCCGCCCATAACGCATCTCCCAGATGGGCTGCGGCAAATTCAGGCAGATACTCAACAAGAATCTACTCGAATATTGCCGGCTGAGCTTCGCCTGACGGTCTCCTGAACAGCTCAGGCGGATAAGGAATGGCGATCTGCGGCAGCTCTTCTTCGCTGAAGAACCTGAGCTCCTCACACTCTCCGTCCATATTTCTTGGTGTACCCTTGACGATAGTACACTCGAATACAGTAACAGAGTACTCGACACGGTCACCATTACTGTACTCATAGGCATATTTTGCCCCGCCGAATACGCCGCTGACTCTTAATGGGGTTACCATTAGCCCAGTCTCCTCGAACACCTCGCGGCGCACTGCCCTGGACGGAGTCTCCCCGGGCTCAACTGCACCGGCCGGCAGACCCCACAGCGTTTCTCCGCTTTTGCGGACGAAGAGAATCTCATAGGCGTCATTACGAATGACTGCAGCTACAGACGGCATCATCAGCAGGCTTGTACCTATCCGGCTGCGCAGCTCACGGTAATAATCAGATATCGGCATGATAACGTCCCCCTCTATTTTGTACTAATGTATGATAATAAAGGTTCAGGAAGTACAGCACCCTCTATCTATATTAGACATCACATACCCCGGTTCCTTGCAGGCATGCCAAATAAGGACCTTCCTTTGCCGCATGGTCAAAGAAAGGTCCTGAATTTTAACATGTCCTTATGATTAGACGTTAGCCTTCACCATGCTCCAGTTCAGCCAGGCTGCGCCTGCGTATCCGGAAAGTCCAGAGCATATCGGCCAGGAACATCACAGCAATCAGCGGCAGAGCAGGCAACCACACAGGCTCCATTAAAGGGTACAGCAGCTCGATCAGCGGGTGAAGCGCATAGATGCATCCGGCAGACAATACCCACCAGTACAGTGAAAATTTAAGGCAGATGTGACCGTGGAGCTGGCGGGGCATGTCCGAGTAATCCCACCATTGCCTGCGGAAAAAGGTCTTGAGCAGCCAGCCGCTGGCGTATTCGACCAGTGACGGAATAATCAGCGCCAGCAGCAGGTACACGGGAAGCGGCAGCTCCAGCCTTTGAACCGACAGCAGCAGCAGCGGAGCAAAGCCATACATCGGTTTAACCGGCCCCTTTAGAAACCCTTCTTTGCGGAAGGTTCCCCGGCTGTAGAGATTATATGTCCCTTCAAGGACCCAGCCCAAGAAGGAGTAGACTGCAAAGTAAAAGAAATACTGGCCTGCCGCCGCAAAAGCAGAATCGCTTCCAGGCGACAACAGCGGAAAAAGATTCACAGGCACTGCCTCCCTCACTGTAAGTTTAGTTTTATACAGATGGTTCCGGGAGGTAGTATGCCATTGCTCCTTTCATCTTATACAAGAGACTTTTATATTAGTGCTAACCAAAAAGATGTCCCCGCAGCCTTTAAATCACGGCTACATGGGACATCTCCTTGTCATCCTTAACTTTGTCTGAAAACTGAACACTGTAGGGTTCACTCCTTCTGCTGCTGTTCCTTTACAAGCTGTGCCGTTAAAGGACTGTCATGCTGTTTTCTCAGGGCCTCCAGCGAAACTTCACTGCGCACGCCAAAGTCCGAGCCGTACTTTTTCTCGAAATGGCCTGCGAGAGCCTCTCCCCGCTTTTGCCTGTACCTGCCGTTATCGTTCCGACTACGCATTTCTTTACCTCCCTCAAGTTCAATTGCCTGAGTCCCGGGAAATCTGCGCTGCTGTGCTGAATGATGAAGACTAATGGCTGTACTTGACCTGAGTATACAACAGGCACCACGCAATACTCAATACACCATGTGCCATGTACGTAGAAACAGGCTGTCCTATAGGACAGCCTGCCTTGAGTGCATATCTTTAGTTTTTGGGAAGCGGGTCCGGATGGGCGGATTCCGCAGGTTTGGCTACCCAGTCATCAGCCTCCGGCTCAATATCCACGCCGTTCTCCATCTTCTTGCGTTCTGCCAGCGAGTCACCATCTTTATTTTCTTTATTGCGGAGATCCGCTTCGTTCTGAATGTGATCCGTCATGTGAATTCCTCCTCAGGCTTAACAGTTTTTTGTTCACTTAGTTATAGTTACCCGTAAGACTGATTTGCAAACATAAATTCTGAGTAAGAAGGTTCATAGACCGCTTCACTTTATTCATAATAAACCCTGAACACGATATCCTGCTCGTAATTGCCGAAGCCCCGTCCGTACAGCGTCAGCCCGCCCCGCCTTCGGGTTGAGTCTTCTGCCGTCAGCCTGAACGTCCACTGGTCCTTCTGCCAGCATACATCATCCAGGGTTACGGATGAAATCTGCTGTCCGTCTATATAGGTTCCTCTGCGGTTCACCCGCAGCACCTTCAGCAGCCCGTACTGGTTCACATCGGAATTCCACCAGGAAGGAGTAAGACGTCCGCGCATCACCCCGAAGTCGCCGGGACTTGTCCATTTGCCCAGATCATGCCCGTTCAGCGCAAACAGAATCTCCGAAGGCCATTTTTCATTAACATTAGGCGCTTCTGAACCCAGCTCCAGGGATATTTCAATTTCCTGAACCTTCTGGTCCATAAACAGATAATTAGGCACTTTATATTCGGCATAACCTTTAGCAAACCACAGAATGCCCGCATCAACCCGCTCGGGATCAAGAAAATAACGCGGATCATCATAGTATCCGATCAGCTTGTCGGTTGTGGCAATTCCGCAGGTCGGGGAGGCCTGTAAATCTGTATAATGCCCCACCGGAACGGATACCTCAACCACTTTACGGGCAATGCCCTTCGCCCCCGATAATTTGATCTGCAGAAAATTAGCCGACAGGGAGCAGTATTTATAGGTTCCGCCGTCAATCCGTTTCATCTGCGAGCTGACAATTCCGGCCTTCTGCAGCTTGGAGACATGCGAGCTGACGATAGCGCTGCTGAGATACAGCCTTTCGGCCAGCTCTTTAATATGCATCTCTTCCGTACCCAGCAGATCAATGATCCGGAGCCTGACCTCACTGGCCAGCGCTTCATACACTTTTAGCGATTCTGAATCAGTAGTTAAGTACATCCTTATCCTCTACCCCTCTTGGATTAGTAATTATATTAATCCTAAAGATTTATATTGCCTATTTTAACGCATAATTCGTATTATGTAATCATATAAAGATTAATTAATTAACAAAATCATTAATCCATCTCAAAGGAGCTGCACTGATGACAATAAAATCGACAATGATCGTTGACAAGGATTTCAGACTGGGTGAAGTTGACCCGAGAGTTTACGGTTCCTTCATTGAACATCTTGGCCGGGCTGTGTACGGCGGTATTTATGAACCCGGACACCCGACTGCCGATGAGGACGGCTTCCGCGGAGACGCCCTGCAGGCTATCCGTTCGCTGAATGTTCCGATTATCCGCTATCCGGGCGGCAACTTTGTCTCCGGCTATAACTGGGAAGACGGTGTCGGACCCAAGGAAGAGCGTAAGCGCTCTCTTGAATTGGCCTGGTGGGTTACAGAAACCAATCAGGTCGGCACCAATGAATTCGCCAAGTGGGCGAAGCTGGTCGGCTCTGAAGTTATGATGGCGGTAAACCTGGGCACACGCGGCATCGACGCAGCCCGTAATCTGGTGGAGTACTGTAACCATCCGTCAGGATCTTACTACAGTGATCTGCGGATATCCCACGGGGTTAAAGACCCGCACAACTTCAAAACCTGGTGTCTTGGGAATGAGATGGACGGACCGTGGCAGATCGGTGCCAAAACAGCGGTTGAATATGGCAGACTTGCTAACGAAACGGCCAAGGCTATGCGCTGGGTTGATCCTAACCTGGAGCTTGTCGCCTGCGGCAGCTCGGGCAGAAGCATGGCTACCTTTGCCGAATGGGAAGCTACTGTGCTTGATCTCAGCTATGACAATGTAGACTTCCTGTCCCTGCATACTTATTACAATAACAATGAAGGCGATACTCCGAATTTCCTGGCCAGCTCGCTGGATCTGGATCAGTTCATCGACAGTGTAGCCGCTGTGTGCGACTATATCAAGGCCAAAAAGAAAAGCAAGAAGAAAATTTACCTCTCGCTTGATGAATGGAATGTATGGAAGTCCCAGGGGTCCAGCCGCGCCGAAACCTACTGGCAGGTAGCTCCGCCGGAATTTGAGGATGTATACAATCTCGAGGATGCGCTTGTGGTGGGCTGCTGCCTGATCAGTCTCCTCAAGCATGCTGACCGTGTGAAAATGGCCTGCATTGCCCAGCTGATCAATGTCATCGCGCCAATCATGACCGAGAACGGCGGACCGCTGTGGCTGCAAACAACATTCTATCCTTATATGCATGCTTCACAGTTCGGCCGGGGAACCGTCCTTCACCCGCTCATTACCAGCCCGAAATATGATTCCAAGGACTTCACAGATGTCCCTTACCTTGAAGCAGTCAGCGTATACAATGAAGAGCTGGGCGAAGTTACTGTATTCGCTGTGAACAGACACCTGAGCGAAGGTATGGAATTCTCAGTTGATCTGCGCAGCTTCGGCGAAGCCTCTGTCATTCAGCACACAGTGCTTGAGCATGAAGATTTGTATGCAGCCAACACGCGCCAGAATCCGGGCAACGTATTGCCGCATGACCGCGGAAATGCTGCTGCAGACGGCGGGCGCGTGAGCGCGGTGCTGCCGAAGGCCTCCTGGAACGTAATCCGCCTGAAGGTTAAAGCTGAATAGCAGCCGGTAATAGCTAGTGATACATGATCCAGACGACGAGCGGCGAAACAATGGAGCCGACAATGGCACAGACGGTCATGGCAACAGAGCTCATAGAGACGGACTGCTCACCATATTCCAGCGCTTTGGCAGTGCCGAGCGCATGGGATGCGGTGCCCAGCCCGATGCCGATGCCGGACTCGCTGCGGATTCTGAACAGCTTGATGATGTATGGCCCGCCGATTGCCCCGGTGAAGCCGGCAATCATCACGAATACGGAGGTCAGTGAAGAATCTCCGCCCAGGCTGCCGGAAATTTGAATCGCAACGGCCGTCGTAATGGACTTGGGCAGAATAGAGAGCACATAAATTTTGGAGAAGCCCAGACCGGCTGCCAGCAGCAGGCCGCTAAGCATGCCAACCAGCAGGCCGGTCACAGTTCCTCCCAGCACCGCCGGCAGATTCTCCCGCAGCACATGCCGCTGCTTATACAGCGGGTAAGCCAGTGAGACAACAGCAGGCCCGAGCAGCCGGTTGATCCATTCGCCGCCGATCATGTATGTATCATACGAAATATCGAATCCGAGCAGTAGTACCACCACCGTAAAGGTGGCCGTCAGAGCAGGTAAAAGGACAGGCAGACGGTACCGTTTGTACAGCATAGCCATGAACAGATAAATGGCAATATTAAACAGGATGAATCCTGCGGCAAGCAGCAGTCTCATGCGCCCTTCCTCTTTTCATTCAGGTTCTTGGCAGGAAGGCTTTGTCTCGCGGCACGGCTTGCGCTAAAGCCGGCGATCCACTCGCTGGTATGGGCAGTCACAACCATTGTGATCACACTGCTGACAACCAGAACCGCAATGAGCAGCAGGCCGCGGCCGCTGAAGATATCCAGATGGTTCATAATCCCGGCGGTTGCCGGAATGAAGAACATGGGCAGGTAGGCCAGGATAAACGACGAGCCGTTTTCAATCAGCTTAACAGGTACAATTTTTAACAATAAGAGTACAAAGAGCAATAACAAGCCGACGATGCTGCCGGGAACGGGCAGATGCAGCAGCTTCTGCAGAACATCGCCTGCCAGATAGAACACATACAGTACTCCGACCTCGGCTATAACACGGATTATTTTCATGTTGCAGGAATCCCTTCAGTCTAAATTAAGTATATCACCGGTAACCGTTACCTTCTTAGACTAGCGGCCTTTCAGCAAATTTTCAATTGTTTTTCGCACCTTCTCAATATTTTCACAAATAAGAAAAACCTCTCTGCAAGGAAGGCGCACGCAGCACCGGCTTCTGCGAAGAGGTTTTTTGTCATGTTATTATCTTATACCCACTGAATAACCTGTCCGGCAGTCTGTCTTGTTTTGGCGCGGGGTTCAGCTTTCCGGTATCCGAAGGCGACCATGCAGGCGAGGCCGAAGTGCTCACGGTCCAGAATACCTTCAGCTTCCAGCGTCTGCTCAATCAGCTCCATGTTGAAGCCTTCAATCGGGCAGGAATCGATGCCGATCATCCATTTAATGAGGGATTGGGGCGAGGCCTATTTAGACCAAGCAGCTTTCCGGCGAAAAGGACAGCCGCAGCCGGCAGGAAGCCGGTGCAGGGGGGCAGGCTTAACGCCGTGCCCCTTCTGCTTTTGGTTCATCATCAAAAAACTGCTCCGACTTCTCCCGGTGCTCCTCGGTCACCTGACCGGCAATTGCCCGGACACCGGCAGCTATGATTGCTGCATCATCGGTCAGGCCTAGCCCGATAAACGCATCCGGAATAGCATCAATAGGAGCGATGAAGTAAGCCAGTGCGCCGAAAGCTATACCCTTGGCCCAGAGCGGCGTTTTGGCATCAATGGCACAGTAATACATGGCAACCGCATCCTTCGTAAAGGGGATTTTACCGGCGAACTTTTTCATTTTACGCCAGAAATCCTTTTTGACGATCTGCTCATTCTCCTTGCTGTACTTAAATTCCTCCGCCTTCAGCACCATCGGCAGCTTATCATTTTCCAGTTCCATATCAATCCCTCCCACTGTCAATTACCCTAATCAGCGCTATTTTGTCGCGGGTTAGAAGTTGCAAGTATATGAAAGCGTAATTATTATTAATAGGTATACGCATTTATTATAATAAAAGGAGATGTTACCCATTCGCTTCGGAACTTTGGCCCATACGGCAGGTTACCTGCCCCTAGACACCCTGGTTTCCACTCTGCAGGCTCATGACATTGACTTCGTGCAGCTCGCCTTGACCAAAGCTATACAGGATATTGATCTTTCTCCGGGCAGGTTCAGCCCCGCGCTGGCTAATTATATCGGTGAAAAATTCGACAAGGCAGGCATCCGCATCGGCGTGCTCGGCTGCTACATTGACCCGATTAACCCGGACCCGGCAATACGCAGGGCTGAGATTAACCGTTTCAAGGAGCATCTGCGCTTCGCCAAGCAGTTCGGGGCACCTATGGTAGCCACCGAAAGCGGGGGCTTAACCACCTATCAGTCGGCTGATCCGGTACGCTATGAGGAAATCGGCTGGCAGACCTTCAGGTCTACTCTGGAGGAATTGGCCGAAGAAGCGGAAAAGTGGGGGGTGTTCGTCGGTATCGAAGGCGTCAGCACACACACGCTGGCTTCCCCGCAGCATATGCGCCGTATTCTGGACGAGGTGCCTTCCAGCAGCATCGGCGTCGTATTCGACCCCTGCAATCTGATTGGACAGGAAGTCAGCCGTCAGGATGAGATTGTGGACAGCTCCCTCGACCTGTTCGGTGACCGGATCATTCTCGCTCATCTGAAGGATATTTATGCGGGCAGCGAGGGTTACCGCCATGGCGTTCCGGGCGGCGGGCTGTTCCACACGGCTGACTTCTTCAGGAAGCTTCAGGCACGCAAGCCGATGCTTGATGTGTCACTGGAAGAGATCACGCTGCCGGTATTTAACGAAACGGTTGCCCTGCTGCACAGCCTGCGCAGCTAGTGCTGTAAGCTTCAAGTATAGTGCTTCCAGGCCAGCAGATGCTCATCTTCATCCTGCAGCCATCTTGAGGCGTACACAATCTGACCGGTGTGGTAGGCGTAATGCTCTGCCGCACCGATCAGGATTTTCTGAATACTCCAGCTGTATCCTTCCATTCCCGAGTCTTCCGGATAATTGACGGTTACAATCCGCTCAAGATCTCCGGCTGTAAGCTTTAGGGCCACTGACCGGCTCTCCTGCCTCACATTCCTCATCAAGGCGATCAGCTCCTCCTTACTATATCCGCCTGATTGCAGCAGCTCGCCCGGCCTGTCTCTAAGGGTAGGCAAGCCTCCTATTGCAATGACTAAATGCTGATGCTCACTTCCCGCGATATGCGCTGCAGGCTGTTTTCTTCATTGCGGACAATCATACATAAGATATGGATATGCAGCCCTGCCGTTTTGCAACCCTGATCCTACCTATGCTGCTGCCGGATACCGCCGATATCCTCTGCGGAATAGGCCGGGCAAAAAGTTTCTTTAAAAAAAAGCAACTTTTTCTGCTGCAGAAGGGTCAATGTTATAGAGACTGGGGGGCAAGGCATGTCAATGGAGCGGAATGAAGTCGCCACGATGAGCGCTGGCGCATTAAAAACACTGATGGAAACCTATGGTGAGGATGTCTGGAATTATGCCTTCTTCCTGTCGCGCAGCAGCAGTGCAGCCGACGATATCGCGCAGGAGACCTTCATCCGGGCTTATAAATATATGCATGCTTTCCGGGGCGAAGCTTCGGTAAAAACCTGGCTGCTGCGGATTACCCGCAACCGCTGGTACACGTACCGCAGCAGCAGCTTCATGAAACGGGTAACGTTACAGGCAGAGCCGGATTCCGCTCGTACAGAGCAGTCCGCTGAGGATGCCGTTATGGATGAATCACTAAGCAGTGAAATCTGGCAGTTGGTTCTCCGGCTGCCCCGGAAATACCGTGAAATTCTGATGCTGCATGCCCATTATGAAATGTCTATGGAAGAGCTGGCCCATACCCTTAACATCAGCCTGTCAGCTGCCAAGTCGAGACTGCGCCGGGCACGGCAAAAAGCAAGTGAATGCTGGGATAAGGAGCTGAACCGCTTATGAGTAAATTACCGCAGGACTGGGAGCAGAGGCTTAAGGAAAAGCCGTTCACCGGGAAGCATTTCACCGGACAGCTGCAGCAGAATGTGAATGAGCGTCTGAACAATCCGCCAGCCCGGAAGCTGCGCGGCTGGACTTATGCTGCTGCCTTGCTGCCACTGCTTGTGCTGATAGTGGTGATCGGCTATAGCAGCGGCAGCTTCAGCAGTGCACCGGCCTTGCCGGATCACGGTTCAATTGCTGACGGGGAAAATCCCGGCGACGCCGGATCCGCTGGCACACCGGCGGCCATACTCTCCTTTCCTTCAGCAGACACTGCCGGCGGAACTGTGCAACTACCGCTTGTTACTGTGCTTGCCCGTCCCAGTGTGGATAGCGGCTTCCCGGCAGTGGAAAATCCGGTTCCTCCTCTGCCGGAAATGACTTTTCCGCTCTCTGCCGCGATGGCAGGCCTGCTGCAGGCGTCGCTGATCTACGGGGCAGACGGCAAAGACAGCTATCTGCTGCTTTCGCCTGCCGGCTGGGAAGCGTCTGCGGTTATCGGCGCCAACGGCTCCTATGGCGCAACCTTCCAGGACCCGTCCGATCCGTCACAGACGCTGGCCTACTCTGATACTAACTGGAGCTGCCAGGGCTGTGCGGTTGGCAATATCGGGCTGTATTTTCCGGAACAAGCAGGCTGGGCGGAGGATCAGGGTTTTCCTGTCTACGTGCCGCTGGAATTCACTAAGCAGCAGGTACTGGGTACTGAAGGGGCGGCTGCACGTACAGCACGCTATGCCCTGCAGCCGGACCAGGACGGGCTGCAGGCCGACGGGGCGGCTTACTATGAAGAAGGAAGCTGGGGGCATGTCTTCCGCAGGCTGGAGCTCAGCCACTCCTCCAATACTTCAGAAAATGATACATTGGAGAGCATCATGGGCTTTTTCGCAGCCAATCACGGGGCGATGCTTCTGTCCGGGGCCAGTCCGGATCCAACCAGCGACCTGTTAGCCGCCCTTGAGCAGCAAGGCCTCCGGCTTACCTTCGTAGGTTCCGGTGAAGAGCATATGTTCAACAAAGAGCTGGCCGGTGTATGGCCTGCAGAGCAGCTTATCGACTATGAAGGGCCGCTGACCATTTCCGACCGTCTGTCGATCTACACTTATGAAAGTGCGGAAGCATGTGCCGACGGGCTAGAGGCGCTGAAGCTGGAGATTAACCGCACCACCTATGACGGAGGGGCCCGTAACTATCCGCACGCCTTCAGAGGCGGCAACTTCCTGGTTGTGTATTGGATGGGTCCGGGCGGCGAAGGCGGCTTCAAATATGACAAGGCGATAAAGACGGCCCTGGCCGGATTCAACAGCAGTGAATAGCCAATAATATACAGGCGGCGCAGTACTGAAAATAGTGCTGCGCTTTTTTGACGACGATAGCGGTGTTTTTTGTTATAATATCGTAGTGCAAGCAGAAACGGCTCTGCCGTCAATAAGGGCGGCAGCTATTTCTGAGGGAAATATACAATGATTCCACCAGAATCAGTGCTTCAGAACTTTATATACAGAAGGAGACGTTCGCCTTGTCAAAAATCGTTAAAACCCTAACTATAGCCGGTAGTGACTCCAGCGGTGGCGCAGGCATCCAGGCTGATCTCAAAACCTTTGAGGAATATGGTACTTACGGCTTCAGCGCATTAACCACTATCGTTACAATGGACCCGGATAACGGATGGCACCACAACGTTTACCCGGTCGACGCTGCAATCGTAGCCGAGCAGCTCAAGACGGTCTTTGCCGGCGGTCCGGTCGATGCCATGAAGACAGGCATGCTGGGCAGTGTCGAAATCGTCCACGTCGCTGAAAAAGCGATTAAAGACAACCTGCAGACAAATGTAGTCATTGACCCTGTTATGGTCTGCAAAGGCGAAGATGAAGTATTGAATCCTGAGAGTGCCAATGCAATCCGCGATCTGCTGCTGCCGCTGGCAACAGTAGCTACGCCCAACCTGTTCGAAGCCGGGGTGCTGTCCGGACTGGGCAAGCTCACAACCCTTGAAGGTATGAAGGAAGCAGCCCGCCTGATACACAAACTGGGAACCAAAAATGTCGTCGTAAAAGGCGGCAAGGCGCTCGGCGGCGATCTGGCGATCGATGTCTTCTTCGACGGCGCGGAATATACCGTTCTGGAAACGGCGAAGATCGAGCCGGCTTACAACCACGGTGCTGGCTGCACATTTGCTGCGGCGATCACCGGCGGACTGGCCAACGGTCTGACGGTACATGAAGCTGTGGCCAAGGCTAAAGACTTCGTCTCTGCCGCAATCCGTAGCGGCTATGCCTTCAACCAGTATGTCGGACCTGTATTCCACGGCGGTTACCGACTGGAGAAATAGGACAAGCCCTGAATGGAAGAGCCATTGATTGTCTGCTAAAAAACCGTGTACCCGATTAGTGGGTACACGGTTTTTTCGAATCTTATTATTTTCCGCCGGCAATATGCTCAATGAATGGAATGGCTTTATCCTTGGCTTCATCCACTCCAAGGACTCCAATGATCATATTCTCATCCTCAGCCTTATTAACCGGCAATGCAGCTACAAAGGCTGAATCCGTAATATCCACGCCATACAGCTCTTCCTGCCCGCTCTCCGGATTGGTTCCCCATTTCAGCCGCGGGTCATCCTTATCCACACTCCCGCTCTCTACAATAGCGCTCAGATCCTGAAAGCCGTCCTGCCCGCCGATCCATTCCAGTGTAGCCTCGTCCAGAATAATAATATCAGGATGGTTCGCCGCCAGTTCCACGACCGCTTTTTGCATATAGTTCATATCGAAGGAGTCTGCGCCCTCACCGGTTCTTGGCAGGTAGATCATATTGCTCTCCACCCGCTTCCACTCCGGATACTGCGCAATAATAGCGGCATCCAGATCGGCCGTCTGGCCGTTGGGATCCTTCACGCCGAAATTACCCAGGAACATGATCTTGGCATCCAGCGGCGGCAGGGAAGCCAGGTACTTCCGGTGCTGCCAGTTGTTATAAATGGCGTTCCCGGCAAAGGCAAGCACAATTACCGCGATCACCGATACGATGACATGCGTCCGGTACAGACGGAAGAACCGTTCCCACTTGCTGGCCGTACCTGAGAATTTGCCGTATTTAGCCAGCCGCTGCTGCTCGGCTTCATCAATCTCCTGCTTGTCCAGAGTGTCCAGAATAAACTTGAACGCCTGAAAATCCTCCTCCGGCGCCGAACGCTCCTCATCCTGAGCTTTCGATTTCCGCCGTTTGAGCAGCAGGTCAAAGCGTTTATTGATCTCTTCCCTGGATACGTTTTCAGATAAACCTAACCGTTCATAGGCCTGCTTCAGCTTCTCGTTCACATTCATTTCTCCTTTAAATATGTATAATGCCAACTTCATAAATGCAGATACCCTTATTCTAGCAGACATTGGCCCCAATACTCCAGTTTACCTGCGGATTGGTATCTTCTCATCCGATCCGTCAACAAAGACGTCACAAAAGAATGGCCACAACAGCGGGTTCCCGGCATATCCAGGCATATAAAGCGCTTTATTACATATACATCCCACTAGGCAAAACATTAAATTGTCTTTACAAGTCATAAGGAGGCTTGAGAAAATGTTCACATTCGCCAGTGTTAATCAGGAGGAATGCATCGCCTGCGGTGCCTGTAATTCGGCGGCTCCGGATATCTTTGATCTGGATGACAGCGGAATTGCTTCAGTCATTTTTGCAGGGGACAACAACCGCGGAGTTACTGCTATCGCCGAGGAGCTGCAGGAGGAGCTGCAGGATGCAATAGACAGCTGTCCGACCCAGTGCATCCAGCTATCGGATGCCCCATTTGCATAAGAGAATGCCCTGGGCCAGCCTTCAACTAAACAGCAGCAGGGCAGCTCCCGTTAAGCCGGATTGCTGCCCTGTCTGCTATGCTATCATTTATTGAATCCGGGCAGAAACGCTATCGGCAGGCGGGTGCCAGCGGCTTTTTAGAATTGAAAAAGCTGGAAAAGGAATGCTATGATTTAGCAGAAGGAGGCTAGTCAAGCATGGATATCAATCAGTACGAGCAGCTGGTGCCGGATGTTTTTCTGTTTGTTGACCGCAGATGCTTTGAAGGCTGGGGAATCGGCCGGAGCACCATCGACTTTCATGATCTCACCTTTATCGTTGAAGGCAGGGCCAACTATTATATCAACGGTGACAAGTTCACCGTAGAGGCCGGTGATCTGCTGTATGCTCCTGCGGGCAGCATCCGTGAAGCTCATACCTTCAAAGAAGCGCCGATGCATTCCTATGCGTTTAACTTCTTTTGGCTG
Organism: Paenibacillus sp. PastM-3; assembly: GCF_029893965.1. Lineage (GTDB taxonomy): Bacteria > Bacillota > Bacilli > Paenibacillales > Paenibacillaceae > Paenibacillus_AQ. The sequence continues at coordinate 27,329 of NZ_JARXXP010000011.1, forward strand.
GGCGGGCACAATGAAGTGCAGCTCCCCTTTCAGACGGTGACCCGCAACTGGCGGACCAAGGAGGTTCTGGACGATATCCGCGAATTCTCCCATGTCTGGATGGGCAAGCAGCCTCTCTACCGGATGAAGGCCAGAGCCGTTTTTCAGCATATTATCTACCGTCTGCTTAGTATCGCCCACCATCAGCTTGCCCCGCTCGTAGATCCCCGGATTCAAAAAGCTGCCGCTTATATCATGGATCACTATGCGGAAGAAATCACGATCCGCGAGCTTGCTGCACCAGCCGGGCTAAACCCCGAATATATGGGCAAGCTGTTCAAGCAGAACACCGGGGTGGCCCTGAAGGAATACATCAACCGGGTGCGGGTCAATAATGCCGAGATGCTGCTGTCGGCCGGCGGCTTCAATGTCTCCGAAGTCGCCGCCCACTGCGGCTACCGGGATGCCGCCTACTTCAGCAATGTATTCAAAGAGATCAAAGGCTATCCTCCGTCAGCTCTGCTGAAGTAATATAGCTTTCCTCCGGCCCGAGATAGGAATACGGCAGGGGTCCGGCGGACAGCACCAGCTTTTGCAGCACAAGTCCGGCATCCAGTCCATAGAAACGCAGTGTACGGATACCTTTTGAAAGGGTGTGGGTGGTGGACGTAACATGGATATTATGCATTACTGCCCGGCACCAGGGCCCGTTATCATGATTGCCGCCCTCAAAGCCTGGAGGCAGAGCATCGGCGATGACAGGATTGAGACCGTCAAAGCCCGCTGCATACTTCAAGCCGCTGACCGGCGAGAGGTGATTCGTCGGTGCAGCGTAGGCCGTCAGGCTGTATTCGCCGTCCTGCCGGATGAATACCCGGTACTCCAGGTAAGGCGATCGCTCCGGTTCACTGAAGGATACAGTGTCCGGGTACATTTTGACAGATGATAAGGTTCTTCCGTAGCTGCTGATCGTCTTCCATTCCACCCCGTCTGCCGAAATGCGATTAACGGTATGCTCCGCCTCAATGGATATAACATGATGCGTTTCAACAAAGGTCCCCCGCGGCACTCCGCTCAGATCAATCCAGTCTATCTCTGCACTGACGGTTATTGTTCCCCCGGTTCCGCTAATGACAATATCGCCGCTGCACGCCCCCTGCACCTTATCCCAGTCAACCGATACGGTAATCGCCTCTCCTGTCTCAGTCCAGCCGCAGCTCCGATCCAGATTGATCCAGTCTCTACTTCCGGCCACCTCGTAGGCAAATCCCGCGTCTCCGCCGTTGCTGACCGTAATGGTATAAGTCTCCCTCTGCAGATTCGTAAACACCGGCAGGGCCGCTGTTCCTGAAGTATACCCTTGCTCCGTGCCCTGCACATCGACGATCATAAGCGGTCCTTTTACCGGTACCACGGCAGCCGCCTGGGGATAACTCCACCCTGCCGCATCCCAGTTGATGTAGCCGACATGCGCCGAGCTCATCATGCCCCGCCATTTTCCACCGGAGATTCCGTTGTTATACGTCTGCTCCAGCTGTTTATCCCGTTCGACAGCTTCTGCAGTCAGCCCTGCATACGTATTTGCAAGAACGCTCCCCCGCTCTGCATAGAGCCGGCTAAGCCCGGCATACACTTGCATTTGCAGGACGTTAGCCGAAGCCGCAGCGGGAAAATAGACAAGCTGAAAATAAGCATCCTGCAGCTGCTCCGGGATAAGCCTTCTATAGTGATCAGCAGTCTCCACAAGCTTGCCAGCCTGCTCCAGCAACCGCCGTGCCTCATTGTAATGCACGAAACTGAAGGTATCCGGCCGGATAATTTCCGGCTTGCGCCGCCCGTTCATCCTTGTGTAATCTGCCAGTATCCCGGCAATTCCGCACACAGCCGCTTCATCCGCTGCATGGCCGAACTGCTTCCGCACCCACCGCTCTGTATATTCTGTTGTCTTGTTCATCGCGGCAGTTCCCCAGGCTTCGAAATCATAAGCCAAATCCAGAAAGTAAGATACGGGCAGCTCCATCGGCTTCAAATCTCCGACATTAACAATCCACACATCCCGGATGCCGTAATCAAAAGCCATACTCATCTGCTCCCAGATCTTCTCCAGCGGCGTCGTATTCACCCATTCATAGGAATGCGGACCACCGTGATAATCCAGATGATAGTACATCCCCCAGCCGGCGCTGCGCTGCTGCTCCTGCCCTGCCGGAATTTTGCGCAGGTTGCCGAAGTTATCATCGGAGAGCAGAATCGTCACATCGTCGAGCACCGCCCAGTCCTTCAGCCCCTCCGTGTCAGCTGTGCCGTACCAGTATTTCTCCACTTCTTTATAGACGGCCAGTACCTGCGGTGCCTGATCAAGCCCATACCGTTTAAGCATTTCTTTTTGCGTGAGGATAATATCCTTCAGCAGTTCGATATTGTAGTGGTCGCTGCCTTCCAGCTCGGAATCACTTTCCCCCCGCATACCCAGCGTAATCAGGTTCGGAAAATCTTTGTTCCGCCTGATGCCGTCCTCCCAGAACGCGGTAATCGCCTCCCGGTTCCGGGCAAAATCCCACAGGTTGCTTGTCCCGTAATCCTTATACACCCTCTGCCATTCACTGCCGGCCCGGAACAGGGGCTCGTGATGCGAGGTTCCCATGATGATGCCGTATTCTCTGGCAAGCTCTGCATTCGCAAGCGGATGGCTCTTCCCGTTCACACTGAACTCAGCGCTCCACATGGCCGGCCAGAGATAATTGCCCTTCAGCCTGAGAAGCAGCTCAAAGATCTTTTCGTAGAAAGCTTCGTTGAAATCCCCGAACGCCCCGGTTACCCAGGAACCGAGAGAAGGCCAGTCATCATTCAGAAAAAATCCCCGGTATTTAACTGAAGGCTCTTTGGAGCTGACATCCAGCTTAGAGTCCGGCAGGTCCAGCAGTGTTCTTCGCTCAGGCATTACATCGGCAAAATAAACCCACGGGCTCACTCCCATCATTTCAGAGACAGCATAGGTTCCGTAGATAGTCCCCCGTTTGTCGCTGCCCGCGATAACCAGCACCTGCTGCACCCCGTCAACCGGATGCTCAATCCGCTGAATTCTGTAGCATTCCCGTTTACCTTGAATGGCGGATACATCCACCTTTCCCGCGGCAATCCACTCATCGATCAGCCGGCTTCTGTCAGCGGTTCCTATAACTATAGCGGTGCTGCCCAGCTGCCTTGGTTCAGTGACTATTTTCGGCCTTGTGCTGGTTACCAGCTCTATATCTGCGGCAAAAGACTCCGCGACCCTGCGCAAGCCGTCATCCTCTTCTGCTGCTGCGTCAAGATAAATTCCTGCTGCTGTTCCCTGCTCCACAACGATCATTGATTCCTCTTCCTTCCGTGTCGGCTTTTTGGGCTATCCAGGCACATTATATAAGTTAAGCGGTTACAGCAGCCATGTATAAACCGGATACTTCTTGTAATTAACCGATATGAATTTCATAAAAGAGCTCAAATCGAGCGGATATCCATTTCAGGGAAGACCGAATTCTGATAAAATGCAGGCATTGTATGGCGCACATGCCCCTTATGCCCGATCACAAATGGTAAGCGCCTTCAAAATATCAGCCGTGAGGATGATCGTTACATGTCAGATTCATTAAGCTCAACAGACAGCTACACCACCGGCCCTGGACCCAGAGCTCCTGAAGACCCTGCTGAGCGCAGAAGCGGATTTTTTGTGCTGTTTGAAACCCAGATTGAAGCTACGGCACGGGCCTCAGGCAAGCCCTCTCAGGAGGTTTATCTGGAAGGCAGCTATCTGATTGATAAGGCCAAATATATTGGCGGTGTAGAGGACGGGCATATGCTGGCCCTGCTGGGAACCTGTGCGGGATTCCGCAAGCTCGTCCATAGCATCGGTATATCGGTAAAAATGGAGGATGGCCGGGGCGGGGTCTCATTTCTGCTGCAGAACTGGGGAAAAACAGACAAATTTACATCCGGCACCTGTCTCCAGGTCCCCTGTCCGGCGGACGGGACTGAGCTTATTTTGCAGCTGGATCAGATTGAATGGTCGGCAGACGATGACGTCCCCGGCAAATTTGCTTTTGAGTTTGAAGAGGCGGGCAGCCTGGCGGTGGCGAGTATTATTTTCTATCTGAATGACGGGTATACGGCACCTGAGCTGACCCCGGAAACGCCGGTACCCTTCGGTTCGGAGCAGTACCGGGAGATGATCGCGCGCTCCCTGATGCACCCGGGAAATAATATGCGGCTGAAAGCAGCCATAGACAAAGCCTCCCGCGGAGAAGATGTTACGATTGCCTATATCGGAGGCTCCATTACCCAGGGTGCGGGAGCCAAACCGATCCATAGTGAATGTTATGCCTATCAGTCCTATCTGGGATTTAAAGCGCTGTACGGTAAAGACGGAGGCGGGAATGTTCATTTTATCAAAGCCGGGGTCGGCGGCACACCGTCCGAGCTTGGAATTATCCGCTATGAACGCGATGTGCTCAGAGACGGTGCTGTCCAGCCGGATATCGTTATTGTCGAATTTGCCGTCAACGACGCGGGGGATGAAACCAGGGGCAACTGCTATGAAAGCCTGTGTCTGAAGATTCTGTCAGCCGGTAACAAGCCTGCGGTCGTGCTGCTGTTCAGTGTTTTTGTGAATGACTGGAACCTTCAGGAGCGGCTCTCCCCTGTCGGACTCCGCTACAACCTCCCGATGGTCAGTATAAAAGATGCTGTGACAGAGCAGTTCAAGCTGACCAAGGCCAGTGGAAATACGATCTCGAAAAGACAGTTTTTCTACGATATCTATCATCCAACCGGCGACGGGCACCGGGTCATGGCGGATTGCCTGCTCCATCTGTTTATCCGGGCCGCTGAAGCGCCGGCAGATGCTGAAGATATTGACCTTAACGTGCCCCCGGCCATCGGGAATGACTTTACGGGAATACGCCTGCTGGACCGCTCACATGCCTTAAGTAACGTGCGGATCGAACCGGGCAGCTTCACAGAATCTGACATGGACCTGCAGATGGTAGAGCTGGATGACAATCCGCACGGAACGCCGGAGTTCCCTTATAACTGGATGCGTCCGGAGGGAGCCGGACCTGAGCCTTTCAAGCTGACAATAACCAGTAAAATCCTCATTCTGGTGTTCAAGGATTCCGGCAGCGCAAGCTTCGGCCAAGCCGAAATCTGCGTGGACGGCAAGCCTGTGCTCACCGCCGACCCGCACGAGAACAACTGGACCCACTGCAATGCAGTCATTGTCTACCATCAGGAGACGAGCGGCGAGCATACGGTGGAAATCACCATGGCAGACGGCGACCAGGACAAGTGCTTTACTATACTTGGGTTTGGGTATTGCTGACGACGGCGGGAGTGCAGATGAAAGTGGGATATTAGGGATGAGATATTGAGGATGAGATATTGAGGATGGGATATTGAGCCAGATAGGTGCGTGGTGTGTGGTGCATAGTGCGTGGTGCGCGTGGTGCGTGGTGCTTTATACGTAGTGATATGGGGCCAGCGGGGGGGGGGGATTTAAGTAACAGTTTCTTCCTCTCGCTCGTTTTCGCCTCTATCAAAGGGATTTTTCCCTTTGATTTCTCTCTCTGGATTGTCAACAGTAAATCAGACAACTTTTTTAAGCGCTTCTTGGTGATACTTAATAGGCGTCAAGCAACCCAATGTGCCATGAATACGGTGCTTGTTGAACCAATTGATGTAATCGTATAGTTCGATTTCCCAGTGCCGAAGACTATGGAATTCCATTTGGTTAACGAACTCGGATTTTATGACTTTGTATGTCGCTTCGGCCACGGCATTGTCATAGGGACAAGCCTTTTTGCTGAGGGAGCGTCCGACTTCAAAGGTTAGTAACAGCTCGTCCATCGTTTCATTTTTAAACTCACTGCCACGGTCCGTGTGGATAGGTTTATTCTACAAGCCCTTATTTTTTATGTCCAACTAAGTGTAGATGATCCAGGCAACCTTGGCCCACTTAGAGGGAATATTCCCTCTATTTCGGCCCGGACGGGGCAACTTCTGCCCCTTTAATGGGATTTTTCCCTTTGATTCCTTCCTCCCGACCGTTTCCAGCCAGAACAAAGGGATTTTTCCCTTTGCCTGCCGTTTTCTCCCGCCGCACCGGCTACGCTACCCTACTCCCTGCAGATCGAATCCATGTGGCTGTGCAACACGCGAAGAATCCGCTCTCTGTCAAGGCGCTTGGGCTCGAGCAGCGCGTGCAGAGCCAAGCCGTCAAGCAGCGCGTACAGTCGCTCTGCTTCGATGTTCATATCCAGCTCCTCCCGCAGCAGGCTTTTCTCCTCCAGATGGCCAAGCAGATTGACGATCCCCGGGTAAATGCCATCGTTCAGCCCGCCATAATCCTCCCCCGCATACTTAAGATGAAACACAAACGCGAACCAGACCTCCATTTCCGCCATTGAATTTTCGTCTAAAGGAAGCAGCTCCATAAGCACCCTGGTTACGAGCTCTTTTGGCGGCAGCCCCAGTGCAATAACACCTTTGATCCGGGTATTGGCCCGGTCGCTGACAAGCTTCATGGCAAAAGCAAGCAGCTCATGCTGTGTGGTGAAATAATGACGCAGGGCCCCAAGCGATACGCCAGCCTCCTGCGCGATTTTGCGTACCGTAGCCCCCTTCATGCCCTCTTTCAGGATGACACGCCAGGTAGCTTCGGCAATATGTGATTTCCGCTCTGAATGATCGACTAATTTGGGCATGTCTGTATTGTAGCATACTGCAACTTTCCGCTGCAATTTAAATAATACAGTTGTATTATTTAAATCCTGCTGTTATAATCTCCTTAATTAATCCTGTTCTACATTTATTCCCATAATCTATTTGCGTATGTGAGGTGCAAAATGAATGTTGTAGCATGGGCCATTGTTGCCTGCGAAATCCTGTTTTGGGTTGTCATTGTTACCGGTCTGAGCGTACGTTACCTCTTTAAACGCAAGCGGCTGGGCTTCTTCTTCCTTGCGCTGACTCCGCTGCTTGATCTTGTTCTGCTGGTTATTGCAGGAGTTGACCTGTCTAACGGTGCAACGGCTACCGTTGCCCATGCACTCGCGGCCGTCTACATTTCTGTTTCTGTTGTTTTTGGCAAAAGCATGATCCGCTGGGCAGACGAACGCTTTCGTTATTATGTCACCAAGCAGGGCCCGCCCCCGCTCAAACGTACCGGCCGTGACCATGCGCTGCATTACTTCAAAAGCTGGCTGCTGCATCTGTTAGCTTTTCTGCTGGGAGCCGGGCTCCTTTACGGTCTGATTGTCTGGATTGATGTCCCGTCCCGTACAGAAGCATTGCAGAGTATTCTCGGCCTCTGGACAATCGTTGTCGGCATTGATCTGCTGATCGCGGGCTCATATTTCCTCTGGCCGCGCAAAGAAAAAACGAAAATATCCGTTTAATAGACAGCCGAATAAACAGAGAAAAACACACCTTTCGGTGTGTTTTTTCGTAAACAGGCCTGCTGCCGCTAAAACGGGCGAAACTTCCAACAAAACAGCACCCTTTTCCCTAAAACTTCGTCAGTTTACCTTGGTCAATGCCCATTTCTGCGCATCCGTTCCGTTATCGCTCCACTGCTGCACAGCCGCACCGTCAGCCGTTGAGGCGCCGGATACATCCACCGCCAGGCCGCTCACCTTGGAAATCAGCTTGTAGTAGCCTCCGCCAACATCAACAATCCGCCATCTCTGCGCATCCGTCCCGTTATCGTTCCACTGCTGCAATTGAACGCCCGTAGCTGTGGAGGAATTCGGAACATCAAGCACCTTGCCGCTGTGTACCGCTGTAAGCTTGTAGTATCCGTCACCCGTGCTGTCTACCCGGAACTGCTGGTTAGCAGCAGTATAATTGGTCCATTGGTGGATTTTGGCTCCGGCCGCCGTGGATACGTCCACCACATCCATTACCTTACCGCTTGCCTTGGAGGCAAAGGTGTATACGCCCCCGCTGACTATGCTGGCCGATGAAGCCGCCTGATAGACCCGTACATAATCCACCAGCATCTGTGCCGGGAAGGCAGTCGAGGCATTCGGGCTGCCCGGCCAGTTGCCGCCCACGGCTAGATTCAGCAGTAGGAAGAAGGGCTTCTGGAATTCCTCTGTGTTGCCGGTGTTATTTTCAATATAAAACTCATTAAACAGGCTGCCGTCTACGTACCATCTGATGTATTTGGCATCCCACTCGACGCTGTACACATGATACTGCGAGAAATCGAGATTGCCCGACACCTTGCCGTACTCGGCGTGGCCGTTTGCATCCCAATGAACGGTACCGTTAACATAAGTATTGTTATTCACCCGCTCCATAATGTCGATCTCACCGCTTTTCGGCCAACCGATTGTATCGATATTGGAGCCGAGCATCCAGAAAGCCGGCCAGATGCCCTGGCCTGAAGGCAGCTTCATCCGGGCTTCGATTTTACCGTAGGTGAAGCTCTTTTTCCCCTGCGTCTTGATCCGGGCCGAGGTGTAGCTGCTGCTGTTATACGATTCCTTCTGGGCTGTAATGACCAGATTGCCGCCCGTCACCTGCAGGTTCTGCGAACGGTTCGTATAATACTGCAGCTCGTTATTGCCCCAGCCGCTGCTGCCGGTACCGATCTCGGCAGTCCAGTCCGCCGTATTCAGCGACGTTCCGTTGAATTCATCGCTCCACACCAGATTCCAGCTTGTTGCGGCTTCAGCCGCTTTTCCTGCCGGGAATAACGTAATCAGTAGTGCCAGTGTCATAAACAGCGCTGCCCATTTCCTTCTACGCATCATATTCCTCCTAAAGTTTTCGGATAGCTGCTTATTTCAATACACGCCGCGCGTAACGTGCCTTGAAATCGTTGTAACAGCAGGATCTCCATTAACGAAACCGCTTTATTTCCACCCCTTTGCATTGTATATCCTTTCCGGTAACAATATGACAGGAATCCGGCCAAGGCTGTCCACCCGCTTGTTGACAACGCTTTGGCAGGAGCATAGATTTAAGAAGATTAATAGAAGAAACCCGCTGGTGCCATGTATGAAAGCGATTTAACTCTAAAACCCATTCATACCACACAAGGAGAAACAGCGATGAAACTATCTGTATTCTATGAGCATATCCGTGAAGCAGCCGACCAGAGCGGCATGAGCCTGGAGGAAATCTGTACACTCGTCAAAAGCTTCGGCATTAACGCGCTGGAGATGGACGCAGACCGCTTTAAGGCAGAGGAAGACTCTATCCTGACCCTGCGTACGAAGACCGGGCTGACGGTAAGCTGCATGTACGGATTTTTTGACTTTGGGCACATCACCAGCAGTGAAGTAAGAGAGGAACAGATTACCTCCTTTCTGTCTATGGCCAGCCGGGCCGGGGCTTCGCGTGTGCTGGTTATTCCGGGCTTTCTCGAGGAGCATGAGCAGGACCCGGATTCTAGGGAATATCAGCAATGTGTCCGGTCAATGAAGGACGCCGTAGCTGCCATGTGCGCATCTGCCAAGACGCTCGGTATTACCGTCGGGATGGAAGATTTCGATGATTCCAGGGCACCGTTTGCTACAACAGCGCAGCTGCTGTCTTTTGTAGAGGAAATACCGGAGCTGTCCTGCTTCTTTGATACCGGGAATTTTCTGTACAGCGGAGAAGATGTGCTGGAAGCATACAGCCGGTGCAAGCCTTATATCGGCTATGTCCACTGTAAGGACCGGACGTTTGAGGTTCACCCGGGTGAGGAGCCGAAGCTGACGGTTGACGGCCGGGCCATGTATGCGACCCCTGCGGGAGGCGGCTGTATCCCGATGAAAGAGCTTGTTACTTACTTGCTCACAAGCGGTTATGACGACACCTTTGTCATCGAGCATTTCGGCGCGCAGGATCAGCTGGCGTATATGAAACAATCGGCAGAGTGGCTGCTGAACCTGAGAAAAGAGGTGCTCGGCGGATAGCCGCCGGCTAAAACTTTATCCAAACCTTAGATTTGATTTAGAATAGATAAAGATTAGACCGCTATACTGGCCAGGGGTGATGGATTATATATACGATACTGATTGCTGATGACGAGCCTGAAATTGTTGAATTACTGCAGCTTTATCTTGAAAAAGACTACCATATTCTGAGCGCTTCTTCCGGTGTGGAAGCCCAGCAAAAAATCAGGGAGCAGTCTGTCGATCTGGCGATACTCGATATTATGATGCCGGGGATGGACGGGCTGCAGCTGCTGAAGAGCATTCGCGGATCGCACCACTTCCCTGTACTGTTCCTATCGGCCAAAAGCCAGGATCATGACAAAATTCTCGGGCTTGAGCTTGGTGCCGACGACTACATCGCCAAGCCCTTCAATCCGCTGGAGGTGGTAGCCAGGGTCAACGCCCTGCTGCGCCGGGTCCATCATTTTGATGTGTCTGCACTTCCGCCGGAGCCTGAAGTGAAGCAGCTGGTGCTGGGCGCGCTTACTCTGGATTTGAAGGAGTGTGTGCTGTATGTGTCCGGCGAACCTGTGATGCTGACCTCTACTGAGTACAAAATTCTCAAGCTGATGATGGAGGAGCCGGGCCGGGTCTTTACCCGCAAGCGGATTTATGAAGCCGTGTGGGAGGATTTCTACATGTACGAGGATAACAGCATCATGGTGCATATCAGCAACATCCGCGAGAAAATTGAACGTGATTCCAAAAAGCCGGAATATCTGAAGACGATCCGCGGACTGGGGTACAAAATCAATGCGCCTGCGGAAAACTAGACAGCAGCGTCCGCTGCAGGCATCGCTGGCGATTGATTTTCTGAAGTTTCTGCTCATTGTACTGTTTACAGTAATGATCATTATATTCGGCACCTATGCCTTCATGCAGCTGGATGTCGCCCAGAAGCTGCAGGATTACCAGCTGGCCGACCCGGATCTGAAGACGCAGGCCAGCCGGTATCGGGACAACCCGCAAAGCGGTCCGGAAACGGCCAGGTTGCTGCGCAGCGAAGGCTGGCTGGAAGTGCTGGACAGCAGCAAGACGGTTCGCATGGTGATCGGCAGCAAGCAGGATGATCCGCAGCGCTATTCGGAAGAGCAGCTGTACAAGCTGCTTGAGAATGATCCGGATCAGCCTTACTACGTCTCACTTGCAGATTATCCGCAGGACGGGGCTGCAGGCTGGCTGCTGCTGAAGCTTCCCCGGGACCGGATTGATATTACGATTAACAGCTATCCGTTCATGTCTTATTTCAACCAGTCCGTAACCTTCTATATTATGCTCGGCGCCATGCTGCTCCTGATGCTGGTTGTTACGTACAGTTACTCTGTGGCCCGCCGTATTCTGAAGCCGCTGAAGACGATTATTCAAGGACTCAAGGAAATGATCCAGGGGAATTACAGCACCCGCCTGACAGTTCATGCCGAGAAGGAATTTGAACAGATGGCCGAAACCTTCAATTACATGGCGGACATGATTGAGCGGACCACCATTGCCAAGCAGCAGGCCGAGGACAGTAAACAGCGGATGATTATGGATCTGTCCCATGATCTCAAAACGCCGATTACCAGCATCCAGGGCTACGCGCAGGCTCTGTATGAAGGGCGCGTTGAAGACGCCGAGCGGCAGCGGAAATATTTGCTCTACATTTACAACAAGTCTTTCCAGGTCACCAGGCTGATCCAGAATATGATGGAGCTGCTCAAGACGGACTCTCCTGATTTTCTGCTGAAAATGGGCCGTCATGAGCTCGGTGATTTCCTGCGTGAGATTATTGCCGGCGCCTACGGGGAAATCGAACAGAAGCAGTTCACCCTGCGGCTTGAGGTGCCTGACCATGATGTCTACGCCCAGTTCGATCCCGAGCTGCTGTCACGGGTAGTCCAGAACCTGATCGACAATGCGCTTGAGTACAATCCGCCCGGTACGACGCTGCGGGTCGGGCTGGCTCCAAGGCCGGATGCTGTAGTCATTGAAATCGCCGATAATGGAGTCGGCATCCCTAAAGAGCTGAGGGCGACCATTTTTGATCCGTTTGTGCGGGGCGATGAAGCAAGAACAGCCTCCGGCGGGACTGGCCTGGGACTGGCTATTGCCAGGAAAAATACGGAGCGGATGGGCGGAACCCTTGTCCTGACCAGTTCCAAGCAGGAAGCAACTGTGTTCACCCTCACTATTTCCGAATAAAACCGCAGGCACAGCAAAAGCGGCAGCCAAGGAGAATACATCATCCTTGGACTGCCGCTTTTTGGTTCTGCTTATGATCAGTGCCATTACTGAGCTGCCACAACACCGACCACCGTCACATTCACATCTGTCACCTGCAGCCCGGTCAGCCTTTCAATCCGGCTCTTGATACTCTGCTGCAGAAGCTGGGCCAGCTGGTGAAGCGGTGTGCCCAGGGTGATAATCGGGAAGAGCTGGACCGACAGCTCGCTGCCGCTTATTTTCACCTTGATCGCCTTGTAAAATTCCTCACGCTTCTTCCGTTTGGTACTGCCTTCCACAAGCGCCTGAACCGCCTCTGCCTCCTGGACAGCCATACCGGCAATCTTCGATATAACCTGCTGTGACACCGTCAGCTTTCCTGCACAACTTAAGTCCTTTTCCGGTTGATTCATTCTGCTTCCTCCTTCAACTCTCAAATGCCTACAGTCCCTCCCACTTCTCCTTGAGAAACAGCTGGTATGTATGCCTGGATATAATCTTGATTACCATGTACACAGGGATAATAATCAGCATACCGATAATCCCGAAGAAATTCCCCACTCCCAGCACAAGCACCGTTGTTGTAATCGGATGAATATCGAGGCTTTTGCCAAATACCAGCGGTGAGATGATATTATCCTGAATCTGCTGGGCAAGCAAAATAATGATGAGTGACCATAAGCCGACCATAGGCGAAACGGTCAGGCCGATGATTACAATCGGAATAGAGGAAATGATCGCTCCGAAAAAAGGAATAAAGTTCATAATGAAGGCGATCAGGGTCAGTACGAGGGCGTACGGCAGCCCGATCATTAAGAAACCAAGATACATCAGCACGCCCAGTGCCAGATTGATGATGACTCTGCTCACAATATAGTTACTCAGTGCGCCATCGATTTCACCTGTAATCATGCCTGCCCGCTCCCGGAAACGCCTGGGTACCATTTTGACAAAGGTTTTGCCGAACTTGTCCCCTTCCTTAAGCATATAGAACAGCAGAATCGGAAAGGTGAACAGAATGATCGCCAGATTGGACACTGCTGAAAACAATCCGGACACATAGCTGGTCAGCAAAGTAAAGCCCTGGCTCAAATAGTCATTTAACTGGGACAGCAGGCTGAAATCCTCAGGGAACAGCTTGGCGAAAAAGCCCGACTGCTCAAGCTCTGTGATTTTATCATTTACGGCGTCGAACAGCTGCGGGGCATTCTGCACCAGTGTCAGCAGCTGCGATTTCAGCGGAGGCCAAACCCCGCCAAAAAATCCGATCAGCAGCACGCCAAGCACCAGATAGATCAGCAGAATGGCCTGCGTCCGCTTCAGCTTCCAGCGCTTGATCTTCCAGCGCTCCATCAGCGCCAGCAGCGGCCGCAATAAATAATAGAAAAACACCGCCAGCAGCACCGGAATAAGAATTACGCCGGTCAGCGATTTAAACGGTTCAAAGATAAAATCGACCATTGACCCCACATATACAATGAGCAGAACCAGCAGTATTGCCTTACCTATCGTTAAAAATTTGTTCAGCTGCTTCATCTGCCTCCTCCTGCTCCGTTTACAACCCGGCAGCCGGAGCCCGCCGATTACTGTTTTTTTACAACTGTACCCCAGCAATCTTAATGCTGTCTAAGCTGAACCTAAAGATTAGCTAAATAATATGGAGTAGAGAAAAAGTGCATAAAGTTGAAGATTGTCGAATGTTAACCGGGGATGATTGTCCTCCATATTACTGAACGATATACTGGAATGAAGATAGAGGGGGCCTAGCATGGTTGACACTTTTTTCAACACCAGCCTGAAAACAAAAATTGTCATTGTCTTTATTGTGATGATTACCCTGATTACCTCGGCCCTCGGGCTGTACTCCTTTCAAACCTCAAAAAAACAGATTGTCAACAAGGTCAGCGCAACGAACCTGTCTGTGATCCGGCTGATTGACAGTAACATAGTAGAAATGCAGAAAAGCATTAAAGACTGGGTGACGGTATTTAGCCTCTCCCCTGTGGTGCAGAACGCGCTGCAAAATGAACCCGGTGACAATGTCGATCTGGAATCACAGATCTACTCAGGCACGATGTCGGCGATTATGAATCAGATGCTGGTTACCGGCAATTTCGATTACCTGTCCCTTTACGGGCAGGATGAGCTGCCGCTCTATCAGGTGGCCACTGATGACAGCAGCGGTCCGGGCAGCTACAGCCGGATTGCGGCTAGTGATGTTTATAAGCAGACGCTCGAATTTAACGGAGCCTCCTACTGGTACCCGCTTAACAGTGCCAATAATGTCTTTATCGATGTGAACCGCAATGAGAAAATCGCCATGAGCCGGATTGTCCGCAGCACGCTGAACGGCCGGAATATCGGGCTGATCTTTGTCGGCATCAACACCGAAACGATCCGCAAACGGTATCTGAAGGATCTGTATGACGCCTCCCACGGAATCGTGATTCTCGATCAGAATGGCATACCGTTTCTTACTGCCGGCAAGCCTTTTTATAATGAACAGGAGCCGCTGCAGCTGCCCGAAGCGGGGGACGGTAATGAAGACGGCTCGCAGATTATTAACCTGAACGGTGAAGACCTGCTGCTGACGTATACACAGAGCAACGCCGGCTGGCAGATCCTCTATGCGGTTCCGCTCGATACACTGACCAAAGAGCTCAACTCCATCAAGCTGTTTGTCTTTATTGCCATTCTGGTGAGCCTGCTGCTGAGTGTACCCCTGATGCTGGTTATGTCCAATTTTCTGACTGCGCCGATCAAGCAGCTGCTGTATTCCATGCGGCGGTTCCAGAACGGGCACTTTGATGAAAAGGTGGAGGTCCGCTACCGCGATGAGATTGGCCTGTTAAGCCGCGGCTATAATACGATGGTCGGCAATATCAAGACGCTGGTGGATGAAGTATACGTCCTGAAGCTCAAGGAACAGGAAGCCGAGCTCAAGGCGCTGCAGTCGCAGATCAATCCGCATTTTCTATATAACATGCTGGATACGATTTTTTGGGAGGCGGAAAGCGCCGGCCAGGACAAAATCAGCGAAATGGTCATCAATCTGTCCCGGCTGTTCCGGCTCAGTCTGAACCGCGGCAAAAGCTTCACCAGCGTAGCCAAGGAAAAGGAGCTGATCCAGCTCTACCTGTCCCTGCAGCAGATGCGTTTCCGCGACAAGCTCAGCTATTCCATCGACATTCCGGAAAATTTAGACAGCTATGTTATCCTGAAGCTGAGTCTGCAGCCATTTATCGAGAATGCCCTGGTCCATGGCATTGAGCGCAAACGTGAAGGTGGGACAGTCAGCATAACCGGAGTACAGGACGGCGGGTATCTGCATTTTGTCATCGAAGATAACGGAATCGGCATGGATGAAGCGACAATCGCGAAGATTACGGATGTTCAGGAGGACGGCGATATTCACACGGAAGCGAATACCGGCGGCTATGCGGTAGTTAATGTGATCCAGCGGTTCCGCCTCTATTATAAGGATCAGTTCAGGATTCAGTATTCAAGTGAGCCCGGAGCAGGTACCCGGGTAGAGCTTATCATTCCAGTCACATCAGAACCCTTGGAGGAAAACCATGATTAACTTAATGATCGTCGATGATGAAGAACGGGCCAGAACCGGGATCAGAACGCTGATCGACTGGGCCAGCCATGATGTGGAGATCGTTGCCGAGGCGGGGGACGGCGCGGAAGCTCTTGAGCTTATGCATCAGCACCATGTGGACATTCTGCTGGCCGACATCCGGATGCCGGAGATGGACGGTCTGGCCCTGATTGAGCAGGTAAAGCGCGACTTCCCGCATGTGAAATCGGTGATTATGAGCGGCTACAATGATTTCCATTATGTTAAAAAAGCAATCGCACTCGGCGCATCCGACTACCTGCTGAAGCCGAGCAGGCGCCAGGAGATCACAGATACGATCGTTAATGTAGTGGGTGGGATTCTGGAGGAGAAGCGGCAGACAGCGCATCTGAAGCGGTTAACCGAAGGCTTCCGCGAGAGCCTGCCGCTGCTGAAGGAGCGTACGCTCAGCCAGCTGGTGCTGTCCGAGGAGGTGTCCTATGACAAAATCCGGGACAGCCTGGAGCTGAACCGGATCTCCTTCCCCTACGACTATTTCGCTGTCTTCGTCATGCAGCTGGATAATCTCCATTCCCTGCAGAAGAGCTACACGGCCTTTGAGCTGGAGCTGCTGAAATACGGGCTCAAAAATATCAGTGAGGAAACGGTCTGCCAGCCGAATATCGGCCTGAGCTTTGAGCATCAGGATGACATCATCGCTATCCTTAACATGCCTGTTGAGCTGGGCAGCACCGAACTGGCGGCGCTGGCCGGGGAGTTTCAGTCCAATGCCAAAAATTATCTCAAGCTTGGCATTTCTGTCGGCATCGGCGTCACCGGCACCCAGCTGGCCAGCCTGAACCTTTCCTACAGCACGGCCATAGGTGCTCTCGACGATCACTACGCCCTCGGACCGGGCAAAATTGTGAATGCCCAGGATAACCGGACGGCTGAGCACGGGAGCTGGTCCTATCCTATTCTGCAGGAAAAAACCGTGCTGCTGAGTGTTATGAACGGCGACGCGGGCAGTATCCGGGAGAGTCTCGCCACGTTCATGTCGGCGCTGCCTTCCTCCAAGGAACAGATTGTCAGCTGCTCGCTGGCGCTTTATTTTGCCCTGTATAAGCTGTATATCGAGAAAAATGCCGGCGGGATGGACGACTTCGGCCTGAGCCTGCAGGACAGCATCCACAACATTTCCAAGGAGGACCCCGAGGGCATCCAAAGTGAGCTGCTTACCGCTGCCGTCAAGGTCAATGAGCTGCTGAATGCCAAAAAGAACAAAAACAAGCTGTTCGAGTCCATTCTCGCCTATATTGAGGAAAACTACTATAAGGACATCAGCCGCGAAACTGTAGCAAATGAGGTGTTCATTACGCCCGGCTATCTGAGCCTGCTGTTCAAGCAGCAGATCAAGACCAACTTCCTTGATTATCTGCACAAAATCCGCATCGACCAGGCCTGCCTACTGCTCAAGGACCGCAGCCGCAAAATCGGCGACATCGCGATGAAGGTCGGCTACAACGATGAAAAGTACTTTTTTCAGGTATTCAAGAAATACACCGGCTTCACGCCCAACCAGTACCGCAATAATCTGGATGAGACGGGATTAAACTGATAATCCTCTGAATCCAGGGCTCCGCCGTGAGTCCAAGGAAGGTTTGGACTTCCGGCCGCCGGATCAGCGGGGCGATTAAGTGATTGCACTTTGTGCAATAAAATTCTTATTAAATGACCGAAAAACCCATTCTATTGTATTTCGTACAATTGATTTTTGAAAAATGAGGGGAAATTACCTAAAACCCGAGAATCTGTTGTACAAAGTACATTAGATTCAATTTTCAGGCGCGTTTAAGCTTAATCTGTTGTACAAAGTACAATAGATTACTAAATTTTTCGTTATGCCAGGCTCTCGGCAGAGTCAGCTGAGAGTTACAGTGAGGGTAGTTTGAAGCTGAGGTTGAGGACGCCGGATCAATATAAATGCATTTTATGCAACTAAAAGTAGCTGAAAGGAGCGGCAGCACCCGGATAACTGCATTCTGTACAACTAAAGTTGCATAAATCAGCCGAGATCAGCCCCTATGCTGACTTTTAGCTGCACGAAATGCAGTTAAACCGCTACCCGGAGCAAAAACAGGCGGGTTTAGTTGTACCAAGTACAGGTAAGTGTGAATGGTGCGGTGAAGGAAGCATGCTTGCCGTCTGGCTTGCTATACAAAGAAGACCAGCCTCGATAATGAGGCTGGTCTTCTGCATTGATATATTATTTATGCTCCCGATACTCGAAATAATCGAAATCGGCTGTGATCTGCCTGCGATAGGAATCCTGGCAGTTGATGCCGACGAAGGCGCCGGTGAAATGTCCGGAGGTAGAGTATTCATCCGAGCATTTGGTGCCGTCCAGCTCCGGGCCTACCTGCTGCCACTGCTCTCCGTCCGGGGAAGCGAGGAAAATCAGCATGCCCTGGCGCAGCTCGGCACGGAGATAGATTCTCTCCCAGTCCGCGGCGGGCAGCCGGGACTCCGTAAGCTCAACCTTGGCACCATTGTCGGCATACAGAATGCCAACACACTTCCCTCCAAGGCTCTCACTATAGTAAATCCGCAGATAATAGAACATGTTCTGGTCATAGAATAAGGTAAGCCCGGCTGACTGATGATAGTTCTCCGGCGTAAACTCGGCACAGGTCTCCACCGTTGCATTAACAGACTGCAGCCGCCGCGCCACGAGACTTTGCTCATGCAGCGAGAACAGGGATTGCCGCCCGCGCAGCCGCAAGAATCCCGGCCGAGCAGACAGGGTGGCCCAATCCTCATCAATCGGAACCCGCAGGGAGTTCAGGTGAATGTTCCACTCTCCGCTGTCAAAGTCCTCTCTGGCCGGCTCCGGTGCGAACGGATGAGGAGCCAGCTTGGGAGCCGGAGCTTCGGTCAAGGCGGCTTGTCCGCCGCCAATCATGCGCAGCCAACCGTCCTCCGTCCATTGACATGCCTGGATGGCCGTTTCTCTGCCCAGCATACTGCGGATTTGCGGCAGCACAGGCCGGGAGCACAAATGGGCGATGTACCACTCCCCGTTTTGCGTTTCCACCAGCGAGCCGTGTCCGCTTTTTTGCAGCAGGGAATCCGGGTTGTATTGGTATGGCTTGAGGTAATCATCCACATTCCGGCGGTCCAGATTGACCAGCTTGGCGGATGTAATAATCGGATTGCACGGATCAGACTCGTAAGGACCGAACAACTCCCGTGATCTGGCCATTGTGACACCGTGCCCGAAGCCGGTCCCGCCCTCAGCGGTCATCATGTAATAATAGCCGTCACGCTTGTAGATATGCGGAGCCTCCATGCAGCCCATATCCGTTGCCCCGCGGAAGATGCTCCGAGCAGTGCCGGTCAGCTCCTGACGTACCGGATCGTACTCCTGAATAACGATGGAGCCCGGATGCTCGTACCCTTTGCGGGTCTCCCATTCCAGATTGACCAGCCACTTGCGCCCGTCATCGTCATGGAACAATGAAGGGTCGAAGCCCGAGCTGTTGAGATAGATACGCTCCGACCAGGGGCCAAGAATGTCCTTGGCCGTTACCACATAATTGTCCAGATCAAACGCGTTGCCGTTCGTGCTTCTCATAATCGTGTAGATCAGATAAAAGGTCTGCTCCTGCTCATCGTAGGACAGGCACGGTGCCCAAACTCCGCCGGATGCCTCAATCCCCTTCATATCCAGCTGATCCGGCCGGTCCAGCGCATAGCTGAGTGTCTGCCAGTTCATCATGTCCCTGGAATGATGAATCTGCACACCGGGGTACCATTCAAAGGTAGATGTCGCCATATAATAATCGTCACCGACGCGGAGTATCGACGGATCGGGATTGAAGCCCTTCAGTACCGGATTTTGAATCTTTATGGTAGTCAATTTTCTCTCTCCTCCTCTCTATCCGCTATTTCTGCTCCAAAATAATCTGCACTCCCCAAGGCGCAAGCTGAAGCTCAGCGTCTGCAGACACCGCGCTGCCTGAGAGCAGCTCTGTTCCGCCCCTGACCGGACGCAATCCTGCTACCTGCTTGCCGGAGTAATTATAATAGAATCTCACCGGGGTCCCTTCACGTGTTAACGCCGATTTCACGATCAGCGGGAAAGCATATTCCTGCTGCTCTGCCCACAATCCGGTTGTCTGCAGCGTATCACGTATGATAACTGCCAGATCGGCGGCGTCCATCATACAGCCGACATAAGTTGCTGTACCCTCGCCAAAATTGTTCCGTGTAGCGGCCGCACAATTCCCCCACTCCGGATGGTCATAGGAGGCGAGTACTTCTGCGGTCCCCGGAACCAGCAGCTCCATCCAGCTGTTCACTGTACCGGTCCCGCCTTCAGGAAACAGTCCGCCTGTAAGTCCGGTCTCTGCACCCGGCGTAACGAACATGCTGTACCCGATTCCGCAGGCTTCGCTGATGATGCCTGGCTGCTGCCCGGTGCGCACCTTGACCTGCTCGTCCGTAAAGCCGCTTTTGAAGGTATAGAGAACATGGCCGCCGCCCTGCACATACTCATTAAGTGCGAGCAGCGCTTCATCCGATACCGCGTACAGAGCAGGTACAACCACCAGGGAATACTCATGGAGATAAGGGCTGGAAGGCTGGATAAAGTCGCATTCCGCATTCATCCGGTAGAACGCATCATACAGCCAGCGCACCACATCATTGTAATTCTTGCCGTCCGGCAGCTTGAACCATTCTATCGCCGACAGCGTCTCGTTGCTGATCATAAAGGCGATTTTGTTCTTTTTCACGAGTCCGGTCAGCTGCGGACTAAGCCGCTTGAAATCCGCACCGATTGTACAAGCTTCCTTATACACCGGATTTGGCAGGAAATCATGGCTGAGCAGCCCCTTCCAATACGTTTCAAAGGAATTGTGGATCGAGTGCCAATGCCAGTAGGCGACCATGTTCGCACCAGAGCCGATATGGCTGAATGCCAGCAAACGGAGCTGCCCCGGATAAGGCGTCCACTGCGGAAATGCCTGCGCCTGTGTCTCCAGCACCAGATAATTGCTGCGCTTCACGGAGCGTGAAATATCTCCGCCAAAAGCGATCTCGGCCCCGGTCAGTTCGGACTGCGACGGATGATAAATATCCACACCGGCAATATCGAACGGCTCAGCCGCTGCAAAATGATCCACCGAAGGCTGAACGCCGAAGGAATGCCCTCTCCACTCATAGTCGAAATTCTGGGTCACAAACTGCCCCGGCTGCTTGTATTCATTGACAATTGCTACCTGCCAGGCCAGAAAATCATTCACCAGGCCGCGCTGGAAGCGGGCAAACTCAGCACCCAGACTGCCGTTAATCGTACCGACAATAGACGGGAAATCCTCCCAGCTGTCGATCCGGTTGCTCCAGTAGTCGAGACCGAATTGATGGTTGATTTTTTCCAGTGTCTCATACGTGTTACGCATATATTTCACGAACTTCAGCTGGACGTTGTCGCCTGCCGTATCGTAATGCTTGGTTTCATTATCGGTCTGGTAACCGATGACTGCAGGATGCTTATGCACCCGCTCCAGCAGCTTGCGGATGATCCGCTCGGCATAGAACAGGTAGACCGGATGTGTGATGTCCATGATCTGCCGGGCACCGTATTTGCCGCGTCCCGCCGTGGTTACCGCCAGCACATCCGGGTGCTCCTTGACCATCCAGGCAGGAATGGCATAGGTCGGTGTTCCGACTATGACATGGATGCCAGCCTCGTGCATAGCGTCAAGTACGCGGTCTACGGATGTGAAGTCGAACACCCCGTTTTGCGGCTCATGCGTACTCCAGGTGGATTCGGCGATCCGGACAGTATTAATCCCGGCATCTTTCATCATGCGGATATCTTCAGCAAGCCGTTCATAAGGCATGTATTCATCGTAGTAGGCGACACCGTATAGCAGCTTATCCATTGCTTTATTCTCCTTTTGTCAAAAAGTAACGTATCCCTTAGCCCTTCACAGCGCCAGCTGTAACCCCTTTGGTAATCTGCTCGTTGAAGATTGCATAAATAATAATCGCAGGCACCGAGGTCAGCACCATTACCGCAAACTGTGAACCGTAATCCGAGGAATATTGACCGGTAAAGTTCATGACCGAGAACGGCAGCGTTTTAAGCGAATCCTTGCTCAGGAAGGTGGATGCCATAATAAATTCATTCCAGCAGTTCAGGAAGGTCGTCACCACGATCGTCACCAGCGCCGGAGCCGTCAGCGGAGCAATAATGCCGAATACGATCCGGTAAATGTTCGCGCCGTCAATTACAGCCGATTCTTCCATCGCTTTAGGAATAGAGCGCAGAAAGCCTGTCAGCATAAAGGTCCCGAGCGGAACAGAGACTGCAGTATAAGGAAGAATTAGCCCGAGATAGGAATCCGTTAAGCCCAGCGATTTAAAAATAGCAAAGTTAGGCAGCAGCGTCGCATGAATCGGAATCATAATCCCGAGGAGGATCACGGTAAAGAACAGGGAGCGCAGCTTCCATTGCATCCGTGTAAACGCATAGCCCAGCGTAAGTGACAGAACAACCGTCAGTACAATCGTAACCGCCGTTACAAAAAAGCTGTTGAAGAAATACCGGGCAAACTTGCCGTCCACCCACGCGTTAATATAGTTCTGCCACTGCGGAGCATCCGGCCATTTCAGAATGCTGGAGGAATAGAACTCACTGCTGCTTGTAAAAGAGAAATTCACCAGCCAGATGAACGGGAACAGCTGAACAGCGGCGATGATCAGGAAGAACAGCCAGAGCATGATTTTTGTGTTTTTCTTCATGGTGCTTCCCCCTTAGTATTCGGTAGCATCGCTGCGGGTCAGCTTGTTGCTCAGGTAAGTGAACAGCAGACACACGGCAATGAACAGGATGGATATGGCATTGGCATAGCCGTACTGGCTGGCCGAAAAAGCTTTGTTATACAGATACACAGCGAGGAACTGGGTAGCGTCGCCGGGTCCGCCGTTGGTTGTCAGGAATACCATCTCCATCTGCTTCAAGGCAGTGATCATTGCCAGTGTTATCTGAACTGTAATGACCGGCATAAGCAGCGGAACGGTGATACGCAGGTGCAGTTTGAAGCCGGATGCGCCATCGAGGGATGCCGCTTCATAGAGATCTTCCGGGATACCCTTGACTCCCGCATAGTAGAACAAGAGGCCCCAGCCGAAGCCGGCCCAGATCAGAATGACCAGCATGGAGACAAGCGCAGTGCTGCTGTCGCCCAGCCAGGCATGCTTCAGGGCACCAAGCCCCACAGAGTCGAGCAGTTTATTGAGCACGCCGAAGGTCGGATCAAGCAGTGAGAGCCACATTTTTGAAATAACCACGACGGAGATGACACTGGGAATGAAGAAAATGGTCCGGAACCACTTTTCGGCTTTGCCGCCGATCCGGTCCAGCATAACAGCGAAGAAGATGGCAATCGGATGCTGGATGATAATAAAGCCCAGGCCCAGCAGAACTGCATTGCGTAAGGAAAGCCAGAACCGGCTGTCATGAAACAGCAGCTCCGTATAGTTAGCCAGTCCGATAAAAGTCGAATTCGTTCCAGGTGCAAGCGTATCGCGGAATGAGTAGTAACCGCTCAGAACAATCGGAGCCAGAAAGGTTAATGCGAACAGTAAAATGCCGGGAAAAACAAACAGAAAGATGGCAAGCTTGTTGTTAAGCACTTTATGCATGGGCGTTTCCTCCATCCTCCGGACGGACAAAGGGCAGGGTGTTCACTTATGTTCCCTGCCCTTGTTCGTACCGTTATCTTTATAGTTGTAAAAGGGGCCGTCTTACTGGGAAGCCGCCGCAGCCTGCAGATCGCTCAGCAGCTGCTCCGCCGTGGAGCCGCCGGCAAAGAATTTGCCGAAGGCATTCTGGGAATCATCCTTGAATTTCGGTGTTCCGTAGTCAAGACCCAGCGAGCCCGCAGTAGTAGTCGCGCCGGTGAGCACTTCAGTCAGCTCCTTCTGGAGGCTGCTTTCATTACCGTTCAGCTGATAGGTCTGAGCCGGAACCGCAGCACCGATATCCCATACGGTTTTGGCCCACTGATTCGCGCTCATCAGATAATCAAAGAATTTCTTGGCTTCCTCCGGATGCTTGGAGCTGTTCACCAGGGAGTAGCCGCCGCCGTTCCACGCCAGCAGGTCCGTGTTCTTGCCTTTGCCGCCGTCTACTACCGGGAACTTGAGCACCGCTACATTATCGCGGAAGGTCTGCGGAAGATTTTCATTAGTCGCCATCCCTGCTTCCCATGAGCCCATGTACCACATGGCTGCCCGCTCCTGGGTGAACAGGTTCTGGGATGCACCGTAGTCGGAGGTCATGTACGATGCCTGGAACAGTCCGCTGTCTCTGGCCTCGCCCAGCAGCTCAGCCGCTTTTTTAAAGGTTTCGTCTGTGGTGAAATCCTTCTTCTTGGCAACGGCATCCAGCATCAGGTTCTGGTCTCCGCCGACACGGATCACGAGATCCTGGAAGAATGCGCCGAAGCTCCACAGATCCTTACCGTTGATCGACATCGGCTCAATGCCCTTTTCCCGGAACTGCTTGCCTGCTTCAATCAGCTCAGCGTAAGTGGTCGGTACTTTGATGTTATTTTCTTCAAACAGCCGTTTGTTGTAGTAGATTACTTCATAGTCACTGTTGCGCGGGAGGCCGTACAGCTTATCGTTGAACGTGAAGGAGGTGTATACGCCCGGCAGGAAGCTGAAGGCTTCTCCTTCATACTCGGCAGGATCGAGCTCCTTTACATAACCGGCTTGTACCAGTGTGTTCAGCTCGGCGCCGCCGTGCACCATCGTAACATCGATCGGCTCATTGGAGGCCATGTAGGCTTTCAGCTTGTTTTTGAACGGCTCCTCGGCCAGTGTTTCCAGCTCGATTTTGACATTCGGATTCTCTTTGGTGTAATTGTCGATGACCATCTGCTCTGCTAACCCCTGGCCCGATTTACGGTCCGGCAGGTTGGAGAAGACGCGCAGCGTTACCTGCTCCCCGCCTGCTGCCGGTGCATTATTTCCTTCGGATGCCGCCTGATTGCCGCTGTTATTGTTGCCGCATGCGCTGAGTACAGCTGTTGCTGCAAGTGCCCCGGCCAAAAATGCGTTTCTGCCTGAGAGTAAACCTTTGTTCATGTTGAATCCCCCTCAAAGATCGGTATGTTTGGTTTGTTTAGCTAAGTGGTGTTCGTTCTTTCTGACCTCATATTATCAGAGCAGTCCCCCGGCGGCAGTAGAGAAAAAGTGAGGAAGGTTGAAATTTATCGAGACCGTTCAAGTTTGCAGCAAAGTTATACTGTACTATATTTTAGATAGAACAAGCGATTTTTTGTTATAGCTTCCCCTTTTTCCGGTCTCATTAGAACGGCGTAACGTTCATGCGGGCTACATGTGGCGGACTTAATGGATTGTTTCCACTAGGCTGGGAGTAACGAGCGCCTGCGAAGGGAGTAACGAGCGCCTGCGAAGGGAGTAACGAGCGCCTGCGAAGGAATCAAGAGCATTTTTGCCTTTCATTTCGCACATTCCGCACTATGCGCCGGAATCAAAGGCATTTTTGCCTCTCATTCCACACAACCCACTTTTTCCCCCTCCGCCTGCCATAGCACCGCCGTACCGCTCCCCACTCAACGTAAATAAGCCAGCCGAATTGTTTCAGCTGACCGTTTAACACTAAGACTTATTACCTGACAAGGTCTTCTAATATAACTGAAGGCATAAAACAAAAATGCCCCTGACTCTCGTCAAAGGGCATTTCAAACCACCAGCTATTCCAGGTAGAATACTTCCTTCAGGCTCTTGGACACCGGGCTGTTATCCGGATTGGTCTCCATCAGCGGCTCCATGTAGACCCACCATTTCCGGCAGATCTCGGTCTGGGACATCTGATCCCACTTGGCTTCGTCCTCGATCTCCACGTAGGCAAACAGATTGCCGGTTTCTTCGTCAAGAAAAATAGAATAGTTGTGTGAGCCGTGGTTTCTCAGCTCTTCAGCCATCTCCGGCCACAGCTCATCATGGCGGCGCTTGTATTCCTCATAGCAATCCGGGTAAACACGCATAATGCTCGCTTTTCTAATCACTGTTCAGCACTCCAGACCTGTTTGGTTTATTAAAAAAACATAAATGAACTATATTGAACATTATATTAGATAAATGAACTTTTTTGAAGTTAAACAAACGAAAATAAACTCTCTTTGCAGACAAGTATCCCGGAAATAGATGTCGAATACTCTCTTAGATTGGGTTAGGTGTCGCCCGTCTGCCCTCACGCCCAAACACCCTGATGCCTCTGCAACCAGGTGCACATTGACAAATAACCAGCCTGACTATAATATTAGAAGTCCTGCCAGCTGTTTGCTGGCGATAAGGGGATCTGGCTTTACAGGTTCATTCTTATTGAAAAGGGTGGTTTGAATGGATAAAGAGCAACTGATGGAAAGCGCACGCAAGGTTAAAAAGGCGGCTTACATCCCCTATTCCAAATTTCCGGTCGGTGCAGCACTACTGCTGGAGGACGGAACTGTGATTAACGGGGTTAACGTAGAAAATGTATCCTTTGGCGCGACAAATTGTGCTGAGCGGACCGCTTTTTTCACGGCTATTACTAACGGCTACTCCAAAGGTGATTTTAAGGCTATCGCTATAGCCGGTGATACGGAGGATTTCCTGCCGCCCTGCAGTATCTGCAGACAGGTCATGGCTGAATTCTGTTCGCCTGAAATGCCGGTTTACCTAACCAACAACAAACAGGATATATTGGAACTGAAGCTTAGAGAATTGCTCCCTTATGCGTTTACTGAACTGGATATGTAATATAGCAACTTGTAAAAAAGCAAGAAGCTGCGCATCTTTGCGCAGCTTCTTTTGGCATAGTACAATTATGGATAAATCGAACGGATAACTTGATAGGATGCAGGTGCTGACTATGAAGACTATGTATTACAGCTTCACTGAGGGTTCAATCAGCAAGGGGAACGGATATAAACCGGCAAATTTACATAAATGGGGACCTGGTGTCCGCGATGTATATGCCCTGCATTATATTGTCAGCGGCAAAGGCTATTTAAAGACAGGTCAGGCTACATATCCATTAAAAGCCGGCGAGAGCTTTATCATTTTCCCGCACATGGAAGTGTATTATTATCCTGATCACCAGGACCCGTGGGAGTATTACTGGATTGAGTTTAGCGGGCCGGAAGCCTCCCGTCTGCTGTCGATGATCAGCATTGCCCCGGACCATCCGGTGGCGGAGGCTTCCCCGCAGGATTTCGAGGCATTATTTCAACTGTTTAAAACAGCCGGAACAGAGCCGTTTGAACGGGAGCGTGCGGATGCAGGACTGCAGCTTCTTTTGTCCTATTACATGGAATACTATCCGAGTGCCCAGGCTTTGCTCAAAAAAGATTACGCATTGTCAGCAAAGGAATACATTGAAAGCAACTATTGGAAATCTTCTTTATCCGTTCTTGATGTAGTCGATTACGTGAAGATTGAGCGCAGCTATCTGTTCCGGCTGTTTAAGGAAGTTAACGGCCTGTCCGTATCCGCCTACCTGACGGCCTTCCGGATTCAGCGTGCCTGTGAGCTGTTAATTTATTCCGAATTATCCGTCAAGTCATTAGCATATTCCGTTGGTTATCAGGACCCGTTATATTTCTCCAAGGTATTCAAAAAAGCAACCGCATACACTCCATCGGAATATAGATCAGTTCACCGGGCCCTTTAGCGAAACAGCACACATTTTCCGGATTCCCGGAAATACCTGATCAGCTGCTCAATAGGGTCGCGTCCGCATTTCAGCTGCTCGCCAAGACAGTCTATACACAGGAAGTCCTTGGCATTGCGTGTAACAAGCTTCAGATAAATGGCCACATCATCCGTCATTAGCGGAACCCCGCAAGTCCGGCATATCCGGTTTATATTCATGCTGCCCTCACACCAGTTTAGCCCGTACAATCAGACAGTCATGGGCTGCAACTACCGGAGCAAATCTTTCTTTGAATACGCCGATTTCTTTGTGTTCCCAACAGTCGTATAACGACAACGATTTCCCTGACGCATACGGGAGCCCGACATCCCAGAATTGCAGGGAAATTTCCCTTTGCCCGTCACTCAGATTGAAGAAGCCGATCGCGAGGTCTCCGTCTGCCAGTACTTTTACCAGCATAAATACATCATCTGTATGGAACCACTGCGGCTCCGGTTTGATACGGTAGGCCCCGCGCCCCTCCGCATCCTGGTTGATGGCGAGCAGCTCCCTGTTCAGAAGGATATCCTTGGTTACCTGATTGGCTGAACGGATATCGCTGCCGATCATCAGCGGAGACCCCATCATGCACCATAGCGAAAAATGGGTCTTGTATTCTGCATCGCTGCAGCCGCCGATCTGATTTCCGATAAAGCTGCTGTTGCTGCCGCCATACATGCCGACCACCAGCATATCCAGGTCATTATGACAATACGAGCCTGTAGTGCTCGCTTTATCCAGCTGGGACAATGTAAGCTTCTTGATCGATTCCCAGCTGTCCTGAATATCCTCTGTAGACCGGTACATATGCGCCCCTGATTCCCGGATCCAGTGATAGACATTATCCTCGCCCCAGTTGCATGCCGAGAACAGTATATCTCTGCCGCAGTTTTTAAGCGCCAGGCTCATGCGTTTGTACAGCAGCTCCCCTGAAATATGTCTTGGCTTGAAGCAGTAGTCATACTTCAGGAAATCCACACCCCACGCTGCCAGCAATGCCGCATCCTGAAATTCATGCTCGAAGCTGCCGGGATATCCCGCGCAGGTGTGGGTGCCTACACAGGAATACATTCCGAATTTGAGCCCTTTGGAATGGATATAATCTGCAAGCGCCTCCATTCCACTCGGGAATTTCTCGGGATCGGCGACTAAATTGCCCTCTGCGTCTCTTTCCTTCAGGCTCCAGCAGTCATCAATCACAATGTACTCATAGCCGGCAGCCTTGTATCCCTCAGCAACAAAGGTATCAGCGGCCTCCCGGATTAGCTGCTCATTAATGTCCCAGGTAAAGGTGTTCCAGGAGTTCCATCCTAAAGGGGGCTTAAGGCCGAGCTGTTGTATGTTCATTTGAAATGCGCTTCCTTTCTTTAGTTCAAGTATAGAATCTTAGTGTATTTAATCATATCCGGGTGCATTAGAACTATAACCTGGCGTTGCTTTCATATGGACATTTGATGCTTTTATCTGTAATTTAGTTGTACATGGCAAGCTCTGAACAACTACTGCTGCCTGATATAATGGAAATAATCGAAATCTGCATAACCGCCGGCCTGACGGGTCGCATAATGAAACAGTCCGATTCTATAGCCCATAAAATGATCCAGTGTGTACTTCATATGCAGTGTCCGGCCGATCGGGTTCCACGCTATCCCATCCTCCGAATAGAAGAAGGCTGCTTCATCCAGGCTATTCCTGAAATTGAAATCAATCCTGAGAAAAATTCGTTCACCCGTGAAGCTCACACGTTCCACCCGCTCTTCGCGGCCGTCGCCGCCGTTAACACACATGTCGACAGTGAACTGCCCGTGCTCTCCGGCTGCAATCCTTACGGTGCCGAATTGATTTTGCAGGGCTGCCATACCTGCCCGGTCACCGGGCTGCATGCCCGAAATCTCTACCACCGTTTCCGCGCGGCAAGCCGGTCCCTCCGTCCGTTGCGTCAATGTATTGCGCGCCGTCAGGATGCTGTCTGCCGGCTGGCCGGTGCGCAGGCGCAGATAGCCCGGCCGCTCGGTAACAGACCATAACGCGTTGTCGGGATTATGGTTCCACTGCCAATTCAAGGCCAGCTTATTCGTGCCATAGTCAAATTCATCACTGATGACAAGCGGCTTTG
This sequence comes from Paenibacillus sp. PastM-3, assembly GCF_029893965.1. Taxonomy (GTDB): domain Bacteria; phylum Bacillota; class Bacilli; order Paenibacillales; family Paenibacillaceae; genus Paenibacillus_AQ. The sequence goes on from NZ_JARXXP010000011.1 coordinate 56,929, forward strand.
CTTCTGCGGCAGGAAGCCTCGTCTCAAAGCGTTGAGGTGCCGTGCCATCATCCCCGATGACCGGCCAATCCTTATCCCAGCGCACAGGAAGCACACAGGGAATCCGCCCGACAGCATCATGATCCTGGAACAACACTGCATACCAGTCGTTATCCGGAGTATCGACGATTCCGCCCTGCGCCACACCGTTATTATGGTAGCCCAGATCATCGTCCAGAATGATTCTGTGCTCGTAAGGGCCCAGAAGTTCACGTGAACGGTAGCAGACCTGACGTCTTCGTTTATTACCGGTTGTTGGCCATTCTATAAAGAATAAATAATAGTAACCGTTTAGCTTGTAGGCATGACAGCCTTCGATCCGCAGCCCCATATCTGTCCGTTCGCCCTCAAGCAGCAGCTGATCGGCTCCGCCCGGCTCCACAGCCGTAAGATCTCCCGTCAGCTCCTTGATGCGGATATCACCATTACCATAGATCACATAATTGCGGCCATCGTCATCTAGCAGCAGGGCGGGATCGTGGTGCAGCCCCGGTATGACTGAACGTTCCCAGGTGCCTCGTTCAATATCATCCGTGCGGTAAATATAGAACTGATCCATATCATTGGATGAGAAACAGACGTAGAACAACCCGTCTTTGTATTTAAGCGAAGCTGCCCAGGATCCCTTGCCGTAGATACCCTTACCATCCAGCAGCCGGTGGGCATCGTTATCCTCGAAGGTATCATATACGTAATTTACAATCTCCCAATCTCTGAGATTAACCGATTTCATAATCGGACAACCCGGCATGGAGTGCATACTGGTACTGACCATATAGAAAAAAGGTCCAACCCGGATAACGTCAACATCCGGTACATCAGCCCACAGGACTGGATTCGATATAGTAGCGGTGTCCACTAATTTACCCTCCTTAAGATGCAGATCTACTCGGTAAATTGCCAGGATACAAGCCCGAACAGTTCAGCCTCATTTGGACCCGCAAATACCAGGTAGAGATCATGGATGCCCTCTGCTCCGCTGACCTCTGTCCTCCACTCACCCTCTATCTCCGGCCCGTTAGCAGCAGGAACGGACAGCTCACCAATCAATGGCCCCGCCGGATCATCCAGATGAAGCTCTATAGAACCGCCCTCCAGGCTTACGACAACGGCAATGAATGCTGCTGCACCCTTTTTCCCAAAATCAACACCGGACAATCCGATCCAGTCGCCATTGCCTATACCGGTTACCCGCCGTTCTGTTGTATCTGCCTTACCTTCTGTCTGTATTCCGGCACTCCACCCTATGGTGACAGCCTGGACACGTTCGTACGGATTCAGGCATCGAATCTGCTCTACGCCTTTATAATCAGCTTCAACATCACGGATGGAACCATCCCCGTTATGAAACAGCCGGTTGAGATGCGTAGAACGGTAGCCGTTGGCAATTCCCTGTGCCTTGGACAAGGTCTGTGCATGATAGGCGATATACCACACATCATGAAATTGGAAAATCGCATGGTGGTTATTGCCTGACACTCCGAAAAAATGTCCCGGATTCTTCAGTATCGTCCCTTGATATGACCAGGGCCCCATCGGATGGCTGCTTGTCATATACGCAATCTCTCCTGCAGGAGGACTGCCTTCCGGACGTTCACCGTCATAGAAATTTGAACAGTAAGTAAAATAATAGACGCCACCGTGTTTATGTATGCCGGCATCTTCGAACATGAACGGGGCAGGTATAACCTCTGCTGAGCCTGTAACGCTGATCATGTCCTCTCCCAGCCTCATCATCCGTGCCGTGCCGGGCTCCGCATATTCTCCTTCCGGCACCCCGCCTCCGAAATAAATGTAACCATTGCCGTCATCATCTACCAGAACCGCCGGATCAAATAGCCAGGTTACCTCCTCAACTCCCGGAGTCGAACGCAGGATGAGGGCTTCGCCGATAGGATCAATCCATGGTCCCACGGGACTGTCACTCGACAGAACGCCTATACCGCTGGCATTATTGGCGAAATACAAAAAGAATTTATCCTTGCCGCCGATAACTTTATGCACCGCTGCAGGCGCCCAGGACTGGGTTGCCCACTTGGCTTCGCCGTGCGGTCCTGCCACCTTGATCTCACCGTGGTCAGTCCAGTTGACCAGATCACTTGAGGAAATAACCGCTATCTTATTGATACTGCTGTAAGTATTTTCTTTTACCGTACCATTCTCATCGTATTCCAGCGCGTCATTGGTCATGTAGAGATAGACCCGGTCACCGAACACAAGGGCATAAGGATCAGCCCCGTATCTGTGTGCAACCAGCGGATTACCATTAGGAGGAACCTTTCCGGTTGCTTGATTGAACTGAATTCTCATTTTATCTCCTCCAAGTGTTAAATATAGGGTGGTATTTTTCTGCCTGAGATGGGGCCTGGCCCGGTTCATAATGATTATAGTCAGACGTTTTTCATGAAGTCCATGACAGATCAGCACTCAGAATTGATCTATTGTCATATTCGTGCAGCTGTCATCCGATGTCCTTCGCAGGGATTCCGGGAGACGTACATATCCTATACTTTTTAAAGAAAACGCTTTAATTTCTTCACCTCCGTCCATGTTATACTTTGTGGCAAATACAGATCTATTGGAGGGCGGTTATGAAAATAGTCCAAGAGGGTTCCTTTTATACCGGAGAATATAGAAGCTTGTTCAGAGAATCGGGAGTACCGGAGGAGGTTATCCAAAAAAGACTTGAGGATACCTGGAACGAACTGTTTTATGGTGCTCCCGATGTCCGGATCTACCATCCGATGGGTGAAGATAAGGGATACATCGTCGATACCGGCAATACGGATGTGCGGACTGAAGGCATGTCCTATGGAATGATGATGGCTGTTCAAATGAACAAAAAAGAGGAATTTGACCGGCTCTGGAAATTCGCCAAGGTGCATATGCAGCACAAGGAGGGCCGTTACAAGGATTATTTCGCCTGGCATTGCACACTGGACGGAACACAGCTGTCGCCGGGTCCGGCTCCGGACGGGGAAGAGTTTTTTGCCATGGCCCTGTTCTTTGCCTCTAACCGCTGGGGAGACAGTGCCGAACCATTCAATTATTCCGAGCAGGCACGGATCATTCTCAGAGCTTGCGTCCACAAAGGGGAAGATGGTGAAGGCGATCCGATGTGGGATCCGGCGACCAGGCTGATTAAATTCGTTCCTGAAAGTCCTTTTAGCGATCCTTCCTATCATCTGCCGCATTTCTATGAATTATTTGCCCTGCAGGCGGATGAACAGGACAGGGCTTTCTGGAAAGAAGCTGCTGACAGAAGCAGAGCTTATCTGCACAAAGCCTGTCACCCGGAAACCGGCCTGTCTCCCGAATATGCCAACTATGACGGAACCCCGGCTGAACCGCAGCCGCATGGGGACTTCCGCCATTTCTTCAGCGATGCTTACCGGGTAGCGGCTAATATCGGGCTGGATTATGAATGGTTCCGCAGCGACCCTTGGCAGGTGGAGCAATCCAACCGGATTCAGGCCTTCTTCCGGGACATTGAAGTTGCCGATTACCGCCGCTACACGATAGACGGCCAGCCTTTTGAAGAGCCGTCTCTTCATCCGGTCGGCCTTCTGGCAACACTGGCCATGGCTTCGCTCGCTGCCGACGGACCTGATGCCGGACATTTCGTCAAGCTGTTCTGGGATACACCGCTGCGCACCGGAGCCCGCCGGTATTACGACAACTGCCTGTATTTTTTCAGTCTGCTGGCTCTCAGCGGAAACTATCGTATTTATTCTTAATGATCGCAAGAATGACACCATGACTGGTCAGGAGGAAATAAGATGGCCCATATTCACTTTGTTGAGTGCAATACCGCGCACACTGGCAATTTTGCTATTGATGTTCCGGCGGGCCATCACTGGCTCCTTGTTATCACCAAGACACCGGCGCAATTCTGGGTAAACGGCGGACTCAAGGAATACCCTGCCCACAGTGCAGTCCTCTACCGCCCGCAGCAGAAAGTCTATTACCGGTCCTGCACCGGTCATTTCGTCAATGACTGGATCCGCTTTGAATCCGATGAGGCTTATATTACAGAATCTCCGCTGCCGTTCGGCATTCCTTTTGCTCTTAGTGACCCGCAATACTGCGAGAAGCTGATAGAGCTGCTTGTCGTTGAACGCAGTTTCAACCTGGACTGCAAAGAATCTTCCACCGATCACCTGCTGCGGACACTGTTTAATAAGCTCTGGGAGTCGTACTTCCAGGATAAAATCACACCGCAACACTACAACTTACTGAAGCTGCGGACCGCTATCCAGAGTAATCCCGGCGATTATTGGACTGTGTCCAGAATGGCTGATTTTCTGCGCATCAGTCCGGGCTATCTCCAGAACATTTACAAAAAGACATTTGGAATTTCATGTATGGATGACGTCATCAACAGCCGGATCCGTATGGCAAAAGAATATTTAATTCACAATGCGCAGAGTATCGCTGAAGTGGCCTCCCGGTGCGGATATCAGAATGTGGAGCACTTCTGCAGGCAATTCAAGCAAATAACCGGGCGCACACCGGGCAATTTCCAAAAGTATGCAAAAAATTAAATAATAAAAGCCCCTCCGGCCGAACAGCGACAAGTACATCTGGCAGATGTCTTTGTGCGCTGTGTGCATGAGGGGATTTCTTTTAGGGGCTATTGCCCCAGCAGTATCTTGGCATAAGGTGAATCAATCGGGATCATGATCACTGGTTCATTCTGCAGCGTGGTCACATAACTTTCCAAGGTACGGTAGAAGCTGTAGAACTCCGGAGACTTGCCGTAAGCCTGATTGTAGATTCTGGCCGCTTCCCCTTCGCCTTCAGCGATTATTTTCTTGGAATCGGCTTCGGCCTGGGCCATCAGCTCTGTGGAGGTACGGTCAGCTCTGGAGGTTATTTTCTTGGACTCCTCGTCGCCCTCGGACAGGTATCGTGCAGCAATGGACTGGCGGTCCGAAATCATCCGGTTATACACGCTCTGTTTGTTCCCTTCCGGCAGATCGGTACGTTTGATCCGTACATCAATCACTTCAATTCCGTAGTCATCACGGGTTAAGGCGGAAATGACGTCTTTGGTGATCTCATCGTTAATATTGCCCCGCCCGGTGTCCTCACTGATAATATTCTCATAATTGATCTCCGACAGCTTGCGGCGTACCGAGTTATACACCGCTTCATCAATCCGCTGAATCCCGCCGCCTACCGTTTGTACGGTTCTCAGGAACTGCGAGGCGTTAGTAATTCTCCAGACGGTATAGTTATCGACCACAATCGGCTTCTGGTCTTTGGTCAGAATGTTGGTAGGCGAGCTTTCGTAGGTCATCTGATATTTAGGAAGCGCTGAGACATTTTCGATAAAAGGGAGCTTCAGCTTCAGTCCGGGCTCCTCGACGGTACGCATCGCTTCACCGAAGCGGAGGACTACCTTGTATTCGCCTTCCTTCACTACATACATCGAGCCGGCTAGCAGTATAACTAGAACTACAGCTGATATCAGGGTGATGATCTGGTTTCTTTTCACTGTGCATCTCCTCCTTGCGGCGCTGCTGAAGCGGACGGGCTGGACGTCGTACTGCGCATCAATTCATTCAGCGGCAGATAATTGACTGTATCGCTACTCGAGTTGGTGATGAAGATTTTGGCGTTAGGCAGAATCGTCTCCAGCGTCTCCAGAATCAGCCGGCTTTCGGTTACACTCTTATTGTTGACATATTCAGTATAAATGGCATTGAACTGGGCTACATCCCCTTGCGCGTTCAGGATACGCGACTTCTTCTCCCCCTCTGCTCTCTCGAGCAGCGCCTGCGCTTCACCGCGTGCTTTGGGAATGATATCGTTCTCATACTTCTTGGCGTTGTTAATCTTCGTGTTCTTCTCTTCACGGGCATTGGTTACCTCGCGGAAAGCTTCCTCTACCTGACCGCTCGGCGGTTCAATATCCTGGAATTTGATATCAATGATCTGGATGCCCGTGCTGTATTTATTCTGCAGCTCGACCAGCAGCTCACGGACTTTGTCCTGGATCACTGTCTTTCCGTCCGTAATTGCATAATCCAGCTTCTCGGAACCAATCACAGCGCGAATCGATGAGCTGGCCGAGTTGCGCAGGAATTGTTCCGCATCATCAATGTTATACAGATAATCGTGGATATTGCTGATCTTCCACTGGACTACAGCATCGGCAGATACGATATTCTCATCGCCGGTAATCATCATCGCTTCATCTTCAACGGGTACAGCTCCATCGGCCTCCTGACGGTACCCGATATGTATTCTCTGGGTCAGCTCCGCAGGCACTGTAATGACTTCCTGTATGGGATAAGGCCATTTGAAATGCAGTCCGGCTGAGGATTCATTTGTATATTTGCCGAAGGTCAGGATAGCTGCACGCTCCTGCTCCTGCACCGTATAAAATGATGTCGAGCCCAGGTAAATCAACACTACAGCAGCGGCTCCCCATAGTCCAACCTTCTTAAAATTTCCCGGTTTCAGCCCGGGCAGCTTGCGCCCCGGCACCGGATTCCCGCCATCCCCATTCATGAAATTCAAGATGCATCGCTCCTTTTTGCGTATTTAAGTCTCTATAGAGATACATATACGTAAATAAAACAAAAAAGTCGCAATTTTCGCGACTTTTTTCATTCTTGCTGTATTTTACTGCATTTCTCTCTTTATAAAGCTCGTTGTGCTGCATGACATGATTACGTTCGCAAGCTGAAATTAGGCTGCAGCCTTCTAAGGATTTTGAATGATGACTGTACGATTACGCCCCTCCGTCTTTGCCTGGTACATAGCATTATCGGCAAGATGAAACAGCTCGGATGAATCGGTTGCATGCTGAGGATAAAGGGCGATTCCAATGGAAACCGTGACAGGAATTTGTCCGGGAACAGCGGATTTCTCCACCGCTGAACGGACCTGCTCTGCTGCCCGGAAGGCCAAGGTACTATCCTTATTCTTAAGCAAAACTACAAACTCCTCTCCGCCGTAACGCACACTCAAATCAGGAGATGCAATATTCTCCTGTATGATGTCTGCCACGTGTTTCAGGACCGAATCTCCCGCCTGATGTCCATAGGTATCGTTAATCGTTTTGAAACGGTCAATATCCAGCACCAGAATGGCAAAAGGAATATCCTGCTCCGTCCAATGGTTCAGAGTACCCTCAAACATTCTGCGGTTAGCCAGTCCGGTCAATGTATCCGTCTTAGCCTCTTGGCTCAGCCGTTCATTCTGCCTCTGAACATTTCGCAGTGCCCCCATTACCGTACGTGTTAACAAATCCGCTTCCCGGTTCCAGTGCGCACGCAGCTCCGGAATCTCTGTGTTTCCCTGATCAAACCTCTGGACGAGATTTGCCAGCAGGATAAAAGGATTAACAATTTTGTATGCGGACCATATCACAACCAACAGCAATAGCAGCAGGGGAACGGCCATATACAAGAGCATGATCTTCACATGCTGGTAAAGCTGATTATATATTGTCTGGGCAGGCGAAACTACGACCAGTCCCCAGTCCGTGGAAGGAACCTTGGTATAACCCGCCAGTAAATCAACGCCGCTCAGATTTATATATTGCCCTTTCCCTTCCCGGTCATTGTTCAGCTGCTGAATGACTGACAGTGAGCTAAGATCCTTGCCAATACGGGCCTTATCAGGGTGGTATACAACTACACCCTTGGAATCAACAATATAGAAATACGAGCTTCTGTCTTTTTTGATCTGGCTGCCAAAAATTTCATTCAGAATGTTCTTGTTCTCTAAATAGATTGTTCCTCCAATCATTCCTCTGTAGTTCCCTTGTTTATCGAAAACAGGCTCTGTCACCAGAATAATTCTCCGTTTCGTTCTCGGAGTCGTATAGACTTCCGAAATAAACGGCTTTCTGGAGTCCAAGGCATGCAGCGCTTGTTCAGATGAAATATACGCACCGACTCCCCCCACTGATGCAGGAGATACGGCCAGAATTTGACCCTTTTCGTCAACAGCCATAAGGGAATTAAAGGAACTGCTGCTGCTCCGGGCAAGATCCAAATTGAATGCCAGATCAGCATTACTCAACAGCCCATCGTTCCCCACTAACAACAGGGAGACATTCCCGAGACTTGCGCTCATGGATTCAAATAAGGTATCCATAGTCTGGCTCATCTGTTGGGCTGTGGAATAGTTAAGCTCCAGCGTATTATTAATCAATGATTCCTTCTGCGTCTCGGTCGAAGAGATAAGAGCAATTATGATCGTCAAAAGCATTGACAGACTAATGAAACTTACAAATACAACCGATAAGCTGATCTTTTTTTTCCTGAATGAATGCTCTTGCGAAATCATAACACTATCTCCTCTTATGCCGAACTCTCTGCAGAAAAGAAACAAACTATCCTCTTCCAAACCAAATAGTAGCACACTTTAAACCAAATCATCCAATCATATTCCAGGATTCAGTCCTGTTATCCTATAAACCCAAAGAGCCCCTCTCCTTGTAGATGATGGGTCTCTAGCAAGGAGAGGGGCAATAATTAAACAGCAGCCACTGACATATTGAACGTTATGCCTATTTCACTTCATTGCTAAATTCTCTATAGAAATCATTCCGCATTTCCGATACCGCAAGGTAACACTCTTTCCCCTCCAGCAGCCTTGCCGGCACTCTCCAGACTTCTCCGTAATAGTAGTTGTCCGCCACTAATTCTCCATCCGCATAGATCTGTGCAGCATCACCGTAATAATCAAGGTTTACGAAGCCTTGGGAGCCTGTAACCTTTATTTTCTGCCAGGTGACCTTGCGCTCCCCGCCGATATGCAGCTCCTCTGCATATTTAGGCTCAAAAGGCGCATGTTCCACATCTTCAAGAGATAGGACAGGTTCAGTGTAGGGCTTCTGGACAGTGTTATATTCAAAGCCCTCGCCGTTCCAGTGCCAATACCCGAAATCACCTTCGGTAACGGAACGGATTTCGCCGCCAGCCTTGTACAGATCGCTCTCCTCACCTACATATATTTCCCCATCCAGCTTGCGCAAATATTTCGCTTGTTCCCAGGTGAGTGTAATAACGTTGACGCTATTTACCCGGAAACCTGATTCCAGTCCCGCTTCTGGAGTGAATGTCTGTCCATCTTCAAACTGATATTCAGCAGCAATGCCTGGAATCTGTACGAAGAAATAGGTATCGCCCTGTCTGCATAGCGGCTGAGCCGTTGCGTATTTCAACAGGTTGCCAGACAGGTCCATCCGGAACGGCATAAAAAAGCTGACATCTCCGCTCACGTCAATCGGCGGGAAGGTAACGGTTCCTGTATCTATCACAGCCCCCCGGATATCTTCAAGCTGCGACAGCCGCTGGTAATGGTTGATAAAAACAAATCCGCTTGTACCGTCTGTACGCATTACATAACGCAAGGAAGCTGTATCCTCCCGTTTCACTGTATGCTCGGCCTCTACCCTGGTCATGGGCGCCAGGGTCTGGTCCCATTCCTGCACAAACAGATGCAGCAGATTCAGCAGCCTGTATTGACCGCGCACCTCGCCATACTCGGAAAGAGCAGTCTGAAAATCATAGGAGAGGATCGGATAATCGTTCGGATAGCCCGTTGCCTTTGACTCCTGGAACGTGGACAGCTTGCCGATCTGATTCGTCCCGCCGTGATACATGTAGTAACCGATCAGGTTGTTGCCGTCACCAAGCTTCACAAGTGAAATGGCGTAGATATCCATCTCGCGGATAATCGGTCTGCGGTGATGGGTTACCTGCAGGCCTCCGCCGAGCTCACAGGTTGCAAAAGGATAACGCTCGTACGGCAGCTGCCATTCGCCGTCTTCTTCGCTGCCCCGGGGAAGAAGATCTGCTCCTATGCCTGTATCATTACGCATACCGGTAAAGAAATAATGAGGTGACGGTGGAAGCGGATTCATATGTTCCTCCCATGGAGCTTCACAATAGCCCCCGAATACGGGAACCACTTCATCGACAGGAATCTTGGCACCGGAGACTGCATTCCAGCCCGTTACCGTATAAAGAGGGGCAATCATCCCGCACGCTATGGCCAGCTCTTTCAGTTTAGCCAGATGCCCGGCATCATTCGTCAGCTCGTTCTCTAACTGGACGGCAATGATATTCCCCCCATCCTTGTAAAAGAGTCCCTGCACCTGCCCGGCGATTTTCTCATACAGGATCGTTACCTTCTCCAGGTATTGCGGATTATTCTCGCGCAGCTTGAACGGCTTCGCAAGCAGCCAATCCGGATATCCGCCGTTTCTGCATTCGCCATGCGCCCAGGGACCGATCCGCAGGACAACTTCCAGGCCGGCCTTCTGGCACTCCAGTATAAATGCACGCAAATCATTGTCGCCGGAGAAGTCGAATACGCCCTCAATCTCCTCATGGTAAATCCAGAACACATAAGTAGATACAAGCGTTATACCGCCTGCTTTCATTTTGCACAGCTCATCATACCAGTCTTCTCTTGCACATCTGGAATAATGAAATTCGCCTGTTACCGGAATGATGGGCTTGCCGTCCCGGGTAATATATAAACTCGTTACATCGATTGTCTCTCCAGCCGGGTTATCTCCTCCAAGCTTTAAATGATTGCTGAGGATCTCAGGCTGCTTGTAGTTTTTAAATGTATACACTTGTAATCTCCCTCTCTGTAGCTTCCCTTCAAAGATAACCCTAATGTAACGCAGGCCTGCGCACAAGCCAATCGATCATCTTCGGCTAAGCATGGATTATATTCTTGCGTATCTGTCTCTTCCTGGGGCTCTCTTGACTACATTGCCATTGTAACGCAGAGGATAAGGGGGCTGTTAGGATTATAAGACTTAAAAACTAGTATAGAATGAACATTTCCGGTAAACGTGTATGTAACAATCAGCTGCACTCCGCACAAAAAAAGCCCGCCGGCTAAATCCCGTCAGGCTGTATCCTGTTCCTTATTTGGCTTCCGTAAAAATCTCCTCCAGCACCCGTCCGTCCCCGTGAGAGAACTCGACACCCAGAATCCGGCCCATTGTCGGCGCGATGTCGACCATTTCGAGCTCCCCGAAGGCATAGTCCTGCCTGATCTGCCTGCCGGAGACAACGATGTTACAGCGGTAACCGCCTTTATCGGGAGAATAACCGTGTGTGGCATAACGGATGCCTTGTGCCTCCAGATCAACCAGCAGCGGCTGGTCCATCCTTTCGTCAAAGCTGTAGCCCTTCCTGGCTTCCAGCATAATATTGGTTGCCGGACTGGCCTGGAGCGAGTCCAGCCTATCTCTCGTATATACACTTTCAACGCCTGACGCTTCATACTCCATATACTCTTTTACAGCTTCAAGGGCCAGCCCCTCCGCTTCAGCATCCCCCGGCCGAATGTGCAGGTAAGCCGAACCGCCGCCGCACTGGAAGTATGCCCGCCATTTCCTCTCGCCGTTCTCTTCATAGATCAGGCCCTTGTCCTGCAAAAGCTTGTTCAAATGCACCTTGTACCGCACATTGAACTGGCCGTGATCCCCGAGCACCATAATCACCGTATCGTCCTTGATCCCGGCGTCCTCGACAGCCTGCATAATCTCGCCCAGCCGGTTATCCATCCGCAGGATGACCTGCTTTACTTCCTCGCTGTCTGTTCCGAACTGGTGCTTGGCATCATCGAGATCGATCAGATGCAGCATCAGCAGGTTAGGCTTTTTGCGCTTGATCGTATCCGCAGCACATTTGGCGGTGAAATCATCGAGATAAGGCTGCTGAATGCCCTTCCTGAGCTTTCCATACCTCAGCTCCATCTGGATGGAGTACAGCGGGCTGCCGCTGCGGAGCACCTTAAGAGCCTGATTCTCCCCCTTCAGGGCTTTGATCTCCGGGATATTATATTGAATGGATGACTTGCCGGACACCGGCCAGAGAATTCCTGCGGTGATCAGCCCGGCCTTTCGCACAGCATCATAAATCGTCGGAGCCGTAATCGCCTCGCGGAACCAGAACCAGCGCTGATCCTCCTCCGGGATGAACGGCTGCAGCGGATTGTTATGATGAATGCCGTGCCTCGCCGGATAAACTCCGGTAGCGGTAGTGGTATGAACGACATAAGTGAGCGTAGGATATACGCTGCGGAGCCGGCTGCTGTAAGCACCGCTCTGCATTAATTTAGCCAGATTGGGCTGACAGCTTGCCAGTTCCCAGTTGTCCTCCGAAAAGGCATCGTAGGAGATGACGATCAGATGCTTCGCTTTTGGCGTAAGCGCCGTGTTCGGTTCCATATTAGTTCCCCTTAGGCAATGTGATAAAGATAAAGAATCCGATCAGAAACAGCGGAATGATCGACAGAATGCTGTAGCTGGCGTTGCCTGTCAACGTTGTGGTCAGAGCCATCAGGGCAGGCCCGAGAATCGCGGCAAATTTTCCAAAAATATTATAGAAGCCAAAGAACTCATTGGAGTTCTCCTTCGGAATGATTTTGGCAAAATACGACCGGCTGAGTGCCTGAATCCCTCCCTGGGCAGAGCCGATCAGCGCCCCCAGAACAAAGATATGCCACACGGACGAGATAAAGAAAGCAGCAATACAGGAAATGATATATGTAAAAATACCGACAATGATCATGGTGCGCGCGGAGTATTTTTTGGCCAGATTGCCGTAAATAATCGCACACGGAAAAGCAATAATCTGAATGATGAGCAGAATCCCCAGCAGTGTAAAGGTGTCCATGGCGTCGGCTCCAAGCACGGAGGTTGCATACGGCACGACCATTTTAATAATCGTATCGACACCGTCAATGTAGAAGAAATAGGCAAGCAGGAACACGAACACAATTTTGTGCTGGCGGATGTTAGCGAAGGTAACGGCTAATCTCTTAAAGCTTTTGGCAACAGGCTTCGGCTCCGGCTCAATATAATATCTCTGCTTCACATCCCGGATCATCGGCACCGTCAGCAGTCCCCACCAGAGTGCCGTAATAATGAACCCGATCTGGTAGCCGATAGCCTTATCCATCCCCAGGACAAAAATCAGCACCAGACTGATCCCGAACGGTATTACGCTAAAAATATACCCGAACGCAAAACCTCTCGTTGACACCTTGTCCATCCGCTCATCCGTAGCAACATCCACCAGGAAGGAATCATAGAAAATATTGGCCCCGGCAAACCCGATCGCTGACAGAATGTAAAAACCAACCAGCAGCTGCCACTGCCCGCTATCCGGTGAGACGAACGCCAATGAAGCCGTAGCCAGGATTCCTGACGCCGCAAAAAACATAAAAAAGCGCTTCTTCCGGTCCTTGTAGTCGGCAATCGTGCCCAGGATCGGGCTGAGTACGGCCACCAGTATACTGGCGATGGAATTAAAGTAGCCCAAATCCATACTGCTGTCCACATTCTTGAACATGCCGAACACAATCGGCAGCAGCGCCGTCGTCACCGCCATCGAATACGCCGAATTGCCGCAGTCATACAGAATCCATGATTTCTCCTCTTTGCTCAGCTTCATCTGATCTTCTCCTCTTATAACCGAATGGTTCTGTTATATCACGTGAAGATATGGAGCATATTAAGCCGGTGTTAAATCGTGGAAGCTGCCTTGCTTCAGTACTCTCCTTTGATCACAAAAAAAGACCCGCGGATCGTTCCGGCCAGCTTCGATTTCTGCCGCGCGAACTTGAACTTCTCCTCCAGCTCTTTGGGCACATCCATCCCTTCGGACAGCTTGAAGCCGACAGCCCGCTTCTTCGGGTCATCCACGGTATACATTACATTAATAGCAAGGCCGTCCTCGTAGAAGACATAAGTGAACAGGATATTCTCCACCTGAAAGCTTGAGGTTTCCAGCGGTTTGGCGGCAAATTCAATATTGCGCTCTTCCTTCAAAATCCGGTTCACATAATCAAGGTTCTCCTGGCTCTCACCGGCCGGTACGGTTGTAAATGCATGCTTGTACTTGTTCATAAAATAACGAGCTTCATTCGCCCGCAATCCGGCCAGCGCCTCTGCCACAGGGGATGACTCCAGCCCCACTGTAGACACCTCTTTAAAATCAACGGTATACGGCATGTCCATTCCTCGCTTTTCTCAAAGGTGTATTCGTTTTCAATCAAATTTGATATTTACTATGATACCAGAAACTTGATTTGTAGGGTTAGTATTTACGCCTTTACCCGCGCATAAACAAAAACCATACAGGCTAATAGGAAGCTGAATAATTTAGTTGGATTTTCACCACTTAATTCCAGAGATTCTCACCAATTCAAGGAATTAAGTGGAAAATCGTCACTTATTTCGGCCACCAACCCCTTATAGACGCGAAATCCGCATAATTAGGTGGCATTTTTCCAACTAAACTCCTCCTTCCCCATAGCCGGCTGCGAAATAGATGACGTTTTTCCACTTAATGTTCTGAGAAATCATCATCCGGTAACTCCTTCACAAGCTTTCAAGCCGAACTGGCTGCCCGGTCGTTCCCTCCGAGCCTCCCATACACCATATGGCAGCTGCTTACAGCTGTATTTCCTCACATTAATCCGCACGCCCACATATCAGCAAAAAAGCGCCCCCCCGCAAGCGGAGAACGCTTAAATTTGTTACCTATTACTCTATTTCAACGCCTTCACCAGATTGGACCAGAACGCGGAATAGTGCGGCCAGTCCATGAACTCTGTCGAGCCCCAGTGCGGGGAGCAGTCGCTGGCAAAAGCGGCGGTTTTGCCCTCACCGTATGTGCCCACGGTCAATATGGCATCGCGGTTATAGCTCAGCAGCTCTTCGGCGTCCGGCTTGGCAGCCAGCTTGTTGTAGCCGAGCAGCCGCGGCCATTCGCCATAGCCCACCAGCGGATGCTCCTGCGCCACCACCGGCGAGAAGCCGGCCGACATCTCTACCCGGTCATCGCCCGGCTGCATCACTACCGGCAGCACCTCTGCGAGAACAGTGTTTACATAGTTCGCCTTGCCCTCAATGCCCATAAAGGTCAGATACCCGCCGACCATCAGCAGCCCACCGCCTTCGGCCACATACTGCTTAATGTTGTCCAGTGCATTCGGGATAATCTGCATCTGGTAAAAGGTCGGGTTCTGCAGCAGGAACGTGTTCGCTCCCACATCACTGATCACGATGGCATCGTAGGCTTTTAACTCTTCAAGTGATTGGGGGAAGCGGACCTGCACCTCATGCGCCGGCATATAAGTCACCTCAATCCCTTCTGCCCGCAGGCAGGACAGCAGATAAGTCGCCCCTTCCTCATATTTCGTTGAGGTGAAGCTGTCATATCCCTTGGTATGGATCATATGAACCACCCAGGATTCGCCGACAAATAGAATTTTCATGTTGTTATGGCACCTCCGTGTATGTTATAAAGGCCGTTGCAGCCGTTTAATATTCTTCTTTAGGTCTTTTCACTAAGCCTTCCATTAAGTCTCTTCCGCACCGCACCAGTCGAGAATCGTCTTGGCCATCATTTTGACCGCCTGGATGACCTCAACGGTTGGGGTGAACTCGTCGCTATGATGTGCGAGGCTCGGGTCGCCGGGACCGAAGTTGATCGTCGGAATGCCGACGTTGACCGGCCAGCCCATATCGGTATGGAAGCCGAGGCCTTCAATTATGCCTTCTTCACCAATCACCTGCAGTGACTGGACACAGGTCTGTACGAATGGATGAGCCACATCGGTTTCAGCACAGTCAGCATCGACCATCCACTCGATTTCCGGCAGATGCTCACTCAGCCACGGGTCCTGTTCAGCTGCTGCGCGCAGGAAGTCAGTCAGCTCCTTCTTCACATGGCCGCCGACCAGCTTCTCGTCACGCTCCGACGGGAGATACTGGGCATTAAAGACGATCTCCGCTTCATTGGCAAAAGAGGTCGGGTACTCTCCCGAATTCAATTGTGCTACATGCACCTGGCAAGGGATAGATAAATACGGGTGGGTCTTGCTTACAGCCCACTTTTCATTCAGCCGGTCGAACGCATCCAGAATGTACCGCGCTTTCTTAATGGCATCGACTGCTCCGCCGTCCTTCCAGTCTGCCTGCGGCATTTCAATATGCCCGCTGCGGCCCTGGATTTTGATCTTGCCCCACAGAATGCCGCGGCATAGCGGTGCAATGGTCAGGGAGGTCGGTTCAGTCAGAATGCAGGCATCCGCCCGGTAGCCGTGGTGGATGAAATCCAGCGCACCCATGCCTCCGGCCTCCTCATCGACAACGGTCCCCACGACAACCGGGCCTTTCAGCTTCAAGCCGCTGCGCAGAACAGCCTCGACCGCCATAATCATCGCGGCCACGCCGCCCTTCATATCGACGGTGCCGCGGCCGTACATTTTACCGTCAATGATCTGGCCCGCAAACGGGTCTACTGTCCACTTCGAGCCTGCCATAACGACATCGATATGGCCGAACAGCAGGAGCGACTTGCCGTCTGTACCTTTACCAAAGGTAGCTGCCAGATTCGGTCTGCCGGTAAAATCACGCCCCGGATAATACCCGGCCATCCCCTCGTACTGCTTCAGGTCATCCGCAACCGGCTCCCACATTTCAATCTCGGCACCCAGACCTTCTAGCTTACGGGAGATAAACTCCTGCACTTCCTTCTCTTTGGATGGACCCGGCTCATCGAAGAACCAGGGATTAACGCTGGGAATCTGAATCAGCTGCTGCTAAAAGCCGAGGATGTCGTCCTGATGTTCATCGATCCATTTCATTACCTGCTGTTCCTGTGTCATGTCTTCTGCTCCTTCTTGCCCGCCACCGCCGGGAATATCCCGGCGCTGCGGAATCAGCTGTAGTCCTGAGGGTTTTCCATTCACATATTTCGCTGCTTATCCAAAAGTAACACTGTCACCGCCGGTAAAGTCCACCCACGGATTAATCATCTCATCGCCGAACTTATCCTTCTTCTTCTCAATCGCAAAGAGGTACCTTGCATCCTCAGCCGCCGGATAAGCAGGGCTGTGCCAGACGCCGCGGCCGATCACGATGGCCTGTCCCGGCTTGATCCTGAATGCCTTCACTGTAGCAGGATCAGGCCGCTCCTCGGGGTCGTCAATATCCAGACACCGGGCAACCGGCTGGATAATCTCCTTGTCAAAGGTGAGCAGCAGTTCTTCGCGGCTGACATGCCGCTCCATTGCCGTCACTGTGAACCCGCGCTGCTTCGTGTCCACCAGGCCGAACCCGATCGGCTCCGATACGTCAAACATCTGGATATAGCTCCAGCAGTCCCAGCCGTCGCCGCTCTTGGACGGCTCCCCCGCAGGGATATCCACCACTTTTCCGTAAGGGGCAAAGCTGTCTGCCGTTAAATCTTCAATAATGATTGTATGTTCCATGCAAGCTGCCTCCTATAACAGCTCTGACTAAAAGTCAAAGCTGCCCACATTTTCGCTGGTCACCTCAAGTGTGCCGATAAATACGTTCTGGCCGTCTACCTTGACTGCTCCCACGTTCGGGATTTCCATACCGTCCGTAATTTCCTTGCCCTGAGCCAGCTGATCCAGAATGTATACAGTAGTGTAAGCCAGCTTGCCCGGATCCCAGATGATATCGGTCTTAATCGTGCCGCTCTCGATGTAGTTCTTCACAACGCTTGGTACAGCAATACCGGTAATGGCGATCTGTCCCTGCTCAATGGTGCCTGCCTTGACTGCCTGTTCAACCACCTCAGCCGCTGCCGGGGGTTCGCCGCCTGCAAAGCCGATGATCCCTCTAAGATCCGGATAGGTCTGGATCAGGTTCTGGGCATTGGCATAAGCCTTTTGCTGATCATCGTCACTGGCTACTGTAGTTCGCCCACTTCCTCGTCAGTAGCCGGAGCTACATAATATTGGCGGTCCGTCTCGGGAGCATCGCTGTCCCAGGTCACGATCTGCACATCCTGCTCGGCTGCTTTTTTGAATACCGGCCCTACTGCCTTAGCATCATTAGGCGATACACCGATTCCGCTCACCTTGCGGGTAAGCATATCCTGAATCATGTTAATCTGCTTGGAAGAATCCGCTTCAGTCGGTGCATTAAAGATCACCTCAACGCCCATATCCTTCCCTGCCTGAAGAGCACCCTTCTCCGCAGCCGCCCAGTAAGCAGGCCCGATCGATTTCGGATTGATGAAGTAGTAGGTTCTGGTGCCGGAATCGGCCGCCCCGTCATTGCCTGATACTCCGGCATTATTAGCCGGAGAATTACCCGAATTTGCACCGCAAGCAGTCAAGGTCAAAGCAAGTACGCCAGTCAATACAGCCAATGTCATTTTTTTCATAGGTTTCACTCTCCGCTAATTTTTTTATTGGCTACTGCGAGCAGCAGCAGCGCCCCCAGAATAACCGCCTGATACAGTACAGAAACACCCAGCAAATTCAGACCATTGCGCAAGAACACGATAATCAGCAGACCGACAAACGTGCCGGTAAGGCTTCCCCTCCCTCCAAAAATATGAGTGCCCCCGATTAAGGTAGCTGTGATGACATCAAGCTCTATATTGGTACCCGAGGTCGCTTCGGCACTTGCCAGCCGTGACACCAGGAATACACCCGCCAGTGCAGAGAACAATCCGCTAAGCATGAAGAGAATAAACCGGACGCGGACTACGGAAATCCCGGAGAACCGGACAACCTCCTCGTTATTGCCGATCCCGTAAATGTAGGTGCCGAACCTCGTCTTTTTCATAAAGAAGCTGGCTATGAGGAACATAACAACGAGGACGATGGCGTTAAACGGAATGCCGGCAATGTATTCCTGTCCCAGAAAGTAGAAGGAATCCGGGAAGCCGCTGATCGGTCTGCCTTCATTGACCACATAGACCAGCCCGCGGAGCATCACCAGCATCCCGATCGTGACTACAATCGCCTGCATCCGGTGCCGGGCAATCAGATAACCGTTAATGGCTCCGCACAGCAGACCGGCCAGCAGGCCGAAGATCACACAGACCCAGATGTTATAGCCGCGTTCAAAAGCAACCCCCATCGACACCGCGGAAAAAGCGAGGATCGAGCCTACCGACAGGTCCATCGCACCAGAGATAATGATCATCGTCATCGGAATGGCGATCAGCCCGACCTCGACCATCTGGTTCAGCACATTCATGAAGTTGGTTACCGACAGGAAGTAGGGTGACAGAAAGCTGAACAGGATCAGAATGAACAGCAGCAGCACCAGCTGAACGAGCAGCGTACCCGACTTGAACGGCAGACGGCTTGTCCATGTTGTCATACCAGATCCCCTTCTTTCCCTTTATTTTGGCGTGCCCGCTGCAGCGTATTGATTACGATAGCAAGGATAATCAAAAACCCGGTGGTTGCGTCTACCCAGAACGGGGATACCTTGGCGATAATCAGCCCGTTTTTGACAATGCCCATGAACAGCACGCCGAGCATCGTGCCGGCAATCGTCCCTACCCCGCCGAAGATGCTGCCGCCGCCGATCAGCACAGCCGCCATGACCTCAAAGGACAGGCTGTTGCCTGCTGTTGAGGCTTGGACACTGCCGACTTTGGCTGCAAAAATCACAGAGGCAATCCCGACCAGCAGTCCGGTTAATACGTAAACCATGAACTTTGTTTGGGGGACGCTGATCCCCGCCAGCTTGGCTGCAGAGCTGTTGCCCCCGACCGAATAGATTCGCCGGCCCGCCCGGGTGAATTTGAGCAGATAGATGAAGGCGGCAATCAGCAGGACTGCTACCAGGAGCGGAAACGAAACGCCTGCCACCGTCCCTTGTCCGAAAAAGCGGAAGCCTTCGGGAAAATTGTTCATCCAGGTCCCGCCGCTGATGCCGACTGCCACGCCCCGGAATATATACATCGTAGCCAAGGTGACAATGATGTCAGGAATTCGGCGGACGGCGATAAAATAACCGTTGACCATCCCGCAGAGAACACCGATTACAACCCCGAGCAAAGCCGCAACAACTGGGGACATCCCTTTGCTGAGAAACAGGCCGACCGAGGTAGCTGTTACCGCCAGGACGGAGCCTACGGACAGGTCCATTCCCCCGAGCAGAATAACCATTGTCATTCCGATTGCCACAATGAACATGGTGATGTTCTGGTCCAGGATCAGCCTGAAATTAGCAATTGCGAAAAAATCCGGTGAAATAAGTGAGAACAATATGATCACGAGTATCGTGAAAATCAGGATCGGCGCTTCATGCACATTAAAAATTCGCTTCATATGGCGGCTCCTTCCGTCCGGGGATGGGATGCCCGCTGCAGCAGCTGCTCCTGATCGGCTTCACCGCGGGCAAATTCATGAACAATGTCCCCTTTGTACATCACGAGCACCCGGTCGCTCAGGCCCAGCACCTCCGGCATTTCGGAGGAAATCAGCAGAATGCTCAGCCCCTCCTGAGCCAGCCCGTGAATAATGCTGTAGATCTCCGCCTTGGCACCGACATCCACACCCCGGGTCGGCTCCTCCAGAATCAGAATGTCAGGCTTCACGGCAAGCCATTTGGCGATAACTACCTTCTGCTGGTTGCCTCCGCTGAGAAAATCTACGCTTTGTCCGTCTCCCGGTGCCTTGATCCGCAGCTTCTCCATGTACTCTGCACTCACCTCACGGATAGCTTCACCGTCCAGTACCAGCCCCTTGGACAAACCGGGCAGTGTCGGAAAAGAGATATTCTGCCTGATCGACATCGGCTTAATGATGCCCTGGCGGTGCCGGTCAGGCGGGACGTAGGCTAATTTTTGGGCTTTGGCATCGCCGGGGCTGGCAATTTTGACCGGCTTTCCGTTGATTTCAAGCCCGCCGGTTCCCCGCTTGAGGCCGAACAGCCGCTCGGCAACGGTATGTGACCCCGACCCCGGTATGCCGAACAATCCCAGAATTTCGCCTTTATGCAGCTCAAACGAAATCTTGTGGCTGGCATCCAGCGACAACCCGTTAACCTTAAGCACAACCTCCTGTCCGTGCGGCTGCTCCCGCTCAGGGTACAGCCGCTGAACCTCTTTGCCGACCATCATCTGGATCAGGCTCTGCTCCGTTACTTCGCCGATCGGCCTGGTGTCAATTTTGCGGCCGTCCCGCAGAACGGTGACCTTATCGGCTATTTCGAAGATTTCCTTCATCCGGTGGGAGACATATACAATGGCTACTCCCTGTGACCGCAGCTTCCGCACCACTTCAAACATCTTTTTCACTTCATTCTCTGGCAGCGCGGCTGACGGCTCATCCATAATCAGCACATCAGCTTTAAAAGATAAGGCTTTGGCAATCTCGACCACCTGCTGGCTATGTACACCCAGATGCCGGACCTCCTGGCGCACATCAATCTCTCCGCCTCCGATGGAATCTACGAGCGCCTGTGCCTCTTCAACCATTTTCGACCACTTGATCCGGCCGAATCTGCCAGCCATTTCGGGACGGTCAATGAAAATATTTTCCGCTGCAGACAGGTTGGTGAACAGATTGAACTCCTGGTGGATAATGGACACGCCCTGGAGCTGGGCATCCAGCGGATTGCCGAAGACCGCTTCTTTGCCTTTCAGCCTGATTACTCCCTTGGTAGGCGAATAGACACCGGACAGAATTTTCATCAGCGTCGATTTGCCGGCGCCATTCTCTCCCATCAAGGCGTGCACCTCGCCTGGATAGAGCTCAAAATCGACGTCCGTCAAAGCTTTGACACCCGGGAACTCTTTGCTGATCCCTTGCATGGACAGTACTGGCTTACTCATGGTCTTGACCCCCTTCTTCATTCACAGTGCTGAAACCGGGTTTGCAGGATGCTTTATTGAGATTAAGCGTTAATTCGTAAAAGTTCATAGGTACACAATTGCAACGCCGCCGGGAAAAGCGGTCAAGAGAATATTCCGCCTCTCCGTTAGGACTCAGCCTGTCCAAGAAAAGCATCCACCTGCTCTTTTACCGGTATGGAGCTCTGGGCTCCGGCAGCCGATACTGCAAGCGCTGCTGCCGCAGATGCATAATGCAGACTGTCCTCCAGTTCCATTCCCCCGTAGTAAGTGGCCGCAAACGCCCCGATGAATGTATCTCCTGCTGCGGTGGTATCCACTGCCTTTACCGGATAAGACGGAGTCTCTATTACCGTTCCGTCTGCGTCCATATATAGCGAGCCTTTGCTGCCCAGTGTAATGATCAGCTGAGTGATACCTTCCTCCATCAGCTGGTATCCGGCTGTGCGGGCTCCCGCGAAGCTTTCAACCGGGAGTCCGCTCAGCGCCTCCGCTTCAGTCTCATTCACAATCAGCAGCCTGATCCGGCTAAGCCGGCCAGGCTCAAACCCGTTTACCGGAGCAGGATTCATACAGACTGGAACCCCTGCCTCCTCCGCCCTTGTAAGCACCGCTTCGTTCACAGAGCCCGCAATTTCATTCTGCAGCAGGATCACATCATAGCGGGAGAAATCAAGCGCTTCCAGATCCGCTGCACTATAGGTGAAGTTCGCGCCGGGCGACAGGATGATGCTGTTCTCCCCCATAGCATCCGTGGTAATGAGCGCGATCCCGCTCGTTTCCTGCTTTACAGCAATTGCTGAGGTGTCAATTCCCTCCGCCTCAAGCTGACTATACATCTGCCGGCCAAAGGCGTCCGAACCGAGACCGCCTGCCATCGTTACGGTCGCTCCCAGGCGGGAGGCGGCACAGGCCTGGTTCGCTCCTTTACCGCCGGCGTGGAAGCCGGTACCCAGACCTTGTATCGTCTCGCCCGGAACAGGAAGACACCGGACCCGGGTAACAATATCCATATTCATGCTGCCTACGACAAGTATGTTGGCCATATGTCCTCCTTCGGGCTGCTAGTTCAGCTTTTTAACCGACCCGCGCTTGATCAGTTCCACATCCAGCACTATCCTTTTCAGCTTCGTCTGCTCACCCGGCGGTGTCTTGATCTTCTGGATGAGCATTTCCGTTGCCTGTATCCCCATCTCTCTCATCGGTCTGCCAACAACAGTGACCCGGGGCTGGACAAACTGGGCAAGCTCATTCTCGTCGAAGCCGATTAGGGAAATATCTTCTCCGATCCGGAGATTCAGGTCCCGTATAGCCTTGATGGCACCTGTGCAGATTACGTTGTTGGTGGCAAAGATAGCCGTCGGAGGCTCAGCGGACTGCATCAGCTCCATTGTGAACCTGTATCCGTCCTCCTCAAGCCACTTCCCCTGCTTATGATATCCGGGCTCTGGTACTATGCCATGCTCATGTAAAGCCTGATGATACCCCCAGTACCGGTCCTTACCGTCGTTAAAGTCATGCGCCCCGTCAATAATGGCAATCCGCTCATGGCCGTATTCCACAAAATGTTTGGCCGCCTCGTACGCACCGCGGAAGTTATCAATCAGCACCCCGTCATGTCCGCAATCATTGATATAGCGGTCTACCAGTATGGTTGGCTTGCGTATATTCCGGTAAAAGCCCGCCTCTTTGTGTGTACCGATCAGAATGATGCCGTCTACGTTCCGTCCCAGAAAGCCTTCAAAAAATTCCTCTTCCTCCGCCTCGTCATTATAAGTAGACACAACCAGGGTGGAGAATCCCTCCTTCTTGGCCGCCTCGACCGTACCGCCGATAACCGCCGTGTAGAACGGGTTCTGGATTTCCGGAACAACGACCGCCAGCATATGCGTTTTCTTGTTCACCATGGATGCAGCCATCGTATTCGGCACGAAATTTAGCTCTTCAATAATCCGCTGAATTTTTTTGCGGGTGGCATCACTTACGCGGTCCCTGCCGTTCATCACCCGTGAGACGGTAGCCACGGAGACTCCGGCCAGCCTGGCTACATCTTTGATCGTTATTTCTTTCTCCGCCATATTCTTCCTCTCTGTCATAACGTTTACGCAACCTATTTCCTCTTTGCAGCAGCGTTATGATCGGTAAAGTATCCTCATCTTTGCAAAAACGTTTACGCAATTTCTAGGTTCATTTTAGTATAGGCTTTTCAGGATTACAATCCCTTTTTACAAAAAAATTAAAATAAAAACGGTTTCAAATGAAATATATAACATTTATATGTTATGTTTAGTGGATCTATTTTCCACATTAAAGAGTTTTTTCAGTTTTTAATGTCATATTAAATAACATTAAGTGCTGACTAATAGACTATCCTACTGTAAAATCATATTTCCGTTTACTGGTTATGCAGCTTCTTTTTTTCAATCTCAAATAGATAAATTTTGCAGAAAAAGTGTAAAAACGTTTACGCAATGTTGAAGCAGCGCACGCAAAAAGACGGCAGCATAGCGGGCATGCTGTCGTCTTTTTGACAGGAAAATCCAGATGGTTAACGCCGCTTTTGCCGGAAAAAGGAAACCGCCAGCAGAAACAGAGGAATCGCGATCATATTGAGCGGCAGCACGTAACGCACCCATATTCCCTTCAGCAGAAGTCCGGCCGGCGGATTCAGCTTAATAACCAGCAGGGTGAGGATAAAAGTGACGGGAGCCACAACCCAGGTTATTTTTTTCCAGCTGCGTGTTTTTCCAATCCACTGTGCGACTCCGTAGCTGGTAATGAACATATAGATCGACAGCTTGACGAAGATGCAGACCAGCCATACAGCCATCACAAAAATATCCATATTCTGTATAAACTCCATCAGATAGACCAGCTTGACCATCTCAAAAAAAGGAAATTGCAGCCGCCCGCCAACGGCAGGGCCAAAGGTCATGATGACCCACAGAACGCCAAACAGCAGCATGACTGATGAAAAGCCGACCGCCAGCAGCAGCGCCTTGCGTGTTTCTTTGCCGGGATGATCCGTAAAGGGGAAGAGCATCATGAGCAGCACAGCCTCGCTGAGCAGGGAGACCGGGGCAAGCGACCCCCCGGCAATCGTCCACAGTCCGGTGTCTGCATATACGGGCAGCAGCATGGGCCAGCTCAGATTATTAAACGTCAGGCCAAAGGTAAGCGCGAGGATGATCATCAGAATCGGCCCCCACAGCTCACTGACCCTTCCGATCGCCTCTAACCCGCCATGGTATACAGTGTATAGCACCACCCCGATCATCGTTCCGATCACAACCCAGTCCGGTGTTTTATAGAGGACATTCAGGCGGATGAACAGATACTCGTCGCGCAGTATCAGGCTCATAACCCAGAACCACTGGAGGATAAAGGGAATGACAATCAGCCTGCCGCCCCATTTTCCAAGGATTACAGCACTGAACTCTATTAAAGTCTTCTGCGGATACCGGGAACTGAGCCTCGCCGCAGTGTATGTAATGACCAGCGCCAAGATCCCGGCCAAAATATAAGAAATCCAGGCATCCTGTTTGGCGCTCCGGATCGTAGCCGTCATCGTAATAAGCAGGTTAATGCCGATCTCCATCATTATAATCATCCAGAACAGCTGCCGGTTGCTGATCTTCATCTACTTCTCACCCCCTTCTCTGGCAGGAAGGAGGGATGCTCCCGTAATCCCCGTTCCGGTGATATTAAGCTTGACCCTAATGTCCAGCTCAACCTCCGGAAAGACCGTTTCCCAGTCGGCGGCAAGATTCTTCCAGCGGTAAGGGTGACGGCGGTGGATCGTATCTCCTAACCCGAAAACGTCCGTTTTGAACTCCTTCTGCACCTTTTCGACAACCTTTTCAACCCGCGCCTTAAGGTAATCGTTCATCCGGGCCTCGACCTTATCCACATTCTCCTGCTTGGACAGATTCAGCGGCGATTCATTCTCCTCTATGTAGCCTTTGCCCTCCAGCAAGATCCGGAACCTTGGCAGTCCGCCGTCAAAAACAGGTGTAATGTGACTTTTGAAGGTATCCACATTAACCGTTACCGTCTTTCCGCTAGTTGCCCCCGATAGTGCATCCTCCGCCGAACCGCCCGGCTTATCCGCATCTACTGAATTGATAATCGTAGTAAAACTCCGGGTGGACAGCTGATCTGCAATCCAGAGTCTGACCCAGAATTCATCATAATTCAAATAACCGGCCAGCTTCAGCTGACTGTTAAAAATAGCCGCCCCGTACAAACCGAGTGTCGTCTGCGGCGGACTGTCGTTTTTGCTTTTCTTGTCCGTCTTTACTTCCGGGGGCAGAATCGTGAGTGCGGGCATGATCCCGCAGCCGTTGCCATTAGCCATGATATAGAAGTCCAGCAGGGAGCGGCTGATCGATGCCCCGCTCTTCTCCTGGATTTTCTGCACAGCGATCGCCGGATTGGTCTCAAGCTGATAAGCCAGGCTCATCGCCTCCTGCGCGGTCCCCCCTCTGACGACAAAAATATTCGTCCGCGGCCGGACCATCGGGCTGCGGCCATACTCATCCAGGATGGAGAAAACGCCCTGCTCCGCCAGCTTCTCCCCGACAAAGATATTCCGCCGGTGTCCCGGAAACAGCACCCTTGACAGCTTTCTTTGCATATTCTGCTCGGCGTCCCTGTTATTTTTGCCGTACGCGCTTTCCGTCATGAAGCCAGACCGGCCGCCCTGCTCCCCGCCCTGCTGTCCCCCTGATTTGGAGGCAAGCGGCAGCACCAGATTGGCAGTTGCCAGGTATCCTCCGTCCTCAGCCAAATCCATCCCCCAGCCCAGCACAATCGCCTGATCGTTCAGCTCCTGCCGGTCCCAGCATCCGGTCAGCAGCAGCGGCGCGATGAGGAATAAGATTATCATTTTCCTGTACATAGGCCAGCTTCCCTTTCCTGCCTGTTATTTGGTACGTTTGGGGAAACGCGCGGTCCTGCCCTGAGCCAGCCAGGGCAGCAGCCAGCGCATTTTGGATTTGGGTGCCCGGACAAGCACATCACTCAGATTGCGGATTGACATTGGCGCATAGGGCGCCATATAAGGAACCCCAAAAGGCTTCAGCGTTACCATATGTACGGACAGCGCAATTAGAAATAATACAATACCGTAGAAACCCAATACGCCTGCGGCGATCAGCAGCGGAAACCGGAGCATCCGGTAGGCTGTCCCCAGGTTATAGACCGGAAATGCGAAGGACGCGATTCCCGTCAGTGAAACGATGATGACCATCGGCGTGGAGATGATCCCTGCAGCTACTACCGCCTGTCCGATTACAAGGGCTCCCGCAATACTGACCGCCGGCCCCACCTGCTGGGGCAGCCTTATACCGGCCTCACGCAGCCCCTCGAAGATAAATTCCATAATCAGCGCTTCTATTACAGCCGGAAGCGGCACGCCTTCACGGGCTGAGGCAATGCTGACGACAAGCGGCGTCGGAATGACCTGCAGATGGAAGGTGGTCAATGCCACATACAGTGACGGCAGCAAAAGTGAAATATGGACAAATGTATACCGGATCCAGCGCACAAACGTAGCGTAGATATACCTGTCCGTATAATCATCTACTGCCTGCAGCCCGGACCAGTACGTCATCGGCAAAATCAGCACGAAAGGCGTATTGTCCGTGATGATAACGACTTTGCCTTCAAACAGGCTGGAGACCGCTACATCCGGCCGCTCTGTATTCTGGATTTGCGGAAAGGGCGAGATCCTATTATCCTCGATATATTCTTCGATATTGCTGGAATGGATAATGCCGTCAAGCTCGATTTTTTGCAGACGGCTTCTCACCTCTTTAACCAGGTCTTCCTTGACAACGCCCTCCATGTAGGCGATCACAACTTCCGTTTCAGTCAGCCTGCCCAGCTTCATGTTTTCCAGCTTCAGACTGGAGGAGCGGATCCGCCGCCGCAGCAGGGAGGTGTTGGTCCGGAGAGACTCCATGAATGCATCCCGCGGTCCGCGGACGACCTTCTCCGAGGTGGCTTCCTCGATCGCGCGCTGCTCCATTTTGACCAGATCGGCCAGCAGCACAAAGGCGTTTCCCTCTGTAAAAACAGCGGTTTCCCCGCGCAGGATTGCCTGGATAACCTGCTGTGTCTCATACGCCATGCTGATTTTGAGCGATGGAATAAAGATGTCCTTCAGCTCCACCTTCCGGGCCTCATCCACCCTGGAGCTGCTGCGGAAATGCTCAAACAGCGGCTGGAGCACAAACTCATCCACGGCCAGGACATCGCACATCCCATCCACATAGATCAGCGTGGCCCGGTCCAGTCCGCCGATACTGCAGTTACGGTACATAATATCCGAGCAATTCAGGAATTCAAGCTTCATCCGCTCTATATTGAATGCCAGATCCGGAGACAGCATTTCCGGCTCTTCGCGCTTACTGAATGTTGTCTGCTGTTTCATGTGCCATCCCCCCATGGTTGGTATTTGCAGGGAATGAGAGAATTATGCGTTGATACAGGCATTTTCAGCCAATCAAAATAAAAAGAGCACAGCCGCACCCCGCGGTCTGCACTCTTTCAGACATTATAACTACTTCAAATTTTGCAGCATATCCCTTATCTTCGTGTAGTGACCACTGACCTTATCGGCCATATAGTTATACATCAGCTGATTCTCCGCCAGATTCGCCATTTCCAGATCCATGTCCACATTGTTGCCGTTATTGTTCATCGCTGTGTCCGTGTTCCGGACAATTTGATAAGGGATCAGGGAGGCATTGTTATCTTTAATTCCGAAGTGCCTGGAATGGGTCTGCCTGATCTCCAGGTCATCCCGTGAACTGCCGCTGATTGCCCGTCTGAGCTCGTCTTCGAACACTACCGTTTTCTTCTTATAGTGGGGCGTGTCTGCATTGGCAATGTTCTCGGCGATCGTCTGATGCCGTACGTTGAGTATCTGTAAAAAGGATTCATTAAGTCTGGAAGAATTGCTCTCGATCAAGATTACACCTCCTTTCCGCTGCGGGCTGCCAGCTCATTTTTGCGGGGAAACCTCAGCGTCACCCTCGTCCATTCCCCGTACACACTTTCGATCTGAAGCTCACCGGCGTAGCCTTCCATCAACCGCTTTGCAATAGCCAGTCCGAGCCCGTTGCCTCCATGCTTGCGGCTGCGCGCCTTATCCACTCTGTAGAAACGGTTGGTGACCAGATACAATTCATCCTCCGGTATGCCCATACCGTAATCCATGACCGAAATGGCTAACAGGCCGGATTCCGCCGCCGCACTGACCCGGATCTCCTTCTGATCTCTGGTGTACTTCATCGCGTTGTCCAGAATAATGATCATCATCTGCTGAAAATGGTTCTTTTGCACAGGCAGCACACAATCATCACTAATCTCCAGCCGGGTGAGCATCCTGAATTCGGGGTTCACAAACTTGAAATTTTCAATGATTTCCCCGATAACCTGCTTTACCCGGATGTTCTCAGGAGAAAACTCTGCAATGGCAGCGGAGTGGTTGGCCCGGGTCAAAATCAGCAGCTCGGAGACCATCTGAATCAGCCGGTTCGTTTCATTCAGGCTCAGTTGAATCGATCTGTTCAGAACCTCCGGATCATCCTTGCCCCAACGTTTGATCATCGAAAGATGTCCATGGATTATCGACAACGGTGTCTTTAATTCATGCGAAGCATCTTCAATAAACTGCTGCTGCTGCCGGAAGGATTGCTCCAGGCTGTCCATCAGCTCGTTGAACATCAGGGAGAGCTCTGTCATCTCATCCTGCTGGTCGCTGATCTGAACCCGCTCCTTCAGCCCGTTTTCCCTGATCCTTCGCATCGTTCTGATCATGGAATTGATCGGATTCAGCAGCTGGAACGAGATCAGGCGGCCCCCGATCAGACTGAGTATAATGGCTACAAAGCCTGTAATGATGAACAGCGTAGTGATCAGATTAATCAGGCTTTCGAAATTTTCAAGATTGCGTACAATTTCTACAGAACCGCTGAATCCGCTGATTTCCAGAGGCTGTCTGTAGATTAACAGCGTATCTCCGCCCGGCGAGATTTCCAGCAGCTCCTCGGACGTAACATATTTGGGCTGAACCCAGTGCTCCGGTACTTTATCCGTTATGGTGAGGATGGGAGAATCATTTCCGTCAACAATCCGGATGAGCTGATAGCGCTCGTTCAGTATTTTCAGATAATCCCCGCTGCCTGTAAGATCGCGTCCCGGTTCAAACCCCTGCAGATAAGCCACGACCTCGTCCATATTATTGCGGATAATTTCTTTTTCGTGATTGTTGACCCAGTTCTGGATCACAGTAAATTGCAGCAGATTATAGGAGAGAAACAGAAGCAGCATAAGAACAGCTGCCCACAGGGTCAGCTTCCATTTGATATTCATATTTCTGAGTGAGAGTCTTTTAACTTTTATCATCCCGTATTAAATACCCTATTCCTCTGACCGTTTGTATATATTCTTCCTTATTAGCGGTGTCCAGCTTGTTGCGCAGATGCCTGATATAGACATCAACCACATTGGTTTCGATCCCGACATCATAGTCCCAGACCTGCCCGACCAGCATTTCCCGGGTTAACACCCGGTTGATATTTTTCAGCAAAATAAACAGCAGCTCGTATTCCTTTTTGGTCAGCTCGATCCACCGGTCGCCCTTTTTCAGCATTCTGGACTCGATATGCAGCTCCAGATCTTTGAACGTAAGCACCAGTGGCGGCTGGCTGCCCAGCTTCTCCACCCTTCTGGCGATCACCCTGATCCGGGCCAGCAGCTCTTCAATGGCAAACGGTTTCGGGATGTAATCATCAGCGCCTGTATCAAGTCCCATGACCCTGTCCATCACGCTGTCCCTTGCCGTAATCATCATGATCGGTGTATCCTTCACTGCTTTCACACGCCGGCAGATTTCGATTCCGTTCAGATTCGGCAGCATAAGGTCAAGCAGGATGATATCCCAGTCCTCGCTCAGGGCCAGCTCCAGCCCTTCTCTTCCATCATAGACCGGCCGTGCCTCATAACCTTCATGCTTCAGCTCCAGTATGATAAAATCGGACAACCCTTCCTCATCTTCAATAACCAGGATGCGCATCCTTAGGCCTCCAATACCGACATCACTTACTGCTCTCATTATAACCTGTTAAAATAACGTCGCGCTTAATGGAAAATGAAATTTTTTTCATAATCCGTGGTCTACACAAAAAATAGACAGACCTCCTGTTACGGACGGATCTGTCTGCTGAATAAAAAGGGTTCCTTCAGAACAAAATTTCACGCTTGTTGATCTT
The DNA here is from genome assembly GCF_029893965.1 of Paenibacillus sp. PastM-3. Classification (GTDB taxonomy): domain Bacteria; phylum Bacillota; class Bacilli; order Paenibacillales; family Paenibacillaceae; genus Paenibacillus_AQ. The sequence continues at coordinate 87,887 of NZ_JARXXP010000011.1, forward strand.
GGCTCCCGTTAACGATTTCTCAAACATATCCAGGATGAACAGGAAATGCTCCGCCTCCCGGTACACATGATCAGCCAGCAGCGGATGAATAATGCTCTTGATCCGGCATTCTGCAATCAGATCGCCTTATGAACCTCAACATTGAATGCCCTGATGGTCTGCGGATCTGTGTCTGCAGTATACGTATAAGCCTTCCGCTCGATTTCCTCAAAAATGGCTTGAAATTGACTGGCTTCATTGATTAACTGTGTGTCTTCACACCGGAATCCCAGCCGCAGGAACAGTGAATGCTCCTTCATGATACGTGACCAAAACCGCGTCTCTTCCAGTGAACGGACTACAAAAGGATCGGACAATTGAATCCCTCCCGCATATTTTCCGGATTTAAGCTACCTAGAAAGTATACGGGGTCCGGCTTGGCTATATGCATTGCAGGCATGCATGTTTCCATAACGATCCATTTTCGGCAACCACCATAGTAAAATTATCCTTTGACCGCACCACCGGTGAGTCCCCTGACCAATGTCTTGGAGCCAAAAAGGAAAAGAATGATTAGCGGAAGTGTACCCAGTGTTAGGCCCAGGATACTGGCAGAATAATCCGTCCGGAACACAGTTGACAAATTTGCAATCCCTAACGGGAGTGTGTATAACTGCGGTTTATTGATCGTTACTAAAGGTAACAGATAACCGTTCCAGGAGCCAAGAAATGAGATCAGCCCCAAGGTGCTGATTGCTGGCATCAGGAATGGAATGACGATTCTAATGAGAATGGCCGGCTCCGTGCAACCATCGATCCGCGCACTTTCTATTACTTCCGTTGGAACGGATGATCGGATAAACTGTGTCATAAAAAAGACTCCAAATGCATTGTTCAATCCGGCCAGAATCAGCGGCGCATGAGTGTTGTTAAGATGAAACCACTTCATTTCCATAACGTAAGCAATCAGTCCCAAATGGCCGGGAATCATCATGGTCAGCAGAATAAAACTATAGAGCGCATTTTTTCCTTTGAACTCATACTTAGCGAAAGCAAAGCCGGTTATGGAGGCAACACTAACCGTTACAAGAGTGAACAGAACGGCAACATAGAGACTGTTCCAGTAATTCCACAAGAAATCTGCCGAAATAATCGTTTTCAGATTTTCAAGCAGATAATTGCTGGGCAGAATCGGAAGCTGTTTGAACAAATCTTCAGAATAGTAAGTTCCCATTACAATCATCATATAGAATGGAAATAGAAAGGCGGCGGCTACCGCACATAGCAGCACTAAGGTGAAGAATCTCCTTACTCTCATGATTCGTCACCGCCTCTGTTGATCCATTTCATGCCAACTACCGAAAACAATGCAATAAACAGGAAAGTGCCATAAGCGATCGCCGCACCTTTGCCATACTTAAATGCGCTGCCATTGAAAGAAGCATCAAACATATACCAGATCGGTGTAAAGGTTGAGCCATCAGGCCCGCCTACCATGCTCGAACCGGAAGACCAGCCGCTGAACAACAACATAGGCTCTTCCACCAGCTGCAATCCACTAATAATTGAAGTGATCACCAAAAACAGGTTGATTGGTTTTAACAGCGGTATTGTAATTCGTGTGAACACATCTTTGGATGATGCCCCGTCTATCATGGCTGCTTCATAAACAGAGGTATCTATGCTTGCCATCCCTGCCGTATAGAACATGACAAAATAGCCAAGGTTTTTCCAGAAGACCATCAAAATGACGACCCATCGGGAGGTAGCAACTGAACCAAGCCAGTTTATCTTTTCTTGAATAATGCCTAGTTCCATAAGCATATTATTGAGAAAGCCGCCCTGCCAGTCGAATAACAACGAGAAAATAATGCCGACAGCGACTGGAGTTGTCATATAGGCACTGAATACGCTAAGCCGAAAAAAGGTTTTATGGCGAATCAGCTTGCTTTCAATTAAACTTGCCACCAGCATACCTATAAGAACAAGAGCCGGCAGATATACAGCCATAAAGATCATGACATTCAGCAAAGATTTCCAGAAAAAGGAATCATGAAGAAACAACTGTGTATAATTGCCCAATCCGATAAAATTGCGATTCCCGTATAAATCCCAATCCGTCAGACTGATATAAAGGGTAAATACTATCGGAAATAAGCTCAGGACTGCATATGATAAGAAATAAGGGGTTATAAAAAGGTAGGGCCATTTATTTTTACTGCTGATACCCTGCATTTTCTGCATGATACTCTCACTTCCCGTCCGTTAAAACGGCAGCCTGATCTATTCGAGCGGGCTGCCGCTGTTTTTATATTTAATTATTCGAAAACTAATTCAGGATGGTTCTTCTTCAGCTGTTCTTCCCATTTTTCCAGCGCTTGCTTGGCATCAAAGCTATTATCTTGAGCCATGACCTGCAGCACCAGCTCCGAGGAACTGTAAATATCCTGGTCATATTTAGTAACCGCTTTAGATTTCATATTCGGGAATACTTTTTCAACCCAAAACTTCCCAAGGTCCTGTCCGCCGAAAAACTCATCCGCCCCAGAGGAAAGTTTGGAGGTATCCTTAAAGAAGGATTTCAACGGCAAGATATAGTCGGATGTGGCAAAATTGGCTTCTGCTCCTTCGTCAGTGCCTAAGAGCCAGTTAAGATATGTCCAAGCTGCGTCCTTGTTCTTACTCTCTTTCCAAATGCCGATTGTCGTGCCTCCGTAAGGGAACCCGCCTTCAGGAGGCACCATAAGTCCCCAGCGGCCAGTGCTGGACTTATCGTTGGGCTTAATTACAAATTCAGGTGACCAGTTTGCTGCTGGATAAAAGATGACATTATCTTGAGAGTAGGATGCATTCCAGGTTGGCGACCACATAGCTAGCTTGCCTTCCGTATTGTTGTCGCGAACGGCCTGCAGTTGAGTAAATATTCGTAATACTTCAGCTGTGTTCACTTTATTACCGTCAACGATTGCAGTTGTACCCTGGTTGGAGAAGATCGTGTATGCATCCATCAGGCTTCCCAGCATGAAGCTCTTACCGCCGCTTTTCTCATACACTTCTTTGCCCTTTGCTATAAACGTATCCCAATCTGCGAACATTGCAGATAATTCATCGGGATCATCAGTACCAAAGTATTCTTTCGCCAAATCACGCTTGTAGGCCAGCGCACCCGGAGATCCGGATTGTTCCAGACCGACAAGTTCTCCCTTGCTGTTCGTAAGCAGTGGAAGCTCAAAGTCAAGCAGATTGGATGTATCAAATTTGTATGGTTCTTCAGATAAGCTTTGAAGTACATTCAGCTCATACAATGCGCCACGGAATGCGGCCTCTCCCCAGATAATGTCCGGAAGCTCAGAACCAGAGGCAATCGAGGTCTGAATTTTTTTTAAATAATCTCCTGCAGATACCTCTACGAAACTCAATGTGACATTCGGATACTTTTCATTAAATTTAGCTGCAGTACCCTCAAACCAGACTTTGTCCCAACCCCAAACCGTCAACTTACCGGAAACGCTTGCAGAATCGGGTGAAGTGTTTGTGCCTGTATTCCCGCTTACTTCCCCGGAAGCACCGTTTCCGCTGTTATTACCATTGCCGCAGCCAGCGAGAACCAAGATGAAGCATAATGTTAAAACAAGTGTGAAGAGCGATGATTTTTTACTGAATATTTGTCGCAATTCTTCTTCCCCCTTACAGCTGTTGTTTCAGCCTCCGTTTCCTGGGAACTCCAGGCCGTCTGCTGTATAGTTGTATATTAAGCTTGATGATATCCCCCAACAACAAGACGATCTGATGGTTTTGTACAAATTATGATAGTACCTTTATTCTGCGGAAATATTCCAAGATGGCAGGAGAACAGTAACCTTGGTTCCTCTCTGCTCGCTTGAACGGATGACGAGACGGCCTTCCTGTCCATACAGATATTCAATTCGTTCGCGTATATTCCATAGCCCAATCTGTTTCATGCCTCCAGAAGGACGGCTTACTGGTGGCAATGTTCCGTCCATAATCGCCTGAGCCTTTGACTTGCTCATCCCGCATCCGTCATCTCTGACAGAGATCACCAGCCTGCCGCTGCGTTTTCGGATAATAATCTCAATATGTCCAATCGATTCTTTTTCCGCAAAACCATGAAATATGGAATTTTCCACCAGCGGTTGAATCAAACTTTTTGGAATGGCATTATTCATTGCCTGCTCTTCCACATTCCATATCAGCTCGAATCGATCAGCATATCGGTATTTTTGGATTCGGACGAAGTGATTTATGATCTCTATCTCTTGCTGCACAGTGACATAAAGACCGTTGTCGCCAATATTTACCGCGTCATGCAAAATCCCGATGAAGGACTCCGTCATTTCTTCGATCGCCGCGAAGTTCTTTTTACGTGCCAGATAAACTACCGTATTTAGCGTATTGTATATAAAATGAGGATTAATCTGAGCAAACAACAATTCTGCTGACATTTTCCGCTGCCATCGTTCCTGAGCCACCTTCTCATCCATCTGCCGCTGAATATCTGCAAGCATCTTTTCAAAACCGTTCTTCAGCACCGATAGCTCATCATTGCTGCGGAATGACAACTGAACATTATAGTTACCCATGGATACCTGCTTCATCGCTTTTGTCATCTGCAGAATCGGACGGATTATACTGGATATTATTGGGAGGAACAAAAGAAAGCAGAGTATCAGACACAATGCCAGGAAGATGGCCCAGTAGCGTAAAATATACCCAACCCATTCATGAAATCGGCTCTTGGAGGTAAAAGTGAACACAGACCACTGTGATTTTTCAAAAGCGCTGGCCATATAATATCCCTTATCATGCTTGATTACACTAATTACCTGACCGTCAGTTGTCAGCATTTCTTCAGAAGGTTGTTCAACGCTAATGCCTTGCTTATACAGGAAGGTATGATCCGGCCCAATCCACGCTACCTGGTCGAAAGACTGGCCCAAGTATTGGAACAGACTCTCAAATGCCGCATAATCAATATTCAGGAGCAGCACACCACCATATTGTGGATCGAATCGGATAAAGAAACTGACGATCTTTTGGTTGTCAGGGTCTAGAATGATATGTGGAGTTGTAAATCCGCTCTTGGCATTGCTGTTTATTGCCTTCTGGTACCAGTCTTCTTGGAGAAGCCGTTCAAAATATGGATCCACATAGAGTGAGGACCAGAACACTTTGCCATCAGAGCGAACGATAGCCGAGCTTTCGAGATAGTCTCGCAGCACATTGAATTTTGTAAGCTGTATAACCACATCCCGGTATGCGCTAAGTTCATCATATGTAGACTTATATTCCAGCTGCTCTGCGAAATTCTGTAGCAGTTCATCATTCACCATATTGGCTGCATATTTCTGCACATCATCTATCAGGTGATTCATCTGATTCGTTGTCTGCTCTAAATGGATGGTATCTTCACGCAGCGCTTGCGCTTCAAGAATCGAGGAGAACTGCTCATAGGCCAATGCACTGATGGCAGTAACCGAAAGCGTAACGATTAGAATTACACTGCCAAGGATTTTGTTTTTTATTTTGCTCATTGGAATCTTCCGCCCTTCTGCTGCAGGAAGTCTTTGGGCTGCATACCGGTGTTTCTTTTAAATACTTGGCTAAAATATTGACTAGTTTTATATCCTACCTTTTCAGACACCTCATAAATCTTGTAATCGCCGGTCTGCAGGAGCTGCTTAGCCAGCTTAATCCGATATTCAGTTGTATAATCCAGCAGGGATTGACCTGTCTCCCGCTTGAAAGTAGAGCGAAGATGAATGCTGCTAATCTGCAGATGGCTTGCAACAGTCTCCAGAGACAGATCCGGATCGGCATAATTGTCTGCAACATAATCCATTGCTTTGTTCACCCAACGCGAGTATCTTTGTCTCAACTGATCACGTTCCAGACGTTCTTCCATAAATCGATAACTACAATTGATAATCTGCCGGGCATCATTGCCAAGCTCTTCAACGGGACCGCTGCTTCCGTCCCTGCGCCTCTCATTGCTGATCTCATCAATGACTGCGTGCAAATCGCTTACGTTTTTATGGGAGACAATGTTCTCAAGTTTGAGCTTCAGTAAATCAAGTTGATTTCTGTCAGGAGAAACGAAATACTGTCTGATTTCATTTGCAATGACGGAATCGCCTATGTCCACAGGAATCTGATCCAGCAGAAATATGGTTCCCGGAGACATAAACAATAAATAATCATACGCTTGTCTCATTGCCAGGTATTTTTTGCTTTGGTATTCGGCACTTCCTGTAGAAATGATGAACCGTGGAAGAGTAGAAGGATAATGCACCTTTATGCTAGTCCGCATAATGGTTGAAATCTGGCGTAAGTTATAAATTTGAAGCAATACACTGCTTGAAGAGATTAACTTCACCAACACTAAGTAGCCTCCCTCATCCATCTCCAGAAAATGAAGATCCTCAACTTCCTCTGATTGGATACGGATGTCTTCGATAATGCGCTTACTCACGGCAGCCGGCCAGCGTGAGCTCTTTCGTGTTCCATCCTGAAAGATAATGGTATCCAGTTCAAAATAAATCATGGCATATTGTCCTTGCTGATATTCCGCAGTGAGACGATGCAGACGAGATTCCCTATTGCCGGGAAAATCCGTATGTTTGCCTGACAGCATATCCTTAAGTACGATATGTAACACCTGTCCTTGGCCTTCCTCTTCTGCTGCTTCGGCTATCAATTCAGTCTTTAGCAGTTTAAGTTGTTCAAGCAAACGGTTGCGGCTAATTTCATGTTTAAGCAGATAATGGGCAGCACGCATTTCCAGCGCCTGACGCGCATAATCAAAGTCACGATAGGCTGTCAGAAAGATCAGACGAGTTTTGGGTGCACGCTGGATGATCATCCGGCCCAGCTTCAATCCGTCCATCGGCGACATGGATATGTCTGTGATGACAATTTGCGGCTCAAATTCTTCAAATAATTGCAACGCCATGCGTCCGCTGGTAGCTTTGGCAACGACCTGAAAACCGTTCTCTGCCCATGGGACCATCTCATATACATTATCAAGTGCAATTGGCTCATCATCGACAAGCATGACCGAAATTAGTGTATTGTTCATTGTTGAAATCTCCGTTCCTGTCGAATTTCGGATATATATGCAGGTATAACGGAAGGTGAAGGCGCTGTCAATCAAAATCCCTTCTTGTATAGCTGTTCGCATTAACTCGGATCAGATGGCTACCCGGTCGGAACCAGCGGAAGCAACGGGACTTTACCGTTGTATGGTTCTACCGGATAAAAAAAAGAGCAGCCGGTTTATCCTCGGCCGCTCCTCTAACACTACCCGGCATATTACTTGCTGACGGTTACCTTAATAATGTCACTTACCGTCTCGCCCGCTGCATTGACCAGCTCTGCCCGGTATTCATACTCCCCGGAAGCGCGGCCGCTGCTGTGGCCGCTGTTCGAGGACAGCACAGCCTGTCCAGGCTTGTCGGTTGCGAGAACCGCTCCGCCTGTAATCTGGAATGTGTAGCTCTTCTCGGCAATGTTGCCCGCTACATCGCTCACGATGTATTTCACTACGTGGGGCCCGGCATCCAGTGCCGCAGCACTCAGGGTCTGTCCTTCAGCAACCGGCTGTCCATCCAGCAGAAGCTGGCTTGTGGCAACACCGGAGAGCCTGTCTTCTGCAGCAAGCTCAAATTTCAGCTGCGCTTCCTCTGTCACATCGCCAACCGCATGACCGGACTCCTTCAGCTCCGCTGCCGGTGGAGCAGTGTCAATATTAACGTTCAGTGTCTCCTTCGCTTCAATAAACGGCGCGGGATCGCTTGGTCCGTCGGCATACGCTGCGGGTCAGGCCCCGAATGCGAACCATTGCAGCGGCACAGTAACTGCTGCAGCTAGTATGCCGTTAAGCAGCTTCTTTTTCCAACCTGAATGCTTCTCCTACATGTCCTGCCTCCTTAGGATATAAATCGGCGGTCTTCTCCATAATTGTCCACCGTTTGTCGTCTTATATGCTAGCATGCAAGAATCAAGTAATACCCACAAATATGTAAAGTGCTGCAAAATTATACTTTTGGCCTAGACTATGGCAGTTCACCATAGAATTATGAAAAAAAGTCACAGTGTCGCGGTCTGGAATCTGACACGTCCCTAAACGTTTCAATACAAATACAGCAGCCGGCTTTGAATATCCGGCTGCTGTATAAACTGTGTATGAATTTGTGTTAACACAAACATGATCTGAGGGAAACCTCACTTGGCAATGCCTTTAGTTCCTTTCTTTCGCTCAATCTCCGAGCTATACGGCACCGCTGTTTTCCGGATTCGTCTAACGATAATTAAAGCGGTAGCGGCCAAAAGAATAAGAACAGCCAGCAGTTGGGAGGTCCGGATATTTTCTCCGGCCTGCATAGTGCCCCAGCCCAGGAAAGCCGCCGGGCTCCATAAGGCTTTTAATAGAGCGGCAAGCCAATCAGGTCCGGCAAAGGACAGGCTGTCTGTACGCACTCCTTCCACATAAAAGCGTCCGAGGGAATACCATATGAAGTAGCCCATAAAGAGTTCACCGGATTTCAGGAATTTTCTCCGCCGCAGAATGAGCAGCAGAATAAGTCCGGTCAAGCTCCATACGGATTCATATAAGAAGGTCGGATGGTAATACTGGCCGTCTATGTACATCTGCTTCACAATGAAAGAAGGAAGCTTCAGCGTGCTGCTCAGAAATTCCTGTGATACAGGGCCGCCATGGGCCTCCTGATTGACAAAGTTCCCCCAGCGGCCGATCATTTGCCCCGTAATTAATCCCGGTGCGCAAATATCGGCAATCCGCCAGAACGAATATCCCTTTGCTCTTGTATAAATAACCGCTGCAATTACGGCTCCTATCAAAGCCCCGTAGATGGCGATTCCACCGTGCCAGATCATGAAAATTTCGGCAATATTATTTTTATAGCTGTCCCACTCAAAGGCCACGTAATAGATTCTTGCACCGACAATAGCCGATGGAAAGCCAATCAGCAGCAGATCGTAGAAAAAGTCCTTTTCGATTCCAAACCGCTTTCCCTCACGGATAACAAGCATTAAGCCTAAAAGAGCCCCTACCCCAATAATGATACCGTACCAGTGGACAGGGACCGGCCCAATGGAAAAAGCAATCGGGTTCAGCATGCCGCTGTCACCTCCTTATTATGTTTGTCTGAGGATGAGTTAAAATAAAACGATTCCGCCTACCGCCGACAAAAGAATGACTGCAAAAGGATGGATTTTATACCGGATTACCGCTATAAGACTCGCCGCACAAATCAGCAGCATCCCGAAGCTCTGCCAGCTCAGCCAGGACGCCTCTGCGCTCCCCAGGCCGAAATGAATAGCGGCATATACAATAAGCCCGGTAATGATGGGACGTAATCCGTAGAAGGAGGAACGCACCCAGTTGTTACTTTTCATCCGGAGAAAAAAGGCTGTAAACAAAATGACAATGAGCAATGAAGGCAGGATAATGCCAATCGTGGAAACGATTCCGCCTATAATCCCCATTTGTGAATAGCCGATCAGTGTGGCTGTATTGGTCGCTATGGAGCCCGGAGCCATTCCCGCCAAAGCAACCAGCTCCTGGAATTGCCCTGTGGTAAGCCATCCTTTTTCTGCTATTTCGCGTTGAATCAGCGTAATCACGGCATACCCGCCGCCAAATGAGATCAGTCCAACCTTAAGGAACAGAACAAATAATTCCAGCAACATGCTACCAGCACCTTCAGATGTAATATTCAAGATAATTCAAACCCGGCTGCTGGTCCTTCATCTGCTTTTCGGTTTGGGCCGAAAGACCAAGCACCTTTTTGACGGCAATAATAGCGACTCCTGCAACAGGTCCACCCAGAATAAGATATCCGGAATGCAGCGGGGTGAACAGCAGCAGCAGAACACTGATACAGGCAATCAGCATCGTAGGGATATCCATGATCGACGCCTTGCCTATTTTATAAGCGGCCACAATAATCAACGCGACAACCGCAGCATGAACGCCTTTAAGGGCAGCCTGCACTTTGGGAACATCCTGGAACAGCATACCTAAAATGCTCAGAATGAGCACAATCAGAAAAGTCGGCAGAGTAATGGCGAATACAGCCACGACGGCTCCCAGGACACCGGCCAGCTTATACCCGACAAAAGCAGCCGAGTTTACCGCAACCCCTCCCGGTGCAGAACCGGCAACTGAAACCATATCGCCAATCTCTCCCGGCTTCAGCCAGGCCTTTTTGTCTACAATTTCCCGCTCAATGGCTGCAATCATGGCATACCCGCCCCCGAAGGTCGAAGGCCCCAGTTTTAAAAAAATAGTAAATAACTGCAGCAGAACTTTAATATCTTCCTTTTTCCGTGCTTTCATTGCAAACCTCCGTACCCATATTGCCCATTTACTTGTTCAGACTTTAAAAGTATAACACGTTAATTCCATTTTGGTAAAAAGTATGCCCATCTCATTGTGTTTTTCTTGTTAACATTCGGATTTCTGGCATATCCTTGATTATTATCCGGGAAACCCCGCTAACTTTCATCCAAAATGAAATTAACTTCATTATTCCTATATCAATAACTGGATAAAACTCCTTTTATCCGCTATACTGGGCATATCCCGACCTACCTACTTGGAAATGGAGCAGATATTGATGCCTAATCCTTCCCTTTTTTCGATCAAAAAGCAAATCTATAACCGGATCGCCTACCTGGGAACCGTCTCCAAAGCCGATTTACTCGAGCATTTCTCCATTACAAGCAGCAGTATGACCCGTATTCTCGAAGAGCTGCTCGCGCAGGAGCTGATCCTTGTTTCCGGACTGGGTTCATCAACCGGCGGACGCAAGCCTATTCTTTTTCAGGCCAATCCCTCTTACCGCTATCTTCTGGGACTTGATATCTCGCGGATCAGTTCCTCCCTTGGCTTGTTCGATCTTCAGCTTAACTGTTTATCCTCTGTGCGCTGGGAGATGGGTCCTGAGCTTTCGCCTGATCGTCTCATTGAACTTGTAGGACAAGAAACGGATGCCATGCTGGAAAAGCATAATATACAATATGAACAGTTACTCGGTTTAGGAATAGGGGCAGTCGGCCCGCTGGATGCACAGACGGGGGTTATTCTGAAGCCGGAATACTTTTTGTCAGATGCCTGGAGCAATGTTGCTATATGCAGACTCTTTGAAGATCGGCTGAGGGTTCCGGTAAAGCTTGATAACGGGGCTAACACAGCGCTATTGGCCGAACACTGGGCACTGCGGGATGAAGCCTGCAAAAATATGCTGTATGTACACGCAGGAGTTAATATCCGCTCATCCATCATGTCCGGCGGACAGATCATCCGGGGTTCCGCTGATACGGAGGGAGCCATCGGTCAGATGATCATTCAGACAGGCGGACGGAGACTCGGGGATAAAGGGAATTACGGTGCCCTGGAAGCTTACGTCTCCCTTCCTTCCCTGGAGGAACGAGTCCAGTCCCAGCTCAGGATCGGCCGCGAAAGCTCCCTGCCGTCTGTTCCGCCTGAACAGATCACCTTTTCTACCCTGCTGGAGGCTCTGGAACGTAAAAACACTTTTGTACGGGAGATGTTCCTTGAAACAGCTTCCTATCTGGGAGTCGGCCTGGCCAATATGATCAATACGGTTCTTCCACAGTATGTGATTGTCGGCGGGGCACTTATTAATGCTGACCCCATAGTCTATGAAACGGCGGTTAACGTGGCACAGAAAAATATATATGACTCTTCAAGCTACAAGCCTGTATTCACCCCCGGTATCCTTAGAGAAGAAAGCGTTATGACCGGCGCGGCACTCCAGCTTCTTTCAGATTTGGAGATCTAAAAGATGTTTAGCTATTGGTAGGGCAAAGTCTAATTTGTAAAAAAGTTTGACTTTGCGCCGACTATATCGTATTATTCGAATATAAGGATATAACCCCCGGGAGGAATATCATGAATAATACCGCTTTTCATAATAGTGATTCCAAGCAATTTAACGAACTGGCTGAATTATTAAAAGCTTTGTCACACCCCGTCCGGCTGTGCATTGTCCGCGGCCTGATGCGCAAGAAGAAATGCAATGTATCCTATATGCAGGAATGCCTGGACCTTCCGCAGTCGACCGTTTCCCAGCATCTGCAGAAGCTGCGCAGTGCAGGCATTGTTGCGACCGAGCGCAATGGCCTGGAAGTGAACTACGTCCTTGCAGATCAGCGGATTGAACAAATGATACCTATTTTATTCGGAGAGGAAGATTGTGAATCATGAGCAAAAAAGTATTGATTGTGGGCGGAGTTGCCGGAGGTGCCTCCGCAGCAGCCCGCCTGCGCCGTCTGGATGAGCATGCCGACATTATTCTTTTTGAAAAAGGCCCTTACATCTCATTTGCCAATTGCGGCTTACCTTATTATATAGGCGGTACAATTGTTGACCGCGAACGCCTGCTGGTTCAGACCCCTAAAGGCATGGCAGACCGTTTCCGGATTGATGTGCGGATTCAGAGCGAAGTCATAGGCGTTGACCCGGTCAAACGTACGGTCCAAGTCCAGAGCGAGGAACGGGGGCTGTATGAAGAAAGCTATGATGAGCTGATCCTGTCACCGGGTGCCCGTCCCATCATTCCCGATCTGCCCGGAAAGGACCATCCGCTCATTCATACCGTCCGCAATATTCCGGATATTGACCGTATCAAAGAGCTCATTACTTCTCATAACAACCAGTCTTCAATTGTAATCGGCGGCGGGTTCATCGGTGTTGAAATGGCCGAAAATTTAAAGGAAGCCGGTTTAGCAGTGACGCTGGTTGAAGGAAACGGGCAGCTGCTGGCACCTTTTGATCCCGAGCTGGCAGCATCCATTGCCCGGGAAATGGAACAGCATGGCATAAATCTGCTGTTCTCAGAGCGGGTCCAGGGCTTCCGTTCACTTGACCAAGGTATTGGCGTAGAGCTTGCCGGCGGCCGTATGCTGACTGCAGATCTGGTCATTCTGGCAATCGGAGTTACTCCGGACACGGCTTTTCTGCGTAGCAGCGGAGTCGCGCTGGGCGCACGCGGACATATCCTTGTTGATGAAACGCTGGAAACCAATATCCCGCATATCTATGCTGCAGGTGATGCCATTGAGGTTACGGATTACGTTCATGGCACCAAAACCGCGGTTCCGCTTGCCGGCCCTGCCAACAAACAAGGCCGGATTATTGCAGACCGGATTGCCGGACTCAATTCCGTTTATAGAGGAACTCAAGGCTCGTCGATTATTAAGGTGTTCGGATTGACCGGAGCATCAACAGGCAGTAATGAGAAGACATTGAAACGTCTTGGCGTCAGCTATCAGTCGGTCATCGTCCACCCCGGGTCACATGCATCCTACTATCCCGGATCCAGTCCGATAACACTTAAACTGCTGTATACGCCGGAAGGGAAAATTCTTGGCGCACAGGCAGTCGGCTATGACGGGGTTGACAAGCGGATTGATGCGATAGCCACAGCTATTCATTTTGGCGGTCATATCAGCGATCTGGCAGAGCTTGAGCTGTGTTATGCCCCCCCTTATTCATCTGCAAAAGACCCCGTTAACATGGCGGGTTACGCAGCAGACAATAATGCAGCTGGCCGTGTTCAGCTTTTCACGTATGATCAGCTGGATTTGCGTGAGCCGGATCTAACGGTACTTCTGGATGTGCGCAGTGCGCTGGAGCATCAGAACGGACATATCCCGGATTCCTTGTCCATACCGGTAGATGAGCTCCGTGAGCGGATGCATGAACTGGATGCCTCCAAAGAGATCTGGGTCTATTGTCAGGTTGGCCTGCGCGGTTATACAGCTGCCCAAATTCTGCGGCAGCATGGTTATCAAGTAAAAAATCTCAGCGGCGGATATAAAACCTACCGGGAGTCACAGTTTAAGCCTGTTCCCTTCTCCGGAACGGACGGCAGCAGCGGAACAGAGCAGAAGAACAACGGGTATTCTTCTGCTGAAAGCAAGCCTGCCCTTCAGATAGACAACGATTTGAACGTATGCGGATTAAGCTGTCCCGGTCCGTTAATGCAAGTCAAACAGGCCATGGATCATCTTGCTGCAGGCCAGACTCTCCGTGTAAAGGCATCTGATCCGGGATTCTATGAGGATGTGAAGGCATGGACGGCCATGTCCGGCTCTCAGCTTCTTCAGCTGGAACGGGGTAACGGCGGCATTATTGAGGCGGTGATTGCCAAACAACTGCCCTCCTCTCCACCCTCTTCAGGCGTTGCTGCTGTTGTGCCTGCAAGTACCATGGTTGTCTTCAGCGGCGATCTGGACAAAGCCATCGCTTCTTTTATCATAGCCAACGGCGCAGCTGCCAGCGGCCGCAAAGTGACGATGTTTTTCACCTTCTGGGGGCTAAGCATCCTTCGCAAGCCGCAGACGCAGACGCTACCTAAAACAATGCTCGGCCGGATGTTTGACATGATGCTGCCGGGGAGCAGCCGCAAGCTCGGCTTGTCCAAAATGAATATGTTCGGTGCAGGTCCGAAGCTGATCCGCAGCATCATGTCGGGCAATAATGTTGCCTCTCTGGAAGAGCTCATTCAGAGCGCAGCCGCTCAGGGAGTAGAGATGGTGGCCTGTCAGATGTCTATGGATCTTATGGGCATCCGGCAGGAGGAGCTGATGGACGGGATCAAAATTGGCGGAGTCGGTTACTATTTGGGTGAGGCGGCTTCAGCGAACCATAATCTGTTTATCTAAAAGCTGCATAATACAATACAAAAAGGCCCCGGTCAGCACATTTGACGGGGCCTTTTTGCCGTTCTATTCAAAGAGCTTCATAAGATTGTCCATTCCGTTTCCCTAAGTTAGCTCCATATGCCAGGCGTATGATTCCTTTCAAACCATTCACTTTAATTTCTATATTCGCTTTACAGCAATTTGTTTTCATCATGTCCTATAATTTTCCATAATCTATATTAGATTTTTATATATACGTGACTTTAGTAGAATAGTAATATCTCCTTGTTACATAATCTTTATTCGCTACAACACGACATTACGGGAGTTACGCCTTTATGCATCATGAATTATGGAACCATGTATAGTACATCATCTTGGGATACAGACCATTCTAACCAAATTGCCATAAGGGCTGGTTGGTATGGGACTAGCATAAACTAATCCTCGTGAGCGTCATAAACTAAGTTTGTGGCGCTTTTTAAAAATTCTAGAGGGGTTGATACAATGAAGAAACTTCTTTGTATTATATCTGTTTGCTTTCTTTTAATGGGGTGCTCAAATGACAATGTTAACAGTAGCAATAATTTGTCCAACAGCGATCCGGTGACTTGGCTCACAATGGATGGAAACAAATACTATTACACAACTACTTATGACAGTATGGATGAGACCGAACTGGTTGATACGGGAAACGTAACAGATAGTGAAGATGGTATTCAACTTGGTCTTAAAATCTATAAAAGCAATCTTTTCGAAGACCGTTATTTCATAAAAAGCCAAGACTATGAAAAAGCATGGCGGGAATATAAATTACGCGATTAAACCGCATTCCGTCTATACACATGTACCGCAAACAGATAGGCAACAATCAGGATTCCGGTACACCACGCCAGAGCGGCCCATATGTCAGTGCCTACCGGCTGGTCAGACAGCAGGTTGCGGATGGCTTCAACGATCGGGGTCACGGGCTGATTTTCGGCGAAGACACGCACAGCTTTGGGCATCGAACCGGTCGGAACTAAGGCCGAGCTGATGAAGGGCAGGAAGATTAGCGGATAGGAAAAGGCGCTTGCGCCCTCCAGGGTTTTGGCGGATAATCCGGCGATGGCTGCCACCCAGGTCAAGGCCAGTGTAAACAGCACAAGTATACCTGCTACAGCCAGCCAGGCCAAAATTCCTGCCGGAGAGCGGAAACCCATAAGCAGGGCAACGAGGATGATGACAGCAACGGAGAGAATGTTCGATACCACAGAGGTCAGCACATGCCCCCACAGCACTGCGGAACGGGCAATCGGCATAGAGTTGAACCGTTCGATAATACCGCGCTGCTTATCTATGAACAGCCGGTAGGCAACGTATGCCACACCGCTGGCAATCGCCATAAGCAGGATGCCGGGCAACAGGTAGTTAACATAATTATCTGTATCTGTTTCTATAGCACCGCCAAATACATAGACGAACAGCAGCATCCCGGTGCGGGATTTGACATCACGTCGAAGCCGTTAACGGATGCAGTGCCCTCATCTTGTCTGAGCAGCGTGGAGAGAATTCTGACGATCGTCGTCTTGCCTGCGCCGTTACTGCCGAGCAGGGCAAAAATCTCACCACGCTCCACTTCAAAATCGACTCCTTTTAACACCTCGGTATTCCTGAAGGATTTACGCAGACCCTGCACTTGAATTGCTTTTCCCATCCCGTTAACCACCCTTCACTTCAGTTTATCCGTTGCCTTGTTCATGGCCTTGGCTGTCTTCTGGTCAACCGCCTCCTGATAAAGGTCAGCGTAGGTTTTGGAATCCTTGATCAGCTCGTCACAGAACGCTGCAACATCTTTGCCGGTCACTTCAAGCACGCCTTTTCCCAGAGAAGCACCTTCTTCAAACAGATCAACGATTCCCGAGAGCAGCTCTGTTCCCTCACCCATGTCCACCGGACCGACTTTAAAAAGATATTTTTGCATCTCTTTATATACAATCTGGTAATCCTGCGGAAGTGCCTTAACACGCGCCACATGCGCCTTCCACTCTTTTCTGCCCTCGATCATATCCCGTATACTCATGTGAGCCCCTCCTATTTGCCTAATTTTTTGGCTATGTTATTGTTAAGCTGCTCGCGCCAATTGTCGCGGTAAGACTTTGCCCCTTCTTCGCCGGTCAGCGCTGAGCAGAAGCCCTTGATGTCGTCGCCCAAAACCTCACCGATGCTCTGTCCGTCAGCCGCCGATGTTTCCAGCAGGCCAAGCACACCGTCAAAGATCGGCATCAGATTACGGCCGGTGAAATCGGAGTGTGCCCATAGATTCTCCTGCATGGTTGCCCAGGCAGCCTGGTAATCCGCAGGGAGCTCCTTTACCCGTAATTCAAAGGCCTTGAATTCTTTAGTCATATCCCTGCCGGTCATTTTTTCCCACAGATTCATTCTGCTCTCTCCTTTAACTCGCTCATTTTTGATGATACGAAGGCCCATTTATCCCAGAACCTCTGCAGCTCCTCACGCCCTGCAGCATTGATCGCGAAAAACTTCCGCGGCGGCCCCAGCTCGGAGGGCTTCTTGGTGGTCTCCACCAGCTTGTTTTTTTCAAGCCGAACCAGGATCGTGTACACCGTTCCCTCCACAACATCCGCGAAGCCGAGGGCATTCAGCTGCCGTGTGATTTCGTAGCCATAGGTATCCTTGCGGCTTATAATTTCCAGGACACAGCCCTCAAGCACGCCTTTGAGCATTTCTGTCAGGTTATCCAATGTAATCATCCTTTACTATTCTGTATGACTGGTATGCAGTATTACTTAGTACTACTATAAAGTATCACTGAGTAGTGCGGATGTCAATATCCGGCTCCCTAAAAATAGAAAACCCGCGCATAGCGCGGGTTCTTAAGGGACTATTGTTCATGTCCTATGACATTCTTAGAGTTATGAGGAAGCCGCTCAAAAAAGACTAAGCGCTCTGGCTTGGTTTCTTGCGGATGCTTGTAAGTTCAAAAGCCTCTTTCGGAATTCCCAGCTCCTGCGCCCTCTTCTTTTTGATCACCATGGCTTGCTGCAGGCTGGTAGCCTGAAATTCAATGGTGGTGCCGCGCGGATCCTCAAATGCATAGTAACTTTTTTTATTGGACATTCACTCCGGGCCTCCTGATCCTGTACACGAATCATTTTTTTTGGTAAATCACCCTGATAGTGTGTGCCTCAACCTGAGGAACTATGCGTGAATGCTGTCCACCCGGTCTGAAAAGACCGGATGGCTAACAATAGGGTTTAACGTTTATTGCGGCTCAAACCTGCCGGTTTACTTTATAGCATTATATATAACCTGTACCGCCTGAGCCCGGGTAGTATTGGCCATAGGAGCCAGCTTAATTCCGTCTCCGGTAATCACTCCCGCTTCCACTAATGCTCTCATGGCTTCTGCTGCATAACCTGATACAGCTGCTGTATCAGCAAAGTTCCCGTAGCTCTGGCCGGTCTTGCCGGATGGCAGTTCACCCAGATGCTTCAGAATATTATAGAAAATAACGGACATGTCCTGCCGGCTGATCACCGCTTCCGGCTTGAACCGGTTATCTCCGGTACCGGAAACCAATCCTAATTGCTTGGCCGTTCCCACATACCCCGAGTAGTATGTGTTCCCTGCATCTGCGAAATTGCCGGTAACTGCGGAATCTGCTTCGATCCCGTAAGCGTTCATAATCATCATCAGGAAATCAGCCCGCGTCACCTTGCTCTCAGGGGCAAAGACATTACCGCCTGTGCCGTTAACGATCCCTCTAGCTGCCATATAACCGACTGCATCACTGTACCAGTGACCGGAGCTGACATCGCTGAATTTCACTTCGTTATATCCCGCTGCATATTGCGACAAATGGGTGGTCAGAAGATTTACCCTTCCGGTCGAAACATCATACCCTCCCCTGACGGGCTTGAGGCTGCCAGCCGGGTCAATGTAGTAGGCGACAATTGCATTAGTCTGCTCACCCGTATGCGGAGTATAAGGCAGACTGATCTTTACCTTTCCGCCGTTAAATTGTGTAATTTCAGCATTGCCTGCTTTTACAGAGAAATCATATACCGCCCTGTCGCCGATCACGCTCCGGACATTCTCCGGCAGTCCTGATGCAGCAAGCTGGGTAATGCTGATTTCGCTGTCCGCTGCCGCACTGCCCATGGCCGTTACCGATTTATGGTCGAAGGTGATTGCGCCAAGTTCTGCTTCCACCTTTAAATCCGCTGTAGTGCCGTCAGCCAGCAGTTTGAGCGCTTCCTTCGGAACGGATAATTGGACAGCCTGTACATTTGCTGCACTATCCAGCTTGATCTCAACTGCTGCGCTTTGTCCGGCCGCTTCAGACTGCTTCACTTTTTGCAGCAGACCGCTGATCACGCTTGTATCAAGCTTGGCTGTTGATACCCCTTTAACCGTATCTGCTGCCGTCTTGATAATGACACTGTAGACCATGGTATTGTCAATAACAGAAGTAGTAGGCTCAGTCGCCGGAGTATTGCTTACTGCCGGAGTGCTGTTGTCCCCCGGAATGCTGCCCGGAATGCTCCCCGGAGAAGGATTAACCGACTCTGTCGGCGGAACCTGCGTTCCTGGATCTGTTCCCGGATCTGTAGGTGGAACCTCTGTACCCGGGTCCGTACCTGGCTCTGTCGGTGGAACCTCTGTGCCCGGATCTGTACCTGGCTCTGTCGGTGGAACCTCTGTACCCGGATCCGTATCTGGCTCTTCACTGTTTTTAATCAGCACAAAATCGTCATAAGAGCCCCAATCCCCGGCTTTTGCATCCAGGGAAACGCCTATTTTCAGTGTTCCGCCCGTGACCTTAATATTTTCTACAACAGCCTTATTCCATTTATTCCAGCCCTTGTTCGCAAAGCTGGCCGTTAATGGCGCTTGATCGCCGCTCACAGCATATAACTGATTCTTCACTTCATCTCCGGCGCCCTGCGACCAGGCCGACAATGTGTAGGTTCCATCCGTTAAACCTGTAAGCTCCTGATAGGCTTCAAAGGTGAACGCGCTTGCCTTCCAGAATCCAAGTGACTTTTCACCGGTATAACCGGTCCCGGCCGTTAACGGAGTGGTATCCGGAATGGTCCAGCCTTCAGGGGTGCCGTCTTCCTTAACATTTTCAAAGCCGGGATTGATTACCGTAATATACTCAGTGTTATCCTTCTCTTTCAGCTCAAAATGGTCAAGGTTACCCCATTGACCGTCGGAAAGCTTATAATGCGCTCCGACCGTCAGCGTCCCATCTGTAACTTCAATGTCATTAATGACAGGCTTACTCCATTTTTGCCAGCCTGTATTGGTAAAGCTCTGCACGGCATCGCCAGCAAAAATCTCTGAAATCTCTTCGCCGCCGCCGCCGGAGACCCAGGCTGATAAGGTATAGACTCCGTTCTCCAGTCCCGTGATGGTCTGGGATACAGTAAATTCAGCAGGTGTTGGACTGTAATAGTGCAATGCCGACGAACCGGAATACACGTCCTTATCAATCGTTACTGCACTTTCATCCCCTGTAAGGGTCCACGAAGCCAATCCGTCCTCAAAACCGGGGTTCTGAACCAGGCTTGTGCTCGGGATAACAGTAACCTCGCTGGTGGCTGTAAATCCGCCGTCATAGGTAACTGCTGTTACCGTTGCCGTTCCGGGAGAGATTCCGGAGAGCGTTCCTTTGTAAAGATCCACTTTGACAACATCAGGCTCGGAGCTGGTAAATTTCACGCCCTTGTAGGTAGCATTCTCAGGGCTGAGGATTGCCGATAATTTACCGTTTCCGCCGACCTCAATCACCGTTTCAGGCTGATCCAGCGTAAGGGATTGAACCGGATAACGGTTAATTTCGGCAGCACCGTCGATAAAAGCATCCATCGCAATGGTTGGGCTTCCGTCTTTATTCCAAGCAGATAACGGATAGTCAAACATAATCCCTGTCGGTTCCCAATAGAATATACCGGTTCCCTTCTGGTTTGGTACAGCGTGCAGTTTATTCTGCGCCGCTACAAGCATATTGTGAACGCTGTCAACATCCTCGGAGACATTGCCGCCGACTTCGACAATCATAACTTCCTTGCCGTAATTTTGCTCAAGCTTATTCATATTCTCGCTTAATTCATCAATGGAAGAGGTAAAGGTGGCCTCGGGATAATAAGACAACCCGATAATATCGTAATCACTATCCTTAAGACCGGCAGCTACCAGACCAGCATAAAAAGGATCTACGCCCGCTTCTGCTCCATTTGCCCTATGAATAATCACTTTGATGTCCGGAAAAACGGCTTTGGCTGCACTTGACCCGGCCTGAATCAGCTGGACCAGGTTAGATATATTACTGTAGCTCCCCAGCGGGTGCAGCATGCCGTTGTTGATCTCATTGCCGATTTGCACCCACTCGGGGGTAACGCCCGCCTCTTGCAGCGCTTTCATAACATCGGTAGTATATTCCGATACATGGACCTTTAATTGCTCCAGATCTGCGTCAGCCCATGCT
Source organism: Paenibacillus sp. PastM-3 (assembly GCF_029893965.1). Lineage (GTDB taxonomy): Bacteria > Bacillota > Bacilli > Paenibacillales > Paenibacillaceae > Paenibacillus_AQ. The sequence continues at coordinate 109,074 of NZ_JARXXP010000011.1, forward strand.
GCTGGCGTGACCTGCTTCCCCGGGTCCGCCCAGCTGTCGCTATAGTGGAAATCAATCATCACCCGGAAACCGAGAGCGCTTACACGTGATGCTAAAGCAACAACTTCTTCTGTACTGTTATGTCCGTTTGAAGGATCATCTGAAGGATTAACCCAGGCTCTGATGCGGATGGAATCAATTCCATGATCCTTTAGGATGTACAGAAGATCCTGCTCTTCCCCGTTATCATTATAGAATTTATACCCAAGCGCCTCTAATTGCGGCAGCCAGCTGATATCTGCGCCTTTGGCGAATGATCCGGGCGCAGCCGAAGCCTCTGCTTTTGCGGGTAAACCGGTAAATACCGTTGACAGCATCATTGAAATAAAGAGAATGATTGCCAGAACTCTTTTTCTGTTTTTCACATAACAACCTCCCCGAATGTGGTAAAGCCTGCAGCATACGGATAACGCTCATCCTATGTACGATAGCGACCCGGGTCTGCTTGTATATAAAAGGCTGCGCCAAAGCCGAACTTTGGCGCAGCCCCGAAGCACTGATCTTATTTGGCTTGAGCTGCCAGGAAGGCATCTACCTGAGCCTGCATTTCAGCCTGAACCTTGTCAATTCCAGCCGATTTCAGCTGTTTGATCAGATCTTCCTGACCTTTTGCAAGGTCATCGATCAAACCGTATTCCAGCGGAATCGCATAACGCAGCATGACATTACCGATGTTCGCTACTTCATTTTTCACTTTTGCAGTGTCAAACACAAACGTTTCAAGCGGGAAATGATAGACATTTGCCTGCCATGCATTGAACATGTCGTCAGCTTCCTTCGGATAAGCGGCATCCTGACGGTTCAGCGGGGAATTCCAGCCCCAGTTCGAGAACCCGGTGTAATTTCCGGCTGCAGGACCTGCAGAGAACTTATCGTCGCCTTCCGGATTATAGTGGGTTCCGGCAATTCCGTACATAGTCAGGTCATGAATTTCCTTGTCGTTCTGCAGCAAATCGATCAGCATCAGGGCACGTTCCGGATTCTTCGAGGTTGCATGGATGGACATACCGTTCTGTGTGGCGATTGCAGCAATTTTCTTTTTGTCCGGTGTCAGATCAGCGATTCCCAGCTCCACATCGGGTTTATCACGGCGCATTTCAGACAGGTTGGCACCAACAGTACCCAGGTTGTGGGCATAGGAGGAAACCTTGCCAGCTTTGATATCCTGCCAAACATCGTTTTTGTTGCTGACTACGTTCTTCGACCATGCGCCGTTGTCGGCCAGATCTTTATAGTATTCAAGCAGGGAAGTAAACTCAGGCGTATCGTAGATGTTGAAGATTTGGCCTGTAGCATCATCCAGCTTGTAAGCCAGCGGCAGCAGGTTGGCATCTACCAGATTGAAATTGTTGTTCTGCTCCAGCAGGATCTGGTCCAGCTCATGGAACTTCCAGCCGTCAGCAGGCTTTGCTCCGAATGCTGTAACGCCCTGCTCATCCTTAGCAACCGTTTTCAAATAATTGGCGTAGGTTTCAGGACTGTTGATTTCCGGAAGATTGTATTTCTTGCGCAGATCTTCACGGTATAATACCACTTTGTCTGTTACTTCCACGTTATTGTTCGGAACCATAAAGATCTTGCCGTCTACCTTGGCCTGCTCCCAGTTTACCTTCGGCATAGCTGCCCAGGTCTGCGGCATGTACTTGGAAAGCATGTCTTCCGTTAACTCCATGAATCCGCCCTTGAGCGCCTGGTCGTTATAGAAGGCCCAGTTCGCAGTGTACACCAGGTCGAAATCCTCATTAGCCGCGAATTTCAGCGGATACTTCTGCGTCCAGTCCGACCAGTCCAGAAATTCTGTTTCTACAGTAGCATTGATCTTCTCTTTCAATTTGGTATTCAGCTCTCCGAATACCTTATCATAGTCGCCAGGCTGTCCGCCGACCAGGATCATCTTCAGCTTAACCTCTTTGGAAGTATCAGGAGCGCCGGAATCGGTCGCTGTATTGGCAGCATTCGCTCCGCTGTTGGTTGCTTCCGCACCAGTGTTGGCGGCATTATTGCCGCCTCCGCATGCACTGAGGACTGTCCCCAGTGTCATCATTGTTGCCAGTGTAACAGTAAGTTTCTTTTTCTTGTTCATCATGACAGGTATTTCCCCCTAATGAAGTAGTGAATAAAATGAGATATATTGATAACCGGGATAGCCCGGGGTTATCCTTTGACAGCACCGATTGTCAGGCCTTGTACAAAATATTTCTGAATGAACGGATAAGCCAGCAAAATTGGGCCGGTAGCCACAATGGTCATCGCCATTTTCAAGCTTTCCGTCGGCAGATCCGAGTTCACAACCGCTCCTGAAGCCATCATGGCTTTGCGCATTCCGTCCATATTGCCGAGCATTTTGTACAGATAGTACTGGAGCGGCATCAGATCGGACTTGGAGATATAGAGCAGCGCGTTATACCAGTCGTTCCAGTAAGCTAGGGCGATAAACAAACCAATGGTAGCAAGAGCTGGCTTGGACAACGGGACAATCAGCTGCATGAAGATCCGGAAGTCACCTGCGCCGTCAATCTTGGCGGATTCGGTGATCGCATCAGGGATGCTGCTCATGAACGATTTCATGACGATGATATAGAACACATTCATCAGCATCGGCAGAATCAATACCAGAAGCGTATCCTTAAGCTGCAGAAAATTAATGATCAGCAAGTAAGAAGGCACCAGGCCGCCGCTGAACAGGGTTGTGAAGAAGAAGTAGAACGAGAAGCGGCTGCGCCATTCAAAGTCTCTGCGGGACAGCACGTAGGCAGTCATGGAAGTAAGAAACAATCCGACAATAGTACCAATTACAGTAACAGTAATCGTTACTCCGTAAGCCCGGAGCATTTCAGCCGGATATTCGAACAGCAGCCTGTAGGCTTCGGTCGAGAAGGTCGACGGAATAATCTGGAATCCATTCTGGATAATAGAGCTTTCCTCACTCAAGGAAGCAGAGATAACCAGCAGGAAGGGCACGATACAAAAAATTGCGAGAATGGTCAGAGTTACATATCCTATAATGGACAAGGTTAACTTGTCAACATTGGTACGCTTGCGTACTTTTTGAATATCTGCGTTTACAGTAGTAGGGCTCATTAAGCTGCCTCCTTTGTTTAGAATAGAGCACGATCTTTATCGTATTTGCGCACGGCGTAGTTCGCGAGCATAATCGTCGCAAAGCCCAGCAGGGATTGATAGAATCCGGCCGCTGCAGACATACCAATTTCATTGGATGTAGTCAGTGAGCGGAATACGAAAGTATCGATAACATCCGTGTTAGAGAACAGGAGGCCATTATTACCAACCATGTTATAGAACATTCCGAAATCTCCGCGGAAGATATTACCTATAGCCAGCAGCACCAGAATAATAACGGTAGGAATCAGGTTCGGAACGGTAATTTTCATAATGCGCTGGAAAATGTTCGCTCCGTCAATCTCGGCTGCTTCATACATTTCAGTATCAATACTGGTAATTGCCGCAAGATACATAATGGTGCCGTAGCCCAGAGCTTTCCAGGCAGATACCAGTACAAGAATAATCGGCCAATAGGATGCGGTGTTGTAAATATCTATCGGCTGCATTCCCAGTCCCTTCAGCATTACGTTCAGAGTACCCACATCAAAGTTAAACAAGTTGTAGGCAATGGCGCCAACGACTACCCAGGAAATGAAGTATGGCAGGAACAGGATGGTCTGCGTAATCTTCCGGAACCACTTGCCCGCAACCTCAAATAATAGAATGCCCGCAAAGATCTGCAGCACATTATTAACGATGATAAAAGCAATATTATATAGCGCAGTGTTCCGTGTTACACGCCAGGCGTCGCCGGAGCCGAAGAAAAACCGGAAGTTATCAAGCCCGTTCCACGGACTGTGCAGGATACCTCCGCTATAGTTGTATTGCTTGAATGCCAGTACGATCCCGGCCATAGGCACGTATGCAAACACCAGGAAGAACAAAACTGCCGGAGTCAGCATAAGCAGCAAGGTTCTATTCTTTTTTACTTTGTGCCAGAATCCGTATTGTTTCTGTTTCATCTCGAATCCCCTCTCCACTCCTCAATATCTCTATATATGTATTATAAAAAAGCGTTTCACTCCTGTGGATTGAGCGCGCCAACAAATACTAGTACTTTTCCAACGATAATTTAAATTATATATAGTTAACTCATACAAAAACGCTGCCCCGGGCGATAATCGGCCCATGGCAGCGTTTATTTGACTATACTTTATTTTTTTTGCGGTACTCTCCCGGTGTCATACCGGTCATTTGCTTAAATTGCCTGTTAAAATAAATCAGATTCTTATAGCCCATCCGTTCGGCAATCTCATAAATCATCAGGGTAGGGTCCTTCAGCAGCTCTAATACCCGGCTCATTTTGCGTTCTTTGACGTAGTCAATGAACGGAATCCCGTAGTCTTCCTTGAACAGATAACCCAGATAGTTCGGCGTGAAGTTAAACTGGACCGCCACTTCCTTCAGTGTAATCTTCGTTTCCAGATTTTCCTCCACGTAATGAATGATTTCATCAATCAGCTTACGCTTCTGGCGCTGGCGTTTTACATACAGCAGTTCGGACAATTCGAAGAATCTCCGTCTCATCCAGGATACAATGTCATGTATCGTCTCGAACTGGAACAGAATTTCCGGCTGATGGGATTCCCACTGCAGCAGCTCGTACAGATTCTCGTTCTGCTGCTGCAGATCCGCGTGCAGCTTGGAGGTGATCCGGATAATCAGATCATAAACATCCTTTTTGCCGGCATTCATCAGCAGCTTCAATAAATGATCATCAATGGCTACCAGATCATACGTGATGATCGCCTCAAGAAGCTGGTCTAACGTCGGGTCAATGTCGGTGCCCGGCGTCCCGCGCAGCACAGGCTCCATGTTATCACGAATCAGCCGGTTTTTGCCAAGCAGCCATTTCGCACTGAGTGCAGCCTGCGCCTGTTTGTACGAGGCATGCAGCTCAGCCTCCATCCGGGCATAACGGCCGACCCCTATCGTTACTGTGCACAGCGAGGACTCTGCCGTTTTCCGGATCAGCTCCTCCATGATTTGCAGAAACGCCTCCTGCGGCAGGCTGCACAGAATAATGAATCTCTGGCGGGACCCTATAATCATCGTTCCGCTCTTGTTCTCCTCAAGCAGAGAGCTAATCAATTGCTGGGTTTGCCGTATCATCATGCGCGCATTTTCTTCGGAGACATCCTGCATTTTCCATTCCAGATCATCGATTTCTATGATTGCTGCCGTTGCCCCGTTAACTAACAGCGGTAGCAGTGCGGCATGCAGCTGCGGCTCAACAGGTTCAGGTGAAGCCTCATCGAACCAGCTCAGGATAAGCTCCTTGTTAATAAGAGACAGGGCTTCGCTCAAGGACCGGTTCTGCTCCCGTTCCTGTTCAATGGAATGGCATAAATTACCCAGCATATCGTACAGGTCCTTATCCTTCACAGGCTTAAGCAAATACCCCGAGGCACTGATCTGAATCGCCTCCTTGGCATAGCTGAAATCCTCGTGGCCGCTGATAAATACGATTTTTACGTTGGGATTGATGGTTTTGGCTCTTCTGGCAAATTCCGTTCCGGTCATAATCGGCATCCGGATATCAGACAGAATGATGTCTACCCGCTCCTGCTCCAGCATTTCAAGCGCATCAAAGCCGTTATTTGCTGTTCCCGCTACTTCAATATCAAATCCGCTGGACAACACTCTGCGCCGCAGCCATTCCAGATCAACGGCTTCATCGTCAACGAGCAGTACACTGATTGTCCTCACTATGGGTTCCTCCTGTTGCTTGTGATGCACCACACTTTTCTTCACCGGGACTGCTCCTCAATCTCCATGCGGCCTGTAACCCCGGCCGGCAGCAGGAGCCGGACCGTTGTTCCCGCCCCGTAAATGCTTGCAATGGTCACACCGTATTCGTCCCCGTACCTGAGCTTAATCCGCTCATTCACATTTTTAACCCCGTATCCGCCTGACTGGCTTTGACCGTACAGCATACTCGTAATCTCTTCGCGCCGCATGCCCACGCCATTGTCAATAACCTTAAGCTCAATATTATCGCCGACCCTCCGGCCTGTCAGACGGATCGAAATGGATTTTCCAAACCAGGCATGCTTGAATACATTTTCCACAAAAGGCTGCAATACCAGCTTGATTACCTGCATATGCATAATGTCCTCATCCACATCGACATACAGAGTAAAGGCATCGGCATATTTGACCCGCTGGATTTCGAGGTACGTCTGTACCTGCTCCATTTCCTTCTCCAGTTCAATGTACACATTGCCTTGATTCAAGGTCAGACGGTAGAAGTGGGACAATCCTTCCACCATCTGCGTAACCTTCCCGATTTCACCCAGATTAGCCAGACTGCCTATGGTCGAGAGTGTATTATACAGAAAATGCGGATTAATCTGCGCCTGCAGGGCTTCCAGCTCAGCTTGCTTTTTCGAAACCTCCTGCACATAAACCCTGTTTATAAGCTCCTGAATGTTAGCAGCCATATCATTGAATGAATCAGCAATCTGTACAAATTCATCATTTCCCGAGAACCGGATCCGTTTCTGAAAATTACCTTCCTGGAATGAACGCACCAGTCCTACGATCCGGCTCATTTTGCGCCCTGAAATACGTGCCACTACAAATCCAATCAGGGTCATGACCACAAAGCTGAGCGTACAGGCAGCCAGAATCACCATCCGCAGCCTGCCGGCATCCTGAGTCAAATATTTTTGAGGAACAAGGGTTTCAATGACCAGATCACTACCCGGAATCTGCTCATGCAGGCTCAGATATTTCTCGTGTCCGGCATCATAATCGGCTGTTCCGCGTTGAAATATAGCTGTTCCGGCAGCCTTGTCTACCAAACGAATCGTAATTCCCTCCTCGACAGGGAATGTCTCAAATCCGCCAAACAAATCCTCCAGCGGAACGGTGATCCGGATAAATCCAACCATTGTTTTGTTATCACTGAAGCTTATTAGCCTGCGGACATGTGAGATATTGTTAAGCTTCTGATCCGTATCAATCTGCAGCCATATATTATCCCGCTTGGAGTCCTGAAGAGACCGAAACCACTCCTGGCTGGTAATCTCCTCCAGAGGGAGAATGTAATAGTCACTGTCTGCTATCGGCTCATCCAGGTTATCTCCGGGAATCACATTATGAATATTGTCTGGTGTATAGAGCATGAAGCGGATCTTGTTCCCGAACAGCTGCAATGGCGCTGTCAGCTGGGGGAGAATATCATCAATCAAGGTCAGATAATTCTCGAACGGCGTCCCTTTTAATTCAATCGCCCGCTGAAAAGGCTGGTTTGAGAACAGGTTATCGGACATCCTCTGGATTTCATCCATCTGATACCTTATGTTATTTCTGGCCTGCTCCATCCCGGTCCGGATATTGGTCTCTGCCATCTCTGTACGGGAATCCGTGAGCATGGAGTAGGAGATATAACCAATGAAGACATCTGTCAGCAGTACCAGAAGCAAATAGGGTATCATCATTTTGTAGGTGAAAGGCATGTATGTCGTAAGCCTGCGCATTGTTCAAGCCATCCTCTGTTCGAAATTTTTATATTTGTGTATCATCTCCGGATACAGCCTGCAGGTTCAGCTCCGCAGCCGCAAGCCCATCGGACACAGCACTTAATGTAATGGCTCCGCCGCGGGAGGATGTCTGAACCAGAGCCAGACACCAGCCGTTAAAGGCGCAGCGCCGGGAGGACTTGTCCGGCTCATGGCTGCTCGGATTTCCGTTGCCTATACCCAGCAAGGAGCCGGCGCCGGAAACCTCAAAGCGGATTTCGTTATCGGCTGTCGGTACAATATTTCCATCCTTGTCGAGGACAGCAACGCGAACCGGAATCGTATCTGTTCCGTCCGCCCGTGCCTTATGCCGATCAGGGATTAACTGAATTTGATGAGGCTGGCCGGCTGTTACAACAGATTTGCGGACAACTCCCTGTCCGCCCTGTTTGCCGACAGCTTCAAGCTGTCCTGGTTCGTAGATCACTTTCCAGGTCAGATACCCGTTCCTATTCGCCTGTTGTTCTCCCAGGCTCCTGCCGTTCAGATACAGCTCCACTGTGTCGGTATTGGAGAATACACGAACCTCGACAGCCTTCCCTTCCGAGCCCTGCCAATTCCAATGCGGCAGCAGATGAACCATTGGCTCTTCCGTCCACACAGCCTTCATATAATAATAGCTGTCTTTCGGGAATCCGCAAGTATCCATCAGGCCGAAATGGGAATTGATGCACGGCCACAGATACGGTGTCGGCTCTCCCCGGTAATCAAAGCCAGTCCACATGAAGACCCCGGTCAGGAAGCGGTTGTTCACCAGATCTGTCCAGGCCTGCTGCGGAGTGCAGCCCCATGAAGGAATATTCGTTCCGTATTCGGAGCAGTAGGCTCTTATCGGATCATCTTCATAAATGCCTCTGGTTGCAGTGTAACTGGCACATTCACTACCAATCATCAGACGTCCGGGATATTGCTCATGATCACGGATATCAAGATGATCCCGGTGTCCATAGTTGTAGCCGGTGATCTCAACGACATCATTATAGCCGTTTTCATTCCAGCCGTGGTTCATAGCAGCGCAGGTCGGACGTGTCGGATCAATACGGCGTGTCGTATCCGCTAACGTCTTAAGAATCCGGGCGCCTGTCAGGGTGCCTTCCAGCACCTCTTCATTCTCCATGCTCCAGATAATCACGCTTGGATGGTTGCGGTCCCGGTAGAGCAGCCGCTCCAGCTGGCTTATCCCGTTCGGGCTGCTGTCCAGCTTGCGGTTCTCATCCATCACCAGCATTCCGATCCGGTCGCAGATATCCAGCAGCTCCGGGGTTGGCGGATGATGTGCACTGCGGTAGGCATTAGAGCCCATCTCCTGCAGAAGCTTAAGTTTATATTCTATCAGACTATCAGGCAAGGCCACGCCAACTCCGGCGAAATCCTGATGGTTGCAAGTCCCTTTGATCAGCAGCGGCTCACCGTTCAGGAAGAACCCCTCCTGCGCATCAAAACGGATACTGCGGATGCCGAACACTGTCTCATACAGGTCCAGCTCCCGTCCTTCATGGAGAACTATAGATACTGCCTTATATAAATACGGCGAATCAGGTCCCCAGAGTATAGGCTGCTCCACTTGGAAGCTTTGCGCAAGCTCTGTCTCGGACAACCACTCGGCGTAGGTATCTGCGGACCTGGCACAGACCTGAAGCCCGGAGCCGTCATAAATCACGGTCTGCAGCGATACCTGAAGCCCTTCCGTATAGTTATTGCGGATGATTGTGCGGATATTTACCGTTGCCTGATCTTTGGCAACCTCAGGAGTCGTTATGTACGTACCATATTCCGCCACATGCAGGAGATCCATATTTTCCAGCCAGACATGCCGGTAAATGCCGCAGCCTTCGTACCACCAGCCCTCACATTCCGTTGCATCCACTTTAACCACGATAACATTTCTGCCTTCATCCCCGTAACGGAGCACATCCGACAAATCATAACTGAACCCTATATATCCGCCATGATGGCTGCCGATTAAATGCCCGTTAACCCATACCGTGCTGGTGCCGGACACCCCGTCGAAACGGATCAGCCATTTACTTCCCGCAGCCTCGGCCGGCAGCTCAAACACCTTGCGGTAAAAGCCGATCCCGCCCGGCAAATAACCATGGCTCCCGTCTCTGGCTCCCAGATGCTCATCCTGGACATATTGCTGCTCCACACACCAGTCATGCGGCAGGCTGACCGCGGACCAGTCCAGCTGCTGCTCACCCATTCCTTTATCGTTAAACGCGATATCCAGCCACTCCCCATCCTTGCGGATGCTTGCGTCAGTAATGCCGCCTGTCATTCCGGCCTTTACGGCATAAGGAATTCGGATATCCCCTTTATGGAAGCTCCACCTATCATCAAATATTTCTTTGGTTCTGCCTTTTCCAATCCTCATTCTGCAAGAACCTCCTTGTTGAATTAATATACCTAATTGTAGAGTAGATTCGCAGAATACAGTTAGTAAAAAACTCATTTCCAATAGTACAAAATGAACATTACATAATCCAATATAGACATTGGCAGTCGCTGCCATTTCCAGCCATTGGAATCAATAAAAGATGAGCCACCGGGAATATTACAAGCGGGGAAAAAATAAAGGAGGGAAACACATGAAAAAAATCGCCGTATCCATCTTATCCGCTTGTTTGTTGATGTCAGCAGCATCTGCGGTATCGGCAGCACCATCCAGGATGCTCCTATTGAACGAATATTCGGAACAGCTGACGGTTATCATCTGAATTTAATCACATGCACCGGAAGGTACAGCCGCAAGAAAAAAGAACATGAAAAAAGACTGGTGGTTTTCACCACATTGAGTGAGGCGCTATGAAAAGAAAAACGATATTCCTACATCTCTTAGTCGTATTTCTAATAGCTCTGTTTCCTGTTCAGGATGTGCAAGCGTCAAAATTGACCGACGCGCGGCAGGGTGAAGTAAAAGAAGCGTTGGAGAGAATCTTTGAGCAGCGTTCAGAAATTATAGTTACACACGATAAAGGACGTTTAGAAAATGAATATACCTCAGACCCTGCTGGTCAGGAAGCATTCAGACATGAACTTAGGCGGATGCAGTATATGAATGCCTGGGCGGAGCATAGGGCGCTTAAACTAACCAAGTCAAAAAGCCACATCCGCATCATTAGAGTAAATGTAGACGGCGACTTTGCCCGGGTGTCTTTAGTCCAATCCCATAAAATAAGCTACATGTATATGAATCGTATTTTGCCTGAGCAGGATTTCGGGGTAGGAACAAGGCATGCCATTACATTGAAAAAGCTCGGCGGAGCATGGAAGATCTCAAAGGAGTGGTATCTGGATCCGCTGGATGAAAATCCAAAGCTTATAGCTGTCTCCCCGGATGGTCAGGCTCCTTCTGTTCGCCGCTCCTCATCTACACTAACCTCTGGTGAACGATATAACAGAAAACGTGCAGTTCAATATGCCAACCTCTATGCCGGGGCAGCCTGGGGAGCGGGCAATAAGCACCATTATAATAACAAATATAAGGATTATACCGACAAGGGCGGCGATTGTACAAATTTCGCCTCACAGGTGCTCGGAGATCCTGAGGCTGGAGGCGGTCTGGCCATGCGGGAAGGCTGGCGCTATTTCGCTGGTGCCGGCGGAACCAAAACCTGGGTGCAAACCGATGCTCTACGCCATTTTCTGAGCCGCAGCGGTTACGCAAAACTCGTAGCCAAAGGCAAGTATGAACAAATTACCACTCCCACTAAGCAGCATCCGGACGGGGCTTTAGCTTTGCTGAAGCCCGGGGATTTAATCGGTTATGTTCTGCATAACGACGATACGGACCATTTCTCCATTGTTGTAGGTTACGACGATAACGGCTATCCTCTCGTCAATTCGCATACTGCCGACCGTTATCGGGTTCCTTTTGACTTAGGCTGGGATCGCAATACTGTATACCAGCTGTTTCATATCCAGGATTAGCCTATGACATTATCATAAACCGGAATTTATTTCATAAATTTAAATGAAATAGAAACCATAAGTAAGGTGCTGGAGTGAAATGAAGTCAAATCAGCTTTTCAAACAATCCGCTATTCGGATTAGCGCATTGAGCATCGTCAGGGGCATTGGCCTCCTTGGCCGGGTAGTTCTTACCCGGCTGGTCGGTGCCGAGGGCATTGGTCTTTATCAAATGGCCTACTCTTTTTTCGGTTTAATGGTTACCTTGACCGGCGGCGTACCAACGGCACTTGCCCTTGCATCGGCCAGAAGGCCTGATAAAGGTATAAAGCTGCTTATCCGGTTATCCGTCAGTTTACTTATTTGGGGAGCAATGATTTCATTTCTGCTGCTTAGCTTCGCAGATGATATCGCCGGGTGGATTGGTACCCCTGAGCTGCGCTATGCCATTATAAGTCTCTGTCCGGCAGTAATCATCGTTCCGGTCCTGGGGCTAATAAGAGGATATTTGCAGGGCATTAAATCTATCGGCGTTATTGCTACTTCGGAAGTTATCGAACAAGCCTTCCGGTATGCGGTTATGCTTATGCTGGTGATACAGCTGCTTCCGCTCGGGGTAGAGCGTGCAGTGGGATACGGTCTTTACGGAAGCTCAGCAGGAGCGGCTGCCGCGTTTCTTATATTAACCTGCTTTATTATTTTCCAGCGTTCCCGGAAATTACATACTGTAAAGATAAAGAACAGACACGATGCCTTCTCACCTATGTGGTTTATCCGGACTGCACTGGCAATATCGGCAACACGGCTTTTTATTCCCCTTTCCGAATTTTTGGACTCGCTGATCGTACCTAGCCGGCTGATAGCCGCAGGACATAATCCTTCTGAAGCAACAGCCATTTATGGAGTAGTGTACGGAATGGCTGTTATTATCGTTTATGCGCCTACTCTGGTTACCGGCGCTATCAGTCATACATACTCGGTTCAGCTTGCTTCAGCATGGCAGGCAGATGATCATGCAAGATTCAAAACTCTAAGCCGGAACTCATTATGCGCTGCCTGGCTATGGGGTGGTTTATGCAGTTTTTTTTGCTATGTTTTTGCGGACGAGTTATCCCTCTACATTTTTCATTCAGAAGCTGCTGCACAAGTAATCAGGTATCTTTCGCCAATTCCGATCATTGTAGGAATCCGTGAGCTGACGACAAGCATTTTGTGGGCACGGGATATCCGGAAGCCTCCATTTCTCGGACTGCTAAGCGGTTTACTGTGTTCCATTACAGTCCAATATATTTTTCTAGCTGTTCCGGGCCTGGAGTATATAGGGGCGGCTATCGCGGTTCTGGTGCTAGAAACAGCAGCTTGCATAATAAATGTATGGGCGATTACCCGGGTCATGCCGCAGCGCATTCATATTAAACCGTTGCTTTGCGATCTTACCACTCTTCTTGCAGCCGGAATTTGGATAAGCCTCCTTGCTCGCGGTCATACCGGACTTATTAGCTTGCCGCATCTGCTATCCATTAGTTTCTTTTATTTCGCTGCGGCGGTCTTTTATATTTATCTTAGATGTTACCGTAAGTCACTTTAAGGACCATCGGTCATCTTCGTATTCTGGTAATTCATCTAAGATCAAAATTATGATGTGTCCCCCCGGGCGGAATCTCCACCACTAGACCATCAACCAAAACCCACACGGTCAAGGCACTCGGATTGTAAGCCAGGGTGCAATCAACCGAGAATCTAAGCCTGCTGTAAGCCTCAAGGTAATGGATAATTTCAATATTCGTTGCATACCAGACCTCAGGATGATTGCTGATCTTTTGGCTGAATTCCTCTATTAGCTCCCAGTTACCCTGCACGTCAAACTCATAGCTGTGTCCCCATACGTAGAACAAAGATAAGGAACCGGAAGCTTCAGTGAGAAAAGACTCCGTCAGATTCATCAGCTCAGGATGGTTATGATGACAGGTCGGGTGCCATTCATACGGATCGGCCGGCAGATTAAACTTCAAGTGCGAGTTAACCGTTCTGGCATACTCCAGCCCGCATGCTTTAAGCACCTCGATAGTCATAGCATTGTATGCTCCATAGGGATAAGCCATCCCCGTCACCAGATAGCCGAATTGCCGCTCCAGATTCTGCTTATCGTCCAGCAGCTCAGTCAGAACAAGCTCACGCGGAAGATCAGGCAGTACGGGATGAGTCAGGCTGTGAACGGCAATTTCGTGTCCTTCATATAGCGCCTTAAGCCCCTCCGGATTCATCCGTCTAATCGTATGCCCCTTATCCACCCAGAAGCTGCCTTCATGCTGAATTCCGGAGTTCAAGTTAAACGTTGCTTTGAGATTGTACTTGTTAAAAATTCCGATCAGCCTTCTGTCCTGCTCCACACCATCGTCATAGCTGAGTGTAAAGGCTTTCGTTTTGCCGCCGGGCCATAGCTTGGTTATTCGTTTCATAGGGGGCTCCTTCTGCAGAAAATTTTATTTTCCATAACGTTTCCTGTACTAATTCAATATAGTCTCAGTTGTCTCCTGTACGCAACACTCATTAATTCCTTCGTTTTCCGGTCACATTATCAGGTATAATGAAAGCGTATACCAACATAAGGAGGGCGATTATGAGATGCACACAAACATTGCTGAACGTGATTTCAGCTGTACCCGGGAAGGGTTAACGATTCGCGGAAGGGAGTTTCTTCCGGCGGGGGATCACCTTCCGGCCATTATTGTCAGCCATGGATTCGGCGGGAACTCAAAGGATCTCTATACATACTGCCAGACCTTGGCGTCTTGGGGCTATGCAGCATATTGTTTTGATTTTTGCGGGGGCAGTGCTCCCGGGCAAGGTACAAGTGACGGAGCAACCACAGAGATGACTGTGCTGACAGAACGCGCTGATTTATTGGCCGTTATGGATTACGTTAAAGGTCTGGATACTGTTGATGCAAATAAAATAACGCTTATGGGCTTCAGCCAGGGCGGGTTCGTCTCGGCACTGGCCGCAGCCAAGCGTCCGAATGAAGTTGAAGCGCTGATACTCATCTACCCCGCGCTCTGTATACCGGATCATGCCCGCAAGGGTGCTCTGGCCGGCGCCTCCTATGATGTCAATCATGTGCCCGAGGTAATCGATTGCGGACATATGCAGATCAGTAAAAGATTCCATGACGCTGTAGTTGAGATGGACCCGTTCGAACAGATCGTATCCTACAAAGGCCCTGTCTTGCTGATGCATGGAACGGATGATCAGGTTGTAAATTACACATACGCCGTTAAAGCCAAGGAATCCTATGCGCCGGAGCAATGTCACCTGCAGCTGATCCAGGAGGCTGGCCATTCTTTTACCGAGAATCAGAGTGCCGGTGCCTTGGTGTCGATACAGCAGTTTTTGCAGGATAAAAAAGAGATTTTAACCATCCATGTCCAGATTACAGGCCAAGAACTCCGCAAGGAGGATGGTCCGCGCAGGCAGATAGCTGTTCTTTTTACGGGAAACAGTGACAGCCCCTATTTCAAAGGACATATTATACCAGGAGCAGAAGATTTGCAGGAGTATACCGATGATCAATTAGTCAGCATGAGGGCCGACTACACCTTGGAAGGAACGGATTATACGGGTGAAGAGTGCCGGATACATATTGTCAACCAGAATGTGAACGGAGAGTGGAAGCCTGCAATAGAAACCGACAGCAAGGCACTGGTTTTTCTGAATCAGGAGGATTTAACCGCAGTGCTGGAAGGATATACCGACGGGCTTACCGTGCGGATCTATTCGGCAGTGCCTGATAGAGGGTGAGTTTGTTTATATTTAAAAAAAATCCCGATGCAGGATAATTCCTGGTCGGGATTATTGGTGTGTAAATCATAATCTTGATATGCCTGTATATATCTTTCGAAATTATAGTCTACCGCAGTTTAATAAAGGAAGCTATATAGAACGCAATTATGTTTATAACCTGTCGAGGAGACGATCTATCGTTTGAGAGCTACCGCCTGCATCCGCCGCAGTAGTAAAGGCACTAGGACTGTTATTAATAGGATTCGTACTTAGCATACTCTCTGCATTAGTGTCAGCTTTATCTACAACGATAAGTTGCGGTTCTTCATTAGCTGCCTCTTCATAGAAGTAAGTATATTGTTCATCAAACGTTATGTAATCATAGGTTTTTTGATCAGAAGATCTTGCAAAACTAACCCCAGCACCTCTTTCTTCTGCAATTGCATCTATTGCAACATCTAAAATACCTGCTAATTTGTCAACTGAAACTTCCTGAGTTTCTTGATGAGCGACGTTTACACCTGACAACTCCAAATCTATTGGTGTTGAAGTGTCCTCGGCAAATGCTGAGGTTGGGATTGCTGTTAAACTTAATATCAGCAGAGACATTAGAAACTTCATTTGTAATTTAATACTATTTTTATTGTTTATATCTATTCTATAATTTTACACTCTGTTATCGTTAAGGAAACACGATGTAACTCCATTCAAAAGCAGGCCCCGTTTGATGTACAGTATCATCCCAGCTATAGCTTATAAATGCTGTTTTCGTTTATCTGTCATCTTAATTCCTCCCGTATTCTTTAAACGTATTCGCCCTCACACTAAGAAAAAGCAACGCCAAGAATGTTGATTTGGCGCTGCTTTTCTCATGTTCAAGTATATTTTGCAATTGTTGTGTTTTGCATTATCTTTGAAAGTTAACACTGACGCCATACAACATTACTTGCTTGTCATCAGCCCCGCCTTTCATCACCCGCACCGGCTATACCCGCAATTCCCGCAAGTCTTACATCCCTCAATGTTAATAAGCGAAGCACTGCCGCAGGAAGGGCAGAGATCCCGCGAGGCCGCCGAGTGGCTATGCGCCCCATGGCCGCCGTGCCCGGCATCTGCAGGAGCCGCAGCTGGCACACTCGATTTCAGCTCGGCGCTCAGCGCCTCATTGAAATCGAGCTCCAGGGTGGCCGCGATCGGAGCGGCTACGTGGTCGTCATGTGCGTTGTTCTGCACATGGGTCTCAAGGGCTTTGGCTACCGCGTCGGCGATGGACTCGACGCGGTTGGCGCCGAAGCCGATGGCGCCGGAGCCGCCGATGCCTTTGAGATGCTTGATCAGCAGCTCAACCTTCTCGCCGTGGTCGCCGTAGCGCAGGAATAGCGAGCAGACACGGCCCAGGGCTTCGGCCATGGCGAAGACGTCGGAGCCGGCCTTGCCGACATTCAGGAAGATTTCAGCCGGAATGCCGTCCAGGTCGTTGATGGTGATATACGCCATACCGAATGGCGTGTTGATCTTATAGGTTGCGCCGCGCAGTACCTGCGGGCGTTTTTTGTATTGCTTGTCGACCACATGCGCCTGCGGTGCCGGAGCTGCTTCTGCTACCGGTGCCGATGCCGGTACAGGAGCCGGTTCAACTGCAGCCGGCTCTGCTGCGACTGGTTCGTCCTTCTTGTCTTCCTTCTTCGACGTTTCCAGCACCTGCACATCGCGGCTGCCGTCGCGGTAGATGGTTACGCCTTTGCAGCCCAGATCGAAGGCCATTTCGTACAGCTCAGCCGTTTCTTCGACGGTGAAGTCGGACGGGCAGTTGGCTGTTTTGGAAATCGAGCTGTCCACCCAGCGCTGAATTGCCGCCTGTACACGGATATGATCCTTGGCGGACAGATCCATCGAGGTTACGAAGTACTCCGGCAGCTCCTCGCCCGGGTTGGCCTGCAGCCATTCCTGGGCAATCGGCACGAACTGCTCGTCATAGCCGAGCCGGCTCTGGCGGAAATATTTGAAGGCGAAGTACGGTTCAATCCCGGTCGATGTACCGACCATTGTACCTGTGCTGCCTGTCGGTGCCTGGGTAATTACAGTGACGTTACGCATACCGTGCTTACGGATGGATTCGCCAACCTCCGGATACACATCAGCAATATTGCGCATAAATCCGCTCTGCAGATATTTTTCTGCATCAAAAGCCTTGAATGATCCCTTCTCACCTGCGATTGCCGAAGAAGCCAGATAGGCCTCCCTTGCCATAAAGCCGTAGAGCTTGTCCAGGAATTCCAGTGATTCCGGGCTGCCGTAGCGGATGTTCAGCTTAATCATCAGCTCGGCCAGGCCCATCGTACCGAGACCTACGCGGCGCTCCAGCTTCTGGTTCGCTTCATTTTCCGGGAAATGATAAGGGGTTTTGTCGATGACATTGTCCAGGAAACGGACGGAATAACGGGTCGTTCTGGCCAGATCCGCCCAGTCCACATCATGATTCTCGGCATCATAGAACTTGGAGAGATTGACCGCCGACAGGTTGCACACGCCCCAGCCAGGAAGTCCCTGTTCCCCGCAGTTGTGAGCAACTACTCCGCCGGCAATCAGTGAGTGCGTTACAGGCTCGGTGATATCATAGACCGTTACAACCTCTCCAGTCTCAATACCAACGACTCTGGACATGAACTTCTCTGATTTGCGCGAAGGTCTGGCGATCCGTTCCAACGCTTCTTGTTTTCTGGTAATCAGCTTGAAGCCGATCTTTTCCTTGAACTGTACAATGTTGTTTCCGCTTAGAATCAGCTCATAGAATCCGCTGCCCTCGTAGATTCGTTCTTCTCCGCCTAGAGTTGTGTAAGTAAAGACAGCCTGTGCTTTCTTCGGACGGTTATAAATGGAGCTGTTAATCCCAAAATTAAGCAGCAGCAACTGAACCCCTTGCAGCAGCTTCTTGGATGCGGATGTCAGCCTCACAGTCCGGTGCATCTCGTCATTCTCATACACCGTTCCGTCTGCCGAAAATAATCCTTGCAGGAAAGCCACAACAGTCGTGCGTGAAGCGGTATACAGGGCAGCCGGAACCTCTTTTTCTGCCGCTTTGACAGCCTTGACTCCAAGCTCTTCAAGCTGTTCGCGGAACGATTTGCGCCACCAGTATGCCTGCTTGGTCCCGTTGTTCCGGTTAAACACTTTTGCGGTTACGCCGGTAATACTTTCGCCAGCAGCAATCAGTGCCGGGATGACTTCACTGTCCGCCTCACCGAATACCATACCGATGTCGCCGCGTCTTGAGATCCAGCCATCTCCAGTCAGCCACCCCAAGAACCAGCCCCACTGCTCCCCAAGTGTGTCTTCAGCCGCAAAGCTGCCTTCACCGGACTGCAGATAGACACGATCGTCAGCGGTTAATGCGTGAGCCTCTTTCCAGCCGGAATCGGTAAACAGACGATGTTCAGGCGTTACGGATAGTTCAACCCCATTTTGCAGGGAAATTTTCAAGGTCTCTCTGGTTCCCGTAGGGAATACCGTCGCCCTTCTCATCTGCAGCCCCGGAATTTCATAGCCTCGGCCGCCGACCACTTTTGCCTGCTCGACCAGTCTCAAATCGGTTCCGACAAGGAACGATTCTCCCGCCGTCTTTTTATATAATTCCTCTATAGTAAGGAGTCCATATTCTGTTGCAATCCGGGTGTCCGGGTGGAAACAAGGATTAGTACAAATAATCGGATTGAAATACCAGCTGTTCGACATCTGATTGTAATACTCCATAAACACAACGCCCGGCTCCGCAGACTTCCAGGCCGATTCGATAATCGTATGCCAGACATCGCGGGCCTTGACAGTCCGGTAAGGGATAACTGCACGGCCGGCCGCCTTCCATTTGTCCAGATCGCCGTCCCAGATTTCGTCGTAATCCGGATCGGTTGTATCCGGGAAGACCAGCTCCCAATCCAGGTCCTCTTTGACGGCCTTCATGAAGCTGTTGCTCACGCACACCGACAGGTTGGCATTGGTCACCTGCCCCATTGTCTGCTTCACGGTGATGAAATCGACTACGTCCGGATGCCAGTCGTTGATCATCAGCATCAGCGCACCGCGGCGGCTGCCGCCCTGCTCAATCAGTCCGGTGGTGTAGCTGAACAAGCCGCCCCAGGATACGGAACCGCTGGATGAGCCGTTTACGCCTCTGACAATCGCCCGGCGCGGGCGAAGCGAGGACAGGTTAATGCCGACACCGCCGCCGCGGGCCATAATTTCCGTCATTTCGGAGAGGGTCTGCATAATCCCGCCACGGCTGTCTTTTGGCGAAGGGACAACATAACAGTTAAACAAAGTGAGCTCTTCGCTCGCCCCCGCTCCTGCAGCAATCCGTCCGCCCGGAACGAGCTTCCAGTCATCGAGAATGGAACGGAATTTGCCGGTCCACTCCTCCTGCAGTTCAGGTGTCTTCTCAACTGATGCCATGGCCGCAGCCAGACGATCCCACATTTCCTCCGGAGTCTTTTCTATATTAAGGGTCAGCTTCTCCACATCCGATTGCACAAGCTCGCCGCTGCGGGTCTTGACGGTTACAATCCGTCCGCTGCGCTCGACAATTTCGCCAACTTCCTTGGTCGGAAATTTCGGGTCATCCTTGGTCAGCACCAGCACAACATCGCCCACCTTGGCGTTATTGCTGTCGGCATCCTTCCAGGCGTAACGGTCCAAAAATATTTTCTCGCTCAGTCCCTCAAGGCGCTGCTTGGGTTCCACTGTACTCAATAGAAAAACCTCCCGGTATGTGATATGTAACACAAATATTGCAGCAATGCCAGACTCGGCTTGTCAATAACAAATTAACGCCAAAAGCATCCTGCAAACCAACATTTCAAGCTTTTGTAACAATATATTGTGTAAATATGCTTTAACAATATACCACATATTGTACCAGAGTTCCTTTTCAAAAATAGAAGCCTTAGCGCAAAAACAACCGTTTTCGGCGGCATTTTCTGGCGAAATCTCGGTTTTTTAGTCTCTGTTATGAATTCTCTTTTTTACGAGCATACTACTTTTACGCATTCCGATATGAGACCTTGCCGGAGGAGGCTGCAACATGATGCAATTATCCCGCAATTCCTTACCGCAGGAGGGGGGCATATCCGCCCCGCTGCTGCCGGTTCCCCTGTCCTTTGAACGGAACTGGCTGCAGGATCTGGAATCCAGGCTGGAAAAAGGCGGCCCCTGGGGCGACTGGAAATTATCCCGGCTGGCTGTGCAGGGGGAACAATGCGGCCTTGTCACCAGCTTTGACGAGCTGCAGTGCACGAAGCATCTGTCTGGCCTGTCCCCGCTGCCCCATCAGCTTGATACCGCTCATAAAGTACTGTTTGAAATGTCAGGCCGGGCCATTCTTGCGGATGAGGTGGGGCTTGGCAAGACGATTGAAGCCGGACTGATCCTGAAAGAGTATCTGGTACGCGGTCTGGTGGGCAAGGTACTGATCTTGGTTCCCGCTTCTCTTGTCCTGCAGTGGGTCCGGGAGCTTAACGCCAAGTTCGGAATTAACGCCGTCGCCCAGAAAAAAGCCTATTCGTGGAGCAATGACATCGTTGTCGCTTCCCTGGATACGGCCAAGCGTGATCCGCATAAGGAGCTGCTGCTAAGCGCTGAATACGACATGCTGATTATTGACGAGGCTCACAAGCTGAAGAACAAGAAATCGACCAATTACCAGTTCGTTCAGCAGCTCCGCAAAAAATACTGCCTGCTGCTCACCGCGACGCCTGTCCAGAACGACCTCGGCGAGCTGTTCAATCTGATTACGCTGCTGAAGCCGGGACAGCTGGGGAATCAGGGCGATTTTGCCGCCAACTTTGTCGTCGATAAACGTCAGCCGAAGAACGAGGTGCAGCTGCGCGGCGAGCTTTCCAAGGTGATGATCCGCAACCGCCGCGGCGAGGGGCCTGTTACCTTCACGAAGCGCAAAGTACGCAATATTCCGCTTACTCTATCACCTGAGGAAAAAGCACTCTATGACGGGGTTACCGCATTTGTCAAAGATACGTACCAGGAATCCGGCGGTAATCTCAGCAGTATGCTCTCTCTTGTGACACTGCAACGTGAAGTCTGCAGCAGCCGTGACGCCGTCTTCATCACTCTCGTTAATCTGATCAAAAAGCTGCCTGCCGATTCGCCCAAACGTGAGCGGATGATGGAGCTGCTGCAGAGTATCCGCACAGTCAAGACGAACACCAAGGCGGAGAAGACGATGGAGCTGATCCGGGAAATGAATGAAAAGGTGATTGTCTTCACGGAGTACCGGGCCACCCAGGAATATCTACTGCAGTACTTCCGTGATCACGGGCTGCAATGTGTGCCTTATTCGGGCGGAATGAACCGCGGCAAAAAAGACTGGATGATGGATCTGTTCCGCGGACGCGCCCAGGTCATGATTGCCACCGAAGCGGGCGGTGAGGGCATTAACCTGCAATTCTGCCACCATATGATCAATTTCGATCTGCCCTGGAACCCGATGCGGGTGGAGCAGCGGATCGGCCGGGTACACCGGCTGGGACAGCAGAATGATGTCGTCATCTATAATCTGTCTACCCAGGGAACGATCGAAGAGCATATCCTCCATCTGCTGCATGAGAAAATCAACATGTTCGAAATGGTTATCGGGGGGCTGGATGTTATTCTCGAACGCTTTGAACAGAAGGAGTCGCTGGAAAAAAGCCTTTATAAAATCATGCTGGAAGCCCGCAGCGACGAGGAGCTGCGCAGCGGACTGGATCATATCGGCGAATCGCTGAGCGAGCTGTCTCACGAAACCCGGCAGGAAAGCGGGGTTTCGCCATGACACTAACTGCACAGGAGGTGCGCAGGCATGTGATGGATTATCTGGAGGCTACCGGCTGCACCGTTATCGAGGTTTCACCGCTGCATGTAACGGTCAAGCTCTCGCCCCGCGCCGACCGGATGCTGACCGACAGGCCCTATTACTGGGGTTTCGTTGAGCGGACAGGCGCGGAGCCGGAGACACTTTCCTTCACCTTCGTATTTGATCCCGAGCAATATGATCATGCCGCGACTCAGGCGGCTGCAGCCCCTGCCCGGCCACGCGGCGGTATGAACCTTCCGCCAGCTCCCGTGGTTCAGCCGGGCAGCACAGAGATGGAGGCTGCGTCAGAGCCTGCCGCGGATACAGCGCCTGCAGGCACTTTTGGCGGCTCCCCGAACGGTGCGCCGCCCGGAGTTTCCACGGACCCGCAGGACAGCATCCTTGCCCGCTACTTCGGCATCGTGCCGGCACTGCCGCGGCTGGGTCCGGGCCTGATCCGCCGTGAGGATGTCACCTACGGCAGCAAGCGGCTCAAGCAAATCTGGGACGCTGCAAGAGATGAAGGCAAGTGCCTGCAGCTGTTCGAGGACCCCGGCAGCAGACAGCGCATGACTTTATTCTCGGCAGCCTATGAGCCTTGGCTTGGCGTGTGTTACAAGGTCGAGATGACCTGTGACCTGAAGCGGGAGGAGCTGCATTTCCTCGGCATCTCCCTGACCACAGGGAGAATTGTCGCTGATTTTGATACCAGGCTGGGCAGTCTGGAGCTGACTCCCCGCCTGCCGGAGAATATTCATATCCAGCCGTATGAGCTGACCGTTTCAGGCGGAGCTGACAGGCTGGAGAGCTATCTGACTAACCAGCTCGCCGGACTGGAT
The DNA here is from genome assembly GCF_029893965.1 of Paenibacillus sp. PastM-3. GTDB lineage: Bacteria > Bacillota > Bacilli > Paenibacillales > Paenibacillaceae > Paenibacillus_AQ. Next base: position 132,071 of record NZ_JARXXP010000011.1, read on the forward strand.
TACAGCTGGGCTGAAGAAGCGCGGGAGCGGCTCAGGCTGGAGCTGAGCATCGTGGATCTTTATTATTCCGAGCTGCTGAAGGAGCCGGACGAGGAGAAGAAGCAGGCCATCGAGGAGCAATATAACGCCCGGCGGACCGAGACTAGCTGGCAATATGAGCCGCAAATTGCAGTTTCCGCTGTCACATATGGTCTGTTTCATCTGCGCAGCTCATAGAATACGACCAGGTCTGCTAAAAGCAGGCAAAAAAACAAGCCGTATTCTCCGCAACTGCGCGACAGCAAGCAACAGCCTTTTCAGGGCTTGTCTTCTACAATAGCTGTAGAGGACAAGCCTGTATGATTTTGGAACAAGAAAGGTGAATGATGAGATGAAAGCATCTGCAAGACCACAGGCAGTGCCATGGCGCCGCCGGCTGTTCCCCCTTCTGTGTCTCGGACTGGCCCTGCTGCCTGCGGCTGCGTGGGTTCCGGCAGCTGGTGAAGCAACCGCCCAGGGCAGCCGTATTCTTGTGCTGCAAGCCGTTTCCCAGGCGCTTCAGCCTGACCTCTCCATAAAGCCTCTGCCGTCACCCGAAACCCTGCAGGAATTCACTGCCGATACAATCAGCAGGTTATCTGCAGCCGCTCCTTTTACAGCCTGGAAGAATGCCGAAACGGAATATTACCCGCTTGGACCAGGCACACACAGCTGGCTGGTCAATGTGCTCAGCGGCGGGCAGCGCATCGGATATCTGATCATCTCCGCTGCTGAAGACGGCGGCTATATGCTCAGCGAATACGGTGCAGGAACGACCGGACTTCCATACAGCTTGACCGAACTGCGCCAGTTTGTGGTGCAGGAGGCCCTTATTCCTTCATCCTATTCAGGCAACGCCGAACTCACAGCTCTTTATGCTCCCATGCTGCCGGTATGGAAGCTGACCGTGGATAAACAGACCTATTATATTAATGCTGTAAGCCTGCAGCTTCTGCCCTGGAATTCAGCCAAGGCTGACGCTGTCCTGAAGGGAGCCCTGCCGTCGGCCGATGCGGTAACCAGCTCCGGCAGCCGCTTGTCTCCGCTGCAGGCCAGTCTTAGCGGCGGCCAGGATGATCCGTATGCGGACATCCGGTGGCTGGCCAGCTCCAGGCTGAAGGCTGTAGACAGCGGCAATGTTGCCGTCCTGCTTGGCAAGGGACGGGCCCTGGCCTACCAGTCGCCTGGAGCGAATGATACGACCGGCGCTCCTTTTATGATCACCGGCTATCAGAGCTGGCGTCCCTCCGTCCAGGAGAAGGCCACAAACAGCCGCACAGTGATCTATGCCGCTACAGGCGTAAAGGGCCGCCGCTATCTGCCCTTCGCCCTGCTGCAAAAGACAGGAACCCTGCATAAGCTTCCTGATGCACAGGGCAGTGATTTGGCTTACGGGACTGAGACTGACGCTATTACGATGCTGCGTTAGCTGGTGAAGTTTCGCGTCTGCTGTTGTTAAGGTGTAACTGCTAAAGCTTGTGTTTACTGGTGGACGAGTGCACTGGCTGCAGCGCCTGATATAGATGACTTCGTAACATCAGCGGTTCATCAGGATTTGCTCATCGCCGATTACTATTAGTCACGCTAACGGACTCCAGCGCCGTTATTCACGGCAAGACTAACTATCCTATACTCTAACGGACTCCAGCGCCGTTAATAAGCGGCCTTTACCTTCCATTCGGCAGATTTGGCACCAATAAGAGCGCTGCGGTCCGTTAGATTTTCAAATTGTCTCATATAACACGAATAGCGTCATTACGGTCCGTTAGCGGTTTGCAGACGCGCGTTGCAGTTGACGATTGACAGTGTGAGAATCCAAAATTCGGGTTTACATCCGCAACCTCTATGCAGCGGATCACCGGTTCTACAGTCCGTACGATCCAAATAAGCTTATCTCTAAACTACAAAACAACCTTCCCGGTTAGTTGCCGTAATGCGGCCGGGAAGGTTGTTTTATTGGCGTTAAATCCATGCTGCGCTCCTTGTATCCGAAGCTCACTTGCGGCCCTCCCGGGTCCATTTGCTCCGCCAGATCGACAGGCCAAGCGGCAGCATGCCGAACCATTTTTGCGCCCACGGCTGCTTCTCCGCTCTGCGCCGTTCCCGGCTGGCCCGCGGGTCCTCCATATAGACTACTACCTTTTCGGTAATGTACTTTACCAGATCATCTCCGCTGGAAGCCATTGTCCATACCTCCTTTCAGATCTGCACTTCATCCGGTCCGTGCCGGACCTCTATGGATCTAGTGTGCTCGAAAGGTGACCTCTCTAAACCGGCAGCTGACCGTATAAAGTTGCCTTTTACAGCACAATCTAACAAAGATTCCACTGGATAAACCAGTAGAACGTGCAAGGAGGTCTTACACTTGAAAAATGCAAGCTTGCGGTCAGCCGGCTTTGATAAAAAGACTGTATACCCGAGATGGCGCAGATGGACCATTTTGCTTGCTTCAGCGGGACTGATGGCGCTGCTGGCCGGACCTGCCGATGCCGCGCAAATGGCAGCTTCAGACCTGTCGCCTCTGCCGAAAGATGAACGCCGGCAGGTGCTGGGCCATGATCAGCGGATTATCCTGATTGATGCCGGGCACGGCGGGATTGACGGCGGAACCTCCCACGGCGAGATCCTGGAGAAGGACATTACACTCGCGATCTCGCGCCGGCTGTTTCTGCTGCTGCGCAGCGACGGCTTCGATGCCATCCTGAACCGCACCGGGGATTACGCCCCGAGCGACGAGAACCTCTGGCTGCGCAGCAAATCCCGCCATCTGCGCGATCTGGCCCAGCGCAAGGAGCTGGCCGAGACTCTGCCTGCAAATGTAGTCGTCAGCGTACACGTTAACTGGGCGCCTTCACCCGCCAAGCATGGGCCATTGGTGCTGTACCGGCAGGAAGGGCGCAGCTTTTTGCTGGCCAGGTCGATCCAGGATCAGCTGAACAAGCTGTATGGCATGAAGACTGACCCCAGACCCGGCAAACCGTTCTATCTGCTTAACAAAATAACCGCCACAACGGTAATCGTTGAGGCGGGATTCATAAGCAGTCCGGAGGACCGCAGCCGTCTTTGTACACCTCATGGGCAGGAGGAGCTGGCTGAGGCCATCGCCGCCGGGATCGCAGCCTACCTTATGGAAGTGTAAGCCGCGCATTCCATTTCCATTCTTCCTTAACCAGATCAGAGATGCCGACAAAGTCTACAGTGTCCTTCAGTTCTTCAATGCCGCTGCGGATGCCCGCAGCGGTCTCTTTGCCCTGTATGCCGACATGCCCGATGGTTATACAATACCGCTGGTCCTGTGCATGCTCCTGCACCAGCCGCATTTGCTTGAGGACATGGCCTGCGGAGTGGACATCATCAAGGAAGATGTGGTTCTCCACCGGGGGAAGCCCTTGCTCACGGGCAAGCTTACCCGCTATTGACCGGTAATTGGTATGGCTGTCTAAAAAAAACAGCCCCCGCTCCCTGCAGACCGCCAGCACAATTCCCATTACCCGTTCATCCCCGGTCACCTTGGAGCCCATGTGATTGTTGATGCCGATGGCGTAAGGGACATTATCAATCGCCGCTTCCACCCGTTCCCGTACCTCAGTGTCGCTCATACTGGTCAGGACAGCTCCCGGTCCCAGCCACTCCGGCTTGCCCTGGCGCGGCTCCATCGGCAGATGCACGAGTACATCATAACCGCGTTCATGCGCTCTCTTGGCATCCTGCTCTGTGGTGGACAGGAACGGCATGACGGCAGCCGTAATTTTGATCGGCAGTGCCAACATCTCATCTGTGCCGCGCATCCTGTTGCCGAAATCGTCAATGATGATCGCTACCTTGCCGCGGCCTGCCTGTGCCGGCTTAGCTACAGTTGCCTGCACACCATTGATCCCGGACCGCTCTCCCTCGGCCCTTATTTCAGAAGCTGCTCCCGCTGCTGACGGGGCTCCCGGAATCAGAGATGTCATAAGGACAGCTACGGCAACATAGGAGAGCAGCTTGCGGCAGTTAGGCAGCTGGTACTTGCTTTTGTTCATAAGAAACGCCTCCTTCGTCTATAACTGATACTCTCATTGTTTGGAATCCGCAGGAGTAATATGTACAGGCGGGATGCGCAATAATTAACAGTCCTGCTCAGTCTGCCGTCCAAGAAGGTCAGCTGCCAGCAGTGCCGTATATACATCCTGAGGCACTACTGTAAACGGCATGTTTTTCATCGGCCCGTCTTCGGCACAGCTGGCCGCAGCAGCAGCCATAAGCCTCTCCGCAGGAACACCTCCAAGCCCCATCTGATCCAGGGTAAGGGGCAACCGGGCCTCGCGGCAGAAGGCGGCAACGGCAGCAGTCTCTTCTTGCGGCGCCTGCTCAAGCATCAGCTGCGCCAGGGTGGCGAACGCCACCTTCTCTCCGTGCAGCATATGCCGGCATTCTTCAAGCACGGTCAGCCCGTTATGAATGGCATGGGCTGCGGCGAGGCCCCCGCTCTCAAAGCCTATCCCGCTCAGGTAGATGTTCGCTTCAATAATACGGGCGACCTGTGCGGAGGCTCTGCCCTGCCGGACATCTTCCAGGGCGCAAGGCCCGTCCTGGAGAAGGGTATCATAGCAGGCCCGGGCGAGAGCGAAGGCAGCGATCGAGCCCGCGCCGCCGGCTTCAGTGACAGCACCTGACCTGCGGCAGGCTCTCGCTTCAAAGTAGGTCGACAGCGCATCCCCCATCCCCGCTGCCAGCAGCCGGGCCGGTGCCTTGGCAATCAGCCCGGTGTCGGCGATTACAGCATCAGGACTGCGCCGCAGGGACAAGTAACGGTCAAATGCTCCTTGTTCCGAGTACAACACCGCTACCGCGCTGCACGGCGCATCCGTTGAAGCAACCGTCGGAACCAGAATGACCGGCAGCCTGGCGTAGTGACTGACCGCCTTGGCGGTATCCAGTGTTTTGCCTCCGCCGATCCCCAGAATGACCCCTATCCTGTCAAGATTGAGCTCAGAAACAATCTGTTCCACTTGCGCCAAGCTGCACTCACCCAGAAATTCCCGCACCTGGAGTCCCAGCGCCTCCCGGGCAAAGCTGCTCCGGATCTCCTCACCATATACAGACAAAATATAAGGGTCAACGATTGCATAAGCCTCTCCGGCCTCCATTTGTACACAATAAGCTCCAAGCCTGGCTATCTCGCCCTCCCCCTGAATGTACTTTGACGGAGCATATGTAACCTGTCTCATGCCAATTCCCTCCTTTTTCCAATTGAACTTCATTGTAAAGAAGCACTGCTCCCTGCGCTATTAAAAAAGCCCCAATCCCGGCGGGATGGAGCTTCAGTGAGCAGTTATCTATTTTTTCCGGGCAGGCATCCGTTTGACATCTCCGGTCAGCGTACAATCCTCATTGCGGGTTCCAATGCCGCTGACGGTAACCTTGTTATCGATGAAATCCACGATCTGCTGCAACGAAGCAATCTGATCGAGGATATTTTGCTTATGGGTCTGGATTTTGTCATACAGCTCCGGGTATCCGCTCAGGTCGGAATCCGGGGTCAGGCTCAGATAGGGACGCATCTCGTCCAGCGGCATTCCGGTTTTTTTGAGGCAGACAATCAGCTTCATCCGCTCCACATCCTGCCCGCTATAGATCCGGTGCGTATTTCCTTTACGTTTAGCGCGGGGCAGCAGCCCGATTTTTTCATAGTAGCGGATCGTATCCTCGGCTATACCGGTGAGCTCCGCTGCTTTTTTAATGGAATAGCCCTCCTGGACTCCCTGTTCCGCTTCCCCTGCTTGTTCTTCCTTTGCCCGTTCTTCTTCCGCCAATTCCATTCTTGCTTCCGACGCCTCTATCATTTCCTGCACCTCCAGAATTTCCCGGCCAATTCTTGAGCCTGTAATATCCAATTAACTTATTGTATAACTTGGAGTCAGCTCCAAGTCAAGCGCTACATTTTCCGCCAAAACATCCCTTGACTTGGAGTCGGCTCCAGGTTATAGAATGAGCCCACCATCAGATACACGGTGTTGACGCACCGCTATCCTGGCCCCTAATATCAAACGAAGGAGAGATATCAATGAATGAACATTATAATCGCGCCAGCCGCGGAACCGCGCTGATTACCGGAGCTAACAACGGCATCGGACTTGAGCTGACACGTAAAATGCTGGGCGAGGGCTGGCAGGTCGCCGCGCTGATCCGCTCCGCTTTTCCCTCCGGTGATCCCCTGATAACTGAAGCTGCAGCCAGCAAAAGGCTGAGGATTTACAACGCGGATTTGACCGATTTCTCCAGTCTGCACCAGGCTCTGGATGCAATTAAAGCCAGCGAGCCCAATCTTGATCTGCTCTTTAATAATGCCGGAGGCAGTTTTTCGGAACTAAGCTATTCCGCACAGGGCCGTGAGCTGCATTTCGAGCTGCAGACGGTTGTCCCGTATATTATCACCATGGAACTGAAGGAGCTGCTGCTGAAGGGTTCTGAACGAACCGTCATCAACACGTCCTCCAATGCGATCGCCAGTGTACAATCCTTCGACCCAGCCCTGCTGGAGCGGCCCCGTTCCTTCAAAAAGCTGTTAGGTCCGTACGCAGTCTCCAAACTGGCGCTCTCCCTGTGGACCAAGGAACTAGCACCACAGCTCGCTGCTGAGGGCATTATGATCCGCAGTGCCGACCCGGGAGGCAACAACACGCTCCGCAAGGATAAAAATTCAGGCCTGCCCTTTTATATCAAGCCTCTGATGAAAATGTTCTTTCACCATCCGAGCTACGGTGCCGGTCTGCTGTATAATGCCGCTTTGGGCAGACACAAAGATCAGACGGGTATATTCCTGAAGAAGGATAAGGTATCCGGCCTGAAATTCTCCGAGCATGCCCCTGCCGTTCTAAGTAAGGTCCGGGATATTTATGCCCAGGAGTTCTCAGCCATCCGCAAAAGCTCCTAATAGCGTTCCAGCAATTGAACTTTCCTGCTAACGAGGCAACAACAAAGGCGTCGTCGCAAGCCGTCTCCCCCGGGAGAACTGCTGCGCCGCCGCCTTATTTATTTGCCCCGTATTCAGTCCAGCCGCCCGAAGGCCCGCAAAAACTGCAGCTTCTCCAGCGCAATCCAGCCCTTCCACCAATTTTCGCTGAGGGCAAACTCCCGCTCATAGCCGGCCCAGCTCCAGTTCAAGTTCCAGATGCCTTCCCTGTTACGGCTTTCAAGCGTATAGTCCAGTTCCTTCTCCACGATAGCTGCATTGTATTCGTAGCCCAAGCTTTCCCGATTTTGGATGAAAAACGAAGGTTTGCAGGTATACCCGGTCCAGTCACCGGCATCCCGCTGCAGCAGGGCAGTAATCCGCCGCGTTGCAGCTGCGTTCATCTCAGGGTAAGCGAACTGCTCCTGCAGACCTGCCAAGGTGATATACTCCAGCAGCGTAAGGACACATTTGAGCGGATGCATCTCGATCTCCGGTTCCTGTAAAAAAAGATCTTCAAGCTCCTTCGCAATCCCGAAGCCGCGTGCATAAAGCGCGCTGTTCCTGTCAGCGAACCGCAGAATGAAGCCGGCCAGAATCGCAGTCGGATTAAAGGTGCTGCGGGCTGTGCTGTCCGAGTCCATATTCCACCAGGGTGCATGCGGATAATCGTTGTTAGAGGCAATCACATTCTTCCATGTGTTACCGTCCATTTTGGCTCCGCTCTCCAGATACCTGAGTATGCCCTGCACAACGGGATGATCTTTGTCCTCAAACCCAATCTCCATCAGCATATCCGCCCCGGTTGCGGTCTGAAGCGGCGAGGAATACGGATTCCAGGCATCCGGCTCGAGGGCATTTCCGAATCCGCCGTCTTCATTCTGGTAGGCTGCCAGTGCCGTCAGCACAGCAGTCTGTCCGCCATTCCCGAAATGAAACTGCCATTTTGCCAGTTCGAGCGGACGGGCATTACGGTAAAACCAGTTTCTGATCCCTTGAAAATCCTCCCGTGCAAGCTTCATTCTCATTCCCCTTTTATTCAATTTACGCTGCCCAAGCAGCCCATCCCCCTGTATTATATACCTGACAGGCTACATTTTAGCTGTGATGTTGTTCAAGCTGGTTAATATTATAAACATACCAGTGCATATTATAGAGTACGCAGAGGAGGGAATTATGAAGAAGAATGCCGCCGGGATGTACGCTTTTGCCAAAGAGCTGTTCACCAAAATTAAATATGATGATGTGCAGGGCGTCAGTGCGCAATTAACCTATTATCTCATCCTCTCCCTGTTTCCGTTCCTGATCTTCATCATGACGCTGATCGGGTACGCCCATATTTCGCTGGAGGACAAGATTCAGCAGCTACAGCCGATTATGCCGGCCGAAGCCTACTCTATTATTGAAGAAATTCTGCAGGATGTCTCCGAGGGGCGGAGCCAGGCCCTGCTGTCGTTTGGTATGCTGGCTACGCTATGGGCCGCCTCGAAGGGAATCAACGCCATTATCAAAGGTCTCAACCGCGCCTACGATATTGACGAGAGCAGGGTCTTCTGGAAAGTCAGGGGGATCGCTTTTCTGGCTACGCTGTCCATCGGCCTGGTGGTGCTGCTCAGCATTCTGCTGCTCGTATTCGGGAGCTGGCTGAAGACACAGGTCTTTTTGCTTACTGATCTGCCTTATGGTCTGCAAAAGCTCTGGGATCTGCTGCAGTATGCCGTTCCCCTATTCGTTATGTTCGTTGTATTCACGCTGCTCTACTGGATTGCCCCCAGCCGCAGGCTGCACCTCAGGGAGGTTATGCCGGGTGCGCTCTTCTCTACCGTCGGCTGGATCGTCACCTCTGTACTTTTTTCCGTCTATGTCAATCAATTCAGTGATTTCACCAAAACCTACGGCAGCCTTGGCGGGGTCATGATCCTGCTAATCTGGCTCTATATCAGCTCAATCATCATTCTGGCGGGCGGAGAGATCAATGCGCTTCTGCTGAACCGCAGGACTGCTCCGCACAGCCGGACCTGAATTTGTATATCGCAGCATGACAAAAAGGTGCTCTCCACGTATGGAAAGCACCTTATTTCAGCAGTATCAGATGATGCATGTGTTGAACCATAGCCTAGCTGGAAGTAAATTATATTAAAAGCAGACTGCAGATTCAGCCTCCCTGAAGCCCTCACCGGTATACGGTATACAGCACCTTTGACTGTTCATTTTCTGCGTTCACACACAGGATACTCCGTCTATATCCGGGGGTTTAAGCCGTTAAACTGCCTAAGCAATTCAACAAAATCATATAGCTGCTCATCCTTCCAGCCCGCAATCCGCTCATAAAAAACAGTGCCCTTCTCTTTAAGCGCCTCCACGATCTTCTCCTGCCCATGTCTGGTGAGCGAGAGCAGAATGGCCCGCCCGTCCTCCGGAGACGACTCTCTCCTCACATAACCCAAGGCTTCCAGTTGTTTGATCAGGCGGCTTACCGAACTGCGGTCCATTGCTGTGGATTCCGCCAGCACCGCAGCACTGGCCGGTCCATAAGAATACAGCCAGCGGATGAGGTGAAAAGCAGCCGGCTGCAAAGAATCATCGAACCGGGACGCCGCCCTCACATTGATGGCATGGGACGCGCTAAGCAGCGCGTTCAGCTGTTCTCCGAGCGCTGCTTCAAGCGCTTCTCTCCCTGCATCAGCCAAGGAATCTCTACTCAATCTGTTCACCTTTCTTCCTTCAGTTCAGAATGAACGCCCAATGTAGTTGACATATATCAACTATATTATTATGATGGACATATATCAACTATGTTGCTATACCATTATATCACACGAAGGAGACCGAACTCATGTCTACAAATCCTGTTGCAGTCATTACCGGAGCTACCAGCGGACTCGGGCAGCTGGCTGCCGCTACGCTGGCGCAACGCGGCTTCAGGCTAGTTTTGACAGCCCGGAGCAAGGAACGCGCCGAAGCTGCAGCACTCCTGATCAGACAACAAGCCCCCGGTGCGCAAATCGACTTTTATTACGGTGACCTCTCGTTAATGAAAGAAGTCCGCAGAATCGGACAAGAAATCCTGTCCTCTCATCCAGCAATCGACGTATTGTTAAACAATGCCGGTATCCATGCTTTTGAACCGCGTGTCACTTCTGAAGGTTATGCTGAAATGGTTGCTGTCAACTATTTGTCGCCCTGGCTGCTGACCCAAATCCTTCAGCCCTCTCTATTGAAGGCCGGACAGGCCCGGGTGGTCAATGTTGCCTCCGAAGCTTCACGCCGTCACGGAACCCTGCAGCTGCCAGAGGATTTAAGTGACACCAGCCCGTTTACAGCCCGCGGCTCATCTGCGTTATACGGCAAAACCAAGCTGCTGAACATAATGTTCACCACTGAGCTTGCCCGCAGATGGTCCGGCAGCGGAATTACTGTCAATGCTCTGAATCCGGGATTTAACGTCACAGGCCTTGGACGTGAACTAAGGTTTGCCGGGGTAATCGAACGGCTGTTAAAAGGGCTTCATATCGGCGATCCACGCAGAGGAACAGAAATCATGATCCGGCTCATTCTGGAGCCTGAATACGGTAAGGTAACCGGCGGATATTTCAATGTCGGAACCGGCAGGCCCATTGAACCCGTCTCCCCTGGCAATGATCCGCTGCAGCAGAAAAAATTGTGGGAGGCTACTGAAGACCTGCTCTGCAAAAGGGATTAACGGAAGCCGGATCAGATCAGCTCACCGCGTTTGTTCAGGAACCGGTACAGCACAAAGGCGCATACCGCACACAGCAGGGCACACAGGCCGATAAATCCGTACCCCGCCTGCAACCCGTGCAGCAGGGCATTCGGGTTATTGTCACCGTACAGCTTCTTCACCGCTTCGATTACAAAGCCGATCACATAGTTCCCGATTACACTTCCCAGTCCCATCATGGTAACCGTAAAGGTAATGGCTGTATCGCTTCCATTAGGATAACGCTTGGCAATAAAGGCCATGACGGTCGGATAGATCATCGCAATCCCTAAGCCTGCAGCCGCGAACAGAAACGCCAGGGACTCTCCCCCTGCAATCGCCGCAAAGGTACAAACAGCAGAGAAGCCCGAGAAAATAATCAGCGACAGGGTGAAGCCGATTTTGTCCGTCACCGGTCCGAGCACAAGCCTGCCGACTGAGAACAGCAGGAAGAACACAGACAGAAGGCCGGATGCCTTAACAGTATCCCAGTCGTATGCCTTCTCCAGAAAATTAACCAGCCAGCCGCCGACGGCCAGCTCAGATACAACGCCGAAGGACAGGATCAGCACCATCCACCACAGGGCAGGGTCCCGCCTTAGTTCCTTGAATGGCGTACGGTGCTCAGCCGGCATATCATCTCCAGGAAAGGAGCTGCGCAGCGCAGTCAGGATCGGCAGCAGCGAGAGTGAGAGCATGACCAGATACATTCCCCGCCAGTCCAGTTCATGGCCAAAAAGGTGCACAGACATCATGCCTGTAGCGATCAGCGGGGCAACCGTGGAGCTTAGTCCATAGAAAAAGTGGGACAGGTTCATCATGGTCCCGACATTTTTAACAAAAATACGTGCCCCCAGGATAGCCAGGGCAATCTCCAGCATCCCGTTACCGATGTACATCAGGAAATAAGATGCCGCGAACGCAGGGTAGGCATGGGATACAAAGATAAAAATACCGGACAGCAGCATGGAGGCAAAGGACATGATGCTTGTCGCTTTGATTCCGAACTTACGCACCAGTATAGCGGTGAATGAACAGGCAATCAGATAGCCGAGGGCGTTCAGGGACAGCAGACTCCCCAGCTGCTCCTCGTTCAAAGCAAAGTCAAACTGAATCCGCGGGATAGCCGGCCCTTTAATATTTTCCGAAATACCGAAGATAATAAAGCCTAAAAAGATCGTTACAAGCTGCATGGCATAGGTTTTATTGAATGAGGTTGTGCGCTGTTTCAACTTGATGGCCTCCTGAAGGATTAGATGTTGTTCTGGTAAAAGATATTAGAATGGGCAAGGGCCGCAGAGGGCCCGTCCGTTATCTCCGTTCCACCAGCTGCAGCCGGTAAGTGAGGCTCTCCAGCGTAAGCGCAGTTAGACCGGCCCTGTATTCTTCCTGTGTATTGTTTTTGATAAGCAGCGCCGGCAGATGCTCTTCCGGAATATATTGCCGGCAGCCGTCAAGCAGCTCCTCTGTCATCGAAGGATGGGTCAAATCGCCTGTGACCGCGATGGAGACCGGATTAAGGACCGTTATTATGGAAGACAGCATATGGGCCGCTACAGACACGAACGTATCCTTGTTATGCAGCCTTTCCAGCTGCTCCTCCCGTGAAAGGCCAAGCGGAAAATAAGAGATCTCCCCTGCAAAATTGGTTGAGCCCGTCACCATGCGCCCGTTAACGATAAAGCCCGCTCCCGGAAAATGATTGTCAGGAAAGGTCACCACGGCAAACGGCTGATCCTCCTCCAGGTTCTGAAGCTGATAAAAGCCGTACACTGTAGCATTCATATCATTCTCGATGATGATGTCCATATTGTATTTCTCATTTAGCTGCTCACCCAGCGGCACTCCGGCAAGTGCAGCCACATCACAGATTCCGATAACCCCGCGGTGCGCAACTCCCGGAATGCCGATGCCGGCTGCTTTTACATCGCGGTGTTTCCCGGCAAGCTCTCCGACCAGAGAATCAATGGTATCGGCATCTATATAGTCACAATGCCGTATCCCCTCCTCCACCTGATCACCTGCCAGATTGACAATAAGGTAGGTTATGGAATGACGGCCGCCTTCCGTCTTCACCATCAGACACAGCACACAGGCATAATCAGCATTGAACATATACTGCCTGGCAGGACGCCCGCCGCTCGATTCCTCCAGCTCCAGTTCAATCACCTCACCGCTGCCGACCAGCTCATTCAGGATACTGCCGCAAGTGGCTACGCTCAGCCTTGTCATATTGGCGATTGACGCCTTCGTGCCTGTACCGGCAGCCTTCAACGTATTTTTGACCAGCTCAACATTGATCTTCTTGACTTGAGCGGTGTTATGAGATATTGGCATTGCTGTCCCCTTCCTGTTCCCTGAGTTATTACAACTCTTTTAATAAGTGCAAATATAGTGGCTTTGGGCTCTGCTGTCAAGGGGGACAGTAAACAATGGATGTATATGGAGGATATACTTAAAGCTCATTTCACGCAAAAAAAGACCCGTAATCGCCTGAGGCATTACGGGTCTTTCTTCATTAGGATGCGGTCGAGAGGACTCGAACCTCCACGGTATTGCTACCACACGGACCTGAACCGTGCGCGTCTGCCAATTCCGCCACGACCGCAAATTCTGTATTGCCACTCTCGCGGCCACAAAATAGATCTTACCATGTACAAATATAAGAGTCAACACTTTTTTATTTTCATTTCTTTTCATTATTTTTTTGGATAATTATTGCTTTTCATTATAAATTCAAGGTATAATAAGAACAAAAGTTCGCATACTATAAATGAGGTGATTTATATGGCGACTACTACCAGAACCACTCTGAACACACCAACTATTCCTGAAGATATAACCAAAGACGAACTGTCCCTTGTGAGAAGCTATCTGCTGCTGACGTTTATTCATAAAGTATTCGAGCGTGATTGCCGGGTAATCGGCAAGAGCGGTTTATTCAAGACTCCCCAGCTCTACATGGAGCTGGTTACAGGCGCAACCAAGAAGACTTCACTGATGCTGCAGGAGGTAACCCGCGAGCTGACCTCCCACAATCTGAAGATTACCACGATCCGTCAGGATCAGCGCGGCGTTGAAGCCTCTTATGCCTGCCGGGGCTATACCGGCGAGATCAACATCCAGTGGCCCGGCTTCCGTAATGAGATGATGCAGCGCATGCGCGCTTATCTCGGACTGAATCCCGAGCTCGCCGTACTGCCCAAGAACGAGAGCGTTGAACAGATGGCTATGTCCATCTGATTGTTACCAGCCTGTATGCGAGAAGCCCCGTCCATACCCGGACGGGGCTTCTCTCGCGTTTAACGCGCTTTATCTTATAAATCCTCCAGCCCTTTACGCGGCTCCGAGTACGGCTGAAAAATGTAATTGCGGTCGAGCTTGACTACATGCTTATTTGGACGGCGCACCATTACCTGAGTCTCATTCCAGGCCAGGATTATGCCTCTTACATCATTGCTCTGGATTGCGTCACGAATGACACGCACCTTCTCACCGGACAAACGGTAAGCATCCAATTCTTCATCACTGATCATTTCCTAACCCTCCTTTACAAAAAAGCTTGTCCCTTCAAAAAAAGACCCAAATGAGAATCCATTTGGGTCTTGCTTGACTAAGATCCTATATCAGCGCTTCATTCTTCTCAAACCAGAAATCAAGAACTTTAGCGGACATCACACGTTGTTCCAGGTATTCAACCTGATTGTCTGTGAAATTCTCTTTCCAGTTGAATTCCAGCTCTTGGCACAGACTGGTGATCGTTAAAAGCTCCGACCAGGCAACATAACGTTTATACCAGAAAAATTGAGGATGTTCAATCATATAGGGATACAGATCGTCGAACTCTGTGTGTTTACAATCCAGGGCACGCTCGAAATGATCCTTGGCCTCGGTTAGCTTATCAATAAAAAATTGCTCTGTCACCGGTTCTTTCCCCATTGTGACGCCTCCTCTCCTATGTCTAATCTTTATTATAAAGGAAAAGTTATAGGGTGAAAAGAAGATGTTTTAAAAATAGGCTTTTGTTTCGATAATTGTCACTGAATTAATCGGCGAAATGAACCTTTCCGTCTTCCAGAGACTCTATACGGACTAGCGACTCCAACAGAATACCCTGATCCCTGATCGTACGGGCGCCTGCCTGGAAGCACTTCTCCACGACGACTCCCATCCCGGCCAGCTCAGCGCCGGAACGCTGGATAATCTTGATCAGCCCGCGCGCAGCATCACCGTTGGCAATAATATCATCAATAAAAAGAACCTTATCTTCCCGGGAAATATACTGGCGGGACAGCATGATGTCGGTAACAATCCCTTTGGTAAAGGACGGAACCCGTTCGCACAGGGCATCAGGATCAGCCAGCAGCGTTTTTTTGCGGCGGGCAAATACAAGCGGCACCTTCATTTCCAAAGCGGTGGCAAACGCCACGGCAATACCCGAGGATTCCACAGTGACCACCCGTGTGATCCCTGCATCCGCGAATCTCCCGGCAAACTCCCGTCCCATTTCCATCGTCAGGATCGGATCAACCTGGTGGTTGAGCAGGGCATCCAGCTTCAGCACCTGATCGGAATGGACGACCCCTTCCTCTAATATCCGCTGTTTCAATACTTCCATGACTTAGTACCCCCATTACCTTAATAATTCCAGACGCTCCGCTTCCGCAAACCTTCATTTCACCTGTGCGGAAGTCATGTCCCTCTGGCTATCATCATAACCTGTACTATATGGACTGCACAAGGCAATCCGGCGGGCAAAGCCCATTTTTATAATCAGAGTATAATCAGAGCACATGAGGAGTGAAGCCATGAAATCGTATGTCCGCACGCTGCAGATTGCTTTTACCTATATCGGCACCATAGTAGGCGCAGGGTTTGCTACCGGCCAGGAGATTCTCCGCTTTTTTACCCGGTACGGCCACTGGGCTCTGCTTACCATTATGCTCTCAACCGTTCTGTTCGTTTGGCTCGGCACCAAGATGATGGTTATTGCGCGCCGGATCGGTGCCGATTCGTATGAAGACTTCAACCGTCATCTGTTCGGTGAAAAAACGGGCAGCCGCATCAGCCTGTTCACCCTGGTTATCCTGATCGGGGTCAACAGCATTATGCTGGCTGGTGCAGGGGCCATCTTTCAGGAGCATCTTGGCTTCCCTTATCAGGCAGGACTGCTGATTACACTGACCGGCTCGTTTTTTTTGCTGAAGCGGGGGATGTCAGGCATTATGCAGCTTAACAGCCTGGTTGTGCCGCTGATGCTTACTCTGTCGCTTATCATTATTTTTAATACATTCGGATTGCCGGAAGCGGGGCGGTTTCTATTCCTGCAGACGGACAGCAGCAGCTTCGGCGCCTGGATGTCACCGCTGCTGTATACCGCCTTTAACCTGGGTATGGCCCAGGCTGTGCTTGTCCCGCTGGCCCGGCATACCGAGGACGAACAGTCGCTTGTACGCGGCGGTATTCTGGGCGGCATCGGCATCGGCTTCATGCTGCTGGCTGCGCATTTCGCCATGAGCTCGCAGATGCCCGGCATTCTGCAGTATGAAGTCCCGATGGGCAGCATCGCCTTCAGACTCGGCCCAGCCGTTCAGCTGATCTATCTGCTGCTGATCTTTCTGGAAATCTTCAGCACTTTCATAGCCAACATTTACGGCGTGAGCGTACAGCTGCAGCAGCGTCTGCCTGTCGCCCCTGCCCTCGTCACTCCGCTGCTCATGCTGTTCTGTTATCTGTTCAGCCAGTTCGGCTTCAGCTCGCTGCTCGGGGTGTTCTACCCGATCTTCGGAGCTCTGGCCCTAGTTTGGGTCAGCATGCTGCTGCGCGCACCGCTGTCTCCCCCGCCTCCCTGCCCTGAAGGGAAAGACAAGGCTAAAGGCATAACCATTGTTGCCGTCAAGCCGGTTATACGGGGGCGGAAATGAGGGAAGTTAGACGGATATTACCGCCGCGGAAGGAATAATCCGCATGGCCGCATCCGCAACATAGCGGTGGCAGGTCATCATTACGATCTGCCTGGTTGCCGACAGTTCGCCTATCAAGGCCAGTGCTGCAGACAAGCGGCCTTCATCAAAATTGACGAACAGATCATCCAGCATCAGCGGCAGCCTGATCTGCCGGCTCATGGTTTCGGCCAGAGCCAGCCGGACCGCAAGATACAATTGCTCCTGTGTGCCGCGGCTCAGCAGCCCGCTGTCGAGCAGCCCTAACGCTTCATGCTCAGCTTTTAGCTCTTTATGGCCAAGGGTCATTACAATTCTCCGGTATTCCCCTTGTGTCAGCTTTACAAAATAGGCAGAAGCCAGCTGCAGGACCTGCGGCTGCTTCTCCTGCTCATAAATCCTTCTCGTCCGCCCGATCAGCTCTGCTGCCAGTGCCGTCACGGCATACTGGCCAGCCAGCTGGCGGAGTGCCGACCGCTGCTCCTCCAGCTGCTGGCTGACAGTGTCCCCCATGCAGCGTTCATGCAAATGCTCCTGCTCCTGCAGCAGCTTGCCCCTCTGCTCCAAAAGGATATTCCGCTCTTCTTCCAGGTTCACCGCAGCATTTTCGGCTGCAGTGCGTTCCTCTTCAAGCGCAGATGCATCATGCTGCTCCAGCAGCTGCTGCAATTGATCCGCTCTGGCGCCTTCCCAGCCGGTGAACATCGCCAGCTCCCATTGACGGATCGCTCTCACAAGCTCCGTCCGCCGCTGCACTGCCGAAGCGCGCCGCAGAAAGTCTTCGCCGTCCCCGGCTCCGCCTTCACGCAGCAGAGCACTGCTGCGATGCACCAGACCTTCCAGCTGCTGCCTGTTCTCCAACAGTTCCTCATGCATTTCCGCCATCCGGGCAGACAATCCCTCCCTGCGAAGCAGCTCACCCCGGAGCACATCCCACTCCCGTTTCCGGTTCTCCAGCCAGCCGAGCAAGGTGAACAGGGAGACCTCACCGCTACTGTTCCCTCCGGCCTGCTGCAGCAGTGACAAGCCTTCATGCTCATAGGCTTCACATTCTGCTCCAAGCTCCCCGAGCCGCGCAGTCAGCTTGTCACGCTGGCGGAGCAGCTCATTTCCCTGCTCTACCAGCGCGAAGAGATCCGGCAGCCCTTCCGGGGACAAGCCTTCCGGCAGCTTGCGCTGACGCAGCCAGTCTGTGTACCGGACGTCGAGTTCAGAGAACTCCGCCTCGGCGCGCTCCAGCTCCTCTGCCAGGGCGCGCTCATGCCCGGCGAGCGCCTCTGCTTCTGTCCGGCACGCTTCGCACTCGCCGGACAGCCGGTCCATGCGCAGCTGCCAGGCGTTCCACGCCTCCATCAGGCGGCGCAGCTCCCGCATGCCGGCTTCAAGCACGCCGGCATCCATGTTCCCGCTCTCCGGCTCCGCTCCGGAGAGCAGCAGCCCGCGCAGCCGCAGCATCTCCGCTGCGGCCGCTGCGCTATCCCCGCCGCCATGCTCCGGCGGGGTGCCCTGCCGGCCCGCTGCGCGCAGGCCGGCCCACAGGGCCAGGTCCGCTGCGGCCAGCAGGCCGAGCGCGGACCAGACGCTGAGCGGCGGAGCCCCGCTCAGCTGCAGGGCCGCCGGCAGCAGCAGCGTCAGCGCTGTGCCTGCGGCCAGCCACCGCCGGTAGCGTGCCGCCCGGCGGTTTCCGGCGCCGGAGCTGCGGCGGCCGGCGCTTTCCGGGCCGCTGCGCGGCCCGGCTGTGCCGAGCTGGGCTTCGCGCCAGCGCTCGGCAGCCTGCTGCAGCTCGTCCCACAGCTGCAGCAGTTCACGCGGGCTGCGCGGGGCGAGGCCCGCGAAGCTGGCGGCGCCGCTTGCGTGCTCGCGCGCAAGCGAGCGCTCCGCCGCCTGCAGCGCAGCGGCGGCGGCGGCCAGGCGGGAGCGGAGGCTCTGCCGCTCCGCTTCCCGGGCCTCCATGCGCCGGTCGTAGCCGGCGAATGAGGCGGCGAAGCGCCGCGCAGCTTCGCGCTCCGCCGCAGTAACCGCAAAAGCGGCAAGCTCCGGATAGCCCCATCCGGCGCCGATACTGCGCAGAATGCGCTCCAGATGAGCCTCATGTACGGCAAGGTCGGCTTCCAGGCGCTGCCGCTCTGCCCGGCGGTCTTCATAGCTCGCACGCCTGCGGTCAAGACGATCCAGCACAGGTCCCTGTGCAAGGAGCAGCTCATCCGGCGGGTGAAGCGCCAGCTCGGCGGCAAGCTCGTCATGCTGCCGTTGAAGCCGCTCTACAGCACCAGCCGCACTGCGGATTTCCGCCTCCAGCGTCTGCCACCGTACCGTGCCATTTTCGGGAAAATCCGCGATTTCCGGCAGGCTCTCCAGCTCAAACCTGGCTTCACGCCACTTCAGCCACAGTTCACGGATATCTGCCGCTTTGCGCAGCAGCTTCAGTCTGCTGCCTGTACTGTTCCGCGCAAGCTCAAGCTCTGCCAGCTTCTGTTCCGCAAGCTCAAGCGCAGCCAGATTCGCATTATACCGGGGAAGCAAAGACCGGCTCTCGGCCATATCCCGCTCCAGCTTCTCAATCTGCTGAAGGATTTTGGCCGCCTCCTGCACTTTGCCCCGCGGTTTATACAGCTTCTCCGCTTCCTGGAGCAGCTTGCGTTCGGCGCGCATAATATCACCGCCTCCGCCCATGCCCGCGTGGAACAGATAGCTGCTCATTTCCTCGGACTGCAGCGCGCCAAGCTCCTGCAGCTCGTCCAGCGACACAGCGAACAGCTGCCGGAACATGCTTCGCGAGATGCCGCCCAGCAGCCGCCGTTCCAGCTCCTCCTGTGACGCCTCTTCCGTCCGGCCGTCCGGATGCCGGACGGTAATACTAAGCCTTTCGCTCCGGGCCTGCTCCCCTCCGGCAGCGTAGCGCCGGATGATCCAGCTTGCCCCCGAACGGTCGCATGCCGTTAGAATCCCCCCGTGCTGACCGCCCTGCAGCGGCTCATACCGCTCCGCCGGATGCGCCCTGCCGGGAATCCCGAACAGCATAGCCCGGATAAATTGCAGTGTGGTGCTTTTGCCGGCCTCATTACGCCCGTACAGTACAGTGACGCCTTCCTTCAGCTCAATTTCCCGCTGCTGCAGCCGGCCAAAGCCGCTAATCTGCAACTGCTCTATCTTCATTCCGCATTCCCCCGCTTCTGCCGGTCTTCCGGCGTACCTGCGTCTCCCGCTGCCTCTTCACCATAAACCGGATGATGGCTGCCAGCCCGCGCAGCTTCCTCCGCACCACTCAGCAGTGTAATGCCCAGCTCTTCGGCACTGCGCAGCCAGTCCCGTTTGTCATCGCTGTCAATAGCGCTAAGCAGCCTGCGCAGCTCGCGGTTTTCCATCAGCGGCTTCAGCGCTGCCGAAAGCAAGTCCTCCAGCCCGTCTGGAGTCTGTCCGCTCCGGCCGGAGAGCCGCAGCAGTTCGCCGAGGAAACTATCCTCCTGCACAAGACGCTCCCGGTCAACCGGCAGTCCTGTTTCTACTGAGAAGCCCTCGGTCCACACCAGACCCGCGTACATTTGCTGCCCGGCTCGCACCGCCTCCCGCCGCTGCAGCTCGGCCAGAAGGTCGGCAGCGGCACCTTTTTCAGACAATATTCTGTGCACGTTCCCCCGGCCGGTAAGTCTGAAGCGCACGACGGACATCAGTTGCGGAAGCTCATCACGGATTTCCTCTACTGCCCGTTCCACGGCATTTGTCCACTCCGCCTCATCTGCCAGACCGTCAATCGGTATTTCCTTCACCTGCCAGCGGACCGTATCCAGCTCACGAAACCGCAGAGCGGTATGGCCTTCTTCATTTACATCCACTATGTAACAGCCTTTTGGTCCTGTCTCCTTGACACTGCGACCTTGAATGTTGCCCGGATAAACAATGGCCGGACGCTCGTGCAGAATACTGCGCTTATGAATATGCCCCAGGGCCCAGTAATCAAAGCCCCGTCCGATCAAATCCCTGCGGGTGCACGGCGAGTAGGTTTCATGCTGCAGATCCCCGTCCACATTGCCGTGTAAAAGCGCGATATGGAACAGGCTGCTGCCCGGCTTGCGGCTGAACCGCAATGCCGTATTCTCCGTTACTTTTGCCGTGGGATAAGAGATACCGCTGATGACAGCCAGCTCCGCCCCGTCACTCCGGCGGCAGGCTACGGCTTGTCCCGGCTCTCCGGCTCCGAACATGGTGACTCCGGCAGGCAGCTCCATGTTGAGGCGCGGCCCGTCCAGCGGATCATGATTGCCATGAATCAGGTAGACCTGTATGCCCCGTGCGGCCAGCTCCCTGAGGGCCTCCTGAAAACGCAGCTGGCCCTGCAGCGAAGCATCCGAAACATCGTATACATCACCGCTGATGACTACAAAATCGACTTTTTCCTCTACAGCTACGCCAACAAGCCGCCCGAGGGCGGCGAAGGTGGACTCCCGTAGATAGGAGCGGACAGCCTGCGGAAGCTGCGCCAGACCAACGAAGCGGCTGTCCAGGTGCAGATCCGCAGCATGCAGGAATCGGAAAGGGATCACCTGAGCTCACCCTTTCGTTTCCGGCTGGTACTGCAGATAGATTTTTTTGAGCTCATTGGCGACCCGGGTCAGGGAATACTGGCTCTTTGCTTTATCCCATGCGGATCTCGACAGCTCATAACGGTAGCCGGGATCTGCAATCACTTTTTCGAGTGCATCTGCAAGTGCATTCTGGTCATCCGGGTTGACCAGCAGACCGTTGACCCCGTCTTCTATCTGCTCCGGTATCCCGCCGACATTTGTACCGACCAGGGCAAGACAGCTGAGCGCAGCCTCCGCAAACACGGAACCGAATGCTTCCGCCCTCGACGGCAGTACAAAAATATCAAAAAACGGCATGAATTCCTCGGGATGCAGCGTATAGCCGTAAAAAATCGTTTCATTATAAATTCCGAGCTCCTGCGCCAGCGACTCCAGCTCCCCGCGCGAAGGTCCGTCTCCGATAATATGCAGCACATATTCATGACCGCGGTTTTTCAGCTCTGCACAAGCTCTGAACAGGATATCCAGACCTTTGGCAGGAACCAGGCGCGTAACCGTCACCAGCTGCGGAATATTGTTATCATGCGGAACCGGCTTAAATCTTTTTTCGTCAAAACCGTTCGGGATAATGCCGATCTTCGCAGGATGATCTGTATAAGGTGCCAGATAATCGGCAAAAGCGTGCGATACCGTCATCAGCCGGTCGCTGACATGCTCAAGCTCGCGGTAAATGGAGACCAGAAACTGATGCTCTATTCCGCCTTCCTGGATAACGCCGTTAAGGATCAGCTCGCGTTCGTAACTGGAGTGCAGCGTCTGAATCAGCGGAATTTCCGGATAGATTCTCTTCATCGCCAGGCCGGCAATCGGATGATGGGCATGAATCAGATCATACTGCTTGCTCATCCGCAGCTTGGTCCACCAGATGTAGTCACGGTAGGTCTGGATATATTTTTGCACAACCGGACTTTCGCCGTACACCGTCCAGTCAAACGTTTCAAAGACAATCTCTTCACGTCCCTTGTTCCGAATCCGCTTAGGCAGCCAGAACAAATCCATTTCCCAGCGGCTGGAGCGGAACCGCTCCTGCAGGTAAGGAATCATGGAAGATACGCCGCCGGGCTGCTCCGGCGGGAAGAATAGCGCTTGCAGCAAATTCATAAGGTACATCCCCTTTTCGATTGCCCCGATTACGGTGAGACTCGGCAATTATGATATAGTTATATATATGTACATATACAGGCAACGCTGAGGTCCCATATCTTGATTTTATCGGTATCCACCTGAAACAGCAAGGAATAAGAACACTTGAGCCTGTTTTGAAATCAACAAGAGGAGAATGACTTATGAATGAAGAACGGCTGCCCGCTGCATTTACCACTGCCATGAAAGAGATGCTGGGGCAGGAGGCGGACGCTTTTCTGCACAGCTACATGATGCCGCGGACCCAGGGCTTGCGGTTTAATACTTTAAAGAGCCCCCCCGGCAGCGCTACTGCCAGCAATATTATGGCACAGTTCAGCCTGACTCCGGTCCCCTGGTGCAAAACAGGTTATTATTATGAGGATCCGGCCCGGCCCGGCCGGCACCCCTTCCATACCGCCGGACTATATTATATTCAGGAACCGTCGGCAATGTCCGCGGCCGAGCTGCTGGCGCCGCTGCCTGGTGAGACCGTACTCGATCTGGCTGCTGCGCCAGGCGGCAAAACAACCCACCTCGCCTCCCTGATGCAGGGACAGGGCCTGCTTGTCTCCAATGAGATTCATCCCGAGCGCGCCAAAATTCTGGCCGAGAACGTCGAACGTCTGGGTATCCCCCATGCACTCGTAACCAGCGCTGCTCCGGACGAGCTGTCACGGCGTTTCCCGGAGGTCTTCGACCGGATTATGCTTGACGCTCCCTGCTCCGGTGAAGGCATGTTCCGCAAAGATCCCGCAGCAATCCGTGAGTGGTCCCCCGATCATGTCCGGATGTGTGCATCCAGGCAGTGGGATATTCTGCAGGATGCCTATATCATGCTGAAGCCGGGCGGCAGTATGGTCTACTCGACCTGTACCTTTAACCGCCAGGAGAACGAGGAGACAATCGCCCGTTTTACAGCAGCTTATCCCGATATGGAGCTCATTACTGCCAAACGGCTCTGGCCTCATCTTGAGAAAGGTGAGGGGCATTTCGTCGCGCTGCTGCATAAAGCACCAGCTTCAGCATCCGGTGACCCAGCCAGCACCCGCAATAAACGCAGCGGCGGAAAAAGCAAACACGGGCCGCGAATAAACGCTTCGGTCCGTGAGGCTTATCAGCAGTTCCTGGACTGGGCCGCCAAGGAGCTGCCCGGCTACAACGTACAGGGTACACCTGTGTTGTTTGGAGAGTCGCTTTACCTGCTGCCTGAAGCATTTAATGAACGTTTGCATACCGGCCAGCTGGAAGGCCTTAAGGTCCCGCGCGCTGGGCTGCATGTAGCCCATTTGAAGAAAAACCGGATCGAACCGGCCCACGCCCTGGCTATGGCACTTTCACCGGAGCAGGCTGCACGTTGCTTCGACCTGTCTGCTGACAGCCTGGACATTCAGGCCTGGCTGCGCGGCGAGAGCCTGCCGGTTCCCGCTGAGCTGCACGGCTGGACGCTCGTCTGCGTGGAAGGCCTGCCCGTCGGCTGGGGCAAAGCCAGCTCGGGCCAGCTGAAGAACCATCTGCCCAAGGGATTGAGAATCCTGAAAGCCCATCTTGACGAATCTTAGGCAGCTGACCAGTTCAGACCTCCCTTATATGCATATGATGTCATTATCCCAAGGACGCCTCAGCTGGGGCAGACGCAGCAATGGGGGATCAGACATAAGTTAAGGGAGGAATCAGACATGGGTGCAGTGCCAGGCTTTACTTCGACCGGTGCAATTTTGGTGCTCTTTATTCTGCTCGTCATCATTTCCCGATCGTTGTTTGTCTAATTCCGTCCGCAGGTTTATGCGACAGTGACACCAAGCGGCTGTGCCGCCCTTCCCGGGGCCGTGCAGCCCCTTTTTGGTCTGAGGCTGCGCCGGGCGGGCCGCTCGGTTTGTGGAGAATGGGCAAGTGTCAGTAATCTGCTTCCCACTTTTCACTATGCACTATGCACTTCTCACCTACCAGCTCTCCACTTCCCACTTCTCACTTCCCGATCCCCACCTACCCGCTCTCCACTTCCCGCTCTCGACTTCCCGCTCCCCACCTACCCGCTCTCCACTTCCCGCTCCCCACCTACCCGCTCTCCACTTCCCGCTTCTCACCTACCCGCTCTCGACTTCCCGCTCCCCACCTACCCGCTCTCGACTTCCCGCTCCCCACCTACCCGCTCTCCACTTCCCGCTCCCCACCTACCCGCTCTCCACTTCCCGCTCCCCACCTACCCGCTCTCCACTTCCCGCTTCTCACCTACCTGCTCTCCACTTCCCGCTCTCCACTTCCCGCTTCTCACCTCCCGAATCTAGTTGGATTTTTGCCACTTAATTTCTCAGTTTTCCAGTATTTCAACTCATTAAGTGGAAAATCGTCATCTAATTTAGACCACAAACCCCTTTTAGCACTAAAGTCGGATAATTAAGTGCCGTTTTTCCAACTAATATTCTATTATTATTGTTAGGAGAAGTATTAAGTGACAAATTTCCACTTAATACTTCGATGGCTACCAATACATGGCGGTCAGATCAGATAACACATACCGGCCTTCTTATCCAGCACAAATTCATCCGTCACCGGTCCGTCCATTCCCATCTAGACATCACATTTCCTCACGCAACTCAAGCCAAACTCAAAAAAAGCATAAATCAGCACCGTACGGCACTGGTTTATGCTTGGGATGATTATAATGCAATTATGGCCAGAGTTACTAGAGGCAATATTTCACAAGTGCATCCCGTACGCCATGCTCATTGTTTGTTCCTGTGATTGCATCAGCGGCCGCTTTAACCTCAACTGGAGCATTATCTACGGCAACGCCCAGGCCTGCATAGGTCAGCATGGAAATATCATTGTAATAGTTACCGATAGCCATAACTTCCTCCTGCGCGATTCCGAGCCTTGCGGCAAGATTCTTGAGCGCATTGCCCTTAGAGGCTTCATGATGCATGAAATCGGCAAAAAACTCGCCGCTGCGCAGCATATTATACTGCTGGGTCCAGGTGCCCCATTCCCGCATGGCTTCATCCAGTACCGCAGACTTGGTGAACACTGTAAATTTGACAATCGGCTCGCGGAATTCCTCCCACGCCGGCAGGGATGCCGGCATCATGCGGAAGTGCTCATACATATAGTTGGCTTCCTTGGTCAGGTTCTCCACGTTGTCCACATACATTTCGAAGGCAGTGCTGACGTCAAAATGAATGTCGTGCTTCCGGCAGTATTCAATATACGGATCGAGGCCGCGGCCGTCCATCCCGTATTGATCGAGCACCTTGCGGTCACTGACCGATACCGTCGCCCCGCCGTTGTGTCCAAGAACATACCCGGTGAGCCCCAGCTCCTCCATAAAAGGAATCGAATTCTGCGGGCTGCGGCCGGTGCACAATACGATTTGACCTCCACGGCGCGTAACCTCGGCAATGGCTTCTTTATTTTCGTCACTCAGCTTATGGTCATCATTCAAGAGCGTTCCGTCAACATCCAGCGCAATCAGCTTGTATTTCATACCCCACCATCCTTGTCTGTCTATTTCTATCCGGCTGTATTAAGCAAGCTTATCAAATTCAGGTCAATGATGACCCGTAATTATATTAATCTTATATAAAATCTTCCCTGACGCTCATGCCATCACTCTGCAACCGCTCCAGCCCCGCCGGTTAACAGTTCTAGTTCAGCGTCTGTCAGCTCCCGGCAGGCTCCCAGCGGCAGGCGCTCATCCAGCTTCAGCTCGCCCATCGAGACCCGCTTCAGAAACGTCACCTTTTTGCCGACAGCGATAAACATCCGTTTTACCTGATGGAACTTGCCTTCCGTAATCGTCAGCGAAATGTACGAGATGGTCTTGCTTCCGCGTTCGCGGCTGAGAATGCTCAGCTGCGCGGGCAGGGTCACATAACCGTCCTCCAGCTCAACCCCTTTGGCAAAAGCCTCCACATCCGCAGCATCCACATCCCCTTCTATGGTAGCTTCATAAGTCTTGGGCACATGCTTGCGCGGGGAGAGCAGCTCATGAGCCAGCTTGCCGTCATTGGTCAGCAGCAGAAGCCCAACCGTATCCTTATCCAGCCTGCCGACCGGAAAAGGCTCGAACAGGGCATGCTCCGGCTTCAGCAGATCAAGAACCGTCCGGTCCCGTTTATCCTCTGTAGCTGACAGGACACCGGCCGGTTTGTTCATCATCAGATACACAAATTCCCGGTAGCAGACAACCTCGCCGCCCACCTCAATTAAGTCTTTATAAGGATCGACATGAAAGCCGCTGTCTTTAACGACAGTGCCGTTCACGGTAATCAAGCCCTGCTTGGCCTGCTTGCGGATATCGCTGCGCGAGCCGATGCCCATATGGGACAGCACTTTATCAATGCGCTGCTTCTTGCCGGCATTTCCTGATGCGCTCATGCTTAGGTCCACCTCCATCCTGCGGGATATTCATTCTTCAGCATACCGTCCTGCCATTTGGCCCAGCCTGCACTGAATCCGTCGATACAGACCAGGACATATCCTTTAGGGGAGCTGCCAGGCCGCACAGCCAGCCGCTGTTCGGGAACAGCCAGTGTCTCGCCTTTCAGATAGGACACGGCTTCACCGTTTGCGCTGTCCAGGGACAGGCTGCGGAGGCTCTCAGACGGCTTCAGCGCTGTCGCCAGCGGATGGCCGGGAATGAAGCGGCCGCTGCGCAGCTGGCCCATATACCAGCCCGGACGGATGGTTTTGAGTCCGTCCAGGGCAGAGGAAGGCAGCGGCGAGAGATACAGATGCTCGCCGAACAGCACCGGGAAGCCCGCCGGCTGCCAGCCGAGCTGCTCCCGGCAGAACCCGGCGAACGCGGCCAGCGCCGCTTCCTCGCCGGAGCCCTGCGGCCGCTGCCCGCGCGCGCCGCCGCCTTTGCCTTGACCGCGGCCGGCTTTGGCCTCGCGGTCCCTGCCGCCGCCCGCCTTGGCCGGCCGGGCGGCTGAACCGCCCTTGCTGCGCACGGAAGCCTGGAGCGCGGTATCCGCGTCCCCGGCACTTCCTGGCGCAGCAGCACTGCCTTCATGGCGCAGCACCGCCATGAAATGGCCCTCGCCCTTGACCTTGTGCGGCCACAGCCGCGCGGCCTCGGGGAGCCCGCCCAGGCCCGGCGCGAACCAGCCGGCCCCGCCCGCCGGGACCGCCGTAAACTGCGGATGCCCGGCGAGGAATTCCAGGATCGACCCTTCATTCTCCTCCGGGGCAAAGGTGCAGGTTGAGTATACGATTGTACCGCCCGGCTTCAGCGCATCTGCTGCCGCGAGCAGAATCTCCCGCTGCATGTCGGCATACTTCCGGGGGGTGCCCGGCTCCCACTGCTTCACCATGTCCTCGTCTTTACGGAACATGCCTTCTCCGGAGCAGGGGGCATCGATCAGAATCCGGTCAAAAAAACCGGGAAAAGCCGCAGCAATCCGCTCAGGGCTCTCGTTCAGCACGATACCGTTCCTTACGCCGTACAGCTCCAGGTTTTTGGCCAGTGCCTTGGTCCGGTCCGGATGGAGATCATTGCTGATCAGCAGTCCTGTGCCCTGCAGCTTCGCGGCGATCTGGGTGGACTTGCCTCCGGGCGCAGCACACAGATCGAGTACCCGGTCACCGGGCTGCACATCCAGCAGTTCAACCGGCGCCATTGCGCTTGGCTCCTGAATGTAGTACAGACCGGCATGGTAATATGGATGCTTGCCCGGCCGGGCGCCTTCTTCCGTATAGAAGCCTGTAGGACACCATGGGATAGGCTCAAGGCCAAACGGCGAGCGTTCGAGCAGCTCCTGAACCGTAATTT
The DNA here is from genome assembly GCF_029893965.1 of Paenibacillus sp. PastM-3. Classification (GTDB taxonomy): domain Bacteria; phylum Bacillota; class Bacilli; order Paenibacillales; family Paenibacillaceae; genus Paenibacillus_AQ. Next base: position 160,164 of record NZ_JARXXP010000011.1, read on the forward strand.
TCAGTGTATTGACACGGATACCCGCATAAGGGGTCTCCTTATAGGTTTCCGCAAATTGCTCATATTCTGTTCCCAGCAGCTCTTTCATCCGCTCTGTGAAAGTGCCGGGCAGTTGTGCTGCCATGATGCCGTCCTCCTGCTTGTATTACCTGGATTTTGGGAATTAATAATCAAGGAACACCCCTGCGGGTGCTCCTGATTAGGTGTTCCTATTAATACGTGGTTATTTGCGGTGCTTCCCCGCTGGTCTTTGCGGGCCGCGCCGCTGCGGGTTGTTAGGCACGATGCCTGAGGCAGCCCGCTCTACTTCCTGCGCAAGCGCAGGGTCGAGAACTTCAATCGTCAGGTCGTAATAGGCAAACGGCCTTTCAGCGTAATGGTTAAGCTGTGAAGCATACAGCCCTACCTCTTGTACCAGCTTGGCTAGATTAATGCCCAGCGTGTCGCCCGGATAGGCTCCCAGCACGCCGTACGACCGGTTCATCATGATCATGCCGCCGCGCACATTGCCGTTACGGAAATGATACAATCCGACCGCCACCTGCAGCAGCGCTTTGTATAGAGGGTCTTTGTCTTTTTCGAGCCACAGCTCTTCCAGCACCTCATGACATTCGAAATAATCCCTGTCCCGGTTGAAGTAGACCAGGTATGCCAGGTACAGCGGTTCATAGGCCATCCGGCAGACTATCCTTCTTGGCATTCGAGATCAGTTCACGCACATGCTCCAGCAGCTGCTTCATCGCTTCCATGTCATGGGTCTGCCAGATTTCATTAAAGCGGTTCTGGCTCTCAATCGCCTCATTCACCAGATGATAGAAATACAGCTGGTGAATCGCGGTGAGAACCTGTGTGGTTGTATTGGAGTTTTCCTCGAATAGCTTCTGCGCTTCCAGAATTTCTTCGCGGATGCTGGACATTTCACTGTCCAGAATCGACGCGGCTTCTGCTGCCGTCTTCAGGCGTACCCGCATTTCATCCGGCAGGCTTTCACGGTATTTATAGTTCAGGGAATGCTCGATGGTGGCCCAGAAATTCATTGCCAGCGTGCGGATCTGAATTTCGGCCAGTACGATCTTTTGTCCCAGGGCAGTCTGTACCGGATATTTAATAATCATATGGAAGCTGCGGTAGCCGCTTTCCTTATAATTGGTGATGTAATCCTTCTCATACAGCACTTCCAGATCCTTGCGGGCACGGATATATTCCGCCACTCTGCGGATGTCCTCGACGAACTGGCACATGATGCGGATGCCGGCGATATCCTCAATGCCTGTCTCCAGATCCTCCATCTTCACGTTCAGGCGCTTGGCTTTTTCCAGAATGCTGGACAGCCGCTTTACACGTCCGGTTACAAATTCGATCGGCGTGTATTCCTCTCTCTTTTTGAGCTCCGAGCGCATTGTTTTGAATTTAACCTTGAGTTCCTCCACAGTCTGTTCATATGGAAGCAAAAATGTTCCCCAGTCCCTGCCGTCCATCGCCTTCGTCCTCCTGTCCATTCATCCTTCAGTGATGATCGGCGCCCACCGCTTCCCGGATATGAGAGAATCCGTCCCGCCGCAGCAGCTGCCGTAATCCGGCATGCAGCCGGCGGTTAACCTCCGGTCCTTCATAGATGAGCGCCGTATAAATTTCAACCAGGCTTGCGCCTGCCCGGATCTTGTCATACGCATCCTGGCTGCTGAATATTCCGCCTGAGCCGATAATCGGCAGCTTGCCGCCGGTCTGGCGGTAAATGCTGCGGATAATTTCCGTTGACCGGTCCCTGAGCGGCTTGCCGCTCAGCCCTCCCGTTTCTCCGGCTTTATCGCTGGTCAGCCCCTCACGGCTTAGCGTAGTGTTAGTGGCAATAACACCGTCTACTCCAGCTTCTGAAAGCGTATGTACCATAAATTCCAGCTCGCTGTCGCTGACATCCGGAGCAATCTTGACCAGCAGGCTTTTGGCTTTTCCGCTCTTGCTGTGCTGGACCGCCATTTCCTCCTTCACCTCAGAGAGCAGCTTCGACAATTCACTGCCATGCTGCAGACTTCGCAGGTCCGGCGTATTCGGCGAGCTGATATTAACCACAAAAAAATCACCGTACGGATACAGCGTGCGGATACACTTGCGGTAATCCTCATGCGCTGTTTCATTCGGAGTGGATTTGTTGCGCCCGATATTGACTGCTACCGGTATTCTGCGCTGCTTGAGCCCTTTCAGGCGATCCGCCATCGCCTCAGCACCCTCATTATTGAAGCCCATCCGGTTGATGAGCGCTTCGTCAGGAATCAGACGGAACAGTCTTGGACTGTCGTTGCCCGGCTGTCCTACCGGCGTTACTGTGCCGACCTCCATAAAGCCGAAGCCGATGGAGGAGAAGCCGCCGACCGCCTCCGCATTCTTGTCGAGACCGGCCGCAAGGCCGACCGGTGTAGGGAAATGCACACCGAACAAATCAACTGCCATATCCGCAGTTTCGGGGACTCCGTACATAAGCCGCATTGCTGCGCTGCCGCCGGGAACAAATAATGCTTTATTTAATCCGCCGATTACGAGATGATGCGCTTTTTCCGGGTCCATTTTAAAGAAAATAGGTTTGCCTAAATGCCGATACAGCAACGTTCTCGCTCCTTCAAGGGATCACCCGAATCGTCCTCCGATTCCCCGTTTCATTAGTTTTCTTCTTAATTTTATCCGTTTCCGGGCGAAAAGAAAAGTTTTTTACCCTGCTGATCTTCCATGCTGAGGCCGGGAGTATAGTAATTTTCATCCAAACCCATTACAATGTAAGGGTAATCACCGATAAAGAGAGAAAGAGGGATGGCTATTATGTCAACAAAACGCAAACCTCCAACACTTCAGCAGAAGAAAGAAGAAGTGAACCGCAAAGCAATTCTGTGGATTAGTGCAAGTCTGGTCCTGCTGATTCTTCTGATTATCGTTCTGTTTCTGGTAGCGGGCAACTAATTTAGCCAGTGGTAGACTTTATTGGGGTTCGTCTGATTGCCGGGTGCTTCTGAAGGATAACGATCCGCAGGAACCAGCAGTTCTTCAGGCAGACCCCCTTTACTTATCTGCACCTTCGTGCCCATCGGAACCATGGCGAATAACTCCTCCACATCCTCACGGCTCATCCGGATACAGCCCAGCGATTCATCCTTGCCGATGCTCTCCGGCTCATCTGTTCCATGAATGGCATAATTGCTGTCCGAGAGCTGCATTCCCCTGCTGCCGAATTCCCCGTTGTCGCGCCCGTTAGGGTTCACTACCTTATCTGTGATGGTAAAAGCCCCCTCCGGCGTCCTGGCGCCGCCCAGTCCCACTTCATAATTCCTTAGAATAACGGAGCCGCTGGTGACTGCCAGGCGGTGATTTTGCTTATCTACTATTATAGTGAGCGGTCCGGTAAAAAAGGGCAGCTCCTGCCCTCCGCTTCCGGCGGCGGCAGCATTACCTCCGGCGGCTTCCCCGCTGCCGGCAGCCGGTTCCTTACCGCCCGGGTCTGCCGGAAGCTGCTGTGCCGCTCCTTTGGCTGCCGCACTCCGTACAGAAGCGAATTTCTCCTTCATCAGCGGAGTAGTTCCGCCCAGCCAATTACCGGGAAAAGCACCGGTCAGTACGGCGAGGGATTGCGGAAGATTGCCTTTGCTGCCCTTATAAGCACGCATAGCGCTCCACAGCACAGCCAATTGCTCCTGCTGCCGCTGCCACTGTTCAGCCTGCTGCTGCAAGGCTTCGGCTTCGGGCGGCTCACAGTAGCAGGTCGCCTTGTCATAGGACTGGTATACTGCGCGGCCCTGGCCGCTCTGGACCACGGTTGCGGCCAGCGGAAGCTTTTCTTTCCATAGCAGCCATTTCCCGGAGCGCTCCATCGCCAGGATTGCTGTAGCTGACCGGGCTCCGTCCTTCAGCAGCTGCGCAATCGCCGCGCCTGAGGCTGCGGTGCCACCGCCCAGCGCCGTGAAAGCCAGCCCTGGCTCCTGCTCTTCAGGTGCATTCGTCTGATCTGTTCCGGTTTTATCCGCTGCAGGTTCTGCAGAAGCGTCGGCCGCTTCACTAAGCAACGACGCCAGAGCTGCCCCTGCCCCCACGTCCGTGCCGGCCGGAACTGCGGACGGCAGGAACACGAGCAGGGCAAGTGCCAGCGCAACCAGCAGCCGGCGTTTGCGGAGCCTGGCCTGGTGGCGTTCATGCTCCGCCTTGAGCAGGCCATCCTCATATTCACGCAGCATGTCTGCCGGAACTTTACTGCGTTCAAATGCTTCATACACTTCTCCGGCCTGATTGAAGCAATAGTTTGCCTTTCCCTGCTGGCCGTTCTTATAGTATTCCTTACCAAGCAAGTACCATGCCATCTTGTTATCGGGGTGCATTTGGACATAAGCCTTGAGATGCTGCGAATTTTTCATCGGGGCCTCCGCGGGTAATGGATTCTTTATACCTTATATCGGCTTGTCCATGAAAAAAAGACATCCCCGCCGGTCAAAGCCGGCGTAAAGATGTCTTTATGTGCATACAAGAATCAAATATAAGCCTGTATCTTATATCCGGCCCTCATATCCGGTGCGAAACCGCCAGCCTGTAAGATTAGCCTTCCTTATTGAAAGGAGCGTCCGCAATTTTAATGGAATCGGTCGGGCAGCCGTCAGCTGAATCCTGCAGATCGTCGAACAGATCATCAGGAATCACTGTGCATCCGCGGTTCCCGTCATTTTCAAAAATCACTTCTGCCAAACCTTCATCATCGTAATCAAAAATATCAGGAGCCGTTGCGCCACAGGCACCGCAAGCGATGCAAGTGTCTTTCTCGACCCAAGTGTACTTAGCCATTTTATCTCTGCCTCCCGTTGAACAATACAGCCTGCAGCAGCAGCCTGTTATTTCACTCATATTAATATAAAAAGAATACAATTTCAATGAATTTTCAACATGTTTACAGTTTTGCCGCATAATCTGTCGGATATAAGCCTTTGCATCCGCGGGATTCTGTCAGTCTTTATCAGGGTCCACCTGTCGCAGATTATCTTTTTGCAGTGAGGTACCGCGCTCCTTATGGTTACGCAGCCGGGCGGAATGGCTGTCACTGAGCATACCGGCGGTAAGCACGGCATTCTCACCGAATTTGTTCCGCAGCATATCCATGGCCTTATTCAGGGATTCCTTCTTCGGCTGCCGTTCATAATCGAACAGATCAAGCTGAATCGCGGACTCCTCCTTGGGGCTCAGGTTCTGCAGGGTTACGCCGAGCAGCCTTACGGGCTTGTCGCCTTTCCAGTGGCGGGCAAACTGATCGCATACAACCTTGTAAATGTCCTCGGCGGTTTCTGTCGGGGCTTCAAGCTGCCGGGAGCGCGTGATGGTCTTCATATCAGGGGTACGGATCGTAAGCTGCACGCCTGAAGCCACCAGCCCCTGCTTCCGCAGCCGCCTTGCCACCTGGTCGCTGAGATTGAGCAGGATTGGCCTGGCATCTGCCAGTCCGACCACATCCTTGGGCAAGGTTGTCGTATGTCCGATGGACTTGCTCTGTTCACGCTCAGGATTAACCACTCCGTAATCAATGCCGTTTCCGGCCCGTTTCAGCCAGGAGCCCATCACCCCGAAATGGTCTGTAAGCATCCGCTCGTCGGCTGCCGCAAGCTGTCCTATATTGTAGATTCCCAGCTTGCGCAGCTTTTCAGCTGTCTTGCCGCCGATGCCGAACATTTCACCGCACGGCTTGTTCCACAGCACCTCAGGCACATCACGCAGACGCAGCACAGATATGCCGTTTGGCTTTTTCAGATCCGAGGCCATTTTGGCCAGAAGCTTGTTGGGGGCGACGCCGATCGAGCAGGGAAGACCCAGCTCATCCATAATCCGCCGCTGTATCTCCCCGGCAATTTCAAGCGGAGTCCCAAACTGCTTGGAGCCGGTAATATCAAGATAACATTCATCGATCGAGACGGCTTCAAGCAGCGGGGTATAGCTATAGGCAATCTGCATAAAAGCATTGGAATATTTGCGGTATAGATGAAAGTTCGGCTGAATAAGAGTTAAGGACGGGCATATGCGCAGCGCCTTCTGCACCTGCATTCCTGTAGATATCCCGAATCTGCGGGCGGCATAGGAACAGGTCACAATGATCCCCCTGCGCTGTTCGACACTCCCGGCAACGGCAGTAGGCTTGCCTTTATACTGATCCGGGTCCTCCGCTTCATGCACAGAGCAGTAAAATGCGTTCATATCCACATGAAGGATAACCCTTCCGCTTGTCGGATAATACTGGTCTACATTCTGCACAATATCTACCTTCTTATCTACATGGTTTCCATTGTTCAATTCAGCATAACGCTTTTGTCTGCAGGAGGTCAATTAAAGACGTATCAATACTGTAAAGTTCTTTGTTACATTCCCGCGTAAAAATGCTATAATATAAAAATTATTTCAATACGTAGTTGATGCTTCCGAAGCCAGTTTTGCCCGAGGCTAAATCAATGGAGCAGATGCTCACAAAACTAAGTATATGCTTCCGAAGCCAGTTTTGCCCGAGGCTAAATCAATGGAGCAGATGCTCACAAAACTTTTAGGAGGAGACTTAATGTCTAAGTCCATTTCCATCTTCGATACGACACTTCGCGACGGCACACAAGGCGAGGGCATCAGTCTGTCGGCAGATGACAAGCTGAAAATTGCCAAGAAGCTCGATGATCTCGGTGTGCATTACATTGAAGGTGGCATCCCGGGGAGCAACAATAAAGACATTGAGTTTTTCAAACGGGTCAAGGAATTGTATCTGAATGCCAAAATCACCGCCTTCGGCAGCACCCGCCGCAAAAACTCCATCGCCGAGCATGATGACAATCTGCAGAGAATGATCGATGCCGGTGTGCCTGCAGCAACGCTGGTCGGCAAATCGTGGGATTTCCATGTGCATACTGCACTGCAGACTACGCTCGAGGAGAATCTCGCGATGATTGGCGACTCTATCTCCTATCTCAAGCAAAAAGGCCTTGAGGTCATCTTCGATGCCGAGCATTTCTTCGACGGCTACAAAAACAATCCGGAATATGCTGCAGCCGTGCTTGCCAAAGCCCGGGAGGCGGGTGCAGACTGGCTCGTCATGTGTGATACGAACGGCGGTACCCTGCCTAATGAAGTATACGACATCGTAACTGCTATTTCGGGCCATCTTCCCGGCGCTGCTCTGGGCATTCACACCCATAATGACTGCGAGCTTGCTGTTGCCAATGCACTGAGTGCAATCAATGCGGGAGCTCGCCAGGTACAGGGCACCGTCAACGGATACGGCGAACGCTGCGGCAATGCCAATCTGTGCTCCATCATCCCGACGCTTCAGCTCAAGATGGGCTATCACTGCATACCGGGCGACTCTCTGCCGCAGCTGACCAACACTGCCCGTTATGTAAGCGAAGTTGCCAATGTGAATATGCCTGTGAATCAGCCTTATGTCGGAGCAGCCGCGTTCGCGCATAAAGGCGGCATCCATGTCTCGGCAATCCTCCGTGATTCCCGCACATATGAGCATATTGCCCCGGAGCTGGTCGGTAACAAGCAACGGGTACTCGTCTCCGAGCTTGCCGGCCAGAGCAATGTGCTCTCCAAAGCCCAGGATATGGGGCTGAGTCTTGATCCGACCAGCGAGCAGGCCCGCAAAGTCATTGACAAGATTAAGAATCTTGAACATCAGGGCTATCAGTTTGAAGGCGCCGATGCTTCCCTGGAACTGCTGCTGCGTGAAGCAACCGGTGAGCTGAACGAACTGTTTGTCTTTGAATCCTTTAAGATGCTTGTTGAAAAAAATGCCGGCCAGCCTGTAGTCTCCGAGGCCTTCGTTAAGCTCCGCGTAGGCGGTGACAGCCTCTATACTGCTGCCGAGGGCAACGGTCCAGTCAACGCGCTGGATAATGCGCTGCGCAAAGCGCTGAAGACCTATTTCCCGCGGCTTGATGAAATGCATCTCTCCGACTATAAGGTACGTGTTCTTGATGAGCAGGATCAGACCGCCGCCAAGGTACGCGTGCTGATTGAATCGAAGGATTACAATAATACCTGGAGTACGGTCGGTGTATCCAGCAATGTCATCGAGGCCAGCTGGGAAGCGCTGGTAGACAGTATGCGGTATGCCCTGCTTGGACAGATCTCTTTGGAGAATGAAACTACACACAGCAGTGAGCCGCGAGGTCTGGTCAATCACTAATAGTAGACTGCCTCCCAAGCCTCACATCATGAAGCCCCTCTGCAGCGGGAGACTACAATTCCCGAACTGGCAGAGGGGCTTCATTTCCGGATGCTGAATGCTCAGGAGCCGGTCAGAGCGATTATTTTTTTCTCCAGCTCTTCTCTGGTCAGGGTACCCAGTACAACCTCGGTGACTTTACCGTTCTTGTCAATCAGCACATTGGTCGGGAAGACCTGGCCGCGGTACCGGTCAAACACTTCGCCTTTAAGATCAAACATAACCGGAAAAGCCAGCATATACTTCCTGATGAACCGCTCGGCATTCGGTTTATAATCCTGGCTGGTCACGTTAACTCCGTAGATATCCAGCACATTCCTGTATTTCAGTGCCACCGCATTCAGCTCCGGCGCCTCCTGCTGGCAGGGGTCGCACCAGGAAGCCCAGAAATTCACAATCAGCGCCTTATCCCTCGGACCGCTAACCGCATACTCACGGCCAGCGTTATCCTTGAGTGAAAAGGCAGGGGCCGGCTGGCCGACGCCAATCCCGCCTGCAGAGGCCGGCTGGACTGCCGGAACAGCTTCCGGTTCATCATTCAGCCAGCGTACCAGGACGACTGCTGTAACCAGGACAACCAGTGCCAGGACTGCAACATTCCGTCTATTAACAGCTCTCATCAGATGTCTGTTCCTTTACATATGGGATGGGTTGCTCCTATTGTACCCCCATTGCCGTCCATTTCAAACCATCCAGACACAAAAAAGAGGACTCCGTCCAAAGACGGAATCCCATGAAGAGAGAGGGGTCAATACATGACAGCATTCCAGGGATCAACCCTGCCGGTTTGGCTGGATTCATCCGTACAGCTCATGCTGGGGAAGCATCTGCTGACCTGTCTTCCGCACGAAGCATGCGGAATACTGCTGGGTACTGCCGCAGCGGGAGGCATACTCATAAGCAGCTATGTGCCTATGAGCAACGTAGCGCCTGACCCGCTGCATGCTTTTGAGCCGGATCCGCGGGAGTGGGTCAAGGCGCTTTACAGTGACCCTGCCCCCATCGGCTTGTTCCATTCCCATCCAACCTCACCGCCGTGGCCTTCCCCTGCAGATATGCAGGGACTTGAAGCCCTGGGGCCGGAATTCAAGGTATATCTGATCGGTTCCCCGGGAACAGGCAACGGCTCGCTTCCGGTTCTTAACGGCTTTATTATCAGCCGGGAGGGCAGTGCTGAAGGCAAGACCGCTGCGCAATTGCTGCCAGCAGCGCTTCAGGCTCTGCTCAAATAGGCGTAGAGGTCACCCAGCGTATCAACCTGACGTTTATTAGCGATCTCCCGGAGATAAGTGACCCATAGCTGGGCCGTCATTCTGGCATCCTCCAGTGCGTGATGCCGCCCCTGGATTGGAATATTATGAACTGCAAGCAGCTCATCCAGCGTATAATTGCTGCGCTGCGGCTCCAGCCAGCGGGCCAGCATCATCGTGTCCAGTACACGGTGGGTCAGCTGAACCTTGGAGGTTTTCCAAAGCGCCGCATTCAGAAAGGATTTGTCATGTGCACTGCCATGCGCCACAAGCACACGCTGGCCGACAAAAGCCATAAAGTTATGCAGGCCGTCAATCAATGAAGGAGCTGCAGCCGTCATCTCCTCTGTGATCCCTGTCAGTCTGGTAATGTTCTCCGGTATGGCTGTCTGGCATTTAACCAGCGTATAAAAGCATTCCTCTTCCTTTATTTCCTCACCAACTACCCGGATTGCGCCAAATGACATAATTTCATCGCCATGCTGATGGGAAAAACCGGTCGTTTCCAGATCAAATATGACCGTCTCCAGCTCGGAAAGCGGAGTGTGCAGTACTTCCGGCCGCCGCTTTTCACGCATAAGCGACCTGATAAAGGCCATCTGCTGCGCTGTTTGCTGGGCGGATTCGCCGCCTCTTATAGATGCAATTGCGGAGGGCATTCCGCCCTGCCGTAAGTTGTTCCAGAATCCGCCGCCTTTATTCGGCTCCTTCATGACTGCCTCCTTTCCGCTGACCGGAGCTGGCGCTGTAAGGCCCTATGCAGTCTTCTGACCAGCAGCAGACTTTCACGAAGCTCGGACATAAGCTGTTTATTCTTCAGATCATTTTCGGAAATATAATCACTGCTCAACAACAGTCCGTCCTGTACCGTATGCGGGGTATTCACACGCATCCGCAAAGCGGTCAGGAAGGCCTCACGGATCTCCTTCAGATGCCCGTATTCCCCGAGCACTTCCAATCTTGCGAGCCGTTTCAGGGTTGAGCTGTCCTTGACCGCATTCAGCAACGCTAAATGCCTGACTATATTAACGAGCGGAATATAAACGCCATATTTAACATCAAAGCCGCCGGCATAATCGCCAAAACGTTCGGTAAGAACCTGTCCAAGCAGGTTCAAAGTTGCTTTGTGGCGGACAGTGTTGCGTAAAACAGCCGTAGTCAATTTATCATTGTCTACAAAGCCGGCGTGAAAGGCTTCCCTCCATTCAGCCGACAGCTCCGCACTTCCAGCCACATGCCTCATATCCGAAGCAATAATGAGATAACGGATGGGCTCCCATTCCAGCTGGCTCATCCAGCTGTTCAGCTGCTCCTTCCACTCCGGCAGCGTCTTCCGCCAGAGCGGCTCGGAGCACATAACTCTGCCTTCACATTTCTCATAACCGACTGCCTCAAGCATATCAGACAGCCGTTCGCCAAAAGCAGTAAAATAGGTCAGCTTGACGTTATCCGGTTCTCCCTCCACAATCAGGCCGTTATCCTGATCACTCCAAAGGGTGGATTCCTGTCTGCCAGCACTGCCGAATACAATAAAGGAATAGGCGCAGGGAGGCGGGCCGTAGCCCGCCTCTTTCATCTGCGCCTCACAAATGTTCACCGCAGCCGCAGCAATCAGATCATGCATTGCGTTGACTTTGGACACCCATTCCTCTATCGGAATCACATTTAACTGCTCCAGAAGTGCCTGCTGGCAGGCGCTACGCCTGCCTTTCAGCTCTTGCGGCGAACCGGCCGTTGCGATGGATAGCATTCTTTTATCTTTACTCCACTCTGTCATTTCCATCCAAGCCACGCGGTCCGCCCCCCATCTGTCTATAATTACATCTTCTGGGTTTTGGATTCGGAATCTGCAATCAGCTTCATCTGCTCAGGATAGCCGTAAGTACCGTGCTCACTGATATCCAGACCCATCAATTCTTCTTCTTCAGTAACGCGGATGCCCATAACCAATTTCATAACATATAGGATTACAAAGGACAGTACAGCTACGAATGCGAAGGTCCCGACCACACCAAGTGCCTGAACGCCCAGCTGGTGTAAGCCGCCGCCGTAGAACAGACCAGGTTCACCTACAAGTGCTCCTTGTTCAATCAACTCAGGAGTTGCGAAGAGACCTGTGGACAACGCACCCCACATACCTGCAATACCGTGTACAGAGAAAGCATAGATCGGATCATCCAGACCTGCACGTTCCAGCCATTGCGAAGTCATGAAGGTAAATGCACCGGCAACCAGACCGATAACGATTGCTGCCCAAGGCTCTACGAATGCGCAGGCACCGGTGATGGCAACAAGTGCAGCCAGTACGCCGTTCAGCATTGCCGGAATGTCTGATTTACCGAAGTACAGCCAGGAAGCAACCAGTGCGGCCAGACCGCCGGCAGCAGCCGCAATATTAGTTGTCAGTGCTACGTGTCCGAAGAAACCGCCCATAGGAGACAATGCGCTACCAGGGTTAAAGCCGAACCAGCCGAACCAGAGGATAATTACACCAAGTACGGTGAACACCTGGTTGTGACCAGGGATAATAACCGGCTTGCCTTCTTTGTTGAACTTGCCGAGACGCGGTTTAAGCAGAATGGTCGCTATTACAGCAGCCGTTGCACCGGTAAGGTGAACAACTGTAGAACCTGCATAGTCCTGCATTTCAAGCGTTGCCAGCCAGCCGCCGCCCCACACCCAGTGTGCTACGACAGGATAGATAATAACGGAGAACAAAATCCCGAAGATAATATACACGCTCAGTTTAGCGCGTTCAGCCATACCACCGGATACGATAGCCAATGATACTGCAGCGAAAGCCATCTGGAACAGGAATTTAGTGTTAAGCGTTACATCGGAGAAGGCCAGCGACTCAAATGCTGCGGACATTGAATCTCCACCATAGAAGAAACCATCAAGTCCGATTAAGCCGTTACCGTTACCGAAGCCAAAGGCAAAACCGACAGCCCAGAAGCATAAGCTGGCAATCGCCAGTGTCAGCACTGTCTTACCGGCTACGTGACCGGCATTCTTCATCCGGACCGAACCGGCTTCAAGCAGTGCAAATCCTGATTGCATAAAGAATACTAAGATGAATGCCAAAAACGTAAACGCAGTGTCCAGTCCGATCTGCAAATCCGGTGCTGTCGGACCGTCGGCAGCAAAAGCGCTGACCGGATAGATCATCAAGGTAATCATGGCCAGAAACATCATCAATAACTTTTTCTTCATCTTAACCCCACTCCCCAATGTTATATTTTCTAACAAAGCGTGAAACTCTTAATGTCATTATAATCAGAAGTCAGGTAAATTGACAAGACTATTTTTTGATTGTCTGTCCTTTTATTTTTGAATACCATTATTTCTGCACAGTTGGATAGCATTGAAGCAATACAACAGGTGAAGCAGCGCATTATCCGCAATTTTAAGCCTTCCCCCTGCAAACGCATACATCCATTATACATTATGTATTGTATTTTTATTAACAAGCCCGCTTAAACATGCTGCTCTATTTGCAGTATTATTTTCTCAATCATGCTGACATCGCAGTAAAACTGTGACAACTGCGCTTCGTTTTCAAGCTTTAAAACAAAGCACGTGCATATATAAAACAAGCCAGGAGTTCAATATATGACATAAACATGTTATGTTCGGAAGATTATATCGGGAAAATTACCAGCAGCATCATTCCTGTTAATACCGCATATACTTAAAGTAAGTATGACGTTTGACTGTATGGTTCGATTTTTGGTATCCTTTTGATATAGATATTATCAATCATTAAGTAAGAGACTTCCGCTTCATTTAGCGGGAGGATTATACAGCGAGGTGAACCGACATGGGGATATGATCCTTTACCGGATTGGCGAGCTCGCCAAAGCCGCCAGTTTAAGCGAACGGACCATCGACTATTATACGAAGCTCGGCCTGATCAAGCCGGAATCAAGAAGCATGAAGAACTATCGGCTGTACAGCCATGAAACCTTAGCCGCCTTGGAACGTATTAATCAGCTAAAGCAAGAGAAATATACATTGGAAGAAATCAAATCCATGATGGATAAATGGAATGCAGCCACTCCTGAAGCCGATGTTTCGGACAAACTGGCGGAGCTGGAGCTTCAGATGCAGCGTCTGGAACGCGAAGTCAAGGCGCTGGAGCCAATGATTAACGGTCTGAAGCCTGTACAGGCCAGACGCGCACTGGCTGCCCTCATTCCGCAAGGCGTTGCCTGCATGGAGGCGATCAAGCTGCTGCTGACGCAGAATCCGCCAATATAATTACTCACACACATCATGATGGAGGAATGAGATATGTTTTTATTAGTCATTGTTGCCTTTCTGTTCTCTTTGTGGGCCCAGTTCAGAGTAAAGGGTACTTTTAATAAATGGGCTAAGGTTCCCAACGCAAACGGATTAACCGGTTATGAAGCGGCACGGCGCATGCTGGATGCCAACGGCCTGCACGACGTCCCTATTGAACCTGTTCGCGGAGCTTTGTCTGACCACTATGATCCGATTAACCGGGTAGTCCGCCTGTCAGAACCGGTATATTATGAGAACTCTATTTCCGCCGTTTCCGTTGCCTGCCACGAGGTCGGCCACGCTATTCAGCACAAGGTGCACTATCCGATGCTGACGCTCCGCCACCGGATGTTCCCGGTCGTTAACTTCGCTTCAGGTGTTGCGCCGTTCATGCTGCTGGCAGGCTTCATTTTCAGTGTAACCAACCTTGTCGGTCTTGGTATCATCTTCTTCTCTGCTGCCGTAGCATTCCAGCTTGTTACGCTGCCGGTCGAGTTCAACGCCAGCAACCGCGCACGTCAGGTTATGGTTGAGCAAGGCTTCATCCGCAACGAGGAAGAACGCGGTGTTGCCAAGGTACTGAATGCCGCCGCTCTTACTTATGTGGCTGCCGCTCTGGTCTCCCTGCTTGAGCTTCTGCGTCTAATCACCATGTTCCTTGGCAATCGTGAATAATACCCTCTCCACTGCAAAGCGCAGCTGAGACAAATAACCCGGAAGGCTCTAGCCTTCCGGGTTATTGTTGTTTTTGTCCTTGAAATAGGTAAGCAGGAAAGTCCTGAACGATCTTGCTACCAGCGGCAGCTTACCGTCGCTGCGGTGAATGATCCCCACCGTCCGGGTAACAGCCGGCTCTACAACTCTGACCTGGGCAGGCTGCATCGGATTCGTCTGGTACAGTGCCGTCTCCGGAAGCAGGCTGACGCCCATGCCGGCGGCAACCAGACCGCGGATGGTATCCGTCTCCCCGCCTTCAAAAGCGATCTGGGGCTTAAAGCCAGCCTGAATACAGGCCTGCCAGACAATCGGCCTCAGGGAGTACCCCTGGCTGAACAATACGAATTTCTCATCGCGCAGCTGCTCAAGCCGGATCACCGTTTCGCCGGCCAGCGGATGATGCTGCGGCAGGATGGCAAACAGCTCCTCCGTCATTACAATATCTCCGGCAACTTGGCCGTCATTCTCCGGAAAAGGGGAAATAAACGCCAGATCCACCTCACCCGACGAGACGTCCTTGATCAGAGACGCATAGGTCCCTTGCTTGAAGCGGAACCTGACATTAGGGTAATGCCTGCGGAACTCTGCCACAATGGAGGGAATCAGGTGTGTTCCCAGACTGTGCGGAAAGCCGATACGGATCTCCCCCAGCTCCGGGTCCAGGAATTCATGCACTTCCGCTACAGAGCGCTCCAGATCTTTAAGCAGCGTTTCGACCCGCTTGCAAAAAAGCTGTCCTACAGGCGTAAGCTGCAGATTTCGGCCTTTTTGCATAAACAAATCCACCCCAAGCTCCTGTTCCAGCTGATGAATCTGGCGGCTTACCGCCGACTGGGCTACATGCAGCTCCTCCGCCGCTTTGGTAACATGCTCCTTTTGGGCAACCTTCAGAAAGTATTGCAGCTGTCTAAGTTCCACTTCCAAACCTCTCCTATCGCCTGCTTCTTTTTAAAAGACGGATAATCAGCCCGTACAGGAAAAACCCGGCGACCAGTCCGCCCAGATGAGCCATCCAATTAACATATGGAGTAACAAACGACATCACAATCCCCATCACCAGCAGCCCGTACAGTGTCTTACGAGAGCCCTCATCCATCATACCGCGCTGCAGGGTGGCGATATACAGAAACGCGCCGTAAATCGCGTAAATCGCGCCCGAGGCGCCTACAGATACAGTAGCGGTATAAGGATCCGGCGTCCCGCCGAGCGCAACCGAAAGCACATTGGCCAGGAACCCGCCGATTACGTACAGGATCGCATAACGCCACCAGCCCAGCAGCCGTTCAAGCGGAGGGGCAAACACCAGCAGCGAAAAGCTGTTAAAGAAAAGATGGGAAAATCCGTTATGCAGGAACATAGCAGCAAAATATCGCCACAGCTCTTCTTTTTCCGGCCCGTTATCCACCACAGCACCGAGCTTTACAAGCGTATCCAGATTTGTTGAACCGCCGTTTAGCGATGCTACAATAAACATCACAAGGTTGGCTAACAGAAGAATAACGGTTACGGGATAGTATCGCAGATAGCTTTTCCAGTTTTCGTAACGTATGAATATCATGGCACCCATCCTTTATGTATGTTGTCCAGTTGGACATCAACCTTCTAAAACGATTATAATTTATTCTGGCAGTAACAATCCAATATTGTAACCTGAGGAGGAAACAAGGACATGACGCAAGAAAGAACAGGCGCAGCCGCATTCAAAGGTAATCCGATTACACTGGTGGGACCTGAGCTCAAAGCCGGAGACAGCGCTCCGGATTTCACAGTAAGCAAGAATCTGCTGGAGAACGCTTCGTTGAGCGATTATGCCGGCAAAATCAAGCTGATCAGTGTTGTGCCTTCCCTGGACACAGGCGTATGCGACGCCCAGACCCGCCGCTTCAACAGTGAAGCAGCTGAGCTTGGAGACGACGTAGTCATCCTCACCATCAGCACAGATCTGCCGTTCGCCCAGGCCCGCTGGTGCGGCGCTGCCGGCATTGACCGGGTTATCACCCTGTCCGACCACAAGGAAGCCGCCTTCGGACAAGCTTACGGCGTACTGATCAAAGAATTCCGCCTGGATATGCGCTCCATCTTCGTTATCGACAAGAACGACAAATTAACTTATGTTGAGTACCTTGGCGAAATGTCCGAGCACCCGAATTACGAAGCAGCGATTGCCGCCGTTAAGGAATTGCTGTAGATCTACAAAGCCGGACGATATAAAAGAAATACGATATGTTAAAAAAGCGGCAGAAGGCTTTCCTTCCGCCGCTTTTTGCTATAGATAACGCATCCTATTATATAGCCGGGTTATTCCGGAAACCGCATACAATCACTGGACAGCAAGCCCGGCGGGTCATTAGTCTGTTTTGTACTTGCCCAGCTTCTTGTCCAGCGATTCATACAGGCGCTGAATTACACGGTAATTGGCACCCAGGTCGCCAAGCGAGCCTCTGGATGCAGAATATATATCGATACCGCAGCGTACCGGTGAGGTATTCAGTACGGATACTGTTATGTCCAGCGTACGTCCAAAACCCGTTCTTTTCTCCAGGGTAATTTCTCCTACGGACTGCACCTCATGCAGAACCTTGTAACCGGGAATCTTCTTCAGTGTTGAAGACACTTCATCCCATGCTTTGTCTTTCGAAAGAGTGTAATAACGTGTCTTTAATGCCGGATCCTTTGCACGGTCGCTAGTTCCGTCATGACTGCGGAATATACCGACCAATGTTCTTTTGAGCGACAAAATATTTCCCCCTCTTTTAGTCCCAAGTTCATTATTATCAGTGTAACATTCTTAACCCAGGAACAAAAGAGCATAGCTCACTTTCCTGGACCTCTATGTAAGAAAGGCATCTGCAGACACCGTTTCCAAAAAGGCGCAGCAAACAAAAAGGTACCCTGAATCCGCAATTGCGGGATACAGGGCACCTTGTCAAAATCAGCAGAAAACCCGCCTATGCCGTCCGGCTACAGTGTCTTCTGAACCTGCGAGAGCAGGTGGGTGACCGCAGAAGTCGTTTTTGAATTCCCCAAGTCGTATAGACAGGGCTGTTCAGCTGCGCTTCGTATTAAGTCTCCCGAGACATTATCATTGGTTCAAAACAACGAGCAACCGTAACGTACATCGCAGGATTTATAACTATTATATTGCGTTTTGACGAAAATGTAAACCTGTATGCGCTTTAATTAACACTGGAATAAAATTCTCGTCCCTTTTTGCCTGTGATTGCAACGCCGATGTTAAATCCGTTTAGGTGATCTGGAATTATCCTTATCATCGAAATCATCATCGTCGTCATCATCGTCATCGTCTTCCGCAAGCAGCCGCTCGGCCGCTTCTTTTTCCGCTGCTTCCTTTTCCTCCAGCTCCTGCTGCTGCTTTTTCTCAACCTGCAGCTGCAGCTTGTTGTATGTAGCAAAGAAGTTAAAGAAGGCCAGCATAGCAACCAGTGTAGGAATGCAGATTACATACAGCACAGGGTACCGCAGACCTATATATGCAAGCAACGCAGAACCGATCAATGTAGAGAATACACGAATAGGCCGGGCGATGGTCAGCAGGACAGAGTTCTTAATAACTTCCTTAAATGTCATCTGGTAGTGAACGACAATTGAGAAGAAGTTAAACATCGACACAAACAGAATAATCATCAGCACCAGCATCAGAATACCGACGACTCTGAAATTGGCCATTTGAGTCATGTATACGGTCACATCAACGTACATTACAACAAACAGCACGGTATAGATGAGTCCCCCAAGCATGCTCTTGAGATAATTTTCTTTGTATCCCTGAAAAAAAGTGCGGAACGTGCTGACATCGGTGTTGCCCATCACCCACTTGCGCACAACCGTAAACAGCGCAGCCGTAGCCGGGAATACCGTAAACGGTGCCAAAATCCCCATTGCCCAGTTAAGCGTAATCTGTTCGTTGGGCCCGCCTGCTGATGAACCCAGCATAATGATCTTCATCACAGCGATAAACAAAAACGGAATTGAACACAGCCCCCATAGTATATTGCTGAAGGCAATACGTGAAATCCATTCCGTGATGCGGTATAAACCGCCCATAGCTCCTTTAAACTCCAATTCCCTTCCTCCTGTCTGTCTCGCGCATACTGCGTACCTTAACTATAACCTATTTGACCCGGACTTTTCCAGCGCCCATTCTTGCGAATCCGGGTTTTAAACACCCTTTTATATTTGATCAGCAAAAAAAGGCGAGAGCCGCTGAGCGGTCTCTCGCCTTCTTAATGCCGGATTACCGGCTGCTGCTTAATTATCCGAGTCTTCGCGCTTAGCTGGACGTGTGCCAGTACCGCTTGGACGGTTGTATGGCTTACGCTCGGAACTGCGGGCTGCATCATCACGGTTACCTTTGTAGCCGCCGCTGCTGCTGTTGCCGCCATAGCCGCTGCTGTAACCGCCGCGTGTTGTTCCGCCGGCATTGTCACGGTTACCCTTGTAACCGCCGCCGTAGCTTCCGCCTTCGCGGTTGCCCTTGTAACCGCCGCCGCTTCCGCCGGAGCGGTTGCCACCATAGCCTCCGTTAGGCTTGCGTCCGCTGCGGATGTCGTACTTGCCGCCGCGGCGTTTAGCACGGATCGGATCCTCAGGTGTCAGTTCAACCTGCGCATCCTTGGAATCACCAGTCAGCAGCTTCATGGCTGCAGACAGCAGCTGTACGGAATCATATTGCTCCAGCAGTTGAATTGCAATACCTTTATATTCGTTCAGTTGATCTCCGGTTTCAACCATCGCCAGCAGGCGTTCTGCTGTAATGCGTTGCTTGCCTTCAATCGCTTCTGCCATTGTAGGCAGCGGTTTGCGGGTGATGCGGTGACGCGTAACACGTTCAATCAGGTGCAGGTGATCAATTTCGCGCGGTGTTACGAATGACCATGCTGTACCTTCTTTACCGGCACGGCCGGTACGGCCGATACGGTGTACATAGCTTTCCGGATCCTGCGGAAGGTCAAAGTTGATTACATGTGTTACACCGGATACGTCGAGTCCGCGTGCTGCCACATCAGTAGCTACCAGGACATCAATGCTGCCGTCACGGAATTTGCGCATTACTGCATCACGCTGGTTCTGTGAAAGGTCACCGTGAAGTCCGTCAGCGGAGTATCCGCGTTTCTGCAAGCCTTCAGCAAGCTCGTCTACACGGCGCTTGGTCCGGCCAAAGACGATAGCCAGTTCTGGAGATTCCATGTCGATCAGGCGGCTCAGAGCCTCAAACTTCTGACGTTCAGGAACTTCAATGTAAGCCTGGTCGATCAGAGGTGCGCTGATCTGCTTAGGAATAACCGATACATGCTGCGGGTTCTTCAGGAACTGCTGGGCAAGACGTTGAATGTTAGGAGGCATTGTCGCCGAGAACAGCATAGTCTGGCGCTCTTCAGGAACCAGCTTAAGGATGCTCTGGATATCTTCCATGAAGCCCATATCCAGCATTTCATCAGCTTCATCCAATACGATGGTCTGAACGTCGTCCAGGCGGATCGTCTTGCGGTTGATGTGATCCAGGAGACGGCCTGGTGTACCGATAATAATCTGTGGTTTTTTCTTCAATCCGCGGATTTGGCGTCCGATATCCTGTCCGCCGTAAATGGCCAGGGAACGGAGACCTTTGAAGCGGGACAGCTTGCCGATCTCTTCAGCAACCTGGATAGCCAGCTCACGGGTCGGCGTCATAACAAGTGCTGTAATTCTTTCGTCTTCCCGGGAGATCTTGGAGATGAGGGGAATACCGAACGCTGCGGTTTTACCGGTACCAGTCTGAGCCTGGCCGATCATATCTGCTCCTGTCAGCGCGATCGGAATCGCCTGCTCCTGAATCGGTGTTGATTCCTCAAATCCTAGCTCTGTGATTGCCTGAAGCACTTTGGGCTCCAGGCCGAATTCTGCGAATGTTTTCAAATTATTCATGCTCCTTCTATACAGTGGACATTCCACATGCTTATCTGTATTCTTAAGTAGCGGTAAACACCTTTATAGGCTGTCCAATCATGCCGTAATCTCTGCATGGGTTTACGCGTATGGGACGAAAAAATGTCCTTAGATCAGGTCTGATTAACGCCTGAACAATTGTAGCTTCACATCCGAAGCAATGCAAAAATACCATTGTAACGTTCTACTCAAGAATATCCTATACATTATATCACAAACCTATTTAGGAATACCAGTGTATTCCTTTCTTTCATTACTTACATTACATGTCAGAGGTGAAACGCTTGTTAAAACTTAGACAAATCGGCAGTTGCCTTGCTGTAATCTTCGGTTCAGCAATGATTGCCTGCGGCTTTAATCTGTTTCTGATCCCGCACAGACTGCTTAGCGGAGGGGTTTCGGGTCTGGCCATGCTGGTCGGTTACTTTACCCCGTTCAATATCGGCCTGCTGTATCTGCTGTTCAACGTGCCGCTGCTCGTTGCCGGCTGGTTTCAGCTGGGACGAAGATTTATCATTCTCAGCATCCTTTCTGTCGGCTCCACCACCTGGCTCATGGCCTTGATACCCGAAGTTACCGTAGCTTCCGATATGCTGCTGGCTTCCGTATTCGGCGGAGTGCTTGTTGGTGTAGGCGCTGGCATTTCCTTCCGCATGGGCGGATCTTCCGGCGGGTTTGATATTCTCGGTTCCATTATTACCCGCTACCGGGACTTTCCAATCGGCAATATCCTGGTGGGGCTAAACGGATTGGTCATTCTGGCGGCCGCTTACTTCGATAATAACTGGAACCTGGCGCTGGCCTCCATGGTTTCGATTTATGTAACCGGCAAGGTTGTCGATCTGATTCACGTCAGCCACATCAAAGTTACGGTATATATTGTAACAACCCGCACAGAAGAGCTGCTTGAGCAGCTCCTTCCGCTTCAGCGGGGCGTAACCAAGATTAAGACCGAAGGCGCTTATTCTCATATCGAACGGGACATGCTAATGACTGTGACAACACGTTATGAGCTGGCAGAGCTGAGACGGATCATCAAAGCCAGCGACCCGCAGGCCTTTGTCAATATTGTGGAAACCGTAGGCGTCATGGGCTCCTTCCGGAGAAGATCCAGCTGAAAGATATGCGCGTATTTTAAAATTGTGATATATTAGATTCACGCAGGACCTAATAAATTCATGAGGATTGTGCTTTACCCCTCTTTTTTCCAGGCACTTCGTTTTACGGATGTTCCCTGAATGAACCGTTCAGCACCATTCGAAAAAGGAAAGGGTGACTATTATGGAAATGGAAACGGTAAAACTGTCAGCAATCGTCATGAGGTGGTATCCCGATATGATGCCGTTTCTCAAGCAGGACGAATTGAATTCTGTAATCGTGCTGCGCGACGGTCTAAGCATTCTGGAACCGGCGGATGCCATGGATATCATCCATTACAGCATTTGTGAGCATCAGAATCCTGCGTATCTTCAATAAGCACAACCGCTTGATGGCAAGTTTTGATTTGTTGCCGCCCGGAGCCAGCAATTGCCGCTCCGGGCGGCATTTACTTTTAATATGGAGGTTTAGAATCGGTACAGACCGTTTAAAAACTCAAAGGACGGAAAATATTCTGGCGTTCTAAAATTACACGGATTGTTACAAGTCTGTTCTTTTTGGATGCTGCCGTTCCATTATACTTTAAAGGAATGTACATAAAGGGAGAGAATACACAATGAACATCACCTGGGCATTACTTATGATGGCTCTGGGAAGCGTCGGCGTCCAGTCAGGCGGACATGAATCCGACGTCTCCGCAGCCCTGCAGTCAGCTGTTAATCCACCTGTCACGGCTGAACAGGCCGGATCCGCTGCACCGAATACGTCAGCCGGCAATGCATCACCATCCCCTGCCCCAAATGCTACACCTGCAGCTGACAGCGCACTTCATACCGATCCGCAGCCTGATGCGCCAAAGGTCAAAGGCATCTACGTCACGGCTTACAGCGCAGGCGGCTCCCGGATGGAGCAGCTCCTCGCTCTCCTTGATAAGACTGAACTCAATTCGATGGTCATCGACATTAAGGACGACGCCGGATATATCACATATAAGACTGACAATGCCGAGCTGCAGGAAATGGGCACACCCCAGAATTTCATCGGCGATATCAACAAGCTTATGACACGGCTGAAGGAGCATGACGTCTATCCGATTGCCCGTGTTGTTGTGTTCAAGGATTCCGTGCTGGCCAAGAAGCATCCGGAGTTGTCCTTCGTCAATTCTGACGGCAGCGTCTGGAAGAACAAAGGCGGCGACAGCTTCGTTAACCCGTATAATGAGAATGTATGGAAATACAATGTGGACATTGCCAAGGAAGCGGCGAAGCTCGGGTTCAAGGAAATCCAATTCGATTACGTCCGCTTCCCTGAGGGTTTTGAAAAGCGTGCCGATGTGCTGAAATACACCAAGAGCGACCGGCCCCGCGTCGAAATCATTGCTGACTTCGTCAAATATGCCAAGGCTGAACTTGCCCCGCTCGGTGTCAGAGTATCCGTTGATATCTTCGGTTATGCGGCATCTGTCCCTGCAGCAGAAGGCATCGGCCAGGATTTCGTCAAAATCTCCAAGAATGTCGATGTAATCAGTCCGATGGTATATCCGAGCCATTACTCCACCGGCTGGTTTGATGTTAAGGATCCCGATAAGGATCCATACGCTACAATCAAGGGCTCAATGGTCGATACCCATAAAAAGCTGGACCCGCTGGGCAGCTACAAGCCGGTGATACGGCCGTGGATTCAGGACTTTACCGCCAGCTGGCTGGGAAGCGGTCATTTCATTAAATACGGCAAGCAGCAGGTTGAAGATCAGATCCGTGCGCTGAAAGACGAGAACGTGGATGAGTTCCTGCTTTGGAACGCCAATAACCGTTACACCTCAGATGTTGATTACGAGCAATAACGTTTAAGCCATCATAACCATTATATGCGGCAGTTAAGCGGATTCCGGACCCGGCCTATGCCGGGTCTTTTCCTGGAAAAAATCTTTAAAAATCTTATTCAGATAATGAGGCAGCAATCCATGAACCAAACGCATTCACTCAGACAAAAGACCGGGCAATTCTTACATATTCTTTTTCCCATTCTGATTACCCAAATCGCTTTATCGGCCATTACCTTCTTCGACACCAATATGTCCGGCAAATACGGCACGGATGATCTTGCCGGTGTAGCAATCGGCACAAGCCTGTGGATTCCTATCCAGACCGGCCTCAGCGGGATTCTGATGGGCATTACCCCTATCGTATCCCACCTGATCGGCAGCCGGAAAAATAAAGATGTAGCTTATCAGGTAACCCAGGGCATCTGGCTTTCGTTGCTTATTTCACTCCTCGTGCTGGCTGCAGGCAGCCTTGTTCTGTCCCCGGTTCTGAACTTTATGAATCTGGAGCCGCAGGTCAGGGATATTGCCTTCCGTTTCCTCTGCGCCATCTCTGTCGGCATTATCCCCCTGTTCGGGTATACCGTACTGCGCAGCACCATTGATGCCCTGGGACAGACCCGCGTATCGATGCTGATTACGCTGATTGCACTTCCGGTCAATGTCGGCCTGAACTATCTGCTGATCTTCGGAAAGTTTGGCTTCCCTGAGATGGGCGGTGTAGGGGCGGGTGTTGCCTCGGCAATTACCTATTGGGTTATCTTTGCAGTCGCCCTGCATTTCATTTACCGGTTTGAGCCGTTCAAGGGCCTGCAGCTGTTCCGCAAGTTCTACGGACTTTCTCTAAAGAGCTTCAAGGAGCTGCTCAAGATCGGCGTGCCGATCGGGTTCTCCATCTTTTTTGAGACAGCTGTGTTCTCTGCCGTCACACTGCTGATGAGCCGCTTCGACACTGTTACGATAGCTGCTCATCAGGCAGCCATCAATTTTGCCTCTACTCTGTACATGATCCCGCTGAGCATCTGCATGAGCCTGACCATTCTCGTCGGCTTTGAGAGCGGATCCGGCCGGCTGAAGGATGCCCGCCAATACAGCATTATGGGCATTGGCTCCGCTGCTGTACTGTCGCTGCTAACAGCACTTGTCCTGTTATTCGCCGGCAATCACGTAGCCGGTCTCTATTCGGACGAATCCGAGGTGATTGCCCTGATCCAGCATTTCCTGATCTACGCAATCTTCTTCCAGATTTCCGATGCAATAGCCACACCGACCCAAGGCGTGCTGAGAGGGTACAAGGATGTAAATCCGGCTTTCATCATCTGCTTTATTGCTTATTGGGTGATCGGTCTTCCGACCGGCTATCTGCTGGCCACCTATACAGACATGGGGGCATACGGCTACTGGATCGGGCTGATAACCGGTCTCGCCATCGGTGCCATTCTGCTGCTGGGCCGCCTCGTTAAGGTCCAGCGTAATTTTTCCGCCCGGACCGTTGAGCAAAATAACGGCTGACCGCACTCTCGCAGAGCGGCCCTGTCCTCCTCCTGACTCCGGGAAGGACAGGGCCGTTTTTTCATCCTCTGCATTATGTTTCCGAAATGTAAAAGAGGCTGTCCCATAAGTAGATATTCTACTGGTAGTGACAGGCTCATTCTCTTCTCAAAAGTCTAAAATTTAAACAGAGCAGCGATTCTCCTGTTATT
>NZ_JARXXP010000012.1 GCF_029893965.1 Paenibacillus sp. PastM-3
AAGACCCCTTGAAGACGACGAGGTAGATAGGTTGGAGGTGGAAGTGCAGCAATGCATGGAGCTGACCAATACTAATCGGTCGAGGGCTTATCCAACAAACTACCCCAAAAAGTGAAGAAGAGGCTGACGAAGCCGAATCCGAATACTTTCCGGGGGCCCCGTAACAAGGGCAAACGCATCTTCGTTTCGGATTCAGTTTTCAGGTGATCAAGCCTGTAACGCAACGACATTTATTCGCACTTCTGGTGTTGAACCAAATGTCTAGCGGCAGCGTCTGTTTCACAGACGCATGTTTGGTGGCGATAGCGGAAGGGTTCCACGCGTACCCATCCCGAACACGACCGTTAAGCCTTCCAGCGCCGATGGTACTTGGACCGAAGGGTCCTGGGAGAGTAGGACGCCGCCAAGCACGAAAAAAGCATCCCTTAATGGGATGCTTTTTTGTTTTTCCCGAAGATGTCTACAATAGCATAACTCTCTCATTCACTTACTACTTACCTGCCGGGATCTCTAGACGGTTCAAGATTGAGACTTACTGCATTAGGCATTACAAAAACCGGGGATCTCTCCCCGGCTGAATGCTACACTTTGAATTTATTGATCTGTTCCTGCAGCTCTTCTGCCATCTTGGACAATGCGCCTGCAGATGTGGAAATCTCTTCCATGGAGGCCAGCTGTTCTTCTGTTGCAGCAGATACATTGTGTACTCCGCTTGATGATTCCTCAGCAATCATGGAGATCTCACTCATATACCGGACCGATTCATCCGTAGAAGCTGTCATTTCTTCCGAGCCGGCGGATACTTCTTGAATTTCACCAGCAACTTTGTTTACTACTTCTGAGATTTGCTCGAAGGCTTGACCTGCTGCAGTTACCATCTCAATTCCCGCTTCCGTTTCACTGCTGTTCACTTGTACAGCCTCTACAGCCTGGTCCGTGTCACTTTGAATGAGTTGTACCAGATCAGTGATTTTCTGTGCAGACAATGAGGATTCCTCGGCCAGTTTACGTACTTCTCCGGCCACAACCGCGAATCCCCGGCCATGCTCACCCGCACGTGCAGCTTCGATGGCCGCATTCAAGGCAAGCAGATTGGTCTGACGGGCAATATTATTAATGACCCCGGTGATACTGCCAATCTCTGCAGAGCGTTCTCCCAGCCCGGTTACCAGCTCTGTCAGTGATGCTATGGATGTACGAATAGATCCCATTTGTTCTACAGCCTGACGGACAATCCGGTTACCCTCCGCCGATTGGTTCGCTGCATCCACAGCAGAGACAGATACGCTTTGGGCCAGCTGGGCAATTTGTTCAGAACCAAGGGACATCTCGTTCATCGCCTGGGAGGAACGTTTCACTATGTTCACCTGCTCCGTTGTACCGGCCGCCAGCAGCTCGACTGTTTCAGAGATTTGCTCGGATGCTTTGGTATTCTGCTCTGCACTCGCCAGCAGCTCTTCCGAGGAAGCGGCTACCTGTTCGGAAGTCGTGGAAACAGACTGTATCATCGCACGCAGGTTGCCAGTCATGGTATTGAAGGAGGCCGCCAGTGTGCCCAGCTCATCCTTATTTTTAAGCGTAATGGTTTCACCGGTCAAATCCCCGTTTGCAATCAGCATCGCCGATGTATTCAGCTTCTGGATGGGTCTGGAGATGATGCCTGCAATGAAGAAGGCGATAAATACAGCAAGCAGCAAGGAAATAACCGTTACAGCCAATATAATATTAAAGGCTCGTTCTGCGGATACCAATGAATCAGTAGTCGCCTGCTTTGATAGCTCATTGACTAGTGTGATCAGCTGGGAAATGTTATCGTTGGCAGTAAACCATAATGGATAGGACTCCGCGTGCAGCTTGCTGGCTCCGCTGAAATCGTTAGCCATACCACGTTCGATAAATGCAGGCTTCTTAGCCAGGTAGGCATCATAATTCGTGCTGAAGGTATCGTATAAGGCCAATGCTTCAGTGTTGCCCTCAAGAAGCGAAATCAGCTGTTTGCGTTCCCCCTCAATTTTGACTTCAAGCTGCTGTAAAGACTCATTCATCTTTGCAATCTCATTAGTATCTGTTTCGACAATTATGCCAAGAGCCAGACGTTCTATGTCCGAGATATCACCGTTCATCATCCCCAGCAGGCTGACACTGGGCATTCGGCTCTGGTCAATTTCTTCCGCACTTTTGGACATATCCTGAATCTGGGATAGGGCAAACATGCTTACGAAGGCAAGCAGTGCTCCTACGACCAGAAACCCGGCCAGCAATTTCATCCGGATGGTAAGCTTCATTCTTCCCGTTACATTTCCCCATCTGTCTCTCATTTCCCCACTCCTCAACTTTGTGCAAAAAATTAATGTCTGTATAGTATATCGACACCTTTCCCTATGAATTGTAGCTATGTAAAATTGATATATTTAAATTTATTTATGACAGAATGATTTGACATTCCATCAAGCTATCAAGCATTGTATAAAAGGACATGTGCGGGAAGGCAAGTTTGAGACCCGGATTCAAATCCGCAGCAGGGATGAGCTGGGTTTATGACCGCCGTGGTCAATGCCCGTGCCAAGAACCTGGAAGCCATTATGGAATATATTGATTCTCTGGTTAAACCGGAGACCGGACGAACCTTCCGCTACGGTATTGAAGGCGTGCACTAGTGACTTCTACGAGATTTTTGAACAGCAGCAGGCAGCGTTAAAAGCTTTTTTTCTTTTCTTTCATTACGGTAGGCTCGATTTTTACAAATGCAGAGCTCTTTTATCTATTCATGGCCGGGGTCTGGCGTGATACTATTTTTTTGTTCCGTTATTCTGAAGCGATGCGAGTGGAGAGCTAATACCATGCTGAAAACCAATTTCTACGGAACCCCTTTTGAGATGGGGGAAATCCCGGAGCGGTCTTTCACGGAGGGCTTGTGATCGGCAGCGGAATGTCCGGCGGAGTCCGGAATGTGTATGCCCATAACTGCACCATCACGGGCAAGTATCGAATTTGTGAATGTGGAGCATTTGCGGGTGGAGGGCTTTAGCGTAGATTGATGCGTCTAACAAGAAGGTTCCTTTAATAGATGTTACAGTGCCCATGCCTATACGGTATGGGCTTATATATTTGAATCCTATACAAGCCGGATGAATTGTGATTGTACATAGGATGACGAATAATGGGAAATAGAGGTAAACTAAACGGGGAGCAGTTAATGTGGTATTGATATTATAATTTTAAGGAGATCAATCAAATGGCTAACTTATTTCATTTTGCAACAAAGGAATTAGCACAGGATGCCTTTCTATGCTGGGTTTTCAGGCATGCGGATAGTGAGGCTGAATCATCTGTCAGAACGATTTCAAGAAAGCTGTTGGACCAGATCATACAAAACTATAGAGAATTGAATAAGAACGATTTCGCCGCTGAATCATGGGACAGCTATACGCTTACTATTCAGCAGCAACTCAAGAATATTGATATTTTACTTACTTTTACATCTAAAATAACCGGCGGGCAGTTTCAAGTGTTGATTGAAGACAAAACCTGGAGCGACGAGAACCGGTTTGAACAGCTAGAGCACTATCTGGCAAAGCTTAAGGATATACATTCCGAAATGATAGTGATCCCGGTGTTTTTCAAAACAGGATATGTTTCGGACAAGAAACTTAACGAGCTACGTAACCGTAAAATTGTCACTGTTGTTCATCGGGATATTTGCACTCTTCTGAAGGATCATATTGATCCGCAGAATCAGATATTAGTTTCATGGTGGGAATATTTTCAGGAAACATTCTATTTGCCCATTCAGGAAGCGATTGATGTTCCTCTACAAAACGTTTTAGGATCGCCAGCACAGTGGAGATCAAACCGGCTTGCCAAAGAAATATTATTTGACCGGATAACTGACTATATTTTTAGCGGCTCAATAACAGGGCTTCTAACACAGCGGAATGTCGAGAACAAAAAGGCAGGCATCCTGCACGAATACATCCTCTATGTACCTGAATGGCGCAGACCGGAGAGGGAATTTGATATCGGTATATATTTTTCATGGGGAAACGACTTATCTTTGGATATAAAAACGATCCCATCCCCTTATCTGGTGGAAAAGAAAATGCCGGATATCCGTTTGTCCAGTTATAGAAATGCTCAAACGAACGTTAAACAGAAATTAGTTCTTCCCGAAAATTGGTCGTTAAGTCATACTTATCTTCAAATAGCTAAACTGAAGAAGAGAGAGATATCTTCATTGTCTTTAAAGGAGCTAAAGTCTAAAGTCCTGTCCGATCTATCACTAGTCACAGAGAAAATAAACCATGCCTTGGCTTCAGAAATCTAGGATTTTACTTATAGAGCATCAATGGGTAGGCCTGGCTCAAAACATCTGAGACAGGCCTATTATTTATATACCGATTTTATATAGTCAAAACTATCTATGGAGAAAAGAACATACATTCCCTGGCAAATAAGTGACTCACTGCTATGATTTAATATATACAAGAAGAAACCAACAAAAGGAGATCAACTATGGCCACAGAAGCTCAAGAAAACGTTGAAGAAACAATTGATTCAGAGGTTTGGCTGGAAATGATCTATAAGCTGCTGAGTGAAAATGAAGTGCGCCGGATGGCTGCAATCGTGCAGCCGCCAATACAAGGCTTCAAAAATCCGGTAAAGGCCCCGCCAGCCATGCTGCGCAAAAAAACAGTGGAGAAAATAAAGAAATTTACCAATCCGGTTTCCTGGATGGAGAAATGGTATGACCCCAATATAACGAAGGTAAAGGAAGCGAAAATAGATTTTGAAGAATTTTGTCATACATACAGGATCGGGGATACCGTTACTCCCGCAGAAGCTGTTGCAGTAACCGGCATATTATTCCCGGCGCTCTTTAATGAGAGTGTGGTCAAAATGCAGCAGAACATAGAAGAAAAGAAGCATCCCCTGGAAGAGCTGGGGACAAAAAAGCTGGCCTTCAAGAGGCAGCTGCAAATAAAAGCTCTGGCCTGGGAAGATCCTCCGGCATCAGATGCCGTCCGTTTTCTTATGGAAGAAGCGCTGAATCTGAATCCGGAAATAGAGGGCAGTTTGAAGGAGTGGCTCCAGGAAAAGGGCTCAGTTGAGAGCGGCGAAATTGCCTTGCTAGCTTCTACTAAAATGGGCGAAATCAGCAAATGGACGGAAGGTGAGAAGGCCGCCTTTTTTCAGATGGCTTTTCATGACAGCCAGAAGGCAGTCTGGAAAATAATGACCGACCTGCTGAAGGAAAAGGGTGATCTGGAAAGGGAAGACAAGGCCAAGGAGCGCAGGCTCAAAAGGCTGGAAAAGCTGAACACAGACAGAGAAGAGGCTGATGCTGCGCTAAAAAAGGAGATTGGCGGGCTTGAGGGCAAGCTGGCAGCTGCTGAAGCTGAACTGGAAAAGACGCGCACGTCAATGCAGGCGGAAAAGGATTCACTCATGCAGCAGCACATCTCCTTAACGCAGGCTGCCGCTGCCCGGGAATCGGATGATTTCCGGCTTGTCAAAGAGTCGGATTTTGTACTGATTACCCGTTCTGACCGGGAGGACTACGCTAACCTGCTCCCTGCAGAGCAGATTATTACGATCCGGGATACGCAGGATTTGCTGGAGCATCAACTGGAATCCGGCATTAAATATATATTTGTTCATTCCGACAGCTTTTCGTCAAAAGAGCAATTTTACCTGGATGAGCTTATAGAAGCTTATGATCGTCCCTTTAAATCGGTAAGCGGCGGCGTAAGCGCGGTAACAAGACAAATCATCTATTATTTCGAAGGAGCAATGATAAATGAAATTAACACGTGAGCTTACAAGTGACATTGATGCACGCTTGAAGAAGGCTGTTTTTGTCGGAAGATTAACAACAGAAGAAGAGCTGGCTTATTCCATGCTGGAGCCGGTGAAGGTGGACAGTTATGATTTTATTACTTTTCATCTTAAATGCCTGTCGGATCTTCCGGATGAGATTGCCCAATATTTTGCCTACCAGAACAGAATCTTCCGCGGCAGCACCCGAAGCCCCAACAATCTGCAGAAAATAAAGTCTCAGCTCGTCAACCATTTCAGCAATTTGAATCCGGAGGACCAGAGGAAAAAGCTGCAGCAAAGCCTGGAGAACAAGCTGGTGCTTTTCTCGCTGTATTCAAGCAGTACGAACCTGTTTCTGGATATTCTGAAGGTTGAAGAGGCTGATGAGCAGGCAGCAGATGAAAAATATGAAATCATCCCGGGCCCCTTATTAGGAGTGAATGAAAGAGGCGGAGACTTTGAAGAGCGTCTGAAGCAAGGAAGACCTTTTGTATTGCCGCACCACCCTGATCTTTTACGAGGCCCCTCCTTCCTTTATCTCGACAAGGTGCTGTACAGCAATCTGAAACTGAGAACATCGGGCAATCCTACTACATACTATTTGCAAAATCCGGATGAGGTCCGCTGCCTGGAGGTCTCCCATGAGTTCTTTAATAACGTGCTGATCAGACAGGCAGATCAGGCATACATTGTGACCTCCGGATATCTTGCCAGTCTGCAGAGAGAAATGAACGCTAATAGTTTCTCCTTGCATGAGGCTAAGGACAAGCGGCTTGAGCGGAAGAAAAAACAACTGCTAACAGGCACAATTGAGACGATGAATATAGAGCATGCTCCGGTAGTGAATGAACCTGCTGACGAGCCGGCTCATGTACTGACCCATGATGCGGTACAGAACTTAACGGCAGTGCGGGAAGTCAGTGAAGCTGAATTTTTAGATCACTTGGCAGATAACGCAATCTCCGAGGGGCTGTATTTTGACCAGGCGGACCTTATAAATTTACATTTGAGCTTAAAAACAAACATGCTGACGATTATCGGCGGAATGTCCGGCACTGGAAAATCACAGCTGGCGTTGTTGTATGGGGAGACGCTTGGTCTTGAGTACGGTAAGAATCTGAAAATGCTGCCGATTTCGCCCTCTTATCATGAGCCCGGGGATATATTGGGGTTCTTGAATCCGGCTACAGGTGAATACCTGGAGAGTGAAACGGGGCTTGTCAGCCTGCTGATGGAAGCAGAGGCTAATCCTGAGCAAATGTATATGTTTATTTTTGACGAGATGAATCTGGCGCAGGTTGAGCACTGGTTCAGCCCGTTTATCTCATTACTCGAAGTAGAAGCAAGCAAACGTCTGCTTCGTTTGTATCATTCGCAGAAGCAGTGTACTAATGCTTATCCGCCTGAAGTAAAGATCGCCGATAATGTCATCTTTGTGGGTACGGTGAATTTTGATGAGACGACCAAAGCCTTTTCTCACCGGCTGCTCGACCGGGCCAATATCATTACACCGCGGAAACTAAGCTTCAGAGAGGTGCACAGCATGCAGCAGGATCAAACCGCCGCTCCATATACGGCAGCTCCTGTTTCCAGAACGGTGTTCCGGGAGGGATGGATGAGGAGTCTTGACGGAAACATCTCTGATTTGACGGATGATGAGATCTCACTGATGGACGAAATTCATGAAACGATGCAGCAGGCTGACAGCCAGCTGGGAATATCCTTCAGGGTAGTCTGTGCCATTGCCCATTACATCAGTAATATTCCTGTTTTGGCTGACGGCTCGTTAGCAATAAGTAGGGAGACGGCTTTGGATATCCAGTTTAAGCAGCGGGTCTTATCCAAGATTTCCGGAATGGAAGCAACAATCGGCAGACTGGTCGGGGAATTTCATGGCGATGTTTACCAGGAAGGCGAACTGGTTCGTATTCTTCAAGCGCTGTCCAGCCAGAAAAGCTCGGCATTTGAGCAATCGCTTCAATTGTTGAAGAAAAAAGCGAAAGAGCTGACGGTACATGGTTATGCCAACTGATTTGCCGTTTCTTCTGACTTTATGGGAAGGGGAAGGTGCATCCGTCAAACGGATTCCCCTGGATAATCTTATGCTGCAGCCGGCAGACATTAGCCCTGTTCGGGTTACCGAAAATCTGCAGCTAAGTGTGGAGCTGACGAATGGCCGGGAAGATGATGAAGTTATTCTCCTGTGGGATCAATTAGTCGAACGAAATGAATCTGCGGCGGAACAACCGGTTATTTTGTCCAGGGAGCATAACAGGCATCTGTTGAACCGCAGTACTGAGGAATATCCTTGGCGTTGCGGATTATATCAGTACCGGGTTATCCATCAGGGGCTTACGTATTATGGAACCTTCGAGGTCCGGCCCAGAAACGTTGATGAAGCACAGCTGATCTCGATGCATGATACGTTGAACCAGACACTGGAAGGCCTGATCCAGGACTATCTTAAGATGAAACGGGCTGTTGCAGATACAGAAGTGCTGAAGCAATATGCGTCATGGAGATATTTTACCTGGTATGAGGGGGTCGAGAAGCAGCTGCTTCAGGCTCTGAAGGTAATTGAACTGAATCATGAAGCGGAACTGAAACAAATCTATCTGGTCGAGTCGGCCCAGCGCAGGCAAACGTTAAAGAGTGTACGCTGGGGCGCGGCAGGTCATGGAGCAAAATATGAGGGCGTTAAGACCTTAAACCGGCGTATGGAGCTGCATGCAGATTCGGAATCTAACCGTCTGATTAAATACTGGGTGCGGTCGATCCTGGCTACGATGGGACAAGTCATCACTGCGCTGCATGCAGACTACCATCTCCTTTCCTTACAGCATGACCGGCTGGAGAATATCATTGAGCAGGAGGAAAGAAGCCTCCAGGAGCTGAGACAGCGTAAAGTGGTAGCGAGGAATCATCTGGATCAAACCGCTAATACGCTTTACGGAAAAAAACAGAATCTGGCCCTACTAGCCAAGCAGCTGAGTGAACTGCAAAAGTTTGAAGAGAAGTGCAAGTATAATTACAGTACATTACGAAAAACGGTTCTATCGGTATTTTGGCGGGGAATCCAGGATCAGGCACCCCGCCGGCTGCTGCTGGGCCATCATCATGCTTATGGTGTTATTTATGAAATCTGGAAGGGTTCCGCTTCATGGAATAAGTCAGAAGGGCGTCAGGGCAAAGAGTTGCTCGTTCCTGTTGTTAAACCTACATCCCTGCTTTACGAATATTATGTGCTTTTTAAGACGATCGAAAGCTTTGGTTATCTTGGATATGAGCCTTATCATGATACGATCACTGAGCAGTTACAGCAAAATTATTATATGGGCGGCCTGCAGGAGGGGACAGCAGTGAGGCTGAAAAAGGGCAGCAGTCTCATCGTCATTACGTATGACCAGCAGGTAGAAGATGTTGACCAGATGGCCTTAACGAAACAGACCCATTTCTTTAGTTCGGATACCAGACGCAAACCGGATATCCGTATTGATTTATTTGCAGATCATTCAGCAACCAATGAAACACGTTTTGTGTCTTCTATGATCCTGGAGGTAAAGTACCGTCCTGTCCGGAATATTTATGCAGATCAGAGTTATACCGATACTATGCTGCAGATGTCGGGATACTTTATGTTCAGATATGTAAGCATGGAGCAGGGCAGAAAAAGATACGAACGGACCCCTGTGCATAATGTCCTTTGTATCTATCCTGGAGATGAGCAGCATGAGCCGCTGATGGAAACTGGCTGCGGAACGTTTCTGCAGCTATATCCGGGAGAGCATAGCAATACGGTTGGATTGGATTTGTTAGTTTATACTTTCCGGAACTGGATAACTGCAAAATGAGAAAAAAACGATCTGGACACTTATTGGGTGCTTAGATCGTTTTTTGTTTTTACGATGATTTGGCCTTCCGGGCTTAACTCAAAATATTCTGCGGATTTCTCCAGTGCTGCTCTAATGTCACTTCCAGAGACCCGCAGCACCTTCAGCGTGTTGGGATAGCATTGAGTATTTCTCTAACCGGGTCCGTGCGAAGCTGGTTAAGGGATAATGCAGCAAGCCCGGCGCTAATCCGCCGGGCTTGTCTTTTTTTGCACATTGCGCGTGATTCCCTTCGCCTTCACAAACCGCTCCAGCACCCGGAAATCCTCGGTCACTGTCTTGAACGGCAAAGCCTCAAGTACTTTGGAACGGTAGTCCTTCCGGGCGGCAGCGGACAGGCGGGAGTCAATGATGCTGAGCACACCCAGATCGGTTTCACTGCGGATCAGCCGTCCCGTACCCTGTCTCAGGCGGAGCAGCATGTCCGGTACGAAGACCTCTTTTAAAGCGTTACCGGCCATGGATGCCTTGTATTCGTATACGGGATCGGCCGGAACTGGGAAGGGCAGGCGGAACACGATCACCTGCGACAGGTCGGAGCCCTCGATATTGATCCCTTCCCAGAAGACGCCGGTGCTGAGCAGAACACCTTTGCTGGCCCGGAACTCGGCGATTACGCCATCCTGGGAGGAGCCTTCCTTCTGCATATGCAGCGCCCAGTTCAGCTTCTCCGACCGCAGCTTCTCATGCACGTACTTCATATCCTCTTTGGCCGAAAACAGCACCAGTGTCCGCCCTTCCGTTACATTGCATAGCCGGAGCATTTCCTTGTAAGCTGCTTCCAGATAATCCTTGCGGTTCTCGTGGTTGTAGTAGGGAACACTGCCCGAAATGTACATCATCGTGTGGCTGTCGTAATCAAAAGGGGAGGGCTGGCGCTCCATATAATCTCCACGGTAGCCAAGGGATTGGGTCAGATAAGCGTATTGCTCCTCCAGCGTATCGCCGCCCTGGCACATGGTTGCAGAGGTCAGGATTACGGAGGTTTTAGCATTAAATAAGGTGTGTTTGAGGAACTGGCTGATGTTTTTGGGGCAGATGCTGACTGTGGCTTCCCGCTTGTTTTTGCTTGCCCAGATCAGGTAGTTATCCTCCGCGCCGGACAGGACATCCAAAAGAGCAATGAGCCCGTTCACCGCTTCAAAAGCATTATCAATCTCCCGCTCATGCCGTGACGTTAACACCGAAAGGCTTAGACTGAATTCCTTCAGCACCTGCACTGCCCGGCTAAACGGAACCCCTTGGATCTGAGATACTTTTACCCGGTCCGTATCCTGTTTGGCGGTACGCAGCAAATCCGTTTCAACCTGCTTGAAAATGCTGCTCAGGCAGCCTTTGATAACTTTCACTTGCGTCATCAGGCTCTTATCCCTGGATTGCTTAAAAAGAATCTGCAGCGTATCATCCAGCACACGGCCGGCTCCCCGGAAGGTGAATTCGAGTGTCATGGCATCCCGGACCTTGGCCTCCAGATTATGCGCCTCGTCGATGATGATCAGGGCCGGCCGTTCGGTGATGAGCCCTTTTGTGCCTTCCTTTTTCTTGATCAGATCGCGGATCAGCAGGTCCTGGTTAACGATGATGAAGTCCATATCGCCGGCTCTGGCGTTAATTTTGGCTCTCATCTCATAGAAGGTGCATGTGCTTTTGTAGCGGCATTGTTCAAATTTACAGTCATTCACGCATACTTCAGACCATACAGCATCGCTGATGCCGCCCTGAATATCTGCCCGTTCATCTATTTCATAGTTTAGAATCTGCTCTACCAGCTTCGGCAGAGGGGAGTTTGCATCTTCAGGCTTGTTCAAGCCCCCGGCCCTGTAGCGGCAGGCGTATTGGCCCATGCCTTTGCCGACTACGGAACGCACCGTGGTAAATCCGAGCCGGCTCCCGATCACCCGCAGATCCTTATGAATCTGTTCGGAGAGCTGAATGGAGGAGGTGGCGATAATGACCGGCTGCTGCGAGATATGGTTAATCAGCAGACCGGGTATAAGGTAGGCAAAAGATTTACCGATGCCAACCCCGGCCTCGATCATCGCATTGCGTCCGCCCATATAAGCCTCCGCGATATCCAGCGACATATCCTGCTGCCCGGTCCGTTCCCTCAGGCCGATTCTGGGAAAACGGTCATACATCCGGAAAATGGCATTGACCAGAGCGGGTTCGATGTCCTTCTTCTGCTCCCGTTTCTGTAATTTATAAAGATCACTTAACCAGCTGATGACAATCGCCCCTTCTCTGTTTCAATGCGCCTCTGCCGGCAGCTTGATTATTTGGGTCAAACTGTAATTATCTCTGATAGGGGCTTGGGAGTCAAGGCTAATTCAGGAATGAGAAGACCATTTGCCGCCGTTGCTGATGCTGTATCCCCATGAATGTCCTGCATATTCCGCTGATAGGATACCCTCTGAAAGAACCCACGTTATACCTTCATACTGATCCTGTTTATGATCCAGAAATGGCTTCCAGGTGCTCCCGCCGTCACTAGTAATGTATAGCAGAGAATGAGCTTCGTCTTCAGGACGGGCGGGTAAAATTCCTAGCTTCTCTGTAAAAAATAACGGGGGATACACATAGATTTGAGAGGACTCCAAAATAGACGGAACTTCCAGCCGCTCTTCAGACCAGGTAACCCCGCCATCGGTAGTAATGAACAATCCTACCTTGCCTTCCCACGGTGCATTTGCTGTGAACCAGCCCTTCTGATCATCCACAAAAGTTAATCCCGATTTGACCCCGCCGGGCAATGTGCTGCCTTCCTGGCTGCTGTCAGCAATCTTGATCCAGGTACTGCCGCCATCCGTCGTTTTGAATAGCTCCGTATCCTCGCTGAACATTCCTTTATAGCGGTAGACAGACTTCCATCCGATCGCAGTGCTGATAAAAACGGTATCTTCCCTCACTGTTCCTTCTGAAGCATCAGACGCGGGGATATTGGTACTTCCTTCGGACACTTGGGGAGCTGCTGTATGCCTCTCTGGTGACGGTCCTGAGCATCCTGAGAAAACGAACACTATGGCTAATAACGCTGAAATGAGTTTTTTCAAGTGATAGCCCCTTTGTATAAGAATTGAGAATAACCATATTCCATGTTAACCCTTTTATTGTAGAGCTGTATTCGTCAAAATAAATTACCGCAGGAAACCACTTTGGTAAAGTGGCTTCCTGTGCCCGCCAGTTGAAATGGTCCCTCCAATACGCTATAAGATTCCTCCATCCTACCAGTTGTATTTTACGAATATAGTAAACTTTATTGCCTTGATATGTATTATTATGGAATAAAAAAAGAAAAAATCATACCGTAATATATAACCTGGGGGGAAGCCGCCTTGATTAAGCATGCAGAGAGAGTGGTTGTCTCCTATCCGATTGCGGAGCCGGTAATGGAGTTCATCAGGCATAACGAGAATATGACCTTTAAGGTAACCGATGCATCCAGCGGCTGGAGTGGTTTGAAGGCTCGGTACTGACTGGTAATGAAGAAAATATCGGGTTGATCGCGTATGCGCTGGGCGAGACTTTGTGTACTGGGCCAATAAATACAAGGATACCCCGCTGAAAATTAACACGGTGCATCCCGGACTGGTAAAAACTCGGATGGGCGGGGACAAGGCCGAGCTGACGCCGGAGGATGGCGCCAAGACAGCCTTCCGTTACGCCACTCTGCCGGCGGATGGGCCAACCGGAGGTTTCTTCTATATGGAAGACCGGCTGCCCTGGTAAGCCGGGGGCCGAATATTATTTCATTATAAGCCGGGCAGCTACAATAATCAGGAAGACCGACAGCAGCCGCAGGAGCAGCTTGGCCGGCAGGCGTTTGGCAAGCCGGGCGCCGAGCTGGCCGCCGATAATGGCGCCGGGAGCCAGGCACAGCACCATGATCCACTCGATATTGTGCAGATAGGCATGTGTAGAGGTGCTGACGATTGCCGACAGAAAGATCTGCAGCATTGAGGTGGCGACGGCAATATGCGTGGAGAAGCCGAGCAGCAGCGTCATTGTCGGCACCATAAGGCTGCCGCCGCCTACACCAAACAGGCTGGCCAGGAACCCGACAAAAAAGCTGATTGTAACGCCGGTAGGCATATGATAAGCATATTCAAACCGGCTGCCCCCGGCATCCGTAAAGCTCCGCTTGATCGTTGGATGAAACGGCAGGGTCAGGGGCTTTTTGGGCTTGAATAGAAGCAGCAGCGCAATCAGGATCAGAAAAATGCCGAAGCTGACAAAAAAGGCTCTGCCCTCCACCTGTTCAGAGAACAGTGCCCCGATTACCGAACCCGGAATGGAGGCGGCTGCGAACCAGAGCGCTGCCTGATAATCGATTCTTTTTTGCCTGGCGTATACGTAAGTGCTGGAAATGGAATTGAACAGCAGCATGGCCATTGAAGTCCCGGCCAAATGGGCGGTTGGCATATCCGGATACATAAAGGCTAATGCAGGCACGACGATAAATCCGCCGCCAAGCCCGACCAGCGAGCCGGAAATGCCGGCAGCAAGTCCGAGAAGGAATAGAAGCAGGTAAGTTAGCACTTGGCAGTTCCCTTTCTTTTGTGAAGATAATCATTATTATACTTCCCGGATTTCCGCGAAAGTAATGAATATTCTTTTGTACCCATTTTGACGCGGGAAGAATACTCAGACCGGTAATGCCCGAAAGGGCAGCCCTTTTGTACAGTACGCCGTCTGCCGGACAAGATATGATAAATAGAGTAAAGTGCTTATAATAGACCGTGGGAGGGTAGCATGTGTGAAACGGAAACGGGAGAAGCAAGTGAAGAAGGACGGAATGCTGTTAATTAATGAACTATTCGAATCCAGGCTGACGGTTTTGATCTGGGTATCGATTGTATATGTATCGGCGGTCATGATGCAGTTTATCCATGATCCGCAAATTCTGACCAGCGCGGTGTTTACAGGCGTCTTTACGGTTCATGTGCTGCTGCACTGGAATTTTTACCGGGTTCCGAACAGGCACTTCTGGCTGCATTTTGCCGTGCAGGGCATTCTGATCTATCTGTGTGCAATTCTGATGCCCCGGGGTTATCAGGCTGTGCTCATTGGACTGCTTCCGGTACTGGTTGCGCAGAGTCTGGCCTTTTCGTACCGGATCCGAAATGTTGTGATTGTTGCGGTGGTCTGCCTGATAATCTTTTTTGATGCGGCACTGACTTTAAGCGACACGGAAGAGGTGCTTTTTATTCTGCCCTTTTTCGCACTGATGCTGATCGTCGTCGTGGCTTACGCGCTGCTGTTCTTCCAGCAGGTGGAGGAGCGGCTGCGGATTCAGACCTTTCTGCGTGATCTCTCGGAAGCGCATACGAAGGTCGAGGAGCTTACGCTGGCCAATGAGCGCCAGCGGATGGCCCGTGATCTGCATGATACGCTGGCCCAGGGCGTGGCCGGGCTGATCATGCAGCTGGAAGCGGCGGATGCGCATCTGTCGCAGGGTCGTACCGAGAAGGCGCAGGAGATTACCAGAATGTCGATGACACAAGCCCGCCGGACACTGGCGGAGGCCAGGCTGGCTATTGACAATCTGCGGCTCAGGTCCGCCCCGGAGCTGGATTTCAAGGAAGCGGTGCAGGTGGAGCTGCAGCATTTCCAGGACGCGACGGGGATCGAAGCGGTTACCCGGCTTAACCTTACAAGACGGTTGTCCAGAATGATTATGGAGCACAGCCTGCATATGGTCAAGGAATGTCTGACGAATATTGCCAGGCATGCCCGGGCCGGCAAGGTATGGGTAGAGCTGTCCGATGCAGACGGACGGCTGTTCATGGAAATCCGTGACAACGGGGTTGGCTTCAGCATGAATACAATCGGCAGGGAGCCGGGCCATTACGGTCTGCTGGGCCTGCAGGAGCGGGTAAGGCTGATCGGCGGAACGATGACGGTGGACAGCAGTCCGGCAGGTACACGGATAACCATCGAAGCAGAAGTTACCGGAGGAGAGTAGACAGCAATGAATCCATATCAAATTCTGATCGTTGACGATCATTTTGTAGTCCGTCAGGGCCTGAGGCTGATCCTGGAGACCAGCGAGCAGTTTCAGATTGCCGGGGAGGCGGAGAACGGCCAGCAGGCGCTGAGCCTGGTCGATGAGCTGCAGCCGGATGTGATTCTGATGGATCTGAATATGCCGGTGATGAGCGGGCTGGAAGCGATGCAGATACTGAAAGACCGGAACAGCCGGGTGCCGGTTCTCATTCTGACGACTTACAACGAGGATGAGCTAATGGTGAAGGGTCTTGCGTTAGGGGCAAGGGGGTATCTGCTCAAGGATACGAGCCGGGAAAATCTGTTCCGGGGCATTGAATCCGCCATACGGGGAGAAACACTGCTGTCGGCGGAGATCATGGCCAAAGTGATCGCTGCAGGGGAGCAGGCCTCAACTCCGGTACCTGGCAAGGGTGAGGGCTCTCTGCTGAGCGACAAGGAGCTTCAGATTCTGAGAAGCGTCGCCCGGGGCTTCAAGAGCAAGGAAATTGCCTTTGATATGGGAATGGCCGAACGGACGGTAAAAGCGCATCTGACGAGCATTTACAATAAGCTTGGCGTGGATTCCCGGTCACAGGCGGTGGCAACGGCGCTTGAGCGCGGCATTTTATAGCCCCGGGTACCTGATTGTTTGTATAGTTTTCCGTTCCTGCGGGTAATAACTAACAGCGCAACTATCCATGAACGGCGGGAAAGGAGCTGGTTCACCGTGAAACGGAAACTGCTTGTAACAGGAGCATCAGGCAGGATAGGCAATACAATTTATCAAGGACTCAGGGAAGACGGACGGTATGACGTTATTGGAGCGGATATTGAGGAGGATGCTGAACAGGGCATTGTTCAGATGGATATTGCCGATGAAGCACGGATAGCGGAGCTGACGCGGGGTATTGATACGGTACTTCACTTTGCCTGGATCAAGGATGAAGAGGATTTCCTCGGCAAGGTGCTGCAGGGGAACGTGGCCGGAGCGTACAAGCTGTTTGAGGCTGCGGTGCAGAGCGGCGTAAAGCGGATTATCTTTGCCAGCTCCAATCATGCAACCGGATTCTATAAGACGGACGAGCAGGTTGAACCGTCTGACCCTTACCGGCCGGACAGCTTCTATGGCTTGAGTAAATGTTATATTGAGCTGCTCGGCAGGCTATACGCCGATCAGGGCAAGATTTCCTCCTTCAACATCCGCATCGGCAACTTTCCGGGTGATGACCGGCCTCATTCGGAGCGTGCGGGCCATATCTGGATTTCCGAACGCGATATGCTTCAGCTGGTTATCTGCTGCATTGAGGCGAAGGAAGAAATGCAGTATCTGAACCTGTACGGAACGTCTGCCAATAGCGATAACTATTATGATATCGCTTACCTGGAAGAGCTGATCGGGTACAAGCCGAAGGATGACGGAGCCGAGTTGCTCGGGCAGGCCAGGGCGCAGGGCCGGGAGATACGCCAGGACGAAACCGTCTACCAGGGAGGGCAAAAGGAATAAAGCAGGCATAAAGGGAAGGGGCTCCGCATGGCGGGGCCTCTTTTTTGCCGTGCCCGGCGGGCTGCCCGAAAGGGCAGGCAGACTCCGCCCCTTTGGACGATGGCGGAAGGCTGCCTGTTCTATAGGATAAGGTCATAGAGAATGATTTAGCAAAGAGGAGACGATACTGATGGCAAAATGGTTATACCGGCTGGGATTCTGGTCGGCAAAAAACCGGATCAAGGTTTTGGCCGGAAGCTTTACTCTGCTCATCGCAGCGGCTATTGTGGCCCTGTCGATGGGCGTCCATTTCGGGGAGGAGACCACGATTCCCGGACTTGCCTCACAGCAGACGCTGGAGGTCATGGAAAAGGAATTCCCCAATCCGCAGGGAGCTGCCGCCAAGACTCAGCTGGTGTTGCGGGCTCCGGAGAATAAGACGTTAACCTCGGAACCTGTACAGCAGCTGGTTAATACCAAGCTCAAGGAATTGACCGCTGATGCGGAGGTTGCTTCGGTTATAAGCCCGTATGACAACCATTCCCTGAATGCGGACAGCACGATCGGCTATGCTACCATTGCTTATAAAGTGGCGGGTGATGAGGTTACCGCTGATTCGAAGAATATGGTGGAGTGGGCTGCTGACAGCCTGCGTGACGCAGGCCTGCAGGCCGAGCTGATCGGGGACGGCTACGTGCAGATGGCTACAAGCAGTCCGACCGAAGCGCTCGGTGTGCTGCTGGCACTGGTTATCCTGGCAGTAGCATTGGGCTCAATCCTTACCGGTGTGCTGCCGGTACTGACAGCAGCCCTCGGGCTGGGCTTCGGCATTATGCTGATTATTATCGGAACGAGCCTGTTCGATGTTCCTTCGTTCGCACTATCGCTGGCCGGAATGCTGGGTCTGGCTGTAGGCATTGATTATGCCCTGTTCATTATCGCCAGATACCGCCAGCAGCTTGGCGAAGGCTATGAGAGAAG
This sequence comes from Paenibacillus sp. PastM-3, assembly GCF_029893965.1. GTDB lineage: Bacteria > Bacillota > Bacilli > Paenibacillales > Paenibacillaceae > Paenibacillus_AQ. The sequence continues at coordinate 18,157 of NZ_JARXXP010000012.1, forward strand.
GGAAGCTATTGCTATTGCGAACGGAACAGCCGGAAGTGCGGTCGTGTTCGCCGGAGTGACGGTCATTATTGCGCTTGTAGGGTTCTCCTTTGTCGGCGTACCGTTTCTGACCGCGATGGGCATCGCAGGAGCGCTTTGTGTATTTACCGCCATCCTGATGACTATTTTCGTAGTACCGGCCATTCTGGAGCTGCTGGGCAGCCGGATTAAGCCGCCTGCGAAACGTGTCAAAGCTGCAGCAGACAAGCAAAAGGCAAAACGCGGCAATCTGTGGGGCAGATTTGTTACCGGCCGCCCTCTGGTAGCTGTAGTCCTGGGTGTAGCATTGCTGGCAACCGTTGCCCTGCCGTTCTTCCACATGGAAACCGGGCTTGGCAATGACGGGCATAAATCGCCGGATAAAACCGAGCGCCGTGCCTATGACCTTCTGTCCGAGGCTTACGGTGACGGCTACCACGGACCGCTGGTCCTTCTGGCTGAAACGGACGGCGGAGCTGAAGCGGCAGGCAATTTGAATAAAGTAATGGAAGAAGTGAAAACTTACCCTAACGTCGTTGCAGTCAACCCGCCGGTAACCGGACCGTCCGGCACCATCTCACTGATTACCGTAATGCCGGCAACAGGACCCAATGATTCGCAGACGATCGATCTGGTTCACCTGATCCGGGACAAGGCTCCGGAAATAGAGCGGCAGGATCAGGTGAAGATTGGCGTAACCGGCAGCACAGCCGTCAATATCGACATCACGCAGAAGCTTAACCAGGCTTTGCCCAAGTTTTGCCTGATCATTGTCGGCCTGGCCTTTGTTCTGCTGATGCTGGTGTTCCGCTCGATTCTGGTGCCGGTCAAAGCCGTGCTCGGATTCATCCTGTCACTCGGCGCAACCTTGGGGTTCGTTACCTATGTTGTTCAGGATGGACATTTCCAGAAGCTGTTCGGATTCCATGCAGAGGCGCCGGTATTCAATTTCCTGCCGATTATCGTAGTCGGTGTGCTGTTCGGTCTGGCGATGGATTATGAGGTTTTTCTGGTCAGCCGGATGCGTGAGGAGTTCAAGAAAAGCGGCGATGCCCGCAAATCCGTACTTGCCGGTATCCGCCACAGCGGCGGAGTGGTAACGGCAGCCGGGCTGATCATGGTCGCCGTCTTCACCGGCTTCATTCTGGCCGAGGAGCCTATGGTCAAGGTGATGGGGCTGGCGCTGGCCTTCGGGGTGCTCTTTGACGCTTTTGTCGTCCGGATGCTCATTGTCCCCGGGGTGATGACCCTGCTCGGCAAGTCTGCCTGGTATTTCCCGAAATGGCTGGACCGGCTGCTGCCCAACCTCGATGTGGAAGGTGAGGAAGTAATGAAGCAAGTGGAAATGAAGCGGCTGGAGGCAGCGGGGGAGACCCGGATTAGACGTCTTGGCTGAAAAATGGAGGTGATGCCTGTGGTCTGTCTGTCGGTTGTCGTACCGGTCTATAACGAAGAGAGAAACATACAGGAGCTCTACCTGAACGTTACCGAAGCGTTGCGGGAAAAAGTCGAAAGCTATGAGCTGGTGCTGGTGAATGACGGCAGCAAGGACCGGAGCTCCTTATTGCTGAATGAGCTGGCCCTGCTGGACCCGGCGGTAAAGGTCGTTCATTTCAAGCGGAATTACGGGCAGACTGCCGCAATCTCAGCCGGAATCAAACATTCACAGGGCGAATTAATCGCCCTGCTGGATGCCGGCCTGCAGACAGATCCCCGGGATATTTTCAGGCTGATGCCTTTTATCGGAAAAATTGATTTTGTAAACGGAAGACGCACGGGCCGTACGGGTCCAAGGCTGAAAAGAATAGCTTCGCGGCTCGAAAACGGGATCTGCAACTGGATTACCGGCGAAGCGATTGCGGATACAGGCTGCCCCCTGAAGCTGTTTACCCGGGAGGTGGCCGACAGTCTGCATTTATATAACGGGATGCACCGTTTTTTGCCTGCTCTGGCCAGGATGAACGGATTCTCGGTTGTGGAAGTCACAGTAACGCATCAGAAAAGAAAACACGGCATCTCCTTATACATTGTCCTAAGGAAATGCTTCACCGGTCTTATGGATGCCATGCTCATCGGCTGGCTCAAGAAAAGAGGAATCATGAATCACATCAAAGAAGGACGCTGAGCAGGCGATGTTCTGGTATTATAAATTTCAAGGGGAAAGTCTTGACTTTAAGATAAAAAGAGAGTAAATTGAAATCAAGGAATTATCTTAACTTAAAGATAATTTTCCGGAATATATCTTAAAGTTAAGAATCTTTAAATCATAATATCGTATGAAAATGAACCTCTGAAATCACACTATCCTAAAAGGAGTCGGTTATAATGACTAATGTAGCAGCAAAGCAAACAATGGGGATTCACCATATTACAGCGATTGTCGGTCATCCTCAGGAGAACATGGATTTTTATGCGGGCGTGCTGAGCTTGCGTCTGGTTAAGCAGACAGTCAACTTTGATGATCCGGGCACGTATCATTTCTACTTCGGCAATGACGGCGGGAAGCCGGGGACAATCATTACTTTCTTCCCTTGGCCTGGAGCTTACAAAGGTAAAATCGGCGGCGGACAGGTTGGTGTAACAACTTACATTATCCCGGTAGGGGCGATGAGCTTCTGGAAAGAAAGACTGGCAAAGTTCAAGGTTGCTTTTACGGAGCTGGAACGGTTCGGGGAGCAGGTGCTTGAATTCGATGATCCGCACGGGCTGCATCTGGAGCTGGTGGAACGCGAAGCCGGGGAGCCGAATAACTGGACCTTCGGAGGCGTTACTCCTGAAGTGGCAATCAAAGGCTTCGGCGGGGCCACGCTGCTGTCCACTGATCCGGAAGCAACGGCTGAACTGCTGGAGCAGGTGCTGGGTCTTACCTTTACCGGCCGGGAAAATGACATCGCACGCTATCGTTCTTTGGCTGACCTCGGCAATGTCATTGATCTCAAAATGACCGCTGTACAGCGCGGTGAAATGGGTGTCGGCACAGTGCATCATATCGCCTGGAGAGCAAAGGATGACCAGGATCAGCTGGATTGGCAGAGCTATGTGCATGATCACGGATATGGGGTAACCCCCGTGCAGGACCGGAATTATTTTAACGCGATTTATTTCAGGGAGCATGGGGAGATTCTGTTTGAGATTGCTACAGATCCTCCGGGTTTTGCCCACGATGAAACACCTGAAACCATGGGCACGGAGCTGAAGCTGCCTGCCCAGTATGAGCCGCACAGAGGACAGATTGAGCAGGTTCTGCTGCCGTTCCAGATCAGAGAGCTTGACTAAATTTAATTATGGAAAGGGATGAACGGTGTGCTGAATATAGACCCGGCAGACAATACGGAGAGGGATAATTATAAGCTGCTTGTTGGCAGCATCATTCCGCGGCCGATTGCATTTGTAACGACGTTATCCCTGGGCGGGGTGCTGAACGGTGCGCCTTTCAGCTATTTCAATATCGTATCGTCGAATCCGCCGATGATCTCCTTATCCATCCAGCATGCGGCAGGCAAACCGAAGGATACGGCACGGAACATTATGGAACGTCAGGAGTTTGTCGTGCATATTGTGGACCGGGACAATGTGGAGCAGGTTAATATGACTGCAGCTCCCCTTGCGCCGGATCAGAGCGAGGTTTCGCTCGCCGGACTCACGCCTGTGCCAAGCTCGGTGGTCTCCGTGCCGGGTGTCAGGGAAGCGAAGATAAGAATGGAATGCGTGCTGGAACGCACAGTAGAATTCCCGGGCTTCGAGCTGCTGATCGGCAGAGTCGTCCGGGTTCATATTGCCGAAGACATCTATGAGCAGGGCAGAATTGATCCGCTCAAGCTTGGGGCGGTCAGCCGTCTGGCCGGTAATCATTATGCCGGGATCGGGGAGATTTTTGAGATTGAGCGGCCTGTCTGAATCATAGGTTAAACCGAAAAAGCCGGTTGATTCCCGGCTTTTTTCGTATAAAAGCAAAGCGTTTTGGGTTTAGCTACTCCATAATATATCGCGGCAGCTCAACAATCACTGAGGTTCCTATCGTGAACTCACTCTCTATCTTGATCCGGCCACCGTGCAGCCCGATGATTTCCTTGCAGATCGCCAGCCCCAGACCGCTGCCGGACTGGCGTGAGCGGCCCTTGAAGAATTTGGTGCCGAGCTTCTCCAGGTCAGCCGCTTCAATGCCTTCTCCGGTGTCCGTTACCGTGACAATGATCAGCTCCTCCTGCAAAGCGGCGGTAATGCTTACCGCCCCCTCGGCCGGAGTGAACTTGAAGGCATTATCCAGCAGATTGACGAACACCTGCTTCAGCCGGTTGAAATCACCGTTAACCGGCAGCGGCTGGTCGGGAATATCGGCGTAGAGCCGGATCTGCTTCGTCTGGCCACGGTACCGGAACTGCAGCAGCAGGTCCTCCAGCAGCCCTCTGAGATCATACGGCTGCAGATCAACCGTAATCTCCCCGGCCTGGAATTTGGAGAAATCAAGCAGATCCTCCACCAGCCCGATCAGCCGGTCCGTTTCGCCGGTCATCACCTCGAGACCCTGCAGGGTCTCTTTTTTATCGGACAAATCACCCATAAGCAGCGTCTCGCCCCAGCCTTTGATTGAGGTCAGGGGAGTGCGCAGCTCATGCGTGACGGAAGAGATGAAGTCGTATTTGATTTTTTCGCTCTTGAGGATTTCCTCGGACATATAATTGAGCGTAACGGCAAGCGTTCCGATCTCGTCGTTATGCTGCTTCGCCGCCTTAGCCGAGAAATTTCCCGTCGCCATCTCTTTGGCAACCGAGGTCAGCTGCTGAATCGGCCCGACAATCCGTTTGGCAATAATCAGGCTGAGCACAAAGCCGAACAGGATGACGAGCAGCCCGACCCACACCGCGTTCAGCACAATCGTGATGATGACATCGTACAGCGGCTCTGCTGATACGGAATACCGCAGCACACCGATGTTGGCACCGGCCTCCTTGATCGGAACGGAGACAGCCATAATCCGTTCTCCGCCCACCGGGGTTAGACTCTGGTAAATCCCCTTGCCGCTGCTCAGTGCAGTCCTCACATCCGGTGTATCAATTCTCTCCGAGCTGGAGAAGCCGAACGAGTTGATAATGACATTCCCTTCAGTGTTAAGAACTTCGACCTTGCTGCTCTCTTCCGTTGAGAGGTTCTCCAGAATGTATCTTGCCCGCTCGTTGATCGAATAGCCCCCCAGATACTTGTTGAAAAAGGTAGCGGAGGTCGTGGCCCGTGAAGATAGGGTCTCCATTGCACTGCCCAGGTAATAATAGTGGACAGCTACAATAAACACCCCCTCCAGCAGCAGGACGATCAGGAGCAGGACAAGTGTTATATAGGTAATGAGCCGTGCCCTGATCCCTCTCAGCAATGTTGTACCCTCCATAAATATCCGAATCCCCACACCGTTTCCAGATATTGCGGCCCCGTGGCGTCCTGGCCGATTTTTTGGCGGATCCGGCTAATATTTACATCCACGATTTTGAGCTCCCCCATAAAATACTGCCCCCAGACCGAAGTCAGAATGTCATCACGGTTAACCGCCTTATTGGGCTGCTAGCGGCTGCGGTGTTCCGGCCAGCCGCCGGACCTCTTCCAGGGGCAGCTTGAGCTGGTTATACTCCTGCAGCCCGGTGCCGCTCAGCTTGCCGGCTGCATCTGCCGGAGGCAGCACAGCAACAAGCACGGTGGGAGCCGCAGCATCCTCTGTATTTTGCAGCTCATAGAGCACGGTATAAATGCGGTTCTCCGCCTTCAGCTTCGCTTCTGCGCTTTGCCATTCCTGCCTGGTCAGCAGCCGCAGCTCAAGCAGCGCTGCCCGGGAACCTGAGCCGGCTTCCTTATAGCTGAACCGGATGTTTTTCCAGGGCTCGGGAGATTCCTCTGCAATTTCAAGCGCATATCTACCCTTCCAGCTCTGCGGAATATGGAAGTTGAAGCCCCATCTGTCAAACTGCTCTGCCGTAAATTTCAGGCCGGACTGTCCGTCCCATTGATAATATTTGGTAATGAACGGAGTGGCCAGCGGGGCCATGCTCTCCGTACCTGCAGGAGGCACCAGGAAGCCGATTTCCACTATGCCGTCGCCATTCACATCTGTGCTGTGCAGCGGATAATCCTTGATCGCCATATTGCTCCCGCCAAGCTTGCTGTCAGCTTGGGGATTCAGGGGCGTGAGCGTAATATCCCGGCTGTCCGCAAGCTCCCTGTGATGATAATCATCTGCTGCAAGTATATCAATAAATTGGTCATTTTCCCAAGTCAGAAGGGAGGTATAGGAAGAATGTGCGCCGATTGCCACATCTACGAACAGAGCGCTGGTGCCCGGAGCCGCCTTGGCGAACTGGGCCTGAATGATGGCCCCGTCAAAAGTCTGGTCGGACAGGCTTTGCTGCTGCCCGCCCGCCAGCCGGAATAGCTGCAGCCTTGCACTTGGCTGCATATCGGTAGTAAAGGTAGTCTGGAACAGAGCGACATCACTTTGCCCGCTGCCGGTCAGGTCACCTACGGCCAGATGATCATAAGACTGCTTGAGGATTTCCGACATGGTACCATCCTTCAGACTATAGACCGCCAGCTCTTTGCTCAGGCCTTTGCCGCCGCTGAAGCCCAGCAGCACATCCAACTGCCCGTCTGCTGTGACGTCAACGAACTGCACGTAATCCAGCTCGCTGCCGACACCGGTAATAGCAGTCAGCTTGTTCCATTCGCCGCTGGACTGTGACAGGACAAGGGTGTTGACTTCAAAATCGGTTTTGTCCGTTTTATAAAAAGCGAGAATTTCATCGTGGCCGTCCTTATCCAGGTCCTGAAGCTGAATGGCGCTTCCTGACTCGGAATGAACGGGGACGGTCAGATGGGAGCCAGCCGGAAGGAAGGATTTTACGATGCTGGTAATGGTTCCGTCGGCATTGCCCTGGGAAGGGGCGCGGAGCAGATCACTGGGCGTCTTGGGCGCGCCGCAGCCTGCTGTTATCAGGGTTAATAATAGTACGGCGCCGATGCTTAAGCCGGGTTTATTCATAAGATATAATCTCCTTTGCTGTCTCTGAGGCTAGTATATCCCAACCTTCAGGCAAAGTAGTTGCAAAATGGTAAAGGTTGCGTTGTCTGCCAGGCGGAAGGCTTGGTATGATTAAAGAATATAACAGTTGTGCGGGTTAAAAAGGACAGAGGGGGAAAAGGATGCGGAAATTTTTCATGACTGATATTCATGGGGATCTGGAGGGACTGAAGCTGCTGCTCAAAAAAGCGGAGGTGAAGCCTGGCCGGGATCAGCTGGTATTCGGGGGAGATATGATCAACCGGGGAGCGGATTCAGCCGGTGTTGTTAAGCTGATTAGACATCTGATGGAGCTGTATCCGGAGCATGTCCATGCAGTGATTGGCAATCACGAGGAAATGATGGGCGATTATATGGTGCGCGGGGACAAGCTGTGGCTGAGCCACGGCGGCAGGGAGACGCTGAAAGGCTTCGCTTCCGTGTTTCCGGATGAAGACATCCGGCAGGAGCATATGGTGTGGGCCTGTTCTTTACCTTTGTATTATGAGGACGACGAATATGTATATACCCATGCCGGACTGAATCCCGGTCAGCCGCTGGATCAGCAGGACCGGGATATCCTGTGGATGAATGAGCATGATTTCTATCATCAGCCGCGGGCGGAGCTGCTTGCCTTAACAGGCGGAAAGCCCGTCATACACGGGCATACTCCGGTAGAGCGGATTTATTCGGACGGAGCCAGAATGAATTGCGATCTGGGCTCGAATACATACTCCGTGCTGGATGAACGGGCGCTCGGACTAATAAATCTGACGGAAATGACGTATCTGGTCTACAAGCAGGCCGGGAAGAAGCTGGAGGAGCGGCGGGTTGGGCGGTATTAGGCCGATTTATTGCTTAAATTCCGGCGTCGATTCTCTGATAACAGGTCTGGTATTGATATGGGTGACCTGATAGGGCTGCTGCGGACTTTCGATCCGCGAGAGCAGCATTTCGGCGGCCTTGATCCCCATTTCCGTGCTGTAAATATGGACCGTGGTCAGATGAGGCTCGATGATCCACGCCTCAGGACCGTCATCGAACCCGCAGACGGCAACATCCCCGGGAATGGAATAGTTCGACTGCTTCAGGGCCTTCATCATATTAACGGCGATATAGTCATTGGCACAGATAAAGGCCGAGGGAAGCTCCGGCATGGCCTGTAATTTCGCGGCTGCCCATTCAGGTGTTGCGAAGAACAGGCGGTCATCATCCAGGATACAGTGCTCCGCCTGAAGAGGAATTCCCGCCGCCGTAAGGGCACGGTTGAAGCCTGCCCACCGTTCATTAAAGCTCATGCAATGATTGTAATCACCAATAAACCCGAGGGTTGTGTAACCGCCATCAATTAGCTTTTTGGTAAGATGATAAGTGCTGTGTTCGTTCTCCATCAGCAGAATATCCGCCTGGAATTCAGGGTAGCAGACATGTGCGGAGCAGTCGATGAAGATCGTCGGAACGCCGAGGTCCGTGATCAGCCTGCTGTATTCCAGATTGAACAGCTCGATACAAATGATACCGTCTACATTATCCACATCAAAATTGTTAGGGAGCGTCAGAGACTTCTGCTCGATTTCCCGAATGATGTGAATGGACAAATTGTAGCCCTCTGCACTGATGTGCTTCTCCAGGCCGCTAATCAGGGTTGAACCGAAGTGGGAGGTATTAGGCAGATTCTCCGTTAACAGCGCAATATTCCGGGAGCTCTTTGGCAGGACATTCTCCGGCTCCATCAATGAGAACTGTTTATACTTTAACTCAATCGCCTTCTTGATGACCTTGTTTCTGGTTTCTTCGGGCAGGCCTTCTGTGCCGTTCAAGGCTTTGGAGGCCGTATTTCTGGAGATGCCCAGCGCATCGGCGATATCCTGGATCGTTACTTTTCCCCGTGCCATATATGTAAGTTCACCTCTATATTAATGATTCTCTTCGTCTACTCCATTAAATGTATAATAGTTTTAGCAAAATAGCAAATTAAATTTTACAAATGCACAAATTAGTTTACAAAATAAATAGAGTGGCTTAAGCGATATTTTGATTTATTCTGTATTAATGCTGTTTTTCGGCTTAAAAGCGGAGTTTTTATAAAAAAAATCAGCTTTTCTTGATTTTTGTCAAAAGAAACAGGGCAATAAAGAACAAAATAGTAGTCAAATGAACAAATTTATTTTTACAAAATGTATTGACTGATGGTTTTTCATTTGATAAATTGTAAAGGAACCAGAGGGCATTTGCACTGAAAAATGTAAGCCTTTCAACAGTGTCCCCGGAGCTTTGAACTATAAAACCATGTACATGAATGGAGGTAAAGGCATTGCATAATTCAATAGAAGCGGATCCCCGGCGCGTGACAGCGGTGAGGAGGAGCTCCTTCCCGGAATATTTGAAGAAGCATTATTTCCTGTATCTCATGCTGGCACCGGCGCTGATCCTGACCCTGATCTTTAAATACGGTCCTATGTATGGTGCGGTTATCGCCTTTAAGGATTTCAGCCCGATCAAAGGGATTCTGGGCAGTGAATGGGTGGGACTTTACAACTTTGAGAAATTTCTGTCTTCCCCAAACTTCGAGGTCATTTTTATGAATACGCTTAAATTGAGTTTTTTCGGCCTGATTCTGAGCTTTCCTGTGCCGATTCTGCTCGCCCTGATGCTTAATCAGGTCCGCCGCGCCGGGGTTAAAAAGAACATCCAGCTTTTCCTCTATGCCCCTAACTTTATATCGGTAGTGGTGGTTGTAGGGATGCTGTTCATTTTCCTGTCTCCGACAGGGCCGGTTAACCAGCTGTTCAGCTGGATTAACGGTGAGCCGGTGATGTTCATGTCCCGTCCTGAGTATTTCCGCTGGATCTATATCCTGTCCGACATCTGGACGGGGGCGGGCTGGGCTTCCATTATCTACGTGGCGGCGCTCGCCAATGTGGACCCTGAGCTGCATAACGCGGCCAACCTGGACGGTGCCAATCTGCTGCAAAGAATCCGGCATATCGATCTGCCGACCATCAGGCCGATTATGGCGATTGTCTTCATTCTTGCCGCAGGCGGCATCATGTCCATCGGCTTCGAGAAGGCTTATCTGATGCAGACGGCCACGAACCTGCCGACCTCTGAAATTATTCCAACCTATGTATACAAAATCGGCCTGCAGTCGGGCGACTATGCTTACTCAGCCGCAGTGGGGCTGTTCAACTCGGTTATCAACGTCATTCTGCTGATTACTGTGAACTTCACCGTGAAGAAGCTGAATGAGGGCGAAGGCCTTTATTAGGAAAGGAGCAACCATTCATGTTCGTAAAACATTCCCGGCTGGACCGCCTGATGCTCGCGCTGAACGCTGCCTTTTTGACACTGGCCGTGCTGGTGGTCATTCTTCCGCTCATCTATGTCGTAATTGCCTCCTTCATGGACCCGTCCGTTCTGCTGAGCCGGGGGATCTCGTTCCGGATAACCGACTGGTCTGTTGAAGGCTATAAGATGATCCTTACCAATCCTGCGATGCTGCGGGGATTTGCAAACGCTGTTTTTTATGCCTCCGCCTTTGCGCTGCTGACCGTTACGGTTTCAGTATGTGCCGGGTATGCCTTGTCGGATGACCGCTTGAAAGGGAAGGGCTTGTTTATGACGGTGTTCCTGTTCACGATGTTCTTCGGCGGCGGCCTTGTCCCGACTTATCTGCTGGTCAAAAATCTGGGGCTGCTGGATACGGTCTGGGCTGTCATTATCCCCGGAGCGGTCAATGTATGGAATATTATTTTGTCCAGAACCTTCTTCAAAGGGGTGCCGAAGGAGCTGAAGGAGGCGTCCAATGTGGACGGGGCCTCGGAGATGAGGATTTTCTTCAGCATCGTATTGCCGCTCTCCAAACCGATCATTTTCGTGCTGGCGCTGTATGCCTTTGTCGGCCAGTGGAATTCGTACTTCGACGCTATGATCTATCTCGATAATCCCGCTCTTCACCCGCTGCAGCTTGTGCTGCGTTCGATCCTGATCCAGAACCAGGTGGACCCGGGCATGATCAGTGACCAGCTGGCTGCGGCGGAAATGAAGCGTCTGTCTGAAATCATCAAATACGCGGCGATCGTAATCTCCAGCCTGCCGCTGATCATTATGTATCCGTTCTTCCAGAAATATTTTGAAAAAGGTGTCATGGTCGGCTCCATTAAATAGGAAGCAGGCTGCACATAGATAGGTTCTTTTCATTCATTTTACTTTGGAGGTCATATCCGATGAAAAGCTCAACACGTTCAAAAGGTTTGTCAAAAGCAGCATCAGCCTCTGTCCTAGCTTCCTTCATGTTCCTGGCTGCCTGCAGCGGCGGAGGCGGGGGAGGAAGTGCTGCCAGTGAACAGCAGGACCCAAGCGGCAAGGTTACCTTAAACTTCATTACGCAAAGCTCTGCCCTGGCCCCGGCCGATCCGAACGATAAGCTGATCAATAAACGTCTTGAAGAAAAAACGAATGTGCATATCAACTGGAAGAACTTCACGAGTGATGTATTTGTAGAAAAAAGAAATCTGGCTGTAGCCAGCGGCGATCTTCCGGATGCTATTTTTAACGCGGATTACAGTGACTATGAGCTGTTGAAGCTGGCCAAGGACGGCACGATCATTCCGCTGAATGATCTGATCGAGCAGAATATGCCCAACTTTAAAAAGGTGCTTGAGGAAGCTCCTGAGTACAGAAGCATGATCACAGCGCCTGACGGCAATATCTACGCATTCCCCTGGATTGAAGAGCTGGGGAACGGCAAGGAAAGAATTCAGGCAGTGGACAGTATGCCGTGGATCAATGTGGAATGGCTGAAAAATCTGGGCCTCGACATGCCGACGACTACCGAAGAATTGAAGCAGGTGCTGATTGCTTTTAAGACTCAGGACCCGAATGGCAACGGCCAGGCCGATGAAATTCCGCTTTCCTTCATTAATAAGCCTGGTGCGGAGGATCTGGTGTTCCTGTTCGGATCATTCGGACTCGGGGAGAATCCCGACCATGCGGTGGTAAGCAATGACGGCAAAGTGGTCTTTACCGCTGCCGAAGAAGGCTACAAAGCTGCCGTGAAGTTTATCAATGAGCTGTACAAAGAAAAACTGATTGATATTGAAGCCTATACCCAGGACTGGAGCACTTATCTGGCCAAAGGGAAGGATCAGAAGTACGGCCTTTATTTCTCCTGGGATAAGGCGAATATTTCCGGTGCCAACGATGCCTATGAGGTGATGCCGCCGCTGGCCGGACCGGACGGTGAAGTGAATGTAACCCGGACGAACGCCCTGGGACTGGGCCGCGGAAAAATGGTCGTAACCAGTGCCAACAAAAACCTGGAAACCACGGCGAAATGGGTCGATCAGCTGTATGATCCGATCCAGTCTGTACAGAACAACTGGGGAACCTACGGGGATGACACTCAGCAGAACATCTTTGAATTCGATGAAGCCGCAGGGATGCTGAAGCATCTGCCGCTGGAAGGCACCGCTCCGGTTGAGCTCCGTGAGAAAACAAGCATCGGCGGACCGCTGGCGATTCTGGATTCTTATTATGGCAAGTACACCACCATGCCGGATGATGCCAAGGGCAGAATGGATATCGTCAAGAACATCATGGCTCCGAACATGAAAGCGGAAAATGTTATGCCAAGCGTGTTCCATTCCATCGACGAGCTGGACCGGCTGACGACCATTGAAACCGACCTGTTCGCCTATGTGCTCAGAATGCGTACTGAATGGTACCAGAACGGCAAAATTGATGCCGAGTGGAATGACTATCTCAAGGAGCTGGACCGCCTTGGCCTGCAGGAATGGCTGGAGATCAAGCAGGGCGGATATGACAGAGCGACGGGAAAGTAATATAAAAATAAAAATAAAGATTGAACGGGAATCTTGAGAAAAGGGAGCAGAGCAGCGGAGGATGAGGCTGGAACTGAAGACTGGCATCGGAAGGATAGGCTAATTGGATTGAACTTGGATATAGTTACAGGGGGGAGTGGCGGAGGAGAAGTTTGGAGCTGTAGGAACGATAGTGTCCGCCTGAAAGCTTTCCGTAGGAAAGCTAGCATCGGAAGCATAGGCAGTGTCCGGATTTCAACCGCGATCAGCGGACTAAATTCAAGAAATCTGGACACAACAGCGGCCGGAGGCCCAAACATTCTCTGCAGCTACGGCTAATCCCCGAAACAAATCACTAGTACAGTCTAAATCCAATCCTTACAGCTGGCGAAATCCAAGCCTAGCCCACAGCGGAGCCAGACCCTTTCTCTGAATTCCCGGTTCAATCTATCCGGGAGAAAAGGAGAAATCATATATGTCAGCAATCACAGAGCAAAACTACCGGGGTGCCTATCACTTTTCACCCCAGAAGAATTGGATGAACGATCCGAACGGGCTCGTATATTTCGAGGGAGAATATCACTTGTTCTTTCAGCATCACCCGGACGGTATGAGTATGGGCGAGATGCACTGGGGCCATGCCGTCAGCAAGGACCTGATCAACTGGGAAGAGCTGCCGGTTGCGCTGGTTCCGGATGAGCTGGGTATGATTTTCTCGGGCAGCGCCGTTGTGGACTGGAAGAATACAACGGGCTTTTTCGGGGAAAAGCCGGGCCTGGTGGCCATCTTTACGCATCACCTGAATAGGCCGGAAGGACAGCCTGCTGTTCAGTATCAGAGCATTGCGTACAGCAAGGACAACGGCAGAACCTGGACGAAATATGCCGGGAATCCGGTGCTGACCCATGACAGCTTTATTGACTTCCGTGATCCGAAGGTGTTCTGGGATAAAGAGCGGAGTCGCTGGGTCATGATCGTGGCCTGCGGCCAGACAGTATGCCTGTATCACTCGCCTGACCTGATTCACTGGACCCTTGCCAGCGAATTCGGTGCCGGGATCGGCTCGCATGATGGTGTATGGGAATGCCCGGATCTCTTCCCGCTGCCGGTTGATGGTAACAAGGATAACGTTAAATGGGTGGTGCTTGTGAGCATCGGCGCAGATCCGGCCTTTGAGGAAGGCTCCAGAACACAGTATTTCACAGGCAGCTTCGACGGGGCCGTATTCACGCCTGACGAAGCCTCGCAGCGCATCCGCTGGATCGATTATGGAAGGGATAATTATGCCGGGGTGAGCTGGTCCGATCTTCCCGAGGAAGATGGAAGACGCCTGTTTATCGGCTGGATGAGCAACTGGATGTATGCACAGCAGACACCGACGGAAGGCTTCCGCGGAGCGATGACGATTCCCCGTGAGCTATCACTGGAAACGAGAAACGGGGAAGCGACGCTCATCCAGAAGCCTGCCAAAGAGCTGGAAGCAGCGCGTATCCCGGTCCTGTCCCTTAAGAATGCTTCGGTGCAAGAAATTAATGCGGCCTGCGCCGGGCTTGAGCTGGACGCCTACCTCATAGAGGCGAAGCTTCCGCGCGGTACATCTGCCGGCTTCCGCTTAAAAGCAGGTGCCCAGGAGCAAACGGTTGCCGGGATTAATGCGCAGACGGAACAATTGTATGTGGACCGCAGCGCTTCCGGGAAGGCAGATTTCCACAGCCTGTTTCCGGGGGTTCATTCTGCGAAGCTTGCGGCACCGGCTGAAGTCTGTGATCTGAGTATTTATGTAGACCGTTCCTCGGTGGAGGTGTTCGCGGGCGGCGGTCAGGCGGTTATTACGGATCTTATTTTCCCTGGGCCTGCTTCCGCCGGTCTGGCTGCCTTTACAGAACAGGAAGAGCAGGTATTCCTGTCGCTGGAACTTTATGAGCTGAATTCATCTGCTGCAGCCGGCGGCAGAAAGTAAGCGGAGGTGCAGCCTACATGCGTATAGGAGCTATAGAAGCAGGCGGAACGAAATTTATCTGCGGCATTGGGGACGAGCACGGACGGATTGAGGATCAGATCAGCTTCTCAACCGGTCATCCGGATCTGACGATGCCCCAAGTGATTGAATATTTCCGGGGCAAAGGGGTGGAAGCCATCGGGATCGGGTCCTTTGGTCCGATAGATATCCGCCCGGATAGCCCGGCCTATGGTTACATTACGACCACGCCCAAGCCGGGATGGGCAAATTATGATCTGCTCGGGACCCTGAGGCAAGCTTTTCAGGTTCCGCTGGGCTGGGATACCGATGTTAATGCTGCAGCCTATGGCGAGGTGAAATGGGGGGCGGCACAGGGACTGTCCGGCTGCCTGTACATCACCGTGGGTACGGGGATCGGTGTCGGTGTCTATGCTGAGGGCCGGCTGGTACACGGTCTTGTGCATCCTGAGGGCGGGCATGTTCCGACGAGACGGCATCCGGAGGATCATTATCCGGGAAGATGCCCCTATCACGGGGACTGCCTCGAAGGAATGGCGGCAGGGCCGGCCATCGAAGCCAGATGGGGAAAGAAGGGTCATGAGCTTCCTGCCGGGCACCAGGCATGGGAGATGGAAGCCTTCTATATTGCCGAGTCCGTAACCCAGGCGGTCCTGCTGCTCTCCCCGGAGAAAGTCATACTCGGCGGCGGCGTAATGCAGCAGTCCCAGCTGTTCCCGCTGATCCGTGAGGCTGTGCGCCGGAACCTGAACGGCTATGTCAGTGCGGATGCTATTCTCACGCAAATGGATGAGTATATTGTGGCTCCGGGTCTCGGACAGCAAGCCGGATTATGCGGTGCGCTGGCCCTGGGTCTTGCAGCAATGGACAAAGTCTGGAAGTAGTTCAATCTATTATTGATTTAACAGCATACAAGGCCGGAGTGATGCAGATGCAGCAAGCCGGCCTTGTGTTTCAATATGGACTATTATTTAGAGGAAAAGAGGTTGAAGGATGAACCGTAAAGCGAAATTTGGGCTGAATATTCTGTTGGCCGCAGGAATCATATTCACTTCAGCAGGGATAACACCATTTCATTCTGAGGCAGGCCGGGCTGCAGCGGCAGATTTGACGGCAGGCCAAGGACCCGAGGGGGAGATAAAGATTTTTGAAACCGCTACCAATCTAAATAGCAATTTGACGGGATGGTACACAGCCGGAAAAGGCAGACAGGAGAATACGGCGGAAGGACTTTTGCTGACCTCGGACCTGCGGGAAAATGTGCTGGCTCTATCGCAGACATCTGCGGAGGATCTGATCTATGAAGCGGATGTGATGATCAAGGAGGGACAGCCCGATGCGTCCCTGCTGTTCCGCTCAAGCAGGGACGGGAAACAGGCCTATATGCTGCAGATAGTACCGCAAGCCGGTGTGATCCGTCTGAGGGATGCGGCAGACGGGGCCGGCAGCCTGCAGGAGGAGCGTCAGGTTCCTCTGGCTCAGGGCGAAATCTATCATCTGAAGGTGAAGGCTCAGGGCTCCTCTCTGAAGGTATACTGGGGGAATCAATACAAGCCGGTAATTGATATTGAGGACCATACCTATACCTCCGGCCAGCTCGGACTCCACGTCTGGGATGGGGCTGCATTGTTCCAGAACATCCTGGTGAGTGACCTGCAGGGGAATCTCGGGACTGTAATAACCAGTAAAGGCCATTGGCAGCCGGATCTGAACGGTAAAAAAGGCTCCTCCGGCAATCAGGGCAAAGCGCTGCTGCTCTATGACAGGCCGGCTGCCGATTTCGTATATGAAGGCCAGATATCCCTTCCTTCGGATGGAAATGCGGGCCTTGCTTTCCGGTCGGCTGCCGACGGCACGGGCGGATATGAAGCGGCTTTGGTCAAGACAGGCAATCAGCTCCGTGTCCGGTTAACCAAGGCGGATGGTAAGGTCATTGCTACCTCAAGCCGTACTTATCCTGGTGTAGCCGGGGCAAAACATGCGGTGGAGGTGCAGGCGAAGGGGAGCCGGATTCAGATTTTTGTGGATGGCTATACTCCGGCGGCCATTGATGTCACTGACAGCTCTTACGTGTCCGGGAGTACGGGGCTCGTCGTAAACAGCGGAACCGCCTATTTTCAGAAGACTTATGTTACGGATGCCGCCAGCTATAATAATGAAAAATACCGGCCGCAGTACCATTACACCCCGATGCGCGGTTCCGTAAGTGATCCGAACGGGATGGTCTATTTTAACGGAGAATATCATCTGTTCCATCAGGACGGCGGTACCTGGGCACACGCAGTCAGTACAGACATGCTGAGCTGGAAGCGGCTCCCGATTGCCCTCCCGTGGAATGATTACGGGCATGTCTGGTCCGGGTCTGCCGTAGCCGATTTAAATAACACCTCGGGTTTGTTCGGGGATTCAGGCGGCCAGGGGCTGCTCGCCTACTATACGTCCTATAATCCGGATGCCCCTAACGGCAACCAGCGGATTGGTCTGGCTTACAGCAAGGATCAGGGGCGTACCTGGGTGTATTCCAAAGAACGTCCAATAGTGATAGAGAATCCCGGGAAAAACGGGGAGGACCCCGGAGGCTGGGATTTCCGCGACCCCAAGGTAGTGCGCGATGAGGCCAATAACCGCTGGGTAATGGTTGTATCGGGCGGAGACCATATCCGTTTTTTTACCTCAACCAATCTGCTCGACTGGACGCTAACCGATAATTGGGGATACGGGAGCTATGTCCGCGGCGGGGTGTGGGAATGTCCCGATCTATTCCCGCTTACGGTGCAGGGAACCTCAGAGAAGAAGTGGGTGCTGATGATCAGCACAGGAGCGAATCCGGCAACGGGCGGATCGGATGCGGAATATTTTGTCGGGAATCTGACGGCTGAGGGAAAATTCGTGAATGATAATCCGCCCGGAACTGTGCTGAGAACCGATTTTGGCAAGGAGTTCTATGCTTCCATGTCCTTTTCGGATATGCAGGATGGACGGAGAGTGCTGCTGGCGTGGATGTCGAACTGGGATTATCCGTTTGCCTTTCCGACAACGGGCTGGAAGGGGGAGCTGACGGTTCCGAGAGAAGTTACACTGGTCAAGACAGTTGACGGGTTCCGGCTAACCCAGAGCCCGGTTAAAGAGCTGGAATCGCTGCGCAGCCTGCTTTATTCGGCATCAGGGAGGACAGTATCCCCTTCTTCGCAGAATCTGCTGAAGGGCATCACGGCCGGAGCGTACGAGCTGGAAGCCGAGGTGGAGATTCCCGCCGGCAGCAGTGTGTCGGAATTCGGATTTAATGTGCGTGAGGGGAATGGCGGAAAGACGGTTGTTGGTTACAAGGCGGCTGCGGGCACAGTGTTTGTGGACCGTTCCCTTTCCGGAGCGACGGATTTCTCCAGCCTGTTCAGCACCAGACATGAGACACAGGCGGCAGCGGAGAACGGCCGGATCAAGCTGCGCATTCTGGTAGATGAATCCTCGGTCGAGGTGTTTGTGAACGGCGGGAAGGCTGTGTTCTCGGATGTCATTTTCCCGGACCCGGCCAGCCGGGGAATGAGCTTCTACACCAAGGGCGGCAATGTAAAGGTGGTTTCACTAAAGGCCTACAAGCTGGCTTCCGTATGGAATACCGGGGCTGGTCTCTCCACCCAGATCATGATGGATATCAGCGAACGTGAGCTGAGTGCAGGTCAAAGTGTGACCCTGCAGGCAGCGGTAGAAAATGGGCCCGGCAACGGAACAAATCCGCTGAAGTGGACATCCAGTCATCCCGAGATTGTTACGATACAGCAGGCCGGTAATTCCGGGGCGGTGATTAAGGCGGTAAAAGCAGGCACAGCTGTTATTACGGCAGCTACCCCAAATGGAAAGGCGGCTGCAAGTGTCCATGTGCAAGTCTTTGGAGGGGAATTCCGGACCAGCCTCAGCGGCTGGACGAAGGATCTGTCCATGGCCTCTTGGCTGGCTGGTGAAGACGGCATTCGCGGAAGCTACTCCGGCGATGCCCAGTATATCGCCGCAGAACAGGCGGGAGACTTCACCTATGAAGCTGACATGAAGCTTGGCACAGCCGGGGGAGCAGGCTCTCTTCTGTTCAGGGCAAGCGCGGACGGGCGCAGCGGTTATTATCTAAATCTGGACCCGAATATGAAGTCGGTCCGCTTGTTTTACAAGATCGGCGGGCGCTTTGAAGAACGGCAGGTGCTGGCAAAGGTGCCGGCCTTCATTCAGCCGGACCGGATTTACCAGCTGAAGGTACAGGCGGACGGCCCTCATATTTCAGTGTACCTGGACGGGCAGAAACTAATGGATGTGCAGGACGGTACCTTTGCCGAAGGGCATTTTGGGCTGCATGTATTCGGGGGAACTGCTTCGTATCAGAACGTAAATGTAAGCGGGGCTGCACCGGCGAAGCTGCAGGCTTCAAGCCTGGTAAACGAAGCGTCCCGTAAATCCCTTTATACGGGCAGCCAGATTAATGGTGAACCGGTAACAGTTAAAGCGGCGGATGCAGCGTCAGACCAGAAATGGATATTTGTGCCGACCGGAGATGAAGCAGGCTCTTATTCAATCCGTACAGCCTCCGGCCAGGCTCTTGACCTGAATACAGGACAGAATGTAATCCAGCTCTATTCCTATCTGGGTTATAACAATCAGCGCTGGATTATACAAAGGAATGAGGATGGCTCTGCAGCTATTCTCTCTGTTCACAATCATCTGGCGCTGACGGTTTCCGTAGCCGGATCAGGTGTAAGTCTTGCAGCTCCGCAGACTGATGCTGCAGACCAGAAATGGCGCTTGGGCTTCTGAACCGCTAATAACTAGCTCATTGCCGCCGAACCTTTATAGAAATAAAGCAGTTCCGGTGTAGTTTCATTGCACCGGGACTGCTTGTATGTTGAGGCTGTGCTTACAAAATTTCTGTATACCTTTAAATTTTCCGCCCGTCCTCACTCTTAATTTCCTTGCGGAGCAGCAGGGCTTCGGCATAAGTTACCATGGCCTGCAGGAAGATAAGCAGGATCCGGTTAAGCAGGCTTATCTCGGAGGCGATAATAATAGCCAGTGAGATAAAGCCGGCCACAAGCGCCAGCAGGATCAGCCCTTTGGATGCAGAGCGGTTCGCCCTCATCCGGAAGACATTCACCAGGGTAATAAAGACGCCTTGGGCAAGAAAACAATTCGTAAGTAAAGTGAACCTGGCCCACATCATGGAATCCAGCTCAGCGCCGAATATATTAATGAGTACAAGAGCTGCGATTAGAACGAAGAGAGAAATACCATCCTTTTTGCTAAGCATGGCACACATCCTTTCATAGCAGTTTGATATCCATTATTACCCAATGTCCAGCGGAATCAAGCAGCAGTTATGCGCTCTGTACAGACGGTGTTACCGGAAACATTCTGGTGAAAAGCAAGCGGGTCAGCGGACCGACAACCAGCAGCTGCAGCGGCAGTGCACAGATGAAATTAAGGCCCAGAATGGACAGATAATGGCGGAGGAAGTTGTCTCCGAAACCATAGTGTGCTAGTGTGCCATATAGGGACATGCAGATGACCATACCGCAGACCATGAAGATGGAAATGGTCATGACTTTTTTGATCATGGGATCGGAGGGCTTAACGATTTTGAAGGCCAGTCCCTTGGCAATCCGGCTGACGACGACAATGTCGAGGAACAGTGCAACAACCAGTGCCGGCAGCAAGCCGATGGCAACCTGAATGAATACCTCGCTGTTTGCACCGTTAAATAGGAGTACATTATAAAAGCTCATGCCGACGACCATCATGAAGCACATCATACTGGTGAAGACCAGTGCTTCTTTTTTGTTTCTGCCCATTGTTCAAGCTCCCTTAACATTAAGTTTTTTTGCTTCACTCATATTAGCAGTGGGTCGGAATATTGTCAACTTAGTTGACGATATTCCTGATAAACGTTCAAACTGAATTTGGAACCTGATAACGGGAGGCCTTTTGATGAAGGATTATATCCGCGGCTTGAATCTGATTGACCTGGTCAGTGAAAAACATAAAGTATTGCGTGAAAAGGTAAGTGCGGGCAGCGGTGATCCGCTTAACCATACAGAGACGCATATTCTGGCTAAGCTTGAGCTGCACGGAAGGCTGTCCATCTCGGACATTAGCCGGAGGATCAGCATATCCCGCCAGGGGGCGCAGAAAGTGGTCAATTCCCTGCTGGAGCAGGGCTATGTCGAAACCGTCCAGGTGGAGGGGAACAGCCGTGACAAATACATCTCCCTGACCGCCGATGGGCTGGAGGTGTGCCGCAGAATGCTGGAGATCAAGCAAAAGATCGAGCAGGAGATTGCTGCCAAAATCGGCGCGGAACAGGTGAAGCTGCTGAAGCAACTGCTGGCGGAGGACTGGCTGTAGGGGGACCTGAAAGGTACAGGTGTCAAAAGAAAATAAAGTATTGGACTGACAAGGTATTATTAATTATGATACGCTTCACGCCTTAAAAGGCGAAAAGAGCCCTGTTCAACCAGGACTCCGCTTCCCCTTAAGTCATTAAGAAAAACAACCGCATAGAAGAGCGAACACCTTAGGTGTGTCCGCCCAAGGATAAGTTGTGTATTGGTGCCCAATTTACACCAGAGGATGCGGTACATAAAGTTCCTCTAAACTCGAGATTTCTTCAGGTGTCAATTTAACCGACAATGCCGAAACCGCATCCTCGAGATGGCTGATCTTGGTCGACCCGATAATTGGTGCTGTGACCTCTTCTTTTTGTAATAACCACGCAAGTGCAATTTGTGCACGTGGAAGACCTCGGTTTGCGGCAACTTCCGCAACTCTTTCCACAACTTTGCGATCAGCTTCTTCCGTTCTTGAAAATAACGCCTTTGCTACCTGGTCAATCTCGGATCGCGAGGTCTGCTCATTCCAATCTCGGGTTAACCGGCCTGCAGCCAAAGGCAAGTACGGAGTGATGCCAACTCCCTCATCTTTGCAAAGAGGAAGCATTTCCCTTTCTTCTTCCCTATAGAGTAAGTTAAGTCTATTTTCCATGGAAACG
Source organism: Paenibacillus sp. PastM-3 (assembly GCF_029893965.1). Taxonomy (GTDB): domain Bacteria; phylum Bacillota; class Bacilli; order Paenibacillales; family Paenibacillaceae; genus Paenibacillus_AQ. The sequence goes on from NZ_JARXXP010000012.1 coordinate 40,038, forward strand.
AACCGTGTCCAACCATTGCGCTCCGCGACATGCTGAGCTTTCGCAAACTGCCATGCCAGCATGGAGGATGCTCCGATGTATCTGACCTTGCCTGCCTTAACCAAATCGTGAAGAGCCTCCATGGTCTCCTCAATTGGCGTATTAGGATCCCAGCGATGGATCTGGTACAAATCGATGTAGTCCGTTCCAAGCCGTTTTAGACTGTTATCAATTTCGGCCATGATGGCTTTACGGGAAAGTCCCATCGCATTCGGACCTTTGCGCATCGGAACAAATACCTTTGTAGCAATGACGACTTCGTCACGACGAGCGAAGTCCTTTAAGGCGCGTCCGAGAATTTCTTCGCTTGTTCCATCGGAATACATATTGGCGGTACTGAAAAAGTTGATGCCCAATTCCTGTGCTTTTTTAATGATCGGTCTGCTTTGCTCTTCATTTAACGACCACGGGGTATTGCCACGTTCAGGTACTCCGAAGCTCATGGTTCCAAGGCTTAACTTTGAAACTTCCAACCCGCTGCGTCCAAGTTTTACATATTCCATTTGATAACACACTCCTTAAGTTTATATAGGGAAGGGTCACGCCTTCAGGTTGTTCACGCATTTTCTGGCGTGCCAGTGCTCGAGATTGAATCACCAAGGGAGCTCGCGTCTCTCGTTTGAGAATGTTCCCGTCGGACCGTCCTCGCCGAGCATTGCAAGGCGTACAGGATGACGGGCAGCCTGCTCGACGGTGCCCGTGCCTTCAAAGTTGTTGAGGTCCGTCGCGGTGAAGCCCGGGCATACCGCATTGACCTTGATGCCTGTCGACTCGAATTCGATGGCGAAGGCGAGCGTAATCGCGTTGAGAGCCGTCTTCGAAGGGCTGTAAACGGCGCCGAACATCTCGCGATGCGAATTAGTCGGGTCCGCGTTTAACGTCAGTGAACCCGAGCCGCTCGATACGTTGACGATACGTGCGGCTGACGCTTCACGAAGGAGCGGCAGCATCGCTTGCATGACGGCGATGACGCCGAACACGTTCGTCTTGAACACCGCGCGCACCTCGTCTAAAGACGCGATGCTTGGGCGCCCTGACTTCCCGGCCTCCTCGAGAGTCTTGCCCGGCTGACCCGCGTGCGATATGCCCGCATTGTTCACGAGCATGTCAAGACGGCCGGGCTCGCTGCGGATGCGCTCTGCCGTGGCGGAGATGGAATCCTGATTTGTAACGTCGAGCTGGAGGGCGCGGGCATCTGCTCCGACGCTCTTCGCGGCCGTCTCCCCTTTCTCGAGATTGCGCGATCCGACGAGCACAGTGAAGCCGTGCACCGCGAGATCCTTCGCGATTTGAAGACCGATTCCTTTATTGGCCCCGGTGACCAAGGCGACGGGTTTATCCTGCATAGTAATACCACTCCTTTCATTCTTGTATCCACTGCGACCTTTGTAATACTGTCATCCGTCTGGGTTGACGTATCAACCTGAGAACACAGTAACATCTTGAAGTTGATACGTCAACCATGTTATTATGTTCCTATGGATAAGAACGAACTAAACGAAGATGAAATGCGAATATGGAATATGTGGAAAGGTTCCTTTAAGAGAATCTTCGGTCGTGTTGTAAAGGACATGTCCGAACACACAGGTCTATCAGAGGGCGACTTTGGAGTATTAGATCGGTTAGTCCAATTTGGGAACGGTAAGCTTCGCCAACAAGAATTAGCCGACTCGATGGACTGGGATAAGAGCCGATTATCACATCATCTAACGCGGATGGAAAAACGTGGACTTATTCAGAGAAATCCATTAGATACGGATCGTGGAGTTCAAGTCATCATTACTTCCACCGGAAAGTCAGCCTTAGATAAGGCCCTTCCCTTAGTCTCAAAGGCAATCCGCAAACATTTTCTAGATCAATTAACCGATCAAGACATTGAGTCGATTACTAAGCTGGCGGAAAGAACAAAGACAAGGTCTTCATCGTCTTGTAAAGACTCGTCACCTTGATCGCTGTTTTTAATATTACTCATGAGATATAAGCGTGGCCCATGCCCCAATTACCGCAATCAGAACGCCAAACGGATGAGTTAGCTGATGACGATGTCTTATACCAAAATACGGCAGCCCGGGACATAATTTTCTCGTCCTGGGCTAGGCTTGATTCAAGGGAAGCTACCACCATCTTTGGGGCAGCGGTTGTAGACGATGTGCTACTTACAAGCTTGATATTGAGAATAAAATCGAGGCCATATCTTACTCCATCTTTGTCCCTGTTTTCTTTGTAAGCATCGGTCTTAAAGTGTCTTTCGATGATGGCCATTTCAAAGCAGTTTCTCCATAATCATCACATCAATAAACGCCCCATCCATAATCCCCTGCTTCTCAAATACACCAACCTGCCGGTAACCCATCTTCCGGTACAGTCCCTGACCGCTCTCATTGAACGGAAAGGTAAAGAGGACGATTTTATAAAAGCTGTTGTCCTTTGCGGCTTTGTGTAACGACTCCAGTAGAGAGCTGCCTACACCCTGCCCGCGAAAGCTGCGGTCAATGTAAACGGATAGGTCAGCCACCCCGTTATAAGCGCAGCGGTGCGAGTAGGGGTTCAGGGAGGCCCAGCCAATGACTTCATCTTCTCGTTCAGCGACCAAAACGCTAAAGCGGCCTTGGTGATCGTTGAACCATGCTTCCATATAGGAGGAGTCTTTCGTCTCTGTTTCAAGGGTGGCGATCCGGTCCTCGATCCCCTGATTGTAAATACGCAGGATACTTCCGATATCCGCTGGTGTGGCCTGACGAACAGTTAATGTACTGATCATATGAACATCTCCTTAAGATTACTTTCTCGCCTTAATGACAGCAGACACGATGTACTCGTCAACGTTCGCGCCGGGAACCCAATCTTTGATAAATGTTCTGGATTCGTCTTTTGGCTCAATACGGATCTCGGTAAAGCCGCTTTCGTGAAGCATCTGCTCTACATCAGCGATGGAAGAGGCTCCAGAGATACAACCGGAATATAATTCGTCCAAATCATTTTTGATCTCAGGAGGAAGCTCAGCTGTAGTTACGATGTCGGAGATGGCCAGACGACCGCCCGGCTGAAGGACACGGTAGGCTTCATGGAATACTTGCTGTTTATCCGGTGAAAGGTTAATTACGCAGTTGGAGATAATGACATTCACCGAGTTGTCGGCGACAGGAAGATATTCAATTTCACCCAATCTGAATTCGGTGTTATTAAACTTACCCTTTATGGCATTTTCTCTTGCGCGGCTTATCATCTCAGGTGTCATATCCACCCCGATAACATGGCCTTGGTCACCTACCTGCCGGGAAGCCAGGAAGCAATCAAATCCGCCGCCACTCCCTAGATCCAGAACATGCTCACCAGCCTGCAGTTCAGCAATAGCCTGGGGATTACCGCAACCAAGGCCTAAATTTGCACCCTCAGGAACTGCAGCAAGATCACTACTGGAATAACCCAGCTTAGCGGATATGGCATCGAAATCAGCCGGGGTGTCACAGCAGCTGCTGTCGGCGGGTGTGCAGCAGGAGGAGGCTTCGATCTTTTTTACAGCAACCTTTTGGTAATGCCCCCGTACATTTTGACGAATCTGATCATTAGTAAGTTTGGTCATGCTTATACACTCCTTAGTTAAAATTATTTGCAACATGCAAGTATAAGTGAAGAGAAATCACCCTCTTACAGGTGCGCAGCAATTGCTGGATTTCCCCATGGCTTCGTTGAAAAGCTTAATGGATCGCAGTAATGTTTCTACTTCAAACTCACTCATATGGGAGAAGGCTTCATTCAGATATTCATTCATTTGTTGATCAATAGTTGTAGCTACCATTTTCCCTTCAGGAGTAAGTGAGAGGTTATAAATTCTCCGGTCGGCGGGATCGGGCGTCTTTTTAACCAGGTTCATTTTGACCAAAGATTGAACTTGTCTGCTGAAGGTTGTAATATCAGTGCCGAGTGTTTCGGCGACTTGTTGCATGGAAGGATTATGGCTCCGGTCTATCTCATACAGCAGGTGGCTTTGGGTCGCGGAAAGATTACACCCTCCTACACTGCAGCAGTCCTTATTGAGTAGTCCTAAACGCCGGGTCATGATTTGGAGTAGTTCTCGTGGAGTTTCCATTGTTTTCACCTCTTGCACTAGTTATATCGTATTTAATTGCAAAATGCAAATATTTAATTTGCTTGGTTGATAACTGATCATCAAGGCCTTAGAATATAAGTGTCGTCTTATATAGGGAGAGAGGAGATTTGAAATTGGACATATTAAATGATCTTGCAGAAGATTTTAAGCTCCTTGGAGATAAGACACGTCTAACGATTCTTACACTTCTAAAAGAGCGGGAGTGTTGTGTATGTGAATTCGTGGATCTCTTTGATATTTCTCAGCCAGCCGTTAGTCAGCATCTGCGCAAATTAAAAATCAGTGGATTGGTAAAGGAACAGAAGAGGGGGCAGTGGGTGTATTATTCTTTAAACATTGAAGATAAGCCTCATGTTAAGGCGATTTTAGATCTTACCCCTGATGCTAATACCGTTTTATCGCAATTGAACAAGCCGTCTAAGGCTGTTTGCTGCGAATAACATTTTGACGTTGAATATATAAGCATATGATTATATAATGATGCCTGAGATTTAGACATAAAATGGGGGAATTCATCTGGTAGCTCTGGCAAGTCTGATATTTATAGTCACCTTGATTTTTGTCATTTGGCAGCCTAAAAATCTGTCCATTGGATGGTCTGCCTGCGGCGGAGCGTTACTCGCTTTACTTGTCGGTGTAGTCAGCTTTAATGATGTTCTGGATGTTACGCTGATTGTATGGAATGCCACACTGGCCTTTGTTGCAATCATCCTAGAAAAAGGTTTTTCCATTCATCATTGCCAGAGTGGCCGGTATCATCGCGATCTTTTTCCTGCTCATGGCAAGAAAAAGTCCTGCTGTACCGACCATGGAGGTAGTGAAGGGCGCACCTTGGGCGATCGTATTCTTTTCCATTGGTATGTATGTCGTTGTGTACGGATTACGAAATGCTGGACTTACGGATGTATTAGCTGATGTAATTCAAGCTGTTGCGGATCAAGGACTGTTTGCCGCAACAATGGGGATGGGATTTATTGCCGCGGTGATCTCTTCCGTTATGAACAGGCATTATCCTGACGATCCCTACGCTGTTCATAACACTGCTTGGCCTATATATAACATTAACCCTATTTTAAACTTAAAGGAGATTGCAACTCATGGATAAGAAGACGATTTACTTTTTATGTACAGGAAACTCCTGCCGGAGCCAGATGGCTGAAGGCTGGGCCAAGAAATACTTAGGTGATGAATGGAATGTATACAGTGCAGGTATAGAAGCTCACGGTTTGAACCCGAAAGCTGTTAAGGCAATGAGCGAAGTGGGAATTGATATCTCAAATCAAACATCTGATATTATTGACCCGCCGCTGCTGAATAGCTCCCATCTCATCATTACCTTGTGTGGAGATGCGGCAGATAAATGCCCTGTTACCCCTCCTCAGGTGAAACGTGAGCACTGGGGATTTGATGATCCGGCAAAAGCGCAAGGAACAGATGAAGAGAAATGGGCGGTCTTCCAGCGGGTTCGTGATCAGGTGGGCGAGCGCATCAAGCAATTCGCTGAAACAGGAAAATAATGAGGAATAACAATAAGGAGAACTATAATGGCAAATTATCATGAACTGATCGAAGGTAAAGTATATATCGGCGGAGAGAATGCACTGCTTGATGCCATTGGGGAGCAAGAGATTTCAGATGTGTTTGATCTAAGAGACACCGGTACAAGAGCAGAAGGGTTTCCGGATAATGTGACCCGTCATCATTTTCCGATTGTTGAGGATGAGAGCGGTCAGGAGGATTCCGTTCAAGCAGCAATCCAGGCGGTTACAGCAGCAGTGAACAACGGGAAGACGGTCTATTTCCATTGCGCTGGCGGACGGAATCGGACAGGAACGGTTGCCACTGGCTTATTGCTTGAATTAGGTCTTGCTGCAACTGTAGAAGAGGCTGAAGCCTTGGCCAAACAAAAACGTCCGGATATCAACATCAAGCAGGATATGCGTGAGATGCTGAAAGGCTTTTATCCATCCAAATAAATACTCAACATCGTGGGCTATTTCCTAATGGAGATAGTCTTTTTTGCACGGCGGATGTATATTATGGATTGAATTTAATGACGGCTTCCATGGGCAATATAACTTTAAAAAAAGTCGGGTGAGGCAGAAGATGATTTCGGTAAAAAGATTACTGATCGGACGGCCGCTGAAGTCGGAGCAGCTGGGCGAACAGAAATTGAACAAGACGAAAGCGCTGGCCATTCTCTCCTCAGATGCTTTATCCTCGGTTGCCTATGGACCGGAGCAGATTCTGCTTGTGCTGATAACAGTCAGCGCTGCAGCCTTCTGGTATTCCATACCCATTGCTATCGGGGTGCTTATACTGTTGACTGCACTGATCTTATCCTACAGGCAGATTATTTATGCTTATCCGCAGGGCGGCGGAGCTTATGTGGTTTCCAAGGAGAACCTGGGCAAATATCCGGGGCTGATCGCTGGGGGCTCGCTGCTGGTCGATTATATCCTGACGGTAGCGGTGAGTGTATCGGCGGGTACGGATGCGATTACTTCTGCTTTTCCCAGTCTGCATCCGTATAATGTGCCGATCGCCATTCTGTTTGTACTGCTGATCACAACCCTGAATTTACGCGGGTTAACCGAATCGGCGTCGTTTTTGGCTTATCCGGTGTATCTGTTTGTGCTGGCGATCTTTATTATGCTTGGCGTGGGCCTGTTCCGGATTGTGGCCGGCGATGTCCCGGCAGAGATGCATACTCCGGTTGGGACACCGGTCGCGGGCATCAGCCTGTTTCTGCTGCTGCGGGCCTTCGCCTCAGGGAGCTCGGCGTTGACAGGGGTCGAAGCCATATCCAACGCCATCCCCAACTTCAAGGCGCCTGCCCCGAACAATGCGGCCAAGACCCTCGCTGCCATGGGTATTCTGCTGGCGGTACTGTTTTCCGGTATCGTTCTTCTGGCTTATTATTATGGTGTGACCCCGAATGAGCAGGTTACCGTGGTTTCGGAAATTGCCGAACAGGTCTTTGGCCGGAATATCATGTACTTTTTTATCCAGGGCACGACTGCGCTTATTCTGATCCTGGCGGCAAATACGGGCTACTCGGCCTTTCCACTGCTGGCGGTCAATCTGGCCAAGGATAAGTTTATTCCGAGAATGTTCACCGTCCGCGGTGACCGGCTCGGATATTCCAACGGCATTCTCAGCCTCGGCGTACTGTCTATCCTGCTGATTATTGCCTTTGAGGGCCGCACGGAGCATCTGATTCCGCTGTATGCGGTCGGTGTGTTTATTCCCTTTACCCTGTCCCAGACCGGCATGATGGTCAAGTGGATCCGGGAGAAGCCACCGGGCTGGGCCGGCAAGCTGGCCATTAACACAACGGGAGCACTAATCAGCTTCGTCGTCACCATCATGTTCTTCCTGACCAAGTTCACGCAGGTTTGGCCGGTGCTGGTCTTCCTGCCGCTGATTATTCTGCTCTTTTACCGGATCCGCAAGCATTATGAGGCTGTGGCCGACCAGCTGCGCCTCTCCACCTGTGAGGAGAAGCCGCTGGCGATTGAAGGGAATGTGATTATCCTGCCGGTAGCCGGAATTACGCATGTCGTGGAGAACTCGCTGCGCTATGCACAGTCGCTGTCCGCCAGCCAGATTATTGCGGTCCATGTGCCTTTTGAGCGGGAGGAAGAGCATATTTTCGAGGGAAAATGGAAAAAGTTCCACCCCGAAATCAGGCTGGTGTCGCTGTACTCGCCGTACCGCAGCATCATCCATCCCTTGATCAAATTTATTGATACGGTCCAGCGCAAGGCGAGCGAATCGCATTATCAGGTGACGGTGATCGTGCCGCAGTTCATTCCCAAGAAAGGCTGGCACAACATCCTGCATAACCAGTCCAGTCTGCTGATCCGCACGCATCTGCTGTACCGCAGAAATGTAATTATTACTACAGTGCCCTATCATTTGAAAAAATAATCAGACAAAGGGGCAGAGCGGGGCCTTTCCCGGCTCTGCCTTTTTGTGCGGCGGGGGAGACGGAGCCGTAAATCAGGTATAATGGACAAGAGACGGGGAAACTGGAGGGATCGGATTGAATAAGACGGATCGTCATGGTGCCGGTTCTTTCCGGCTGAAGCTGCGCATTTCCGGCCTGATTATGCTGCTGCTGTCGGCACTATTGCTCGGCGGCTGCGCCAGCGGAACAGCCCATATGACAGTGAAAAAGGACGGGAGCCTGGAGCTGGCGTTCAGCATGCTGCTCAGTGCCCGGGTGGAGTCGCTGGCAGGCGGCAAGCTGGAGGAAGTGTTGTCAGACAGGCTGGCGGCTGCAGATATTGAGCTGGACAAGAGTCAAAGCGGCAGTTCGACGGAGTACAAGTTCCTGAAGACTTACCGGTCGTTTGAAGAGCTGCAGCAAAATGCCGGCAGTCTGGATATTATAGATACTGAGGTTGCCCAGGCAGACAAATGGCTGTTCACGCGATATGAGGTCACAGCTCAGCCGAAGCTGAATGCCTACACGGATGAGATTATTGACAGCATCGGCAGCCTGAATGTGCCGGAATCGCTGGTCCGCCTGATGCTGCAGAATCTGGCGGTCCATTTCAAATTGACGCTGCCATATAACCTATACGGGCCTAACAATGCGGACACCCAGGAAGGCAACACCCTGACCTGGCGGATCAGCATGGCGGATACGGAGCCTGTCCGGCTGGTGGTCTACGTGCCGCAGGTTCAGAACCTTGCCATAGCAGGCGGAGGACTGGTACTGTTGCTGGGCGCAGCGGCAGTCTGGCTAGTCCGGCTAATCCGGGCAAGAAAAAGCAGACAGGTAAAGCAGTAACATTACCGGCCCCGCCGGTAGCAGAAGCCGCCGGCGGCAGCAGCATTCGTGCTGAAATGCCGGCGGCTTAGTCTGTTCAGGCTCAATAATCATCCGGCACTGCGCGCGGCCGGGAGACGGCGTTATCGCGGTATTGGCCCGGGGTCATGCCCTCCTGCTTGCGGAAGGAACGGATGAAGTTCTGCGAGTTGTTGTACCGCAGACGGGCGGCAATGTCCTTGATTGGCATATCGGTTTCCTCCAGCCATTTCTTGGCCATCTTGAACCGGTACATCGCCAGATATTCGCTGAAATAATACTGTGTCTCCTTGCGGAAGACACTGCTGATATAGTTGGCATTGTAATGCAGGCGTGATGCACATTCCTCAAGCGTCAGATCTTTATCATAATCATGCTGCACAATATCAATGATTTTCTCGGAAATGTTATGATACTGCGCATTCTGCCGGCTGTGAAAAATCCGGATCATCGGCAGAATCACAATACTCCAGAACCAGTCCTCGATTTCGGCAACGATATGCAAATCCGTCAGCTCCTCGAACAGCGAGCCGTTCACATGGTAGATCTGATTCAGGCTGATCCCCGACTCCTGCATCATAATCAGGATATTGCCGAGCAGGCGGTTGAGCGGGATCTGGTACTCCTGCGGCGACAGCCCCGGCTTAAAAATACAGCCGAACAGCTTATGCAGTAGCTCCTTCGCCTTATCGGCATCCGCCAGCTTGATGGCATCCATCAGATCATTTTCGGTATGCACCGGATAGTTCAGATTGAGATAATGATTGCCGGAGTTGATGTTTTCGTATTGGATGATGATGCCCTTGCCGAGCGTAATCCGGTATTTCAGCGCTTCCAGGCTCTCCTTGTAGGCGATAGGCAGCTTATCAATGTTGTGGAACGGCAGACTCATCCCGATGCTCACCTGCAGCTTGAGATAATTGTTGATCTCCTGCTGCAGACTCTCCGTTAAGGCATAGAGCGTCCGGTGAAAAGCCTCGGCATTGCCCTCCGTGCTTCCGATCAGCGTAACGACAGCATGGTCAATAATGACCGGAGCCAGCCGCTCTCCCGGCGTCACCAGCTCTTCGATCATATTATGGGCGGCGAACAGCAGCAGATGGAGATCCTTTTTGTCATAGCTGCTTTCGGCTGAATAGTCGATGCTGAGTGTTATGACGGCCATTGTCCCCCAGTCGTCTACTAACGGCCGGTAGCCGTATTGCTCCAGCTCTTCGAGCAGCTCGCGCCTTTTCATATTGCCCTGAAAGGCTTTGATCAGAAAAAAGGTGCGGACCTGCCGGATATGCTGGTTCAGCTCCTTCTCAAGCTGCGACTTGGACTGGAACAGATGGTGCATCTGCTCGCCGATTGACTGGAACTCGTCCGTGAACCGGGCCTTGATCCCGGGCCGGCGCAGCCCCATCTGATTGAGCAGCCGCTCGATCGGAGAATACATCCGCCGCGAACCAAGCCACGCTGTCAGGACCGACAGAAGCAGCATTAAAGCGCAGATCAGCAGGGTATAGGTTCCGATTTTGGAGGACTCCTTGGTAAGTCCTTTGATGGATGTGACCGACAGATAGGTCCAGCCGTTCAGCTGTGAACGCAGATAGGATACGGAATAATCCTGTTTGCCGATAACCGTCTTGAATTGTCCGTTTGTTTGGCTCATGCCGGATACAAGCGCAAAATCATTAAAGCCGCCTGCCTCAGCCGGACTGCCGATCAGTGTCTTGTCGGGATGCAGCAGAATGCGTCCGGATTCATCCAGTATGATGATGCTGTCCAGCGGGTCAATCTCCGAGTTGATGAAGTCCTGCAGGCTGCAGGCCGGAATGTTGGCAAGCGCCAGCCCATATTTTTGCAGCTTACCTGCCGGCAGCTTCTTGATCAGACTGATACTGTAATCGCAGCCGGTAACATTGACGCTCTCCTCACTGTAGAACAGGGAAGAAGGATTCAGCACCCAGGAGGCCGAGTCAGATACGTTCATCAGATTGGCCAGCTGCTCATAATTCCGGTATTCGTTCAGGCGGTAGAGCCCGGAATTTTTGATCATCCAGTTCTCCCGCTGATTCAGCAGAATAACATCCTCCAGCTTCGTATCAAAGGACTGCATGTTGCGGATTTCGGTTCTCAATTCATTATATAAAATGAAATCGGTTACATTTAATGGGTTATTCAATGCTTTTTTGAGCACTGAGGAGTTAACGACCTGGTTTAAAGTCTGATTGACAGTAGTCAGCTTATGCTCTACATTGGAGTTAATTTGTAAAATGAGTTCCATTTTGCTTTTGTTAACATTTTTTTGAATTTCGCTCGAGGATGTGAGATAAGAGAATGAACCGATAAACAGTACCGGAATCGTGCTGATCACAAAGGTAAACAGCGTTAATTTACTCAGAAAGCTTAAGTGTTTCACATCATTCAACACCTTTTCTTTAATAGAAGCAGTCTGCTTTAAGTGTATGCATCACGGAGGATAATAACAATAATCATCTGGTGCCGCAATAATCATTTTCTCTAATAATGACTGCTGTTTGAAGATTATTCAATAATTAGCAGTTATATTAAACCATACATAACTTATGATTATTATGATTTTATCTTAAATTACCGGGCCGGAGATTGTCCGGGTTATAATTAAGAAAGCGATTACATGTTGAACTACACTATAAAGTCTGTTTAGGAGGATGCGGGAATGTTCGGAAGACTCGTACGGGGAAAAGCTATCCGGTATTGCTGTCTGTTTGTCTTGCTCCCGGCAATATGGTTAAGTGCATGCAGTGATGCAAATCCGGTCCGGCCGGAAACGGGGGAGGCTCTGCCGCTGATCTCCATTCTGGCCCCGCTGCATTTTCCGTCACAGCCGTCCAAAGAAATTGTGAGTGAGATTGAGCGGCTGACGGGTGTGAAGCTTGCGATTACCTGGGTACCTGAGGGTGTCTACACCGATAAAATGAACACGGCTCTGACAACCAATTCGCTCGGCAAGGTTACCTTTGTCAAATTTACCGACTATAATCTGGTCAAAAATGCGGTCCGCTCCGATGCCTTCTGGGAGATCGGCCCTTATCTTGCGGAATTCCCGAATCTGAAGCAGCTGGACCCGGCCATTCTCAGCCAGACTGCGGTAGACGGCAAAATTTACGGCCTGTATACGGAGCGCCCTTCGTCAAGACAAGGGATCATTATCCGCCAGGATTGGCTGGACCGGCTGCAGCTGGACAAACCGCAGACGCTGGATGAGCTGTATGAAGTGATGAAGCAGTTCACCTACAACGATCCCGATGGCAACGGCAAGCAGGATACGATCGGGCTGGTGGACCGCAATGACCTCGTCTATGGCGTCTTCAAAACACTAAGCTCCTACTTCGGTACACCAAACAACTGGAAGCTGGAGAACGGTCAGTTCATTCCGGAGTTTGCCACGCCTGAATATATGGACACGATGAATTTCATGCATAAGTTATATGTAGAAAAAATAATTAACCAGGATTTCGCCCTGACCAGCAAGGAGGTACAGCGCGACAAATTTATCCGCGGCACCGCCGGGATCTTCATCGGCAGTATGACGGATGTGCAGCGGCTCTCGATTGAAGCGAAGGCGATCAATCCGGAGGCTGAGCTTACGCTGATTAACCGGATCAAGGGCCCGGACGGGTACAGGGTATGGTCCATTCCCAACTACAACGGGCTGTATCTGTTCTCCAAAAAGGCGATAGCGACCGGGGATGAGCTGAAGGAGGTGCTGCGCTTTTTTGACCGGAGTATGGATAAGGATGTGGCCAATCTGATGATGTACGGAATTGAAGGCCGCCATTACAAGCTGGAGAACGGCAAAGTCATTCTGCCTGAGGAAACCTCGCAGCTGCGGGTCAATGAGGTCAATCCGCTCTATTCCCTGATGATCGCTGATATCAGTAACAAGAACGTTCTCGAGGTCGCGCAAAAAGAGCAGCTGACCGCCCTGGCCGAGCAACTAAGCCGTGACAATGAGCAATTTGTAGTGGATGATCCGACATTGACGCTCAGCTCCCCAGCCTATGACGAGAAAAACGTCGAGCTGTCTACGATTATTACCGATGCCACCTACAATTATATTATCGGAAATATAAATGCGGCAGAGTTTAATGCAGAAGTGGAGAGATGGAAATCGAGCGGCGGCAGCCTGATTATGGAGGAATATGCAGAGGCTCAGGCCAGGGCGGCGGCGAGCAGCAAATAAGGTTGCCCGAATCAGACGGCATAGGCTAATTTGTCATGGATTCGTCTAGTTTGCAGGTACCTTGGCTGGACTATAATAGTAGAGACAGGAGGATGATGAATCCATGAAAAAAACAGTCTTGCTGACTGCCGGATTAGCAGTAGTCATCGCGGCAGGGGCTTACATCTTCGCGGAAAATAGCAGCCGCGAAGGTGCAAATCCGGACGCAGCAATCGATACAGCAGCTCTTAAACAGATGGTGCAGGATTACAGCAGCCGCAGTCTGAGCGCTGAATCAGCGTCCATATCATCGACGCAGCTGATCGTCAAAGAAACAGACGGCAAGTCCGCCAGCTACAGCCTGCCGGAGGACGAGTTTTTTGTCTCTATTGCACCTTATGTAACCAAGACGCATCCGTGTGCCACTCATAGCCTGACTGGCTGCCAGGGGGAAATGCCGGAACAGGATTTCAGCGTATCGGTCCAGGATGCCGAGGGCAATCAGGTGTTGGACAAGCAGACCATTCAATCCCAGCCTAACGGCTTCATTGATTTATGGCTGCCGCGGGACAAGACTTATAATGTAACGATCGAACAGGACGGCAAAAAGGCAGTGTCGGAAATTTCTACCTTTGAGCAAAATGATACGTGTGTGACTACGATGCAGCTGGGCTGAGATTAGGCGAGTCAATATATAACACATATTGATTTTGAAATTCGGCTGGGCCCCATTCTTCTTGTGGGAAATGCGCAGAAGTATGGGGCCGGTAAGTAACATTAAAGATTAGCAGAGCGAGGGTGCTCCCTTTATGGGAGTGGCCTTGTTCTGCTTTTTTTGGTTTTGAGGGCAGGGAACAAACTTGCTTTCGTGCTCTTCTATTTTTTGTCTTAGCCTCATCGCCCCGCCCGCAGCATTTCTCCGCCGCAAATGCTGTGTGTTTTGGCAGGGCGGATGCCAAGGATCTGAAAGGCTGACATGGGCGCGCCTGCGCTGTTGATTATTTAGAGCGTTACGAGTGGGCTAATGGAGCGGGAGACTATTATGGAAGCATCAGGCTCTGTTCCTGGGAGCTTCGCTAAATTCTAAACGGACTCAGGAGACGTTATCCGGTGCTCTGCGCACGATTTGGGTTTCTAACGGACTCAGATGACGCTATTCATGCTGAAAAGCAGCAATATGGGTGATTCGGCAGCAGATAACGCCTCTGGAGTCCGTTAAACTCTGCGAGAGCCCGAAATCCCGGAATTAACGTCATCTGAGTCCGTAAGAATGGTTGAGTGAGTGCGAGCGTCGGGGGTACGAGATGTCACAGTCACATTGGCTCATACTCTGAGCAGCACCAGGGCGCTAATGGATCAATAGCCAAAGGATTAGTGTGTTCAACACACTTATAGAGCAGCAAACCTAGTCCTCGCACTACGTAACTGTATATCGCACAACTATTGCCGCAGATCAGTTAAACAAACTTGCTTTCGTGCTCTTCTATTCTTTGTCTTGGCATCATCGCCCCGCCCACAGCATTTCCCCGCCGCAAATCCAAGCGGCGGGCCTGCTCTGCCCCCTTTCACCCGGATAAGGTGAAAGGAAGCTTCCGGGCAGGCGGGAGCAGCGGAGGGGAAGTTTGGAACTGTAGGAGCGTTAGCGTCCGCCTAAAAGCTTTCTGTAGGAAAGCTAGCATCGGAAGCATATGCTGTCTGCGGATTTCTACCGCGAAGAGCGGTTTAAATGAGGAAATCCAAACCTAACAGCGGCCGGAAGTCCAAACATTCCCCGCAGCAGCGAATACCGCCACCCAATAGCTTTTAAAAAAAACCTTATCCGCCCCATCACCCGATAATCATTTCCCCAGACTCCCGTCCCAAAGCCCCCATAATGAGTAAATGATTGTTTTCGTAACCTGGCCGGGGCTGTAGAGTGTGGCATGTAACCAATTACAAGCCAAACGGAGGTCAAAAAGGTATGACAAAAAAATCCTTCACCCTGCTTCTCAGCTCACTGCTGACATTCAGTATGCTGACGGCAGCGTGCGGCAACAACAGCGGAAATGAAGCGGCGGCTACTAAAGATCCAGGCACGAGCGGCGGGAACACAACCACAACCGCAACTACAGAACCGGCACCAGAGCCGGAGAAGCCGACAGAAATCAAAATCATGCTGCCGCTGAATACAGCGGAAACCCCGCCGGATACGATCAAGACAGAGCTGGAGAAGCTGACCAATACCAAGCTGACCTATCAGTTCTTCCCGGCGGATACGTATGAAGAGAAGCTGAATTCCTCCTTTGCCACCGGCTCGCTGCCTCAGGTAACGTACCTGAAGAATCAGACCACGTTCGTACAGATGAGAGAAGCGATCAAGGACGGACAGTTCTGGGAGATCGGGCCTTACTTAAGCGAATTCCCGAACCTCAACAAGCTGAAGCCGGAAATCCTGAACAATACGAAGGTAGACGGCAAGCTCTACTCCCTGTACATCGGACGTCCGCTGGCCCGCCAGGGTATCATCTACCGCAAGGACTGGGCGGATAAGCTCGGGCTGCAGGCTCCGGCTAACGTGGATGAGCTGTTCGCGATGGCGCAGGCTTTTACCGAGAAGGATCCTGACGGCAACGGTAAAAAAGACACCATCGGAATCGTGGACCGCAACGAGCTGGTATACGGGGCGTTCAAAACCGTCTCCGCCTGGTTCGGCACACCGAACACCTGGGGGGAGAAGGACGGCCAGCTGGCACCGGATTTCACCTTCCCGCAATACATCGATACGATGGACTTCTTCAAAAAGCTGCGTGACGGCGGCTACATGAACAAAGACTTTGCAGCTACAAGTAAAACGGATGCCGTAAACATGTTCGTCAGCGGCAAAGCCGGGCTGTACATCGGCGGCTCGATGCAGGACATCGATACCCTGAACAAGGACCTGATCAAAAACTTCCCGGATGCCGTGCTTGATACACATAGTATGGTTGCCGGACCGGACGGAAAGTTCGCCCAGTGGATGATTCCAGGCTACAACAACGTCGTGCTGTTCCCGAAATCTGCGGTTAAGGACGAAGCCGAGCTGAAGAGCATTCTCGCCTTCTTCGATAAGATGATGACCCCTGAAGTATCGAACCTTATGTACTGGGGCATTGAAGGCAAACACTATACCGTTGTAGACGGCAAGGCTAAACCGACTGACGACAAAGAGCTGATCGAACGCGAAGTTAAAGGCTACAAGGACAGTGTAATCGGTGAGTCCGAAACCAACGGCATGTATCAGAGCTATAACGTGCTGCCTGGCCGTATTCATGCGGAAGAGCTGATTCTTGAAAATGTGAAGGTAGGCGTCGCTGATCCGACTGCAGCCCTGGATTCTGCTACCTACACGTCGAAGGGCGTAGAGCTGCAGCAGATTATTACAGATGCCACGTACAACTATATTTATGGCCAGCTGGATAAAGCCGGTTTTGAAAAAGAAGTAGAAGCGTGGAAGAGCCGCGGCGGATCAGCCATTATCGAAGAATACAACGCAGTCTATAAAAAATAAGCGGAGCTCCTGAATAGCGCCCTGCTTAGGTAACACCGGATACAGAAGGCTGGCGAAGCCGAGCCGCTTCGGCAGCCTTCTTTTATACGCACACAAACCCGCAGTCAGATGCGGAATCAGGAAACAGAAAGGGAGAGAACTATGCAGGATGTCACCGCTCAGCCTGGTACAGTCTCCAAGCTGAAGCCCAAAAGATACAAGAGCAGCAGTGAGCTTAAAAAGCGGCTGTGGAGAAACAAATATCTGTACGTCATGCTTATACCGGGTATATTGTTTTTCGTTCTTTTTAAATATTTGCCGATGTACGGCCTGATTATTTCCTTTCAGGATTATAAGCCTTACCAGGGAATTACGGGCAGTGAATGGGTAGGCATGGAGCATTTCAAGCGCCTGTTCACCGAGCCGGACTTCCTGAACATTCTCGGCAACACCCTCATATTGTTCGGCATGAATATTCTGTTTTATTTTCCGGTACCGATTATATTGGCTCTGATGCTGAATGAGCTTAGAGGCAGCTTTTTCAAAAGATTGTTTCAGACGCTGGTCTATCTGCCCCACTTCATGTCATGGGTTATTATTGTCTCGATTACCTACGTTATGGTTACGATGGACGGCGGGATTATTAACGAGCTGCTCAGTTATTTCGGCTTCGAGCAGGTGAATTTCCTGCTGAATCCGGGCTGGTTCCGGCCGATGTACATCATCCAGATTATCTGGAGAGAAGCGGGCTGGGGCACGATTATCTATCTGGCTTCGATCGCTGCTATTGACCCCGGTCTGTATGAAGCTGCGCGCATGGATGGAGCGGGACGGATGCGGCAGATCTGGCATATCACACTTCCGGCGATCCGGAGCGTTATCATTACCCTGCTGATTCTGAAAATTGGTTCCGTGCTGGATTTGGGCTTCGAGCATGTCTATCTGATGCTGAACTCCATGAACCGGAATGTTGCGGAAATTATCGATACGTATGTCTATACTGCAGGACTAAGACAAGGCCAGTTCAGTTACAGTACGGCTATCGGATTCTTCAAGTCGATTATCGGGCTTATCATGGTTATGTCCGTTAACAAATTGTCCAAGAAAATGGGCGAAGAAGGCGTTTATTAAGCGAATTGAGAGACTGCGGGAGGAATAGAAGATGGTAGAGGACAGATCGCTGGGCGGCAGAGTGTTTGCCGCTGTTAACTTTACGCTGCTGGCGCTGATTGCGCTCATTACCGTGCTGCCGTTTGTGCATGTGGTCGCGGGTTCTTTTACGACAAGTGCAGAGATTGCGGCGAGCAAGTTTGTGCTGATTCCGAAGGTGTGGAGTCTGGAGGCTTATAAATTTATTTTTTCCACGGATACGATCTTCAAAGCAATGGGTGTCTCGATCGGCGTTACGCTGATTGGAACGCTGTTCAGTATGTTTATCACGGCGCTGATGGCCTATGGCCTGTCCAGAAAAGATCTCGACGGACG
This sequence comes from Paenibacillus sp. PastM-3, assembly GCF_029893965.1. Classification (GTDB taxonomy): domain Bacteria; phylum Bacillota; class Bacilli; order Paenibacillales; family Paenibacillaceae; genus Paenibacillus_AQ. Next base: position 58,186 of record NZ_JARXXP010000012.1, read on the forward strand.
CAATGTGGTTAACTTCCTGGTTGTCTTCACGATGCTGTTCCATGGCGGCATGATTCCGACGTTCCTGGTGGTAAAAGAGCTGGGGCTGATCGATTCCTATGCGGCGCTTATTTTGCCGTCGGCGATCAGTGCGTTCAATATGATTATTCTCAAAAACTTTTTCCAGAACATCCCCGAAGGCCTTGAGGAATCCGCCAAAATCGACGGCTGCAACGACTTCGGCATCCTGTTCCGGATCGTGCTCCCGCTGTCGATGCCGGCGATTGCAACGATTTCCCTGTTCTACGCGGTGACTTACTGGAACACTTACATGAGTGCGATTCTGTATCTGGATGACAGCGCCAAATGGCCGATTCAGGTCCTGCTGCGGCAGATCGTTGTCCTGGCCAGCGGGATGGATCACAGCTCCACACTGGATGCGGCTGTTCCGCCGCCGGACCAGTCAATCAAAATGGCGGTTATCGTAGTAGCAACACTGCCGATTCTGATGGTGTATCCGTTCCTGCAGAAGCATTTTGCCAAGGGGGCTATGCTCGGTTCCATGAAAGGATAAGGCTTCTCAGACATTCGGAAGGGATACTAATGTTGGAAGGGGTATGAAGGATGATAGGCAGTCTGCCGGCAACACCGATAGAATGGGCCCGCAAGGCCTGCGATTCATTAATGGATACTTACCAGGCGGGAGAGCTTCCCCCCGCCCACCGCTGGCATTACCATCAGGGCGTATTCCTGTGCGGAATGGAGCTGCTGTGGTCTGCTTCAGGCGACGGGCGTTACCTGACCTATATTCAGGAGTATGTGGATGATCTGGTGGATGAGCACGGCAATCTTTATTTTGCCCGTGACGAGCTGGATGCGGTTCAGGCGGGGCTGCTGCTGTTCACGCTGCATGAGCGGACCGGTCTTGAGAAATATAAGACGGCCGCAGACAAACTGCGTAATCTGCTGCGGACCGTGAACCGGACGGCTGAGGGCGGGTATTGGCATAAGGACAAATATCCTTATCAGATGTGGCTTGACGGCCTGTATATGGCCGGAGTGTTCTCGCTGAAGTATGCCGATGCCTACGGTGAGCCGGAGCTGCGCCAGACGGTGCTGCACCAGGAGCGGCTGATGCGCAAATATATGAAGGATGAAGCAACAGGCCTGCTTTATCACGCCTGGGATGAGAGCAGGAATATGCCTTGGGCCAATCCGCAAACGGGCTGCTCCCCGGAGTTCTGGAGCCGCTCACTCGGCTGGTACGGGCTGGCGCTGTCACAGTTTCTTATGCTGCTGCCTGAGGAGGAGCCGGGGCGGGCGGAGCTCGCTGCTGCGCTCGGCGAATTCGTGCAGGCGCTGATCCGTTATCAGGACAAGGAAAGCGGACTCTGGTATCAGGTTGTTGACAAAGGAGATGAGCCCGACAACTGGCTGGAGACCTCGGGTTCATGCCTGTTCGTGTATACCATTGCCAAGACGGTAAAGCTCGGGCTGGCTCTTGACGAGGCCGGGGCTGTTGCTGCTGCCCACAAAGGGTACGAAGGCCTGATTGAGGTACTGCAGGAGGATGAACAGGGGCGGCTGATTCTGCCGGACATCTGTATTGGTACCTCGGCAGGGGATTACGAGAATTACGTGACCCGTCCGAAAGTAAGCAATGACCTTCACGGCGTTGGGGCGCTGGTGATGGCCTGTGTGGAGATGGAGTCTTTGTACCAGATGCAGGAAGTGGCGGCTGGCGGCACGGAGTAAGCTGCTATTGGCAGGAAGTGCAGGAATGACGCTATTGACAGTTCACTGAATTCCCTTGCGAGCAGTGGTATGAGTTGAAAAGTAACAGCAATTAACAGCGGCCGGAAGTCCAAATATTCTTTGGATTTTCTGCCAGAGCTTTAATAGTGATATTAATATTACAAATCGGGCATCAGTTTTGCGAATTAAGGAAGGGGGAGATAGAAGTTGTATAATATTGAGGAATTTGGAGCGCGGCGGGACAGCGGCACGGCGGTGACTGAGGCTATTGCGGCTGCGGTTGCAGCCGCAAGCCGGGAGGGAGGCGGAACGGTCTACGTTCCGGCAGGTACCTTCCATACCGGATCGGTGCGGCTTGGCAGCAACATTGAGCTACACCTGAGTCCCGGATCGGTGCTGAGCTTCAGCACCGATCCGGCAGACTACCCGGCGGTGGAAGCCCGCTGGGAAGGCGTGGGACGACAGGTGCATTCCCCCTGCATTTATGCGGAGGATGCAGTGAATGTGTCCATTACCGGAAGCGGGACATTGCAGGGGAATGGGGCTCCCTGGTGGAGGAAGCACCGGGAGCAGCCGGAGGAGCTGGAGTACCCGCGTCCGACACTGATCGGCCTGAACCGCTGCCGCCGGGTTACGGTGAAGGATGTAACCCTGCTCAATTCGCCGAGCTGGACGGTGAATCCGATTGTCTGCAGCAATGTGACGATCGACAATGTCTACATTCTGAATCCGGCGGATTCGCCTAATACGGACGGGATTAACCCGGAGTCCTGCTCCGGGGTACGGATCAGCAACTGCCATATTGATGTAGGCGATGATTGCATAGCCATCAAGGCAGGGACTGAGGATACAGCGGAGCGTATCCCCTGTGAGAATATCTCCATAACAAACTGCACTATGGTGCACGGGCATGGAGCGGTCGTGCTGGGCAGTGAGATGAGCGGAGATATCCGCAATGTAACGATCAGCAACTGTGTGTTTAAGGAGACCGACCGCGGTATCCGCATGAAATCACGGCGCGGGCGCGGCGGAATCATTGAGGATATCCGGGTCAGCAATATCGTAATGGAGGGCGTGATCTGCCCGTTTACGATGAACCTGTACTATTTCTGCGGGCCAAGGGGCAAAGAGAAATACGTCTGGGACAAACAGCCTTATCCGGTGACAGCGGAGACGCCTTGCTTCCGGCGGATCCATTTTGCCAATATCACCGCCCGCAAGGTTCATGCCGCCGCAGGATTCCTGTATGGTCTGGCCGAGCAGTATGTCTCGGACATTAGTTTTACCGATGTTGATATCTCTATGGCAGAGGAGGCTGTGCCGGGGCAGCCGGATATGATGGCAGGGCTTGCGGATATGAACAAGCGCGGTTTTTTCCTTGGCAATGTACGGGATGTGAGGTTTCAGCAGGTGACGGTTGCGAATCACGAAGGACCTGCTTTTTATATTGAAAATGGTGAGGACGTAGAGATCCTGAACTGCCGTTCCCGGAACACGGCCAAGCCTGAAAAGCTGGTCGAGCAGGTTGAAGTTGTACCAGCGGAGATATAAACGTCTTAGCGGGGTTGAGCTGATTATTTTTCAGGAGCATAAAAGAGGATTACAGGGACTGTGACCGCCAAGGCGGTCATGGTTCTTTTTGCTGGAGAAGAAAGCTGGAGGGGCGGGAAGACGTATGGCGCATATGGCGGACAGGGAGTTCAGGATACAGGCGGGTGCAAATGAAGAGGTTGTAGCTAAGTGTAGAATAGGTGGAAGATAAGATGCAAAGAATGGGTAAATATAAGCTATACCAGCCTTATATCCGCATGTTTTCCGGAAATAAAGCCAATCTAATCTCAAAGCCCGACATTTCCTCTTATAGATTATAGAGGAATACTATTCCTTTGCATTATCGGATTTATTCGCATATAATTAGTACCAAGTACTAATACCAGATACTATAATAAAATATTTATTTGCAAATGGCGTTGAACAAAATGAAATATGAGGTGATCAGAAAATGAAGGGTGCCAAAATTACAGCCATTGGTTCTTATGTCCCGGCCCGCAGACTGACTAACAGCGATCTGGAGCAATTGGTCGATACAAATGATGAGTGGATCGTGCAGCGTACGGGGATCCGTGAGCGCAGAATCAGCCGTGAGGATGAGTACACCAGTGATCTGTGCATAGCCGCTGCCTTGAATCTGCTGACCCGTTACGGAAAATCTGCAGCCGATATTGATATGGTGCTTGTGGCTACCAGCACGGCGGATTTTTCTTTTCCCTCGGTAGCTTCGATAATCCAGCACAAGCTGGGTATTCCGCTGACGGCCGGAGCGGTGGATCTGAGCGCAGCCTGCGCCGGATTTGTATATGCGCTCCATACTGCCCACGCCTATGTAGCGTCGGGCCTGCACCGTAAAGTTCTGGTTGTCGGAGCAGATGCACTTTCCAAAATTACCGATTACACGGACCGCAGCACCTGCATCCTGTTCGGTGACGGAGCCGGGGCGGTGCTGGTGGAAACAGATGAGCAGCAGGACCGTTTCCTCGGCTATCATCTCGGCAGTGACGGCGGAGGGGCACATCATGTCTACCTTACCGGATTGTCACATACGGTTAACGGTGTGGAGCTTGGAGATTCAGGCAAGCTGGTGCAAAACGGGCGGGAAGTATTCAAATGGGCAGTCCGGACGGTACCGCAGGGCGTGCAGCGGGTACTGGAGAATGCCGGTGCAACGCTTGAGCAGGTGGACTGGTTCATTCCGCACAGTGCCAATCTGCGGATGATTGAGCCGGTCTGTGAGCGGCTGAACTACCCGCTGTCCCAAGCTCTGTACAGCCTGGAGTATTTCGGCAATACCTCTGCAGCCAGCATCCCGCTGGCGCTCGACCTCGGTATCCGTGAGGGAAAGGTACACAGCGGACAGCGGGTTCTGCTCTACGGCTTCGGCGCCGGGCTGGCGCATGCCGGAGTTCTGACTGAACTTCAGCTGGACGAACAGGTGGCTCCGCCTGATGTTTTATAAGCTAAACAGATGGTTATTCACGTGATATAAGGCTGGCTGACCTCTTGCATGGGGCGGCTGGCCTTTTAAGCTTGCTCTCCGGTTGTTTAGAAGCCGCGTGTTGTGTTTCGCGCTGCGGGCTCCAAGCACAAGCACCAAGTACCGAGCACAGCTCCAAACTCCAAGCACCGAGCTCCGAGCACCAAGCACCAAACTCCAAGTACCAAGCACCAAGCACCAAGCACCAAGCACCAAGCACCAAGCTCCAAGCATCAAGCACTAAGCACCGAGCACCGAGCATCAAGCATCAAGCACAGCTCCAAGCTCCAAGCACCAAGCACTAAGCACCGAGCACCAAGCATCAAGCATCAAGCACAGCTCCAAGCACCAAGCACTAAGCACCGAGCACCAAGCATCAAGCATCAAGCATCAAGCACAGCTCCAAGCACCAAGCACCAAGCACCAAGCACCAAGCACCAAGCACCAAGCATCAAGCATCAAGCATCAAGCATCAAGCACAGCTCCAAGCTCCTTTTCCCTATGCTCCAGCCATTATGCTTATGCGGCTTCCTCCCTCTTTTTTCAGCGGCATAACCGAAAAATCGTACCCGAAACCAGAAAATCCACGCCTTGTATGCCTCCATAAAATGAGAGATTATATTATCGAAAGCGTTTTCGTTTTCACGTGTGATCCTGTTGTAGAACGTAACCATTTTCGGTATTTGTGCTGGCTCAAAGCTCGAAAGGATTCGGAGTTTGCCGGCTGCGGCAGGAATAAGGGGGGAGTCAAGGCCTGCGCAATGATCTTGGTGATAACCTGAGAAAAAGCAAATGTAAAGGTAAAGGTAAAGGTAAAGGTAAAGGTAAGAGCTTAAACTCAGACTCTAACGGGGATTGGGGAGTAGAGGTCAGCAGGGGATTTCTGAATATAGTCTTTGAGCCGGGTGTGTGATTTCATTCAAGGATTAGTTGGAATTTCGCCACCTAAATTTGCTGTTTTTCATCTTCTGAGATCATTAGTTGGAAAAAGCACACCTATTTCGGCCCATTCTGCCCGCAAACGGTGAATTTGGAACAATTAAGGGGAGTTTTTCCAACTAAATTGCTGTTTCAGGTTCATTCATTAGAATTAAGTGTACAATTTCCACTTAGTTCGATCAGTACATGCGGAGAAGAGGCTGTAAGAGCGAATTCCCCCGCTAAGCGGGGGAATGCCGGTGCTGGCAGTGATGCTGCCCAGAGTCGCCGGCCTTAGCCCCGCAGCTTGCCGCTCGAGGCCACCGGGTCAGCCCCGCAGCTTGCTGCCCGAGGCCCCCGGCGTCAGCTCCGCAGCTTGCCGCTCGAGGCCACCGGGTCAGCCCCGCAGCTTGCTGCCCGAGGCCCCCGGCGTCAGCTCCGCAGCTTGCCGCTCGAGGCCCCCGGCGTCAGCTCCGCAGCTTGCCGCTCGAGGCCACCGGGTCAGCCCCGCAGCTTGCTGCCCGAGGCCCCCGGAGTCAGCCCCGCAGCTTGCCGCTCGAGGCCCCCGGAGTCAGCCCCGCAGCTTACCACTCGAGGCCACCGGGTCAGCCCCGCAGCTTGCTGCCCGAGGCCCCCGGAGTCAGCCCCGCAACTTGCTGCCCGAGGCCTCCGGCCTCAGCTCCGCAAACCGCTGCCGCAGGATTCGCGCACGATCAGTGCGGGCTCGACGACAAATGAGCCGCCCTCGGACTGGTTGTTAATCAGGTCGAACAGCATGTGGGCAGCGAGCACGCCCAGGCGCTCCTTGTTCTGACGGATCGTGGTCAGCGTAGGAGTGGTGTATTTGCAGGCCTCGATATCATCGCAGCCTACCACGGCAATATCCTCGGGCACACGCAGCCCGTGCTCCTTCAGGGCGCGGATGGCTCCGAGAGCAAGCAGATCCGAAGCGGCGAACACCGCCTTTGGCAGGCTGCCCTGCTCAATCAGCCGCTGCATCGCCCCATAGCCGCTAGGCTCGAAGAAGTCATCGCCGTGAATGAACCAGTCCATATTCAGGGATAAGCCAAAGCCTTCAATCGCCTTGATGTACCCGGCTTCCCGCTGGTTGGAGATGTCGGAATCGCCGGTGCTGCCGATGAAGCCCAGCTCTCTGTGCCCAAGCAGATACAGATGCTCCACAACCTTGGAAGCGATCTGATAATTGTCGGACATCACGTATCCCGACTTCTTGCCTTTAAGCTCCAGATCTACGCCGATGCAGGGGATGCTGCTCATGTCCAGGTCACGGATGGCCGGCTCCATTTTCTCCCCGGAGATGATGACACAGCCGTCCACATGAAAATGCACGCAACGGGAGAAGTAATCGCCGCCGCTGACAAACTTTTCGTTGGAAAAGAAAATCAGATCGTAGCCCAGCACCCCCATCTGCTTCTTGAAGGAGTTCAGCACCTCCACGAAGAACGGGTGCGTAATTTCCACGTTAAGCTCACCGGCAAAAATAACACCGATCAGATTGGATTTCTTGGTAGCCAGTGTTTTGGCGGAATTCGAGGGCGAGTATCCGGTTTGTTCGATGATTTCCAGGACTCTCTGTTTCGTTTTTTCGGAAACATCATTGTAATTATTCATTATTTTCGAAACAGTGGATACGGAAACTCCAGCCATTTCGGCAATCTTTTTGATATTCACCTGCATGTTTATCGACCCTCCGCTTGATATGGCCCAGACCAGGAAAACGGCCAAGCTGACGTTATTCATTGAATTACAAGCCTTGTCCGGTACTCCAAATAGTTACAGTTAAGTCTATTCAACTTCTCCAGGCAAGTCAACGCTTTATGCAGGCCCTTTTTAGGATTGGATCGAAACCGATTTCGAATATTCTTGATCAGCAATTCCGATACCCGAGGAGGAGAATAGAGGATGAAAAAGAATGTGTCGGCAGCGCTCGCTGCCGTAGTACTTGCGACAGGCCTGCTGACGCCAATGGGAGGCGGAGCCCTGTCAGCAGCATCCGCATCCGCCCCACCGGAAGACAATATACAGCAGTCTGCCTCAGCCGGCAATTTGAAAGCGTTTACCGATTTGAAGGCGGATCACTGGGCAGCCCGGTCACTGCAGCGCTGGAGTGAGGCCGGTGTTATGAGCGGATACGGGGATGGAACGATCCGGCCGAATAAGCAGATTACAAAGGCGGAATTCGCAGTAATGATTAACCGCCTGTTTAATTACAAGACGGAGGCAGGGGCGCTTCCTTCCGATGCGGCCGACAATCTCTGGTTCACCAGTGATATTGCCAAAGCGGTTGCCGCCGGATATTTGAGTGCTGATGCGGACAACCGGATTCATCCGTACGCGAATTTGTCCCGCGGCGAGGCGGCTGTGGCGCTGCAGAAGCTTTTTAAGCTGGAAGCAGGCAAGCAGCCGCCAGCGTATACAGATCTGCCGGCAGCCGGCAGTGAATTGAGCGAAGCAGTTGGGGCGCTTACTGCTGCAGGCTATCTGAAGGGCTATCCGGGGGGCTTGTTCAAGCCGGACGGGGCCATCACCCGCGCTGAGCTGGCCCGGGTTGCTGACGTGATGATTGCAGGACTGGTAACCTCTCAGGGAGAGGTGAATCTGGGAACTGTGCAAGGGAACGTACTATTAAGCAGTTCGGATATTCTTTTGCAGAATACAGTTATTGAAGGAAATCTTTATCTCTCTGAAGGTATCGGTGAGGGGAATGCTTCACTGGACGGGACAGAGGTGAAGGGAACCACTTACATCCGCGGAGGCGGGGCTCATACCGTAAGCCTGCAGAACAGTAAGCTGGGTAAGGTGGATGTGACCAAGCCGGGAGGCAATATCCGGCTGTATGCCAGCGGCAGTACGGCAGTTGGGGCTGTACAGCTGGGTTCCGGGGCAACACTGGAGGAAGGCAGTCTGACCGGAACAGGCTTCACGGATATTGAGCTCCGCTCTGGAGCCAAGACGGTAGCCCTGAAAGGAGAATTCAATGCTGTCAGCACGGCGGATGACAAGACAGGCGGCCTGGTGCTTAGCCTTTCCGGCAAGCTGGCTAAGCTTAATTTAAGGACTCCAAGCCGGGTTACACTGGCAGACAATGCCCGGGTAGCGGAGCTGCTGCTCTCCGCTAATGCCTCGGGAACAGCGATTCAGGGAAGCGGAAGCTTCGGCAAGGTAACGAATAATGCCGATGGCGTTACCAGCGGCGGCATTGCCGTTGCCAAAGGCAGCAGCAGCGAGCTGAAGGCTGCGGCGGCTACTCTGGCACCGGTAAGCAGCGGCTCCCCCGGTGCTACCGAAGCGCCGACGGCAACCGCAACACCGGCACCGACGGCAACCGCAACACCAGCACCGACGGCAACCGCAACACCAGCGCCTACAGCGACCCCGACACCGCAGCCGACAGCTGCACCGACGGCGACGCCAACACCGGCCGCAGACCTGTGGACGATGGTGTGGAGTGATGAATTCAATGATGGCACCATTGATCCGGAGAAGTGGACCTATGATCTGGGCGACGGCACTGCAGTCGGCAATCCCGGCTGGGGCAATAATGAGCTGGAATGGTACACGGACGATGAGAAGAATGTAAAAGAAACTGACGGCAACCTGGTCATTACCGCACACAAGGAGTCAGTAGGCGGCAAGGATTATACCTCCTCGCGGATCAAGACCAAGGGGCTGTTCAGCAAGAAATACGGTAAATTCGAGATCCGGGCGAAGGCGCCGACCGGCAAGGGCATGTGGCCGGCGATCTGGATGCTGCCGGAGAATTACGAGTACGGCAACTGGGCTGCTTCCGGTGAGATTGATATTATGGAGGGCTGGGGCAGCCGGCCAAATACCGTTGCCGGAACGATTCATTACGGCGGATTCTGGCCGGATAACGTGTATTCCGGCAAAGAATATGTATTCCCGGATAACGGAACCATTGCCGATTACCACACTTATTCCATTGAATGGGAGCCGGGAGAGATCCGCTGGTATGTGGACGGCGTATTGTTCCAGACCAAAAATGACTGGTACAGCATCAGTGTCGGCCAGCCGGCGAACAATGCCTATCCGGCACCGTTCAACCAGGAGTTCCATCTCCTGATGAATCTGGCTGTAGGCGGCAATTTTGACGGTAATCCCACTCCGGAGACAAAATTCCCGCAGTCGATGTCTGTCGATTATGTCCGTGTGTATGAGCTGACCGGGCGGGAGTACCGTGAGCCGGTGCCGGTGACGATTGCGAAGGAGGCATATCTGGAAGGCTCGCTTGCTCCGACAGAAGACGGCAACTTCATTCATAACAACGGCTTCACCGAGCAGAAGGAAGGGGATGCCGGCATGGGCATTCCGAACACAGCGCACTGGGTGCTGTACAAGGAAGCCGGGGCTGCCGCAAATGTATCCCTCGAACCTGTCGGCGGTCAAAATTTCCTGAAGGTGGATATCAGCAGCGCCGGCGGGAATTCCTATTCGATCCAGCCGCAGGCTATTGTATCGCTGGCTAAAGGAAGGTTCTACAAGCTCAGCTTCGATGCCAAAACCGATACGGAGCGGAGCATCAATGTAAGGCTGACGGGCGGAGAGTCGCGCGGCTATCAGGCGTACTCGCCGGGGCTCAAGGCCGAGCTGACCGGGACGATGACCCATTATGAAACGATGTTCCAGATGAAGGAGAATTCCGATATTGCGGCGCGGGTTGAATTCAATCTGGGCACGAATACCTCTCCGGTGTGGCTGGGCAATGCCCGGCTTACGGAGATCGACAGCATCCCGTTCGATCATGACAGTGCCAAAACACCGCTGGGCAGCGGCAACCATCTGTACAACGGTACCTTTGACCTCGGTGGTGTCGACCGCCTGGGCTTCTGGCACACGGCCGCATCCGGAGGGGCGGAAGTCAGCAGCACAGTGGACGGTGATGGGCATCTGCGGCTGCAGATTACAGGCAGCGGCGCAGCAGGGGCTGATGTGCAACTGCTGCAGAAAGGGATATTCCTGGTGAACGGCCAGGATTATAAACTGACCTTTGACGCGGAGGTCTCTGCCGCACGGACAGCCGTAATTGAGCTGCTCGGCAAAGACGGTACGCTGTATGCATCCAAGGAAGTGCAACTGGCAGCAGGGGCACAGAGCATCACTGCCGAGTTCAAGGGGCTAGCCGGAGCTACCGACCAGGAAGGCCAGTTTGTTCTCCGGCTCGGCGGCGCATCAGGCACCGTGCAGCTCGATAATTTCGTGCTGCTGCGGACCAGCACGTATTACGATCCGTCGCTTGTGTATTACCCGCTGGTGAACGGGGATTTCGGCTTCGGCTTCAGCAGCTGGGAACGCCTGCTGACCGAGCAGGGCGGACAGAGCACGGCTGCGGTTACAGACGGAGCAGCCAAATTCAGCATTACCAATACCGGCAGCCAGAACTACTCCGTGATGCTGTTCCAGAACGGGCTAAAGGCATCAGCCGGTGCGGAATATGTCATTGAGTTCGATGCCAAGTCCACTGTTGCCCGCAAGATCGGCGTTAACGTAGAGAATGCGGCATATTCAGCTTCCTTCACGAAGCTCGTTGAGGTGACGCCCGAAGGCGCCCATTACAGATACGAGTTCCGTCAGGGCATAAAGGATACGCTGTCGCTGAAATTCCTGCTTGGTAAAGTGGACGGTGTAAGCATTCCGGGCGCACATGATATCATCATTGATAATGTGAAATTTGAGATCAAAGGGGCTCCGGCCAAGCCTCAGGAGCTGCTGGCGGACAGCAGCAATAACCGTGCCGGACAGCCAATCCAGCTCCAATATAATGACAATGCGGCCTGGCGCAGCAAGATTCAGGCGGTTAAAGTAAACGGAACAGCATTAACCCCGGAGCTGTACAGTATTGAGCCCGGCTTCATTACGATTAACGCCGCTGCCTTCCCGGCGGAAGGCAGCTACGCCATTACGGTGGAGGCGGAAGGTTATGTCCCTGCGGGGGTAACCCAGGTGATTCTGGCAGGCGGCAGCAATCTGGTGGTAAACGGCTCGTTCGCCAGCGGAACGACAGGCTGGAATACGTGGTCCGGTGAAGGCGGAGCGGCTGTGTTAAGTGCAGTGGACGGTACTGCGAATATTGAAATTAATGCAGCCGGCAGCCAGACCTGGGCTAACCAGTTATTCCAGGAAGGCATCCAGCTGCAGGCCGGCAAAACCTATGAGCTGAGCTTCAAGGCCAAATCGACGGTGCCGCGGCAGATTATTGTAGAATACAGCGGCACCTCTGCCGCCTCCCAGCAGGCTAAATTCGATGTTACAGCAACCTGGGCGACCTACAGCGCACAGTTTACGGTGGCAGACGGCAGCCCGCTGAAGCTGAACTATCTGATCGGTGCCACTGCAGGCACGGATAAAACAGCCAACAGCACAGCGCATATCCTGTCACTGGACGATATTTCGATTACCGAAGTGTCTGGCGGCACACCGGGTGAGCCGGCAAGCGGCACTTTGGACAACGGAACCTTTGAGGCCGCGAAGGGGCTGGCCGGCTGGACACAGTATTTTGACGGAACCGGCTCTGCCCAGGCGCTGAACGGAGAACTGGCTGTCAGTCTGACCGGAACAGGCAACGCGAGCTACAGTGCACAGGTGGATTATGCGAACCTGAAGCTGGAACAGGGCAAAACCTACAAGCTGACCTTTCAGGCCCGCTCCGATATTAACCGCCTGATTGAAGTTGCGGTAGAGCATAAAGGCGGGGATTACACCAAATATCTGCCTGCCGTCAGTGTCGCCTTGACCAGTGAGATGAAGGAATACAGCTACACCTTCACCATGAGCGGCGGAACGGACACCCTGGCACATCTAGTGTTCCTGATGGGGCTGGTTTCCGGCAACAGCCAGGAGACTAACAGTGCCATCAGCGCAGGCAATCAGATTGTGATTGATAACGTAACGTTGACCGAGCAACCCTGAATTTAAGCGCCTAAACCAGCTGGGCACCGGCAAAAAGCAGACAGCACAAAAAGGCCGTGACCCCTTTATTAAAAAGGGGACGCGGCTTTTTTACCTTTTGCAGCAGCTCAAAATAAGCGTTTAAGTTTCCTTAGGAATCAGTTCAAAGATTTTGCCGGTTTCCAGCGCCTCAATCAGCTTCAGCAGCCAGCGGTAATATTTGATCGCTTCTATAATCTTTGCTTCATCATTGGTCAAAAGGTGCAGCACTTCGTCATTCTCCGCATACTCCGTCTTCATGTCGCTGATTTCGGCAAGCGATTTCGACAAGGCGCTCATGTTGCCTTCGACCGCTTTTCTCCACTTGATCGAGAAGTAATCGCTGAAGTTCTGGTGCCAGTCGGGGACGACCTCGAACAGGTCCTTACGGGTTCCTTTTCCCCAAACCTTGTCAATCATCTTCAAATCCAGCAGTGTGCGTACGCCGGTACTCATGGATGTCTTGCTCATCCCCATGGTGCGGCTTAAATCATCCAGCGTTACAGGACCTTCATTAAAATACATATAACCATATAAATGTCCGATAGACAGCGTAATTCCGTATAAGTCCATATTTTTGCCGATGGAATCAATCACCCGCTCGCGGGCCTTGCTGATTCGCTTTATCTGCTCGGGCTCAAGCCCCTCTAAATCGTTCATGGTGTCCCTCCTGAGGAATAGGCTGATAGACTGCAAACCTCTCAAATGTATTGTAAACAAATCCTCTTCTATAAGTAAAGAATGCATCTGAAACGGAATACGGAGAAAAACAGAGTATTCTTTATATAAAGTACGTAAAGTTAAAACTGTACACTAAATTTTTAGCGTATACGGACTTTGCCTAATTTTTCACAACTCCGCTACACTTATTGAGGAGCAACTGCCTGAATAACGATAAGGGGAAAAGGAGGTCACCATGGCGATTATAGAGGTGAAACAACTAACCAAAGTATTCGGTAACGATGCAGGACGCGCCCTTCCATTACTGGAGCAGGGGTGGTCCAAAGAGAAGATTGCCCGTGAGGCCAAGCTGACCGTAGGGGTCAATAAGGCTGAATTCAGCATCAGTGAAGGTGAAATTTTTGTCATTATGGGCTTGTCGGGGAGCGGCAAATCGACGCTTGTCCGGCTATTGAACCGTTTGATTGAGCCTACCGGAGGCCAGGTTTTATTTAAAGGCAAGGATGTCGTCCAGATGAGCTCAGAGGAGCTGCGGACGTTCCGGCGTAAAAATATCGGGATGGTATTCCAGAAGTTCGGCTTATTTCCGCACCGCAGCGTGCTGGCGAATGCCGAATACGGACTTGAAGTACAGGGTGTAGATAAAAAAGAGCGCACCCGCCGTGCCATGGAGGCACTGGAGCTTGTTGGACTGAAGGGCTGGGAAAACCACCGCCCCGATCAGCTCAGCGGCGGTATGCAGCAGCGTGTGGGCCTGGCCAGAGGGCTCGCCAATGATCCCGACATTCTGCTGATGGATGAGGCGTTCAGTGCGCTTGACCCGCTGATCCGTAAGGATATGCAGCAGGAGCTGCTGGAGCTGCAGGCTAGAGTGAAGAAGACCATTGTGTTTATCACCCATGATCTGGACGAGGCGCTGCGGATCGGTGACCGGATAGCCCTGATGAAGGACGGTGTGATTGTACAGATCGGCACACCGGAAGAAATCCTGATTCAGCCGGCCAACAAGTATGTGGAGCGCTTCGTCGAGGACGTGGATTTGTCCAAGGTACTGACCGCGGCACATGTGATGCGCCAGCCGGAAATGATCCGGCCGGAGCGCGGACCGCGCGTGGCCCTGCAGCTGATGCGGGACAGCGGCGTGTCCAGCCTGTATGTAGCGAACAATGAAATGAAGTTGCAAGGGGTTGTGACGGCTGACGATGCGTCCAGAGCGCTGAAAGAAAATCTGAGCATTCTGGAGGTTATGCAGCGGGAAATTCCCCGTGTACGTCCGGAAACACTGCTGAATGATCTGTTTGAGCTGATGTCAGCGACGCATCTGCCGGTGGCAGTGGTCGATGAGAATGACCGGCTCAAAGGAATTGTCATTAAAGGGGCTGTGCTGTCGGCACTGGCCGGCAACGCTGTTCCGGAAGGAGGTATACAATCATGAACATTCCCAAAATTCCTATAGGTCAGGGCGTAGAGTGGATTGAGGACTGGCTGATGACTTATTTCGGTCCGGTGTTCAGCTTCATCCACATGATTATCGGCGGTATGGTCACCGGGATTGAAACGGCCCTGACCTTTCTTCCGGCGATTGTGCTGACTATTGTTATAGCCGCGCTTGCTTACTGGATCGGCAAATGGCGGATGGCGCTGTTTGCCGTAGTCGGGCTGCTGCTGATTGACAATCTCGGCCTGTGGGCACCGTCCATGCAGTCGCTGGCGCTGGTGCTGACCGCCTCGGTGCTTGCCGTATTAATCGGCGTGCCTGTCGGCGTGCTCTGCGCCCAGAGCAAGACTGTACAGAATATTGTGACTCCGGTGCTTGACTTTATGCAGACGATGCCGGCGTTTGTCTATCTGCTGCCTGCGGTATCCTTTTTCTCGCTGGGGGTCGTTCCCGGAGTCATCGCTTCTATTATATTTGCGATTCCGCCGACCATCCGGCTGACCAATCTGGGTATCCGCCAGGTGTCGGAGGAGCTGGTCGAGGCTGCAGATGCCTTCGGCTCCACGCCGGGACAGAAGCTGTTCAAGCTGCAGCTGCCGATTGCGATGCCGACCATTATGGCCGGGATTAATCAGACGATCATGCTGTCGCTGTCCATGGTGGTCATTTCCTCCATGATCGGTGCCCAGGGTGTCGGTGCTTATGTCTACCGGGCCGTATCACAGGCCAAGACGGGGGCAGGCTTTGAAGCGGGGATTGCGATTGTTATTATTGCCATTCTGCTCGACCGTTTGACCCAGAAGCTGTTCAAAACCAAACAACAAAACTAATAAACCCTAGGAGTGTGAGTGATTGATGAAGAAGAAAAGCATAGGAATACTGTTGACTGTTCTGCTGGTGGTGGCTGTCTTAGCCGGATGTTCGTCCGGGGCAGGCGGAAACAAGCCGGTGAAGCTGGCTTATGTCGCTTGGGATTCAGAGATTGCGAGCACTTATGTTGTAAAGGAAGTCCTTGAATCGAAGCTCGATAAGTCTGTAGAAATGCTGCAGGTGGATGCCGGCCCGATGTGGGCAGGTGTTGCTGACGGAAGTGCTGATGCGATGGTTGCCGCCTGGCTGCCAAGCACGCATGCTTCTTACCTGGAGCAGTATGGCAGTAAAATAGAAGACCTGGGTGCCAACCTTGAAGGTACCAAGACAGGCCTTGCAGTTCCAACCTACATGGATATTAATTCCATTGAAGATTTGAAGGATGCTGAGCTGGCGGGAACGCTGCAGAACCGGATCGTCGGCATTGAGCCGGGAGCAGGGATTATGATGGCCACCGAAAAAGCGCTTGAGGCCTACGGCCTGAGCGATTACACGCTGCTTGAGAGCTCATCGGCGGCAATGGTGCAGGAGCTTGAAAAAGCCTACCAGAGCAATGAGCCGATTGTAGTAACCGGATGGACTCCGCACTGGATGTTTGCCAATATGGACCTGAAATATCTGGAAGACCCGCAGGCGGTATACGGCGGTGCTGAACAGATTCATACTATGGTGCGTACGGGCCTGAAAGAAGATATGCCTGAGGTGTACAGCTTCCTGGACCAATTCAGCTGGACTCCTGAAGACATGGAGCAGGTCATGGTTGATATTGCAGGCGGCCAGTCTCCGGAGGAAGCAGCAAAAAAATGGGTTGGCGAGCATGAAGATCAGGTCAACGCCTGGGTTGCCGCGGTACAGGAGTAACGGACTGCATCAAGGTGATTTTTGCAGCAGTAAATAATGTGTGCTATGATGAAAAGAACACAAGGCTACAGAATTGTCATTTTTCTGCCGGCAAGTATTCTTTACTTATATTTTCATACGTAAGCCACAATCCGTAATAAACACCCCGTAAGGGGTGTTTTTCTTGACAAATAAACCATATATAAATACTCAGCAGAGCTGACACTGCAATGAGCCGGGAAAGGAGACAGCTCCATGACAGAGGTAATTAACGGCTGGATCGATTGGCTGCTGCAGAGTCTGGGTTTGAGCGGACCCTATATTTTGCTGGCGACAGTCCCGCTTACACTGCTGCAAAGCTTGTTCGGATTTTTTCCGCTGGCCATCTTAATTGTGCTGCATGTGTCCGAGTTTGATATCATCGGCGGTATGGCAGTCAGCTGGATGGCCTGCAATCTGGGTTCAATTCTCATCTATTTCCTGTTCCGCAGATACCTGTATGGCTGGTTTGACCGCAAATGGAGAGCCAAGCTGAAGCGCTACGACAAGTGGCAGCGTTACCTGGACCGGTACGGCATCTGGACGCTGGTGCTGCTGCGTACGGTCCCCATTATGCCCAGCAATATTATTAATTTTATGGCAGCTGTCTCCCCGATCAAGGTATCATCCTATATCTGGGGTACCGTTCTCGGCAATCTGTCCTATATCTGGCTGTTCGGGACGATCGGTTCATCGCTGATTGTGCCGCGTGAGGAGTGGCGCGGATTTCTGGGCTGGTATGCGGTGTTCATCGCTGTTCTGCTGACAGTCTTCGTGCGCCGGCACTGGGGACATCTTCAGGAGGATAAGCGCAGCAGAATGCAGTAGGAAGATTGATTCGGGGAAAAGAATGATAAAAAAAGGAAGAACGCTATTCGCAGTGACAGCACTGGGAATAGCGTTCTTCTTTTTTGTCCCATGCCTGAATACCCTATAGTAATGAACGGGCGGCTTGGCCGCGGTGATACCGGGAGGGGACTTATGAGCATGGGCAGAATTCGAAAATGGGGGGGGCGCAGGGTGGCGCTGCCGGGCTCACGGCGCTTGGGCCGTCTGCGGCTGCCCAAGATCAGCTGGGATGGCTTGCCGCGGCCTGCCTGGAGGAGTCCGGCCTTTAAAGCCAAGCCGTCACGGGCGGGCAGCCTGCGGCCGGCAGCGCGGAGCGCGGGGTTCAAGGCCCGGCCGTCCAAGCCGGGGCTGGGATGGCCGGCGGGGCAGAAAGCGCGCAGTAAGCAGGGGGGCATGTATGAGGGCGGGACTACGGCAGAATTGTGGATGCAAGGCAGTGTCCGGAGCGCGGGAGGATTATCCGTAGCGCCGGGAAGCGGCGGCACCAGGGGCAGAGGGAAGCTGTTTGGCCAAAGCGGCGGTAACGGAAGCAGTCCGGCACGTCCGCGCAGACGGGGCCGCTTTTGGCTCATTTTAAGCCTGGTGCTGGTTATCGGTATACTGCAGGGGGTGCGATATGTGGAGCAGCATCTGCGCCCGCCGATTATTCATCTGGCGCAGATCCGGGTAAAGCAGATCGCTACCGAATCCATTAACAAAGCGATTACCTCGCAGGTTGCGGACGGCGGAGATGCAGAGGCTCTTATCGACTGGAAAACGGATAATAACGGCAAAATCTCCGGCTTTATGCTCAATTACAGGGAGCATATGCGGATCACCTCGCAGGCTGCGGAGGTCATCCAGACTACCCTGCAGGATCTGCACAACCGGACGGAGCATATCCCGCTCGGCCAGGCGCTGGACAGTCCGCTGATCGCCTCCTTCGGGCCTGATGTCCCGATAAAGATTGAACCGCAGGGGGCGGTTAAGGTAGAACTCAATACCCGCCAGAAAAATGCCGGAATCAATATGATTCTGGTCGAGGTGTATATCCATATTGTCACAGAAGTGGCTGTCGTCGTTCCGTTCGACATGGAGCCCCAGGTAGTCGATACAGAGATTCCGGTCTCCTACCTGATGGTGGTCGGAGATGTGCCGATGTACTATTACGACAACCAGGGGAACCCTGTCGGCGAGAACGGCAGCAGTGCACCTGGCATCGCGATACCGGCCCCAAGCCAGAGCGGGGACAAGAGCGGAGCAGCGGACAGCGGCACTGGTGGGGGAGCGGGCAACGGCTCCGGCGCAGACAGCGGTGCCGGAAACAGCGGAAAGGATGCTCCCGCCGGCAGCGGCAACGCCGTCGAGTCCTCCGGCGCGGACAATGCCGGAAGCGGCGGGAACGCGGGGAACAGAGGCAACGCGGGCGGGGGGACCGGGGAGTAAAGGATTGGAGACGGATGGCACCGGTGCTCCTAGTAGTAAGCGCCGAGCAGCGCCGGGCAAGCGAGTAGAACACCGGGCGCGTGGCACCGGGCGCTGTGCACTAAGCGCAAGACTTCGGGTAACCGAGGAGCAAGCAGCAAACCGAGCATCGAACCAAGTACTAAACCAAGTACTAAACCAAGTACTAAACCAAGTACTAAACCAAGTACTAAACCAAGTACTAAACCAAGTACTAAATTGAGCACCAAACCAAGGACCAAACCAAGGACCAAACCAAGGACCAAACCAAGGACCAAACCAAGGACCAAACCAAGGACCAAACCAAGGACCAAACCAAGGACCAAACTAGGCGCTACACACCGGGTCACCAAAAAAATTAAGTTCCGAGTCGCTTAATGCCAGCCTCACCGGTGCTAACGGACCGTACAGCCCTTATTTATTCAATATTGTCCGACTACCTAGTCTTACGGACTCAGATGCACTTATTCGTCGGCTGACAGAGCTTTTGGGCGGGAAAACGGGCAGATAAGGGCACTGGTGTCCGTTAGCCTTTAGATGGCAAGGTACAGGAGCCGGATAAGGTCAACTCTGTCCGTTAGGTTGTTACAGTAGCGGATTTCCACTGTGAACGGCGGTAGTGGATTATGATAGCTGCAGATTACAGCGGCCGGAAGTACAAATATCCACTAAAAAGCGGCCAGTCCATAAACACTACAATCATAACGTCAATGTAAATAGTTAGAGCTGCATATTGCTCCACTTGAAGAAAACAGGGATATCCCCATAACCGGTTCATACACTATAGGTAGCAAAGTTTTTATGTGAAGGAGTGTGAATCAGGGATGCCTTATGATGCTGAAGCTGATGCGGTCAGCCCGGAGCGGCTGGAAAGTCTTGAACAGCTACCAGATGGCGCCTAGCAGCTTTTCACAGGCGTTTACAGGCAGCATTATTGTGCCTCCCGGCAGCTCTTTGAGTACGAGTGTAACCTCCTCCAGCTCAGCGGTGGGATTGGTCATCACTTCAGCCCTTAGCCTGACATGGTGGGAGAGCTGACCCCGCTCAGTCTGCAGGTTGTTCATCCTGCCTGCACGGCTTAAGCCTTGACGATTGAATCGTTAAGGCTTATTTTGCATTTATTGGATACAATGAAAGCATAAGTGCAGCTTCGCTGTATATTCCCATAAGAAAAGAGGCCTGTTATGGACAGCTGTTTATTCATTCACGGCTTTACCGGCGGAGAATATGAGATTTCCCCGTTGTCACAGTATATGGAGCAGCATGATTACCGTTCCCGGACTTTTACGCTCAAAGGACACGGAGGCGGCAGACGGGAGCTCAGGCAGTCCGACAGATTTGGCTGGCTTAGAAGCGCCGAGGATGAATTGAACAAGCTTCTCGAGGAGCAGGAGTCCGTACATTTGGTCGGATTTTCGACCGGTGCGCTGATTGCTTCCCATTTGTCTGTGCAGTACCGTGCCGGCGTCAAGTCACTTACCCTGCTGTCGGCACCTGTGTTCCCGCTTAATCCGCTGGAGATTGTGAGAACACTGGGCAAGCCGGCTATGCTCAAAAATTATATCAGCAAGTTCAGCTCCACACCGCCCAAAGCCACCCGGGAGTTTCAGCGTCTGGTCCGTGAGAGCTTTGATATTTATCCGCAGATAACAGCCCCCACCCTGATTGTGCAGGGAACAAGGGATCATCTTGTAAAAACCAAAAGCGCCGGGTTTCTGGAGCAGACGATTCCGTCCGGACAGAAGCAGGTGCTGATGGTAGAACAAAGCGGCCATATGGTCTGCCATTGCGGCGATCAGGCGCGGGTAATGGAGGAGGTTCTGCATTTCATCAGACAAGCAGGTGCTTCATGAACCTGCGGCTGAAGGGAATTGACAACGTATACAGCAGATGGTAACTTCAATTTAGAGAAACCGGTTTCCCTGGCGCAAATAAGGCTTTTAATTAGCCGTGACTAGCCATGGCCACATTCACTCAGGAATCCGGACGATTTTACCTAAATAAGGAGACTGTATAATATGCCGACACGCTGGTTTTTCCACCATACTGCTGAGGATCCGTTTGCTTTCCCGGACGGAAAAGGGGCACTGAAACTGCGCTTGTTCGTGCCTGCCGGCCTGCAGCTGTGCTGCACCGTCATTCATTCGGACCGCTATGATTCACCCGGGAGTGAGCAGCCGCTTCTGATGGAGCGGATAGGTTCAGCCGGAGCTTATGAGCTTCACGAGGCAGTCATTCGGACCGCGACCGGCAGATGCCGCTATGTGTTCCACGCTTCTGATCCGGCTGGTAATTATGCGTGGTATGGGGAGAGAGGGGTAGCCGGAAACCGCGAGCATGCCGGAGCTTTTCAGTATGCCTACATGCACCGGCCCGAAGCGCTGGCAGTGCCGTCATGGACCAGCGGGACGATTGTATACCAGATTTATCCCAGCAGCTATAATCAGGGGACCCTGCGGGGCATTACGGATAAAATCCCGTATCTCCAGGAGCTTGGCGTAACAGCCGTCTATATGACGCCAATTTTTGAATCCCCATCCGAGCACAAATACAATACTTCCGATTATTACAGGATTGACCCTGCCTTCGGAACCGCAGAGGACCTGAAAAAATTGGTGGAGGAAGCTCACAGGCACGGTATCCGGGTAATGCTGGATGCGGTGTTCAATCATGCCGGCGATACTTTTTTTGCTTTTCGGGATGTGCTGGAAAAGGGGGAGCAGTCGCGTTATAAAGACTGGTTCTTTATCCGTTCCTATCCGGTCAGCCAGCTGCCGGCCCCGGCCTATGAAACCTTTGCCAAAGCCGAAGCGCATATGCCCAAGCTGAACATGGATAATCCCGAAACCGCTGATTATATGCTTGCCGTGGCGAAGCACTGGATTCGTGAGGCGGGAATTGACGGCTGGCGGCTTGATGTGGCCAATGAGGTGAATCCGCAGTTCTGGACACGGCTGCGCCGCGAGCTCAAGGCGGAATTTCCCGACCTGCTGCTGATCGGCGAAATCATGCATGCTTCCGGGTCCTGGCTAAGGGGGGACCAGTTCGACGGCGGGATGAATTATGTGCTGCGGGAGGCGGTACTGGAGTTTTTCGCGCTGCAGTCAGCCGGGCCCGTACGCTTCATGGAGCAGCTGCTGCATATAGAAGCGCTGTATAATGACCAGGCTAATTCAGCCATGTTCCAATTGCTGGGCAGCCATGATACCGAACGGTTTCTGACCGCCTGCAAGGAGAACGGGCGCGGCTGGAACAGGCAGGGGACAGCGCTTGCCCGGATGAGGCTGGCTGTTTTTTTTCAGATGACCTATATCGGAATTCCAATGATCTACTACGGGGATGAAGTCGGCATGGAGGGGGCGACCGACCCGCATTGCCGCAAGCCGATGCTGTGGCTGGAACAGGAGCAAAACAGGGAGCTCTATGAGTGGTACAAGACGCTGATTGCCTTGAGAAAACAGCATGTAATCCTGCAAAAAGGCGCATTCCGCCCTTGGTTCACCGATGAGGTCCGCGGTGTCCTGGGTTTCGTGCGCCGATGGGAACAGGATAAGGTCGCTGTTCTGATTAATAATTCTCCTAATGCCTACCAGCTTGAGCTGAACAGTTTCCGGTCAGATAAAAAAGTGCTGACCGAGCTGCTCAGCGGACTGACCATCCGCAATACCGGGAAAATGCTTGTTGAGCTTGAGCCGTTCGGCTGTATGCTGCTGTATTGAGCCCTTATTTATTTTTCTTGTTTTTCCGGGCCCGGTACTCCTGATTCTCCCACTGCTTCAGCAGCGGATACGGGTCAAAAGCCCATTCTGTAATGCCGCGGTCACGATAGATGCCGTAGTGCAGATGCGGAGGGAATTTGCCTTGTGTTCCCGGGTTGCCGTAGCCGGAGCTGCCAACCCAGCCGATTTGTTGGCCAGGCGTCACAATATCCCCGCGTCCTACAGATTTATCATAACCGGATAAGTGGGCGTAGTAGTGGTACCGGTTTTCGATATCCCGGATACCGATCCGCCAGCCTCCGTAACGGTTCCAGCCTTTGGTCTCGACAATGCCGAAGCAGGTGCTGCGTACAGGCATCCCGTGCGGGGCGAACAGGTCCGTCCCTTCATGAATGCGTGCCCCGCCCCAGCTTCTGCCTGTTCCCCAGGTGCTGCGGTAAGAATAAGAATTGCTGATCGGCAGCGGAAAGGCGCTGCCGGCCAGATCAAGCCGTCCAAAATACTCGTACAGCTTGGCGAACTGTCCAACCCGCTGGGCAGCGCGGCCGTTATGGTAATATTCCCAGACGGCGATGCTGAAGTCATTAGCAGAGGTACCGTATTTCAGTAGATGTCTGGCTATGCTGTAGAGCAGATCGGCGTCGTTGTCAGGGTCGGCCAGGCCGTCTCCGGAGCCGTCATGACCCATCCCGCCAAAAAAGCGGATGGAATCGGGAGACATATCCTCCTGATCCGGATTCAGCGGTCCGGCCCACACCGGGGCAGGAATCTGGATGCCGGTAAGACGGGATTTGAGCGGAACTTTGGTGCCGGACTTCTTCTTGGCAATGGTCCGCTCGTATTGATCAATAGCAGCGAAACGGAACCAAGGTATCCCGGTCGCTGCGCTCATCTGCTCATACAGTTCCTTCCGTGCAGCTGCTACATCTGCTGTGCCGGTTGAGGAACTTCCGGATTGCGTTGCCGGGGCAAAGGCGGCGGCAGCAGCTTGTTGTACCGGACTGCATATCATAACAGCTGCGCTCAGGCATAAAAGGGCTCTCCATTTTGCTTTTCTTTTGCACAGGACCAGCATGATAACTACCTCCTACATAAAATGAAGCCTTGACCCGGAATGGTCCGCTGCCGGATGCTTACGTTATAGATTGAGGCAAATGGCTGCATTTTATCCGCATCTGTCTAGAAGTTCCAGCTTGTCGGGATATTTCGGTCAGACAAATTTCACAAAAACAGGCAAATGCACAGTCCGCATGCTATAATATGAGGCAACGGCTATACACATTGAAACTTTTACAGTTGAAAGGCAGGCGACACACGCTTGATCGTTATAGGTGGAAAAGGCTACGAGCTAATGCTCGATCATAAAGACGGCTGGAACCCGGAGGCATTCCGCGGGCGATACAGCGAGGTGCTGGACCGTTATGATTATATTATTGGTGACTGGGGCTACAGCCAGCTTCGGCTGAAGGGCTTTTTCCGGGACAATCACCCTAAGGTGAACCGGGATACGGCCATTTCCGGCATGGTGGATTACATCAACGAATATTGCAACTTCGGATGCGCTTATTTTGTGCTGCATAAATTAAAGGAAATGCCCAAAGAAGGAGAGTTCAAGGATATTCTGATCAAAGAAGCTCCTGAGCCGGCATCGGCTGACTCCCAGGCGGAGCAGATGGAGCAGGCCGAACCCGCGCCTCAAGTAAGAGTGCACCGGGAAGGTCCCAAAAAAGACCGTAACAAGGACGGGGGTTCGTCCAAGGAGCATGGCAAGGAACGGCCTGTGCGCGAGCATCAGAGCCGGAATCACCGGAATAAAGAGGCGCAGGGCAAGAAGCATCACAAGGATTCCCAGAGCAGACAGCACAACCAGAATCAGCAGCATAACCAGAGTCAGCCGCAGAATAAGAATCAATCCAATCCTCCTGCCAATTAACCGGTGCTTGCCGGAATGATTGAAGGACATGAACAAAGAGCATCCCGCTAACCATGTAGAATGGTTGCCGGGATGCTCTTTTGATTAAAGCGCAGCAAGTATTATTTTACAGATAATTTCAACTGATTGGTTGCTGCATTATAGCTCCAGGTAAGAGCAGGGAACTTCTTCGCGAACGCACTTACATCAATCAGGGTTTCGTTGTCCTTGGATACCGCCTCTTTGGAGGCCAGTGTAAATCCGAAGACTTTGCCGGCTCCGTTCGTGAACAGGGCTTTCTTGTTCTTGGAATCCCAGGTAATGTCGCTTTCCACGAGTGCAGCGAGTACGCGTGCTGATGCGTATACTTTGTTATTCTGCTTCAGCAGACCGAGGTTTCCGGCAAAAGCATGGCCGTTAACGTCCAGAATGTGGTTATCGCCAGCCAGTGTAATTGTGGTCAATCCGGCGATCCGCAGAGCGGTAACCAGCTGTGCTGTTTTACTGCCTTGAACCTCGATGTCAGGAGCAAGCCCGATGTGATTAAAATCCTCTTTATTCGGTGTCAGGTACTTCATCGTAGTCAGCTTAAGCATATCGCCATTGGATACCGGCAGCAGGCTCTGAATACGGGCTTTGCCGTAGGAGCGTGTACCCACGATGGTTGCCAGCTTGTTGTCGCGCAGGGCGCCGGTCAGTGCTTCTGAAGCACTGGCTGTGTACTCGTTGGTCAGGACAACTACAGGCACGCCGATCTTGGTTCCTGACGTAATGGTAACCGGTGTAAGTGCACCGCTCTGGTCAGAGGTGTACATCATGATACCGGAATCCATAAACATGGAAGCAATGTTATATGCGGAGTCCATGTAGCCGCCGGTGTTGTCACGCAGGTCAAGAACAAGTGATTTCATACCCGCAGTCCGCATATTGGCCAGGACCTTGGCGAATTCCTCGTCAGCGCTCTGGCTGAAGCCGGTAAGGGCAATATAGGCCGTATTAGCGCCGATAATCTGTCCTGTGACCGAGGCGCTGGTAATGGAATTTCTCGTTACGACGATCGTTTTGCTGGCTCCGTTTCTGCTGATCAGGAGGGTAACCTTCGTTCCGGCAGCTCCGGCGAGCTCATCGCCTGAAGTGTCGCTGATTGCAACACCGTTGATCTTCACAATCGTGTCACCACGCTTTAGACCCGCCTGTTCAGCCGGTGAGCCGGCCAGAACCTCTTCAATATAAAGCTCCTTGGAAGAAGGGATATACATCATTCTGATGCCGATTCCTACATACTCCAGGTCCACCTGATGCTCGAATTCTGCAGCTTCTTCTTTGGTAAGGTAGGTGCTGTAGGGATCTTCCAGCGTGTTGACCATCCCGTCAATAGCGCCGCGGATCAGCGTGTCCCGGTCAACGCCTTCCACGTTGTAAGCTTCAAGATACTGCATGATTTCGTTGATCAGATCCATATTAGAGGCAGCTTGCGCATTATCCGCCGCCTGGGCTGCAGGTGAGAACAGGAGTGACATGGCCAGACAGCCGCTCACCACAGCAGAGATTAATTTTGTCGGTTTCATAAAATAGATGCACCCTTTGAGTTTATTTATTGGCGCTGCGTGCAGCAACTAGTCAAGATAGTAGAAATCATCAATGGTCCAGCCGCCGGTCTCTGTCTGATAGAAGATGAACAGCATCGGCTGCTCCACGTTTTCCCCGGTTTTTGCATCCTTGATATTGGTTTCTGCATAGACGGCCGCTTCACCTGCAGCAGCATCGTAGTAATAAATATTGGAATTGTTCAAGGTATAGCTCAGATCAAGCTGGTTAAAGAATTCCTGAAGGGATTCCTTTCTGGCTGCATTGTATTCTTCACTGTAAGAGGACATCTGGGCCAAAGTGGCATCGACATTCTCAGCGGACATAGCCTGGAAGTATTTGGAGAGGTTATCCTTGATAAGGGCTGCATGGCCCTGGGGAATATCTGTGGTCTTCATGGCCTGCTCTTTGGTTAACAGTACAGTGCTGTCCTGATTGGTGATCTCGGATATTTTCCAGGAGCCGTTGACACGTACAAGACTGTACAGATATTCGTTGCGCTCGTCAGGGAGATAATATCCGCCGGCCCGGACCTCTTTTTCAACTGTGTAAGCTGTAGCTTCATCGCCCTGGACATTAAGCACCTTGAGGGTTTCGATAGTTGTTCTCATGTCATAGTTCTTAAAAAAATAATTGAGTGAGGTAACATCGTCACTAAAGCTGTCTGCATCATCAATAAGGCTGTAGTAGCTGACGGCTTTCTCTTCATTGTAATACTGGATCGCCTGTCTGATCAGCGCTGTGATCGCTTGCTCGTCGCTTGCCGCGGTGGATACGGCAGTAGTGATCTGCACACTTCTGCTGGAAGCATCCCAGACTGCCGAGCCCCCGGTTGCTTCAGCTACAAAACGGAGCGGAATGTAGGTCGTGCCGTTGCTGGATACAGGGGCGACTGTCAGTTTCTTGACTGTGCCGTTGACGGTGGCCAGCTTGCTGCCGATCTTCAGGGTAATCGTGAGGTTATCGCTTGTTCCGGTTACAGTACCGGTTGCGGCATCCCACAGCACCTGCATTCCAAGCTTTTCGAATACAACCCGGAAGGGCACCAGTACGGAATCGTTGTCCAGGTAAGGGGTACCGGCCGGGAAGGTAAGATTGGTCCCGTTAACGTACACGGAAATAGGTTTTTCTGCTGCAAATGCAGGAACCGAAAGGGCGAGAGCCAGCAGACTGGTCCCTAGTATAGCAGATATTTTTTTCAAAAATGATCTCTCCTTTGTGAGTTACAAACTCTATGTAAAATAGGTTCATTATACCATTCGATTTTTCTCTCTGTCTACCAATTCGTGTCAATAATAATAGAAAAGTTTGTAAAAATCCTGTGCATAAAAAAGCCGGGACTGCTGTTGTTTCCCGGCTGCTCAAATCATGCTGAAACCAGCTGCTCTAGATCAGAAAAGCTTCACGAACCCGGTTCCAGAAAGGGAAGGGACGGTATCTGGCAAAGCTGATTTTTTTGTCTGACACCTGGCACCGGACGGAAATCAGATCATCAACGGGAATGTTGATATGGTCGACCGTCAGCAGCAGGCGCTGATTCTTGCGTGAGTAAATGTCGCAGTGATGGTGCTTGGGCAGCAGTAGCGGCGAGCCCATCGTGCGGAACACGCGGTTGTTGATGGAGGCGATCTCGGAAATCTGCAGCGCATCAATCGAAGGATGCATCATGGCGCCGCCAAGGCTTTTATTGTAAGCCGTGCTGCCCGACGGTGTGGAGACGCAAAGACCGTCGCCGCGGAACATCTCGAAGTTATCATCATTGATGTCCACCTGGATGACCACTGTCCCGTCAACACCTTTGAGCGTGAATTCATTCAGTGCAATATGGGAAGTGGACCCCGATTTCTTATGGATCTCCAGTTCAAGCAGCGGATACCGTACGATACGGGGCTTGTGGGGCGGAAGATCGGTGGTTCCGCACATATGGTCGATCAGAGTAGGCAGCTCCTCTGCCTGCCAGTCGGCATAAAACCCCAGATGTCCGGTATGCACGCCTACAAAAGCAAGATTGGGAATCTGGTCAATAAAGGTGTGAAAAGCATGCAGCATGGTTCCGTCTCCGCCAATCGAAATGACGATTTCCGGGGACTCGGCATCCAGAACGAGGCTGCGCTCCGCCGCCAGCTTGTGAAATTGCTCCGCAAGTTTGATGGACAATTCGTCTCCGCGGTCCAGAACATAATATCTCAAGATGTACAGGCTCCTTTGTATGTTTCAGTCATACAACGATCATAATCAATCTTGAACCGGAACACAATATAAGGGCCTGCAAAGAATCACAGCCGGCGGTGCGAAGAATCACGCCAAGGGACGTTCATGAGTCAGGACTGCAGCAGGCGCCGTGCGAAGCTCCGGAGCAGCCAGACCAGCAGCGACAGCAGCAGGGCGGCTCCGAGCAGCAGGCCGAGCAGGACAAGACTGGCTGCAAAGGCTGGCCCAGGCGCTGACGTTAGCCCGGCAGCCGCCGGCAAAGCGCTGAAGCCCGCGGAGAGCCCCGGGCTGGTGACAGGCTTCCAGAGCACCAGCAGCAGAACTGCTGACAGCAGGCCATGGACGAGCCTCGCAGCCAGGAAGGGCACATAGCGCAGTCCGGTGCCGTTCAGAATGCTTGCCACCTGTGCATGAACGGACAACCCTCCCCAGGAAAGGATGAATGCGGCGGCTGAGGCCTTGTACTGCAAGGGGATAGAGGAAGCCGCTTCACCGGCGGAACGGGCACCGATCGTAACTTCAAAGAACCCGCTGGCGAGCGCTGCCGACAGCTGCTGAGGAAAGCCGGCCAGGGATAGCACGCCGCCCAGCATACTGAACAAGGCAGACATAATGCCTGCCCGGGTCAGCAGCTCCATCAGAACATTAAAGAATACAACCAGTCCGCCGACAACAATTATAAGCTGCAGCGCGGACTGGATGGCACCCTTCAGCAGCTCCCCGAAGCTCCGCCCGTCCCTGCGCCGGGCTTCGGCCATGGAGCTCAGCGCCAGGCGGAGCCGTCCCCTGGGCTGCGGAGACTCCGCAGTATGGGCTGCTGCCGGAGGAGGGTCAGCGTACTGGTCCCCGCGTCCGTGGAAGGACATTAGCAGTCCGACAATTAAGCCGCCGCCATAGTGGGCGAGTGCCAGCACCAGTCCTAAAGAGGCGTCATGGAAAAAACCGACGGATACAGCACCCAGCAGGAAAATCGGGTCAGAGGAAGTGGTGAAGGCAACCAGACGCTCCCCTTCGGCCCGGCTGATCAGCTGCTGCTCGCGCAGCTTGGCGGTTAATTTGGCGCCGACGGGATACCCGGAGACATAACCCATCGCCGCAACAAATCCGCCGCTGCCGGGGATATTAAACAGCGGGCGCATCAGCGGGTCCAGCAGTGCCCCGAACAGATGAACGACCCCGAAGCCCAGCAGCATTTCGGAAATGACGAAGAAGGGAAACAGCGAGGGGAAGAGCACGTCCCACCAGATGGCCAGCCCGCGCAGCGCAGCAGCAAGTGTGCCGGCAGAATATACGAGCATCAGCAGCATACAGCCGGCCAGAGCAAGGCCCAGAAACGGACCGCCAAGCTTTTTACGAGTCATCAGCAACGCCTCCCGGTCTATGATTAGTTGTATGCGGAAAGCAGGACAAACAGCACAAAAAAAACCGGAAAGCGTTTGCAATAACTTGTGATTTTCAGCCGCGGTTATGGTATTATAAAAAGGAATACAATTAGGGATGGAGTGATGGTGATGAGTGTGGTTGCCGGAGTTCTGGTCTGTGCTTTTGTATATGTAATCCGGGTCTCGCTCGTCCCTCCTGGTGATGAGGAGTTCAGGACCTATTAAATAATTTACAGGGCGCTAAACCTGGTTTAGTGCTCTTTTTTTGGCATGAGCTTTCGGCTCAGTAAAGTACCTGAATCGGCATCCGTGTCAAGGCCCCACTTTGTGGGGTTATTTTGTTATAATGAAAAGGACATACACTAAAAAGGAAGAAAGCTGGTAACCTCCATGAATCCAAACCAAAGCCTGTATGACAACCTGGGAGGCGCTGAGGGGCTTCACCGGCTGGTGGAAGTATTTTATGCCAAGGTGCAGCTTCATCCGCAGCTCAGCCCGTTATTCCCTGCTGATATTACTCCTGTTATGGAGAAGCAGTTTCAATTTCTAAGCCAGTTTTTTGGCGGACCGGCGTTATTTTCGGAGCAACACGGACATCCGATGATGAGAGCCAGGCATATGCATGTCCCTATCACACCCGAGCGGGCGGAGGAATGGCTGGACTGCATGAAAGAAGCGCTGGAAGAGTCGGGGGTCAGCGAGCCGCTCCGCTCCTTTGTGCTGAGCCGTCTTTCCGGACCTGCACATCATTTTGTCAATATGCCCGAGGAATAAAGAGCTGCTGATTGTGAAAGGATGAGGGCATTTGTCGGAATTAATCCCCCTGTATTCAATAAAAGTAATCTGTATTCATTGTGAAAATGAATTTTTTACCTCGAGGGTGCGTCCGAGCCTGAAGCGGGCCATCCGCCGGGATGCTGATTTCTGCTCCTACTATAAAGACGAGAATCCGGACTATTATGTGGTACGCATCTGTCCGAATTGCGGGTTCGCTTCTACCGAGAATTCAGCTGACAAGCTGGCCGACTGGCAGAGGAAGGCTTTTAAGGAGCAGGTGGCAAGCCGTTGGCAGTCCCGTGATTTCGGCGGGAAACGCAGCTGGGAGACTGCCCTCGAAACATACAAGCTTGCGCTGATCTGCAGCCAGTGTATCAACGATAAATCGCGGATTGTCGCCAGCCACCTGCATCATATCGCCTGGATGTACCGTTACAAAGGAGATACAGAGCAGGAACAGCGATTCCTGCGCTACTCGCTTGATGAATACATTAAAGTGTTTGAAAATGACGGGATGGGCGGCAATGATGCGAGGCTGATGTTCCTTATCGGCGAGTTGAACCGCCGCGTAGGCGAGTATAACAAAGCGGTAAGATGGTTTTCGCGCCTGATTAACGACCAGAGAATTATGGATGCCGCGATGATCCGGTCGGCCCGTGAGCAGTGGGCCCTGCTGCGGGAGCAGATGCGCGGGGAAGATACTGAACCGGACGGAATGCCGGAAGGCGCGAATCTGTAATGCTTTGGAGAGCGTGGTTATAACGGACATAAATAAAGCGCAATACAGGATTCCCTGTTTGCGCTTTATCCGCAGTGCAAGACTGCGGTTCTGTCTAACCGGTCAGCGGACGGCACGGTCGAACAGCAGGTAATCGGCATCATTGTCGATGACCGTCGGGCTTGTGCTGCAGCAGGGGAACACCAGGAGCTTTTTTTTGCCGTCGCGTACAAGCTGCAGTTCCTTTGGTTTCATCGGCAAAAGTACGTTCTCCTTGCTGCAGAACGGGCAGGTCTGTACATACAAGTCCCCGTAAATAATGTCATAAGGCCAGGTATGGCTGAACGGAATCATTTCTGTTCCTTCTCAGGCGGACTTTCAGGACCGGCGGTCTCGCTCTGTTTTTTGGATAATTCGGCAATCTTCTGCAGCAAAATATGTTGAGGCATATGCATCAAGTGTTCCAGGGGAACGCCGAGCTGTTTCGATAAGGCAATGGCCGTTTCCGGCGAAATTTGCAGTGGCTTCATGTTGCAGCCCTCCTTAAAAATGTGATGAACTGCTCCTTTTCGTATTCACTTTACCATGGCTTAGAGTCAAATACAAAGAAAACCCAATATGTGCAAAGGATTGGTGAAACGCGATGAAACAACCTATCTCAGTAACCTGGAATCTGGACTCCATTTTTCCGGGGGGATCCTCTTCCGCCGAGTTCGCAGACTTCCTGAATAAGCTCGAAAGCGATATCGCTGCTCTGAGTGAGCAGGTTAACAGCGCTGTATTTCCTGTCAATGCCTACGATACGGCTGCCCTGGATGGCGTGATCGAACTGCTGCAGAGCTGCGCCGCACGTCTGACCCAGGCTTCGGAATTCGCCGGCTGTCTGGGCGCCCAGAACCAGCAGGATAAGGGAGCTGTCCGCCTGTCCGCCAAGGTAACAGGACTCCGTGCCGGGTTCGAAGGAATCAGCTCCCGGTTTGACAGCATCCTGCGCCAGACCTCTGATGAGGTATGGGCACAGTGGATGTCCCGCACCGAGATTGCCCCGCTTACGTTTGTGCTCAGTGAACGCCGCGCCCAGGCCCGGGAGAAGATGAGCCCCGAGCTGGAAAGCCTTGCTCTTGAGCTGGCCGTCGACGGATATCACGGCTGGAGTGAGCATTATGAGACCATTGTCGGCGCAATCGAAATCCCTTTTGAAGACAAGGACGGGACCAAGCTGCTGTCTGTCGGTCAGGCGTTCAACAAGCTGAGTGATGATGATGCCGGTGTCCGTGAAGCCATGTTCCGGAAATGGGAGGCTGCATGGACGGCTGCCGAAGATTATAGTGCCGATACACTCAATCATCTGGCCGGCTTCCGGCTGAACCTGTACAAGGGACGCGGCTGGGAGGATGTGCTGAAGGAGCCTCTTGCCATCAACCGCATGTCGCGGGCTACTCTTGATATGATGTGGGAAGTAATCACCAGAAATAAGCCGGCGCTTGTTTCCTACCTGCAGCGTAAAGCCAAGGTTCTCGGCAAGGATTCACTGTCCTGGGTTGATGTAGATGCACCAGTCGGCAAATCCTCCGGCAAAATTCCTTACGAAACGGCAGCACAAGACATTGTGACGCAATTCCGCAAATTTAGTCCGAAGCTGGCTGATTTTGCCGAGCAGGCTTTCGACAATGACTGGATTGAGGTTGAAGACCGTCCGGCCAAGCGCCCGGGCGGATTCTGCGTATCGTTCCCTGAGAGCAAGGAATCGCGAATCTTTATGACATACAGCGGCACACCTGCTAATGTGTCGACACTGGCACATGAGCTGGGCCATGCCTACCATTCCTTCCTGCTGGATGATCAGCCCTTCTTCAACCAAAATTACGCTATGAATGTGGCGGAGACTGCCTCCACCTTTGCAGAGGTAATTGTGGCTGACGCTCAGGTAAAAGCTTCTTCTGATGCGGAGGAAAAGCTGGCCCTGCTTGAAGCGAAAATTCAGAACAGTGTAGCCTTCTTTATGAATATCCATGCACGCTTCCTGTTCGAAACGCGTTTCTACGAGAAACGCAAGAAGGGTCTCGTCAACGCCGAGGAGCTGTCGGTGCTGATGGAAGAAGCGCAAAAAGAAGCATTCTGCGGCGTGCTGTCCGAATATCACCCGCATTTCTGGGCTTCCAAGCTGCATTTCTACATTACAGATGTTCCGTTCTACAACTTCCCGTATACTGTGGGTTATATGTTCAGCACTGGCCTATACCGTCTGGCTCTGCAGGAAGGACCGTCGTTCGCGGATAAATATGACAGCCTGCTCCAGGATACCGGGGTGATGACGCTGGAGGATCTGGTCATGAAACACCTTGGAGTCGATCTCACGAAGCCTGATTTCTGGCAGGGTGCGGTAGATCTTATCGTTGAGGATATCAACGAATTCCTGCGTCTGACTGAACAATTTGCTTGAATGTTTGTCAAAAATGAGACAAATCATAATATTGCAGAATGAATAGTATGGTTTAATGTACGTGTGAATGCGCAAAAGCCTCTTTTTAGAGGCTTTTTTTGTCTGGAATGTTGTCGAAATTGGTCGTTATTTAGAGTTATATTCAAAAAATACATTGTGAACTGCGCATATTTAGGAATATTAACCCAATTATGTTGAATAATGTTGAAGCTCTGAAAACTGTGTCCTATAATGAGTCTAAAGCCTTATAAAAGACCTGCTAGGCATAAATGTGAAGGTGAAATTGCATGAAAATAGGGAGAACTAAACGAATTAGACGCTTTTGAAATGAAATTTGTCGAAGCAAGTTTTGCGAAGAGTAATCAGGAAGCTATGCTAACAAAACGAAGTGTACGCTTCCGAAGCAAGTTTTGCGAAGAACAAACAGGAAGCTATGCTAACAAAACTTTTAGGGGGAACAATATGCTACGGACAGAACAATTATCTCTGGCAAGACAGGTGGATTTGGTATTCAAGGAACTGCAGGAGGAATTGTCCGGGCTAAGCTCAGGTACTGTATTCATACAGATCAGAAATAATGTCATCGGAAAGTTCGGTATCCGCCATAATCCCTTGTCCGGCCGCTGCGGCAGCTTCAATGAAGAACAGGACGGGTTAACCTCTGCCCAGCAATCCTCTTTTCGCCTTATGGCGCTGGAGAGCCTGAAATACAAACGCCGCTGGACGCATGGTGAAATCAGCTATGAATTTGCTGTCCGCCAGGGCATGGTGGCGGTTGACGCGGTACTGGAGTCCAACTACAATATGGCAAATCTGATGATCCGGGCTCCGCGAGGCCCGCACGCCGGCGAAATTGCCGACAAGTACTTAGGCTGAGCTCTTTATACATAGTGCCTGCAACAGAATCATCAAAAAAGCCCGCCCGCGCTTCGGCATGAAGCGTAGGGCGGGCTGATAACCAGCCCGGCAGGGAATGAACCCTGCCGGATAAATCCGTTTAAAAATAGATACTACGCACGACCCGACAGTTGTTGCTCTGCCAGTTGTACCAGACGTTTTGTGATGTAACCTCCCAAAGAACCGGTTTCGCGGGAAGTGTAGTTACCGTAGTAACCATCTTGAGGAATCGTTACGCCAAGCTCCTGTGCTGCTTCGAATTTCAACTGCTGCAGCGCTGCATTCGCTTGTGGAACGACCAGGTTATTAGAGCGGCTTCCACGACCTTGTTGACCTGCTTGACCCATGTTTGTCACCTCCTTCGTCCGTTGTGAAGATAGTATGGGCGCGGGGAGGGGAATTCATGCACGGATTCAGAAGTTTTGAAGGATGGAAATTATATGAAAATCAGAGCGTAGGATAAAGGATTTCAAGTGTGCTCGGCAGGGTCAGGGTTTCACCGGGATTCAGGATAATCAACCCTGTAAAAGAAGCATCCCGGTCAAGATTGGGCGCATCCGGCAGCCAGGTATACGGCTCGGCACACAGGTACTGCTCGGCCAGGCCTTTGGTGTAGATAACCCAATGGCGGAAATAGTCCTTATCCGCTGTATAATGGATGCCGTATCCGTCATCACGCATCAGCAGGGCTTCGGACGGCTGTTGTCTGCCTGTTCTCAGCACGGTGTCCAGATCCTTGCCTGAAAGGCTCATGCCATGATGCAGGGAGTCCAGCGAACCCAGAGGAAGCAGATTGCCGCTCGGCAGCAGCTCGTCATTCAATTCATAGATGCTCTCTGCGGGCAAAGTCAGCTTCCAGCGCTGCGGCTGCCCGTCAATCATGAACCAGGTGTGGTAGCCGATCCCGAAAGGAATGCTTGTGTCTCCTAAATGGGTGACCTTCAGCGTCTGCTGCAGTCTGGCATCCTGCAGCCGGAACGTCATTTCCAGACGCAGCGGAACAGGGAACTGTGCCATCCAGCTGTCATCGTCAGCGGTATTAAATTCAGTCGTTACCGCACAGCCGTCCTCATCTTCTTCAATGTCGCTGACACACCAGGACTGGGTCCGGTGCAGGCCGTGAATGTGATGGTCTCCTGCCGAGTTCTGCTTGAACTGATAGCTTGCACCCCCGAACCGGAACTGTCCCTTGCGTATACGTCCTGGAGGAACTAACAGCGGGATGCCGAAATGATAGGGCTTCTGCATATAAAAAGCCAAGTCGCTTTCATCAGGCGTGCGCAGGATTTGCCGCTCTTCCTTACGGTCCCACAAGGAAATCACGTTGTTCCCCAGACGCGGCAAAAGCGTGACTTCCAGTTCACGGCTATGCAAAATGTAGGTATCATAACCGCCCCACTGTCCTTTGGTCACCTGTTTCATAAGAGATATGCTCCTTTAATTTACTTGATTGCATAGAACACGAATATCTTTATCATAACAGATTTGGGCAGGAGTAGTTAAGCGATTTGACAACATCCGGGGTTCGCTCTATGATGAATGCATTAAGAATTGATTACAATGTGATGACAGGGATAAGTAAGCAGAAAGTGCGCCTTCAGAAAACCGGTGGTTGATGCGAACCGGCAGGACACTCCTGGCCGAATGGACCCTTGAGCGCCGCGTTTGAACAGGCAGCAGGCCTTAGTAGACCGGACGGCTCTTCCCCGTTACCGGAAGCTAAGGCTGATTTGTGCACTGTTCCTGCGGGGACTCCCAATCAGCGAATAAGGGTGGCACCACGGTCTCACGTCCCTTGCGGATGCGGGGCCTTTTTGCGTTCGCGTATTGCGTAATTAATGAATGGAGGAATCATTAACATGGCTAAAAAAGTATTGTCGGGCATTCAGCCCAGCGGTTCCCTGACCCTCGGTAACTATATTGGCGCGATCAAAAATTTCGTGAAGCTGCAGCAGGAGCATGAATGCTTCTTTATGGTGGTGGATCTGCACGCCATTACAGTGGCCCAGGATCCTGCAGCGCTGCGTGAGAACTCGCGATCCGTTGCAGCACTCTATCTTGCAGCAGGGATTGACCCGAAAATTTCCAATGTATACATGCAGTCACATGTACCCCAGCATGCTGAGCTAGGCTGGATTCTCACTACATTGACTGCCATGGGCGAGCTGGAACGGATGACGCAGTTCAAGGACAAATCTTCCGGCAAAGATTCTGTAGGCGCAGGGCTGTTCGTATACCCGTCACTGATGGCGGCGGACATCCTGGTCTACAATGCTGATCTGGTACCCGTAGGAGAAGACCAGAAGCAGCATCTGGAGCTGACCCGTGATCTGGCGGGACGCTTTAATCACCGGTTCGGTGATTTCTTCACTGTTCCTGACCCGTATATTCCGGAAGTAGGTGCCCGGATTATGTCGCTGGACGATGCGGGTAAAAAAATGAGCAAGAGTAATCCTAATGCAGGCAGCTACATTGCACTGCTGGATCCGCCGGATGTAATCCGTAAAAAAATCAGCCGGGCGACTACCGACTCGGGGCGTGAAGTGGTGTACGATCCGGCGAACAAGCCGGAAATCAGCAATCTGATGAGCATTTATGCAGAGTGCTCCGGCCTGAGCCTGCAGCAGATTGCCGACCAGTATGAAGGGCAGATGTACGGGGGCTTCAAGAAGAATCTGGGTGAAGTGCTGGTGGCTACACTGGAGCCGCTGCAGCAGCGGTATCATGAAATCCGCAGCTCAGGTATGCTTGAGGATATTCTGGCTGAGGGCGCGGAACGCGCCCGCAGCGTAGCCTCCCAGACACTCACTGAAGTGAAGGAACGGATGGGCTTCCTGCCTTACCGTTAAGAAGAACGCTGCGCAGCGGCTTCCGCTTTGCGTCTCAGTCTGGCTTTGAGGATAAAGCCAAAGCCGATATTAAGGACGCAGAGCAGGCCCAGCAGCAGTGCCAGCCAGATATTGTAACTGATGCAGATTGAAGCGGCTGTAAGAATCAGTATTGAAGAAGTTGCGAACCAGAGCGACAGACCTTTACCCATGCCAGCCAGCCTTCCTTTCTATAATAGCGAGTTAATTGATCCTGCCGGCTTCCGCCGGCGGGATTTTTTGTCTGTGAAGCAGGGAATATTTTCAAGGATGAAGAATTGCTGCTGAAAACGCTTTATGGAAATTGTGCCCCATGCCGCCTCTTGCGTCAAGAGGGATAATATCCAAGGGGGTGAAGCCAAACAGGCAGAGCGGCTATCCCCTGACTAAGGGGTGTTGCCGTCCTGCCTGTTGTTAAAGATAGCATATAGGCTAGAGCTTCATCGAACCTGGATCGATGGCGAACCGTTCATCCAGCTTTTCGCTGCTGAGCCAGCCGACATAAGTGTTGAGCACATGATATTCGCTGTCCATAGCCAGCACTGCCACGAAAGGGAATTGCTTGCGGTGTAAATAACGCACATCTCCCCAGCGTACAATATAACCGGAGGGAAGCTCCTCGACCTCGGCCACGGCATAGGAGGTAAAATACAGAAAGGCCTGAACATCCGGATGTGACTTGGAATGCTCTACCGCAGGGTGGGTGGAGCATACGGCGTGCTTAAACCATTCCAGCCTTCCGCCGTTTAGCACGCCTACATTATAACTGCCGTCTGTCTTCGCTTTGACCACATTCCAGCGCGTAGGCGAGATTGAAGGGATGACAATGTAGCGGTCTCCCGGATCATGGTGCATATCCTTGTTTTTGATATGATGTGTAATCCGGGCATGCACAACCGTCCGCCAGACGTAGTAAGCTGCTACGCAGATATACAGGATGGTGAACAGCGGAGCCGGAGGCACGATACCGCTGATCCAGAGTATAATCGCAGCTGCGTGGCTGCCGAAGATAAACGGATCAAAGATATGGATAATGTTCCAGGCGATCCATTTCTCCGTGAACGGCCGGGCGGCCTGTGTGCCGTAGGTGTTGAACAGATCCGAAAAGACATGGACGGCAACACCGATAAAGCTCCAGAGAGCGATATGACTTAATGCCTGCAGGTCTGTAAAGCCGAATAACGGGCCGATGACTATGGTAATCAGAGCCGGCCACAAGAGCAGAAAGGGCAGGGAATGGGTAATCCCCCGGTGGTTGCGGATATACACGGCATTGTTTTTGAGGCGCAGCGCCGTGTCGGCATCCGGAGCTTGAGAAGCCAGTACAGTGGCGATCATGACGGCTCCTGCCAGGGACGGCTGCGAGGCCACGACAGGATCAACAAAAGAAAGTCCGGCAAGTCCGAGGCCCATTACAAAATGTGTTGCTGTATCCATTGGTCAGATCTCCTTTGTACGGAAGTTCTCTATTAATAACTACCCATTTTTAAGCTGACTTATTTAGACGGACGGGAAATAAATAAAGTCACGTAATTGTCGAATTGATGAACATCCAGGCCAATGATTGTCAAAGTCTTTTACGGTTTGATATGATAAAGTTAACAGCGGAGTGAATATTTTTCTCAATTGAGAACGATGTAAAATGATCGGAAGCTCCGATAGAACGCTTAGAAGTCCCTTAGAAGGAGGAACGCCACACGTGGACAATCAATTGAGATATCAAGCTTCTACCGATTCCGCAGCAGCAAAAGCCAAATCACCCCCGGAGGGTGCCGGCTGGCGTGATTTTATTACAGTAACGAAGCCAGGCATTATCCGCTCCAACCTGATCGCAGCCTTTGCAGGCTACTGGGTTGCTTCCGGATGGGATGTGCAGTACGGGAGATTAATTCTGACCCTTCTGGGAACCATGCTGGTGATGGCCTCTGCCTGTGTATTCAACAACTATTTCGACCGTGATCTGGATATGAAAATGGAACGCACACGCGAGCGAGGTCTGCCGACCGGCAGGCTGAAGCCTAATGTGGTGCTGATGTACGCCATCGTGCTCGGTATAGCCGGCCTGGCTGTACTGTTTGCCTTCTGCGGCGTCCTGGCCGGAATTTTTGGCATTATCGGCATGTTCGTTTATGTGGTTATCTACACACTCTGGCTTAAAAGAACCTCGACCTGGAGCACTTCGGTCGGTGCAATCTCCGGTGCAATGCCGCCGGTTATCGGATATGTTGCCGTTACAGGTACAGTAGATCTTGGTGCCTGGCTGCTGTTCGCCATGCTCTTCCTGTGGCAGCCGCCCCATTTCTGGGCTCTTGGTATCCGCCGCAAAGAGGAGTACAGGGCCGCAGGCTTTCCGCTGCTACCGGTTGTCAAGGGAGTACGGCGCACCAAGTTCCAGATGATCCCTTATGTAGCGCTGCTGCTGCCTGTACCGGTGCTCATGTATGCATATGATTATGCAGGGATTTTCTATCTTGTCATATCGCTTGGCTTGTCTGTAGCCTGGCTTTACCTGACTATAATCGGCTTTAAGGCAAAGGATGATGATGCCTGGGCCAAGAAAAATTTCTTTTTCTCCATTAATTACCTCACTGTCAGTCTGATCGCGCTTGTATTGAATACAATCCACGGTTAAGAGGGAGAGAAGCCTGTGCAAACCTTGAAACGCTACAAATGGACCTGGCTGCTGTTGCTGATTGCCCTGTGTCTGGCAGCTTTTCTGGCAGTCAACTCAATGGGCCTGGCCAAAAGCAAACTGCCGGTCATCGGGAAAGTACAGGACTTCTCTCTGGAGAATGTCGACGGTAAGCAGATTACGCTGGCCGACACGCAAGGGAAGGCCCGGTTGGTCTACTTCTTTTTCACTGAATGTCCGGACGTATGTCCGATCACCACGTATATGCTGTCTGAAACCCAGGATTTGCTGGTCAAGGACGGCAGCTTCGGCAAGGATACGGCGTTTGTCTCGATCTCCTTTGATCCGGAAAAGGATACCCGCGAAGCCATCAGGACATTCGCTGACCGCTTTCAAGCGAATTATGACGGCTGGTATTTTTTGCGGGGGGATCAGGAGCAGGTACGCAAGCTGGCGGCAGATTCTTTCAAGGTTCTCATATACGGGGACAATAAGGATAACTTTGCCCATGCCAATCTGATCGGCCTGGTCGACCGGAACAATCAGCTCCGCGGCCTTTACGATGCCGGGGATACGGAGAATGTAACGCCGGAATTCCTTGCGGATTCCCTGAAGAAGCTGGCCCGTGAATAAACCTTATTCTGCACAAAAGAAGTCTTGTCCGGTTCCGCGCTGGTCGCGGATCCTGAACAAGGCTTCTTTATGTATTACCGCTCCGGATAAGGAAGCGGCTGCGGATAGATGATGAACTCCTCAAGGCCCGCTTTTTCGAGCTGGGTAATGCTGTATTCATCCGGTGTGCCCTCGACACCGGCATAACCTCTGCGGGTATAGATATGAACGGCGTCCGGAAAGGCATCGCGCAGAATGCCGCGGATTTTTTTGCCAGAGCTGTCATTATCCATGTAGAGGTACACTTCCCCGTCTCCGATTTTACGCCGCAGTGAATCCAGCTTCAGCGTATTAAGCGTACCAAAGGTGCACAAAATGTCGACCTCGGGGCTAAGCACGCGGCGCAGACGGCTCTTGTCGTTTTTGCCTTCAACAATGATTGTAATGGACATAAGCGGGTCACCTCTGGCTCTGAAAATGTCTGATAAGAGTGTGGATGCTTAAGCGGATTAAACATTAATGCAGGTACGTATCTGTTATTTTACCTAAGCTTCGCCATTTTTAACAGCCATATACGACAGGAGTGCAATCATTACCCGGGAAATGTCGTAAAAAGAAAGATCACCCGGCGGCGGCCGGGTGATGAAATGACTTTTAGCAGCAGTATGGCGCGGACTTTAGCGGCTTTTGCTTCACTGCAAAAGTGTTCAGGTTAGACTGCACCCTGCGGTGTTTTTTTATGCGGCTGGACTGTTTAAGCCGGGATGATATGCGGATCGCAGGCTGTCCCCTTTTGGCGGGAGCAGGAGGATTGCGGTCATCAGCAGCACAAAGGCAATGAAATAAGGGGAGACATATCCGCGAAGCTGTCCTGCGGCAACAGGGCCGGCAAAAGCGCCAAGCGACATGGCAATCGACTGCAGTGAGAAGGTGCGGCCCAGATGGCTTCCGTTCCCCAGACTGATGAAGAGGGAGGCCATGGCCGGGAACAGCACGCCTTTAGCGGCCCCGAGCAGGAACAGGACTGCGCCTGCAGGAATGCCTGTAAATGCGGCAAGAGTAAAGAAGCAGAGCGCCATTGCCAGCAAGGCTGCGGCAATGCGGATGGCTGGTGACAGGCGGTTAAGGAACATCAGACTTAGTGTGGCCAGCGCCCCGAGGCTCATCAGCGAGAGAAGGACTCCTGTGGAGACCATCCCGTCCTGCCCCTGCGACAGCGGTAGCTCGAAGAACAGGACACCCTGTGAGCAGGAGATGAAGAAAGGCAGCAGGTAATAGCGCCGCCTGGTTTTGGCTTCCTTACGGATGGCAAGGGAGGATTCGGCCGGAGCGGGCAGGGCTTTCGGCACATCGGCACGGACACGCGCAGGCGAATGCTTCGGTACGCTGACTAAAGCCATGATTCCGGTGGCAATCAGCAGCCAGCCCAGTGTGCTGAAGGTGCCGGAATAACCTGCCCTGTGCACAATATAGGCACCGGCTGCGGGAGAAACTACGGAGGCGAGGGTATGGACAATGCCGTGACCGGACATGTATTTACCCTGCGTTGCCGAATCATCCGACAGCGAAGCCAGCAGCGTCATGCAGGCGGGGGAGAGAAAGGCCAGCGCAAAGCCGCTGGCCGCCCGCAGCACGAGCAGGTGCCAGGGAAGCTGGGCGTAAGCCTGCAACAGCAGCAGTGCGCCGGCTGCCACGAGGCTGAAGACAATGTAGCGCCGGCTGCCGTTCTTATCGACAAGTACGCCTGCCAGCAGATTGCCTGGCAGATGGGTCAGTGAATACATGCCCATCATCCAGCCGATGAAGGCAGGACCCGCACCGAGTGACATGGCAAACGGGGTCAGAATCGGATACTGGGCATGCAGGTCAAAGAAGGCCAGAAACAGAAACAGATACAGCCACAGTGCGGTTTTCAAGGTCTACACCTCCGGTAGGGCCGGTCATAAGCCCGGAAGGCCATGCCGGTTTTCTTTTTTAACAGCGGAAATCGGACGACAGCAGGCGGCAGCTTGCAGTATAGCCTACTTGTACTTTACGTGTGCATCAGGGGGCTTATACCATTTTATTCGTCTAACCTGCATACCTTCAGGCAATCATGAATTATATGGGGCATTCATGTATAATAATGAATATGAAATTTTGGATAGGGGTGTTGTGAAATTGATGGATCCGGCAGTATGGTCACAATTTATAAGAGAGAATTGGCTGGTTATTGTTATAGCACTTGTTATTCTGTTTGCCGTAATCAACCTGGTCAAAACGATGCTGAAATGGGCAATCGTCATCGTTATTGTCGCCGGCCTGTTCATTTACAGCGGGGTTACGATGGAGCAAATCGGTGATGCCGTAAACAAGGTGGCGGACAATACGGTAAGCACGCTGAAGAGTGAAGCGCAGG
This sequence comes from Paenibacillus sp. PastM-3, assembly GCF_029893965.1. Taxonomy (GTDB): domain Bacteria; phylum Bacillota; class Bacilli; order Paenibacillales; family Paenibacillaceae; genus Paenibacillus_AQ. The sequence continues at coordinate 101,150 of NZ_JARXXP010000012.1, forward strand.
AAGTGATGCTGAGCGAAGCCAAGGAGGCGAAATATACCTCGGGCGGGGACGGCACCTTCACGATTACAACACCGAATCTTGAGGTGAAGGGTACGGCTGGCGAGGATAAGGTTGAAGTCACTTTCCGGGGTGTCAGTCTTGGAAAGTGGAGCATCACGGATACGACCAAGACCTTTATAGAAGAAGCGCGGAAGAACGGAAATTAACATAGAGGGGGATGGAAAATGCTCGACAGCTGGATAGCAAGCTTAACAGAAGCGAATCTCATCTCGATCCTGCTGCTGCTGGTTGTGCTTTTCTCCGTCCTTCAGGGCTGGGTCCGCGGCTTCAGCCGCGCTGCGGGCGGGCTGTTCGGGCTGCTGGGCACGGGCCTGCTGACTGCGGCAGCGCTTGTCATCGCCGTTCCGGCAGCGCTGTATTTTTCTCCAGCAGTCCAGGCATGGGCTGCATCGGTCGTGCTGCCGGACAGCAGGCTCAGCGGGTGGCAGCAGCTGTATTATACTGCTGTCTCCGTGCTGGAGGGTTCAACGCTGGTGCGTTTTTGTCTGCTTCTGCTGATAGGCTACAGCCTGATCCGCCCGCTGCTTGGCCTGCTGTTCCTGTTTCTGCCCTTCCGTCTTTCAGGGCGGAAGGAGCGGCCGCGTGACCGGAAGATTACCCAGATCAGCAGGCTAAGCGGTGCGGCTGTCGGTTTTGCTGTAGGTCTGGTGCGCGGTCTGCTGCTGGTCTTCGTCCTTTATCTGGGAGTCGGGCTGAACCCGGACAGCAGCTTTAGCCGTTATGTTGAGTCCTCTCCTATATACAGCCAGAGCGCGGCGGCGGTATTTGAACCGATTGCCGGTGAGAATGTGCGGAGCAGACTGCCTGTACTGACCAAGGCGGTAGCCGCCGAGATGAATGATATCCTCCGCCGCAAATACGAGGTGATTGATCATGACATCTCGCCGGACATCGAGGAGGCTGCAGCAGATATTGCCGGACAAGCTTCTGATCCCGAGGAAAAGGCCAGGCTGCTGTACGACTGGATTGGTTCGCGGATCGTCTATGATTATGCCAAGGCAGATCATTATGAGCAGAACGGGATCTGGCACGAGCAGACGCCGCTGGACACATTCGGTACACGGCTCGGCGTCTGTATTGACTATGCCCGCCTGTATGCCGTTATGGGCCGTTCCCAGGGGCTTCAGGTGCGAGTAGTTACCGGCCGGGGCTATGACGGACAAGGAGGGTACGGCGCTCATGCCTGGAATGAGGTCTATATTCCTGCCAGGGAAGCCTGGATTCCGCTCGACTCCACCTGGGCCTCAAGCGGAGACTGGTTCAACACCACGGATTTCGGAGAAACGCATATTAAAGAGGACGTACTGTGACAAAGAGGAAGTCGGACCTTGTTATATGGTACAATTCGGGGGAAGTACTGTTGTATTGTGGCAAGGTTTATTTAAGATGTAAAGGAGTGAAAAACTGTGAGTTTTTTCCGTAAGCAGGCCACCCCGCCGGATGAAAATACCTCGAAGAGCTCGCTCGGCCTGCGGATTAACGTGTTCTTTTTCAGCACGTTCGTTATTTTCTGTGTCATTATCATCCGTCTTGCCGTTTTACAGTTTGTTGAAGGGCCTACCCTGACTGAAGTGGAAACCAGCCGCGATACCAAAAATGTGCCGCTGGCGGCGATCCGCGGTGTAATCCGGGCAGCGGGGGGCGAGGAGCTTGCTTATTCAACGTCTGTACAGTCGCTATACATTACGCTGACTAAGGAATACACTGCTAAAACCACGGATAAAGCGACTGGTAAAACCACGCTGACTCCGGAGGCCCAGGCCAAAGGCGAAGAGCTTGCGGCGCGGCTGGTTGAGGATTTCAATAAATATGGTGACCCCGCTGGTCCGCAGCTGACACAAGAGGATGTCATCGCTTCACTGGACTTATATTTCAAGAAATATTCCGGATTCATGGCCCGCAGAATCAAGGCAGGGCTGACTTCGCAGGAAGTGGCCTACTTTATGGAGCACAAGAATGAATATCCGGGTCTGGAAATTGTCGAGGAGAGCAGCAGGCATTATGACAAAGACACAGTAGCCGTGCAGACGATCGGTTACATCAAGCCGTTCAAATCCTCCAGCAGTCTGGATATTTACAAGAACATTCAGGCGGCGATGAAAAAAATAGATGCAGATCCCGGCCTGAGCTATAAAGATGATGAATTTGTCGGCTTTGACGGGCTTGAGCTGCAATACCAGCGCGAGCTGCGCGGCAAAAACGGCTATCAGGTCATCTCGGTCAATCCGCAGAATATGGCTGAAAAGGTTGAAGAGGTTGTGCCTCCCGTCAAAGGCAATGACATCTGGACTACCATTAACAAATCCATACAGATGAAAACGGAGCAGGCGATCACCGATCAGATCAACTGGCTGCACACTCATGCTGTCCAGGGTAAGACCCATCCTGATGCCCTGACCGGCTATGCAGTGGCGATGGAGGTCGATACCGGAAATATCGTTGCGATGGCGAGCATGCCGGACTATGATACCAATGTATGGACAGCCGAGAAGATGGATACTGAGGTATGGAATGATATAATGGGTAACTATCAGAACGGGACCATCACACCATACTCCTCGGGCATGTCAGGCCATGAGTTCGGTTCTACCGTGCTGCTGGGCTCAACCATCAAGCCGCTGAGTGTGCTCATCGGGCTGAATGAAGGCTTTTTCACCACTTCAACGGTTTATCAGGACAGAGGGATTGCCTACTTCGGTAAAAATGACAATGCCTCCGTACGCAACTCTTCCGGTCACGTGTACGGTTCGATGGACCCGGCCAGAGCGATTGAGAAATCGTCCAATGCGTTTATGGTCGATATGGTCGGCAAGAAGCTGTGGGAAAAGTATCAGAGCGGCGGGATTGATGTCTGGGATAAATATATGAAGGAATTCGGCTTGGGCGTCTCCACACAGAGCGGACTGCCGCGGGAGTTCCTCGGACAAATCAACTATACCGATACCAAGGCAGCAGGTAGTGCACAGGCCGCGCTGGTCTATGCTTCCTTCGGCCAGCAGGGGCGTTACACCGTGCTTCAGCTCGCCCAATATACTTCTACTCTGGCAAATGAAGGCGTGCGGATCAAACCGCAGCTGGTGAGCAAAATTACCGATTCTCAAGGGAATACCGTTAAGCAATTCGGCCGCGAAGTGCTGGATGAGGTGACAACCTTTGATAAGTCGTACTGGAGGGAAATTAAAAAGGGGATGAACAGTGAGGTTTCGGCATTCTCTGACTTCTCCTATGATTTTGCCCGCAAAACGGGGACCTCGCAGCAGACGGACAGAACGAATACGAACCGCGATAACGGGGTGTTCATTGCTTTTGCCCCGCGTGAAAATCCAAAACTGGCTGTAGCCGTAGTGATTCCGGAAGGCGGATTCGGTTCTAACAGTGCTGCTCCGGTAGCCCGTAAGATTTTTGATGCGTATGACTGGGAGTACGGCCTGGACGGAGTACCGAAAAAATCACTGAAATCTGCGGACAGTGATGCAGCTGCAACAGATGGAACGGATGCTGCAGCTGATACAGATGCGGCGGATTCAACGAACTAGACAATATTAATCAGCTCCTCATGTTGAGGGGCATACAAGAAATGGAGGGGTGGCTATGACTGCCAAATACCGCCTGCTTGCACTGGATATGGATGGAACCCTGCTGAATGATGAACAACTGATTACCCCCAAGACAGTAGAATGGATTCAAAAAGCGGTCGATGCCGGCGTTCACGTCTGCCTATCGACAGGGCGTGCTTTCCGGAGCGCCATGCCTTATGCCGAGCAGCTTGGCCTCAAGACACCTATGATTACTGTGAACGGAAGTGAAATCTGGCGTGAGCCGTATGAGCTGTACCGCCGCTCGCTGATGGACCCGGCGCTGATTCAGCAGCTGTACGAGATTGCTGAGGAATACGGCATCTGGTTCTGGGCGTATTCCACAGAGCAGGTTTACAACCGCAATAACTGGGACGGGGACATTATGGGCAGGGAGTGGCTTAAATTCGGCTACTCCACAGAGGACGACGAGATCCGCCATAAGCTGCTGATGCAGCTTCAGGATTTGGGCGGCCTGGAGATTACCAACTCAACCCCCACTAACCTTGAGATTAACCCGCTCGGAGTGAACAAGGCTTACGGAATTGGCGAGGTCTGCAAGCTGCTGGGTATTGAGATGTCCCAGGTAGTCGCTGTAGGAGACAGCCTGAATGACCTGGCAGCCATCCAGGCGGCAGGTCTGGGCGTGGCGATGGGCAATGCCCAGGAGACGGTGCAGCAGGAAGCGGATGCGGTCGTTGCCTCAAATAACGAGGACGGCATTGCTGAGGTGATTGAGAAATATATATTAAGTGAGGCGGAAGTGACGCAGGGCACTGACCGCTAATTGCGAAGCTTGGTTCCCGGCAGATGCAGGAGAGCGGAGGAGCGCAAGCTGTTGCTCTTTCTGCAACAGAATACCGTCAAAGCAGGCTGAAAATAAAATCTGTACTTTTTAGCGGTTAAGTACAGGTTTCTATTGCACAAAGTACAATCAGTTTGTGAAATAGTTGCAGAATGTGCACTTAAATTGGGCGAAAATTTGCCTGCGCGACTAATAAGTGTATTTTGTACAGCTAAATCTGCCCAAATGGCCCAAAATCCGCTTTATATGGCTGTATAGTTGTACAAAGTGCAGCTAAAACAGGCAATGTGGTGAAAAACAGTTGTTTTAGTTGTATAAGGTGCAACTAAGTGTCTGCGACTAACTACCGGCCGAAGAGTATCTGACGTGGCTGGGGAGGCGCCTTAAAGAATGGCAGCAAACGGCTGATTATTAGTGCATTTATGTGTTCGAACGAGTTGTTGCCGCAGATGTACTATGCCCTGAGTAAGTGCTCATGGTTTGAGTCAGCTAAGAGTATCATTGGCATTACCGAGAAGTAACAAGAAATTATGCTAACAAAACGGAGAGTACGCTTCGAAGGAAGTTTGCGAAGGAATTCGGAGAAGCGGATGCTATCAAACAAAGCGTATGCTTCCGAGGCTGTTTTGCGAAGTATGTTTCACAGAAGTATATGCTAACAAAACTGGGGGATGAAGGAATGGCAATCCTGGGTTGGATTTTGATCATTGCTTTGTTTGCGGTAGGGCTGGCGGGGGCGGTGTATCCGATCCTGCCTGGTGCGCTGGCGATTTATCTGGCCTTTTTTGTATATGGCTGGTTCTTTTCTTTCGGATCGTTCGGGGCTTGGTTCTGGACGATCCAGACCCTAATCGTGGTTGTGCTGTTCGTTGCTGACTATGTGGTCGGGGCATGGGGTGTTAAGAAGTTTGGAGGGTCAAGAGCCTCGGTTATCGGCAGTACAATTGGCTTAATTGTTGGTCCATTTATTAATCCTATTGGCTTGATTCTCGGTCCCTTTATCGGTGCATTCGTCGGAGAGCTGATCGCCGGCTCCCAGCCGGGTAAAGCGGTTAAGGTCAGCTTCGGCTCCCTGCTCGGTTTGTTCAGCAGCACCGTAGTCAAAGTAATTCTGCAAATTATGATGGTGGTCCTCTTCTTTATCTGGATCAGCGTAAATTAACAGCGAAGAAGGCGAAACAGTTTGTCGAAGAAAGAGTCTTTTGTCAAAGGCACGCTTATTCTGGCGGCAGCCGCGCTTATAGCCCGCGTGCTCGGGCTTGCCCAGCGGGTGCCGCTGGAGCATTTATTGAATGTTACCGGAAATGCTATATTCGCACAGGCCAACCAAGTGTACCTGCTGCTGCTACCGCTGGCTACCGCCGGGATTCCGAGTACGTTAAGCAAGATGGTATCCGAGCGTTATGCCCTAAACCGGCCGGATGAGGCGCAGCAGGTGTACCGGGCGGCCTTGATTTTTGCTGCAGTTGTAGGTGTGCTGATGAGTACGGCGCTCTACATAGCGGCCCCTTATTATGCGGAATATTCCAAGGTTCCCGAGAGTACACTTGCCATCCGGGCTATTGCACCGGCGCTCCTGCTGTTCCCCACCATCGCCATGATGCGCGGATATTTCCAGGGCCGGAATAATATGATGGCCGGCGGGATTTCGCAGATTGTTGAGCAGATTGCGCGGGTATCCACGGCGATCCTGCTGGCCTATATTCTGCTAAAGCAGGGATATGATAATACATGGATAGCGGCCGGCGCTTCGTTCGGCAGTGTGCTTGGCAGTGTCGGCGCATTCGGAATTATGCTCTATTATGCAATAAAAATGCGCCGCACTGAAGAAAAGGCGGCATTGTATGATTCAAGCGCAGCCAGACTTCCGCTGCTCGGTATTTATAAGGATATTTTTAAATTATCCATCCCGATTGTATTATCTTCTGTAACTGTACCAGTCGTAAGCTTTATCGACACAACGCTAATTGTACCGCTGCTCAGTGGTCAGATCGGTTTAGAAGAGGCTATACGTGCACTGGGGATCTATGGAAACCGTGCAATCAGTGTTGCCGGTATTCCTCCGGTGCTGGCTATTGCGCTGAGCACTTCACTGATTCCGATCATTTCAGCCGCTTATGCCCGGAAGGACGAGCAGCATCTGCAACGCCAGGTCACACTGGCCATGCGGATTTCCATTCTGACCGGGACGCCGATTGTAGTCTCGCTGGTGGTCGCTGCCTATTCGATTAACGGCCTGCTGTTCAGCAGTCTGGACGGCAGCGGAATAGTCGCCATGCTGACGGCAGGGACAATTTTCCAGATTACAATGATGACGACGAACTCCATTCTGCTGGGCATGGGGAAATCACGGATCTCTATGTACTATGTGTTTGCTGGCATCGTGACCAAGCTGGTGGCAAGCTTCCTGCTAAGCAAGGTGTTCGGCATTTACGGAATCATCGGGGCAACGGCACTTTGCTTTATTGTCATTACGCTGCTTAATCTGCGTATGCTAAAGAGTATTGTTGCCTTTACCATCATGGGCAAACGCTGGGGCGGCTTCGCTGTTGCCGTGCTGGCCTCCGGAGGGATCGGTTACGGCCTGAATGAAGCGGGTATTATGCTTGCCCATCTGATGCCGGACCGGCTTGCGTTTCTCATTACCTGCCTGGTAGTGGGAGCGGCGGTTGTCATCATCTATCTCGTGCTGCTGATTGTACTGGGCGTGCTCGGCCGTCAGGAGATTGCCGGTTACCCGCGTGTTCTCCAGAAGGTATTGAACCCGCTAATGAGACTGCAGCCTGCCAAGGTGCGTGCAAGCGAATAATGTTGTGATTTTTGTCTTATTTTGTTCCTTTTTATTTGACTTCCTGTGCACAATTTGCTTCACTTAAGAAGAGTAACATACAGTTTAACCTAGAAAGGATTGACCCTAACATGGATAAAATTTCTTCCGCTGCGGAGTTTCAGGTTGCGATTCAATCGCCGCGTTTGACGGTTGCCGTATTTAAGGCAGACTGGTGCTCTGACTGTAAATTTATTGATCCGTTTATGCCTGAGGTAGAAACTAAATATGCGGATCGCCTGACATTGGTTGAAGTCGATGTTGATGCTGTGGGCGAGGTCAGCCAGGAACAGAACATTCTGGGCATTCCCAGCTTTGTCGCTTACAGTGACGGCCGGGAGCTTGTACGCTTCGTCAACAAGCTGCGCAAATCCCGTGAGGAGATTGAGAATTTCCTGAACCGGGCGCTTGAGGTATATCTGAGTATTCACAAATAAAGTAATGCAAGTAAGGTAACAGTCCACTAACCAAAGCACCGCCTCCGCCCAGCCAGAGCAGAAGCGGTGCTTTTTTTAAAAGATAATGAATAAGGCAAGCTGTAATCATAAATATCCTTCCATTCATTCCTATACATGCGGGTGATCTGATGACAACAGCTCATTTGAAATGGCTCAGCTACATAACCTGCCTCGTGATGTTTCTCGCCTTGTTTGGAGGCGCTGTAGTGACCAAAACAGGCTCAGGACTGGAATGCGGGAACGAATGGCCGCTATGCCATGGCAAGCTGATCCCGGCTTATACGCTCGGCTCCCTGATTGAATATACCCACCGTGTGTTCAGCGGCTTAGCCGGCCTGCTGTCACTTGCCTCGATGTTTGCGTTCTGGCGTTATGCGCGTCAGCGGAAGGATCTGCTTACCTATGCCCTGTTAACCCTTTTGTTTGTAATTGTGCAGGGAGGAATGGGAGCGCTTGCGGTCGTCCGGTCGCAGTCTGCGGCGGTAATGGCGCTGCACATGGGATTCTCGCTAATTGCTTTTGCAAGCTCGCTAATGCTGGCTCTCGGGACGAAACGGTGGCATGATTCTGCCGGTCAGCAGGATGCTGCCGGAGCATCAGTGAGCAGGGGGTTCCGCAACTTAACCTGGATTACAGCGTTATATTCGTATATCGTCGTTTATATCGGAGCCTATGTCAGCCATACAGATTCACAGGGAGGCTGCTCCGGCTGGCCGCTCTGCAACGGCGAATGGATTCCTGAGCTCAGCGGCGGCGTGGGCATTGTGTTTATGCACAGGGTTGCAGCGGCACTATTGTTTCTTTTGACAGCTGCACTTGGGCATCTGGCGTTCTGGAGATATACCAAGCTTCCGGAGCTGCGGATGCTGGGAGTAGCCGCGGTTACGCTTTGCCTGCTGCAGGTCTTCAGCGGTGCGGCTGTGGTCCACACGCTCTATAACGATAAATTGTACATATTTGCCGCGCTTTCCCATATCGTGCTGATTGCCGGATTATTCGGAATCCTGAGCTACATGAGTGTACGCGTTTGGCAGCTAAGCATGAATAACAAGTAATCTGTGTGTGTTAGGAGGTACAAGATAGTGGGATACGGAAATATACGCCAGTGGATCGAGCAGCTGCGTAAGGATAAAGAGCTTGCCGTTATTGATGCTCCGGTGGATCCTTATCTGGAGCTGCCGGAGATTCACCGGCGTGTGGTCCGGGAGGAAGGGCCGGCACTGCTGTTCACCAATGTTAAAGGAACCCCGTTCCCTGTTGCGACCAACCTGTTCGGAACAGCCAGGCGAGTGGACAGGGCTTTTGGCCAGAGACCGGAGCAGCTGCTGAAAGCGGTAGCCGGGGCAGCTGATACCCTGCTTCCGCCTTCGCTCCCCAACATGTGGAAGGAGAAGAAGCTGGTTGTCAATCTGCTGAAAACAGGCATAAAGCATGTACCGCAGGGTGAAGCTCCCGTTCTTGGGGTCTGCCGGACCCGTGAGCCGCTAAGTGAGCTGCCGCGTGTGACAAGCTGGCAGGAAGCAGGCGGGCCTTATATCACACTTCCGCTTGTCTATACCGAAAGCCAGACCGCTCCGCAGAAGCACAGCCTCGGAATGCACCGGCTCCGCTTCATCGACCACAGTACTGCCGCGATAGACTGGAATAGACACCAGGGGGCGGGGCTGTACCATCGGGAGGCTGAGGCCCGGGGGGAGGCACTGCCGGTCTCTGTATTTATCGGAGGCCCGCCTGCACTGATAGCGGCAGCCAGCGCCTCCCGCACAGCCTGGCTGCCGGATCTGGTGCTGGCTTCGCTGATACTCGGCAGCCGGCTGCCGATGGTCAAGGACCCGCTGGGCGGTCACTCCATTCCGGCCGAAGCGGAATTTGCGCTGCGTGGGCTTGTGCCGCCAAGGTCCGCACTACAGCAAGCACCGGTTATGCATGTACAGCGGATCTGGCACCGCAAAGATGCCGTCTATCCGGCGACCATTGCCGTTACGCCGCAGGAAGAAAATTTCTACCTGGTCGATTATCTTCAGCAGCTCCTCTCCCCTGTACATCATCTTGCGATACCTTCGGTGAATGCCTTCTGGACTTATTCCGAATCGGGCCCGAATGGTCTGGCCGCAGCGGTCGTGCAGGACAGCTCTCCGCGTGAGGCGCTGGGTACTGCCTTCCGCATATTAGGCGATCGCCAGCTCTCAGGCAGCAGACTGCTGCTGCTTACAAGCGAGCCGACTGCTTTTTCTGATTTACCCGCTATTCTGGAAAATGTTCTGGAGCGCTTCAATCCGGCGACCGACCTGTATGTATTTGGCAGCGGGGCGCGGCTTGGCGAGGAGCATACTGAAGGCAGGCCGCGTCCTGACAGCCAGGCTGTGCTGCTGGGTGTTGGACGTGCTGTAAGGGAGCTGCCGCGTACCTATTCAGAGGGCGTATTGCCAGGAATTAACGAGGTCATTCCCTATTGCGGGGGATGCTTAGCCGTTTCCGGTGCATCCTATGAAGAAGACCCTGAGCTTCCCGTCCGTCTGGGCGCCCAGCTCCGCGGGCAGCAGTCAGCCTGGCCGCTGGTTATTCTGACAGATCATGCTGCAGATGCAGTACGAACCCAAAGCTCCTTTTTGTGGACGGTATTTACCCGGTTTAATCCCGCCGAAGATATCTATGCCGAATCTGAAATCAGGCAGCATCAGCTCGGTTACAAGCTCCCTATCGTAATTGATGCACGCATGAAGCCGGGATACGAACAGGAGCAGACACCCTGCAGCAGCACACTGGATCTGGTCGACCGGAATTGGAAGCATTATTTTCAGCAGTAAAGTTCATGGTATCATTCAAGACTGAAATTATACATTTTCGTTATGTTAAGGGGGACAAGTCATGCTGCGGATCTTACTGGGGGAGCCACCGCGCCGCAACAGCGGCGTGCTGGCTGAAGCAATGGACAACATGGCGGAGGTAGCGTCCATGCTGCGCAAGGAAATGAACGCCCATGAAGACCATGACCATGAATTCCGCAAGCTGGAGATCTGGACCCGCGGTCTGATCTCATCGCTGGATGAGCTGGAGCAGAGCTGCTTCGCAGCAGGCTTTTACCGTAAACGCGTGGTTGCAGGGTATATGGATGATATGTCCACCCAGGAACAGGGGGATTATGCGCGTTATGTCTATTTTTACAAAAACGGCTTTATCCGCGTCTTCTCGCTGCTCGACAAGCTGGGAACGGTGCTGAACAGCCTGTACAATTTGAATACAAGCCAGAGCAAAGCCCATTTCTCCTATTTCACGGTGCTTCGGCAGTTCCAGCTGCTCAAAGAGCATGTTCCGCTGTCTGAGGAGCTGGAGCGTATCAAGGATTCTTACCGTGAGCCGCTGCAGAATCTGCGCAAGCGCCGCAACGCCGAGATTCATTACATGAACGCTGAAATGCAGGATGACCTGTGGCAGAGACACCAGGGGCTGCATGACAAAATAAGGCTTGAGGATCTGGACAGCCATCTGGAGGACTTGAAGCAGGGGCTGGAAATGGTCTGCAAATCCTTATGCGCAGCCTTCCGCTATAGCAATGAGCAGTGGCATAAGAACAAGGCTATGACTTCGAAAAACGCCGGGACAGAGTCACGTTATTAGGGCAAAATCTTCCTTTGACAAAAAAGCGGAAACTCACTATACTTAGGCTTGCATTATATTCTTACATTCTGCGACAGCTAGCTTCATATTTTTCTTATCGAGAGCGGCGGAGGGATAGGCCCGATGAAGCCCGGCAACCGGTTTGTGTTCAGCATTTAATCTGTGCTGCATGCAAATGTCATGGTGCTAATTCCTACAATGCGGCAAGCTCCGGGCATTGGCAGATGAGAAGGCATTGTAAATATACGCACAGGGCCTCTTACGATCTGCAATGATCGAAAGAGGCTTTTTTTGATTTTGGCATCAGAATAAAGGGGGAACGACGGAAATTGATAGAGCTGAAAGAGTTGACCAAGGTGTACGGAAAGGGCAGCAAGGCTGCTACAGCGCTCTCGGGCTTGAATCTGTCCATTAAGAAGGGCGAAATCTTTGGTGTAATCGGACACTCCGGCGCCGGAAAAAGCACGCTGATCCGCTGCATCAACCTGCTGGAGCGCCCGACTACCGGCGAGGTTTGGGTGGACGGTGTCGAATTGACTGCGCTCAGCAAGGGGCAGTTGCAGGAAAAGCGGCGCAAAATCGGAATGATCTTTCAGCACTTCAATTTGCTGTCCTCCGCCACGGTATATGATAATATCGCCTTCCCGCTGCGGCTGGCCGGAACTGCGAAGGCAGGGATTGAGCAGAAGGTCAAAGAGCTGCTGGTACTGGTCGGTCTGGAGAACCATGCGAACAAATATCCGGCCCAGCTCTCCGGCGGACAGAAGCAGCGTGTGGGGGTAGCCCGGGCGCTGGCCAGCGACCCCGATGTGTTGCTCTGCGACGAAGCGACCTCGGCGCTTGACCCGCAGACAACCGATTCGATCCTGAGGCTGCTGCTCGATATTAACCGGAAGTTCCATCTGACCATTGTGCTGATTACCCACGAAATGCATGTCATTCAGAGCATCTGCGACCGGGTGGCGGTTATTCACGGCGGCGGGATTGTGGAGCAGGGGAAAGTGGCCGAGGTATTCCTGAAGCCCAAGCATGAGGTGACCAAGGACTTTATCCGCAGTGAAACCCAGCAGGACGGCCCGTTGCGGGCGGCACTGGAGGCGGGAAGCAGGGATAATGCCCAAGCGGTCAAGATTACGTTTCTGGGACAAAAAACATACGAATCCACCTTATCCGATGTGGTTCGCAGTACGGGCGTCAGCTTTGCCATTCTACAGGGGACAATCTCGACGATCAAAGATGTGCCCTACGGCCAGCTGATTGTGCGGTTTGAGGGAGAGCCCGGCGCTATTAACGCCACGCTTACCGAACTGGCGGCGCAAGGACTTGATGTGGAGGTGATTTCGTAATGGGCGGTCTCAATTTTAATGATATTAACTGGCAGGAAATGGTGGAGGCGTCGGGTGCTACACTAAAAATGTTGGCTTATTCCGGAATTTTCACAATTATTCTTGGTTTACCACTCGGAATTGTGTTATATTTATGGGGGAGATCAAATAACAGTATTATCAGAGTAGTTTACTCGGTATTATCGTTGGTTGTTAATATCCTGCGCTCTGTCCCGTTCCTGATTCTGATGGTAGCCCTGATTCCGCTGAGCAAGACGATTATGGGGACTTCGATTGGTGTACTCGGAACAATTCCGGCGCTGGTTATCGGTGCAGCCCCATTTTTTGCCAGACTGGTGGAGACATCGCTGCGCGAGGTTGACCGCGGGGTGATTGAAGCGGCGCAGGGCATGGGGGCATCAACAGGCCAGATTGTCATGCGGGTGCTTTTGCCGGAAGCCCGTCCGGGTCTTTTGGCCGGAGTAACGATTACGCTTGTAACCCTCGTCTCTTATACAGCAATGTCAGGGATGATCGGCGGCGGAGGTCTTGGCGACCTTGCTATCCGATACGGTTATTACCGTTATGAGAAAGAAGTTATGATTATCTCTGTAGTGCTGATGGTAATACTAGTTCAGCTGCTGCAGATGGCCGGCGACAGGCTGGTTCAATATTTCACCCGGAAATAAGGTACTACCAAATATAGCCTTATTCATAAACACATTTAGAGGGGGATTTACAGATGAAAAAAGTACTACTGACGCTATTCAGCCTGACCTTGGTAATGGTACTGGCTGCTTGCGGCAACAATAACACCGCCAATAACGCTGCGAACTCTGCAGCAACTAACGCTCCGGCAGCTGATGCTTCCGCTGAGCCGACTACAGAGCCTGCCGCTGATCCGGTAACACTTGTTGTGGGTGCTTCTCCTGTACCGCATGCCGAAATTCTGAACGCCATCGCTCCGCTGCTTGAGGCACAAGGCATCAAGCTGGAGGTTAAGGAATTCACTGACTACATCCTGCCTAACACACAGCTGGCTGAGAAAGCACTTGATGCGAACTTCTTCCAGCACAAGCCTTACCTGGATGACCAGAACACCAAGAACGGAACAGATCTGGTATCTGTAACTGCTGTTCACGTTGAGCCGTTTGGCGCTTACTCCAAGAAGATCAAATCGGTCGACGAACTGGCTGATGGTGCAAAAGTGGCAATTCCTAACGATGCAACCAACGGCGGACGCGCGCTGATCCTGCTGGCCAAGAACGGCCTGATCACACTGAAGGATGACACTAACATCACTACAACCAAAGCAGACATCACCGAAAACCCTAAGAACCTGGAAATCATCGAACTGGATGCAGCTATGCTGCCGCGCCAGCTGGACGAAGTTGACCTGGCTCTGATCAACACCAACTTTGCGCTTGAAGCCGGCCTGGTTCCAACCAAGGATGCCCTGTTCATCGAAGGTGCTGATTCCCCTTACGCCAACCTGCTGGTTGCCCGTCCTGACAACAAGGATTCCGATGCAATCCAGAAGCTGGCTGCTGCCCTGAACTCTGCAGAAGCTAAGGCATTCATCGAAGAGAAATACCAAGGTTCAATTATCCCTGCATTTTAAGCTGCTGAATCACGCGGCTTCTGAATGAACAAGAGGCTGTTCCGGACAGGTCATCTGATGACCTGCGGGACAGCCTTTTTTGTACTTTGCCAGGAGTATGCGGGTTGTGGCTCGGGATGAAATCCTCTATAATAGAAAAAATCCCGCCCCCCTATTCAGGGAGACGGGACGGTATAGAACGGGATTAGAATACTTGGATAACTTCTTCCACGCCTTCTACTTCTTCAATCAGGGCGCGTTCGATCCCGGCTTTCAGCGTGATAGTGGAGCTCGGGCAGCTGCCGCAGGCACCCATAAGCTTCAGCTTGACGATGCCGTCTTCAACGTCGATCAATTCCACGTCGCCGCCATCGCGCTGCAGAAACGGACGAAGTTTATCGAGCACTTCCAGAACCTCATCATACATGGTGGTGCTTTGTACATTCTCACTCATTTCTCAATCACTCCTTTCGTAAGCTTATTATAGTACAAAAAGTTAAAAAATAAAATGGTTAGCACAGAATAAGGAGAACAACATGAGGCCAATTATTGAATTTTGTGCCAGTAATATCGGGCACGGCACAGGTCCGCTTATGAACAAGCTGGAACAGAATCCCGAATATGACGTTGTTGAATACGGCTGTCTGAATAACTGCGGAGAATGCTATCTCAGACCGTTCGCCATGGTTGACGGTGAGATCATTGAAGCCGATTCCCCGGAGGAGCTGGAGCAGGCCATTGAGGCTGCCATCAAGGAACAGGAGGCCTGGGACAGCCTCGAAATCGACTAAGCGGCCTGGCAGTCAGCTTAGCCGAAGTGCCGCTTGGACATCCAGAGCACACCGCTCTTGAGCAGGCGGGGAACCCGTCCCATTACAGAGCGGCGGCCCATCAGGCCGAACCCGGCATTCTTGCCCAGCGAGCCCAGTGTTCCCTTCAGCTTAATGGCTTGCAGTCTGGGGGTATCCCCCCGCCAGAGTGAACGGAGCACGTCTGCCACCTGTTCTCCCTGCGCGCCTGCAGCCTGTGCGCTCGGTGCAAATGGCAGGCTGGCGCAGTCACCGATCACGTATACCTCAGGATAATCAGCCAGGTTGGAGTACGGGCCGACAATAAGCCGTCCGCTGCGGTCTTTAGGCAGCTCCAGCTGCTGCACCACCTTGACCGGCTGGATGCCTGCAGTCCATACCGTTACATCCGCTGCAATCGCCTGGGTGCCGTTAAAGACGGCATCCTTTTCGACGTGGGACACCGAGATCTGCCCCAGCGTCTTAACCTGGTGCTCGCTGAACCATTCCTCTACATACCGGGACAGCTTGGCCGGAAAAGCGGACAGAACACGCTCCCCGCGGTCCAGAATGCTGATGTTCAGATCCGGACGGCTCTCGCGTAGCTCTGCAGCGATTTCAACCCCGCTCAGTCCTCCGCCCACGATACTGACTGTTCCGTAAGGCTTGATATCATTCAGGCGGCGGTAGGTTTCACGGGTGGCGGAGAAGCTCTGGATGCTGCAGGTATACTCCTCTGCTCCCGGGATACCATGGTAATTATCCGTGCACCCGAGGGCAATTGCCAGAATATCATAGGGAAGCGGCTCTCCTGATTCCAGGAAGACCAGCCGGTTGTCCAGATCAATCGAGCTGACCTCCCCGTAGCGTACAGTCAGGCGCGGATGAACCGGGAATTGGACTCGCAGATGATAGTCGTTCACAGTACCTGCGGCAAGCGCATAATATTCGGTCTTGATTCCCTGATAAGGCATCCGGTCAATCAAAACAATCTCCACATCGTGGGGCAGATGGTGGCCCAGCAATTCCTGGATCAGGGCAAGGCCGCCGTAGCCGCCGCCAAGGACAAGTAGTGTTCTCATGGGACCAGTCTTCCTTTCACATATGGCTACTATTCGTACACTTTAATTTCGTTGTAGAAGGTATCCCGTTCAACCGGAATACGGCCCGCGCCTTTGACCAGCCAGATCAGCTCTTCACGGGTCATACCCTCCGGCGTCAATGCTCCGGCGGCGTGGCTGATCCGCTCCTTCAGGATCGTTCCGTGCACATCGGATGCGCCGAAGCTCATGGCAACCTGGGTCAGCTGCACACCTATATTAATGAAGTAAGCCTTGATATGGTCAAAATTATCGAGCATCAGCCGGCTGACTGCAATGGTCTTGAGATCCTCGTAAGCAGAGTTGCGGCGCATAATACCGGCATTGCGGTTCTTCGGCTGCATGGACAGCGGAATGAACACCATGAAGCCGTTCGTTTCGTCCTGCAGCTCGCGGATCTGCAGCATATGGCGGATGCGGTCCTCCCGGGATTCAATCGAGCCGTACAGCATCGTAGTGTGTGTTCTCATGCCCATTTTGTGGGCGGTCCGGTGAACCTCCAGATATTCTTCAACATTCGCTTTATCGACCCGCATTTTTTTGCGGTATTGGTCAGACAGGATTTCCGCTCCCCCGCCGGTCAGCGACTTTAGCCCTGCCGCGCGCAGCTGTTCCAGCACCTCGCGGATGCTGAGTCCGCTGATGCGGGTGAAGAAATCAATCTCTGCTGCTGTATAAGCCTTGAGCGTTACCTCAGGGAACCGTTCGTTCAGCGCTTTGAGTGAATCAACGTAATACTGGAAGGGCACCTTATCATTATGGCCGCCGACAATGTGGAATTCGCGGACGCCCGGATGAATATGCTGTTCGACATATTGCACCATTTCCGGACCGGACAGGGTGTAGGCCCCTTCTTCGCCGTCGTCTTTGCGGAAATTGCAGAATGCGCAACGGGATTCGCAGACATTGGTGAAATACAGGCTCATATTTTCGATAAAATAAACCTTTTTCCCGTTTTTACGCAGATTAACCTCATTGGCGAGTTGACCGATCGTGAGCAAATCATCGCTTTCATATAAATAAACGCCATCTTCCAGATTTAACCGTTCTCCGCCGCGAACCTTCTCAATAATATGCGCCATTCTGGCATCGGTGTGTGGGGTTATAAGTGTAGACATATGAATTCCTCCTGAAGGTTAGACTTTCTGAACCGGCGGTTCATGAACATAAATAAAGAGGCAACCAGCCTCCGTGACAAATTTCCGAATTTTACAGATCATCGCTTAACCTATTATAAACCTCTCTCCAAAGGTGAGCAACCGCGGCGGCAGCAGTATAGTTATGACTTGAGCGAAGGGGCGGAGTGGAGTATACTGAATTTTATATAGAGTATAACTTTTAGCCGGAAGGCTTGTGACATCATATATCTTTTAGGAGGCTAGACCATGATCACAATCAGTGAAACAGCTGCAGGGCAGCTGAAGGTAATGCTGGCAGAACAGGAAGTACCGAATATGTTTCTCCGTCTTGGCGTAACAGCTGGCGGCTGCAGCGGATTTTCTTACGCAATGGGCTTTGACGATAACGAGACCGAGCAGGATGTCTACATGGATGTTGAAGGGCTCAAGGTAGTAGTCAGCAAGGACGATATCCGTTATCTGAACGGACTCGAGATCGATTTCGAAGAATCCGGCATGACGGGCGGGTTCACGATTCATAATCCGAACGCGAGTGTTACCTGCGGCTGCGGTTCATCGTTCCGTACGAAGGAAGAAGCGGGGAATCCGAGCGCGGAGCCTTGCTAAGCAAGGTATAAGAAGCCGAATAGCTTTAACACAATAATCTACAATCAGAACCTCTTGGAATGTGTACATTGCAGAATACACTTTCAGGAGGTTTTTTATTTTAAGGAGGAGATATAACGATGAGAATGCTGCCCTATGAACGGCCGACTGAGCACTATGATGAACGGATTATTGAATTGGATGAGCAAATATGTTCGTTGATCCGGCAGCGGAAGGAAGCTTCAGACAATAATCCAGGTTTTCCGCCGTTTGAGCGGATTGCTGAGTGGGCCAGACGTTATGGACTCCACGATGCGTTTCTGAAATCCTTGTTTGGCACTATGCTGAACGAGGAGCATTTCCGGCCTATGGTTGAACCTTTAGATTTCAGAAAACATATTCCCGTCCTGAGGTCAGTGGAGCAGAGGGAGCGTTTCTACACGCTGACTTCTATCCGTCAATACAGTAATGCCAGTGTAATTATCCTTAATATAGACTGGGAGGCCCCGGAGCAGACATTCGAGCGTCATGAGATCAGACAGCATTACAGCTACGAGCTGTTTATAGCGGAGGGGTATGACTGCCGGATGATGAACGGCGGTAGCAGATCGGATCACGCCTCCTACAGATTTGTGGTGTCACCGCCGTTGCCTGATGATCTGTCAGGAGTAGTATTCAGGTTTCAAGAAAGCAGTGGCCCGTTTGATAAAATGGAGGCGGGTGAAGAGGTTGTTTTTAAGATATAAGCAAGGCTGAGGATTGCCGGTCTGCGGTTTCCTTGTGCGGCAAAAAGCTGGCTGCAGATTTTAACGGACCGTAGCGGTCTTAATTTCCTGACCATAAGGTATTACACCGGGCTAACGGACCGTATTGCTTTTACTACCGGAAAATGACGCTTATCGGGACCTGTTCTATGTAAATAAAGGCGCTGCAGTCCGTTAGCCTGGCAAAATAGCCATTTTGGCGGAAATAGGATCATCTGGGTCCGTTAGCCGAAATCCGGCGGTTATGCAGCTACTGTACAACTCAGGGAGATGATGAGATGCTGACATTCAGGTACTTTAAGCGAAGCAAGGCCCGTAAGGAGCTGATGGAGCTGCAGAGAGATTTGCTTTTTTATGAGCCTCTCTATCTAGCGGTACATCCATTCCATGAATGGTTCAAAGAAAAATGGGAGCTGTTGCGTGCCAGGAGTAAAATGAAGCTGGAAACTGATTTTGACCTCTACAGAGAAGTGATATTGCATATCCCGCTGCATTTGAAGGTGTTTAAGCAGGTTATTAGGGATTACGGGGATAAGGCAGACACCAGTTATTTTGAAGAAACAATCGAATATATAGAACATTTGCTGGATACAGGCGATGAAAAACATCATTTTATGATTTTATTTGATCAAATGCAGATATTTGAGCGGGCGGAGTTTTATTTATATTTGAAAAAAAGGGAAGCAGAGCTGCAAACCCTATTGGGCATTAAAGGGGATGAAAACTAATGATTATTTAGGGGCGTCAGCGCTCGTAATCGTTCTTTACCAGTTCATCCATAACACGGCTGGTGCGGGTAGCGGTTAGGCCCGTGCTTAGAGCGGTACCGTGTCCAAGAAGCTTGTCGGTAATGGACTGGATCAGCGGCTCCCAGGCTGGAGGCATGTCCATCCGCATCCTTGACCGGGCCGAGCAGGAAATCCAGCAAATCTAGGGCATGGCTGCCCAGGTCCATAAACAGGCCGCCGCCTGAAATGGCTGGATTTAACCGCCAGTAATGCCCGTCTACAGCTTTGAGCGGTTTGGTCATATGCAGAGTGCGGACAAACCGGGGTTCGCCGATTGCACCCGAATTCAGCCACTCCTTAACCTTGCGAAAACGCGGTAGTCCTCTACGGTAATAAGCCACATACAGCGGAACACCGGCCTTCTCGCAGGCAGCCAGCATGGTCTCGCACTCTGAAGTGTCAAGACCCATGGCTTCTCGACATAGACGGGTTTACCGGCCCTTGCCGCAGCCAGTGTGTATTCCTTATGCGTAGAGGGCGGTGTGGCTATATACACGGCGTCGACGCCGGGATGGGCGATCAGCTCAGATGCACTAGAATACCAGCGGGACACGCCGTGCCGCCGTGAATAATCTGCGCATGACAGCAACAAGCTGGGAGCCTTCCGCCTTCTGGAGGCCCGGCAACTAAGGCTGACCTCCTGATACAGGTAATATAAATAAATAGTATATATAGTAGAAAAAGTTTTTGAGCGGATTAACCAGTCTATCTGCACAAGCCATCCGCCGGATTTTTCATAGAGTATATAGTGTTCTCTTAGCAGCAGGTTAAGCGGGGATAATGAATTTGAAGTTGATCATAAATACAATCAGGGCTGCGGCAAAAAGGGAAAAAGCAATACAGCCAGCCCCCAGAATCCGGCGGCGGTCGCGGATAAATCTGATGCCGAGTGCACAGACAAGGATAGTAGTACCTGCCAGAACGACAGACATGCCGACCATTGCGAACCAGTACAATACCTCGAATAATTGAGCCATCATGAAGCCCCCTCTCACATGGTAATAATACAGTTAATTATTAGGGATTTCCAGTGAAAAGGGCAGTCGGAAGCGGATGAATTTCAGATTTTGATACCAGTGAACTAATACTTGGGGCTTGGCCCGTACTGCGAATGTGTTTTTATCAAAGAATAGTACATATGCCACGGACATAAGGCCTGCAGCCATATGCCCTTTTTTGCTGTGAGCGGGCTTTACACGGACAATCATACAGGAGGGCGGCTCCTTTTTTGAGTAATCTATAGGGTAGGCTGGGATTGCGAAAGGAGAGGGGAAAATGGCGGGAAGACAACTGGCCAGCAAGTGGCTGAAAACCGAGGCGCTGCTCAGCGATTCACGGGTTGCCGGTTACATTCCGAGAACGAAAGGATATAACGCTGCCGGACTGTCAGCTATGCTGAAAGCGTATGGGAATGTTGTAATTAAGCCGATTGTAGGCGGCGGGGGGCATGGTGTGATAAAAGTGTTTCGGGACCGCCGGGGCTACGGGTTCACCTACAATCACAGCACCCGGGTATACGGCGATTTCGGATCGATGAAGCTCGCGCTTGACCGGGTGAAGCTGAGACGGCGCTATATGATCCAGCAGGGGATCTCGCTTGCCCGGATTGCCGGACGTCCGATCGACTACCGGGTTAAGGTTGTGAAAAACGGCGATCACTGGGAATTCCGATCCATGGTGGGAAGACTGGCGCGCCCGGGTTTGTTTGTCACCAATCTGTGTAAAGGCGGTACGATGATGAGCTGCCGGCATGGTCTGCGCCTTTCACTTCCAAGAATCAGTACGTCGGCCAAAAAAGCGGAAATGCGCCGGCTGACACATGTCTGCATCGAGCTGCTGGAAAGACATTTTCCGGGCATCGGCGAGCTGGGGTTTGACTATGCAGTTGATCACCGGGGCAAGATCTGGATTCTGGAGGTAAATACAAGACCGAAGTAATTAACATTTTTTTTGGGAATTGACGATAATGATAACTATAGGCTAAAATTGCGTTTAGCTATGTTGTTTATGAGGTAATATGAGGTGGAAAATTCTAATTTCTGTGAACATTTTGGATTTTTTTTACTAGCTGACCGTGTGGAAATCTCCTGTGCATAACTATTATCCCCATATTCCACTGTGTAGGAAATGGCTTTATTATCCTTACTAACAAATTATGCACAGGATTTCCACAGTAGCTTGTGGATATTAGGAACGCTTGTTCGATTTATGATAGTTTGCTATGATAGATTCAGATTCAAACAAAGGAAAGGTAGGTGAACGTTGTGGTTGAATTGTCGGATGAGATGCTGCTCGACTCTTACCAAAGAGCGATAGAGCTACAATTGGAGCATGATTTCATCGCTCTGTTGCTCGCTGAAATTCGCAAACGGAACTTACACTCTCCAGTACATGCGGTTCTACACTAGGACACATTGATTTATTTTCTGCAGCAGCTGCTTTGACTAACCGCAAGCGGCACAAAATAGGGTATCTTTTCAAGTTGAAGTGGAATCAACCTGAAAGGATACCCTTTTATTTGTTATAAAGATTACGGTTATGTGCTAAAGCTTGAGGTTGCTGCTGTGTCCCGGTGAGAGCTTGGCATCCGGATCAAGGTATACCTTGGCATTGTTGACAGCCGTAGGCGCTTCCCCGAATCCGACCGCGATCAGCTTTAGCTTGCCCGGGTAAGTAGTGATATCGCCGGCAGCGAAGATACCTGGAATATTTGTCTCCATGCGCGAGTCTACCACGATGGAATTGCTCTCGATCTTAATGCCCCAATCTGCAATCGGCCCCAGTGAGGATACAAAGCCGAAGTTGACAATTACACTGTCCACTTCAATTTCCTGTGTCTCCTTGGTTTTGATGTGGGACAGGGTCACTTTGGTGATAAATTCTTCCCCGTGCAGCTCGGTAATCTCCGTAGGGGTAATCACATTTACCTTGGAAGCCATCAGCTGCTCCACACTATGCTCATGCGCGCGGAACTTGTCGCGGCGGTGAATCAGCGTAACCTGCTCAGCGATCGGCTCAAGCATAAGGGCCCAGTCTACAGCGGAGTCTCCGCCGCCGCTGATCAGTACCTTCTTGCCCTGGAAAGCATTCAAATCACTCACAAAGTAATGCAGGTTGGCTTTCTCGAACCGGTGTGCTTCAGGAAGCTCCAGACGACGTGGTTCAAAGGCGCCAACACCCGCAGTAATAATAACAGCCTTGCTGTGGTATTCCGCCTTGTCAGTAGTTGTTACGAAGTGGCGCTCGTCCCGCTTCTCAACAGATACAACCTTCTCTTCGAGGCAGATATTGGACTGGAACAGATCCATTTGCCGGGACAGGTTGTCTACCAGCTCCTGTGCGGTGATTTTCGGGAAACCAGCCACATCATAGATATATTTTTCAGGATAGAGAGCGGCGAGCTGCCCCCCCAGCTGGGGCATGCTTTCAATAAGGGTTACCGACGCCTGGCGCATACCGCCGTAGAAGGCGGCAAACATGCCAGCAGGACCGCCGCCTATAATTAACAGGTCGCTCATAGGAACGCCGGATTGCTCTAGTGTCACGTAATATTACACCTCCGAGTGATAGTTTCAAAATGCCATACTTAACTTACCTACTCATTATAAACATTGTGGGACTGCCCTGCAAAGGCTTAAAATGGCCGGATAAGTGTGACTTTTTTTTGTATGATTATATTTGATTAAAACGATACTAAGGTTTACAATGGATATGGTTATTTTAGAAATCCTTTAAGTTTTATTGGAAATTCTCCTGAATTTAAGTGTATAAATTCACAAAAGACACTAAAATATTTTACAAAAAATAACACATAGACAGATTCACCTGTTGGAAGGAGCCGGAACATGAGCAGTATTCCCAAAATTGTCATCCTAGGCGCGGGATATGGAGGTATATTGACCGCCCAGCGGCTACAGAAAGCTTTGAATTACAATGAAGCTGATGTGACGCTGGTGAACCGCCATGAATATCATTATTTCACTACCCATCTGCATATGCCAGCTGCGGGAACGGACAGCATTGAACATACACGCGTATCTATTTCCAAGCTGATAGACGAATTCAAGATCGACCTCGTGAAATCTTCCGTGCAGGAAATCCGCACCCAACAGAAAAAAGTAATTCTTGAAGACGGCACGCTTTCTTATGACTATCTTGTTATTGCCCTCGGCGGCGAGCCGGAGACCTTCGGTATTCCGGGACTTGATAAATACGCGCTGACCATCCGCAGCATTAATTCCGTGCGGCTGATCCGCGAGCATATTGAATATCAGTTTGCCAAATACAAAAATGAAAACAACGCGCAGGAGCATATTAATTTTGTAATAGGCGGAGCGGGCTTCAGCGGCATTGAATTTGTAGCAGAGCTTGCTGACCGTATTCCTGCCCTCTGCAAGGAATATGACGTAGACCCGAGCCTGGTGAATATCTACAACGTAGAAGCTGCCCCTACGGCGCTGCCCGGATTTGCGCCTGAGCTGGTTGAGCATGCGATGTCTGTGCTGACCAAGAAAGGGGTTACCTTCAAAATCGGCGTAGCGATCAAGGAATGCCTGCCGGGCGGTGTCATTCTCGCAACCGGTGAAGAGATCAAAGCCTCCACCATTGTCTGGACCGGCGGTATCCGCGGCAACCGGCTGATTGAAGCCGCAGGGTTTGAAGCGATGCGCGGACGGGTGAAGGTGGACGAATACCTACGCGTTCCGGGGCATGACAATATCTTTATCATCGGAGACGGTTCTCTGATGATTAACCCGGAAGGGCGGCCGTACCCGCCGACAGCACAAATCGCCATGCAGCAGGGCGAATGCTGTGCCCATAATCTGGTGGCAGCGATCCGCAGCCAGCAGCCGAAGAAGTTTGTCTTCAGCAACAAGGGAACTGTAGCCTCGCTCGGCAAAGGCCAGGGTATTGCCGTAGTGGGTGACAAGACATATAAGGGCTGGACGGCAGCACAGCTCAAAAAAGTAGTCGATATGCGCTACCTGTTCATCATCGGCGGCATTCCGCTGGTGCTGAGGAAGGGAAGATTCTTCTAGGATGCGCCACTGCAGTGTACAAGTCCGCGGGCTGTTGACGCGTGAGGAGCTCGACCGCTATAATGCCCTGATTGAGGTAGGCTCCTACCTGGAGGACCAGAGCCGGTACGATCTGGCTTACCCGGTTCAGAAGGAGATAGATCTGCTTATCCAGCCGGCCATTGAACGGCTGAAGGACAAGAGCCGGGCCCGTGACCGGGCTACGGCAGAGTATCTGGAGAGCTTGCACGGAGAGAACGGCGAGGACGAATAACGTTACACGGTAGGGGGAGCCAAGCTGCTAACATGGCTCTCCCTTTACAATAGCCGCCCTTAAGGGGGGGCTTAATTCCTAACAGCAGAGAAAAAGACAACCCGCTATCCTTGACCAGGGCGGTCTTTTTTTGCGGCGGAACGGGTTTTAGAACTGTGAGGCTGAGGCATCTCCCCTTGATAGCTTTTTGAAGAAACGTCCCCTAACGAAGCGAAAGTTGTTTGCGGGATTGGGCTAAGTGTAAAAAGGTCATCTATTTCTTGGGGATACCATATAGAGGATAGGGCTAGTTGGAAAAATGCTACTTAATTTTGCTGTTCTTGCGTCCAAAGATGATTTTGGGCTGAATTAAGTGTCGATATTACAACTAATCATAAGAAATCCTGTGAAATCGAAGAATTAAGTGTCTAAAATCCAATTAGTCGTTGAGGGACATAGTACAGGAGTATTGATGAGGATCAGCCTGCGCCAGCACAAACAAAAGGATGGTCTCCCGCAGGAAACCATCCTTTTGTTTATAATAAATTACAGCTTGAGCATCTCTTCGAACGTCTCCGGTGTCAGCAGGTTGCCGACATAGAACGGGCCGAACTCACCGTAGCGGGCGCTGACCTCGTCAAAGCGCATCTCGTACACCAGCTTCTTGAACTGCAGCGCATCCTCGGCAAAAAGGGTTACGCCCCATTCCCAGTCATCGAAGCCGACGGAGCCGGTGATGATCTGTTTCACTTTGCCGGCATAGCCGCGGCCGATCAGGCCGTGCGAGTGCATCAGCTCCCGGCGTTTATCCATATCGAGCATATACCAGTTATCGGCCAGCTCGCGCTTCTTGTTCATCGGGTAGAAGCAGATATGCTTCGCCTGCGGCAGAACCGGCTTCAGGCGTGCCGCCACATGCGGGTTCTGCATCGGATCACTGCCGTCTCCGGCACTTCCGCCTGCAGCGTAGTTGCTCAGCTCGACGATACTGACGTAAGAATAAGCTTTTGTGGTATATTGGGCGAATGCAATTTTGTTAAACGCGGTTTCAAGGGCGTTCAGCGCTTCCAGGCTTTCCCGCAGAAACATCATCACGAAATCGGCCTTCTGGCCGATAATGGAATATACTGCAGTGCTTCCTTCTTTGGCTTCCTCAACCGGTCCCCATTCCTCCATGAAGGCATGCAGCTCTTCCAGGGCTACTGCGCGCTCCTCGTCATCGGCGGCTGTCCACGCCTTCCAGTCCAGTGAGCGAAAGTCATGCAGGGCATACCAGCCTTCCAGGGTCAAAGCGGCTTCGTTCATGTTCTCACTCCTTAAAAGTTTTACGAAGCATAGGCTCCGTAGAATGTACTTCGTGTAAAACTTGCTTCGAAAGCATACGCTTAGTTTTACGAAGCATAGGCTCCGTAGAATGTACTTCGTGTAAAACTCGCTTCGAAAGCATACGCTTAGTTTTACGAAGCATAGGCTCCGTAGAATGTACTACGCATAAAACTTTCATTGGAATCATTACAGCATTAGTGTTAAATCCGGTTCCAAAGCATACGCTTCTATGTATGATCCGGTTAATCTATATGCATTGTATCGCAAGCAGACGGCCAAGAGCAAACGCTGAGCCGCGGATTTGCCTGAAAGCGGATTCGAATGGCAATAATGTTCATTGCTTCGCTACATTTTTTCTAGTAAACTTACTATTAATCAGGTTTTGGTGTGCGGTTCTTTATAGAGAGAGGGGATGGCGGTACGATGGGGTTTATTCCTGTATTTGTTCTGGCCGTGTTGTTCTTTGTCATGATGTTTGGCATCGGCTTTATCCTTAATATGTTAATGAAGACCACGTGGTTTCCCGCCTACCTGTTCGTAATTGTGATCTTGCCCGTAGTGGTCTATTCTATCTGGGACAGGAACGCCATGACCCTCTGGGAGCATCTGGGCAGCTTCCATATTGTTGATTACCTGACCGGGATTGCCGGGCTCGGCGGCGCAGTGCTCAGCGGCTGGACGATCCAGAAGCTGCGTCTGGGCGGCTATAAGATGTTCTAAGTATCGAGATTATGCTGAAAACGGCTGCTATTCCTGCTAGGGGACGGCGAAGCCGTTTTTTCTATTACTGGATCAGAAAGGGAGCCGGACTTTTTTTCTTATTTTTCGCTACAGTCAGCAAGATTTCAAAAGTTGTCGATTATAGGCTGAAAACCGGGTTATTTGGTTCTTTTTTTACATTTCCGGCCGGGTGTTTTGTGATAGAATAGAAATCTGCATGAATTCGTGTAAAAAAGGGGGAGTTAACCGCAGATGCGCATGAGTAACCTGCATCATTTCACCGAACATCACCGGTACTGCGTTTCCCGCGAATTCGGTCTTAGCCATGTAGATTCACGTATGCTGGGTTCCGTCTATCAGCCGATGGTAGGAGCCTTTGCGATCAGCCTGTACAGGCTGCTGTTTGAGCATATTCCGGCTGAATCGATCGGCTATTCTGCTGTAGAGCAGCAGCGCAGGCTGTTTATGACGCTTGGCGTTGAACCGAACGAGAAAGGCCGTAAATATTTAGTGGACCAGGCTTCCCTGCTTGAGGCGGTAGGCCTGCTTGCAACCTGCCGGATGTATACGCCGGAGAATGATGATTACCTGTATGAATATGAGCTGCTGCCGCCGTTGTCACCGGCTGACTTTTTTGCGACCCAGCACCTGACACTGCTGCTGCGTGACAAAATCGGCAAGTTTGCCGTCCTGTCGCTCCGGGAGCAGTTCTGGAACCGGGAACCGGAGGACTGGAGCCACCGCTTAGCCCATAAAGAGAATATTTCCCTGCCCTTTTATGATATCTTCCAGTTAAATACGCATGTGATCGATTATGAGCTGGAGCAGGCTCTGGCTGAAGTCGCTACGGTGAAGCAGCCGGGCATCAGTCAAAGCAATGAAACGGCTATCGGGTATAGCGACATTATTCTGCGCTTTCCGCGCGAGTCGGTGAACCGGATGCACGTCGAGAAGCTGCGCTTTGACCATACCCAAATGGGTGTTATTAACTATGTGGCCCGCAAATATGATCTGGGACCGCAGGATTTATGCCGTCTGCTGGATGAGGACGGAATGTTCACGCCGGACGGCGAGGTGATTCTGGATACGCTGCAGTACAGGGCAAGCCAGCATTTCCGCCAGGATATGAAGCGCCAGGAGAAGCGGGAGATCGCTGCGGCCAAGGTTGTGTCGCTGCGTGCAGCGGCGTCGGGTGACCATGAAGAACCGGTGATTCCGCAGGAGCAGCCGGTGGAGATGGAATATTACGTTGAGGTCCCTCCGCAGTTCCTGTCCAAATGCGATATTCACCAATATAATATGATGCTGCGCAACGAGCCTTATACACGGCTGCTGCAAACCTTTTTTCCGGGAACGGTTCCGGGCCAGCTGATGGATATATTCGAGAAAATTGATCTGAACTACAAGCTGAGCGGTGAAGTCATCAATGTGCTGATCCATTATCTGATGACAATGGTGGCTTCAGGCGGAGAACAGCGGATGAACCGCAATTTTGTGGAGGCGATTGCCTCCAACATGCTGGTCAAGCAGGTCAATACCTACGAGAAGGCCGTACGGTACATCCGTGACCAGTCCAAGGTCAAAGGCAAGAGCGCTGCCTCCGGCACGGCCGGAGCAGCTTCCGGAACGCGTCAGCGTTCGTATAATAAAGGCGGCGGCCGGGCCGCGAAGCCGGAGATTCCGATTGTGACCGATGACGGAAGCGCCGGTGCCGTATCGGAAGAAGAATTCGCGGCGATGATGAAGAAAGCGGCCGAAATTAAGGCCAGCAAGAAGAAGGGCGCCCTGAGGACGCCGTAAAGAAAGCGAGGTGCAGCAATGGAGTCGATGGGCGAAGTGCTGCGTTCGATGAACAATCCAGCCCTGCGCCAGCGTTCCCGCGATCTTCAGCAGAACCTGCTGAATGATCCGCTGGTGAAGCAGCTTCAGACAGAGCACCCGGAGCTGGATGATTCGCGGCTGAAGCTTCACATGAGCCGGCTGTTCCAGTATGTGCGGGAGAGCCGGAACTGCGCGAACTGTCCGGGCCTCGAGCATTGCCCGAATGATTTTCAGGGCCATTACAGCAAGCTTACGGTGGAGAATGTAAACGGCTCGCCGGATTTGTTCGAGCGCAAGACAGCCTGTAACCTGAAGATCGCCCAGGACAGCCAGGACAGCATCCGCAGACGGATCCGCAGCTTTTACGTGGATGAACGCGTGCTGAACGGCGGTTATGATGAGATGGATATTATGGGCAAGGACCCGCGCCGGGCTTCTGCCGTAAATAAAATTTTTGATTATATTACCGGGGTAAAGGAAGACGGTCTGAGTCCGCAGGGAATCTATCTGCACGGCACCTTCGGCACAGGCAAAACCTTTCTGATGTGCTACCTGCTCCACGAGCTGGCGGTTGCCGGGTACAGCGGCGTCATTGTCTATATGCCTGATTTCATTGAGGACCTGAAGTCGATTATGCTGGACGGGCAGAAGCTGAAGGAAACCGTGGACACGCTGAAGAACTGCGATCTGCTGATTTTTGACGATATCGGTGCGGAGAATCTCAACCCGTGGGCGCGTGACCATGTGCTGGGGGCGATTCTGAATTACCGGATGAACCGCAAGCCGACCTTCTATACCTCCAATTATCCGCTGGACGGTTTGGAGAAGCATCTCAGCTTCACCAGCAAGGATGGCGAGGAGCTGTACAAGGGGCAGCGCCTGATGGACCGGATTGCTCCGTTTGTGGACGTGATTCCGCTGCACGGGGAGAATCAGCGCGGCAGAAACCGGTAGGCATTTAACAAATAAACAGCGGTGCAGGGACGGAGAGTCCCTGGCACCGCTGTTTATTGTGCCAGCCTGTTTAATCGAGAAAGACAAACTTGACTATCACCATTCCAAAGAAAACCAGAGTCATGAAGCCGGTCATTCCGAAAAAGCCGGTCATCAAATCACCCAGATCGTTGCGGGGCTCCTCATTAACATGCTCCCGCGGGTCCCGTGCCTTGGCATTGATCTCCATTGTTTCCTCCTCCTTGCCTTGCAAGACTGCACTGCAATAGGTTACAGTAGTACATGTGAGAGAAGTCATTGACAATAAATGCGTTTTCTTAAAGTATACGAACTCTCATGAGCGTTGTAAAGAAGCGATATCTGTTAAATAATTGATTTTATACAATGTAATTGTCTAAAACATTTCCCAAAAGTACTGTATCTATGTTATACTGTGGATGTGTCGGTAAATGGTAATCTGGTTATCATATTACATGAAACATTTTTTCCAGCTAACATTACGGAGTGAATTCGTTTCGGCTAGCGCACGCTATAGAGGCGTATGCAGCTCCGCAAAATTAAAGGAGGAACAATATCATGGCTATCGTAAACGTGTCTGACCAGTCCTTTGTAGGCGAAGTTGAAGGTCAGGGTACTGTAGTAGTAGATTTCTGGGCACCTTGGTGCGGCCCTTGCAAAATGCTTTCCCCGATCCTCGAGGAATTGTCCGCCGAGCTGGGAGACAGCGTAAAAATTGCCAAGCTGAATGTTGACGAGAATCCGGAAACGGCTTCCCGCTTCGGCGTTATGAGCATTCCTACCCTGATCTTCTTCAAAGACGGTCAGCCGGTGGATAAGGTTGTCGGCCTGAACTCCAAGGATTCCCTGAAGAACATCGTAGCTAAACACCAATAATAAGTAGATAACCCTACTGAATAAGATCTGATTACAAGCGCCTTCGGTTTATCCGGGGGCGTTTTGTGTGTTAAAATTACTGTAGTAAGCAGTCCCGCTGACCGGGGAAGCTTCATGAATGTGCAAGTGACAGGTGGGGGAGAAATTATGGATTATAGCGATAATATCCGCAACAAGCTGGCGCTGCTGCCGGATCTGCCCGGGTGCTACCTGATGAAGAATGAAGAGGGCACCATTATTTACGTGGGCAAGGCGAAAGTGCTGAAGAACCGCGTCCGCTCTTATTTTACAGGCAGTCATAACGGCAAGACCCAGCGGTTGGTGGCCAACATTGTTGATTTTGAATATATAGTTACTTCAAGCAATATGGAAGCGCTCATTCTGGAGTGCAATCTGATCAAAAAGCATATGCCGCGTTATAACGTGCTTTTGAAGGATGACAAGACGTTTCCATATTTAAAAATAACGAACGAAGCCCATCCGCGCCTTGAGGTGACCCGCAGGGTGCTTAAAGATAAAGCCAAATATTTCGGGCCGTATCCGAACTCTTATGCCGCCCAGCAGACCAAGAAGCTGCTTGACCGGATGTATCCGCTGCGCAAGTGCGGTGTGATGCCGAAGGAAGTGTGCCTCTATTACCATATGGGCCAGTGTCTCGCCCCGTGCGAAAAGGAAGTGCCAAAGTCGTCTTATGATGAGATTATCCGCGATATTTCGTCTTTCTTAAGCGGCGGGCATGAGGCAGTCAAAAGGGATCTGCAGCAAAAGATGCAGGAGGCGGCAGAGGAGCTGTACTTCGAGCGCGCCAAGGAGCTGCGTGACCAGATCATGCACATCGATGCCCTGATGGAGAAGCAGAAAATCAATACGGCTGATACGAAGGACCGCGATGTGTTCGGTTATGCCGTGGACAAGGGCTGGATGTGTGTGCAGATTCTATATATGCGCCAGGGGAAAATGATCCAGCGGCACTCGTCTGCATTCCCGTTCTACGGGGATGCTTACAGCGACTTCATGTCGTATGTAACGCAGTACTACAGTGAGAATCCGGCGCTGCCGCAGGAAATTCTGCTGCCGGAGCTGGTAAGCGAGGGCACCGAGAAGCCTTCGGCTGCATCCGCAGGAGCTGCAGTAGCCGCCAGCAGGCTGGCGGCGGCTGTAGGCGAGGAGGATGAAGCGTTAGCTGACGGGGCAGAGGCTGTGTCGGCTGCGGAGTATGAAGGCGGACGGGCTCTAGCCGCCTCGGAAACCGGTGAAGCCGGGACTGCGGAGGAGGCTGCTGCGCGCGAAGCTGCGGCGGCTGAGGCTACCGCAGTCGGTATGGTGGACCCGGCCGGCGGGGCGGCTGCCCTGCAGGAATGGCTGGGCCTCAAAGTGCTGGTGCCGCAGCGCGGGCTGAAGAAGCAGATGGTCGGCATGGCCTGCCAGAACAGCCGGGTAGCGCTTGATGAGAAGTTCCGGCTGATCGAGCGGGACGAGGAGCGGACCTCGGGCGCCGCATTCAGCCTCGGCCAGAGCCTGGGGCTGGAATCGCTGAACCGGATTGAAGCGTTCGATAACTCGAACATCCAGGGTGCCAATCCGGTCTCGGCGATGGTCGTGTTCATTGACGGCAAGCCTGCGCGCAAGGAATACCGCAAGTATAAGGTCCGCACCGTACAGGGTCCGGACGACTACGAAACGATGCGCGAGGTTATCCGGCGGCGGTACGAGCGGGTGCTGAAGGAAGACCTGCCTCAGCCGGACCTGATTGTGGTCGACGGCGGCAAAGGGCAGATTTCCTCGGCGATTGATATTCTGCAGAATGAGCTGGGGCTGTACATCCCGGTCTGCGGTCTGGTCAAGGATGACAAGCATAAGACCGCGCAGCTTCTGATCGGCGACTCCGCCGAGCCGGTGCCCTTGGCGCGGGACAGCCAGGAATTCTACCTGCTGCAGCGTATCCAGGATGAGGTTCACCGCTTCGCAATCACATTCCACCGCGAGCAGCGCGGCAAATCAATGGTGACCTCGAAGCTGGATTCGATCCCGGGCATCGGAGAGAAGCGCCGGAAGGCGCTGCTGAAGCATTTCGGCTCGCTGAAGAAGATCAAGGAGGCCTCCATCGAGGACTTCCGCGTACTCTCCATAGGCGAGAAGCTGGCCGGGCAGATCCTGGCTGCGCTTAATGATGAGGAACCGGCCGTAGAGGCTGTTTCGCTCAGCGAGGATGAGCAATAATATGTATTTTCGGGCTGGCCCTACGGGGCCGGCCTTTTATGATCTGCGGCTGGCGGAGGGGCAGAATGCAGGACAGTGCCCTTGATTCAGCCAAATCCCGGCTGAGCGGCAAACTGAAAGGGGAATAAAGGATAATGCAAATTGAGCGGAAATACTTATATATACAAAAAATAATCATATCAGGAGGTTGATTATGGAATACATATTGCTGCTTCCCAACTTTTTGATGGAGGTATTTACGATCGTGGTTGCGCTGGTGATTTATGACCGGTTTTTCAAGAGCAGATAAACGGAGGGTCCTGCAAACAAACAGTATCCCGCAAACAAAGAGTATTCCGCAAACAAAGAGTATTCGGCAAACAAACAGTATCCCGCAAGCAAAGAGTATCCCGCAACCAAAAAAAGGTGCTCCCGGCTGCCGTATATCAGCAGACTGCGGAGCACCTTATTTATTAACGGGAATCTAGCCCTGCGGGCTGGAGCGGCTCGTCAGGACCTTGAGAGTCCTTGCGGCCGGTCCGGTCCGGCGGATTGAACCGGTACACGATATAGCCGACAATGAGCGGCAGGAGGATGGTGACAGTACCGGCGGCTACATTTACACTCTCCCGCATGAAGATCAGGGTCATGCCGATCAGGATGCTGTCAAATACGACGTGGGCGAACATGACGGCGATAAAGCCGTAACGCAGAAAAATATAGCTGAACAGCAGCCCGATGACGGTCAGCTCAATCGGTCTTGAGATAACCGGGTAGATCGGGTACAGGGTATGCCCGAAAGCCCAGATCAGAGTCGTGATCAGGGAGGCGATCAGGGTGTTTTTGACGAGCTTTTTGAGCATCCGGATGCCGAACAGGCGGTAGACCGCTTCCTCGGATAAGCCGGCAAGCCAGGCAACAATCGGCATCAGCAGGGCGTACCTCATATTATAAGGAGACTGGCTGGCATCTGTTGTTGACCAGTTATCCAGGGTGAACGTCAAGATGATAAACATAATGGTCTGCACGCCAAGCAGGATAAGGGCCCAGATATAACCGGCGGACATGCTGTCCAGCACATATTTGCCGTACCCCGGCTCTTTGGCGCGCGGCCACGGGTTCAGCCCTTCCTCCTTGCGCCACAGCCCGTTGCCTCCGACGAGGGAGAAATAGAGCAGCGACGACATCAGCAGGCTGTAAAGGGCATAGATGATAAACATAATTACAGAGGTTACACGGGCCTCTGCGCTGTCAGAAACAGGCTCAGGCAGCATATTGTAGGTGCTGATCATCATGATGGTGAAATGGATCAAGCTTAAAGTGATGCCGCGTACAAAAGAAGTATGACTGCGCCGCAGAATGCTGAAGATCAGCGCCAGCAGGCCGAGTGCCAGCGTCGGCAGGGCATAGCCGAACAGGGTCAGCTTCGTAGCCAGCGATTTCTGGTCCTCCACGTAGGAGTCGTGCCAGGCCGGGGCGGAGAATCCGGCACGGAAATAAGACAGCTCCCCGTCCAGAAAATGAAACTGGTATTGCAGAGCAGCTTCTCCTACTTTGACGGAGCTGTCGGAATAGGCAAGACCGTAACCATCGGAATCTGCTTCAATCTGCAGCCTGGCGGGATTTGCTCCCCATAACTGCAGCCAGGGTCTGGCGAGGGTTTCCTTTTGCTGCAGGCTGAGTCCGCCGTTCACGCTGCTGTCCAGATAGACGCCTTTCGAATTCCCGGGTGCCGGCGGGTCGCCATAGTCCCATCCGTCACTTGCTTGGGCATATCCGCCCAGGGCAAAGGCGGAAACCTCGCCTGTATACATATTGAGGTCAACGGCAAGAACAGGATCGGCTTCACCGTCAGTATAAAGAACCGCATGATAGACGTCGAACGGATACCGCTGATCCAGCTTATTGTCTTTGTAGCTCTGCAAGAGCTTTTCCTGTGACATATAGCCGTAAAAGGAGGAATCGGTCTGGTAGCTTACTGTCCAGTGATCCTGGTCTGTCTCCGGATGGCCGAGCTGCTGTGCTGCGAATGCGGCCGCTTTGTCGCGGGCATCAGTCTTGCTGATCATGGATGCCGATCCCCCGCTGTAAAGCTGGGGTACAACCTGAAACATAAGGAAAACGATAAGACCGATTATACCGGCGAAAATAAGTCTTTTGGTAAGGGGCCGCTGCTGTAAAGGCTGGCCGACGGAATTCATGAAACGCCTCCTTGCATGGATTCATTTGTAGTATGCATATCTGTTTCATTATACGGGACAGGCCAGGCAGTTACAAAAAATACCTGTGCTATAGAATGCCGGCGTATCTAACTTTACATTTACGTAAACGAGCCCCGGCTTATGCCTGCTTTTTCCCGGCAGGCCGGCTCAAGCTGAGGTGATAATATCTGGCGCCTGCCGGAATACAGCAAAGTGCTGCAGGCAATCCGATCAGAGCGATCCAGCCCAGAATACTCCAGTCGGGCAAAATCCCGGTGTGCAGTTCAGCAGGCAGCGAAAAGAATTTATTCAGGAAAACACCGCCCATAAGCCCTAATAAAGATACCGGGAACATTAGAATGCCCAGCACCGGTGCTTTCATCGTATAGTATTCCAGCTGCAGCAGACACAGCATGACAGTTAACGCCAATACATAAAACAGGAAGAAATATAGCAGCCAGATCAAGGTATGAGACCAGTCCTGCAGCCCGGTTTGGCCGGCAATCAGGGCGGCAACGCTGCCGGCAACGGCCGAGAGCAACAGGATACCCATAATCCGTATTGCAGTAGTCCATACCACGGCAACACCGCTTAGCAGCAGAGCCAGCCGGCTCTGCGGAAAGCTCAGCAGCCATGGTAATTGTTTGCGCTCGCTGCTGCTGCGCAGGAGAACCCAGACGCTGCTGAAGGTAATCACCAGCCCAAACAGTGATCTCATGAGGGACAGAACTACGGATTCCACATTTGAGGTTATGCCGAAGTAAGCACCGGCTGCTACCATGGGCGGAACAGCGAGCTTCAGGCTGAGTACAGCCGGATGCTTCTCTGTCCGGCGCGTCCGGCCGGCATAGAGCCGGTACAGCATCATGAATGTGGAGGTATCCTTCTGCAGACCGGCATTCCGGCTAATCCGGAGCGTCCCGGATCCGAAACGGCGTGAAGTGCCGGAAGGATTGGAAGAAGGGACTTCCTGCCCTTCCGCTCCCAGGCCTCTGGCGGCAACCAGCAGCATCAGCAGGTGGCCAAGCGGCCAGCCGGCAGCGGCTACTGCAAGTGAAGCATACAGCATAAAACCGGGTGAGCCGGGGGCTGCTGCCTGCGCACCGGAGTACCCGGTGCCATAAATGCCGTCAGCTATAAACGGTGACATCCATAATGCAGTGTACGGAATGAAGAGCAGCAACGCTAATTTGCCCGGATGAAGAAACAGGCTGATTGCGAGTCCGAATACCACGGCAAGCGGCAGAAAAATCAGAATGAACAGTGTATATGCCGCAACCAAATAGAGAAGTTCAGCCATGGATAACGGCGGATACCAGCCACTGCGGACAGAATGAAGATACAGCATAACGGCGGCGAGGAGAACCGCAAGCGTTAACTGAAGGCTATGTCCGAGCAGACTGATCATTTTGGCATACAGCAGCTTCAATCTGGAATGGGGAAAGGAGAGCATCCAGTCGCGGGAGCCAGCGTTCATAAAGCTCACTATACTGACTGCCGAAAGGGCTGTCACAGCTGACCATACCAGCAAAGCGGCATAGATGAAGGGGATGCGTTCCGATGATCTGGAGCCGGGAAGGTAGATGCCGATTAACACTGTACCAATGACCAGAATCAGGGCTGTAAGCAGCCTGGAATATTTACCAAGTCTTGAAAGGTTATAACGGCTGTACTCCAGCCGGACCAGCGTCTTCATCGCGCTCATACGAACACTTCCCTGTAATGAGATTCGACCGATTTCCCGGAGCAGCGCAGCCTATCTACATCTTCAATGCTGCGGATCGTTCCATCGCCGATCAGGATCAGCCGGTCGAACAGCAGTTCCATTTCCCGGATGTCGTGAGTGGCAATCAGAAAGGTCCGCCGGCCGTCAGCAAGCTCGCCGACTACAGCGGAAGCAATCCGTTCGCGGGAGAGAAGATCAACACCGGTGAACGGTTCGTCGAGGATAATCAGCGGTGCTTTACGTGACAGGCAGGTCAGCAGCTGCAGCCTGGCCTCCTCGCCGCGGGACAGTGAGGAGATGCCCGGCTCCATGGAGACACTGAGCTCTGCCTGCAGCTCCTGCGCCTTGACCGGGTCCCAGTCCGGATAGATTCCGGCGGCAAAATTCAGCCATTCCCTGACGCTCAGCCAGCCGGGCAGATTGCTGCGGTCCGGCAGAAGTGACAGCATGCCGAGCTGCTCAATGCCCGCCGGCTGGCCGAAAATCCGTGCAGAGCCGGTATCCGGGGCGGCCAGTCCAGCAATAATCCGCAGCAATGAGGATTTGCCGGCCCCGTTAGGGCCAAGCAGGCCGGTCAGGCTGCCCTGGGGAATATCGAAGCTGATGCCCTGGAGAATGCTCTTTTTTCTTCGCGTAAGCCCGATTCCCCGGCACTCTACCGCCGCAGGCCCTGCAGCCGTCTCCATACTGTAATGATTAGCTGTCATGTGAATCCTCCTTATCAAATTCCAGCAATTGCGCGGCCGTGAGGCCGAGCTTTCCGGCAGCCGCCTTAAATTCCTGGATTGCCTTGCGCATAATATCTTTACGTGCCTCGCCAATCACAGCTGCATCCCTGGTGACAAAGGTTCCCTGCCCGCGGTAGGTAACAATCAGGCCCATGCGCTCCAGCTCCTGATACGTTCTGGCTGCGGTGGTAGGGTTGACGCCCCTGCCTGCGGCAAGCTCTCTTACGGAGGGCAGCCGCGAGCCGGGCGGTATATGTCCGCTGACAATTCTTCCTTGTATAGCCCAGGCAAACTGTTCGTAGATTGGCAGTGAGGGGTTGATCTGAAACGGTTCCGGCAAAAGCTCAAAGGACTGATCCATGGAATACCCCTTCCTTCTCTGACTGATTCCTGAGGTCATGTGTATGGAGGATAACCATACACTTTGTAATCGAAGTGTACCACTACACACCATACAATTTCAAGCGAGATTAATCACATTGAAAAATCAAGCTTTGTGCTGTTGGACAATAACGTATATAATTTGTATGTTTATCGGATCACAAAACAATTATTATTGCTGTCATGAAGCAAGTGAAAGGATGAGCCGTTTGGCCTCGCCATTTACCGAATTCAGATTTTTCAAGCTGTCCCCGCCTCAGATTCTGGTGGGGGGATTTGCCGCAGTCATCCTGATTGGAACACTGCTTCTGATGCTGCCCTTTGCCAGTACATCCGGCCATTCCCTGAGATTTATAGATGCGCTGTTTACGGCAACCTCCGCAACCTGCGTAACCGGGCTGGTTGTAGTGGATACCGGCTCCCATTTCAGCCTTTTCGGCCAGATTGTTATTCTGGTGCTGATTCAGATCGGCGGTCTCGGCTTTATGACGATGGCTACTCTGTTCGCGCTGCTGCTCAGACGCAAAATCTCGCTGCGCGACCGGCTGATTCTCCAGGAGGCGATGAATCAGAGCTCAATGGAGGGAATTGTACGGCTGATCCGCAGGGTGCTTGTCTATTCACTCGTTATTGAAGCAGGCGGTGCGGTTCTGCTGGCGCTCCGCTGGGCGGCGGATATGCCGCTTGGCCGTGCGTTGTATTACGGTGTGTTTCATGCCGTTTCCATGTTCAACAACGCCGGATTCGATCTGTTCGGCGATTACCGCAGCCTGACCGCTTATGCCAGTGATTCTGTAGTGAATCTGGTTGTCATGCTGCTGATTGTATCAGGCGGTATCGGGTTCATTGTGATGGCCGATCTGATTGAATACCGCAAAAGCCGCCGGCTGCAACTGCACAGCAAGGTCGTTCTGTCGATGACAGGGGCGCTGATCCTTATCGGTGCAGCAGTGATTTTTGTGTTCGAGTTCACCAACACCCGTACACTCGGTCCTCTTAACTTCGGCGGCAAACTCTGGGCCTCATTCTTTCAGGCGGTAACACCGCGCACAGCCGGTCCCAATACGGTGGACATCGCCGGCATGCGTCAGGCCACACAGTTTTTTATCATCATCCTGATGTTTATCGGCGCCTCCCCGGGCTCGACCGGCGGAGGGATCAAGACGACTACCTTTACGCTGATGATCGGGGCAGTTGTCTCCATGCTGCGTGGACGGGAAGATATTGTGCTGTTCCGTTACCGGCTTGCCCAGGAGCGGGTATTTAAGGCGCTGACGATTACGCTGCTCGCCCTGCTGCTGATTGTCACTGTGTCGATGGTACTCTCAACTACAGAAGGGCGCCCGTTCCTGATGATTCTGTTTGAGACGACATCGGCGTTTGCGACCGTCGGGCTGACGATGGGGCTGACACCGGAGCTGTCTGATGCCGGGAAAATACTGCTCTGCCTGACGATGTTTGCCGGAAGGCTTGGTCTTTTGACACTGGCCTATGCACTCGGTCCGAAACAGGGTAAACCATTGTATAAGTATCCGGAAGGTAAAATGATCATTGGATAAGGGGTAAAAGTGATGTTAAAAGCACAGCAGTTTGTTGTGATTGGCCTCGGCCGTTTCGGCTCCAGTCTGGCGCTTGAGCTGATGGCTATGGGCTATGAGGTGCTCGGAATCGACCATCTGGAAGATCGTGTAGAGGAAATGAACGGGCAGCTGACCCATGCGGTCATGGCGGATGCAACGGATGAAGGTATCATGCGTTCTTTGGGTGTGCGCAATTTCGATTGCGGGATTGTTGCCATCGGGGACAATATGGAGCGGAGTATTTTGACGGCAATTCTGCTGAAGGAATTGGGAGTAAAGCAAGTGGTTGCTAAGGCGATTACGATCCTCCATGGACGCGCGTTATCCAAGCTTGGCGTGGACCGGGTTATTTTTCCGGAAAGGGATATGGGTATCCGTGTAGCGCATCAGCTGGTTACTCCCCATCTGCTGGATTATATCGAGATTTCCAAGGACTACAAAATCGTCGAGCTGACCGTTCCCTCCTGTATGGACGGAAAAAGCCTCTCTGAGCTGAACACCCGCGCCAAGTACGGCTGCAGCATTATCGCCCTCAACCGCAAAGACGGAATTATCGTTGCCCCTACGGCCCATGATTATGTAAGCCAGGGAGATATTATGGTTGTCATCGGCTCCAATGAGAGTATCGAGGAGTTTGAAGATGGGGCGGTTAACGCGGACTAAAAGAAGGATAGAACAATAGCGAGGTTATTGTATATACTGTAAGCCCGGACGGGAGTCCGGGCCTTTTTATTTTACCGGCCAATTATTAATGGCTTCGAATACCGGCGAATAGGCAGATTTGATAGTAGTGCTGTTGACCTTGTCATTGTAGAGTCCGGTGGCCCAGATCTGGGCTTTGCCTTATAATATCTATTATTTCGGAGGATGTCCGTTTCCAACATATTAACAATTTTATAATTGGTATTTATTTGTTTTTACAAAATTTTTTTGGGAAAATTCACTGAAGATATATATTAACTGATTCTTGTAATGTTAAAATAACTGTAAGCTTGCCAATGTTTAACGGTTTCCACAATATAACTTGTAAGCGTTTAAAATTTCATCTAAATTAAAGTAGGGGGATGCAACATGAGCTTGCGTTTTGATTTTGGACCTGCCGGAGCAGCAGAAGGATACACCAAAGTATCGTCTGCAGACAGATATGATGCCGGTAAAGGATATGGTTTTACAGAGGTATCACAGGTAACGGAGCATGTCCGGGGAGAGGAGCCGCTTGCCGGGGATTTTGTTATACCTTTTAACACGGCTTTTGTTGCGGATGTGGAGGACGGGAACTATATTGTCTCTATTCTTACAGGGGATGAAGCCGCACCGTCCTGCACCACACTGAAGACCAACGGGGAAAGGCTGATTCTTAACAATTACCGGACGGTAACCGGCCAGGTCTCCCGTGAGCTGTTCGGCGTGAACGTGCGCGGCGGCCAGCTGAGGCTCCGATTCGGTGGGGTTGCCCCGCGGATTAATGCGCTGGAAATCACGAAGACGAGCGAACAGATTACGGTGTATCTGGCCGGTGATTCAACAGTAACGGATGT
The DNA here is from genome assembly GCF_029893965.1 of Paenibacillus sp. PastM-3. Classification (GTDB taxonomy): domain Bacteria; phylum Bacillota; class Bacilli; order Paenibacillales; family Paenibacillaceae; genus Paenibacillus_AQ. Next base: position 141,921 of record NZ_JARXXP010000012.1, read on the forward strand.
CGGCGATGAAAAAGGATTCCCGTTCTCGGGCTGGGGGCAGATGCTCCAATACTTTTTCAAGCATGATGTCGCGGTTGCTAATCATGCTGTGGGAGGCCGCAGCTCCAAAAGCTTCATCGGGGAAAACCGGCTTCAGCCGATTCTGGACGAGATCAAGGAAGGCGATTATTTATTCATCCAGTTCGGCCATAACGACCAGAAATGGGATGAGGCCCGCCATACGGATCCGCTCACAACCTATCCGGAGCATCTGCGCCGGTATATTGAAGGTGCGCGAGCCAAGCAGGCGATCCCTGTGCTGGTCACTTCTGTGCACCGCCGGTATTTCGATGCTGCAGGCAAGCTGACAGACACACACGGAGCCTATCTGGAAGCCGTAAGAAAGCTGGCTGAAGAGGAAGAGGTTCCGCTGATTGACCTGGCCGAGAAGAGCAGACGCCTGTTTGAAGAGGCTGGACCGGAAGCAACCAAGTCGATTTTTCTGTGGGGAGCGCCCGGGGAATGGATGAACCATCCCGGGGGTACCGTTGACAATACACATTTCCAGGAGCGCGGCAGCCTGCGCATAGCTGAACTGGTGGTTCAGGGAATAAGGGAGCTTGGACTGCAAAAGCTCATTATGTTCCTCAGATAGCTGCTGTGATCATCTGCAGGGATTAGAGATTAAGGGGGGCACACTATGAAAAAAATACCGATGATGCTGCAGCTAGCGTTAATTCTGTTCTGTATCATGGCTATTCCGACGGCCGTCCTTACCTGGTACAGCGGATCGCAGATTATTGAAAACTCAGAGGCAGCCATCGGGGAATCAACGCTTGCCGGACTTAATGCCAACCGCAAGCTGAATGAAAATGCACTGGCCAACCTGGCACAGGACACGTCACGTCTGGCGGCGACGAGTGTTTTTGACGGAATACGCAGCTTCGAGACGTACGACGAAATCAATTCCAGCTTTAATAATTACAGCCGCGGCAAGGCTGTAACAAACGAACTGCTCAATCTGAACCGCCGGGTAGACGGCGTAGCTTCTTCTTACTTTTATCTGGACGGCTCAGATTATGTAGTCTCTACGGACAAAAGTGTGACCAAGCTGGAGCGCTATGAACCGATGGATTGGGTGACCGCGGCCCTGGAGAATCAGCGGGGAATCAGCGGCGTATGGGTGCCCCGCAAGCTGGATACCGGCGAAAATGTCGTCTCCTATGTATATCCGCTTAATCGGCTGTCCTCCAACACACATGGAATCATCGTAGTGAATATGAAGGAAAGCCAGATTTTCAAATACCTGAATGCCACAGAGGTCGGTAACAGCAATAATCTGCTGCTGGACTCTGATGGCAGGGTGATTTCCTTCAATGACAAATCGCTGCTGCTGTCAGACGGTTATGAGCTGCCGTTTCTGGGTGAATTGCTGAAGCAGAATATAAATGAAGGCTACGCGTTCCGTGAACTGGACGGCAAGCGGATGGTGTATGCCTGGACCCGTTCGGCGTTATCCGGATGGTGGAACGTCAGCTGGAGCTCGCTGGATGAGATGATGGCCGATTCCCGGGAGATGCAGGGAAATATTATTCTGCTTACCGGTGCTATTATTTTGCTTGGAACCTTATTGGCTATCTTTTTTGCCACCTGGCTGTCCAGACCCCTCCGGCAGCTGGTGCGGACCATACGTTCCAAAAGCGATTTGAACGTGGCAGGCAAAAATGAGCTGGCCTTCCTGGACATGGCCTTTAAACGGATGCAGGAGGAGGAGGAGAGCCTGTTCCAGCTGCTGCAGGAGCGTGAGCAGGATACCCGGAGTCTTGCAGTTCACCGTCTGCTGCGCGGCGAAATTCCGCCGCGGATTAACGAAATTTTTCCTGAAGCTTACTACCGGGTAGTTGTTGTCTCGATCGACCGTTACAGGGTGTATGTCGGCAATACCAATGTGGAGACCCGCAGCTATCACCGTTATCTGCTCAATACAAAGTATGAGAGTCTGTTTCCGGAGCGTATTCTGGCCAGTTCTGTATACCATAACGACGGCTGTATGGTGATCGTGATGAATTTTGCGCCGGATGAGGATGGAACGGGCAGAGAACAGATCCAGCAGGTGCTGGAAACGATCCGGGACGAATCGCTTGCGCTGCTGGAGCATACTGTCACGATCGGGGTAAGCGATGTGGCGGATGCGCCTGAAATGGTGGCCGAGCGGCTGTTTGAGGCAATGGAGCTGATCAAGCAGCGGATGATCAACGGGTCTGGAAGCATTATGTACTGGGAGGATGAGGAGGAGCACAGCCGCAAATATATCGACTTTGACTGCAGTGAGCGGCGGATTCTCAATTTCCTGGATGCCGGCAACCTGGACGGGATCTTTAAGGAGCTGCAGACGATCCGCAGCCAGATCAGCGCAGAAGAGAATATTTCGTACGATAATATTATGTTCATCTATCACCAGCTGATGGGAGCGACGATCAAGCATCTGCGCGAGAATCATATCGGTACCGGAAGAATGATTGTGGGGAAGGGGAACATCTATAGCATTCTGGCTGCGATGGATACACTGGAGGAACTGGAAGAGTACCTGCATGAAATGTTCCGCGAAATCGTTCAGAGCCTCGACCACAGCCCGGGCGAAACGAATCACGGGGAACGGATCGTTCAATATTTGAAGGAGCATTACCGTGAAGAAATTGTTTTCGAGGATATGGCAAAAGAAATCGGAATCAGCTACTCCTATATGCGCAAGATTGTGTATGAGCAGACCGGTAAAAGCATGATCGATTTCCTGAACCAGCTCCGCATCGAGAAGGCCAAGGAGCTGCTGCTGGATACCGACCTGACCATTAAACAGATTGCCGCAGAGGTAGGATACTATAATCTGCAGAGCTTTAACCGCTTTTTCCGTAAATATGAAGGTATGCCGCCGAGCAGCTACAAGTCGGCCAAGAGCAAGGGCTCCTAGGAGCCCTCTCGGGGCCGGCAGCCGGCGGTTTTATTTGTTTACCTGTTAATGAAAGCGTTTTATTTTTGGGAATGCCTATCATATTTGATTATGAACAAGCTGTAAAAGCCGATAATACCGCGCTCTAATCAAATTTGATGGGGATCATCAATACTCATGATTTTCAAAACCGGATAATCGGGATACATTGGATTCACGCCGGATCACACAGCCGGCCACAAGATAAAATGTTGCAGGGGGTGAGACTTTGAAAGCTGCAAGCGCTTCACAAACCAATCAGGCCCTTTTATTAAGAAAAAAATACGGGCCGCTCTATTACTTACGCCGTGACTGGCAGCTGTATCTGCTGGTATTATTTCCGCTAGCTTTTGTAATCGTTTTCAAATACATGCCGATGACCGGGCTTGTAATCGCTTTTAAAGACTACAAAATTGCCAGAGGCTTCTGGGGCAGTGAATGGGCAGGGTTTGAAATCTTCCAGCAGATCTTCTCCAAGCCTGACTTCACACGGGCTGTGCGCAATACGCTGCTGCTCAATGTGCTTGACCTTGTATTCAGCTTCACGATGCCGATCATTCTGGCGCTGATGCTGAACGAGGTAAAGAGCATCAGGTTTAAAAGGGTAAACCAGACGCTGCTGTATCTGCCGCACTTTCTGTCCTGGGTTATTATCGGAGCGATTGCGTACCAGTTGCTCAGCGAAGGAAGCGGTGCCGTCAATAATGTCATTGAATTGATGGGCGGGACCCGCGTGCCGTTCCTGCAGGAGGATACGAACTGGCTGGTCAGCTATCTGGCCATCGGAGTATGGCACAGCATGGGCTGGGGAACGATCATCTATCTGGCCGCAATCAGCGGCATCAATCCGGAAATGTATGAGGCGGCAACCGTGGACGGGGCCGGACGCTGGAGAAAGGTATGGAATATTACGCTTCCTTCCATCCGGGCTACGATTGTAACGCTGCTGATCATGAGTCTGGGGAAAGTGATGGACGGCTCGTTCGAACGGATCTGGTCCCTGCAGAATAAGGCGACTACTGAATTCACGACCACCATACCTGTTCTAGTATACCGTTGGGGGATTGAATCGGGTAACTTCAGCCGGGCGACGGCAATCGGGCTGTTCCAGTCCGTCATCGGGATTATTCTGGTCATATCAGCTGACCGCCTGGCCAAAAAGCTTGGCGAGGACGGAATACTATAGAAAGGAGAGGAACCATGAAAGCATCAACCGTAACTCCTGCCGCAACCGGCAAATGGCGTATAGATATCTATGATCTGCTGATCAAATTCGGGCTGATCGTTGCTTCGCTGGTGTGTCTGCTGCCGTTCGTGCATGTGGCCTCCAAATCCCTTAGTTCAGATTCCTACGTTATAGCCAATAAGGTTTTTCTGTGGCCTAAAGGCTTTACCCTGGAAGCTTACAGCAAAATTTTTGCCGATGCCAGTATCCTCCGGTCCTTGTACATCTCGGTTATCGTAACCGTACTGTTCACGATTCTGGGAATGATCCTGACTATCTGCGCAGCTTATCCGCTGTCCAGAGCCCAGTTCAAGGGCCGCCGGGTCATTACCTTCATCTTCCTGTTCACGATGTATTTCAGCGGTGGGATTATTCCGGATTACATGAACATCAATAATCTGGGACTGATGGATACGATCTGGTCACTGGTTTTGCCGCTATCCTTCAGTGCATTTAACCTGCTGATCATGAAAACCTCTCTGACGAGCAGTATTCCGGTCAGCCTGGAGGAATCTGCACGGATTGACGGTGCCGGACATTTCCGGATTCTCTGGAACATTGTTATTCCGCTTTCCAAGCCGATTATCGCGACCCTGTCACTCTTTTATGCGGTTGGACGCTGGAACGCCTATCAGGACGCCTTGTTCTATATCAAGCATGCGACCGATCTGCGGCCGCTGCAGCTCAAGCTGTATTATCTGGTCATTCAGGCCAGTGAGAGCTTCCAGCTCGAAGCCACTACGGTCACGCTGAGTAATCCTGAAGTTCTGAAAGCCTCAGTCGTTGTGTTTGCTACTTTGCCTATTCTCTGCATCTATCCCTTTGTCCAGAAATACTTTGTACAGGGTGTAATGCTCGGAGCAGTCAAAGAGTAATTATATGTTTCACAGCAGTACTACTTCAATACGAAAACTATAATTGGGGGAATTGCGATGAACAAAAAAGGGTATGTATCATTATTGATGGCCTCGGTCATGACGGCCGGCATGCTGGCCGGATGCTCCGGCAACAACAATAAACAGAATGCCGCAGCCACTAACAGCCCTGCAGAGACAGCGGCAGCTACAAACGCTGCTGCCGAAGGGAAGTACCCGGATTATTCACAAGGCTTCAAAGACAAGGTTACCCTTGATATCCCGGTCTATGAGCGTGCCTTCGAAGGCTGGAATGTAACCGACAACTATTACACCCGCTGGGTGCAAAAGGAATTCGGCGACAAGTACAACATCGACGTTAACTACATTCCGATTACCCGCAAGAGCGAAGTTATCGATTATGAACAGCTGCTGGCGTCACACAAAGCTCCGGATATTATTTTCCACTACGATATGCCGCAAGCGCTTACTTACTACGGTGAAGATGTTATGCAGGAGCTGGACTGGGCTGAAATTGAAAACTATGCCCCGACTTACTGGTCTAGCATGGGTGAGACCATCAAGCAGTACGGTATTGTTGACGACAAAAACATCTTCTTCTATGCAGCCCGTCCTGAAGCCGATAACTTCACTACTATCATCCGTAAGGACTGGGTAGAGAAGGTGGGTATGAAGGTTGAGGATCTGACCTCCCTTGAGAAGTACAATGAGATGCTCGTGAAATGGAAGGAAGCCGGACTCGGTGTAACCGGAGGCAGCCTGACTGCCAACAGCTTCAACTATAACTATGCCTTCCGTGACTGGCCGATTGATGCAAACTATCGTGCGCTGTATTCCGACCTGAGCGTAGCTGACTTCACTACTAAGGAAACAGAGTTATGGCTGCGTAATCTGAACTATCAATACAATAACGGACTCATTGATAAAGAATTCTATCTGCGCACTGACGAGCAGAAAATCAAATCGGAATTCGTTTCCGGCAAAACAGGAACCTTCGGCCTCTATCTGACCAACAATACGGATGTCATTAGTGCCACACTGGCGAACAACCCGGATGCGGAATTTGCGATCGTGCCTCCTTACGCTGGTGTTCCGGAAGGCAAGCAACCGCAAGGGCGTGCCTACTGGCCATTCGGCTTCATCATGGGGATCAACTATGAAACTACCGACGAAGAACGCGCTGCAGTCTGGATGTACCTGGAATGGCTGAGCCAACCGGAGAACCTGTTCAAGTTCCAGAATGGTGTTGAAGGCGAGAACTACACGCTTGATGCAGAAGGTATTGCAGTTAAGAATCCGGATTTCAAAGGTGAGTCTGTACTGTCCCAGAACAATAACAAAGACTACTGGGGTCTTGTAACAGAAATCGCCCAGTATCCTGATCCTGAGAAAACACTCAAAGCGAACCTGCGCAACTGGGCACCTGCCGGCTATGAATATCTGGCTGATGATCTGGTGAAATACTATAATGAAGTAGCTGAATTCCGTACACCGGATGCTATGTTCACTACTGTACTGGAGAAAGTTAATGAATACAAAGCAGACCTTAATACTCTCTTCCAGGAGCTGTATGTGAAGATTGTACTGGCTCCGGAAGCTGAATTTGACGCCAACTATGAAGCAGCGAAGAAGACCTACCTGGATGCAGGCTACCAGGAAATCCTCGACGAGAAGCAAAAGGCAATTGATGCAGGCCAGTTCCGTTAATCCGGGAGCACCCCTGTATAACTGAACAGCGCCACAGTTAAACCGTCCCCGGCGGGCCGATCCATAGCGATATGGAGGCCTGCCGGGGATTTGTTGTTATTCGCGGCCGGCGAGGAACACTTCCTCTGTAACCTGTACCAGGCAGCGGGCAGCTGTGCTCAGCCCGCCGCTGCTCGGATAGATCAGGCAGGTAGTGCGCTGGGTCTGCTCCAGCTCTTTAATGTGCAGGGAGACCAGTCCGCCGCCGTTCAGCAGCTCCGGGCGCAGATAGGACTTGGGCAGGAGCGCGGCGGCCTTGATCGTCGGCAGCAGCCGGACGATCGCCTCGAAGGAGTCAATCTCCATCCGCACATCAGGATCGGTCCCGCAGCGCTGGAACAGCTCGTCGGTCATACGGCGGTACCAGGTGCCCTTGGAGAAGAGAATCATCGGCAGCCGGCTGAGATCATCCATCGTCAGCTTGGCGTTCAGGGTCAGCGGATGATGCTCGGAGACAACGAGCCGGAGCTGGTCCTCAAACAGCGGGATGCAGCGCAGGCCCGGCTCCTGGATGGAGGAGGCGACAATGCCGACATCGCTCCGGCCTTCGCTGACCGAGGAGACGATCTCATGCGTCCGGCCGGTGATCAGCTTCAGCTCGGCAGCCGGATATTTCTCCATGTAGGCGTTAACAAGCGGCGGCAGCGTTGTCTGCAGGGTGGTAAGGCTGGCCCCCAGGGTGACGAGCTGCGGCTCGCCTTCTTTGAATTTGGACAGGGCTTCAAGAAATTTGGAACGCTGCTGGCGCTGTTCAAGCGCATAAGTATAAGTAAGTCGTCCCACCTCAGTCAGCTCCAGCCGTTTGCCAAACCGGTTGAACAGGGTAACGCCGAGGCGTTCCTCCAGCTTGGAAATTTTGCGGGACAGGGCAGGCTGGGACAGATTGAGCTGGCGCGAGGCCCGGTTGAGGCTAGAATGCTCTACAACCGCGGCAAAAATGTCCAAATCATCGAACATAAGGGTTCTCCTTTGACCAATCTAGGGTAATGCTGATACTGTACGCTCATTGTCTATGGATGAAAGTGACAATACTCATAGCATAGCTGCCATTAAAAGCTTGTCCTGAATAGCAAAAAGGCAGTATACCCGGGAAATTCCTGCGCTAAATGAGAATTATTATCATATTAAAAATATTCTTATGCAAATATAGTATAACGATTAATAATTAGATTGCAATTCCCTTATAAGAGAAAAAAGAGTAACATAAAAAGTGACACAAGATATTCACATATTGTGAATGTTAGAGCAAAGTCCGGGAAAACAATGGATAGCGGTGAAAATAGATGTCTGGTGAGCTGACGAGGCCTTTCTTCCCCTGTTTCAACTGTACTCCCGGCGGTGTATGCTCATTAATGAAAACGCTGTTTTAATCGGAAAGGGGACACTTTGCATGAGAGGATTTTATTCCAGAAAGATTCATTCCTTGCTCGGCGTTATCCCGCTCGGATTCTTCTTCATTGAACACATGATGACGAATTTCGCGGCAGTAGAGGGTGGCGCTTCAGGCTTCACCGACAGTGTGCTATGGCTGAACAGCCTGCCGCTTGTCTTCTTCCTGGAATTGTTCGGGATCTGGCTTCCGCTGCTGTATCACGGGGTCTACGGATTGTATATCGCATACCAGTCCAAGCCGAACCTGAGCCGCTTTAACCTGGAAAGAAACTGGCGCTATACCCTGCAGCGGATCAGCGGCGTCATTACCTTTGTCTTCATTGTCTGGCATATGTTCGAGACGCGTTTTCAGGTTGCCGTAGGCAATGTTGAACACGAGGAGCTTGGCGGCGTCATGCATGATATCGTGACCCAGCCGCTGATGCTGGCGATTTATGTGATCGCTATTATTGCAGCCTGCTTCCACTTCTCCAACGGCCTGTGGTCCTTCCTCATCAGCTGGGGAATTACCGTCGGCCCGCGCTCGCAAAGAGTGTCCTCAATACTCTGTCTCGGTCTTTTCGTCATCGTAACCTTTATGTTCCTGATCTCGCTGTTCACGTTCCGTGACAGTGAATTCCAGACTGCGGCCAGTGCCGCACAGCATCTCCGCACCCTGCTGTAAGCGGCGATGTCTGTTTCAGGAGACGGTTTTGTATGAACCTATATTAATTGTATCCCTACAAAACTTTAGGAGGAACTCTCATGGCATCAGCCGATATCATTATCGTGGGCGGCGGGCTGGCAGGCCTGATGGCTACCATCAAGGCAGCGGAAGCCGGCGCACATGTTCATCTATTCTCTCTCGTTCCGGTCAAAAGATCGCACTCGGTCTGCGCACAGGGCGGCATCAACGGGGCCGTCAATACGAAGGGCGAGGGTGACTCGCCCTGGGAGCATTTTGACGATACCGTCTACGGCGGTGACTTCCTGGCGAACCAGCCTCCGGTCAAGGCGATGTGTGAGGCGGCGCCGGGTATAATCCACCTGATGGACCGGATGGGCGTCATGTTCAACCGCACGCCGGAGGGGCTGCTCGATTTCCGCCGGTTCGGGGGAACGAAGCGCCACCGGACGGCTTTTGCCGGGGCAACCACCGGCCAACAGCTGCTGTACGCGCTTGATGAGCAGGTACGCCGCTGGGAGGCGGAAGGCCTCGTAACCAAGAGCGAGAACTGGGAGTTCCTCTCGGTTATTCTCGACGACGCGGGCGTCTGCCGCGGAATCAGCGCACAGAATCTGAAGACGATGGAAATTCAGACCTTCCCGTCCGATGCGGTTATTCTGGCCAGCGGTGGTCCGGGGATTATTTTTGGCAAAACAACCAACTCGGTTATCAATACAGGAACTGCCGCCAGTGCGGTATACCAGCAGGGTGTGCATTATGCTAACGGTGAGTTCATTCAGATTCACCCGACGGCGATTCCCGGCGATGACAAGCTGCGGCTGATGTCGGAATCGGCGCGCGGCGAAGGCGGACGCATCTGGACCTACAAGGACGGCAAGCCATGGTACTTCCTGGAAGAGAAATATCCGTCCTACGGAAACCTGGTGCCGCGTGATATTGCGACCCGTGAGATTTTCAACGTGTGTGTGGATCAGGGCCTGGGCATTAACGGCGAAAATATGGTCTATCTCGATCTGTCGCACAAGGACCCGAAGGAGCTTGACGTTAAGCTCGGCGGTATCATCGAAATCTATGAAAAATTCATGGGGGATGACCCGCGCAAGATTCCAATGAAGATTTTCCCGGCGGTCCACTACTCCATGGGCGGCATGTGGGTTGACTACAACCAGATGACCAACATTCCGGGACTATTCGCCGCGGGTGAATGTGAATACCAGTATCACGGCGCGAACCGTCTTGGCGCGAACTCGCTCGTCTCGGCGATTTACGGCGGTATGGTATCGGGGCCGAAGGCCGTGGAATATATTAAAGGGCTTAAGAAGTCCGTACAGGATATTCCGTCCAGTGTATTCGACAGCTTCCATAAGCAGCAGGTTGGCAAATACGAGTCCCTGCTGAGCATGTCCGGTACAGAAAATGCCTATGTGATCCACAAAGAGCTGGGCGAATGGATGACTGCCAACATGACCGTGGTGCGCGAGAACAAACGGCTGGAGGCGACCATCGGCAAAATCAAAGAGCTCAAGGAGCGTTACGGCCGTATTAACATGAGTGATACTTCGCGCTGGAACAACCAGGGCGTAGCCTTCACCCGCCAGCTGTGGAACATGCTGGAGCTGGCCGAGGCGATGACGCTGGGGGCGCTGCTTCGCAATGAGAGCCGCGGAGCCCACTACAAGCCGGAATTCCCGAACCGCAACGATGAGGAGTTCCTCAAGACGACCAAAGCAACCTGGACACCGGACGGCCCGCAGATTTCCTACGAGGAAGTGGATGTTTCGCTGATCCCGCCGCGGGTGCGTGATTATTCCAAGGACTAAATATAATGGCGTATGCTTTCGAAGCCAGTTTTGTACGAAGGAAATCAGAGGAGTAACGCTCACAAAACTAAGCGTATGCTTCCGAAGCGAGTTTTGTACGAAGGAAATCAGAGGAGTAACGCTCACAAAACTAAGCGTATGCTTCCGAAGCGAGTTTTGTACGAAGGATACCAGAGGAGTAACGCTCACAAAACTTTTAGGAGGTAACCGATATGGCGGAAACAGCTACAGCTCCCAAAAACGTGAAATTTATCATTACCCGCCAGGACGAACCGGAGAGCTCGCCCTATACAGAGGAATTTGAGCTGGCCTACCGGCCGGGGATGAACGTAATCAGCGCTTTAATGGAAATCCAGCGTAACCCGGTTAACGCAAGCGGCAACAGTACGGTGCCGGTCTGCTGGGACTCCAACTGTCTGGAGGAAGTGTGCGGGGCCTGCTCGATGGTAATCAACGGCAAGCCGCGCCAGGCCTGCGCCGCTCTGATCGACAATCTGGAGCAGCCGGTGCGGATTGAGCCGATGAAGACCTTCCCGGTAGTGCGCGACCTTGTTATCGACCGCAGCCGGATGTTTAATGCACTGAAACGGGTCAAGGCGTGGATTCCGATTGACGGTACGTATGATCTGGGTCCGGGACCGCGGATGGCCGAGAAAAAACGCCAGTGGGCTTATGAACTGTCCAAGTGCATGACCTGCGGCGTCTGCCTGGAGGCCTGCCCGAACGTTAACGAGAAGACGAATTTCATCGGGCCGGCTGCGATTTCCCAGGTGCGGCTGTTCAACGCCCATCCTACGGGCGAAATGAACGCTGACGACCGCCTGGAAGCGCTGATGGAGGACGGCGGGATCGACGGCTGCGGTAACTCGCAGAACTGCGTACGCGCTTGTCCGAAGGGCATTCCGCTGACCACCTCGATTGCCGAGATCAACAAACAGACCACGAAGCATATGTTCAAGCGCTGGCTTGGTGTGTAGCTTGAACAAAATGAACTGAAACGGGAGTGTTCTACAAGTCTCTATGGCTTGTGGGATGCTCCTTTTTTATGTGCTCTCGGCATGGGAGATAACTCGGCGGTGAAAGTCTGCTACAGGCTTGGCAGTAGGAACTGTTGGCGAAAGGAAAGTTAGGGGTGTCCTCCGTGAGTCGGAATCGTAGAAAGCCGGAGGCAAAACCTAGGTCTGCCGAACGTAAAAAGGGTGTATATTCGCATCCATGGTCAATCTCTCACCAAAGTAAAGAAGAAGTTGAAAACACTCACAAGCCGCGATCAGGACAGGAATGTTTGACATGTGATGGAGAAAGTAAAAGTCTAAACTCGCGACAAAATCGGCTACTTCTACAGAACTGAACTGGTAAAAAATATATTTTACAAATTTGGGTGTGTAGAAGGCCCTGAATGTACATCTGGAAAAAGTGAAAGAAGCCTAAACCAAAGGTGAAGATCCTGAGAAAACCGGAAATACCGGAGTGGAAGGCCTATCAATGGGGGGAACCTCAGCCTGGCCACTGGAGAATGGTTTGGAGCTCGGTGCTGTCCCATTCCATAACAAACGAAAAGCTCACACAGGGTCGGGTATTATGGTTTCCCTACTACTAAAATTGCACTTATGCAGTTTAACTGACGTATACCGAACTGTACTACGGTGGTGTGAGAGATCGGCTGCTCAGTTAATGAGCAGTCTCCTACTTGTTTAATTCCGAATTGGCCTTGTGGATAAAATGAACACTTTTATTGAACACGGAAAAATCTTTGTATTGGTAATTAATCGATTTTGACAAAAATATGTATATTAAAAGAATCTATTGATTTAAATGTAATTAAACACTAAAATAAGGAAAAAAAGGAGGTGGGAAAAAATGGAACAAATGAATAATGTTACACCACAAAGTGGCTGGACTTGCTCTATTAGTTGTTCAGGACCATGTTTCGTAGCTTGTGCTGCTGGAGCAGCGACTGGACCAGCAGCCTTGGCAATTGTTACCGGCTCATTCTATTACACTTACTATGCAAGTTAAGGAATTATGTAATTTTACTTAGAAGGATTTTTAATCAGTTATCGCTAAATTGATTTCTGTAATTACAGGAGACATATAGAACTGAACTAGGAGATAGACCCTTTTTTGGGGCGGCGGCTTGGTTCTATATGTCTACTAAATTATTGTAACCAGTAACAAAATTGAGGAGGATTTAAATGAGTGATAGAGGATTTTTTTTTACTACAGCTCAGGGAAACACTTATTATTATGACGACTATTCAAGCAATGTAAGATTCCAGGGGAAAAATGGAGGGGATAATTTCAATTTTGGAGATATGCAATTACAAGGGAATTTACCGAATAAGAAAAGCTTAGAGAATTATTTAAATAACAATAGTGGAAGCCAACTTATTCTTTTAACCACTGAAGCTTGCAATATAAGATGTACATATTGTGTATACTCTGGAAATTATGAGAATCAGAGAAGTCATAATCGTGAAAACATGAGTGTAGATACGGCAAAAAAGGCTGTAGATAAGTATTTAAGCAATTTTAAACAAAGAAAGTTCAAAAATCCTTTCGATAACCCTCTTATTGCTTTTTATGGGGGAGAGGCTTTTCTTAATTATGAATTAATGAAAGAAATTGTAGTTTTTTCAGAGGAGAAGTATAGCGGTAAAATTCAGTTTTCCACGACAACTAATGCCATACTGCTAAACGATGAAAAAATTCACTTTTTGGCGAAACATTCATTTATTCTATCAGTCAGTTTAAACGGCGATAGAGATGAGCACGACAGAATGAGAGTATTTAAAGATGGGGCAGGTACTTTTGATCTTGTAATGAAGAACCTACTTAGAATTAGAGAATTGTATCCAGACTATTATAAAGAATACTGTCAGTTATTAATAACTATTGATACAGGTACGAATTTGATGAGAATGAGAGAATTTCTTAAAGAAAATGAAAAAGTTCTTCCTAAAATAGCCAGGGTTTCGCAAGTAGGAGCATCTTTTACTGATTGGTATGACCGCTACTCTACAGAAGAAAAAGAGATTTTCATGCATTCATTCGATGAATTAAAGTCAGTTTATGTTAGTCAAGTCAGATCTCCGGAGGGGATTGAGGCAGAAACATTTTTGAAAATATTATTTAGTGTTCCAATGTTTTCGATACTGAATCGTTCCAGAAATATTCCTTTTCAGAATAGACGTCCTGATTTTCTACCGTACACTGGAGCTTGTGTGCCAGGAGAAAAAATTGCCGTAGATACAAATGGTAATCTTCATGTATGTGAACGAGTAAATCAAAGCAGACCCATTGGCGATGTTGAAAGCTGGCTAAGCATACCTTCTATTTCAAAAATGCTGGAAGACTATCAGGCCAAGATAACAAAGAATTGTCCGAATTGTCCTGTTCAAAGTCTTTGTGATATATGCTACGCAGGAGTATTGGACGGTACAGGGGAATTTGACAAATCTAATATGAAACCTAATTGTCAAGAAATTAGAAAGCATGTTCAAAAACAGTTCGCGGAAATCTGGAGTATTATGGAGGAAGGTGTGCTGGCAGAAGAATTAATTCCAAATTTTTAATTATTGAATAGGGGTGCTTAAATGAAATTTCTTATACTTAAAAGTAATTGTGCAGTTGTTACAGGCGAGAATGGTTCGTTCATGTATGATTTGAGTCATAAAAATTATTATTCACTCGATTTGTTGCACACTGAAATTCTTAATAATATTAAAAAGGGAAAATGCATTGAAGAACTAAATAACCTTTTTGATCAGAATATTGTGAACAGCTTCACTAATAAATTGATTGAAGGTAATCTTGCAGAATTGTCTGATTACTTTTACATAGAGGAAATATCCCGTGTTGGACATGCAAGACCAGTTAATAATATTCAATTGAATACCTGCTATATTGAACTGCCTTCCTCATGTGCAATGAGTTGTAAAAGTTGTAAGAGCTTAAAATTATTCAGCTGCCTTACGTGTAGTAGCCCCACTGTAACCAGTGCTGAGTTAGATATGAAATTTTATAGAGGGCTGTTGTCTGATGTATTAAAAATGTCGGTACAAACACTGATTTTTCATGGTGGGGATCCATTGACTTACGGGGATAAATTCTTAGAACTACTTCAATATGCTCGGGAAAATGCGGATGAGAATGTTAGAATTATAGTAAAAACGAATGGTGAAATTCTGAATGACAAGATGATGAGCCACTTTATTGAATTTAAGATTAATCCTCTATTTGTTTTGAGATATTCAAAAGAAAACGAATACCAAAATAACTTGCCGCTGAAATTATCCGAGATTTTTCAAGGATTCTTTAATCATAAACTTCAGTATTCCTGTAATATTGTTCTGGATTCTCCAGCCCAATTGGAAGCAGCAATTCAAAAGTTAAGCGATTACAATTTTAGTGATATTTCAACAAGTATACTGATTAATGAACACAATTCTTTGAGAAGCTACGCTAGTATTCAATTCTCTGAAAAGCTTTTTCATAATTTTATGCTCAATAAAGATTTACATCCTTGCCTAATGGGTGTAATAGCTATTACAGCTGACAGAAAGGTTATTCCATGCCCTACAATGGTAAATCATCCGTTATTAGATTTGGAACAATCACATCTTTTAGAATTATTCGAGGATCCAGAAATAATAAATCAATTTTGGCGGTTTTCACTTGGAAAAATTGAGAAGTGCAAAGCATGTAAAATTAAATATTCCTGTGTGGATTGCAGATCTGTAGAAGAAGCATTAAGTAAAGATCTGTATAAGAAAGAAATTTGTTATCTAGGAAATTAAAACCTGAATGCGGAGCTTGATAACGATGTTAAAGAATTATGTGAGATTTCTGATCAAATATTTATGTAGATTTAAATTAATGTTATTGGGGATACTGCTATTATCAGTTTTATCGAGTGCGATTAATTTATTGATCCCTTATACTAGTAGTTTGCTTTTTGATTCAGGAATAATACCCGGTAATATCTCAATTATTATTAAGATCTCTATAGTGATGGCACTACTCAGTATAATTAAATTCATTGTCAAATATTATGGCCAAGTTGCACACGCTCAGCTTTCAGTTAAATTTACAACATCAATAAAAAAGGATATGTACTCGCATCTTCTCCGTTTGCCAATGAAATATTTTGATAAAAACCATAAGGGCTATCTCCTTTCAAGAATTGACGAAGTTGATGCCTTGTCTGTTTTGTTTTCATCGGCAATCTTTGACTTTTTTGCGGCCATGGTAACTGCGACAGGTGCGTTTGTATATATTCTCAATAAAAGTTGGATGCTACTAATCATTTCATTCGTTTTTTTACCATTTTTTTATTTTTTAACGCGAGCTTCGCTAAATAGAATTCATATAACTTCCAGAGAAATATATGAAGTGAATGCAACAACAAAAGGAAAACTGCAAGAGTCAATTGAGGGGATACAGGAATTAAAGCAACTGAACAACGAAGAAAAAACATTTAAAGAGCTGACAAATCAGGTGAACAGGATAGCGCGAAAAATCATACAGCAAAGTAAATTTGCTGCTATGGGAACAGAGGGCGTTTCATTACTACTAAACATTTCTCAAATAATAATCACCTTAACGATTGGGTTGCTTATAGTAAGGAACCGTTTGTCAATCGGGGATTATGTAGCCCTAACTCAGTACATTTTACTGTTATATGCACCAGTTCAGTTAATTGCCGCTTTCAGTATGACGATTCAACCGGGATTAGTAGCATTAGATCGTGTAAGTTCGATTCTCCAAGTAGATATAGAGGAGAATGAAACAGGCATTAAAATCGATGCAATTAGATCAGTGGAGTTTAAAGACGTATCTTTCAAATATGAAGAGTCGGAAAATAAAATATTTCAGAAAATTAATTTTATTGTGGAGAAAAATGAAAATGTAGCTATTCAAGGTATAAATGGTTCAGGAAAGACAACGATAATCAAAATTTTATTAGGTTTGTACAGGGATTATGAGGGCGATATAGAGATAAATGGGATTAATCTCAAAGAAATAAATATATCGTCTCTCAGGGAATCTGTAGGGATTGTTTCCCAAAATGTTATATTGTTCTCTGGCACATTATTAGAAAATATAAAAATGTCAAATCCCAATATAAGTGAATTACATTTGGAAAATTTGATGGATATTTTCCAAGATAAAATGTTTAAGGATATAGATCCATACTCGCTAGTTCTCAATGAAAAGGCTAATAATCTTTCAGGAGGTCAAAAACAAAAAGTTGCAATATTAAGGGCATTTGCCAAGAATCCAGATCTTTTAATTTTTGATGAAGCGACTTCCAATTTAGATTTAGCATCTAAAGCTTTTTTGGAAGAAGCAATTAAAAAATTTTTTAATAATAAAATATGTATTATTATAACTCATGAGGAGGAAATAAGTAGAATTGCAGATAGAATACTAGAAATAGTGGATGGTGTAATAATTGAAAAAAAATATGACAAGGTAATATCTGGGGGGAGGAGCTGATAATTGCTTAGCTTAACGGAGGTTTACAAAACCTACAATCATTCGGAAAAGGCTGTATCAAATTTGAATCTACATGTAAATGCTGGCGAAGTTTTTGGATTTTTAGGCCCGAATGGAGCTGGAAAGTCGACTACTATTAAATTGATTACAGGAATACTTCCCTTAGATTCCGGAATTATTAAGATAAACAACATTAATATCGAACAAGCCCCCTTAGAAGCGAAAAAGCACCTTGGTTATGTGGCGGATGTTGCTGAATTTTTTCTGCATTTTAAGGGGATTGAATATTTGAATTTTTTAAGGGATATTTATAAACTTCCTGTTGAAATTACTGAAAATAAAATTAAAGAAACTGCTTCAAGATTAAATATGGTTCATGCTTTGGAGGGATACATCAAAAATTACTCATACGGAATGAAAAAAAAACTATTCATCATAGGTTCTCTTCTTCACGATCCGAAAGTGTGGATTCTGGACGAGCCGTTGAACGGACTTGATCCAAGGTCCTCGTATATGATAAAGGAATTAATGAAGGAACATGCAAGCCAAGGGAATACGGTTTTTTTTTCAACACATATGCTGGCTGTAGCAGAAGAAGTCTGTAATAGGGTGGGGATTATAAAACAAGGGGAGAAGTTATTCGAAGGAACGATTGAAGAAATTAAGCTTGCTATGCAAAAGCACCATACCTCGCTGGAAAATTTATTTCTGGAGTTAACCGATGACAATTATAACTCTTATTAGAGGCATGCTTTCTCTTCACTTAAGGACAACATTTGAAAAGAATAAAAAGCTCTCGTTTCGAATCATAGGAAGTTTGTATTTTTTTTGTATATACTTTTTTGTATGCAGACAAGTAGTTGAATATATGTATGGACAAGCTGGACAAGACAGCATTCCAATAATAATCACCGGCTTTTTTATCCTCTCCAGTTCCATTATTCTCCTGTTTGGAACCTTGCCAGTCATATCTATGTTTTGCTTTTCAAATGATATATTGGGTTATTTTCATTTGCCTGTAAAAAAACAGAACATTATTTTTTCAAAATTAATTGTATTACTTCTCCTTGAATACTTTATCATAGCGGCACTTTATATTCCAATATTCTGGGGCATTATTCAGGTAGAGCGTCTGCCGATATTTTTCTATATCAATTCACTAATTGTTATACTCATTATTCCGATTATTCCTAACACTGTTCATTTAACAATTACAATGTTATTCATGAAATTATTAATACGCCATAAGAAAAAGATTACTATTACTTTTCATTTGATGATTTATGTAGTTGGCACAATATTTTTTCTATATATACTTTTTATAAACAATAAAAAAAATATAATGGAGAACGTTGGGATATTCGAGTTTTGGAATGGGTATATTAATATGCATAATTTAGGTTTTGAATTAATATTCCATAATAAGAGTTCTTACTATTCTTTAGGGGGATTAATTTTTGTTCTAATATTTTTAATTTCGATTCTGTACTTAGCTGTTTACATATTGGCTGTTTTCTATTGGCCTCAAAATTATGAATTTCTTAATGCTGGCATTAAAGTTAATGTTAAAAGTGAAATCAAAATTTTGCTGACATCAAGAAAAGAACTTGAAAGTTTAATTAACTTGGAGTTTAAATCTCTCTTGCGAAGACCCGTGCTATTCATCAAGGGAGTGACAAGTTCATTTTTATTCCCCATATTATGTACATTTCTTTTTGTATTTAACAATCAGCTTGAAGGGATTAAAGTGTTTATTGAACAACAATTCACGTATTCTTTTATATTTATAGTGGCTTATACAGTTCTAATTTTAGGCTGGAACATTATCGCTATTACATCGTTTTCCCGAGACAAAAAAGATTTAGGCTATAAATTAACTATGCCAATCTCAATAAATAAATTAATTTTTGCTAAAATTATAGTAGCATGGGTTTATTATTTTCCTGCTATAGTCATTAATGCATTGACTTTTTATTTTGTTTTTAATTTATCACCCGAATTTTTGATTATATGGTTTTTTATTGCGGTATTAATTTCTTTAAATGGTGTAATGCTGTGTATTATCTTTGACATTTGGTTTCCAACAGTGATTTGGAACGATGAACATCAGCTGTTGAAGGAAAGGACCGCAATAACGGTCTTTCATGTTGTTAATTTGATTATTACTTTGCTTATATTCTTAATCGGATATGCATGCAATAATTACTCTACTGAGAACATATTACTTATAGTGATAGTTTATTTTGCCGTGTTTTTTTTATCTATAATTACTCAGGTTTGTTTTTTCATCCAAAAACAAAATCTCATACTTCAAAATATAATAAATAATGATAAAATAAGGAAGAGGAAGGTGGGATAAAATGAATGACAGGCTGATTCTCATCATTGGAGTAGTACTTTGTGCTATAAGTGTTGTAAGTTCTTTGTTATCAGGTTATCAGCTTTGGCAGCTTATTCCTGTGTTTTTTGTGTTATGGTGTTCGTATGTAATTATCAAGAATAGACAAAAAAACAAAAACAATAAGTAAACTCGAAATTAGTTGTGCAGATAAAAGATCTGTTGCTGTGAAACATTAATCAGCCATTTTCCAAGGTGTTTGCTGCCAAGGGAGATGGCTCTTTTTACAGAGAATGATATACAAAACATTGTTTCTTTTGTCCGGGAAAATGGGTACAGTGTATACATTCGGTAATATACATAAGGAAGAACCGGGGAGGAATGACGTTGATTTGTAGAGAGCAGGATGGATACATTGTAATGGTGAAGCAGCATGATCACGGACGGCTGGCCGGGGAGCTTGCGGCTTGGTTCAAAGAGGAGCAGGTGCCGGAATCCGTACGCCGGGATGAGGTGCTGTGGGCTATCGCCAACCACGACCGCGGCTGGATTGATCTGGATGAGACCCCTTTCTGGAATGATGCGGAGGACGCGCCTTACAGCTTTATTGATTTTCCCGTTGTACCCAAGCTGACCTTTTACCGGCGCGGGCTGAATGAGATTGAAGCTGTATCCTCCTATGGCGCGCTGCTGTGCAGCCTGCATTTTGAACGGCTGATTGAAGTGTCCGGAGAGGAGGATCCGGAGCTTGCGGAATATCAGAAGGACGAGGCGGAGCGCAGGGCCCGCATTCACCGGGAGCTGGAGCAGCGTAATGTGCCGATTGGCGAGGATGAGCTGTTCTATGACGCCAGGCTGCTGCAGTTCTGCGACGATCTGTCGCTGTATATGGCACTCAACAGGCCGGGAAGCCCCAAATCCGAGGAGCATCCCTGGTGGACGGACGGATTCTCGGGCAGCGAGGATTTCAAGTTTACTTCAGGCCGGACCATTACCGCAGAGTGGAAGGATGAATCGGCGCTGATGCTTGAGCCGTTCCCGTTCACCCGGGAGGTTGAGTGTGTCTTCAAGCTGCGTAAGGTCAGCCGGCAGGAGATTGCAGACAAGGGTATTGCCCGCGCTTATCGTGAGACACCGGAGGAGGAATGCCGGATTATGGTGATTGCTAGGCCGGAGGAGGAAGCTGCTGATGCAGAGGGCAGTGCGGAACAAGGAACCGGCGGACAGTGATTTATTGTAAATAACGGTGCTATCTGTGAGGAGCTAAATGGATTTTCTCCACCTAATGCTAACAATTCTCAGCTTTTATACAGAGTCAAATGAAGATATTAAGTGTTGAATTTCCACTAAGCTTTGGCACTGCCGAAGGACAGGAGTGTGACCGCAATGAGCTCGTGGATGTGGACCCTTAACGCCGCTGTGATTACACTGCTGTCCTTGCTGTTTTACCGGCTCAGAAAGAAATGGGTGGGAAAGGCGGTTCTGCTCGTTCCGGTGCTGATCTATGCGCTGGTGTCGGCAGAGGATCTGCTGAATTGGATTGATCTGGGTTCGATTGTACCGGGTCAGCGCGGGCTGCGGGCACTGATTCTGCTGTTTGTGCTGGCTTCGGTGCTGTTCTACATCCTGTTCATCTTTCATGAAATCAAGTTATCCAATGACAAGGAGGTCAGGCTGCAGCAGACGCTGGTCCGCATCAGTATCGCCGCCTTGACCTGCATTCTTTTCTTTACGATCGTATATACATCCATATATAAGCTGTTTGGACAGTCCTCCTTTCAGGGAAAGGGCCTGGGAGAGGATTTGCTCAGCCAGTTGATCACCTTCCTGTATTTTAGCGTTGCTACTTTTACAACGGTGGGTTACGGGGATGTGGCACCGAGTGACAATACTTCGCGGCTTGCTGTCATTATGCAGATCAGCTTCAGCTTCATCACTGTGGCTTATGCCCTGTCCATGCTGGGGCTATTCCGCAAAATTCTCGGGCCGGGTACGGAAGAAGAAATTGAAGCTGAAATAGACTTGAAAATTGATGATGCAGTCGAAGACTATGAAGACGAGAAAAGTGAAAAGGAATCAGGGCAGGCTGCAGCAGCAGAAGATACACCGTCCACCAAATAGTACGAAAGGAGAATCTCCCTATGAATAGAGACTCGTCCGGGGCTTCTCCCAATATAATAAAAGATCCTTCGGGCGCCGGCCGCCGCTCAGGTGCTCCGGAACCCGGCAAGGCCGGGAGCCGCAAAATCACCCGCCGCCAGTTCCTGGCCCGGGGAACCGCGACCCTGTTCGGGGCAGGGCTGCTTACAGGCGGATATGTTTGGCAGGGGGAGCCTAACTGGCTCGAGGTTACGGAGCTGGAGCTGCCGCTGGGCAAGCTTCCTTCCGCTTTTTCCGGTACCCGGCTTGTTCACTTCAGCGATGTCCATCTGGGCTTCAATAAAGATGCCGGTGATGTGAAACGGCTGGTGAAGCATATTAAAGAGGCCAGGCCGGATATGATCTGCTTTACCGGGGATATTGTGGACAGTGAAGCCGAGGATCTGACCGATTCGGTAGCCCTGCTGGCGGAATTAACCGCTCCCCTGGGTAAATACGCGATTTTTGGCAATCATGATTATAAAAATACAGAGCTGCTTACCCGCCTGCTGCAGACTGCCGGTTTTGTTGTCCTCCGGAACCAGGCCTATGTGGTCAGCCTGGGCGGCGCGCGGATTGCGGTGGCCGGACTGGAGGACATGCTCAAGGGCACTCCCGATCCTGCCGCTGCGCTGAAGGACATCCCTGAGGATATGTTCACGGTGCTGCTCATGCATGAGCCCGATTATGCCGACACGGCGGAGGGTTATCCCTTTCATCTCCAGTTATCGGGACACAGCCATGGCGGCCAGATCCGCATGCCGTTCATTGGAGCACCGTATACGCCTTACGGTTCGCTTAAATACATAAGCGGTTTATATTACACCGCAGCAAAAGCCATGCCGGTCTATGTGAACAGAGGCTTCGGCGAAACCTATATGCCCTTTCGGCTGCTGTGCAGGCCGGAGCTGACGGTACTCACCCTGCGTCAAGCTTAGCGGAGAACGAATCAGGCCGAAGCTGCTGAACCGCCATTAACTGCAGAGGAGAGGGAACTATATGATTACTTATGAAACGGTATCATTCACCGCCCGGCAAGGAACAGCAGTTGAACTTAGGCAGATACAGCCCGCTGAAGCCGGCAGGCTGAAGGCTCTTCTCTCGCATCCGGAGGTTCAGCCGCATATTGTGATGCGCTGCGGAGCCGGATCACAGCAGGCGGTTCTGGACAAACTGGCCCAGCGGATGATTCATGCCCATGATCCTTGTGCCCTGCATGCCGGCATTTATGCCATAGGCGGGCAGGAGCTGATCGGAACAGTGTCCCTGCAGAACTGGAACCGGCATGAAGGCAAAGCTGTGTTAGGTTACATGCTGCATCCGGACTGGTGGGGGGCAGGGTTCACCACTGAGGCTGTCGGGCTGATGCTGAGCTATGCGGTGCAGGAGCTGGGCCTGCTTAAGGCGGAGGGGCGCTGCCGCGGCAGCAACCTGAGAAGCGAGCGGGTCATGCTCAAAAACGGGCTTGTCCTGGACCGGATTCTTCCGGTGGCAGACGGCTCGGGCGATGTCATAAAAGTGTTCAGCATTGTTACACAATTGAAATAAAGCCGTTATCAAACTCTAACAGTGTCCGGTTAAACTAAGTACATGACCCCCTTTTGAAAATATAACTGCTGTTGGGACCCGGTGCTCCGGGTCCATTTTTTGTGTGCGTACAGCCGCGGCAGGGCTGAGCTGCCAGCTTTATGCCCGGAAAACTGGCGGCTGCCGATGCTGCCGGGTTATGATAAGGAACAAGAATAATGTTCATTACAGCCTTAGGAGGAATCAACCATTGAATGAAGTGCTGAACACCCTAAAGAATCACCGTTCGTTCCGGAAATATGCGGATAAGCCTGTGGAGCCCGACAAGCTGCGGATGATTATCGAAGCTGCGCAGGCGGCCCCTTCCTGGGTTAACGGACAACAGGTCACTATAATTGCTGTGCAGAACAAGGAGCGCAGGGAGAAGTTTGCAGCGCTGAGCGGCAATCAGAAGCATGTGGCGGAGGCACCGGTCTTCCTGGTATTCTGTATGGATTTTTACCGCACCAAGCTGGCGGCCGGGCTGGAGGGTCAACCGTTTGAGGCAGCGGCGGATGCTGATGCCCTGCTTGTCGGGGCCGTCGATGCAGGAATTGCGCTGGAAAGTGCAGTGGCTGCTGCCGAATCAATGGGGCTTGGCATTATTCCGATCGGCGGCATCCGCCGTAATACCGCGCAGGTTATTGAGCTGCTGGAGCTGCCGGAGTATGTATTCCCGGTAGTCGGCCTGTGCATCGGCTATCCCGGTGAGGAGCTGCCGAAGAAGCCGCGCCTGCCGCTGGAGGCTGTGTACCATGAAGAACGTTATAACCGCGAGCTTGAGGGCAGCATCCGGCAGTACAATGCGGAATTCCGGGAGTATTTGAAGTCGGTTGGCCAGACGGAGCGGGACTGGAGCGCGGTCATCGCCCACTTCTATGCGCTGAATCCGCAGTACGGGGATGCCGGAAAGACCCTTCCACGGCAGGGCTTTACCTGCAGCAATCTGCAACAATAAACAGAGCACCGCAGCATAAAAGGACAGTCAGGGAAGCAGGTACACTGCCCTGAAGCCTTTGTTGCTGCGGTGCTTTTTATCAGATGCGGTCAATTATTCAATAGGTACAGCGACCCGCTCGCGCCGCTTGTAATACACCCACTCTTTAAAGCCGATCTCCTTCAGGCGGGCCTCTACCGCATCCCGCTGGTCGGCAACCCGGGAAGGCTTATGCGCATCGGAACCGAAGCTGACTTCCACGCCATAGTGCAGGGCACGTTCAAGAATGTCATCTGACGGATACCAGCCGCCGCACAGCTTTGTGCCGCCGGAGGTATTGATTTCGATTGCGGTTCCGCATTCACCGATAACGCGTAAGGCTTCATCAATCTCGGCGGCAGCCGGGATATCACAGAACTGGGGATAGTTGCCCTTCATCGCATCGATATGGCCGAGAATCTGGAACATGCCGCTGCGGGCGGAGTCCGCGATCAGCCGGTAATATTCCGCTTTGACGGCTTGCA
This sequence comes from Paenibacillus sp. PastM-3, assembly GCF_029893965.1. GTDB lineage: Bacteria > Bacillota > Bacilli > Paenibacillales > Paenibacillaceae > Paenibacillus_AQ. The sequence continues at coordinate 166,616 of NZ_JARXXP010000012.1, forward strand.
TCTGCTGCGGATTAAGCCTCTTCCAGCGGCTCTTGTTAAAGATACTGTCACCGCCCACGCTATGTACGGAGCCGATTACATAGTCAAAAGGATAGGCAGCCAGCGTGGCCCGGTACAGCTCGGCATGTTCAGGGAAGTAATCGGATTCAATGCCGAGCAGGACATCGATTTTGCCGGCGTATTCTTTTTGCAGGGACAGCACTTCCTCAACATAGTTCACAATCTCCGATTTAGCCATGGCGATATGGGGAAAAGCCTGCTCCGCCTTGTGGCCGAAGTATGGTGTATGGTCGGAAATGCCTATAACGCTAAGACCCGCGGCAATTCCTGCCTCTATATAATCTCTGATGGTTCCGTCGGCATGGCCGCAGCGGAAATGATGGGTGTGCAGGTCGAACTTCATATGTGTGGACATCTCCTTTGGCCATAGTGTGTGTACGCCAGCAGTACATCATACCGGTTATTCCGAACCGATGAACTGGGTTTCCGGCATACCCTTCAGATCGCTTAGAAACTGGCGCATGGCAGAATTGACATATTTGCCTGATTTGGTTATGACACCTACGGGATGGGTAACCTCCAGCTCGATAATGGGAACGATTTTGAGTGTTCCATTGCGGACCTCGGCCGTTACAGACTGCTTGGAAATAACGGCTGCGCCAAGATCAAGCTCGACCATCCGCTTCACTTCCTCGCTGCTCGTCAGCTCCATGATAACCTGAGGCTGGATGCCGTGCCTGGCCAGTACATCATCGACAAATCTGCGGCCTACCGTATCGGGGGAGAGCAGAATAAGGGGTGTCGTGCCGAGCGCTTCAATGCCCGCTGTTTTCATCTGGGCCAGCGGATGCCTTGGTGATACAACCAGCTCAAAGGTGTCGTAATACAGCACGGAAGTCGTCATTCCCGGATTTTGCCCGATCAGGTAGCCGATGCCGACATCGACAATCCCGTTCTCCACCTGCTGATAGATCTGCGATGAGGACATGGAGGAAATCGAGGTTTTGATATGCGGGAACTGGTCCTGGAAATAGGACAGGATGCGCGGCAGAATCTGTATTGCTATCGAGGTGGTCGTTCCGAGAATAATATGCCCCTGGGGATTCTCATCCAGATCGGCAAGCCGCTGCTTCAGCTCCTCCACAATGCCTACAATCTTCTCTGCATGCGTAAGGAATACTTTGCCCCTGTCCGTCAGGGTAACCGGCTGGTTCCGGTCTACAAGCTGTGTTTTGAACTCTTCCTCCAGACTTTTGATCTGTGCCGAAACTGCCGGCTGGGTCAGGTTAAGCAGTTCGCCTGCCTTGCGAAAGCTCATCGTCTTGGAGATTGTGATCAGTGTCTCCAGCTGGCTAATGTTCATAGATGTGCCCCCTTTTGCCTACCGAATCGTTCGCCGAATAGCTGAATTGTTATATAGTGTGGAAACCGGGCGTTCTCGCAGGATAATTAATCTGAAATGCTGCACAGGAAAATAGATGGTTAAAACAGGCTTATCTCACGCGGAGTGTTGGCATTTGATTAAATTATAGGAGATTACATCCGGCAGGGCAATGCGGGGCATAAAACAATCTTTTGAATTCCTTCGACAGAAGCATTAATTTTTGGTGAATAATGCCGATATATGAAGTATAATTAATCATTATCACTTAGGACTTTTGGTATATGACTAAAGCCAGGTAGAGGGGGGACAGCACTTTCATGAAAGCAGAAGTAATCAATCCATTTCTAGAGTCTGCACGCATTGTAATTGAGCAGTTGGTTCAGGTCTCGCCATCCACCGGAAATCTGGGCATCAAGGATATCGAACTGATCGATAATCATATATGGATTCAGGTAGGAATGACGGGGCAGCTCAGCGGGGATATTATTTTCGGGCTTAAGGAGCAGGTGGCGCTGAAGATGGTATCCGCAATGATGGGCGGCTATCCGATCGCAGAAATGGATGAAATGGGGCAGAGTGCCATTTCAGAGCTGGGCAATATGATCAGCGGAAATGCCAGTACGATTCTTTCCAATCAGGGGGTATCCGTTGATATTACGCCGCCAAAGCTGATGAAGCTGGAGAGCATGGCCGTTTTCCCGCGTAAAGCACTCAGCATCCCGCTGCTGATGGAAGGCATTGGAGAACTCGATATTCAAGTGATGATTTCTTAGGCGGACTTTAGGAGCTGAAAGATATTCATGCAACAGCTTAAAGACAAGATTGTTGTAATTACAGGAGCATCAAGCGGGATAGGAGCCATTACTGCTCGGATGCTCAGCGCCAAGGGAGCGGTTCCCGTTCTGCTGGCCCGTTCGGAGAAGAAGCTGAAAGAAACGGCGGCCGGAATTCCGGGCGTTTTTGGACTGTATACCTGCGATGTTACTGATGAATCTGAAGTGGCACGGGTGTTCACTGAAATTCTGGCGGCATACGGCAGAATTGATATTCTGCTGAACAACGCCGGCTACGGCAAATTCGCCGGATTCACCGAGATGGAGCCGCAGGAGTTCGATGATATGATGGACGTCAACTACATGGGCATCGTCCGATGTACCAAGGCGGTTGTTCCTCATATGCTGCAGCGGGGCAGCGGGCAGATTGTCAATGTAGCCTCAATGGCCGGCAAAATCGGCACAGCCCGGTCGGTTGCCTACACGGCGACCAAGCATGCCGTGCTGGGCTTCACCAATGCCCTGCGCCAGGAGCTGAGGGGGAGCGGAATCACCGTATCTGCGGTCAATCCGGGACCGATTGCCACCGATTTCTTCAAGACGGCAGATCCCTCCGGCAATTACCAGAAGAATGTGGCCCGGATGATGATGACCCCCGAGTATGTCTCCGCCAGAATCATCAAGCTGATGGAGAAGCGCAAGGAAGAAATCGATCTTCCCGGAATTGCCGGCTTCGGCATCCGGCTGTACGGTTTGTTCCCCCGCTTGGCGGACAAGCTGACTTATAATACAATGAACCGTAAATAGAGGTATTTACAAGAAAATGGCCTTCCATTTGGTGGAGAGGCCTTTTTGGCATATAATGAAGATATTACTTAGCGAAAAGGATGAAACCTACTTATGACTAACGCTTCTTTTGCGGCCATCGGCATCCAGGAGGACCTTGTTGCCCGATTGTCGGAATTCGGCATTACCGCCCCGTCTCCCGTCCAGGAGCAGACGATCCCGCTGCTGCTGGAGGGCAGGGACGTGCTTGCCGCTTCCCAGACCGGAACAGGCAAGACGCTGGCTTACCTGCTGCCGCTGCTTCAAGGAATTAACCCGGAGCAGAGAGTGGTGCAAAAGCTGGTGCTGGCTCCGACCCAGGAGCTGGCCATGCAGATTCTCCGCGAGGCGGAGCGGTACGGCGATCACCGCGGCATCAAGGTGATGGGGCTGATCGGCGGAGCGGCGATCAAACGCCAGATTGACAAGCTGCGCGAGCATCCCCAGCTTGTTGTCGGCACACCGGGACGCATCCGCGAGCTGATCGGCCTGCGCAAGCTCAAGATGCACGAGGTCAGCACGATTGTCATTGACGAGGCCGACCAGATGTTCCAGCTCAGCGGAGCCGGCGAGGTGGCCAAGATTGTCAGCAGCGCGCTGCGTACCCGCCAGCTGGTCATGTTGTCTGCGACCATTGGCCCGGAGACGAAAGCACTGGCCGCGCGGGAGATGAAGAACCCGGCCGAGATCGGCATTGACCCGGGTGTAATGACCGCCCGGACGCTGGAACATCATTATGTGGTGACAGAAGAACGGAACAAGGTGGATATGCTGCGCCGGATTATCCGCCACTACAATCCGAAACGGGCGATTGTGTTTGTTAATGCAACGGAGGACATAGCCGAGGTGGAGGCCAAGCTGAACCATCTTGGCCTTACGGCAGCGGCGCTGTACGGCGATGCCGACAAGGTTACGCGAAGCAACGTGCTGGCCAAATTCCGTGACGGCAAGTTCCGCGTGCTGGTCGCCAGCGACGTGGCGGCAAGAGGGCTCGACATCGAAGATCTGACGCTTGTCGTCAGCTTCGATCCGGCCTTTGACGCCGAGCACTATGTGCACCGGGCCGGCCGTACCGGGCGCATGGGCAAACGCGGGCTGTCGGTGACGATCGTCACCGAGCAGCAGACGTTTATCATGCGCAAGTTCGCCCGCGAGCTGGATATTCAGCTCGAGGAACGGGCCCTGTCCGCCGGCAAGGTGCTGCCGGCGGATGAAGCCCGCAGACCGGCGCCCGGCCAAGGCAGCGGGGGTTCGGGCGGCCAGCGCGGGGAGAGCGCGGCGCCGCGGGGCAGCAAGCCGGTGCGGACGGCAGCGGCGCGGCCGGATGGGGCAGGCGCAAGGCCGGCGGCAGCGCGGCCTGACGGCACGGGCTCCGGCGCGGCTGTGCGGCGGGAGCCGCAGCCCGGGGCCGGCCGGGCCCCGGGCGGACGCAGCGGGGCGGGAGCAGCCCCTGCTGCGGGCGGAGGCAAAGCCCGCAGCAGCAGTGCGGAACGCGAGAAGAACCGCAAGAATAAAGGAGCGCCAAAGTGGCTCAAGAACAAAACCACGGGAGGTGACGGTCAATGAATAGTGCCCCCGTACTGCAAATTACGGGATTAAGCGGAGGATACAGCCTGAACAAGCCGGTACTGCATGATATCGGCCTGCAGGTGAAGCCCGGTGAAATGGTCGGGCTGATCGGACTGAACGGAGCAGGCAAGAGCACAACCATGAAGCATATCCTGGGGCTGATGTCGCCGCACAAGGGCGAAATCACCGTCCAGGGCAAGACCCGCAGCAGCGACCCGGAAGGGTATCACAGCGCGCTGACGTTCGTGCCGGAATCGCCTCTCTTGTATGAGGAAATGACGGTCCGCGAGCATGTTGAATTTACGGCCAGGGCTTACGGCGTGGAGCGCAGTGATTATGAGACCCGCAGCCTGCAGCTGGCCGCACTCTTTAATATGGAGGACAAGATGGATACGCTGTCCTCCCATTTATCCAAGGGGATGAAGCAGAAGGTCATGATTATGTGTGCCTTTGTGGCAAGGCCGGCACTCTATGTGATTGACGAGCCCTTTCTGGGGCTTGATCCGCTCGGTATCCGCTCCCTGCTTGATTTCATGCTGGAGCTGAAACAATCAGGCGCTTCCATTCTGCTCAGCTCCCACATCCTTTCCACGATTGAGAATTATTGCGACCGCTTCATCGTGCTGCACCGCGGCAAGGTTATCGCCCAGGGCACGCTTGCCGAGATGACTGAAGCTGCCGGCCTGCGCGGCCTGAACCTGGAGCAGCTGTTCTACGAACTGGTGCAGGGAGGGAAATGATATGGATTTGAAAGAGCTGCGCCGGCAGCGGCGCAGCCGGTTCATGGGCAGCATGATCCCCTATGCGGGATATGTAATCAGAAGCGGTGTAGCCATGGTGCTCCTTCTTGTGCTGATCGCTTTCTCAGCCTGGTATACCGCGCTGCTGCGCGATACGCCGGCCGATCTGCCGATCCGCTGGATTATGCTGGTGCTGCTGCTGCCTGCAGCGGTGCACAGCAGCTTCCGGACTTATTTGCGGAGCCCGGACACGATCTTTCTCCTGCCGCAGGGCCACCGGATGAAGGAGTATTTTGCACCGGCCTGGGTGAGCGGAAACGTCTGGAAAATTCTTCGGCTGGCCTTCATTCTCATTACATTATGGCCGCTGTACATACGTACGGATGCTGCGCACGGGTCCTTGCTGCTTACAGCCCTGGTGCTGATTGCAGTGAAGCTGCTGTCCAGCTACGGGCTGTGGCGGGAGATCGCGATGCTCTCCCGTCCTGCAGCAGCGGGATATCAGCTGCTGCGCTGGGCGGTAGGCGGACTTATGATCGCGGCATGGCTATGGCAGCCGCCGCTGCGGGCATTGATCTTTATCGTTATTCTGGCTGCAGCCTATTTCGCGGCGCTCCGTGTTCCTAACCGGCATGCCGTTCCCTGGGAGCGGCTGATTGCCACCGAGAAGAACCAGGGCACCAGAGCCCTGATGATGCTCGGCTGGTTCGTGGATGTGCCGGGACGCGAGCAGCGGGTCTATGCCCGGCGTTATCTGGCACGCTGGGGCGGCGGCATCCCCTGGCGTCGGGACAGCGCCTTCCGCTTCCTGCTGACCAAAAGCTTCGCCCGCGGCGATGTCTTCGGCATTGTGCTGCGGATAGCCGTTCTGGGTATGCTGCTGGTCCTCTGGAACCGCAGCAGCTATGCCGGAACCGGCATCTACCTGTTTTTCCTGTTCATCACCGGCATCCAGCTGTCGTCGCTGCGCAAGCTGCATAGTGAGTCGTTCTGGCTGACGGTGTATCCGCTGCCCGCAGGCAGCAGGGCAGACAGCACAACACAATTCATCTTCCGCACCCTGCTGATGCTCGTGCTGATCCTTGGCTGGCCTTTTCTGCTCACCCTGGGGGAACGGCCGCTTCCGGCCGCCGGCAGCCTGCTGTGCGGTGCGCTGCTGGCCTTCTTTTTCAAAATGTATATGCAGCGCAAAGCGGCTGACCCGGACGATGATGATCTGTAACGGATAAAAAGCGGGGCATAACAGTAACAGCAAGAAGCCTTGAAGGGAGCACAGGCTCCGCATCAGGGCTTCTTTGCTGTATATCAAAAGATATCAGTTAGACAAAGAGTGAACGGCTGATGATAACCAGCAGGATGAAGAGAACCAGAATAGCGCCTGTGCTTGTAAATCCAGGGTATCCGTATCCGCCTCTTACTTCTTCGCTCATGTTCATTCCCCTTTCGAATGTGTCGTTGTACTTGAGTACACCGTATTGTATGTGCATAGGGAAGAACGTGTATAGGCCAATGCCATTAGGCTGCAAAATAACCCCCGCAAAGCCTGAGCATTGGCATGTGCGCTGACTAAGGTACTTAACGGCGGCTCTCTATGATTGCAAAAAAACAGCCCCGGTGATTCCGGGACTGTCCGCTTGTGTTAGCTAAGCTTATTTGTTGGCCTGCTCCAGATCACGGATGCCTGCGTATACCATGTCGAACAGATCCTCAAGCTGATCTTCTTCGATACAGGAGAAGGCAACGCGCAGATCCGTCTCGCCCAGGGCGATCGTACCCAGTCCGTACTGGTGGATCAGGTGGAGACGCAGTGCTTCGGCCGGCACCGTGTGCAGCTTCAGACACATGAAGTAGCCGGAGTTGAACGGATAATAGGTCCAGACCTCGTCACCGTATTTGCCGCTGTCCAGCAGTGCCTTCACTTTGTTGGCACGGCCTTTCATGATCTGGAACTTTTCTTCCTTCTGCTGCGGGAACTCTGGCGATTTCAGGGCATCCAGCACAAAGGTCTGTGAAGGATGGGCTCCACTGGAAATCGTTGCGCGGATAATGCCGAGTGTCTTCTGCTCCAGGGCAGCCAGCAGCTCTTTGTCTTCCGAAGCATAGGTGATAAAGCCGACACGGAAGCCCCAGACGAACTCTTCCTTGGTTGCCCCGTCAACCTTGACGGCCAGCACGCGCGGATGCAGGTTAGCCAGACGGCCGAACAGTGATTCCTTGAGTGAATCCTCAAAGAAGAGCCCGAAATAGGCGTCATCGCTGACTACGACAACATTGATGCCTTCCTCGGCGGCACGGAGAATGGCGGCGACAATCGCTTCGCCTTCTTCAAGACCCGGTGTATAGCCGGTTGGGTTATTAGGGAAGTTCAGCAGTACGATGGCTTTGCCGTGGTCCTTCTGGGCGAGCAGTGCATCGAGCAGGCCTTCGCTGTTGAACTTCATATCTTCAGTGAACAGGGGATAATTGACGATGCGGCTGAGCCGGCGGATCCCGAAGGTTAGCTCGTAGTTCTCCCAGTTCTTGTCCGGATAGATGATGGCATCGCCTTCCTCGGCGAACAGATCAGCAACAATACTGAGCCCGTGGGTAAGGGCGTTGGTTACAATGGGATTGCCGAAGGATTTGCCTTCGAGCGAAGGGTTTTCGCGCAGCATCTTTTCCCGCCATACGGTACGCAGCTCCGGTTTGCCGGCAGGCGGCGCATAGCCATACAGGTCTTTGGGACTGTAAGCGGACAGCTTATCCTGAATAACGGCAAGATGCATAGGGACACCGTTCTCGGTTGCGATACCGATGGTAGCATTGTACTTCTTGGCGTGAGCCGCCGCCTCGGCAGATTGGCTCAGAATGCCCTCTTTGGGAAAATAGATCGCTTTGCCAAGATTGGAAAGCATGTCGTACACATGTTCATTGCCTGCCTTGATATTGTCGTTCAATTGTCCAGCCAGTGGATTCATCACTTTCATCCTTCCGGTATTCTTCTGGGATATATACGTTAACATTGCCTAACATTATATCACCGTGGCCTGCCGTCGTCACTGAAGAAAGCCGCGTTTTTTGAATACTTTTCGAAAAATTCCGTCAGGAATGGTGGGGGCAGTATTTCTTCATCATTTCCAGTGTTTCGGCATCGCGGGCTCCGCCGCGTTCTGTGAGGCCGAGCGTAACGCCTGCCCGCCTGTCCTCCTTCAGATTCTGGCCAAATTTGAATTTGGCGGTCAGCTCATCGGGAGTGATCCGGACCACGGCTACTGCTTTCAGCCCTGGCCGGTACTTGGGGTCATCAGCAGTGATGGGAATATATCCGCCTTCAGGCTGAAGCTTTCGCATAAAAAGTGTCATTACAGCTGCTTTTTCATTGAGGTCCTCAACAAGCCCGGCTTGCCCGAAGGCCGTCACGCTTTTGAAATAGGCGGTGGCCGGGCAGGCCAGCTCAGGATCGCTGAAATAGGACGGGATCAGCGCAAATTCATCTGCTACGGTGAAGCAGACCTGCTGCTGGCGGCGGATGTGATCCATTTTGCCTCCTGCATGGCTGCCGTGAAAATAGAAATGACCTTCCGAATATACGAAGTTCAGCGGCGTTACCCGGGGGAGCCCCTGTTCATCAACAGTTCCCAGAAAGCCAAAACTCATCCCCTGGAGAAAAGCTGTGATTTTCTCTTCCTGCTCGATCTTGAACTCTTTTCTGCGCATGGCGGGTCATCCTCTCTTTTATTGAGAAGCAGATGCATGTAGGTGCAGGTGCCCGTCAAATTTCAATCAGCATAGAGCAAAAATTGACATAAAAAAAGGACCGGTTTACATTAATTTTAATGGTCCACTTTGGAGGGAGAAGGAGATGTATGAATTTTACGCTGCCTTATGAACAGTATCTCGACATCTACCGATACAAATATCTTGCACTATATCATGCACTCCGCACAGCGATCCTGGGCGGCACGCTCCCCGCAGGGGCACGGCTGCCTTCAACAAGGAAGCTGGCGGAGCTGTACCAGCTGTCCCGCGGCTCGGCCTCGCAGGTATACGATATGCTGCTCGCCGACGGCTACATCCAAACCGAACGGGGGCGCGGCACCTTTGTCTCGGAGGCCGGTGTGTTTGGCGTGTTTGGGGAGGACGGCGGAAAGAAAGCTGCCGGAGAACCGCCGGCAAGCCCGGCGGGATTCGAACGGGAGGGACACCTGGAGACAGGCAGCTCTGTGCCGGGAGGCGGAGGCTGGAGTGAGCCTGGTGCTGATAGTAAGGCTAGTGCTGGTAATGATGGTAGGGCTGGCGCAGGTGTGTATGAGGAAGACAGTGCGTTTCTGGGCTTGCCCGGAGAAGATAAGGGCACTGTGCCGAGAAGCGGCAACGGCAGCGAGCCGGGGGCTGGTGCCGGTAATGGTGGTGCTAGTGCTAGTGTAGACGGTAAGGCTGGTGCAGGTAATGATGGTAGGGCTAGTGCTGGTGCAAGTAATGATGGTAAGGCTGATGCTGGTAGGGCTAGTGCTAGTGCCGGTAATGGTGGTGCTAGTGTAGACAGTAAGGCTGGTGCAGGTAATGATGGTAGGGCTGGTGCTGGTGCTGATGGTAGGGCTGATGCTGGTAGGGCTAGGGCTGGTGCCGGTAATAGTGGTGATAGTGCTAGTGTAGACGGTAAGGCTGGTGCAAGTAATGATGGTAGGACTGGTGCTGGTGCTGATGGTAGGGCTGATGCTGGTAGGGCTAGGGCTGGTGCCGGTAATAGTGGTGATAGTGCTAGTGTAGACGGTAAGGCTGGTGCAAGTAATGATGGTAGGACTGGTGCTGGTGCTGATACGGCCGCGGCGGTCAGCGGAGGAGTAGGTACAGTAGAGGAAGTTCCGGGTTACGTGAATATGCCGTCCGTTTCTGCTGCAACCGTTAAGCTCAGTGCCTGGGGAGAGCGGCTGATGGAGCGGCAGCTCTCCGTCTATGAACGGGCCGGGAACGGCTTCATCAGCTTCCGCAGCAGCGGTATGGAGCAGGGGCAGTTCCCGTATTCCGAGTGGCGGAGTGCGCTGAATTATGCCGGGGGCAAGCAGGGCGGCCTGCTGGACAGCTACTGCCCGCCCCAGGGTGACGAAGGGCTGCGGCGGGCGATCGCCGCCCATCTGCGGATTACCCGCGGTATCCGCGCAGAGGCCGGACAGATCGTGCTGTTCAGCGGCTCCATGCAGGGCATTGTCATCCTGACCCAGCTCCTGCTGGAGCAGGGCAGCTGCGCTGTGGTTGAGGATCCGGGCTATCACGGCATCCGCCGGGCGGTGGAGATCAGTGGCGGCAGCCTGCTGCCAGGCAGGGTGGATGCGGAAGGACTGGTCCCGGAGGACTGGGCAGCCCGGCTGCTGTTCGTCACGCCGAGCCGCCAGTTTCCTACCGGGGCTGTGCTGCCTCTGGAGCGGCGGCGCAGACTGCTGGAGTGGGCCCGGCGTCATCAGGCTGTCATCATCGAGGATGATTATGACAGCGAGTTCCGTTGGGGCGGACGGCCGATTGAGCCGCTGAAGGCACTTGACCGGGAGGAGCGGGTCGTTTATGTCGGCTCCTTCTCCAACAGCATGTTCTTCGGGCTGCGGGTAGGCTTCGCCGTGCTGCCTTCCTCACTGGTGGCGCCGGTGACCGCCGCTAAGGCGCTGTATGAGCCGCTGCCCGCAGGCCAGCTGGAGCAGCGCGCCTTGGCGCGGTTCATGGGTACCGGCGGGTACAGCCGGCACCTGCGGCGCATGACGCGCATCTACGGTGAACGTGCGCGGCTTCTCCGGTCGCTGCTGGCTGAGCGGCTCGGAACGGTTTTTGAAGTGCTGCCGGGTGACGCCGGCCTGCATCTTTATGCGCGATGGCTGCGCACAGACGCGGAATTCGCCGCCTTCCGGGCGGCGGCTCTCCGGCGCGGTGCAGATTTCCGCGACGCCGCGCTGTACCGGATCAGGCCTTCCGGTGCGGCGGCCTGCTTTTCGTTCTCCCACCTGGATGCCGCAGCACTGGAGGAGGGCGTGAACCGCCTGCAGCTGGCCTGGAATGATGTGCAAAAACGTGCGTGACAAGGTATTATTAAAGATATGAAAAAGGGTGCTGAATAGATTTGGCCTTGATGCAGGAGCTAGTTGTGCCGGAATCGTAGCCAAGAGCTAAATGAGCATAAAGTCTTTTGGAAAAGCCGTCTAAGTGCGCAATTAGAGGGAAAAATCCCCTTAATGGCACCCATAGTAGGCTGAAAGGGCTCACTTAAAGGGAAAAATCCCCTTAATGGCACCCATAGTAGGCTGAAAGTGCTCCCTTAAAGGGAGAAATCCCCTTAATGGCACCCATAGTAGGCTGAAAGTGCTCCCTTAAAGGGAAAAATCCCCTTAATGGCACCAATAGCAGGCTGAAAGGGCTCCCTTAAAGGGAAAAATCCCCTTAATGGCACCCAGAGTAGGTTGAAAGTGCTCACTTAGAGGGAAAAATCCCCTTAATGGCACCAATAGTAGGCTGAAAGTGCTCCCTTAAAGGGAGAAATCCCCTTAATGGCACCAATAGCAGACCCAGAACACTCCATTATAGGATTAAGTCCGCTTAATCCTATAAGCTGACACCGGCGGGAAGCTTGTCCGTCAATTAGCCAAAGGCAGGGGAACTGCAGGAGCGGAAGCGTCCGCCTGAAAGCTTTTCGGCACAGCAAAGCTCTCTCCGGAAGCCTAAGCAGTCAGCGGATTTTTACCGCGAACAGCGGCCGGGAGTTCAAAGATTTTCCGGAGTTACAACCAATCCCGAAAATTACAATTATCAGTTCAATTTTTATAGTAACCGTAAACTTTAGGAGGGAAATATTATGCTTCACGCATCGCCGTCCTCTTTTGTCATTCTTCCGGCCCTGGCGAAGATCGTCTGTGAACCGGGCTGGAGATGGCAGAAAAGAGAGAAGCCGCTGCAAAATTATGATTTGTTCTATGTCTGGAGCGGGGAAGGGACGGTCGTGCGCAACGGTACGCCTTTTCAGGTGGGCAAGGGAAGCTGCTTCCTGTTCCGGCCGGGCGATTATACGTATGCGACACATAATCCGCAAAAGCCACTGGTTCTTACATATATTCATTTTGATGTGACCGAAGCCGTGGCCGAGATCCCTGAGCCTTACCGGGAACTGAATGAAACGGTGGAATTCGAGCATCTGCTGGCCCGTTATGTACGGCTGTTTCTGGTGAAGACCTTTGCCGCAGAGGAGGAGGGACGTCTGATTCTGAAGCAGCTGATGATTCATCTGCTGCGTGAGGACCGGATGATGCCGATAGAACGGCATGTCAGCAATCATCTGACCGAAATTATCCATGAGGTGGCCAATTATGTAAGTCAGCATCCCGGGGCCTCGCACCGGGTCGAGGATCTGGCCGCCCGGGCGGGATTATCCCCGCGCTACTTTTCTATCAAATTCAAGGAGATCACCGGTTCTTCGGTGCAGTCATATGTGATCCGGGCCCGGATTGAGCGGGCACAGCATCTGCTGCTGTATGCCGGGATGAATGTAACCGAGGTGGCGGATGCGCTGGGATACCGTGACATTTTCTTTTTCAGCCGCCAATTCAAGCAGCACACTGGAAAAAGTCCTTCCGAGATCCGCTGACCTTTACAAGTTTTTCCTGTGCGTGCCGCTTTGTTTCAGCCTTTTCTGCTGAGGGTAAATACGTTGCAACCTGGTTTAGCAGAAGATGTATATGCAGCATGAAAGGGGAGAATACAGGCATGTTAAGAGGACGCCGGATTTCAAATAATGCGCTCAAGTGCGGGAGCGCCGGTTATTGCCGGAGCCGCTGGAGACGTATGAAACAGATGAGCGGCACAGCCACTGATCAGTGGTTCTAAAGCTTTTATATGAAATAACGGAAATAACGTAAGCATAGAGCAGTTTCAGCAGAGAACCGGAGCCGGCAGGCGGCCGGTTTTTTGATTTCCGGGTTTGGCGGCCGTGAGACATATTTCCGGCTATGCGTATCTGTCCCTTCCTGCCGGGGTATAAGGGTAAGGAGGGGCAACATTCCCATACAGAAGCCGGATACAGACTGCCGGAGTACCGTATAATCAGAACAGCAAGCTGGATTGTCAACAGTAAATCAGACAACTTTTTTAAGGGCTTCTTGACGATACTGAACAGGCGTTAGGTAACCCAATGTGCCATGAATACGATGCT
>NZ_JARXXP010000013.1 GCF_029893965.1 Paenibacillus sp. PastM-3
CCTAAGCGAATTCTCATTGTTCTTAAGTGAATAAGCGATTCCAAATCCATTTTAAAAATTGGTTGTAGCTGGGGTAGAATTCGTGCGGCCTTTTTAGGTAGAAGGGTAATGAACTACTCCTGGTTTTCTCTGATTGATCTGATGTTAGATTCTTTGCAAGTGTACTGCGCTGAGAGGGTCATTTTTACTGATTTAAAGGGATTTTTCCCTTTAATCGTGCCGTTTGACGGGACATTGTTCCGATTTAATGGGAAATTTCCCCTTATTGGGCCGCTTGGCGGATCATTTTACTGATTTAAAGGGATTTTTCCCTTTAACGGAGCCGTTTGACGGGACATTGTTCCGATTTAATGGGAAATTTCCCTTTATTGGGCTGCTGAGAGGGTCATTTTTACTGATTTAAAGGGACTTTTCCCTTTAATGGGCGGCAGCAGGCTAGCCCTAAAATGTCCCGGTGCCCTAAGGCACACGCACACGTCCCCGCTGAGAGATAAGCGGGGGCTTTGCCAAGTGCTATTTTAGCTATTTTAGCTATTTCCGCTATTTCAGCTAATTCAGCTATTTCAGCTATTTCAGCTATTTCAGCTATTTCAGCTATTTTAGCTATTTTAGCTATTTTAGCTATTTCCGCTATTTCCGCTATTTCAGCTATTTTAACAAATCAAACTCCATCACAGACTGGCTGTCGCCTGTCTTCGCTGTAAATTCCAGAACAAGCGACTCCGGATCATCCAGCAGAGTGCTGGCGAACAGCTCCTCAAAGCCATTGTCTGTCCCAGCCGCCGACAGCAAAGGCAGCTCTACCGTGCCCTTACCAGTCCCAGCGATAACCTTTCCGGAGCCGGCTTCAAAAATCGCCCGTCTTACCTCCCACGTATTCTCCGCTTCATTCTTGAGGGCAAACCGGGCCCGGATCATTAACGGTGACAGCTCAACCTGGCTCAGAACAACCTCGTGACCGGCAAGCAGAAAGCTTTTATCCGGATGAATAACCTTTGTCGGGATCTCCTTGAATTTTTGATCCAGATTGAAAGTGACTTTAATCCGCGGGGAGTAATGAATATCCGCCATAATGGTACCCGTCCTGGGGTCATCCATTTTGCCCGGATCGACGGAAGCAATCAGGAAATCGGCCTCCAGCTGCGTTGGGAACGGCTTGCTGCGGTCCAGCTCGAACACGCTTTTGCCGTAATATTTATGATAGTTGTCTTCCCCGTTTATTTTGGCATGTGCGTCCACTCCACCATTACGGTTCAGCAGGCTGCCAGTCTGTACATCCAGCATTCTGCTGCTGCTAAAACCGTAGATTTCCTGATCAATCGATGTTTCTGCCGTATATAAAAGGATAATCCGGTTTTCATCAGCTGTCACTGCATTCAGTGTAACCATATAGCCCTCAACCTCCACGCCCTGGTCCAGCAGCTGAATATAGTCATTGCGGACCGCTGATTCGAAGGTAGCCGAGTTGATGTCATAACCATTAAATTCCCTGAACGGCTCAAGCACACCCCAGTCCGCCGGCCCGGATTTGGCAGTAGTGGGCTGCTGTTTATCATACAGCACCGGGATGATGAACAGCAGGACAGCAATCATTGCGGCTGCGGCCAGCCCGAAGATGGAACCTTTCATCATCGCAGCCCGCTTCGAGCTATTTACCCCGCGTTCGAGGCCATTTTGAACCGCCAGCCTGATGTAGTGGTTGTCCGTTTCCGCCTGAATCTCACGCTGCATCCGTGCTGCATCCGTCGTCATTACCTGCTCTTCCCTGCTGTTAATCATTCCATTCCCCCCGATCCTTCAGTATGGTTCTGAGCTGCTTCAGCCCTTTATGCTGCCAAGTTTTGATGGTCCCTTCAGGCTTGTCCAGCAGCTCCGCAATATCTGCAAGCGTCATGTCATTATAATATTTAAGCAGCAGCACATGCCTGTATTTCGGCTTGACCTGCTCCAGCGCCCAGCGCATTTCCAGCTTACCGGTATCCGGCTTCATAACCGGCTCCCGCATACGCTCGTCAGGTGTCGGCACACTCCGTTTTCTTCTGCGCTGCTCGTCAATGCACACGTAAATTAGAATCCGGATGATCCAGGCTTTAAAAGCCCGCTGATCCTTCAGTGTTCTCCGTTTGATCCACGCCCGGCAGGTTGTCTCCTGCACAGCCTCCAGCGCATCATTGCGGTTGCCCAGATAACTGTAGGCAATCTGATACAGGCGTTCACTATGCTCCATCACCGCTTCATAAAACCGTGACTCCTCACTGGAAGCAGCGCCGGTTAATCTTTTCATCTCCACACCAGACATCGTCATCCAGTCCCCCCCTCTCTATAACCTTTCATATGTATAAGACGGAGAGCAGCAGCAAACGGTTTTCCCTAAGTCATTCTTTTTTCAACGTGATTTCAACTATATGTACATTCAAAAGAGCCCCCGGCATGGAGGCTCTTCTAGACATTACCTTTGATTATGCAAAAGTCTGCGTTACAGCACCCAGTTTCCTTTGCGGAATACCGGCTCGACTGTGCCGTCAGCCCGTTCGCCGTCGATCTCCAGCTCAGCCGAGCCGATCATAAAGTCGACATGGGTCAGGCTCACATTGGCGCCCCGCTTGATCAGCTCTTCACTGCTGAGGCCTACGCCGCCTTCGATATTAACCGGATATGCGCTGCCCAGCGCGAAATGGCAGGAGGCATTTTCGTCAATACCCGTGTTGTAAAATACTCTGTTCAGGCGGGAGATCGGCGAGTCATGCTGCACGAGAGCCACTTCACCCAGATAAGATGCACCTTCGTCCGTTTCCAGCAGGGAGGTCAGATGCTCACGGCCTGAAGCGGCGTCGTAGGCGGTAACCTTTCCATCTGTAAAAGTAAACGTAATCCCGTCCACAAGACGGCCGTTCAGGTTCAGCGGAAGCGTACTGGATACCGTGCCGTTTACACCGGTGCGCAGCGGCATTGTATAGATCTCCTCAGTAGGCATATTCGCCACAAAATAAACCCCGCTTCCGTTCTCGCCGCCGCCGCCGCGCCACAGATGGCCTTCCGGCAGCTCAACGCGGAGGTCGGTGCCAGGTGCGCGGTAATGAAGGCTCTTGTAGCGTTTGGCGTTCATCCGGTCCTGGCTGAGCTTCAGCTGGGCAATATGCTCGCGCCAAGCCGCCACCGGGTCCCCGGCGTCTACGCGGTTCATCTGGAATACCGCTTCCCACATGGCATCAATCCGCTGCTCCTCCGGCAGATCCGCAAATACTTTATCAGCCCAGGCGCGGGTTGGCGCCTTGATCAGCGACCAGCTGATTTTGCTGCTGCGGGTATAGTTCTGATATTTCTTGCGGGCGATTGCCGCTGCTTTGACTGCTGTGGATACCTTGGCTGAATCAATGCCGCGCAGCAGCTCCGGATCAGGTACTTTTATATGTAAAATCGCTCCGCCTTCCTCCGCAAAGCCCTCCAGCATATCGGCATGCCACTGCGGATAATAGCTGAATGAGTCTTCAGGCGCCTTCTCGTAACGGATACGCGTAACGGCCTCGTCATCCCAGTCCACCATTACATATTTGGCGCCTGCTTCATAGGCTTTGCCTACGATCAGGCGGGTAAGCTCAGCGGTTTCGAGCGGCGCATGAACCATCAGCACCTGCCCGGGCTGTACATTAACTCCGACCTTGACCACCAGATCGGCATATTTCTCCAGCATCAGTTCAAAATCCTTCATGATTGCTCTTCCTCCATATCTGACTATATTCCAGTGTAACTCTCTAATGCTCCAGTTGTTATTTTAACGCAAAACAGATACGTTGGCGATTATTGTTCCCGGAGGCGGACTTGCAGCAGCCCTGCAGCGGAGCCGGAGCAGCCTAAAAAGGCAGCTCCCGCGCAGGCAGGAACCGCCTCTTTTGAATGCTGTCTATGCCCGCTTATTGTTTTTCCACCTGCAGTAAAGTTACTTCCTTCACTGTGTAAGTATCCGTGAGCTTATCCTCCGCTATGACCTTCAGCTTGGCGAGACTGGCTACCTTGGCCGGATCAGCTCTGGACAGCAGCCGCCACACCTGGGGATCAGCCAGGGTATTGTACAGCTTTTCATCATCATATTCCTTGCGGTTCTGTGTAACCAGCTTAACCCTGTAGTTTCCGATTACAGTATCCGTATCTCCCTGTGCGGCACAGTAAGCCACGATTTCCTGCCTGAGCTCTGCCAGCTCCTTCTCGATTTCCTTGTGCTTGGCTTTCAGTTTATAGTAATGCTGCACTTTCTTTTCCATATAGCTCACGCTCCTCTCCAGACCAATGTATGCCAAGCCGGAAAAAATCATTATAATGATTAAATCCATTGAGGACGCTTTCAATAAATTCTATAATGGAAAAGCCAGCTTAACCTGCCTTTGATTTGCTCCGGCTGCAGGGATTCTGCCCGGTTAGATCGTCTAACGGCCAGCGGAGCTTGCCGGGATGTTCCCGGGAACCAAATTTTTTAACGGCAGGTGAACTATGTTTGATTCCTATCTTTTCCCTATTTCCTATGCGTTTATGTCCTTTCCGGTTGCGGCGCTGCTGTTTACTTTGCCCTTCCTGATAGTCCAGTACCGGCGTTACGGTTATATCCATAAGCTGCGGGCGCTGATCCTTTATCTGCTGCTGCTCTATCTGTTAAATGTCTTTTATCTGATCATGCTGCCGTTCCCGGCGACCAGGCATAATCCGGCTCCTGCAGGCGGCAGTCTGCAGCTTGCCCCGCTGCAGTTCATTGAGGAAATTCTGCACAGCAGCCGTTTCACCGCTGACGACCCGTCTACCTATATAACGCTGCTGAGTGAGCCTCCTTTTTATCAGGCTGTATTTAATGTGCTGCTGACGGTGCCGTTTGGCATGTTCCTGGGTTATTATTTCCGCACCAGATGGGTGGTCTGCATCCTGCTCTCCTTCAGCCTGTCCCTGCTGTTTGAGATTACGCAGATCACGGGCATTTACGGCTTCTTCGACCATCCGTACCGGGTGTTCGATGTTGATGATCTGATCACCAATACGCTTGGCGGGATTGCCGGGTACAGAACCGCCCTTTGGATATCCTCGGCTCTTCCGCGGATTGAACGGCTGGATACTAATGAGGATTTAAGCGCCAAACGGGTCACCTATACCCGCCGCGGGATTGCTTTTATGCTGGATGCCTGTGTATGGCTGCCAGCTGCAGGTCTGTTGAGCCTGTCTCCCGCTCCTTATCCTGTCTGGATTACGCTAGCCGTTTACTTTCTGCTCCTTCCGCGCTTGACAGGAGGCAAGACGCCGGGGAAATGGGTCGTACGCATCCGGTTACAAGGTAAATCCGGCAGGCCGGAGCTCTGGAGACTGACCGTCAGATACGGATTGCTGTATGCCGTTTTGCCTGGAATGAATATTATGCTGTTTGATTCGGCATATGCTGAGACCATGAACCCTGAGCTGGCTGCTTCCGCCCGCGGCGTGGTGCTGCTGGCAGATCTCCTGTTTCTTATTCATATCGTCATTAGCATATTCCGGAAGAAGGAGCTTTTCTACGAAAGGTTAAGCGGTACGCGGAATCTGATTACCTGGCCGGAGAAAGTGCAGCAGGCTGCTGCTGACGATTCGCCGCAAATAGCCCAATAACAAGGAGAGTGTATATGCTGGAATCATCACCTAAACCGCCTTGATGCGCTGATGTTTCCCGGATTTCATGGAACTGATCTTGCAGCCAGGGCAGGCTACCCGCTAATTACAGTACCTGCCGGATATGCAGCTGACGGGATCATTACTCCGGGCGGCTACACTACAAAAGGCCCGCACGGCGTTACCTTTTCCGGTACCGCTTTCAGCGAGCCTGTACTGCTAAGGAATGCTTACGGGTTTGAACAGGCAGCAAGGCGGCGGATTCCGCCCTGCCTGTCTTAAATAATGCACTCTTATCCCATTTATCCAGTGAGGAGCGGTAATGATGAACAAGACTAGTATTCCTGTACCGCAATTGCCAAGAAGCATGCCAGAGGAGCAAGGTATTCAATCCAGCGCAATTTCCGCATTTTTGAACCGGATTAAGGAGTCTCAGCTTGCACTTCACAGCTTTATGCTGCTGCGGCACGGCCATGTGGTGGCTGAGGGCTGGTGGGCACCGTATAGCCCGGAGCGCAGGCACATGTTATTTTCACTCAGCAAAAGCTTCACGGCCACAGCCATCGGCCTCGCAGCAGCCGAGCAGCTGCTGTCGCTGGAGGACAAGGTCATCTCCTTCTTCCCGGAGGAAGCCCCCGGGAACCCCGGCAGCCATCTGGCCGGGATGAATATCCGGCATCTGCTGATGATGGGCACAGGCCACACCTCAGATACCATGCCGGAAATGATGAAGGATGCCGAGGGCAACTGGGTCAGAGCCTTTCTGCAGCTTCCGGTTGATCGGGAGCCGGGCAGCCATTTCCTGTACAATACCGGAGCAACTTATATGCTATCTGCCATTCTCCAGAAAGTAACCGGACAGACGCTGCTGGATTTTCTTCACCCGCGGCTGTTCAGCCCCCTTGGCATTATTAATCCTGTGTGGGACTCCTGTCCCCGCGGCATCAACACCGGCGGTTTCGGGCTCAGCATCACTACTGAAGATATCGCCAGATTCGGACAGCTGTATCTGCAAAAGGGCTTGTGGAACGGCAAGCAGCTGCTCCCGCAAGAATGGGTGGCAGAAGCGAGCGCTTTGCAGATTCAGAACGGGGACGGCAAGCCGGACAGCGGTGACTGGTCCCAAGGCTACGGCTATCAGTTCTGGAGATGCCGGCATGGTCTATACCGCGGCGACGGGGCTTTCGGCCAGTTCTGTATCGTCATGCCGGAACAGGATGCAGTAGTAGCCATCACCAGCGGTACCCACCAGATGCAGGAGGTAATGAATGCCGTGTGGGAGCTGCTGCTGCCGGCATTAAATGATATACAGCCTGAGCTGGGGCAGCAGGCTTCAGCGGCAGAACAGCTAGCCGGCCAGCTCCGCTCGCTGTCAATTATACCGCCGGAAATCAAGCCTCTTTCAGCTTTGGAGTCGTCAATAAACGGCCAGACCTACCAGCTGGAGTCCAACGATCTGCAGATTGATGCACTGTCCATATCCATTAGTGACAATGAAGCCCGCTTGACGCTTCAAGATCAGCATGGCGGAAGCCAGGAGCTTATACTAGGACGCGGAGCATGGGCGGCAAGTCAGGTGAGGCTGATGCCCGGTCCGGCAGCTCCCGATGCTATGATGTCCAGCTTCACCTGGACAGCTGAAGATACGCTGCAGCTGACATTGCTGATGGTTGAACAGCCGTTCATATTCACGATCGAGATCACGTTCAGTGAACAATCCTTAACGCTAACCCAGTCTGCAAACGTAAGCATGGGAGCGCCGGAGCCTGTAACGATCAAAGGCAGAATCCAGGCATAACCCGGCGGGCTTCCACCCTGTACAAACAAGCGGCCATTACAGCTCCTTCCGGACTGCATGGCCGCTTTTAGCATATTATTGGATTATACTGCAGGCTCGTTTATCTTGAGAATGACCGGACAATGGTCGCTGCCCAGTATATTGCAGTCAATCGCCGCATCCACCAGCTGCGGAGCCAGCCGGGAAGAGGCCAGGAAATAATCAATCCGCCAGCCCACGTTCCGCTCCCGGATCTTGGGCATATAAGACCACCAGGTATACGCACCTTCCTTTTCCGGATAAAAGAATCTAAAGGTATCAATGAAGCCGGAATCCAGCAGTGTTGTCATTTTGGCGCGCTCTTCATCGGTAAATCCTGAATTTCCGCGGTTGGCTTTGGCATTTTTCAGGTCGATATCGGCATGGGCTACGTTAAGATCGCCGCAGACCAGCACCGGCTTGTGCTTGTCCAGCGCAAGAAGATAGCCGCGGAACCGGTCTTCCCATTCCATTCTGTAGTCCAGCCTGGTCAGATCGCGTTTGGCGTTTGGAGTGTAGACATTAACCAGGTAAAAGCCGTCAAACTCCAGGGTAATCACCCGGCCCTCCGGCTCGGAATCCTCCTCCAGCCCATATCTTACCGAAAGCGGCTTGATTCTGGTGAAAACAGCCGTTCCGGAGTAACCCTTTTTCTGCGCGTAATTCCAGAACTGGTAGTACTCCTCCCCGTGGTCCAGCGTAATCTGCCCCTCCTGCAGCTTGGTCTCCTGTACACAAAAGATATCTGCCGCACTCTCTTTGAAATAATCATTAAAGCCTTTGCCCACGCAGGCCCTGAGGCCGTTGACGTTCCACGATACCAGCTTGATCATATGCATTCTCCTTATATTTTCACTCTATATTATTTAAGCTCAATCTATATAGTCTACCATACAATGGCCTGTCAGAGAGTACGGCGGCGTGATGCAATAAATTGCGCGAATCTCCTAAGCCATCTGTAACAGCATTAATAGAATCACTGAATATAATAATCTATCAAAAGCAAAGGAGGTCTGAATACCCTGTTTGCAACAACAGATTTTTAGTCTGACTGTTCAAAATGTGAGACCAGAGTATCCGCCGTACTCGCTCATAAACCCTCCTCCTTCAGTAAAAGACCCCTGGCTGCTTAACTGGCCAGGGGTTTCGTATGATTGTGAAAATCTGCTCCGTTATACAGTCTCAGCTTCTGTCTCCGGCATAGGACCTGTATAAACCGACTGCGGGCGGAAAATACGGTTGTTCTCCGCCTGCTCCAGAATATGAGAGGTCCAGCCGACAATTCTTCCGGCCGTGAAGGTCGGTGTAAAAATGTCCGGGTCCAGCTGCAGCGCCTTGAGAATAGCTGCAGCATAAAATTCAACATTTGTGAACAGCCGGCGGCCGGGCTTGTATTCCTCCAGCAGCCTGATGGCCGTGTGCTCCACATGAATCGCAAGATCAAAGGAAGGATCCTTGCCGATCATGGCTTCCGTGGCAATCATCAGCGCTTCTGCACGCGGGTCCTTCGTCTTGTAGATCCGGTGGCCGAAGCCCATGATTTTACCGCGGTTCTCCAGAACCCCGCGGATCCACGGCTCAGCACGGTCCATCGTGCCGATCTCCTCCAGCATGGCGATAACCTCTGATGGCGCACCCCCGTGCAGCGGGCCTTTCATCGCCCCGATGGCACCGCAGACCGCTGCACATATATCTGATTCTGTCGACAGGACAACCCTTGAAGCAAAGGTGGAAGCATTCATGCCATGCTCCATACACAGGATCTGATAGGCGCTTAGCGCCTGTACATGCGCTTCTTCGGGAATGCTTCCGGTCAGCATGTACAGGTAATTCGCAGCATGCCCCAGCTCTGCCAGCGGCTCAACTTCAGGCAGATTGTTAACCTTGCGGTACCTGTAGGCAATGATCGTCGGCAGAACCGATGTCAGCCGTATCGCCTGCTTCAGGGTTGGCGGCCACGTCGCGTTGTCTTTGTCGCCTAAGGCTGCTACCGCACTCTGCAGGACAAGCATCATCGGGATCGTAGGCGGCAGCAGATCAATCATTTGCTTCAAATAGTCCGGAATCGTCCGCGCTGCCGCCATCTCCTGCTTGAGCTGTGCCAGCTCATCCGCTCCCGGCAGACGGCGGTTCCAGAGCAGGTACGCAACCTCCTCATAGCTCTTGCTTACGGCAAGCTCCTTCGCCCAATATCCGCGGTAGACCAGATAGCCCTTCTCGCCATCCACCAGTCCGATATCTGTTTCTCCTGCAACTACGCCTTCCAATCCGGTTACCTTTGCCATTGTTACATACTCCTTTTCCGTTCGCACTAAAGTTAACATCATATAAGGAGTATATGCCGGATTTGAGATATTGCATATTTATTGTTTTTTATGAATACATAAATATTTTTTATCAGCAAACCAAACAGCCTACTTCATCAGCAGCTGCAGCTTGGATTCTGTACCGGATTCTGCGGCCGGAGTGTAAATGCTGCAGCGTAAATCGGCAGTGCCGTGTACCTGCAGCGAGGTGAGGTGGAAGAGCATTTTTCCCGCTTTGGCATGGCGGAATTCCAGGACTACATCCGGCGCACTGCTGACCCTGCTCTCCTCCCACAGCTCCTGAAAACGGGGATGCATCCCCTTCATCTCCGCGATGAAATCATCATACCAGCAGTCTTCAACATACTGTCCGTAATAGGCCCTGAAAATAGATAGATACCCCCGCACAAACTGTTCCCAGTTCACAGCCAGCCGCTGGAATTCCTTGCGGACGAACAAGAGGGAGATCATATTCCGCCCCTCTGCCGGGAGCTGCGCAAAATCCAGAAATACATGGGCAGCCGCTTTGTTCCAGCCCACGATATTACAGTGACGGTCTGAAATAATGGTCGGACAGGTCGTAAGCTCCTGCAGTATTTTTTGCAGGGAGGGGCTGATTACGGTAACCTCCTCCTGCTGATAGGCCGCCGGGCCGGGGCCATTGTCCAGTGCCAGAGCAAACAGATAATTCCGCTCATCCTTGGTCAGCCTCAGCGCTGTGGCAATGCATTCAAGCACCGAGGGCGACACCTTGATGTCCCGACCTTGCTCAAGCCATGTGTACCATGTACTGCTTACCCCTGCAAGCTGTGCTACCTCCTCACGTCTCAGACCGGGAGTCCGTCTGCGCGTCCCTTCCGGCAGCCCGACGGAAGCCGGCGTAAGCGAGGCCCTGCGTGATTTGAGAAACCCCGACAATGCCTGCAATCTAGTCTCATTAGACATATTGTGTACCCGCCTTATCCGGATTCGATATTACACTAGTAGTAATTATACTAGTATAAACCACAACTTGTAATAGGATAAGTAAAGTGGAAAAATACTGTTTGTACCCTTTGGGAGAATAAACAGCCTGTTCATAGGAGGATTTATATGGAACGTGTAGTTATCACCGGCATGGGAGTCATTTCACCGCTTGGCAATTCTGTAGAGCAATTCTGGAGACGTCTGAGCGCCGGAGAATCTGGTGTTTCGCCCATTACTTCATTTGATACAGCCCGCTATAAAAGCAAGATCGCCGGACAGGTCAGGGACTTCGATCCGGAGGGCCGGTTCGGCCGTAAGGAAGCCCGCCGGATGGACCGGTTCACCCAGTTTGCACTGGCTGCCGCCGAGGATGCCTGGGCCGATTCCGGGCTGCAGCTGGAGCAGATGGACCGGGAGCGGCTCGGTGTTTATGTCGGTTCAGGCGTCGGCGGCATTCACACCCTAATGGAGCAGGCTGAGCTGCTCAGGACCCGCGGGCCGGAAAGAGTCAGCCCGACACTCATCCCCATGCTGATCTCCAATATGGCCGCAGCTGCAATCAGTATACGGTTCGGCGCACTTGGCCCTGCCCTCTCGCCTGTTACCGCCTGCTCAATCGGCAACACCGCCATCGGTGAGGCTTTCCGGCTGATCCGTTACGGCGGTGCCGATTGCATAATTGCCGGCGGTGCGGAAGCTGCCGTTACTGAAATCTCGCTGGCCAGCTTCGGTAATGCCACTTCGCTCTCTACGCGTAATGAAGAACCGGAGAAGGCCAGCCGTCCGTTCGACGGCAGCCGGGACGGCTTCGTGATCGGCGAAGGCGGTGCCATCCTCATTCTGGAGTCACTGACCCATGCGCTGCGCCGGAGCGCAACTATTTATGCCGAAGTTACCGGCTACGGGGCCAGCTCGGATGCTTATCATATGGTTGCGACCCACCCTGAGGGTACAGGTGCTTATCTGGCTATGAAGCTGGCTTTGGGTGAAGCAGGAATTCAGCCTGAAGAAGTGGACCTGATCAGCGCTCATGCCACCAGCACCCTGATTGGCGACCGTTCGGAAACAGCAGCGATCAAGAAGCTGTTCGGGAAAGCGGCATACCGCATTCCGGTCACAGCCAATAAATCAATGACCGGTCACGCACTGGGGGCGGCCGGCGGCCTGGAGGCGGTCGCTCTGATCAAGAGTATTGAACAGGGTTTAATACCGCCTACAATCAACCAGGAGACGCCAGATGAAGTCTGCGATCTGGATTATGTGCCGAATACCGCCCGGAAGGCAGAGCTGGATATCGGCATATCCAATTCGTTCGGCTTCGGCGGGCACAACGCCGTAATCGTGCTCCGGAAGTACCGGTAATTCTTATCACCTCCACATCCTCAGCACAGCAGCAGCCCGCTCAGCGCATTGAATACGCTAAGCGGGCTGCCCGTTGTCTAATCAGCATTTCGCTATGTTATTTCGTGCTTCCTTCAGATACATGACTTCCCCAAACTGCAGTTCCGTCTCCGGACAACGCGGTAAAGGTCATCACATTCCCGTTCACCGCTTCGTTCCATTCCCGTAAGAATACACCTTTGTATTCTACGCCTTCTACTGTAATCTTAGCGGTATGCTCGCCTTCCAAGCTCCATGTACCGGTTACCGCCCCAGTTATCTTGCCGTCCGCGGTCAGCTCAATCATCTCAGATTCGACTGTCTCTGCGCTGATACCCCTACCGTGATTAATATATTTGTACTCTCCGGTAATATCCTTTGCCTTGTAACTGCCGATGGCCTCCCCGCCGTAACGGTGCGGTGCGACTACAGGCCAGCCGTCCTCATTCATGAACATCTGATGTACACGCACCTCATGCTCTTCACCGCGGTATGGGAAGCGTGTATGGAATATCAGGAAATACCGGCCGCTTTTCTCATCGTAATAAGCTGAATTATGTCCAGGAGATACATAACCCTCCCCCGTGGCTTCCGGCTCGGATGCACTGTTCAGAAATTCGAAATTCCCCATCAGCTTGACGCCGTAAGGTGCATATACGGGATCATCGAACAGCTTGTCAGGGTTTCCGACAGCATCCAGCATCGCTTTGCCTTCAGAGTCCTCAAACGGGCCATCCGGATTCTTGGAACGGGCAACACGGATATTATATCCCCCGTCCGCATCAAGCCCGCCGTAAGAGAGGAACAGATAGTAGTAATCGGTCTCAGGACTATACAGCATATAAGGGCCTTCAATCCGCGCATGATTGGCTCCAAGCAGTTTTTTGCCGTAGCCCTGGTCCGGGAGCGGGAAGCCGCTCGCCGGATCAAGCTCCAGGATAAAAATACCGCCGGAATAAGAACCGTATACCATCCATAGCTTGCCGTCCTTATCAAAAAAGACATCCGGGTCAACAACATTCGGCTTCTGGGTGGCATCATAAACTTCACCGTCATCGCCGATCCCGGCCATACCGGATTTCAGGATAATTCCCAGATCCTTATATGGCCCTTCAATCTTATCCGAAACAGCGATCCCCATCGCCGACAGCGGTGAATCCCCGCGGCAGGCATCATAATACATGTAAAACTTGCCGTCAGCGAGCTGAATGACATCCGGCGCCCAGAGCGTGTCCGACTGTGCCCAGCTGAAGGTCTCGCTAAGCTCCTCAGTCACATTGGGAATGAGCACATTCCCGTCCTCCACCACGGAAGAGATCTGTTCCCAGGCCATCAGATCCTTGGATTTGGCTGAAGCCAGATGGGAGCCAAAGACATAATAGGTCCCGTCTACTTTGATAACGGATGGGTCATGGACAGAGACATTTTCAAACTTGGGCACGCTGTCGCCGTTTCCGCCGCAGCCTGATAATACGGTTAACATTAATAATGTGGTTACAGCACGTTTTTTCATGACTATACCTCCTATGTATACCCTTACATTTTGCTGCGGAAAGCTAAAATAGTCAATAGTTTTATTTAAATATATAAATACTATTTCATAATTATATAAAATAAATTCAATTCAGCGTTGTTCAGTGGTCAATAACAGGACACAAAAAAGCGCCAAGCCGCAAAACGGCCTGACGCTAATCTTACCAGTATGCAGCTCCAGCGCGTAATTAATACTCCGTACTACCCTTCAACCAGAACCGGCTGCGGATACGCATTAGGCAATACACGCTGTCTCTTCTTCACAACCGCAGGAGGCTCGACAGCCGGAGCCATCGGATGCATCAGCCAGGACTTCACCAGATGAGAGTCCGAAACCTTGTACATCGGAGGTTCCTTCTCCATATCAATCGCCATGGCATATGTGCTGCGCAGGGCAAAGGCATCGCCCTTAGGCGGCTTGATCAGATCTGGAGGCGTTCCCGGAATAGCTGTCAGCATGGAGCCCTTGCTGTCAAGGCTTGGCATGGAAGCAAGCAGACCCCAGGTATACGGATGTCTAGGATCATAGAAGATTTCTTCCGCTGTTCCCATTTCCACAATCTGTCCGGCATACATAACCGCAACGCGGTCAGCCATTCTGGCTACAACACCGAGGTCATGGGTAATGAAGATAATCGCAGTATCAATCTTCTTCTGCAGATCCTTCATCAGATCCAGAATCTGGGCCTGAATGGTTACGTCAAGCGCTGTTGTCGGCTCATCGGCAATCAGCAGCTTAGGATTGGCCGCAAGCGCCATGGCGATTACGACACGCTGACGCATACCGCCGGAGAACTCATGCGGGTACTGCTGGAAGCGGCGTTCCGGGGAAGGAATACCCACCAGGCCCAGCAGCTCGACAGCACGCTTGTAAGCGGCGTCCTTGCTGATCTTCTCGTGTTTGAACAATACCTCGGTAATCTGCTTTCCGACCTTCATCATCGGATTCAGGGAAGTCATCGGATCCTGAAAGATCATGCCGATCTCCTTACCGCGGATTTTTTGCATCTGCTTTTCGGTCTTATGAATCAGGTCTTGCCCGTCGAACAAAATCTGTCCGCGCTTGTATTGTCCCTGCGGCTGCGGTACAAGCTTCATAACCGCCTGGGAGGTTACACTCTTACCGGAACCGGATTCGCCGACAATCGCCAGTGTTTCACCTTTATTCACATGAAAGTTAACACCACGGATTGCTTGTACTTCTCCGCCGCGTGTCTTGAATGAAATTGCTAGGTCTTTTACCTCTAAAAGGCGCTCCATCCTGTCACCCTCTCTGCTCTTTTCAAAAGTACGAAATAGTTCTCATTATATAGAATAGGCAATAAGTAATATTTTATCTAGCATTATGCCTCTTAGTCAAGTGCTTTTCAGAAAATGAATCATACAATACATGTCAGCTATGTTCTTTGATGACGTCCTCTGCTCTTCAGCAAACCCCAGACAACCGGAGGCGTCAACAAAAACAGCAGCAGCAACGCCCATCCAATGTCGTGCAGACCAACGATCTTTTCCGAAAGAAGCCGATAAAAGGCATACAGCGAATATGGCAAAGCAATGAACAGCGCCGTTACAACTCCCGGTGTATACAGCTTCAAGTAAATACTCTGTCCAAAATGAGTAAAAACATGCAGCAAAAACAGGGCGGTCACAGCTAAATACAGCGTATAAAAGGAAAAGAACACCGCAGCTGCGGTAACTGAAACGATCAGGAAATATACAAACAGTACATCCAGCGCAAAATTTCTGGTTGTCATTTGTATAGAGGAGATGTACATTTTGCGCATCCGCGGGGGAATAGCGGCTTCCACTCTGTTTCCGTAAGTATTACCCCAGCTCTCCACGGTTAAAATTTCTTCAAAATCATGAAACATGAAGCAAACAGGCAGCAGCCATAATAGACTTATCGTGTCTATGTGTTGATTAAGCCAATCCAGCATTTTAACCAGTCCTCCCCCACATGAATACGGACATTTTTGCGGGTTCACTGTTGTACAAGCTGACTCATCAGGCCGTATACTGGCTATTATAGCGCTTTGTTTTATGTCTTACTGAGTTATATTTCACAGCTTCCCGGAAAGGAATGATTCCAAGGTGATCATCAAGCCAAGAACAAGGGGCTTTATATGTACAACCGCCCATCCCGCAGGCTGCGCACGGCAGGTTCAGAAGCAGATCGGATATATCCGTACCCGTCCGGCAATAAAGGGCCCCCGCAATGTACTGGTAATTGGAGCCTCAACCGGCTACGGGCTCGCATCCAGAATCACGGCTGCCTTTGGTGCGGGAGCTGCAACTGTCGGCGTCTACCGCCCAAGTACAGCCACTGAGACTCGAACTGCATCGGCAGGCTGGTATAACTCGGCTGCCTTTGAACAGGCGGCTCTTGAGGCAGGCCTGCGCTCCTACAGTGTATGCGGAGATGCCTTCACCCGGGAGACCAAGGAGCGTACCGCAGATCTTATCCGGCGTGAGCTCGGACAGGTCGATCTGGTTATTTACAGCGTAGCTACCGGCCGGAGGACAGACCCTGTAACCGGGCAGGTTTACAATTCTGTGCTGAAGCCCATCGGTGAACCCTATACCAACAAAACGGTCAATTTCCATACCGGGGAAGTCACGCAGGTCACTGTAGACCCGGCCTCTGAACCGGAAATGGAGGATACTGTTCATGTTATGGGCGGTGAAGACTGGCAGCTGTGGATTGACAGCCTGAAAGCAGCCGAGGTTCTGGCTGACGATGCCGTAACGCTGGCGTTCTCCTATATCGGTCCGGAGCTTACCCAGGAGATCTACCGCAAGGGCACCATAGGCCGGGCTAAAGACCACCTGGAGGCGACCGCCCGGCTGCTGGACAGCCAGCTTGCCCCCGGCGGCGGACGGGCTTATGTGGCAGTCAGCAAAGGCCTGGTTACGCAGTCCAGCTCAGCCTTGCCGGTAGTCCCGCTCTACATCTCGCTCCTGTACAAGATCATGAAGGAACACGGCACACACGAAGGCTGCATCGAGCAGGCCTACCGGCTGTTCAATGAACGCTTATATGCTGCCGGAGGCATTCCAGTTGATGAGGCGGGGCGTATCCGGATCGACGACTGGGAGCTGGAGCCTTCCGTACAGGCGGAAGTTGACCGGCTTTGGCCGCTGCTGACTACGGAGACCATGGATGAGCTGTCCGATCTGCGCAGCTACCGTGAGGAGTTCTTCCAGCTGTTCGGCTTTGAGACTGCCGGAATTGATTATGAGGCGGATACAGACCCTGTTGTCATTGTTCCGAACCAGTTTTAAGCTGTCAGTCAGGCAGATCTAGTTATCCACACAAGAAGGCCGGGTTCCGCGGATGGCGGCCCGGCCTTCTTGCGCTTACGCTATCGGACTACTGCCCAAGGTGCTAAAGGATTTCCAGCTTTCTGCAAGATTATCCGCAGTCCAGCGGATATGATTCTCGTCCTTGTATTGGCGTGAGTCACATTCAATCCTCAGAATCAGATCCAGATAGAAATCATAGAGCTTGATACGCAGACGCTCTCCCGGACTGCCGAAGGTCTGCCCGTAACCCTCATAGAAAGGCGCTGAATGCTCAAAATGACGGAAATAATATTCCATCAGCACATCGCCCCACAGGGCCCGCTCCCAGTCAATGATAGAGACAATTTTCCCGTCCTGCACAAACAGATTGCCATTCCACAGATCCCAATGGATCAGCCGCGGTTCCGTCACCTCATCCAGAGCCGGCAGATAATGCCCCAGCACCTTCCAGATTAGCTCATCCTCTGCCGGCAAAGTCACCCCTAGCTCCCTGGCGTCCTCTAGCAGTGTGCGAAGCATTCCGGTGAACGACTCCCGCCATGTCAGCGCATCTTCCCCTGCATCCTGTGTGAACAGCCCGAACCTTGTCCCGGTAATCCCGTTAATCAGGCGCTGATACCGGCCCAGTTCCCGCTCAATCTCAGCCTGTTCTGCGGGTGAATAGCTTTCTTTCACCTCACTGTACGGCTGTCCATACACCTTTTCCATAAAAAAATAAGGGCAAGGCAGAACACTGCTGCTGTCATCAAAGCTGTACACCGCAGGAACCGGAATCCGTCCGTCTGTTGCAACAAGGCGGAGCGCATTCACTTCAGCGGCCATTATATTGCACTCATAGCTAAGTGTTCTGGTTTCGAGAGATGGGGCCACCTTCAGAATTACCTGTTTCCCGTCCTCAAGCTCCAGATCATAAGCCGTATTAAAAAATCCGCCGGTCAGCTCTGTACATGAGAGAACAGCACAACCTTCACCAAAAGCGGCTTGCACCGCAGCCCTAAGCTGGCTGTCATCCAGCTTGACCTTAGTAAAGCTCTCCACCGGCGTTTATACCCACCACATCTCGCCAAGCGGTTCCTCAATCAGCACCTGCCGGAGATTGTCGACAGCCTTGGAGAAGCCTTCTTCAATCGACATCAGGCCGTCTTCATGCTCAATGCTGACTACGTAATCATAGCCGACCAGACGCAGCGCGCTGATGATATCCGCCCAGGTCTTCACATCATGCCCGTAACCCACGGAGCGGAACTGCCAGGCGCGGTCAAGCATATTGGTGTACGGCTGCATATCGGTAAGACCGTGCTTGTTGACGTTCACCGGATCGATCACCGTATCCTTGGCATGGAAGTGATGGATCGCTCCTGCCCTGCCGAGAATGTGAATGGCCTGCACCGGATCAATGCCCTGCCACCACATATGGCTCGGATCAAGGTTGGCGCCGATGGCATCTCCGGCAGCTTCACGCAGCCGCAGCAGGGTTGCAGGAGTGTGAACGGAGAAGCCTCCATGCAGCTCCAGACCAATCTTCACGCCATGCTCCGTGGCGAAATCAGCCATTTCCTTCCAATACGGAATGACTTTGTTCTCCCACTGCCAGGCCAGAATCTCCTGGTAATCGTTCGGCCATGGAGCCACCGGCCAGTTTGGATACTTCGCACCTTCATGGTCTCCCGGACAGCCGGAGAAGGTGTTGACCACCTGAACTCCCAGCTTCTGGGCCAGCTTGACGGAATTAACGAAATCCTCATGGTCCTTCTGCGCCAGCTCCTTCTGCGGATGCAGCGGATTGCCATGACAGCTAAGCGCACTGATGATCAGCCCGCGCGATTCGATTTGGTGCTTGAATTCCTGCAGCGCCGCTTCGTTCTCCAGCAGCAGCTTTGCATCGCAGTGGCTGTTCCCCGGATAGCCCCCTGTACCGATCTCTACCGCCTTGAGCCCTTTGGAAACTACATAATCCAGTGCATCCTCCAGCTTGCGACCGCCGAAAAGCACCATAAATACTCCAAGTTTCATTGACCTGCCGCCTCTCATCCGTTTTATTGTCCGCTTTTAAACCCCGTAAGTATCAAAATCCTTGATAACCTCGTTCTTCTCAGCAGCTGCAAAAATCGCTTCAATCAGATTCTGCACACGCAGCACTTCCGAATTTTTGACGATTGGTTCCGCTGTCCCCTCGATTACCGCCACGAAATTGCTGTAGAATCCGTCCGGCAGCTCGGCTGCCGGCGGCAGTCCGGCAGTGATCGTAGAGCCTTCCGACGGTGGAGCCATCGTCTTGGTAAGGCCTACTCCGGCGCGGATCGGAGTCGGTTCGCGGTGCTCGGATTCATTGTTGCGGGTCACGATTCTGCCGCTGAGCGACCAGTCTTCAATGACTGCCGATCCTTCCACCCCCTTCACATACCATCGGGGCAGCGTAATGAAGTTCGTTGTGCCTACTTCAACTATTGCCTTGATGCCGTTCTCAAACTGCAGCACTGCCTCAAAGCCGTCGTCAACATCATTGCCGAGGATAAAGCTCAGGGTGCTGGAGACACTGGTTACTCTGCTGTCAATCATGAACAGCAGCTGGTCCAGCAGATGCACGCCCCAGTCCAGCAGCATGCCGCCGCCCTGTGCCTTGACATGCCGCCAGTCGCCCGGAATGCCGTTCGCACCGTGTACACGGGACTCAATCTGGAACAGGGTTCCGATCGTCTCCGTCTCGTACATTTGCTTGATGATCCGGAAATCCTCATCCCAGCGTCTGTTCTGGTGCACCATCAGCACCCGGCCGGCCTCATCAGCAGCAGCAATCATCTCCTTCAGCTCTGAAGAAGACATGGCCACAGGCTTCTCGCAGACTACATGCTTGCCTGCCTGCAGCGCCCGGACGGCAATCTCCTTATGCACATCATTAGGGGTAGCAATCAGCACTACCTCAACTGCCGGGTCTGCCAGCACCTCCTCATAGCTTTCATAGGCTTTGTACCCTGCCTCGACAGACGCTTTCCGGCGTCCTTCCAGCAGGTCAAACGTTCCTGCTACCTCAAGATTTGGGTTTTCGCTGATCAATTGACCATGATAGCTTCCCATTCCGCCGTACCCGACGATAACTACAGTATGTTTATTAGAACTCATGGATTCCACTCCTGTTTGTCTGATGATTCCTTATCATTGCCGAAAACCCTGCACATTTCTTCCAGGGTTTCCGGCTAATTTTATTCTATTCGTTGTCCGAGCTGCCGTCAAAATATACGGCCCGTCCGGTACGCGCAGATTCATATACCGCTTCAAGGATCTGGGTGACGACAAGCGCCTGCTCCGGCAAAACAACCGGATCTTTGTCTTCTCTTACCGCCTCCAGCCACAGGCGGGCTTCACGGTCAGCTTCGGATTCTGCGGAACCGCTGTAGAAGGCTACACCGCCTGAGGAGAGATCGACCTTCGTTTCGAACAGGCGTCCGGCCCGTTCACCGTTGATGCGCAGGCCGTCCTTCATGTCGGCCCCTCCTTCAGTACCGGCCAGCAATGTCTTAGCTTCCCCGAACTCGGAGACATTAAGCGCCCAGCTGGATTCCAGCGAGATGGTTGCGCCATTTTCCATAGTAATAAAGCCAAAAGCAGAATCCTCAACCTTGAACTGTTCCGGGTCCCACGGTCCGAAGGCATTAGCGGCATTCTTGCGCTGGCCCAGCTTGTGGAAGGTCGAACCTACCACCATACGCGGCTTGTAGTTGTCCATCAGCCACAGCGTCAGGTCGAGGGCATGCGTACCGATATCGATCAGCGGGCCTCCGCCCTGCTTCTCTTCATCCAGGAATACACCCCAGGTAGGAACTGCACGGCGGCGCAGAGCAATCGCCTTACCGTAATAGATGTCGCCGAGCTCTCCGGCTTCGCACATCCCCTTGAGGTATTCACTGTCTGCACGGAAGCGGTTCTGGTAGGCGATCGAAAGCTTTTTGCCGGTACGGCGTGCAGCCTCAAGCATCTCCTGCGCCTGGGCCGCAGTCTTCGCCATCGGCTTCTCGCACATAACATGGTTGCCGGCTTCGAGCGCCGCTACAGTGATTTCGGAATGGCTGTCGTTCGGTGTACATACATGCACAATGTCAAATCCGCCGGCTGCCAGCATCTCACGGAAATCGGTATAAACTGCAGCGCCTTCGGCGCCGTATTTACCGGCGGCTTCCTGTGCGCGTTCTTCAATAATATCGCAGAAGGCTACCATTTCGGCATCCGCCTGACGGGACAAGCTCGGCATATGTTTACCGTTTGCGATACCTCCGCAGCCGATAATAGCAATTTTGTGTTTGATGTTAGACATGAACTTTTCCCCCTTGATTAGCATAAGCTTTTACCCAGTTTAAACTGTCTTCTACACTTGCCAGCGGTGAACGGCTGCAGAAATCCTGCTCCACAACAGCCCATTCTACGCCGGCTTCAGCCGCAGCTTCCAGTATAGCGGAAAGATTTACCTCCCCTTCTCCCAAAACAACCGTTTCCGGCGATCCGTCTTCGCGCTTCTTCACATCCTTAAGATGGATGATCGGCAGACGGCCTGCATACTTCTGAATGTAAGCTACCGGATCAAACCCGGCGAAGTGTACCCAGCAGGTATCCATTTCCACCTGGAGCAGGTCCGCCGGCACCTCTTCAAAGATACCGTCAAAAGCGGTGCGCTCCCCATAGGAATCCGTGAATTCAAAATCATGATTGTGGTAA
Source organism: Paenibacillus sp. PastM-3 (assembly GCF_029893965.1). Taxonomy (GTDB): domain Bacteria; phylum Bacillota; class Bacilli; order Paenibacillales; family Paenibacillaceae; genus Paenibacillus_AQ. The sequence goes on from NZ_JARXXP010000013.1 coordinate 21,631, forward strand.
GACAGGACTGCCCCCTGCTCACGGCACTTTTCACCGATCACCCGCAGGTTGGCCGCTACTTCTGCATAGTTGCGCTGCTCTTCCGTCAAAAAAGGAATGATCAGATTCCGGTTCCCGATGGCCAGATTATAACGGATCTCTTCTGCAGTATCGTTCAGCATGGCATCATACGGACGATGTGCTCCCAGCACAGCAAGTCCGGTCTCCTCCAGCAGTGCCTTTACTTCCTCTGCACTCCGGCCGAAATAGTGGAAAAACTCCACACCGGTATATCCCAGCTCCGCAACCTTGCGCAGCGTACCTTCAAAATCCTGTTCCAGTTCTTCTCTAAGCGTATACAGCTGAAGACCCAGTTTTAACATTGCTCCCACTCCTAATCCGTATCAAGTTACTGTGCGTACCGCTATTGGTGTCCTCTAAGAGACAAGCCCAGGCCAGCCTTACGGGTCACCTGAACAAAAGGGCTGCCATTTAATCCCACCCTGTATACTCCGCTTCAGTACTCTCCATTTCCGCTAACTGCTTATGTAGCTCCAAGAGCTGCAGCACAGCCTCCTTTGCATTCTGTATATGTTTTTGCATAGCTACATGGTAATATGAAAGCGTATATAATAAAATGAATAATATGATTCAAACATGAACAATCTGGCTCTCATTTCTGTCACTCAGGAGGACACATGACCTACACCGCACCATGCCACGTTTATACTGCCGGATTTTCCTTTCACCGCAAGCCTTTTCACATGTCCCGCGCGGACGGAGTACAGAATTATCTGCTGCGCCTGCAGACCGAAGGACGGAGCCGGACCCGGATTGGCGGCGAGCTGTCAGCTGTTGAAGCAGGCGATTTGATGCTGTTTGCTCCAAATGACCCCTATTATCTGAGCATCGATAAAGAAACGTATGCTGCCGGCAAGCCGCGGGTAGAGAGCGGGGATTACCATATTTTTTGCGGCGGACCCTGGATTGAGGACTGGTGGGGCCGCAAGCCGCGTCCGGCAGTGCTCCGCTTGCCGCTTACCGAGCACTTTCTCGGCCTGTTCCGCCAGCTCGTTCTGGAGCAGCGCCGGCTGTCCGAGTCCTCACCGGAGATTACTGCCTGTTATCTGCAGATTCTATGTATGGAAATCGACAGGCTGATGACGCAGCAGCGGGCGATTTCACCCAAGGGGTATCTTGCCTACCGGATGAAGCAATATGTGGAGGAGCATGCTGCGATCCCCTTCCGGCTTGAGGATGTGGCAGCCTACGCGGATATATCTGTTTCGCGGGCGGTTCATCTGTTCAAGGAGGCATTCGGAACCAGCATTGTCAAATATGTCAATGATGTACGGCTGGAAATGGCCAGGGAACGAATTACCTTCAGCCCGATGCCCCTGGAGCATGTCTCCGAAACCTGCGGGTTTGCCAATTATACGTATTTCCACCGGCTGTTCCGCGGAAGATTCGGGATGTCGCCCAAGCAGTACCGTACATACAGCAGAGAACAAATGTAACCTGATGTTATCCTGATCAGCCGGCTTTCCCTGCAAGCCAAGCAAAAGGAGCGCCATCCTGAAAGATCCGCTCCTTGTGTTTGACCTTATTCAGTTTCTCCCGTTTGCCCGGGGTGACCCGCACATGCTGTGAGATTGCGCCATAATCCGCGGCGGTTCTCCGGTTATTCTCTGCGCACCATGTTCCCGTACGCTCTGCACTGCGCAGTGCCTTCTGAGTTTTTGTACGTGCCATTTCAGCAACACTCCTTTACTGTTTAGCTAACATAATTCAATTTTAACATATTCCCGCACCCGTTTCCCGGTACAGTTTTTGTTAACTTTTCTTTACCGTCTCTTGTTCTATCAGCTTGATGAACCAGAAAATGGTATACTAGATGAGAATTTAGCAGGACAAGCGGTTGAACCGGAGGGGGATAACGATGAAATACGATGTACTATATGACGGTGCGTTCGCAATGCTCAAGGTAGAACTGAATCCGGGCGAGAGTGTAAAAGCCGAAATGGGTGCCATGGTTGCCATGTCGCCGGGCATTGAATTAAGAGGGACGGTAGACGGAGGGCTCATGCGGGGCCTGGGCCGGATGCTCAGCGGGGAAAAGTTCTTCTTCCAGGAACTGACCGCAACGCGCGGCCAATGTGAGGTGCTCCTTGCACCGGGAGCGCTCGGTGACATTCAGTCGATCGAGCTCGACGGCTCTTATAACCTTTATGTGCAAAAAGACGGCTTCCTGGCCGGCACGCAAGGGATACAGGTTAATACCAAGATGCAAAACCTGGCCAGAGGGTTATTCTCGGGCGAAGGCTTTTTTATTGTGGAAATCAGCGGGCGCGGAACGGTCTTCCTCTCGTCGTTCGGGGCCATCCATGCAATCAACCTGGCTCCCGGGGAAGAGATGATTGTTGACAACGGGCATCTGGTGGCATGGCCAAGTTATATGGACTACAAGATTGAAAAGGCCGCATCAGGCTGGCTGAACAGCTTGACCAGCGGTGAAGCCATCGTCTGCCGGTTCCGCGGCGAGGGTGTAATCCTTGTACAGTCCCGTAATCCCGGCAGCTTCGGCAGCTGGATCCGGTCATTTGTTCCCAGCAAATCCTGACCTGTTACAGATCTTATAATGTGCTTACCGCAAAAAGAAGCAACGCCGCGTTATCGCCGCCTTGCTTCTTTTTTGTTGAAATGTTTAAGCTGTCAGGATACAGCCTTGCGTTCCTTGTCACCTTTACAGCCGGTCTGCCTGCAGTTATTATAGGTGCCTTTGAAATCAAGCCGGTGATCCGTTACGCTGAAGCCGTATTCCGCCTCCAGCCGCTGCTCCAGCTCCAGCAGCCAGTCATCCTTGATCTCTTCAAGCCGGCCGCAGACGCTGCAGATCAGATGATGGTGCATATGACCATGGCCGTCACCCCGCAGGTCATAACGGGCCACACCGTCGCCGAAATTCATTTTTTCAACGATATGCAGCTCGCACAACAGCTCAAGGGTCCGGTACACGGTGGCCAGTCCCAGATGCGGGTAGCTGTTTTTAACTCTCATATAGACTTCTTCTACGCTTAAATGCTCCTCTTCGTTGTCGAGCAGCACCTTCACGATCGCTTCACGCTGAGGGGTCAATTTATAGTTATGCGCGGCAAACTGCTGGCTGATATTTGCAATCGGGTTCATTCTGGCTCTACCACCTTTCCATATAACAAGTCTGCCTGTCACTAGCTGGTAATCAGTAATCATTACGATATAAGCATAACAAAATATACTAAAAATGAAAAGCACCTGACATTATTATAACATTATAGCCGGGTTTTCCCGCAACCTTTCCATCGATTGCTGCGTCACAATAGGTACTAATGGCCAAGCGGCCCAACCTATGTACAGAGGTGAACAACAATGATGAAAAAGCCTGCTTTCGCAGTGATTACAACCGTTTCGCTCCTATCCTTCTCGCTCGTGAGTCCCCTCTTTGCGGCCGGCGGCACCTTTAAGGATATCGATAATGTGACCGGCAAAGACAAGATTAATTCCCTGAAGTCGAAGGGGCTGATCAAGGGGCTGTCGGATACCCGTTTTCTACCCGGCTCCATTGTTACCAATGCCCAGGCCGTGCAGTTTATTTCCGGCGGCCTGCAGCTAAGCCTTGCGGCCATTGACTTCAACAAGGCGCCGGTAGCCAGTGCGATATTCAGCAAAGTCAAAGATAACGCCTGGTATGCCGAGGCTTTCATCAATGCCCATTATAACGGGGTGGAGATTCCGGCAGACATTGACCCGTCCAAGCCGGTAACCAAGGAATTGTTCACCAGCCTGCTGATTCAGGGCATGGAAAAGGCGGGCAATCTGCCGATGATTAACATCGTGCCTGCCAAGATTGCAGATGAGGAACAGATGAACCCGTCCTATCAGGGCAGCATTCAGCGTTCGCTCAAATACAACGTCAATGCCCTTGATGCCAAAGGCAATTTTAATCCGAAAAGCGAAATTACCCGTGCTGAAGCTGCCGTTATGCTCTATAACGCATTGGAATATCTTAATGGCCGTCAGGCAGCATCCGGTGATTAACCGCGTAACCTGATCAACCCGTAAACGGGATGCTCAGACGTAAAAAGGCAATCCGGCTTCCCCCGGACTGCCTTTTATTGTTCATCTCCGCTTAATCTGTTCAGGAACTGCCGGACACGCGGATTCTGCGAATGCTGCAGCACTTGCTGCGGGGTCCCCTGTTCCAGAATGAACCCCTGATCCATCAGGACAATCAGATCAGCAACATCAGCGGCAAACTTCATTTCATGGGTCACAATGACCATTGTCATCCCTTCAGAAGCAAGCTGCCTGATCACCTTCAGCACCTCACCGACCAGCTCCGGATCAAGTGCCGAGGTCGGCTCATCAAAGAGAAGAACCTCCGGCTCCACCGCCATCGCCCGGGCGATAGCCACCCGCTGCTGCTGCCCGCCGGACAGCTGATGGGGATAAGCCTCCGCCTTGTCCGACAATCCCACCTTGCCCAGAAGCTCAAGTCCCCGGCTTCGCGCTTCCTCCCGGGAACGCCTCTGCACGGTAATCTGTCCCTCCATCACATTGCCGAGAGCAGTCATATGCGGAAACAGGTTATAGGACTGGAAGACCATTCCTGTCTTTTGACGCAGGCCCAGGACCGTCTTGCGGGGAATTTTGGCTTTTTCGGCGAAACGGATCTCTATTCCGGCAACGTTAAGAATGCCCTGATCGGGCAGCTCCAGCAGATTGAAGCAGCGCAGCAGGGTTGTTTTGCCGGATCCTGAAGGACCGATGATAACAAGCACTTTACCATACTCCAGCCGGAGATTAATGCCTTTAAGCACCTCCAGCGGGCCAAAGCTCTTATGCAGATCCCTGATTTCGATCATACGGGCTGTCCTCCTATCTTGCCGTATAGCGGTCAAAGCGTTTTTCGAGCACATTCTGCAGCCCTGACAACACTGAGCAGAACAGCAGGTAGAATAACGCAGCTTCGGAATAGAGCAGCAGCGGCTCATAGGTTGTTGCAGTGATCTGCTGGGCAGTCCGGAACATCTCAACATAGGTGATGCCGGCCGCAAGCGATGTATCTTTTACCAGGCTGATAAAAGAATTGGCAAGCGGCGGAACCGACACCCGCGCCGCCTGGGGCAGGATGATTCTGCGCAGGGCCTGTCCCCGGGTCATCCCCACAGAGTACGCAGCCTCCCATTGCCCTTTAGGAATCGACAAAATGGCCGCACGGACAATTTCGGAGGAGTAGGCCCCAACACTCAAGGTAAAGCCGATAACGGCAGCAATAAACGGATCAAGCACAATGCCTGCTGACGGCAGCCCGTAAAAGATGATGAACAGCTGCACCAGCAGCGGCGTCCCCCGGATGATCCAGACATAGAATCTGGCAATCAGCTCCGGAATGCGCCATGAGGAAAGCCTTACCAGCGCTGTAGCAACCGCAAGCAGCAGGCCCAGCACGAAGGAGACCAGCGCCAGCGGGATCGTATATGCCACGCCGGCCTTGAACAGGGGCAGCAGCGAATCCAGAAAAATTTGCAGCTTACGTTCATCCATCGCTTAGAAGCTCCTCCAGCCTTTATTTGGAGACGTCTGCACCGAAATATTTCTCGGAAATCGCCAGATACGTTCCATCCTGCTTCATGTCTGCCAGAGCCCTGTTCACCGCCTCCACCAGCTCTTCATTCCCCTTCAGGAATACGGCTGCACTCTGCGAGCCTTCGGCGATTTCGTCCACCTGCTTAATTTGGACATCGGGCTTCTGCTTTTTCAGATCCAGAAAAGAGAGCCCGTCATTTACAGTCGCATCAATCCGGCCGGAAACGAGCAGATCGATGGCCTGATTGAAGCCTTCCACGGCCACTATTTCAGCACCGTTCTGACGGGCGATGTCGGACAGGTTGCTGGTCAGCGACTGGCCGGATTTTTTGCCCTTCAGATCCGCAAATCTCTTGATGTCGTTATTCTTTTCGCTGACAATCAGCACGGCTTTGGACATGACATAAGGCTCGGAGAAGTCATATTTGACCTTGCGCTCATCCGTAATCGACACCTCATTAAAAATAGTATCGAAGCGTTTTGCATCCAACCCGGCAAAAATTCCGTCCCACTGGGTCTCGATAAACTCGGCTTCCACCCCGATCCGTTTGGCTATCTCCCGGGCGATGTCCACATCGAAGCCTGTGAGCGTTCCGTCAGCATCATGATAAGTGAACGGGGAATAGGTTCCTTCGGTACCGATCCTCAGCTTGCCTGAGGCCTTTATCTTCTCCAGACTGTTCTGCTCTGCAGGGGCTGCCGTTACATCGGCGCCTCCAGTAGTTCCTTCAGCTGTATTCGTGTTATCGCTGGTTCCGCAGGCTGCAAGCAGTATTCCCAGCAGCAGCAGCGGGGCCAGAGCCCATGTTTTCATTATTTGTTCCTCCTCAGGCTGTGTTTGGCGGTGATATAGTTTGAAGTTATTATGCCCCAAAAACCTATTCTTCTCCCTCTCCAGCGTCCGCAGCGCAAAAAAATCCCCGCCGACCCTTTCAGGTAAGCAGGGATTTCCAGTCTACGCCTATTTTCGTTAACCGTGCATCATTTCTGCCTGCGGTCTGGATTCACCATCTCTGCCTTTACGCCCTCTACGCAGCAGCAGTCCGAGCACAGCTCCCCCCAAGGCGACAAAAATCATGATGTGGAAGGTATCGGCAAAGCCCTGTGCCATTACAGTCTGTGTGGCCTGCTTCAGCACTTCAGGTGAAGCTTTGGCAGGATCAACGCCGGATGCGGCAGCAGCTGCCTGCATTTCGGCACCGCGGGACGCTGCTCTAGAGGTAAGAATGGTAACCAGCGTGGATACCGCAAGCGAGTTAATCACCTGCTGCATCGAGTTCGTCAGCGAAGTCACCCGGTTGACCAGATGAATGGGCGCTTTATTCAGCAGGTGGGTATTCATCGGCATCATCATCATCCCCATGCCTGCTCCGCACATGATCAGCGGTACGATCAGATCCCGGCTCTCTGTAGACAGATCCACATGGGAATATTGATACAGTGCACCGGAGACGAGGCTGAGGCCGCAGACGACAAGCCAGCGCACCCCGATTTTGTCAAAAAGAATACCGGCCACCGGCATCATCAGGCCGGAGGCAATCGCCTGCGGGAGCAGAGTCAGTCCGGTGTCAAAAGCACCGAAGCCGCGGGCCTGCTGCAGAAACTGCGGAAGCAGGAACAGGGCTCCGTACAACCCGAACTGGGCGATCCACTGGACCAGAATGCCTGTGGTGAAATCAACCGAGCGCAGGATGCGCAGCTCCAGCAGCGGCGTCCTGGAACGCAGCTCGGCGATGACAAAAGCAATCAGCGCTGCCAGTCCAAGTGCAAGCCCGATCAGTGTTTTTTTGGAGGACCAGCTTTCCGCCCCCTGACTGACCCCGTAGGTCAGAGAGGCAAAGGCCAGCGGCCCGAGGATCATCCCCAGCTTATCCATTCCCGGTACCTGTCCGCGCTTAGCATTCGGCAGCTTGCGCAGGCCAATAAGCAGGCAGATAATGCCGATCGGGATATTGATCAGGAAGATCCATCTCCATGAATGATATTGAACCAGCCAGCCGGACAGAACCGGCCCGATGGCCGGAGCGAACAGCACCGGAATACCCATAATGCCCATTACAATGCCGACCTTGCTCTTGGGTGCGAGCTTGTACACATAGGCCATGCCTACCGGCAAAACGCAGCCGCCCCCGAGTCCCTGCAGCACCCGGAATGCAATCAGCCATTCTGCACTGTTTGGCGTAGCGCATAGAATGGAACCTATTGTGAATACCACTACTGCAGTCAGAAAAACGGTTTTGGCCCCGAAGCGGTCGGACAGCCAGCCGGACAGCGGAATGACCGAAGCCTGTGCCAGCATATAGCCGGTTACAATCCACTGCAGTGTTGTCAGATTGGTATGAAAATCTTCAACCAGCGTAGATAACGCCACATTCATCGCCGTGCTGTCGAGGACAACCATAAATACACCGAATATGATCGCCAGCAGCGGCACCAGGATACCGGACAACCGGAACTCGGCATCCTCCTTGATTACTCCTTGCATCTTCTTTCTCCTCCTATGCCAGTACAGGTTCTGTGACATTGACCGCTGAACCCTTCTCTTTATATAATGTCTATGCGGACAACTGTCCGTATAATTCATTAACAGTCTACGGACAATTGTCCGCTGTGTCAATAAATTCTTGATTATATAAGCTGAATACTACCTATACCGAAAGGAAAAGCCATGACCCCTTCTAAACCTATTGTCCCATCCGCCGCATCTGACCCGTATAAGGAGCGTATTCTAGAGGCAGCGCGCGAGCTGTTCACCGCAAACGGGCTGGAGGCTGTCAGTATGTACGCCATCGCCAAGCGGGCCGGAATCGGCCAGGGCTCACTGTACCGACGTTTTTCTGATAAAGGTGAAATTTGTTCATTGCTGCTGCGCGACAGCACGGACCGGTTTCTGCTCAGTCTGGAAAATGAGCTGGCACTGCCGCAGGCAGATAAGGCTGCTCTTGATCACCTGCAGCGCAGCATCAGCCGGATTGTCGGATTTATTGAGCAGCATGCCGAGCTGCTGCAGCTGATCAAATCGGAGTTTACCGGCAAGAAGCAGCTCACCCAGTTTGAACACCCCTTTTTCCGCAGGCTGAACGAGTTTCTGACCCAGCTGCTCAGACGCGCTGCCGCCGGTGGTGAGATCGGTCTGGTTGATCCGCAGTTTACAGCCACGGCTCTGATTGCCGTGCTAAGCCCCGATTTGTATCTGTATCAGATGAAGCAGCACGGCTCAACTAAGGAGCAGATTACGGACGGTATACTCGCCCTGTTCGTAACCGGCATTCAAAAAGGGCAGTAAGCCTCTCTTTACAAACCGCCAGGTTATGGTATATTAATTAGCAATTACGAATTGAATAAGAATCTTTTATTTCACTAGGGGAGTCGGCCGACTGAGACGGAGCTAAGCTCCGGACCCTTGGAACCTGATCTGGATCATACCAGCGGAGGGAAGTGGAGCAGGAACGATCAGCATTGTCTGTATCCAGTTGACAGACTTTATCTTTCAGACCTCTTTATTTCCTCCAGAAATGAAGAGGTCTTTTTGCGTTCAATGTTTTTCGTAATTCAAGGAGGTAAAGTAGACTGCTATGCTCTCGATTACTAATCTTAGCTATTCCTATGGCGCCGGGTCAGGCCGGCCTGTTATCCAAGGGCTGTCCATGAACGTACAGCAGGGAGAATTCATTTCCCTGGTCGGAGCCAGCGGCTGCGGGAAAAGCACCCTGCTGCGTATCATCGCCGGGCTGCTTGAACCTTCTAGCGGAGACATTTCATTCGGCGGCAGGCCTTCAACCGGCAGTGCTGCCCGGCTTGGAAAGATCGGCTATATGCCGCAGCAGGATCTGCTGCTGCCGTGGAGAACCGTGCTGGACAATTGCCTGCTGGCGTGGGAGCTGAAGCGGAGCGGCAGCAAAGAGGCTGCCGTGCAGCAGATCCGCAGCCTGCTGCACAGTCTCGGCCTTGCCGGCACGGAGAATGCTTATCCGGAGGAGCTGTCCGGCGGCATGCGCCAGCGGATTGCCCTTGCCCGGACGCTGTCCGCAGGGAGTGAGCTGCTGCTGCTTGATGAGCCTTTCGGAGCACTTGATGCCCTGACCAAGCGCGGCCTGCACCGCTGGCTGCTGCAGCTGTGGAGCAGCCTGGGCCGGACGGTGCTGTTCATCACCCATGATCTGGAGGAGGCACTGCTGCTCAGCGACCGGATCTGCCTCATGCATAGCGGGAGCCTGCAGGAGATTGCTGTGCCGCTGCCGCGGCCAAGGCACGGGGAGCTGATCTATCAGCCGCAGTTTATGCAGCTGCGGGAAGAGCTGGAGCGGAGGCTGTATGAGAGCATTGCGCATTAAACGGCTTCTTCACGCCTATGCTCCTGCCGCCCTGCTGGTGCTGATAATCATCGCAGTCTGGGAAGGCGGTGTACGGTTCGGTGAGGTTCCCGCGTTCATCCTGCCCGCACCTTCCTCGGTCTGGGCCGCACTGCTGGAACACCGGACTTTGCTGCTAAGTGTGCATTTGCCGGCCACCTTGCAGGAAATCCTGCTCGGGTTCCTGTTATCCGCAGGCTGCGGCACCCTGCTGGGACTGGGGATGCATCTGTTCCAGCCGCTGGCCAAAGCGGTGTATCCGCTGCTGATTGTCAGCCAGACCATTCCGCTGATTGCGCTCTCCCCTATCCTGATTATGTGGTTCGGCTATTCACTCGGGGGCAAAATTGCCGTTGTTTTTCTGACCGCCTTCTTCCCGGTTGTAGTCGGTACTTACGACGGACTGTATAAAAGCGGGGAGCAATACAAGGAGCTCCTGCTGACTCTTGGTGCCAGCCGCCGGCAGCTGCTGGTCAAAACGCAGATCCCGCTGGCGCTGCCCGCCTATTTCTCAGGTTTGAAGCTGTCGATTGTCTATTGCGTCATTGGAGCCACCATCGGTGAATGGCTCGGAGGCAGCCGGGGTCTCGGCTATTACAGCCGCCGGATGGCCGGCAATCTGCACAGCGCAGAGCTGTTCGCCGCTGTCTTTCTGCTCTCTGTTCTGGGAGTCCTGCTGTTCCTGAGTGTCTGCGCTGCTGAACAAATTATTGTAAAGAAAAGAGGTTTACGACGATGAGCACTAATCCCATCTGTAACAAATCATCTAAAAGAAATCTGCGCGTTAGAGCCGCGCTGCTGGTCCTGACCAGCCTGCTTGCTGTAATCAGCGGCTGCAGCGGGTCAAATGCAGCTGATCCCTCCACGGATGCTGCCTCAGGCAATGTCAGTGGGCAGCTGCACAAGATGACAGTCATGCTGGACTGGTATCCGAATGCAGTGCATTCTTTTTTGTATGCTGCTCAAGAAAAGGGTTATTTTGCCGAGGAGGGACTTGAAGTTGTACTGCAAATGCCTGCCGACAGCAACGATGCCCTGAAGCTGGCCGCCGCAGGCAAGGTTGATCTTGCCCTCAGCTATCAGCCCCAGGTGCTGATGGCCCGTTCAGAGGAAATTCCCGTTGTATCTGTTGCCGCGCTAGTCCGTCATCCGCTCAATCATCTGCTGGTTCCGGCTGACAGCGGCATCAAAAGCCCCAAGGAGCTTACCGGTAAAACCGCAGGTTACTCCTCCATACCACTCTATGAAGCTATGCTGCGGACCATGGTGGAGCATGACGGCGGTGATCCGCAGTCGATTACGATGGTGGATGTCGGCTTTGACCTGATTCCTGCCATTACCGCAGGCCGCGTTGATGCCATCATTGGCGGCTTCATCAATCACGAGCAGCTGATACTGGACAAGGAGAATCATCCTGTTACATCCATCGACCCTACAGCCTTCGGAGTGCCTGACTATTATGAGCTGGTGCTGGTTGCCGGTGAGCAGCGGCTTCAGGAATCCAAGGATTTCTACAGCAAATTCATGAACGCGGCCCGTAAAGGACAGCAGTTCGTGCAGGATCACCCGAAGGAAGCTCTGGATATTCTGCTGGCCCATGAGGACAGCACGGCCCCGCTCGACCGTGAGATCGAGAGCCAAAGTCTGGACATCTTGCTGCCGCTGATGGATGCAGGAGACGAGCCTTTCGGATATCAGACATCAGAGTCGTGGAACCGGGTCGCAGACTGGCTGTCTAGAAGCGGGCTGCTGTCCGGTGAAACGGAAAGCGATGAAGCCTTTGTTAATTTGTGAGGGTTACATTTTAGATCCTAATTTTCAGGAGGAATAATCATGTCCTATTTAGCCAAGGTACGCGAGCTGAATCCGCTCGTACATAACATTACAAACATCGTGGTGGCCAACTTCTCCGCCAACGGGCTGCTGGCGCTGGGTGCCTCCCCTTTTATGGCCGATGCACGCGAAGAGGTTGCGGATGTTGCCGCCATGTCCGGAGCAGTGGTGCTGAATATCGGCACCTTGAACGAACAGGCCATCAACTCCATGATCCTCGCCGGACAGTCCGCCAACACCCATGGCGTACCGCTGGTGCTTGATCCGGTGGGCGCCGGAGCGACTGCTTACCGCAGCGAGGTCACACAAAAGCTGGTGCAGTCCATGCAGCTGACTGCGCTGCGCGGCAATGTGGCCGAGGTGGCCAATGTAGCCGGCGAGAGCTGGGCCAGCAAGGGCGTAGATGCCGGTGCAGGCGAAGGCGATGTGACTGCATTAGCCAAAAAGGCTGCCCAAAAGCTCGGCTGTGTAGTCATCGTTACCGGCCGGGAGGATGTCATTACCGACGGCAGCCGCACCTTTGTCGCCAGTAACGGCCATCCGGTTCTGACCAAGGTGACCGGAACCGGGTGCCTGCTCAGCGCAGTGACCGGTGCATTTCTTGCCGCGAGCGAAGGCGCATGGCTGGAAGCGGCAGCAGAAGCGATTTCCTTTTATGGCGTCGCCGCTGAGATCGCCGCAGAGCGGACTGAAGGCCAGGGGCCGGGAGCGTTCCAGATTGAATTTCTGAACCAGCTGTCAGCGGTGACCCCGGAAATCTACAGTGTAAGATCTTGTATCTTTCAGCTTGACCAATAACAACCTTCAGGCAAAGGAGAATGCGGTATGACCCAAGTAATGAAGGCACTTACCATTGCCGGTTCGGACAGCGGCGGCGGTGCCGGCATCCAGGCCGACCTCAAAACCTTTCAGGAGCTGGGCGTGTACGGCATGTCGGCACTCACAGCAGTCACGGCGCAGAATACGCTGGGCGTTCAGGCTGTCTATCCCCTGACGGAGGAGGCAGTGGCTGCCCAGCTCGACTCTGTTGGAGCTGATTTGCAGCCGGATGCTGTAAAGACAGGTATGCTGTTCAGCAGTGCAATTATAACAACCACTGCCGCCAAGATCAGGGAATACGGCTGGAGCCGGCTAGTTGTCGATCCGGTGATGGTCGCCAAGGGCGGCTCTCCTCTCCTGCTGCAGGAGGCGGTGGAAGCACTAATCAGCGAGCTGCTGCCGCTGTCTCTGGTCGTCACCCCCAATATTCCCGAAGCCGAAATATTAACCGGCATGACCATCACCGGGCTCAAAGAGCGTGAACAGGCTGCCAGGCTGATTCACTCGATGGGCCCAGGGTATGTTGTGCTCAAGGGGGGCCATGATGACGGAACGGACGGTGTGAGGGATCTAATATATGACGGGCAGGCTATAACGTACCTGAGCAGCCCCCGCATAGATACCCGGCATACGCACGGAACCGGCTGTACCTTCTCGGCAGCCATTACCGCCGCTCTTGCCGCAGGAGATACTGTTAATGAGGCTATACAGACAGCCAAAGCTTTTATTCACGCGGCCATAGAACACAGCCTGGGCATCGGCAGCGGCCATGGTCCGACCAACCATTTTGCGTACCGGCGCAGTCAAAGAGAGGGGCACCAGAATGCTTAGCCGCAGCGAACATATCAGGGAATTGCTGAAGCTGTATTTTATAATGGGCAGTGTGAACTGCCGCCTGTCTCCGGCAGACACGCTGCTGCAGGCGGTTAACGGCGGCATTACCCTGTTCCAGTTCCGGGAAAAGGGTCCCGGTGCGCTGAGCGGCGCTGCAGCTGTTGATCTGGCCCGCCAGCTCCAGGGCATCTGCCGGCAGCGCGGCATCCCCTTTATCGTCAATGACGATATCGGGCTTGCTGAAATGCTGGGTGCCGACGGGGTCCATGTCGGCCAGGAGGATGAGCCGGCCGCTGCCATCCGCCGCAGGCTCGGTGCTGACAAGATCGTCGGCGTATCGGCGCATACGCTGGAAGAAGCACAGCAGGCGATTGCGGATGGTGCAGATTATCTCGGCGTAGGCCCGGTTTACCCGACCTCCTCCAAGGAGGATGCCAGAGCAGTACAGGGAACACAAGTGATCGAACAGCTAAGACGCAGCGGGCTCAGCATACCGCTGGTGGGAATCGGCGGTATTACTGCAGACAATGTGACACCTGTGATACGCGCAGGTGCAGATGGAATCTCGGTGATCTCAGCGGTTGCGCAAGCCCCGGAGATCACTGGCGCAGCAAGGCATCTGCTGCATAAAGTCATCATAAGCAGCAGGACTTAAAGAAGATACAAACAGGGCGGGCAGCATCTTTCGGATGCCGCCCGCCCTGTTTTGCAAAAAAGAATAATGCTGTTATGCTTCATCCGTTAGCGGATCCTTAAATCTGCTCATAACCAGCGTGTTATAGTATGTACCGTCTGCCAGCAGCTTGTCTTTTTTCAGGATGCCCTCGGTTTCGAATCCGAACCTGCGGTAGAGCGAGATCGCCCCGGTATTGGTCTCCAGCACCGTCAGCCCCATCTTGACGATCCCCTGGCTGTCCGCCCAGGAAGTGGCCTGCTGCAGCAGACTGTAGCCGATCCCGTATCCCCAGAACGCCCGCAGAATGCAAATGCCGAATTCAACCTTATGTGCATTTCTGGACAGCACGCTTCCCTCACACCTGGAGAATCCGGCGATCCTCCCTTCTACTTCCGCTATAAGAAACAAGTTCCTGTCCGCTTCCGTATCCTTGCAGATAATCTCTTCAAAGCCTTCCGGGCTGATAAAGCCTTCGCCCTGGCGCCGCTCCATATTCTCCGTCTCCCCGTCAATCTGCAGCCTTACTACGGACAGCTCCGCGGCATCTTCACGGACGGCTGATCTGATCATATAAAAGATTCCGTTCCGTTCAACCTGCCGTTGACCAATGATCATAAGCTATGTGCCCCCCTTTTTCTCGCGAATGTTAATTATAGCATTTACCACCTGAATGATCGCTGAAAAGGTACGCAAGACGGGCAGCTGAATAACCCTCTTTTGTTGTATAAAAAAACCGTATCCTGCCGCTAATGCAGCCGGGGTACGGTTTTTCACTTATACGCAAAATAGTTCATCCGGTTCTCATCCATTCAGCGTCTGCATCAGCCTGTCCAGCTCCTCCCCGGTCAGATGCCGCCACGCTCCTCTTTCCAGGCCGTCCAGTGTAATGTTCATAATCCGGGTCCGTTCCAGACGGAGTACGCTTTGGCCCAGCTCCCTGCACATCCGGCGGATCTGCAGATTGAGCCCCTGCGTGAGTATTATCCCGAACTCCTGCTCTGCTATCGGATAGGTAATACAAGGCTTTGTGACGGTTCCGAGAATGGCAACACCGGCGGACATGGCCTCCAGGAATGCTGCGGTCACCGGCTTATCCACGGTTACATGGTATTCCTTCTCATGCTGATTTTCCGAACGCATCATTTTGTTAACAATATCACCGTCATTCGTGAGCAGAATCAGGCCTTCCGAAAGTTTGTCGAGCCGTCCCACAGCAAAGACCCGGGAGGGATAGTTAATATAATCAATGATGTTGCCCTCAACCCCGCGCGCAGCTGTGCAGGTAATGCCAACCGGCTTGTTCAGGGCCAGATATACGTATTCCTGTGCAGTCAAGCTGACCGGGTTGCCGTCAACAGCGACCAGATCATCCGGCTCCAAAAGGGTATTTTTGCCGCAGACCTCACCGTTAACCGTTATCCGGCCGGCTGCAAGCAGTCTGGCCGTTTCCCGGCGCGGGTAAATGCCGGTCATGCTCATGTATTTATCGATTCTCATCTCCAGATCCTATTTACTGCCGCCCTTTTTATTATCACTGCCGGCTTTAATTGCACCTTTCGGCCCCTGGCCGCCTGCCGGTCCTTTATTTGGTTTCACCGGCTTGGCTGTTTTATTCCAGCGGGTCCAGCCCTTGCTGCCGGTTCCTCTGCCTGTGCCGCCGCCTTTACTTTTTGCCACTATATCACTCCGTCTTTTGTTCAGTTTCTTTGCAATCCAACCTATCTTACCATTATTAAGCATGGCCTGTCAGGTAAATACGCAAACAGCCTGCCGGAACCAGTCCGGCAGGCTGTACAAAAACGATATTATTTCGGCTGGATATAGCCTTCTGCCTTCAGCAGCTCTGCGATCAGCACTGCACCGCCGGCTGCGCCGCGTACTGTGTTGTGGGAGAGGCTGACGAATTTGTAATCATACAGCGAATCTTCACGCAGTCTGCCTGCGGACACGCCCATGCCGTTCTCGATGTCCCGGTCAAGCTTGGTCTGAGGACGGTTTTCTTCTTCGAAATAAGTGATGAACTGTTTAGGTGCGCTTGGCAGCTCCAGCTCCTGCGGACGTCCCTTAAAGCTGTTCCAGCGCTCCAGGATTTCTTCCTTGGAAGGCTTCTGTTCAAAGGAAGCGAATACTGCTGCCAGATGGCCGTCGGCTACCGGCACACGAATACACTGGCTGGTAATGACAGGCTGTTCGCTTTTAACGATACCTTCTTCTGATACCTCGCCCCAGATCCGCAGCGGCTCCTGCTCGCTCTTCTCTTCTTCACCGCCGATGTACGGAATGACGTTGTCAAGCATTTCCGGCCAGTCGGCAAAGGTTTTACCCGCGCCGGAAATAGCCTGATAAGTGGTCACTACAACCTTGGACGGCTTAAATTCCTTGAGGGCATTCAGCGCCGGCATGTAGCTCTGGATAGAGCAGTTCGGCTTAACCGCGATGAAGCCTGTTTCCGTTCCCAGACGTTTGCGCTGCTGGGCGATAACCGCCAGATGCTCCGGATTGATCTCAGGAATGACCATCGGAACGTCAGGCGTCCAGCGGTGTGCCGAGTTATTGGAAATGACAGGCGTTCCTGTCTTGGCATAGGCTTCTTCCAGCGCCTTGATTTCTTCTTTTTTCATATCTACGGCACAGAAAATCAGATCGACATCTGCAGCCACTTCTTCTACATTAGAGGCATCCTGAACCATAATGCCTTTTACCGCTTCGGGCATAGGTGTAGCCAGCTTCCATCTGCCTTTTACTGATTCCTCGTACGTTTTACCGGCCGAATTCCGGCTTGCAGCAATAACGGTTACCTGAAACCACGGATGATTCTCAAGGAGTGCAACAAAACGCTGACCCACCATACCGGTACCGCCAACGATACCCGCTCTTAATTTACTTGACATAAGGGATTCATTTCCTTTCAAGCTGCTCCTATTGTTAGGTGCTTTTTAATAACCGATTATAAATGATATACGCAGCTTACACAATATGTGAATGAAAAGTTAATACTGGATAAGATAAAGCGTTCCGTCCAAACGTCCCCAGAATAACCGTGCTTAATTAAGCACAGATATGCAGAGCTTTTTATGGAAATTATTATATATGTTTATGAAATCAGCAACTGCCACGCCTCCTATTGCCCAGGATATGCGGACACACTAATCGGGAACTGGGTAAAAGCAACAAAATGCTCCCTTGAGTTCCTGGGATTCGGCAAATCTAAAAAGACTCCGTCCTTCTGTTAAAGGAGCGGAGCCATTGAGTATAATGCTTGAGTTTGATCTTATATTCAGCAGAATTACTGGGCACCCAGCCGTTTGGCCAGCTCCCCAAGATCCTGGCCCTTCAGCGCTCCTTCAACCAGTGCCGGCAGCAGTGCGGGGGTACAGGCAAAGCAAGGTGTTCCATCCCTGGACAGCTGCCTTGCAAGTCTTTCGTCATAAGAGGGCTTGCCGGAATCGGACAAGGCCAGCAGTGTCATTGTGCGGACACCGGACTCCCGGAGCTCACGCATCCGCCGTACCAGCGCTGCCTGGTTGCCGTTCTCGTACAGGTCAGAGACGATGATAAACAGCGTCTTTTTGGGTTCTTCGATAAACTGCTCACAGTATTTAACGGATTTATTAATGTCTGTCCCCCCGCCGAGCTGAATGCCAAACAGCATATCAACCGGGTCATTGGCGCATTGCTCGGTCAGGTCTACCACCTCAGTATCGAAGACGACCACACGTGTGTTCAAGGCCGGGATACTGGCAAAAATCGAGCCGATCACCGATGCCCAGATAACGGAATCCGCCATCGAACCGCTTTGGTCAATATCTACGATTACCGTCCATTCCTTGCTGCGGCGGGCCCGGTCAAAGTAATAAAAACGCTCAGGAATAATAATCCGCCGCTCCTGGTCATAATGCTTGAGATTGCGCTGGATTGTCAGCTTCCAGTCCAGGCCGCTGAGCGACGGCAGAGGGGAATGCTGGCGCTTGTTGAGCGCTCCGGTCACTGCCCGCCGGATATCTGTCTCCAGCAGCTTGACGAGATCATCAACCAGCGCCTTAACAAGCATACGTGCCGTCTCTTTTGTCTTCTCGGGAATTTTGCCCTTCAGCGAGAGCAGGGTTCCCACCAGCTGAATATCCGGCTTGACTGCAGCCAGCAGCTCAGGCTCAAACAGCAGCTGCTTCCAGCCTTTGCGCTCCATCGCATCGCTCTGGATAATCGAGACCACATCTTCCGGAAAGAAGCTGCGCACGTCACCCAGCCATTTGGACAGGTTCAGGGAACCGTGCCCGGAGCCTGTGCCCCTCCCCCTATTGCTGCTGGCCGCCTTCCCCGAAGCCCCCCCGGCTCCCGTCTCATCATAAATGGCCGCCAGGGCAGCATCCATTACCCGCTCTTCTTCCGTCAGCGACAGCTGCCCGCCTTCCCCGTATCCGGACAGCGCCGCATCCGCCTCCTGGCCGAGAATCAGCCGCCAGCGGGTCAGCGTATATTTCTCTACATGTTCATTTGTCATCTAAAAGTCCCCGAAGTCAAAATCATTCAGCTCATCCAGCATTTTGGCTTCCTCCTCCTTCAGCTCACCGGTCAGCACCTCTGCCGCCTGCTCGCTGTTCACACCCCACAGCTCGCCAAGCAGCTCGGAAATCATCGTCTTCTCGCGCGGGGAGAACGTACTGAACGCTCTCCGGAGAAAGACCAGTGCCCGCTTGAATTGGTCGTCATCCAGCGCATTGATATAATCATTCAGCTGCTCCCATAGGCTCATCCGTGACAGCAGGCCATAATGCCCGCGCATCGACAGGCCTTCGAACCAGCCGGCGCCCAGATCGGCCGGTATGCCCGGGGACAAACGGCGCGACACTTCAGCCGCAAGCTCCCCGGCCGAAACGCTGCCGCGCTCCAGCAGAATCGCGCAGGCATAACCGGATAGACGCGGATTGCGGTCATCACGTTCCGCGAGCTGCTGCAGCTCCTGCAGCCATTGACCGTCATCCAGCTTGTCGCCATGCTCCAGCGAAATACCGTTCAGTTCGTTCATTGCCGTCAGCATCGCCCCTGCCGCCTCATCGTTGCAGCCGCTGGCGTCCAGCAGGAACAGGCAGCCTCTGTTGAACAGTTCCTCAAGCAGAGGCAGGAGCGGTGCAGTATCGACTTTGCGGATATCCCCGAAGCTCAGGATGGTTGACAGCTCACGGGCAGCAGCAGCCATTCCGACCACGTCCCGGCTGAGGGCAGCCAGATTCTGCAGCACCCGGGTACCTTCCTCCATCTGGGCTGTCATGGCGCACTGGCAGGCAATCCGGATCAGCACCGAAGCTTCGGCAATGGAACGGCATTCCTGAAGCTTCTCACGCAGCACATAGGCAACTGCCACCTCAACGGTCTCACCCAGCAGCGTCGATTCGACCACCTGAATCTCCACCTCGGGTGACCACTGAATGACCCAATGCTCCGCCCAGGTCGCACTATCCTGTCCGCTTGGACGGTTCTTGGCAAAGGATATGCCCAGCAGGCTCAGCCGGTGAAACAAAACCGAACGGTTCAGATCAAGGAAGGCTGCCTGTTCACTGGATACTCTGCGGTTCTCGCGGAGATCGAGCTGCAGGTCGCTTGCTACCGCTGACTTGTATTTCTCCAGCTTATACTGCTTCAGCAGACGGTTCAGATCATCCTGAATCGGGGTCTGACTGACTCCCTCAGGCAAATAGCCGATCGCCGTACCGACATCTACGCGCGCCAGCGGCTCTGCTATAGCGCCAAGGTCTCCATGGCCTAGCAGTGTCTGGGCCGCATCGCGCAGGTCGCGCAGCGCGGGCCTGCTGCCGCCATGCAGGGCAGCCAGCGATTCTGCCAGCCTGACCGCTTCAATCACTTCAGCGGTGGAGCGGTAGGTACCGCCGCTGCGTACATGGCCGGCCACCGCAGAAAGATAGCGGTGCGGCAGCTCCTCAGGCTTGCCGGCAGCCATAGCGTCCCACATCATTTCAAAGTAATGTGGAGCTGCGTTGCCTGCGCCATAACCGGACATGGTGGACAGCTTATAGTACGAGTAAGGCATCAGCGTCAGCTTGGTGCTGCGTGACGGGAGCGCAGCGAGCTCTTCATCACTCATAGCCGGCAGCGCTGCCGCCAGTGCAGAGTCATGATACGCCCCGCAGATGACTACAATTTTATCCGGCTTGTGCCCTGCAGCAACCGCCTGCCCGATCTGGCGGCGCATATAGGCTTCACGCAGCGCATTGTAAGCATACTCGGAAGGCTGCTCTCTGAGCTCCTTCTCCTCTCCCAGCTCACGCATGTGCGCCGAAAAAGCACGAATCGCAGCCTGATACGCCCCGCTGCTGTCGTTATGCTCATAATTGCGTTCCCAATACATGTCGTAATCATATTCGCCGGCAAGCTGGGCAATCCGGCTGTAAACGGATGACTCATCCTGAATTTCTGCCGCTTCCGGCTCACCCGCCTGGTCAGCGGAAGGCGCAACCTCCGGTCCGGCAGCTCTGCTCCGGTTCATGGCATCCTGCAGGCCCAGGGTTACAGAGGACGGAAGGTCAATGAAGGCTGCTTCCGCCTTATGCTTCCGCGCCCATTTCATCGCCTGATACTCCGGAGAGTATACAGCGAACGGCCAGAGCACCGTCCGGACAGGAACCTGATCGGTGAAGGCCAGGATGGCCACGGGGGGCCTGGTTGCTCCCTCGGTCAGATGGCGGATTTCATCCGTTGCATCACTGGGACCTTCTATCAGCACTGCTGTCGGCTTGTGTTCATCCAGAAAGTCCAGCAGATGCCTGGCCCCGCCGGGGGACAAATGGCGCACCCCGAAGATACGTACCCCAGCTTCAGCAGCCGCAGTCACTCGTTCATCTCCTTACAGGCCTGGTACAGGCCCCGCCACTCCGTCCCCTTTTTCTTCATCACATTATCGAGATACTCTTTCCAGACCAGCTTATCCTTGTCATCATCCTTCACAATGGCGCCCTGCAGGCCGGCTGCCAGATCATTGTCCGTCAGCTCACCGCTCCCGAAGCTTGCAGCCAGTGCCATACTGTTGGTCAGAAGCGAGATCGCCTCGGCCGTCGAAATCACTCCCGCCGGCGTCTTCACCTTCTCCTTCTTGTCCAGTGTCATCCCGCTGCGCAGCTCGCGGAAAATCGTAACCACCTTAAGCAGAGCATCATCTGCGGGAACGGCAGCCTGAAGTTCGTAGGAGGCAGCAATCTCGGCTACCCGCTTTTTCACAATGGAAAGCTCCGTCTCGATATCTGACGGTGCCGGCAGCACAATGATATTGAACCGCCGTTTCAGGGCGGCAGACATCTCATTGACCCCGCGGTCTCTGGTATTGGCTGTGGCAATAATTGAGAAGCCCTTGCGTGCGCTGGTTTCCTTGCCCAGCTCCGGTACGGAAATAGTCTTCTCCGACAGGATGGAGATCAGCGCGTCCTGCACTTCGGAGGCGCAGCGGGATATTTCCTCGAAGCGGGCGATGCCGCCATCTTCCATGGCCCGCATAATCGGGCTTCTCACAAGCGCCTCCGGAGTCGGCCCGTTTGCCAGCAGCATCGCATAGTTCCAGGAGTAGCGAACCTGCTCCTCGCTGGTTCCTGCTGTTCCCTGAACAACCAGGCCGGAGTTGCCGTAAATCGCCGCCGCCAGGTTCTCGGACAGCCACGATTTGGCCGTACCCGGCTCCCCGATCAGCAGCAGTGCACGATCCGTAACCAGCGTGGCTACAGCCATCTCGATCAGCCGCGTATTCCCGATATACTTTGGGGTAATCACCTTTTTTCCGGCTTTCCCTCCGGCGATAAAGGTCAGAACCGAACGAGGCGACATCTGCCAGCCGGCCGGGATTTTCCCGGTATCCTCCTTGATCAGCGCTTCAAGCTCCTCGCGGTACAGCACCTCCGCAGGCAGCCGCATGTAATCCTGAAGCTGCTCTTGTCCCGTTGACATCTACACCTCTCCTTTGTGTAAACTCATGTATATTTCCTTGAAAGGCCGGCGATTTCTCAAGCCGCTCCTGCCCTTAGCGTTCTTCATCCATCTAAGTGGAAAATAGCCACCTAATTCTTCTGCGAATAACGTTATTGAAATTCTAGTTGGAAAAATGCCACTTAATTTCCCGTAAATCAGCCCTGGAAGGCTATTTGGACCAAATTAGATGGCGTTTTTCCACCTAAACACTGCAAATGTTAAAAATATCGGGAATTAAGTGGCGAAAATCCAACTAGATTTTGCATCCGTCTACCAACGCCTAACTCCTAGCCCCCGACTCCCGCCATCCGTCAACCTGCTGCCACCTATTGCCGGCTCCGCAGGTGATTAACCAAGTATTCGAGCTGAGCTTTGCTCTCATAGCGGTATTTAGGCAAGACCGCTTCAATTCGTCCGGCATAACCTGCCGGGAAGCCCAGCATCTGCTCGAGCAAATAAAAATGGAACATATACGGATTTTGAAATCTCTGCTGCTCCAACACCGAGATCAGCAGCTCCTGACGCTCCTGTTCAGGAACCCCCGCTCGTTCCAGTCCCTTAAACAGGCTGGACACGAAATCAAAGTCTTTACGGTGCTTGCCTTCCCGGTTAAGTTTGGCGGTCAGATACTCCCGTACACCGGAATGATCTGGGCGGGCAAGGGCTGATGCGAGCTCCGGCGCATCCCGTTCGATCGCCCAGTCCAGCCACCGCGGATCCCACTCAGCCGCAATCCGTTCCGGAGACAGCATCTCCCACACATACTGCTGGCGGCTTCCGGCATAATCCCAGGAGAGCTCATAAGTCACTCTTTCCGCATTCAAGATCTGCTCCTCAAGCGTATCCTGCAGCACACGGTTGCGCGTGGCGGCATCTTTGGCCAGCCTCGCTTTCATCTTGTCGATTAGCGAGCCGCCGGCGAACTCATTGTAGAGCTCCTTGGCTGTAAGAAGCTGCTGCGCTGCACGGAAGTAGTAGGACAGATAGCGGACGCTCTTGTTATCCAGCTCCCGCAGCAGCTCAAGTCCCTGCTCCGAAAGCGCAGTCTCCTGATACCGCGCAGCCCGGTCCAGCAGATGCAGCCACCCTAGTGCGGCAAACCGGTCATATTCCTCAATAATAAAGCGGTATATTTCATCCAGCAGCGGATTGCGGATATCAGCAAGGGCTATCAGGTAAGGCGAAATGACGTTCCAGAGCGCCTCGTTCTTTTTGCTGTCTTTATGATCAGCTGCAAGGGCCTCCCGCAGCTCATCCATAAACTTCACTGACAGCCGTTCCCCCAGCGGGGCAGACGGCCAATTCGCCAGCGCATAGGCTGCCAGTTCCCGGTCTTTCCTTCCGGCAAAAGCCTCAAACAGCCGCTCCAGCCCCTCTGCTGAGCCGCCTTCCGCAAGTGCCGTATATGCTGCTTCCCGGATCGGCTTCTTCTTGTCCGCAGTCCATTCCAGCAGTGCCTGGACATATTCCTGCTGACCGGCCAGACAGAGAATAGCTGCCGCCCGCACATCATCGCTGCCGCTGCCGGCAGCCTTGTAGATCTCTTCAAGCAGCTCCGGACGGCCCACTGCTTTGATTACGTGCAGCTTGCGGACTTCGCTTTTTCCGCCGGCGGGATTGAAATGCTGAACCAGATAATCAGCTGCAGCCGGACCATAGGATGGCACAATCTTGTTCATGGCAAAGTCGGCAAGCTCCGCATAGGGATCGCCAAGCGCACCGACGGCCAGCGGGAGCAGCCGCAGATCCTGAAACACGCCATCCTTAAACGCCTCAAGCACCGTCTCATATCTGCCGCTCCCTGTTGTCGTTAATGCCTGACGGACGGCGGCAATCCTTCTGGAGGAAACCCCGGTTTGCAGTCCAAAAGCGCTGCCCTGCAGCTGAGCAGCTTCGCCGCCGGATGGCGAGGTGCTGCCCTGCGTATACAGCACCGATTCCAGCAGCAGCGTCAGGTCCTGCAGCTTCACTGCCGAAGTCTGACCTGCAGCAGCTTCTGTTGACAGCAATGCCGAAATTCCCTCACCAAGCCGCTTGAACACAGCAGCCCGTTCGCCCAGCTGCTCGAACTGCGGCAGCAGCCGTTTCAGGCGGAAATCATCCGCAGCCAGATCGCTGCCCGCAATATATAGTCTTCTGACCTCCTGATGAAGCTCTTGCAATAATGCTGTACTCATGCGCGTCCCCCTAACGAGATAGTATGCAATGGTTATTAATTCAGACTTATAGTCAGTTAGAGCAGCCTTGTAATGCCTTCAGCATGCATGATGCCAAGCGGCTGGGCTGCAAGTCTGCCCCGGTCCATATCATGTTCGAACATGACCAGCAGGGTGCAGTGTTCAAGGCAGGCAGCCGGCAGAAACGGCAGCAGGCCGGTTGTGCCCTGGGACAGGGCGGGAACATCCTCCAGCACAAGCTGCCCCCCTGCTTCATCTGTTATCAGATACTCGCCTTGATCGGTCTGACTGATACTTACCGCATAGAGCAGAAGCACCGGCTCCTTGTCACTCAGCGGATTCTTCAGCTGGTTCTTTACTTTCTTGACCGCTTCGGCGATCGAACGGTGGGCATGACCATGGACCTGTTCCAGATCAGCCGGGGTTACGGGCCTGGATGTCATCCCTTCATAGCGGACCCGCGGATTCATGTCCCCCGGATATTTATAGAGCAGCGGCACCTCGGCCACTTCATAGAAGCTGTCTTCCTCACGCAGCAGCTTGGCTGCCTTGTACGGACGGTAATGCAATGTCTTATAAACGGCACCGGCCGATGTATCCAGCCAGTACCCCTGATCCACGAATTCCTGGCGGGCCTTGTCATCATAGCTGTAAAAAGCCAGCTGAAGCAGCTCCGCATTCTCCGCCGTCAGCCCGTATTCCTTCAACTCAGACAGCTGCCAGGCATGGCCTAGCCATTCATCGATCGTTGATTCATGGTCAAGCGCCAGCTCGGGGTCCTCGCTTCTGGCAGTCAGATAGCTGCGGCCTTTTTTAATAAAGGCATGCAGCAGGGTCAGCTGCCGGACCGCATATGTATAGCCCTGTTCACGGTCCTCTCCTTTACCGAGCAGCAGCGCAAACCTGCGCAGCTCAATCTGCGCACCGGACAGATAATAGTTGCCAAGCTGCTTCACATGCTCCTGCACCGTCTTGAGCGTCTTGGCGTCGATAGCAGACAAGCCTCCGCGGATCAGCGAGAGCACCAGCTTCTCCAGCAGGTCCAGCCCTTCCAGCTGGGCTGTGATTTTTTTCTTGAGCGCGGATTTATTAACCTTCTTCGGTTTGGCCGGGCTGCCTTCGGCAGCCTGCTTTACCTTGTTTTCTTCCCGTTTCTCCGCCTTCTCCCGTTTGGCTGCTATATCCTCCGGAACAGGTGCAGGAGTAAAGGTCTGTCCCTCCACATAGGCGTACAATAATCCAAGGGCATGCTTGCAGGGAAACTGGCGGCTCGGGCAGGAGCAGCGGAACACCGGATTCTCCGGAGCAATGAAGTCTACAGAGCATTCGTACGGCGTTTTGCCGCTTCCCGCACATTGTCCGAACAGCAGCTCGCCGTTCTCGGTGCGGTGAAGCTGGATAAAGCTCTTTTTGCGCACCAGGCCCTGGCCGTTCTTAATGGCGGCGGTGTTTGGTGCTAAGGAATCGACATAGGATGATGTAAGTTCAGGCAAAGCAGATACCTCCCGACTTGTAAGCTGAAATATGAGAACAGAACAGTATTGCATAAAAATGGCACATAACCTCAATTACCCATACCGGTTGGATAAGATCACATGTTTGCATTTATCTTAACAAAAATAAACTGCGCTTCCAATCTTACAAGCCGCGTTATGGAAAAATTGGGCAATAGGAACTATACAAACCATCCTTCCCTTACTTCTCTCCAAAAAAAATAGGACGGACCCCCTAAGGTCCCTCCTTCTCCGCAGACAGACTGCCACCGCCCGTACGCTATAGCTTAAACCTTTTATTTAAACCAGCCCTTTTCCTTGAAACGTGTTATCGCCTCAATCCGGTTGCCGACATCCAGCTTGTCGAGAATCACTGAAATATAGTTGCGGACGGTGCCGGTCGTTATATAGAGCTGGCTGGCGATTTCTTTTGTGTTTTTACCGTCGGCGATCAGGCCAAGCACTTCCTTTTCGCGCTGGGTCAGCGGGTTGGCTTCACTGCTGTAGGCTTCATCCATCAGCTCCGGGGCATAGATTCGTCTGCCGGCCATGACGCTGCGGATGGAAAGGGCAAGCTCCTCGCTGGGGCTGTCCTTGAGCAGATAAGCGTCCACACCGGCTTTTACAGCACGCTCAAAATAACCGGCCCGGGCGAACGTGGTCAGGATCATGATTTTACAGCCGGAGCCCTTCAGCGCTTCTGCCGCCTCCAGTCCGGTCATCGCCGGCATTTCAATGTCCATAATACAGATATCCGGCTTGTGCTGCTGCACCAGTCTAACCGCCTCTTCACCATTGCCTGCGCGGCCCACTACCTTCATATCCTCTTCCAGATCCAGCAGCGAAGCCAGTGCGCCGAGCAGCATGCGCTGGTCTTCAGCAATCACGATATGAATCATCCCTCTTTCGCCTCCATTTCAAGTTGCCGGATTACTGTCGGTGCTTTAATGATAATGGTTGTTCCGTTAATATGTTGCATTTCCATACATCCGTTGACGAACTCCAGGCGTTCCTTCATCCCCTGAATGCCATGGCCTTTATAATTCAGATTAGCCGCGTCAAGCCCTTTGCCGTTATCAGATACCCTGATGACCAGTTCCGTTCGGGAGGGCTCAATCTGAATGCGGCACCGCGAGGCACCGCTATGCTTGACAACATTCGTCACCGCTTCTTTCATGCACATACTGAGCACATTTTCCGTAATTAATGAGGTATTTTCCAGCTTCGGGCTGCCCTCCAGCTCAAACTCAATCTCCGCCGCCTGCAGAAGCTGCCTGATCCGCACCAGTTCTTCCTCCAGCCGGATCCCCCGCATCTGGGTAATCATCTCCCGGACCTCTTTAAGCGCGCTTCTTGCCGTCTGTCTGACATCGTTAATTTCCACGATCGCCTGCGCCGGATTTTTGTTAATCAGCTTGCCGGCCAGGTCGCTCTTGAGGCCGATCAGGGACAGCTTTTGACCCAGTGTATCATGCAGATCCCGCGAAATCCGCTGCCGCTCTTCCATTATGACCAGTTCAGAGATCCGTTTGTTGGCATCCTCCAGCTGGCCCTGCAGCTTATCCTGGTTATTGCGGTTATAGGTGGTGGCAGGCAGCAGCACTACTGCAATGATACTGACCAGCACAAAGGGCAGCTGGGACAAGAACACCGGATTGCGCGTGATAAGCTCGTAATTGATTGCCACAATCGTCGTCAGCAGGTGAATCGTGTACATCGTGAAGAAGCCCGCCCGGCTCTGGATATTCCCGATAAAAAAGGCCAGAAACAGCGCGAAATACATATACCCGAACATCAGCGTCATCGTAATCGAGACCACAATCTGCACACTCGTCCAGAAGTAGACCAGCCAGCCCCGGGATTTGAACGCGAGCACATAACAGGCAAAGAACAAAATAATCATGACAATGCCGTACACCCAGCGGTCCGCCGAGGATGAGCGGAAGATCGAGTAAAACGGGAGAATATAGAACACAACCCATACATAAGGGCTCAGACCTGTACTTTTATGAAAAATATGATGCCACTTCTGCATATCCGCCATCCTTTTTGCCAGCAAGTTTGTACCCCCATTTTAGCATAATCCGCAGCAAAAAAGAGAAGAAGCGTACCCGCCGCCGATCTGCGTGTCTGCTTCCTCTCCTGACTCCGGCTCCGGAGCTCTTCTATTTGGCCTGCAGGCCGGGTTTCTGTATCTTCATCCCTTCAACAGAAGGCAGCGGCTTCCGCAACCGGTCTTTAATTTCCTTAAAGCTGACAAATCCTTTATTCTCCTCGTCCCACAGACGGAAATGGATTGCCTTCAAGCTTGTGCCGATGGTAATGGTCGTTGCTTTCTGCAGCGGCGGTGTAGCGTTATGGGCCAGCTCCAGATTATAGTTAGGCACCTTGGGTGCGAGGTGATGCACATGGTGAAAGCCGATGTTGCCGGTAATCCATTGCAGCAGCTTGGGCAGCTTGTAATACGAGCTTCCTTCAACGGCTGCCATAACGTAGCTCCACTCCTCCTCATGCTCAAAAAATGTATCCTCAAACTGATGCTGCACATAGAACAGCCAGATGCCCAGGAAGCCTGAGACGAACACGATCGGCAGCTGCACCAGCAGAAAAGCCTGCCAGCCTACAAGCCAGATCATCCCCGCATACAGCGCCGCAATCAGCACATTCGTCAGATACGTATTCATCCGCTCCTGGCGTCTGGCGCTTTTTACGTTAAAGCGGTACTGGATCAGGAACACGGCAATCGGGCCTGCGCCGAACATGACCAGCGGATTGCGGTAGATCCGGTACCAGAAACGCTGCAGCGGCTTGGCGGCAATGTACTCATCAACAGTCATGATCCAGATGTCGCCGATGCCCCGTTTGTCAAGGTTGCTGCTGCCTGCGTGGTGGATGGAATGGCTTCTTTTCCACTGGCGGTATGGGACAAGGGTCAGCACACCGGTGATCGTTCCGAGAATATCATTCGCCTTGCGGTTCTTGAAGAACGAGCCATGACAGCAGTCATGAAAAATAATAAAGGTGCGGATGACAAAGCCTGCAGCCGGTACGGCGAACAGCAGGGTAAGCCAGTAAGAGACGGACAGGCTGAAATAAGCAGCCGCCCATAGCAGGAACAGCGGGCCAAGCGTATTAATCATCTGCTTTATGCTTGTATTACGGTCATTTTTTTCAAAAGGGGCCACGCTTTTTTTCAGGCTGGAGAGCTGGGATGAAGTGCTGCTCTTGGACATCTGTAGGTTCCTCCTTGTATGTGCGCTCACTCTTCATATATTTACCTTAATTATAGTAAAGGATGTGTCATGGCCGTAAGACATAAACATCAAGGAAGGGGTATGACATTTATCATATTGCATCAAGCCGGCTTGGTTACTTTAAAAATAAAACAAGCCGCAGCTCCCGGAGTGCTCCCCCCGGACAGCTGCAGCTGAAAAGGTTATTGCTATTCACTTTTTAACTTTGAGCAAAGGTCAGATTAAAGTCCCTATTTAACGTCCTCAGCCTTCACCCGCCAGCCTCATCATCTCTTCCCGGTATTCGGTCGGCGTCTTCCCTGTAGCCTTTTTAAACACCTGGGTGAAATATTTCGGGTCCTGGTAGCCGACTAACGGCGCCACCTGGTATACCTTGACACTGCTGTTCTGCAGTATATATTTCGCTTTCTCCATCCGGCAGTGGGTTACAAACTCGAGAAAGGTATAGCCGGATACCTGCTTGAACAAGGTACAGAAGTGGCTGATGCTCAAATCCGCTACCTCCGCCACCTCCTCAATGCTCAGATCCTTGTGGTAGTTGTCCTCAATGTATCTTTTGACTTTATCGACCACGCTGCGGCCGTCATCGCGCGCTGCCTGCCTACTGCCTTCCAGCATCCAGTCACGGAAATCCTGCTTAAGCACATTGATGACCGCCGTCAGTGTCCCCAGGCCCTGCAGCTTACCCATCAGCCCTTCCAGCGACCATTCCGCCTGCAGGCCCATCTGCTCGAACTGCCTGTACAGGACGACGACCAGTTCAATGATTACCCGCTGGGCCAGCTCCTTGGTCAGCGCCTGAGCTTCAATGAAGCAGGCCATCTCATCGAACAGCAGCAGCATCCGCTCCAGATTCAGCGTACGGATGCTCTCGATCAGCGACAGCTCCAGCTCCTTGGGATACTGCACCTCGCGTTCTCCGGCTTCCGGCGTCTCCTCTTCGATGAACACACCTGCTTCACCGGAATAAAAGCGGCGGTACAAAGCTTTGGCAGCGAGCGGATACACGGTACTCAGCTGGTCAATGCCCTGTGTACTGCGGCTGATCCCTACCGAGCAGTGCAGCTTGGAATAACGTTTGATATCGGCGACAAGCCGCTCGCCGAGCTCCTTCTTGACCGTGCTCAGACTTCCGGGGAACAGCAGCACCCATTCGCCGTTGTAGAACGGAAAAATCGATAAGGCGCCGTTCTCCAGCGACCATTCCTCCAGGATGTTGCGGATTGCAAACAGCCACAAATGCTTCTCCTCTGCGCTCCATTTGGCGGTAAGAGAGGCATAGTCGTCCAGTCTGACCACCGCCATAAAATACTCGCGCTCCAGCTCACTGTTCTCCAGCCATTTCAAATGCTGCAGCGGCCGGGAATTGCCGAGCGTGAACTCGGCGAACATCCGCTCCCTCGCCAGCATGGACAGCATCTGTACCGAATGCATCAGCTGTTCATTCTCCTTCTGACGGTCCAGCTTCGCACGCGCCCGGGTTAGCATATCCGTCAGCTCGTCATGGTCAATCGGCTTAAGCAAATAATCAAAGGCGCCAAGCCGCAGGGCATCCCGCGCATACTCAAATTCCCCGTAGCCGCTGATAAATATAAACAGCAGCTTCGGATTCTTCGGAAGCAGCTCCTTCATTAATGCGATACCATCGATCACCGGCATCCGGATGTCGCTGATCACAATCTGCGGTGAGGTTTCCTCGATCAGCCGCAGTGCGGCTTCCCCGTTGCGGGCTTCACCGGCGATCGTCAGGCCCAGCTCCTCCCAGGGAATAGCCACCTTTAAGCTGCGCAGAATAATCGGCTCATCATCCACCAGCAGCACTTTGTATTGTTCTTGCCGTGCACCCACTTCCCGCACCTCCCAGATTTATTGTACAGCCGAGCTCTGTATAAGATTCCAGTATTGCTCCGACGCGGATTGCAGCTGCTGCAGGGCATCCCCCGCCGCCAAACCGCCGTCAATCATTTCTTCGATGACACTGAGGAAGGTCTTCTTCACTTCAGGCGACAGCAGGTTGTCATACGGCACAAAGCTCTGGCGGTCTTTAGCCATAATCTCCATCACCTGCGCGAACACAGGTCCGGTTTTCTCGGGATCAAAGTCAATCCGCATCGAAGGAATTCTCAGCCCTTCATAGACAATCCGCGTCTGAATCTCCTTCGTATAGAAGGCTTTCATCAGCTCCAGCGCCGCTTCGCGCTTCGTTCCCGTCAGGCTGGAAGACAGGCCGATGCCGATCGTATAACCTCCGGCGATGGAGGGCTCAGTCCCGGCGGCCAGCGAAGGGAACGGGATAACCCCCACTTCATTCTCGAAGCCTGCCGGGGCTGTCTCCCCGGTGAACAGGTTAATATCCCAGTTGCCGTTCAGATACATTCCGGCTTCTCCGCCGCTGAACATGCGTACCGCATTTTCCGGTGAGGTATCATTAGAGTCTTGGCTGAATGCGCCCTCGCCGATCCATCGCTCCAGATGGCTGAACGCCTCCAGATATTCCTTATTAACAAAAGTCACACCGTCTTTTCCGGCAACCAGCTTCTGGATCAGCTCCGGTCCGGCATAACGGTCCATCAGATAATGGGCAAAAATCCCGGCAGGCCAGCGGTCCTCATTGCCAAGCGCGAACGGGGTTATCCCCGCATCCTTCAGCTGACGGATGGCCTTATCCAGCTCGCTGACAGTTTCCGGCGGCTTGATGCCCAGTTTCTTGAACAGTGTCTTATTGTAATACAGCGGCTCGGCATTCCCTTCGATCGGCAGCCCGTAAATATGCTGGTCAAAGGTCCACAGATGCAGGTCACTGAATTGATGGTTGAGCCCGTTATCCTGCACAAAGCCGGTCAGATCCATCAGACGGTTAGAGCGCACATAAGGCTCAATCTCCGCACCGCCGAACAGTACGAACATATCGGGCGGAGTCCCGGTGACCATTTCACTTTTCAGCTTCTGCTCACGGTGAATCGTCTGATCCAGTCCCTCAAAATTCACTTTAACGTTAGGATGATCCTTCTGATACTCCTGAACAACTTCCTCAAAGATGGCCAGCAGCGGCCGGTCATGCTCCTTCATCCAGAAATGGCGGAAGGTAAGTGTTATTTTCTCCGGAGAATTATCTTCAATCGGCTCCTTATTGCCAAACGATATAAACAATACCGCTCCGGCCATCAGTGCAATGTACAGCAGAATCCAGCCCCATTTGGTCAACCATCTCACAGCGTTTCTCCCCGCTTTCGTTCCGATAAAGTATTTCATGGCTGTATGGTCGGAATCCGGATACAGATTGTTGAACCGAATCCCGGGGAGGAACAGACTACAATGCCGTAAGGATGGCCAAAGCGGATGTTCAGGCGCTCATGCACATTACGCAGGCCGACTCCGCTGTCCGCATATTTCTTGGGATTGCTGTGCTCCGTGTCCCACAGGCTCATTAGAGTAGAGAGGTCAAAGCCGGGCCCGTTATCCTTTACTATAATAATGATATCCTTGCCGCTGCGCTGTGCGCTGATCGTAATCTCCCCGTGCTCCTCCATCTGTTCGATGGCGTGATAGAGCGCATTCTCTACGATCGGCTGGACAATCAGCTTCTGGGTCATCACCTGTCTGAGCTCATCCGGCAGATCAATCCGGTAGCTGAATTTATCCTCGAACCGGAATTTCTGGATATCCAGATAATGCCGGACATGCTCAAGCTCCATCTGCAGCGGGATCAGCTCCTGGTTCTGGCTGATGCTGATGCGCAGCAGCTTGCCGAGTGAAACGACCATCTTGCTGATATCGCGGTTGCCTGCCAGCACGGCCATCGAGTTGATTGATTCCAGTGAGTTATAGATAAAATGCGGGTTGATCTGGGCCATCAGGGCCTGCATTTCCGCTTCCTTCTTGCGCCCCTGCTCGGTCTGCACCTGCTGGATCAGCTCACTGATCTGCGAGCTCATCCGGTTGAAGCCGTCGATCAGCAGGTCACTCTCATCATCCGACCGGAGCGGTGTGGTAATCGGCATAAAAATACCCTGTTTAACCCGCTTCATCCCGTTGACCGCACTATTGATGCTGCGCACCAGCCTCCTGACGAAATAGCGGTCGAACAGAAAAGCAGACAGCAGTGAAACCGTTCCCAGAATAATCGCCAGGTTGCGGATCGAATCGGACTCCGAGGAAATCAGATTCATCGGGGTGATTGCCGCGAGATACCAGTCGGTATTATGTGAAGGCAGGTAAGTAATCAGCGATTTCTCTCCTTGGTAATTGTCGATGTAATAGTCCTGGCTTTGGGTATAATCCGCCTGCAAAAAAGGAAACTCCGTCCGCTGCCCGATATGTTCCCCGGATTTGTTAAAGACAATATTGCCCTGCCTGTTAACCAGCAGAATGTCGCCTTTCTTCAGCGTCGCCGCCTCCCAGAAAATCTGGTCCAGCAGATCCGGCTTGACGTACACAACCAGATAGCCGATATCCTCAAGGGAGTAATAATC
This sequence comes from Paenibacillus sp. PastM-3, assembly GCF_029893965.1. Taxonomy (GTDB): domain Bacteria; phylum Bacillota; class Bacilli; order Paenibacillales; family Paenibacillaceae; genus Paenibacillus_AQ. The sequence continues at coordinate 55,113 of NZ_JARXXP010000013.1, forward strand.
CTTAATGACTCTGGCCTGCACCAGCACCGGATTGCCTGCAGCCTCCGATCCGTTTTCTCCCGGCCCGGACCAGACCGGCCTGCCCTCAGCGCCTTCCATTGCGCCATACCACACCTGCCCCTGCATATCGGCAAATGACATCGGAGCATTGTACTGGTACAGCAGCCGGTCCTTTCCGTAGAGGCTGAAGGAGGTGATCATCGGATGGTTGATCAGCAGATTGTTGATCTCCTGCTTGCGGTCGTAAGTCAGCACAAAATTCGGCTGCTTTAGCGACTGCTGAATGGCAGGCTGCGTAATGGCCGAATTCGTAATGGATGATATTTCGCTGAGTGCGAATTTAAGCTTGCGGTCGGTCTCAAGTAACGAGATCCAGTAAAAGCTGCTCGATTTCTTCTCCATTGTTTTTGAAAAGTTAACATACGTAACGATTCCCATTACGATGACGGGAATGAATACGAGAAGAATAATAGCGAACAGGATTTTTCGTCTTAGCTTCATTGCCGTTTACCTTCCCCCTGCTGTCTTTAGCCGGACTCAAGCGGGAGTGAGGCCGCCCTTGCCTGCAAGGACGGCTCTGCCGCATCTGTCTCCACTACTATTCTTCACGTAAGCTCCTGTTTCCTGTCTGCTCTAGCTCTTGATTGCGCCTGAAGTCAGACCGGCGATAACCCAGCGGCTGAACAGCAGGAATACAATCAGCAGCGGAAGCGTCGCCGTAAAAGTTGCGGACATGATCATACCATAGTCAAGACCGTCACGGGTTGTGAAGAGCTGCTGAAGCGCAATCTGAATGGTATAGTGCTCCTTGTTCTTCAGCACAACGAGCGGCCAGAAGAAGTCATTCCATACGGTCATGAAATTGAGGATACCCAGTGTTGCCATCGCAGGTGTGATTACTGGTACGGCGATATTCCAGAAAATACGGAAATGGCCGCCCCCATCAATACGTCCCGCTTCAATCAGCTCGGTCGGCACTGCTGAGGCAATATACTGTCTCATCCAGAAGATCCCGAACGCATTGACCATCGCCGGTACAATCAGCGCCTTGTAGCTGTCAATCCAGTGCAGTTTGGCCATGATAACATAAGTCGGAAGCACGCCCAGCTGCTGCGGAACGATCAGAGTGGCGATAACGAATACGAACAGCGCGTTTTTGAACGGGAATTCATATTTGGCAAAAGCGTAACCGGCCAGTGTACAGAAAAAGACGACCGAAACGGTTACCATCGAGGATACGAACAGTGAGTTGCCAAGCGCCTGGAAGAAATCCGCTTTTTCCAGTACACGCTTGAAATTGTCGAAGAACTGGTCTCCGATTGTCAGCAGCGGCGGTACATGGAATACTGCCCCCTTGTCGTTGGTGCCGACCACAAACATCCAGTAGAACGGGAATACTGAGACCAGCGCCCCGAGAATCAGCAGAAAATAAAAGCCCAGCTTGCCGAAGAAGCCAAGATCATCCGGTTTTTTTCTGAACATACGCAGTGTACTCATGCTTTCTTGCCTCCAGTGTCTCCGCCTGTGCCTCTGGAAATCAGCATGTTAAGGATGGAGAAGAGAATAGTGACGAGGAACAGCATAACCGCTGTTGCCGCCGCTGTACCGAAGAAGCCGTTACGGAACGCTTCACTGTACAGATAAGTAACCATGGTAATCCCTTCCTGGCGGGTGGAGCCGGTTCCAGCCTGGCCAAGGAATACATAAGGCTCCGTGAACAGCTGCAGGGCGCCGATCGTCGACTGCAGGGATACAAAAATAATGAACGGCTTGAGCAGCGGCAGCGTAATTGAGAATAGCTGCTGTCTGCGGTTGGCACCGTCAATGCGGGCGGATTCATACAGGTCCATCGGAATACTCTGCAGACCGGACAGGAAGATAATGGCGTTGTAGCCCGTCCAGCGCCACATTACCATCGTGGAGATAGCGATTTTGACACCCCACCAGCCGGAGTTAAAAGCAACACTTTCAAGCCCAAGGCCGTTCAGCATCCAGTTGATCATCCCGTTATTGCCGAACAGGGTGCTGAATACGAGCGTAACGGCCACAATGGACGTAATATTCGGCATGAAATAAAGAATACGGAACGTCTTTTTAAATTTGGTCATTCCCGAGTGCAGCAGCACAGCCAGCAGCAGCGCCAGCATAACCTGCGGGACAGTACCCATCAGGCCCATAATGAGCGTGTTGCTGAAGGAAATCCAGAAGGTCGGGTCACTGGTGACCAGATCATAATTTTTGAAGCCGACGAATTTCATCGGATTGAGTGCATCCCATTTGAAGAAGGATAAATAGAAGGTAAAAAAGATCGGGTATAGTCCGAATATCGAGAACAGAATAAAGAACGGTGAGATAAAGGTATAGGCCGTAATCCGGCTCCGTCTTTGTTCAGTTAAAAAAGGGCGTTTGCTCTCGGCATGCGGACTCGTAATTACGGGTTCTGCCATGTCACACCTCCAGGATAATTAAGAAAGCTCTTTTTTCCGAAGAATCCGGATTCCCGGGGTCTGCCTGCCCTCTCAGGAATCCGGATGTCCGGTTCATATCACGCTTGAGCTTGGAGTCTAGCTGCGTTCAGCCAGAGTCTTCGCCTGTTTTACAGCATCATCCCACTCTTTTGCAGGGTCGGCTTTCTTCTCGATTACGTTCTTGAGCGCATTTTTGAAGAAGGTATCGGTCTGGTCATGCAGCGGTCCGTAGTATACCGGTTTAACGCGGTTAGCCGCTTTACCGAATTCCACTGCAGTCTGCTGTCCGCCGAAGAAATCATCCTTGAAGTCTACGAATGCAGGATCTTCATACAGTGCAGGAATCGAAGGCATTAGACCTTTGGTCTTGAAGGATTCCAGCTGATTGTCCTTGTTAACCAGCCACTGGATGAAATCATAAGCTTCTTTCGGGTGTTTGCCTTCCTTAGGCAGGGTGATGAACGATCCGCCCCAGTTTCCGGCACCTTCAGGCAGCTGGGCAATTTTCCATTTACCGGCCGAATCCGGCGCATTGCTCTTGATATTACCGGCCATCCATGCTGGTCCCATGACTACAGCGAACGAGCCGTCGCTCATGCCCTGGCCCCATTCAGGCGACCACAGCAGGTAGTTGCTGATCCAGCCTTCCTGAATGCCTTTTACCGTGAAATCGTAAGCTTTCTTGACCTGCGGATTGGTATCGCCGATGAACTTCCCGTCTGCCTTGCTGAAGTAGATTTCATCTGCAGACTGGTCGCGCAGAGCGTTGTAAGTCAAGTCAGTCAAGTCGGAGAAGTACTTGCCGGTCTTGTCTTTGTAAGCCTTGGCTACAGCAGCGAACTTGTCCCAGGTGTCGATTGCCGCGCTGAAGCCCTCAGGATCGCTAGGCAGTCCGGCTGCTTCAGCCAGGTCGGTGCGGTAGTAGACAACTGTCGGCCCGATATCTGTCGGAAGTCCCAGCTGGAAGCTGCCGTCGATCGAGGAAGCCTGTTTCCATTTCCAGTCCAGATAGTTAGCCTGAATGTCTTTGGCGCCAAGGTCGTTCAGGTTGTAGAATTTGTCCTGGGCACTGATGAAACGCTCCATGAAACCGATTTCAAGTTGGAAAATATCAGGTGCGCCGGAGCCTGCAGACAGAGCGGTAGTCAGATTGTTGTGGTGTGCAGTCTGGTCACCGGTATTTTGGATTTTGATCGTAACATTCGGATGCTCCTTCGTATACTCGTTCGCCAGCTCTTCATAGTTGACGTTACCGAGTGTCCAGAAGGACAGCTCCACTTTTTCAGCCGGTTCTGTAGTTGCCGTGTCCGTAGCTGGTGCGTTTGTGCTTTTTGCGTTGTTACCCGCATTATTCTCTGCATTGTTGCCCCCGCATGCTGCCAGTGATCCAACGAGCATAACGGACGCAAGTGCAAGCGCCAGGTTCTTTCCTGTTTTCATTCCTCTGTACCCCTCTCAAAGGTTTCTCTTACAAGACTTAGTGTACCGTAGGAGAACGCTTTTGCAGAGGAGGCAAACTTCCGATTTAGGGTTGAAATACTTACGATTCCGGGCAGCCCGGATTGGATTTATCACTCCTCCGCAGGTATACTGGTTGTATTTCCAGTTCATATTCACAGCTAAAAGGAGAATGCTCTTATGCCTATCAACCGCCCGCTGTATACCGACAGTGACTTCCAGGAAGCGATTGACCACAAGCTGCCGGTACGGGTCTTTGAAGATGATCATCTGGTGAATTCAGGGGCAACGGTTGTCCGTTTCACCGATTCCGATGTCATTATCCAGTCGCGGGTCAGCGACTTGACCTATTACTCGCGCCGCACCTGCCAGTTCTTTGAAGTAAGGGGCTAAATCATGAAGGGACAGCCTTCCGGCACCTGCGAATTGTGCGGCCGTTCTCCCCTGGCAACCACTGTCCACCATCTGGTCCCGCGCGAAAAAGGCGGCGCCCTGCAGCAGACAGCGCTGCTGTGCAAAGCCTGCCACCGGCAGATCCACGCACTCTACACCAATGATGATCTGGTGGTGCTCGGGCTTACAACGGTGGAGGCGCTGCAGCATGACCCGCAGTTTTCCTCCTATTTGAAGTGGATCGGCAAGCAGGCTCCCGGTTCAGAGCCCAAGCTGCGCAAATCACAGCGTGTCCGCGGGAAGCGATGAGGCTGAACCGCCTGTTTCATAATAATGGTGAGTAGAGTACGTATGTCAGGGAGACACTATGGGGCGAAAAGAGGCTGCTCAGCCGATACCAATCTATAGTGAGGTGCTGTTATGTTCAAACGATTTGACGAAATTGCCATCGAAATTCCTGCTGTTGAGCGTCCGGACCCTAATGCTGCCGCTGCCGTACAGGAGCTGATGGGCGGAAAATTCGGCGAAATGTCTACATTGAATAACTATCTGTTTCAATCGTTTAACTTCCGCGGCAAAAAAAAGCTGAAGCCCTTCTATGATCTCGTTACCAGTATTACTGCTGAAGAGCTCGGGCATGTGGAGCTGGTTGCACACGCCGTGAACAAGTGCCAATGCGGCTCTACGGAATATAAAGAGCCTGACCAGACTCCGCTTAACCCGTTCAAGGATATGCGGAACACCTATTTTGCGCTTGCCGGCGCCCAATCCGCTCTGCCGATTGATTCAATGGGCCGCCCCTGGAGCGGGGAATATGTATTTAACAGCGGCAATCTGATATTGGATCTGCTGCACAATTTCTTTCTGGAATGCGGAGCCAGAGCTCATAAGATGAAGGTATATGAATTGACCGATCATCCGGCTGCGCGCGAGGTTGTCGGATATTTGCTGGTGCGCGGCGGGGTGCATGTGGTTGCTTACGCCAAAGCCCTGGAGATGGCTACAGGTGTGGATGTCAGCAAGCTCGTTCCTATCCCCTCTCTGAGCAACAAAGCTTTCACAGAAACGCATAAGTATGAATCCAAAGGTCTTCACACAAAGCTGTACACCAACAGCGATAACGATTTTACGGCCATAAAACAAATCTGGAAAGGCCCGCATCCCGAGGACGGGAAGCCGCTTGAGGTAGTGGAAGGTTCCCCGAAAGGATACCCGATAGCCGAAGCGCCGGAGGTTCCTGAAGAATTTGCCCCCGGTATTTCCGAGGAGGATTTCCTGGCCATCGCCGCACGTCTGCAACAGGCTGCCGGTATTCACTGATTACGGACAGACGCAAAAAAGCCGGATTCTGCTCTAAAGCAGAAATCCGGCTTTTATATTCATTACATCGAATTGGCTGTGAAAACTGCAATAAAATTCCCCATGTTACCGCTTCAACAGATTCGGTCTGTTGAGCTTCTCGTTAAGAATATCCTGAAAGCTTTGCGTTGTATCTTCGCTTCTGGTCTGCTTGTGCTCGGTGACCGGGTGAGGTCTAAAGAATTGATGATTGTAAGCCATAAGATTATGTACTGCCATATTCATAATGGTTCAGCCTCCTTCCGAAATCTACACCCTTGCACGGATGCGAATGACTTATCCCTTATATAACCATCTGCTTCCATTCCTAAACCCTTTTTTTTGCATATTTTTTGCATAATCATAAAAAAATAGCTTCAGACCCTGATTCAGGCCTAAAGCTATCCATAAAAGCTATTTCAAAGCAGCCCATGAGGCATCATCCAGCTGCTGAAGCTCATGTTCGTTCAGCCGGAAACCCATTGCTCCGATATTTTCTTTGGCATGCCGGACTTTGGACGCTCCGGGAATCGCCACGACGGTGTCCCCGTGGAAGTGAATCAGCCAGTTCAACGCAACCTGACCGTGAGTCACCCCATACTTCCCGGCCAAATCCGCCAAAAGATCGATCAGCGGCTTGCTGCGGGCAAGACCCTTCTCATCCAGTCCTGACTGTAGCCGTCTGATCATAGACAGCTTACTGATCTGTTCCGGATCGTTATGGAAGCGCCCGGTCAGAACCCCCTGCTGCAGCGGGGAATAAGCGATAATGGAGATACCCAGCTCCTTCGCGGCCGCCATTGTCCCGTTCCGGTCAATACTCCGGTGAAGCAGATTATATTTGACCTGATTGGACACCAGCTTCAGCCCGTGCTCCTGCAGCAGCCGGTGTGCTTTGACCATCTGTCCGGCTGAATAATTACTCACTCCGGCATACCGGATTTTCCCGGCTTTAACCAGGCCGGCCATTGCCTTCATCTCACTTGCTATCGAAGATAATGAGAACGGCTGGTGGATCTGATACAAGTCGATCTGCCGTCCGCCCAGGCAGCGGATCCGTTCATCAATGGTTGCTGGTATAGAGCCCGCCGTCCGGAACAGCGGCCACCATTTGGTAGCAATCAACGGCTCCGCGCGAGCGCTGCCCGCCAGCTTCAGCTGATCCAAAGCTGCTGCCAGCGCCTGCTCCGACTTGCCTCCCCCGTATATTTCAGCCGTGTCGACCCAGTTCATGCCGCCTTCCAGACTTACCCGGACAATATCGAGGATATCGGTATCCTCAAGATTGCTCCAGTACTTGCCTACGATTCCGCTGCCCCGGCTGAATTGCCAGCAGCCAAGACCCAGCGGTGAAACGGACAGCTCCGATTGTCCCAGCGGGCGTAATGAAGTTTCTGCTGTTACTGTACTCATAACTCATCCTTCTTCCCAAAAATTTTGGAGTCAGCAATACTGAATAATATGGTATAATTACCCTGCTCTGCATGTTAGATGTTAAGTGAACGCTGACCGGAGTTACAACTTTATCGGAGGGACTTCATGTTTAAAATCCTGGGCTTTTTGTTTCTTGCACAATTTTTAGGTAATCCCTTTCTGGCCTTAATTGTTTTGTTGCTGGTCCTGTATTTTCTGGACCGCCGGTTTGTCGGCATCTTGCCCAGCATTGCCAAGCCTTTCCGCCGGGGACGGCAAATGTCCAGATTGCGGACGGCCATTACCCTCAATCCCAATGATGTCTCCTCCAAATTCGAGCTGGCCCGCCTGCTGATCGAACGCAAGCGTTACAGCGATGCAAAAGAGCTTCTGCTGCAAATCGCCGACCGGTACGAGCAATCCGCCGAATATTGGGTCGAGCTTGGCTATGCGAATCTGAGGCTCGGGATGCTTCCGGAGGGCGAAGCCCAGATGCTGCAAGGGCTGGAGATTAACCGCCGGGCACAATATGGCCAGCCTTTTCTCCGCCTGGCCGAGATATTCCGGGGTGTTGACCAGGACAAAGCGTTGCACTATGTAAGCCAATTCCAAGAAATCCACACTTCTTCCAGCGAAGCTTATTATCTGGCGGGCTCCATGTACAAGGCTCTCGGCAGAAATGACGAGGCCAGACGAGCTTTTGAAGAATCCATAGCGATTTACCGCTCGCTGCCTAAATACAAGAAACGTCAGGAGCGCGGCTGGGCGCTGCGCAGTTTTTTGGCTAAAATGCGCTAGGGCCGGACAGTACATAAACCGATTAAAGCACCTCTGTGCATGGCTGGGACTCCAGTAGTGCACAGAGGTGTTTTGCCCTGACTAACTATCTACAGATTAAGATCGTGCTTCGCAGGCTCTCCACTGTCTTTGACGCTGAACGGCCACCAGTTCGTCCGCCCGAACATCCGCACCATCACCGGAACGAAGAATGGCAGGAAGATCAGCGCATACAGGGCAAGACCCGATAACACTACAGTGGCAATCTGCATCATCGACAGCACCCCGGATGGATACATTGAGGCAAAGGTTCCGCCCAGAATAACTACCGCCGACAAGATGACTGTCCCCATATTGCGCATGGCATGCAGAATCGCTTCGCGCACATCCCAGGTTTTATACTCATTAAAACGGGCCATCAGAAAGATGCTGTAGTCGACGCCAAGTGCAACCAGCATAACAAAGCTGAAGAATGGTGTGGTCCAGGTGATGCCTGAATAATCCAGCAGATGTACAAATATCGCTTCCGTAATGCCGAGTGCTGTAATATAAGTGACCAGCAGTGAGCCGATCAGGTACAGCGGCATAATCACCGAGCGCAGCAGCAGGACCAGAATAATGAAAATACCTGCCAGCATCAGCACAACCGTCCGTGTATAGTCCTCGCCCGAGATCGTCTGGAGATCGTTATACGTACTGGTTACACCGCTGATTGCCGTTTCGGCATTTTCCAGCTTGGTTCCTTTCACCGCACGGTCAACCGCGTCCTGAATATCCGGTATGCTGCCAATGGCTTTGGCACTGTACGGATTCTCCGCGAATACGACATCCAGCGTCATTACCTTGCGGTCATTTGACAGATAGGTGCCGAATACCTGCTGCATCGCTTCCGCTTCCAACGCTTCTGAAGGAACAAAGAAGCCGCTCAGCTCATCCTCTTTGGCATCCTGAATCTGCTGCAGATAATCCTGTGCCGAGCTGAGCCCTGCTGTGATTTGCTGCAGGCCGTCCGCACTGTCACTGAGTCCGCCGGTCAGTTCGCCGATCTGTCCGGTCAGCTGTCCAAAGCCTTCGGCCAGCTGCTGCTGTCCGCCCTGCAGCTGATCCAGTCCGCTGCTGATTGCCGGAATTTTACCAACAATCTGGCCTTGGCCTTCTGCAGCCTGGTTGAGGCCCGTCTGGAGCCGGCCGATTCCGTCCGCCAGCTGCTCAAGCCCCTGCGTCAGGGCGGTCTGGCCGGCTGCAGCTTTGGCATAGCCGGCATTGGCTTCGTTCAGCCCCGATGAGGCACTGTTCAGCTGGCCGGCAATCTGCCCGAGTCCTGCCGCAAGCTGTGCGGTTCCCGTTCCGGTCTGAGACACGGTGCCTTTGATGACCTGGTAATTCATATCCTGAAGCAGCTCAGGATGACTGCTCTCGAGTCCCGTAAAGGACGCATCCAGACCGGTGAGTGCTGCAGCTGCACCTTCAAGCTTGGGCTGCAGATCATCAAGCCCACCGCTCAGCGCCGTCAGCCCCGCGCCTATCTGCTTGTAGCCTGCCAGCAGCGCGTTGTTCGCCTCTGCAAGCTGCTTCGCACTGGCTGCAGCCCGGGCGAGTCCGGTTTTAATCTCACCCGCTCCGGCAGCGCCGCTCCTGATTCCGTCCTCAATCTGCGTGAGTCCGGCCCCCAGGACTGCTATACCCTGCTTCAGCTCAGCTGTGCCTTCTGTGAGCTTCACGCTGCCGGCCGCCGCTTCCTTAAGCTTGGGCCCGTTCGCACTCAGCTGCCTGCCTGCTTCGGCAAGTCCGGACTGAATCTGGTTCAGGCCGTCATTGCTTTGACTAAGACCGTCCGACAGTGTTGCCACCTGAACCGGAATCAGAAAATCATTGATTAGCTCTCCGGTTGGCCGCGACAGGCTGCGTACCGCCTTGACGCCGTCTACTTTCTCCAGCTCTCGGCTGATTTTTTCGGCGAGTCCCATATATTCCGGTGTATCCATCCGGTCATCATTTTTAATGACTATCCTGCCAGGCATCGATTCACCGGGACCAAAGCTTTCGGAAATAATATTAAAACCCTTCACGGAAGCGTAATCCGGTCCGATTTCATCCATGCTGTTGAAGGAAAGCCTGCCGTCATAAGTCACCAGGAACGGAACGACGACTGCCGCCACAATCAGAAGCGCCGCCCAAGGCCGTTTCAGTGAAAAGGAGCCCGCCGCTCCCCAGATCCGGCTTTCATTGTGCTCCAGACTGCCGCGTGACGGCCAGAACAGCTTCTTGCCCAGCACGGCCATAAAGAACGGAACCACCGTAACGAGGGCCAGCAGCATGACTGCGATCCCTACTGCTACAGCCACCGCAGAACGGTACAGCATGAACTTTGACAAGCCGATGGCTACGAACCCGACAAATACAGCAAGTCCGGAATAGAAGACAGTCCCGCCTGCTTTGCGGTAAGTAGATATAATGGCACTTTTTGTATCCTCCGCAGATGCCAGCTCCTCCTTGAAACGGCTAATCAGCAGAATACAGTAATCCGTTCCGATTCCGAACATCACGGCCACCATGAAGATCTGCGTAAAGGTTGACAGTGGAAAATCAAACCGGTCCACCAGGAAGGCTACAACCGACTGGGACACGATATAGCTAAGCCCTACGGTCAGCAGCGGCACAAGCGGAGCCACGAACGAACGGAACACAACGAACAGAATAAGCAGGATAAAGACTACGGTTATGTACTCGGATTTTTTGAGTCCGGCCTCTGAGCTGACGATCGTATCTTCCGTAATCAGCCCTTCACTGGTCAGGTAATGGTCTGCGGTTACATCCGCAAGCAGCTCATTTACCTTTTCCGGCAGCGCCTTTACCGTTTCATCCCCGCCTTTAACCGACAACGCAACCATAATGGTCTGCCCGTCCTTGGCAATCAGCGTATTTTCCAGCTCTGTCTGTGAAAATGGCTCTGTTATCGCATCAAGGTTCAGCGCCTCCTTCTCCGCAGCTAGCTTCTCCACTCCTTGTCTGATGCTCTCCCTGTCTCCTGCGCTCAGTCCCTCCGGCTTGTTAAATACCAGGGCAACCTGATGCAGGGTTTCGCCCTCTTTGGCGGCAGCAACCTCCTTCATAATCTCGGCTGCTCTCGATGACGAATAACCGCCCGGAACCGAGATTTGCCCCTTTTCACGGACCAGCTCAGACATTGACGGTGCTGTTAAAAACAACACAACCGCAGCAGCAAGCCAAATCGCAATCACTGCCCATCTGACTTTCAAAATCGTCTTCACTCGTTTCTCCCTCCCGTCTCCTGCATTAAAAAGGCCAGCTTCTCAAACATGGTGATGAACTTCTCGATATCGTCCTCCTCAAAATGAAGCAAATACGGTGAGATTACATCCTTCACCTGCTTTTCCGCCAGCTGATAAACCTCTTCCCCCTGCTCCGTGAGCGACAAATACACCAGGCGCCGGTCATTTTCATCACGGGTCCGCTCAATCATGCCTGCCTCGTCAAGCCGGTTAATGATGGCTGTAATCGAGCTCTTGCCTACACAGACAGACTCCGCCAGATAGGTTGACGTACACTGCTCCTGTGCCTTAATCAACCTCAGGATCAAAAACTGGTCGGTTGTCAAACCTTCGGCAATCCGTTCCTTGATCCGTGCACTGATCTGCCTGGTCACTATCAGATAAGCATCAACATACCGGGTTATCCAGTGCTCTGCTTCCTCATTCAAAACTTCGCCCTCCTCAATATTGGACAAATAGTTCATGTCTAGAACTGTTTCACACTAAAACTATATGATTCACTGCTCCAAAAGTCAATTGTTTCCATTGATTTAGACAACAAAAAGCTACCCGGTACCATGCGCCGGATAGCTTTCTTCAGATAGCAGCTGCTTACAAGCTCTATTCGTCATCCTCATCTTCCTCAACCTCATACACACAACGGAACATTTCGATTCCCGCCGGATTCTCGCCCAGACTGTACACCATAAAGCCCAGGGCGCGGTAAAAGTTGGCGGCAACCTCATCTTCCGTTTCCGCCAATACATACCGCGGATTCCGCAGGGTCATCAGCTCGAGAATCATACCGCGTGCATAGCCTTTGCCTCTGTTCTCAGGCAGCACCGCGATGTGGCGGATGTCGAGTGAACCATCCTCCGTCTCTTCAAAGCCTACGAGGCCGAGCAGCAGCCCTTCCTCTTCCCAGCCGTTAAGCTGCAGCGCGGCATATTTGCCGTATTCGGCCGAAGCGCGCCAGAGCGCATCCGGTTCATCAATGACCGCATAGGCCAGCAGCTCATCTACTTCAGGTGTTCCTATGCGCTGCTTCAGATCAATAAGCATAAATGTTCAAGCCTCCCTTAATATTGATGTAATTCTCAGAAGTAATAATCCTGACCAGACGCCGCCAAACCCGAGAAATATCCAGTATAGCACAGCCCCGCTGTAAAGAAGCAGTACAAGTCCGATAAACAAACGCACAGCCGGCCGGGGACGCCTGCGGGAGGAAGAGTGGTATCCGGCGTTTTACCCGCTTCCTAGAGTTCGGTTTCAGCTTCGATGATCTCGATGCTGCCATTTTGCTTGCCGATAATAGCCATGCTGGCAATACCGATGAACAGCCCGTGATCCACTACGCCTGAAATGCCCTGGAGCTGTTCTGCCAGCTCAGGGGCTGAAACGATCGCTTCAAAATGGCAATCGGCAATGTAGTTACCGTTGTCCGTCCGGTAGAGCTCATCCCCGCTGCGGCGCAGCTCCGGTCTGCAGCCGAGCTTCGCCAGCTTGGCTACCGTCCATTCCCAGGCAAACGGGACAATCTCCACAGGCAGCGGAAATTTGCCGAGCGTGTCAACCGCTTTGCTCTCATCAGCCACAACGATCATCCGCGTGCTGCCCATCGCCACAATCTTCTCGCGCAGCAGGGCACCGCCGCCGCCCTTGATCAGCTGAAGCTTGCTGTCCAGTTCGTCCGCACCGTCAATGGTCAGATCGAGGTGGTCGATCTCGCTGAAGGCAACCAGCGGAATGCCAAGTTCACGCGCCTGATCCTCGGAAGCCTGCGAAGTGGCCACAGCGGTAATGTTAAGGCCCTCACGGACACGCTCGCCCAGCTTCCGGATGGCCCAATAAGCGGTTGAGCCTGTTCCCAGACCTACCTTCATCCCGTCCTGTACATATTCCACGGCTTTCTCCGCAGCCAGCTGCTTTACATTGACACTCATTTTAATACCCCCATATTTTCCTTTATAATGGTCTAATCGGCAAATACCATACCTGACCGGCATTCAGGACAGTATTTTGCCGTAGCAGACACTGTCCGGATCGCCGATATACTGGCCGAACAGATCAATGGGCCGGTAGCCGTGCTTGACATAAAGCGCTATGGCTTCCGGCTGTTTAATTCCGGTCTCCAGCTTGATCTCCACACATCCCGCGACAGCAGCCTTCTCCTCCAGATCCGCCAGCATTTTACCGGCAATGCCCATCTTGCGGCTGCCCGGCTCCACATAGAAGCGCTTCAGCTCCATCACGCTGCTGTCTTTCTCCAGCGGCCGCAGTCCCCCGCAGCCGACTGGCTGCCCTCCCAGATAGGCTACGACGAAGGTCATCTCTTTAACCTTGGGGTCAGTGAAATCAACCACATAGATCATTTCATGCGGATAGCGCGCCTTCAAATCTTCATCCAGACGTTCAATCAGATCCCGCAGATCCGTATTATCGGGCTGGACAGTAACAAATTTCAATTCAGTAACAGATGACATCTCCAGGGCTCCTCCGTCCTTCCGGTTAACCGGTCTCTTTAGATATAAGTTTTAAGCGTTTCCTCGTAGAGCCGGGCATTGTCCGGCTCAAAGCAGATAAATGTGATGGTGTCCAGCGGCAGCTTGTCCGGCTCATTGCTATGAACGTAATTTATAACGATAGAAAGCGCAGTCTCGCAGGCCAGTTTTTTCGGGAAATTGTAGATACCCGTGCTGATATTCGGAAAAGCAATACTGCGTGCTCCGCGGGCGCAGGCCAGGTCAAGGCTGCTGATATAGCATCTGGCCAGCGTCGCCTCCTCCCCTGCAGCTCCGCCTTTCCAGATCGGTCCGACAGTATGTATGATCCCCAGGTTAGGCAGTCTGCCTGCGGTTGTAAATGCAGCCTCGCCTGGCATGACGCCGCCCTGCTTCTGGCGGATTACCGCACATTCGGCGGCAATCTGCGGGCCTCCGGCCCGGTGGATCGCCCCGTCAACTCCCCCTCCGCCGTAAAGTCCGGAATTGGAGGCATTAACGATGATATCGCCTTTCCAGGCTGTGATATCTCCGGCACTCACGGCTATAACCACATGATTAATGCGGACTTGCATATCCTGCTTCCTCCCTCACCGTAGCTTCCAGATTGATAATCAGCTCTTTTTCCCCTTTACGATCCGCTTTGCCGGGAAATGATAAATGTTCAGACAGCACACGCTGAATGGATGCAGCGCGGATACGTGTCTGCATCCATTGCCGGGCATCCTCCAGAGTCATTTCACCGGTACCGGCCGGTACGCGGCACAGAGCATAAGTAGTCCCCGTTTCTCCCTCCTGGAGCTTTTCCTCAGGTCCGGAGAGCACAGTATATTGAAATAAAGGTACCGCTTCCGGCCTTTCCTCATCCCCGCGAAATTGCTCGAAAAATACGGAATACGTGAGTTTTCCGGTGGGGGCCGCAGCGCTTTCTGCCTCCTGCTGCCTGATCAGCCTGCTGTTCTGATAGGCGATCAGTCCGGCGGCAAGCAGCAGAAACAAGGCGGCACCGGCAATTGCCGTGATCATCATGCTCACCTGCCATTCGCGTTCTTTTATACAACACCGTTACTATATTATCATGGGAAATGATGCCGGGGAATGGTCCTAAGGGGTGTAATTCGGATTAAAGCAAAAATTCTATAAAGTTAAATTGAAATATTCAAATTAACAGTTGAAACTTCATGCGGCATGATACATAATGAGGTTGTACAAGCTGTTTGTCAATCCATAAGATATCAAGGAGGAATCGCTTCAATGAAATTTTTCTTGGATACCGGTAATATTGAAGAAATCAAACGGATTACCCGGCTCGGATTAGTGGATGGCGTAACGACAAATCCGTCGCTGATCGCCAAAGAAGGCAGATTGTTCAAAGATGTAATCAAAGAAATCGTTGAGATTGTACCCGGTCCTGTAAGCGCCGAGGTTATCGGCCTTACTACTGACGAAATGCTGAGCGAAGCGCTTGAAATTGCAGAATGGGCACCGAACGTAGTTATCAAGCTCCCGATGACTGAAGACGGCCTGGCTGCCTGCTACGAGCTGACCAAACGCGGCATCAAGACCAACGTTACCCTTATTTTCTCCGCCGCACAAGGCCTGATGGCCGCTAAGGCCGGCGCTACTTATATCAGCCCGTTTGTCGGCCGCCTGGATGATATCGGGGTGGACGGAATGAAGCTGATCAAGGACCTGAAGACAATCCTGACCAATTACGGGCTGTCCTCCGAGATTATTGCAGCGAGCATCCGCAATATCGCCCATGTGGAAGAAGCGGCGATTGCCGGCGCGCATATCGCGACCATTCCCGGCTCCCTGCTCCCATCCCTGTGGAAGCATCCACTAACGGATAGCGGGATTGACCGATTCCTGAAGGACTGGGAATCCGTACCAAAGGAAGCAAAATAACAGATTCATTTAACAACTGAAGCACCTCCCTGCGCGGGGGGTGCTTTTTTGCCGCTATATTAGTTGACAGTATTGATTGTCATAATTATAATTGTCATAACAATTATTTATGAAAGGACGATCTTTATGTCCGGTTCCCCCCAACAATTTCTGGGCTTTCTGCTTGGCTCTACCTACCGGAGAATATCCACCGCCTTCGCCCGAGCGCTGAAGCCTTATGACATTACTCCTGAACAATGGTCTGTGCTGCTGATGATTGTCGACCGCAGCGGAATTAACCAGAAGGAGGTTGCAGTCGCAGCCGCCAAAGATCAGCCTACAACCGCAAGAATTGTTGAATTGCTGCTCAAGAAGGGCTTCATCACGAAATCGCTGAACCAGAGTGACCGCCGGGCTTTCCTGCTCTACCCGACTGCCGAGGGCAAGCAGCTGATCGAGAACACCGTCGCCCTCGAACGGCAAGTTATCAGCACAGCTGTAACAGGCCTTACAGATGTGGAGCTTGAACAGCTCCGAAGTATGCTGGAGCATATCTATCACAACACAGAGAATACACAACAAGAATAGGAGCAGAACATATTGAATCATTCATCAGAACGCTTATGGACCAAATCGTTTGTCACTCTTACCATCTGTAACCTGCTGCTGTTTATCGGCCTGCAGATGACCTTGTCAACTTTGCCTGTCTATGCCAAAGACAGCTTATCCGCTACATCTGTGCAGATCAGTCTGGTTACCAGTCTTTTTGCACTCAGTGCTATTGCTTCCCGGCTCTTCGCCGGCAAAGCAATGGAAAAAGGCGGCCGCAATCTGCTTATCTTCCTTGGCGTGGCAATCTGCTTAACCGCTGTAGCCGGCTATTACTGGTCAGGGACTATTATGGTCCTGCTGCTGATGCGCATGCTGTTCGGCATCGGCTTCGGCATGGCCAGCACTGCATTCCCGACAATGGCCTCCGATGTCATTCCGATCCGCCGGATGGGTGAAGGCCTGGGCTACTTCGGGCTTTCGACCAGCCTGGCCATGTCCGCCGGTCCGCTGATCGGACTCAGCCTGCTGCAGGGCCCAGGCTTCAGCTCTCTGCTGCTGTGCACAGGGCTCGCGCTTGCTTTGATTTTGCCGCTGGGCTACCGCCTGACCCGAAGCCTGCCGGCTCATCACAAAGAGCCTGCGCCGGCTGCAATACCCGGGCCTAAGGGCAATGTGTTCCGTAAGCTGCTGATCCCCGGCCTGCTGAATCTGCTGCTGTCGGTTTCCTATGGCGGACTGCTTGGTTTCCTTGCCCTGTACGGACAAGAGGCGCATTTGGACCACATTGCATACTTTTTCCTGTTTAACGCCGTGGCTATCGTCATTATCCGGCCTGTTTCCGGTAAAATCTATGACCGCTTCGGCCCCGCAGCCCTGCTGATTCCCGGCAGCCTGTTTATTATAGGAGGACTGCTGCTGCTCTCCTTCGCTTCCTCAACTGCTGCACTGTTTCCGGCAGCACTCTGTTACGGCATCGGTTTCGGTTCCATGCAGCCGGCGCTGCAGACCTGGATGATCCAGTCCGTCGATCCCCTTCAGCGCGGGACGGCCAACGGAATGTTCCTGAACTCCCTGGATTTCGGAGTTGCTGTCGGCACCATGATTCTTGGCTCAGTCGCTTTGTATAATTCCTATGCCGTGATGTACCGTTATTCAGCGCTGGCTCCCTTACTGCTGCTGGTCATTTACAGCATAGTTCTCATCACAAAGCGGCGCAGCCGTTCAGCTTCCAGCAGCGTACAGGTTAGCCGGTAATTTGGCGGTTACCGGGCCCGCTGGCGGATTACGCGCGGAAGCTGGATCTGCTTTTCACCTCTCTGACCGCTTCCGGAGCTCTTGCCGGGAGTAACAGCCAGCAGCGTAAGCAGACCTCCTATCGCGCTGACTCCAGCCATCGTACCGAACAGCAGCCATTGCCCCCTTGGCATCAGCAGCGAGATAACCGGCGGCCCCAGGGCTACACCGATGAACCGCATGCTGCTGTACAAGGAGGTGATTGTTCCGCGGTTTTGCTGGTCAATGCCTTCGGTAATCAGGGCATCCAGACAAGGCAGTGCAATACCGATACCCACCCCCCCCACACTAAGCAGCCCTACCAGCCAGTAAAGCCCTGAACCAAACCCCGTAATAATCATGCCCGCAGTTATCAGGAACATACCGCCGCAGCCGATCCACTTCATCCGCAGCTTACTTTGCCCGATGATTTTCCCGCTTCCGTAGGAGGCAAGGCACAAGAGAGCAAGCGGAATGGCCAGCACGAGGCCTTTTATCACCCCGTGAATATTATATTTGTCCTCAAGCGTTTCCGATAAATAAAAAAGGACCCCGAATGTTACAAACATACATATACCGCCTATGGCAAAAATAGCATACAGCCACCGGCCGTGCTCCCGCAGGATAGCAACAATGCCTGACATAAAATCTTTAAGACTCTGCTGATCAGCTTCCCGTTCCGGCTCCTTAACCAAAAACAGAACAAGCAAAAAAGAAATGATGCATAAAACCGGAATGGAGATAAACGGAGCGTACCACAGCAGCAGTCCCAGATAAGCACCGAGAATCGGACTGAGCACCTTGCCGAAGGTATTGGACGTTTCAATCAGACCGAGACTTTTGCTTACCACTTTTTCGTCCTTGAACATATCCCCTACAAAGGGCAGGACAATGGGAAAAGCACCTGCCGCACCGATCCCCTGCAGCACACGCCCCCCCAATATGATCCAGTATGCTGTTATTCCTTTGGTAAACAGGGCCGCAGCGATACATACAGCTCCGCCCGCAGCAGCAATAATCAGGCTTGGCATAATGATTTTTTTGCGCCCGAACCGGTCCGAGAGATAGCCGGCAACCGGAATCATCAGAATAGCCATTAAGCCATACAGCGTAATCAGCAGGCTGACCTGAAAGGAACTGATATGAAGCTCGCGCGAAATTTGCGGCAATACCGGAAGGAGCATGGAGTTGCCGAGGGTCATAATAAGTGGAATGGAGGCTAACGCCATAAGATCCCATTTCTTATCCTTCATAGAGTGACCACCTTTACTGTCATTGACAATCCCCGTTAGTGTGCTTGGTTCAGTCCGACTGTATGCATACAAAATAACCCCGCAAAGTGAGGCCCCCAAAAACATATGATTTCCACAAAAAATGGCGCAGGACGATCCCTAATAGGGCAATCCTGCGCCATTTTTCCATTGTTCAGTTAGAGCTTTCAGCCATTACAGCAATCCGGCTTCCGCCGATCCTGCTGCTGCCGGATCGGGCAAAAATGAGCTGGGCCGGCCAAGGCTGTATATATGCAACAGATGCATAGCCCGGGTACAGGCGGTATAGAACAGCTTGCGTTCATTTTCCCTGCCGTACTTTTCCTGTGAGCCATCATAAATAATAACAGCATCAAACTCTACGCCTTTGGCCAGGTAGGCGGGAAGCACCAGCGTTCCCTTCTGGAAATTCGGGGTTTCCTTGGTTACCAGTCTGACCGGAAGGCTGTTTTGCAGCTTGGCATGCACTCCGGCGCTCTCTTCTGCCGTTTTGCAGATTACAGCAACATAATGATAGCCTGCGGCATGCAGCTTCAGCACATCCTGTTCCACTGCAGCCAGCAGTTCGGGTTCACTGTTCACAACGGTAAGAGACGGAGCCTCGCCCCGCCGGTTGAAGGGAACAATCCGTTCTCCGCCGGGAATCATGGCCCTGGTAAATTCCACTATCTCAAAGGTGGAACGGTAACTTCTGGTCAGGGAGATCACCTCAGTGTTCTCCTTGCCGTAAATGCTGACCAGGCCAGACAAATCGCCAAGCACTTCACCCTGTGCATAGATGGCCTGGTTGAGGTCCCCCAGCACCGTCATTTTGGCCCGCGGGAAGAGCCGGCGCATAAATTCCAGCTGGAACGGGGAGTAATCCTGTACCTCATCAACAATAACGTGGCGGATAAGTGTATTTGTCCGGAACCCCTGGCTCAGCTCCTTCAGATACAGGAAGGGAGTCGCATCTTCATAGGACAGCTCGCCAGCGTCAAGCTTATCCAGTGTAAGCCTGCAGATTTCATCCCAATGCTCCGGCAGCCCTGCCCCGGAATTCATGCTGTCCATCAGCCTGCGGTCCGTAAAGAGCCTGCTATACAGCCCTTTGACATCGACGAACCGGCCGCGCTTGGTCCAGCCGCGCAGCGGCTTCAGCTTCTGGCTGACGATATAGCGGGCCAGCATGCTTTTCTCGGTGTCAAAATCATCAAAGCTCTCGTTGTGCCCGCCGCCCTTGCGCCGTGTCATATGGTACGCACGCTGATAGTCGCTCGTATCCAGCAGCTCCATCTGCTCCTCTACCCACGGGGCATTGCGCTCTTCTACGCTAAAAGCGGCAATTTGCTTGAGCAGCCAGCCGGTCATCAGATCGATCCGGTTCGCAAGCTTGATAGTGGGGGCGTAAGTATAGAACTGCCGCTGCATCTCTTCCTTGCTGACGATAGCTTTTCCCTGAAACATCAGCGGTTTGAACAGCATGCCCTCATGCTCAAGCAGATTGACATATCTCCGGATGGCATCAAGAAAAGCTACAGACGATTTATAGCCGATTCCGGCGCGGCGGATTTCTGCTGACGGATGATCCGGCGCGGCCAGCAGACTCTCGGTCTGGCTGAACACATCCTCAAGCTGAAATTCCTGGCCGAGCCTGTGCTCCAGATACATCTGGAAGGTGGTCTGCTGCATGTTTTCTTCACCGAGCTCGGGAAGTACTGTAGAAACGTAGCTGTTGAACAGCGGATTTGGCGAGAACAGCAGCATCTGGTCTGCCTGCAGGACTGCGCGGTATTTATAGAGCAGATAGGCTACGCGCTGGAGCGCCGCGGAGGTTTTACCGCTGCCCGCCGCTCCCTGCACGACCAGCATCCGGCTCCGGTCATTACGGATAACCGCATTCTGCTCCTTCTGGATGGTAGCTACAATGCTTTTCATCCGGTCATCCGCACTGTGGCTCAGTACCTGCTGCAGCAGTTCATCACCGATGGTCATGCCGGTGTCAAACATGACCTCGATCAGGCCGCTGTCGATCACGAACTGGCGTTTGAGCTCCATGGTTCCGCTGATCAGGCCTCCGGGCGTCTCATAGGCCGCGGGTCCGGGAGCCCCATCGTAATAAAGGCTGGAAATAGGTGCACGCCAGTCGTAAATCAGAAAGGTGCCGTCGTCCTCCATTAATGAGCCGATTCCAAGGTAAATGCGCTCCGCCTCAGCTCCAGGCTGTTCTGAGAAATCAATTCTGCCGAAGTATGGTGAATTTACCAGTTTTCTATATTTTTTGAGCGCCTTGCTCGACTGCAGATGGTGACGCTCCCGTTCATTCAGGATTTGCGCCTGCTGCCGCAGGCTGGTCGAGGTCTCCCCAAGATCATCCGGGCTGCTGAAGTTTACTGTAACCTCTTCCCAGAAATCTTTGCGCATATCAACAACATCGGTACGGTGCAGGCCCAGCTCTTCTGAGAGACGACGGATATGGGCAGCTAGCAGCCGGGTAATTCCTGTCACCCGTTCCTGTTCTTGTTTCCATTCTTGATCATGTTTCTCCACTGTATTTCATCCCCTTTGAAAGGTTGCCGTTCAAGTCTGCTCCGGTTATTCCTTCTCATCACTGTTCACCCGGTTGATCTGATCCGCCAGCCTGTCAAGCCGGTCAAGCTGGTAACCATAATCATAGATCGCCGCCGCTACCACTGACAAGCGCAGCTGTCCCGATTTCTCGGGATTATAGCCCTGGATGGCCGCCTCCAGGAACCTGTCATTGTCTTCGGCAAGCAGCTCCGAATCATTGGAGCCCGGCTTCAGCTTGTCTTCGAACTTGAGCAGAATGTACTCATGATATTTAATCAGCTGCTCCAGGTGCCGGTCAAACAGCTCATCGGTCCGCTCGGTCCGCTCGGCCTGGAAATAATGGCGGTCAATCGCCTCCAGCACCTCAAAGCCTTTTTGCAGGGTGTGCAGCAGGTTTTTATATACGACCATTTGCCGGGTCTGGCTGTATTTTGCCCTGCGCAGCTGTTTCTGTTCCTCCTCGAAGAGGGCATACTTATCGGCCAGCGACTTGATCGAGCCTTCCAGCGCATTTTTTTCATCCCGGAACACGCTTTCCTTCATCTCATGCGAGACTGCGGTCCGCAGCAGCAATGACAGGCTGGTAAATACATTCTCAATCTGCTGGATGTATTGCTTGCGCGGCTTGGGCGGGAATACGCTGATATTTATAAGAAATGCAGAGACAATCCCGGTCAGTGTAAGCAAAAAGCGGGTCAGCGCGAACTCCCACTGCCCGGACGCCTCCATCACGGAAATTACAGTAACCAGAGTCAGGCCGATGGTATCGGCACGGTTCATTTTCATACTGATCATAATAACCAGAATACATACAAGTCCTACTGCAATCGGTTCGTTAGACAGGAGCATCCCGCCCAGCAGCGCAATCACCGCTCCCATGGTGCTCGTCTGGATCTGGTCCAGGAAATACCGCCACGAGCGGTAAATGGACGGCTGCATGGCAAATATTGCTGCAATGGCTGCGCCGACAGGAGAAGAAAACTGCAGAAGTACAGATAAATAAAGGGCAAGCGTTACTGCCATTCCTGTTTTTAATATCCGGGCGCCAAAAGCCAAATCCATCCCTCCTAAAGTTTTGCATAGCATATGCTTCCGTTGTATTTCTTCGGCAAAACTCGCTTCGGAAGCATTAATCTAAAGTTTGTCCACACCTGTTATGTATATCCTGTAAGTCTTCCGTCAATCTCTATAAGGGTACATATGTAATTACCCATGAACCATGCCGGCGAATTTTTAGACAAGCTTAAGCTAAACTTCATGTTGCTTTCAGCTTCCCGGTAATACTGTGTACGGCAATACCATTCCATCCCAAGAGGTGAACGCATGAGCAACAAGATCAGAACAATTGCAGCATTTACGGCAGCCGTCATGCTCTGCCTGGCTCCGGCCGCTGCTTATGCCGAGACGGGTTCAGGCAGTACGCCAGCACCGGCAGCGGACCAGACCAGCCCCGGTAAAGAGCAGCCGTCACATCCGCATCACAGCAGGGGCCTGAAAACAGGCGGACATTTTATCCTGGGCGAAACTGCCAGGCTTCTGGAAATGGACCGCCGGGAGCTTATGGACAGCCTGAGAAACGGACAAACCCTTTACAGTCTGGCCAAGGAAAAAAAAGGCTGGAGCGAGGACCAGTACATTCAGAAGCTCAGTGAAGCCGCCAGCCTCAAGCTGGATGAGTCCCTCAAGGAGGGGCAGCTGACCAAGGAAGAAGTCAAAAAGCTGAAAGCAGGGCTTCCGGCACTGCTGAAGCTTAGCATCTCTTCTGCCGCCAATTCGCATAAAGGTACTCCTGGAAAGCCGGCAGCACCGGTCAAATAAGCCGGGATACGGACACCATTGCCTGTACAGGCTGATGATGTCCGTATTTTTTATACATAAAGTCTTTATTTCCGTTTGCGGGTATTCTGGTAAGCTTCAAAGCAGGCAACCGACAGCATCAGCCAGGCGCCGCTTGCCGCATATCCGCCGATCACATCGCTCGGATAATGGACACCCAGATAGATCCGGCTCCAGCCGATGCCAAGGGTCATAAGTACAGTGAACAGAATCAGTATAAGCCGTTCTCTTTTCCGCCGCATATGACGCCAGAGCAGGTATGCCAAGACCCCGTATAGGGAAAAGGCAGCCATGGAATGACCACTGGGAAAGCTGTAGCCAGCCTGTTCAATCAGACGGTGAATACTCGGACGCTCCCGGTGAAACCACAGCTTGAGCCAGGTATTCAGCAGCTGGGAGCCTAAGCCCACCCAGAGGAACAGAACGAGCTCCATCCGGTGCTTCAGCACAAAAAAGAGCAGTGCCATGGTAACAAGTGAAATCATAACCGCCAGCTTCGATGAGCCGACCAGTGACAGGCTTTTAGCCAAAGAGGTCAATCCCGGCGACTCCGCTGATTGTACGGCATGAATGATGGAGTTGTCAAAATAAGCCGTCTTGTTCAGTGCCACAAGCAGGGAAATGACGGCAAAGCCTAATGCAAACCATAAAGAGAACCGGAATCCTCTGGACCATCTGCGGTATTGAAACATAACAAACCCCTTGTCTGATACGTATTCTGTGAAGACATTGCCCGAGAACCGTCTTGCCGTGATATAATGGGACAGGAAGACAATTCATACAAAGATGGAGTGCTGCCAAAGTGGAAAGTCTAAAGCTGCAGGAACGTTTGTTGAACCAGTGCATTTCAACAAAGGTGCCCGTAACGATTTTTACAACTAACGGAGTCAAAATGCAGGGACTCGTCACCTCTTACGATGCTTATACAATCACTCTGACAGGTCAGGGTGACGGCAAACAGAACGTTTTGTTCAAATCAGCGGTCTCCACTGTTGTACCGCTCAAGCCAGTTTCGCTTAAATAGGTCAAAAGGAACACCGGAGCCAGCCCTTCCGGTGTTCCTTTTTTGGTCAATCAGCTATGAAGCCGGCCTGAATCAGGCAGGAAATACTGCCGGCTTAACACACACTGGCTTGGACGTCTTCGCTTCGTTACCGGTAAAGGTCAACCGTCCGGTCGCTTGATCGAGAGAGAATACAACCAGGTTATTGCCGTCACGGTTGGCTACAATCAGATATTCACCATCCGGTGTAACAGTGAAGTGGCGCGGATGACCTCCACGTGTAGACACATGCTCAACAACCGTAAGCTCCGCTGTTTCGGCGTTTACCGTATAGACCACGATACTGTCATGACCGCGGTTCGAGCCATACAGGAAGCGTCCGTCCGCCGAGAAGGCGATTTCTGCACAGCCATTATTTGTATAGGAATAATCATCCGGCAGCGTAGGCACGGTAACTGCTGTCTTCAAGGCTCCTGACTCGCTGTCATACAGGAAGGAGGTAACCGTGCTGTTCAGCTCGTTAATGACATAGGCGGATTTGCCGTCCGGATGGAATACAAAATGACGGGGGCCCGCTCCTGCCTCCACCTTGATTTCACCTTGAACCTCAAGCGTTCCGGCATCCCGGTTGACCCGGTAAGTGCGGATCAGATCCAGGCCAAGATCGGACACAAACAGGAAGCGCTCGTCCGGGCTGAAAACAGCCGAATGCGGATGCGGCTTCTCCTGGCCGGGCACTGTTCCTTTGCCCGTATGTACAGCAGTATCTGTCAGGCGCACCGGCGTTCCGCCAGCATCTGTTCTCAGCAGGCCTACAAGGCCGCCGTGATAGCTGCATACAACGATAAACTCGCCTGCGGCATCCCTGTTAATGTGACAGGTTGTCGTCTGCCCTGCTTCAGAAGCGGGCATGGTGTCAATCCGGCTCAGCTCAGTCAGGCTGCCGGTCTGCGGATCAATGGCCAGGGTTACGACCTCGCCCTCCTTGATCCCGTCACGGTTAAGCTTCTCGCCAATTGCATACAGCCGGTTCTTCGCAGTATCCACATTAACAAAGGTAGGATTGGCGATGCCCTGCACACTGTCCAGCAGCTTCAGCGTACCTCCGGCCTCCCCGTCAAATGCATATACCTGTACCCCGTTATCCTCAGCACTCGCATAGGAGCCGGTAAACAGCAATAGTCTGGAATTTTCTTTCATCTCGGTTTTCCTCCTCCATAAGTCCATCCGGTGTTTTATATGCAGCCTGGCTCTCATTCAAACAACAGCCATCTTTATAATTTACAATTTTTCAGCGTCTATGACAAATGCAACGGAAAAAATGACAAAAAACATTTCAAAAATAAGACTTCTCAAAGAAATTAGAATATGCTATAATGAAAGCGCTAACACGCGTCGTTAAAATTGTAAAAAGGGGGAACACGAATGAGCAGCCTGCTGGAAGCCAGAAATGTATATGAGGACTTCGAGGTGGAAACAGACATTCTGTTCTTTAAGGTCGGGGACCATGATCTGGTCATTTTTCACGGCAGAAACTATAACATTAAAAAGAGAATGACTGCCGAGCAATTAAACCGGTTGTTGTCGAATTCCAGTTACTATCATGTTTACGGAGGCTGCTACGTGAATCTGAACAAGATCAGCGCGATTGAAGACGACTGCATCTATTTCGGAGAGAAGGGCCTTTACGCCAAAAATGTCCGTGTTCCCAGACGGAAACAGGAAAGCATACGCCATCTGCTGAAAGGGCTTACTTCTTAAGCAAGTTTTTGAATGCAGAAACAGGCTGACCTTATGCAATCTTATGACTTCTGCCAATAAGCCGGAGCGTACGGGATTCCCCTGCCTCCGGCTTTTTCCTTTTATCTTAATAAAATCTTAAAAAGCGATTTTGCTTTTTTATACTTTCTTAAGGTTTGGAATCGGAATTTCTGGTAAAGTTGTAGAAAGACAGGCATCACCTATATCGAAGGGAGTCATTAATTATAATGGACAAAAAAGAATTTGAAACAAATGGGCAATTGAACGACAACGCAACACCCGAAGAGACTGACGCTTCCGCAAACACCAATGAAGCACCAGTGGAAGCCGAAACGGTTCCTGCAGCGGCAGAAGAAGCTGTTCCAGCAGCACAAGAACCGGTTGAACCTGCTAATAATGCAGCAGCAGATGTAACACCTGAAGCTGTTCCTGTGATGAGCAAGGTTGGCGGCGGCAATCCTCCTCCCTCCTCCCCTAAAGGCGGCAAGGGCTGGATGATCGCATCGATCGTTCTTGCAGCAGCACTGATTATAGTATTGATCAAACCGCCTTTCCAGAAAGATGATAACAGCGTTGCGGTTGCTACCGTCAATGGTACTGATATTACCAAAGCGCAGCTGTATGATAAGCTGGTTGAAGCAGGCGGCGAATCGACTCTGCAGAACCTGATTACTACTACCCTTGTAGACCAGGAAGCCAAGAAAGCCAACATTACGGTTACCGACGAAGATATCAATGCCGAAATTGAAGACCTGAAAACCCAGTTTGGCGGTGAAGATGCACTGAACGCCGCGCTGGCCCAAAGCTCCATGACGCTGGATGATCTGAAGGCGCAAATGCCGCTGCAGGTTGAGATCCGCAAGCTGCTTGAGCCTAAGGTTACCGTTACCGATGAAGACATTACCAATTACTTTAATGACAACAAAGCCACCTTTAACCAGGAGGAAGAAGTACAGGCTTCCCATATCCTGGTTGCTACCAAGGAAGAAGCCGATGATATTGTCAAGCAGCTCAAAGACGGCGCTGATTTCGCTACTTTGGCTCAAGAGAAATCCTCCGACACCGGTTCTAAGGACAACGGCGGGGATCTTGGCTTCTTCAAAAAGGGAGACATGGTTACAGAGTTCTCTGATGCTGCCTTCGCCCTCAAAGTCGGTGAAACCAGCGGTGCTGTGAAGACGGATTACGGCTATCATGTGATCAAGGTGACGGACCGTAAGGAAGCTCATGAATACACGCTGGATGAAAAGAAAGACGAAATCAAAAAGACCCTTATTTCCCAGAAGGTGTCCGAGATGTCCTCCACCTGGCTGCAGGATCTGACTACAAACGCCAAGATTACCAACACACTGACCGATGAGCCGGAAGCCTCTGCTACACCGGAAGCATCTGCTGCTCCGGAAGCTACAGAAGCTCCTGCTGCAAAATAAGCTGATCAAATAACGTAAGGACCAGACGGTTAATGAAACCGCTGGTCCTTTTTTTATGCTGCCAGTTACGCAGACGGCAGCTGCTATGTGTTTTTCTTGCGGATCTGCTTATCGTGGTTCTCGCCCCACTCTTTGGCCTGTGCCGTGGCAATAGCGATGGCCCGCCCTTCGTCATACCCTTCCTCCAGCAGTGCATTTGCAATATCAATCGCTTTGTTGCGCACCGGTGCCATGAAATTCTTCAGGGAATCCGGATAATTATCCTTGTTCCAAGGCATAACAAAAACCTCCTTAATCAGGTTATAGTACTACTTATCCTGATTAAGGAGGTTTCAAACAAGTATGGCTGCTGCTTATTTAATCACTTTTACACGTTCTTCAATCGGCTGGAACTCTTTAGGTCCCGGTGCGGTAACCGTTGTGCCGAACGGCAGCTGGGCAATCAGCTTCCATTCTGCAGGAATGCCGAAGGTTTCCTTCACTTCATCATCAATCAGCGGGTTGTAGTGCTGGAGCGAAGCGCCAAGACCGGCTTCAGCGAAGGCAGTCCAGACAACAAACTGCAGAATACCCGAGGACTGGTTCGACCAAATCGGGAAATTGTCAGCGTACAGGGCAAAATTTTCTTGCAGATTCTTCACAACCGCCTGATCCTCAAAGAACAGTACGGAGCCGTAGCCAGCTTTGAACGAAGCCAGCTTCTGGGCTGTACCTTCGAATTGCTCTGTCGGTACAATTTTGCGGAGCGTTTCAGCAGTGATATCCCACAGCTTATCATGCTGTTCGCCAAGCAGAACTACTGCTCTGGAGCTTTGGGAGTTAAATGAAGTCGGGCTATGTAATACGGCCGCTTCAACAATTTCCTTAATTTGATCATCCGAGATCGGGGATTCCTTACTGATTGCATATACGGACCGTCTTGCTTCTACAGCTTCCAGAAAACTCTTAGACATAAGATAACTACCTCCATTTATTTTAGTAACTAACTTTTGTATATCTTAACACTTCTATTCCGATAAAACAACTCCTATTTCATATTTTTTTCCTGCTCCTGTGTTTGTATCCATCCTTATTCTCGCTGTAATCCGCTTGTTTATACGCTTTCCACTATTTTCTATAATCACATGAGCGTGATTCGAAACACCTGCCTGCCCATGCCGATATACAAAACCGCTGTTAATACGCTACAATGATTCAGCCATATTGTTGAAGGAAGGTTCTAACCATGATATTTTCCGCTAAAAGAAATGCTTTTCCGTTTAAAAAATCACCCTTGATTGCTTTCACCATACTGCTTGCCGCAGTTTCTATCCTGCCAGGCTGCAAAGACACAAATTTGTCATCTGACGCTCACGAAGAAAGAGCAGTTCCTGCTGTCAGCTCCATGACCTCTACCCAGCCGGTGTCATTCTGGGTTGCAACAGATACCCATTATCTTAACAAGTCACTGCAGGACGGCGGTCCGGCCTTCCAGAGCTATGTAAACAGCGGTGACGGCAAAATGCTGCCTTACAGCGATGAGCTTATGGAGGCGCTTGTCCATGATGCAGAGCTTAAAAAGCCGCAATTTCTGATCCTGAGCGGCGATCTGACCAACAACGGTGAGGCGGACAGCCACAAGGAGCTTGCCGCCAAGCTGAAGCGTATCGAGAAGCAGGGCACCTCTGTTTATGTCATCCCCGGCAATCATGATCTGTTCAACCCCTGGGCAAGATCTTTTAAGGGTGATAAACAGATTGTGACTGACCATATCACCAGTCAGGATTTCACGGAGCTGTATGCTGACTACGGATACAATGAAGCTATTTCAAGGGATACGGGCAGTTTGAGCTATGTTGTGGAGGCCTCACCGGGCTTATGGCTGCTTATGATTGACAGCAGCCAATATGTAAACAACGAGAAATACGGGTTCCCGCAGACGGACGGGCGGATTCTTCCGGCGACTTTATCCTGGATAAAAGATTGTGTGAAGCTGGCTTCAGAGCATCACGCTTCCATCGTAACCGTGATGCACCATAATCTGCTCAGCCACACTTCCATGTCCGTATCCGGTTTCAAGCTTAACAACAGTCAGGAGACGATGGTTGCCCTTCGTCAGGACGGCCTTAATCTCGTGTTATCCGGACATATCCACATGCAAGATATCCGACGTGATCCTGCTGCCGGCCAGACAGCAGCAGATTCAAATGCCCTTCCGGTGTACGATATTGCCACCAGCGCCTTTGCCGTCAACCCGCACCAGTATGGCGAGATGACCTTTGATACCCGGTCCCGGAAAGTCACCTATCATACCGCTTCGGTTGACGTCGAGCAATGGGCGGTAGACAATGGAATTACAGATCCGAACCTGTTACAATTTAAAGCATATGCCGAGCAGTCTTTTTCAGAAAGCTCCTATAACAAAGCGATGAAGAATCTGAAGGACAGCAGCTTTAGCGAAGCAGACAAGCAATCGATGGCCAGGATGATGTCGGCGCTGAATATTAAATATTTTGCCGGCACAGCCGGCACTGATGCAGAAGCCATACAAGCAATGCCGGGTTACCAGCTATGGCTGAGCCAGAAGGAAGGCTTCATGTCCGGATACATCAGCAGCATGCTCAAGCCCAAGGAGCAAAGCAACATAGCACTGGAAGTGACTCTGACCACCCAGTAAGCAGCAATGCTGCAGAAAGGAGACTGCAGATGACTACCCGTATGGTACCGCCGGCGGATAGCGGCTTCCCCGGCAAGCTCTCCCAGCCTGCACTGCGGGCACTGGCCCAAGCCGGCTATACCCGGCTTGAGCAGCTCACCGCGATCAAGGAAACCGATCTTTTGAAGCTCCATGGCATGGGACCAAAAGGAATCGTAATTCTCCGGGAGACGCTTGCTGCAAAAGGACTTTCTTTTGCCGAATAATATGAATCCGCAGCAAAAAGCCGGAGTCCCGCTTCAGGGAACTCCGGCTTTTTACAATTCCAGAAATGTTGCACTGATTAAGGGCGTTCGATCCAGATGTAGCCTTCTTCATCCTTCTCAACCTTAGCATGCAGCCCTTCGGCCAGCACACGGAGCGGTACATTAGCATCCCCGTATTCATCCACGAATACCGGAAGCGACAGCTTCACCGTCTTCCCGCTCACAAGTGCTTGATCGGAACCGATTTTGAATACGACTGCATCTCCGTATACATCATCAGTCACCGTAATGGATTTGCTTGCACCATCCCAGGTCACTTCGGCATCCAGATCCTCAGCTACATAACGCAGCGGAACCCAGGTGGTCCCTCCGATCACTACCGGATAATAATAGTCGTCATCGGGGGTAATCATCAGCGTTTTGGCCGTTATTTTCATATCGTCCTTAAGCATATTGTATACAGTAGAGCCCGGCTCAAAATTACGCAGGGTTTCACCCGGAGTCAGCTCGGTGTTCGACAGATCCAGAGCACCGTCCTTGCTGATCAGGTCTGCGGTAACCGCCCCGTTCACATTCCAGGTCTGACTCTGTGACTGAACCGAAATGCTCTTCAGCGGCAAGTCCTCACTGGCAGGCAGTGCAACGGTCAGGTCAATGTTCTGCTTGCGGATATGGAAGCCGCTGTCTACAAACAGGTCCACCTGCAGCTTCGTATCCTTGCTCAGCACAGTAGCCAGTTCAGGTGTTGTCTCGTAAAGACTCTCTAGCTGCTTGTCATAGACAAGCAGGAGTGCATCCACAGCCAGCTTGGCAGCATCATGGGCCACTGTCACAACGCCTTCCTTATCCTCCAGCGGAATATCGCCGAATCCGAGCATATCCAGCTCGTCATCAGCTCCGGCTGCTGTAAGAATCGGATACAGGTAATCATAAAGACCACTAATCAGGGCTGTAAAGCCTTCAGTATCCTTCGACACGGATTTGAGGAAGCTCTTCACCAGAGCAGGCAGCTCGTCGCCTGTAATTTCGGTATGTAGCTTCGTCAGGTTCAGTTGCTGGCCATACACAGTTTCGCTAACCGAAGTAGCGCTGATAGCAGCCGGGTTTGGCAAATTCTTGACTACAAATTGTGTAACAAGCTTGGAGATATCCTGCAGCTTGCTCTCATCCAGCCCTTCTAAGCCAAGCGATTCATCGTAACTCTCAAGCGGGAAATAGAACGGCTGCTTCGCTCCCTCTGCATTAAAGACCACCGCCTCCTGATCCATGGACAGGGTAAACGGTACAGTCGCCTGCTTGTAGGCTACGGATCCGGCTGCGGAAACATTACCGTTATCCTGCAGCTTTACATGAGCGATATTAACAGAGAAGGAATTGATAAGTTCAATCATTTCAAGATCCTCGGCACTGATTCCGTCAGCCGGAACAGCCTTCAAGGATAAAGTAGTGCTGGATTCCACTGATTTGACATCAAGATCCCCCAGCAGTGCCTTGTTAACATCCAGCCCTCCGACTGTTTGGCAACCTGCCAGAATCAGCAGCATTGCCAGTACCGGCAGCAGCCATTTGGTGCCTTTCTTCATTCTCCTCATAGCATGACTCCTTTATCGGTTATTTGTACATCTATCCATCAACTCAAAAGAGGAAGGACTTGCAGTGAAAAGTGCTGTATACCCTGGTTGCAGGAACTCTCCTAAAGCATAAACAGAGTTTTCCATTGAATATTTACCCAATCCTGGTAAAAGATAATCTTGATTATGGCCAGTACCGCCAGGTGTCCCGGATAAAAGGACCACCATACCCAGCGGGGCAGGCGTCTTTTCTCAAGGAAAGCCCATGCAGCAGGAAATACCGCAACAAGAATGGTCGGTACGATACTGAACATCTGGACCAGCCAGCCGCTATAGAACAGATAGAAGCTGTTCAGCGCAAAATGGGCCAAAATCAGATAATATGAATGTGCATAACGGAAGATCAGTACGAGGATCAGACCGTAGGCATTATAATCAAGCGGAAGAACATCCATTATATAAACAGCTATCAATACAACCGGAATACCCAGCCAGAGCGACGGCAGCTTATCCAGTATGAGCAGCACAATGGCCGAGAGCAGCAGCGTAAAGACAACATTCCAGCCGCCGGGGTCAAGCGCCATATTGTACGGAATCTGGGCAATAACCGCAATGAGCAGCAGCCTCATCAGATACCTTGGTCTCGATTTAGTATGTATATGCCCTTGCACCAGCCCGTAGCAGTAAATCGGAAAGGCGATTCTTCCAATGATTCTCCAGCCCATCTCATCCGGGAAAAAGATGTAGCCTATGTGATCAATAAGCATAGTAAGCATTGCAATAATCTGCATCTCCGGCCTCCTGATTTATGTTCTATGAGTGCTATTATCCATTGCTTTGCCGGGCAGCGCAAGCCTGTCTACTATTTCCACAAGCTGCAAGCGTTTTCCTTTAGTTAGGAAATATATATTCTAAAATAAAAGGAAAGCCGCCCCGCTAATGCGGAGGCGGCTTTGCATGTGTCTGCGGCATCAATGACCGGTTAGGCAGTTTTTGATTTGTTGTAAATGTCAAACCCTACAGCCAGCAGCAGCACCAGACCTTTAATGCCCTGCTGCCAGTCTACACCAAGGCCGACAAGGGACATTCCGTTATTCATAACGCCCATGACCAGACCGCCGATGATGGCTCCGACTACCGTGCCGATCCCTCCCGAAGCCGAAGCCCCGCCTATGAAGCAGGCTGCAATAGCATCCAGCTCAAAATTGGTTCCGGCCTTTGGTGTAGCCGAATTCAGGCGGGCAGCAAAGACGAGGCCGGACAAAGCGGACAGTACGCCCATATTTACGAATACCCAGAAGGTGACCCGTTTGGTTTTTACTCCTGAAAGGCTCGCTGCTTTCTCATTGCCTCCCAGCGCGTAAATATGACGGCCCATCGTCATATTGTTCATCACAAAGGAATAGACAGCAATCAGCACCAGCAGGATGAGAAGGATGTTGGGAATCCCGTTATACTGAGCGAGGACAAAGGTAAACAGATTCATAACGATAATGAGTGCAGCCGCCTTCACTATTGAAATCCAGAGCGGCGATTGTTCAAATCCGTATTTGACCGAGGTTCTCCGGATTCTGATCTCTTGAAGGACTACCAGGACAGACAGAATAATGCCTGCCAGAAGCGTCACTACATTCAGCGTGCTTCCGTCCGTGAAATCGGGGATGAAACCGGAGCTGATTTTTTGGAATGTCTTGGGAAACGGGGCTATCGACTGCCCGTTCAGCACAATCATCGTTAATCCGCGGAACAGCAGCATGCCTGCCAGCGTTACGATAAATGCGGGGATTTTGATATAGGCAACCCAGAAGCCCTGCCAGGCGCCGACAAGTGCACCCATCAGCAGCGAAATTACAACGGCCAGCACGGGATTCATCTGCTGCTCAACCATCATAATGGCCGAAAGCGCCCCGATAAAAGCGGCGACAGAACCGACTGACAGATCGATATGGCCGGTAATGATCACCAGCACCATGCCGATCGCAAGCACCAGAATGTAGCTGTTCTGCAAAATAAGGTTTGTCACATTCAACGGCTTAAGCAGAATGCCGTCGGTCAGAATCTGAAAGAAGACGGAAATGAAGATCAAGGCAATAATCATGCCATATTGGCGTATATTCTTTTTGAAAAGTTCACTGATCGCTCCCATTGGTGTTACCCCCTGCTTCGTGTCATATATTTCATCAGCAGCTCCTGCGTAGCATCCTGCCGCTGCACCTCACCTGTGATCCGTCCCTCGCACATCGTATAAATTCTGTCGCACATCCCGATAATTTCCGGCAGCTCGGAGGAGATGACCAGCACGCCCCGTCCTTCCGCAGCCAGGCTGTTAATAATCGAATAAATTTCATATTTGGCGCCAACGTCAATGCCGCGTGTCGGCTCATCCAGTATAAGCACATCCGGCTGGGCATAGATCCACTTGCTTAGCACAACCTTCTGCTGGTTGCCGCCGCTTAAATTCACCGTTTTCTGCAGAATACTTGGTGTCTTGATGTTCAGCTTCCTACGGTATTCCTCGGCCACCAGCACTTCCTCATTCTCGTCGATCACACCGTGCCGGGACAGCTTATGCAGGCTGCTGAGCGAAATGTTGCGTTTGATATCATCAATCAGGATCAGGCCATAATGCTTGCGGTCTTCCGTTACATAGGCAAGTCCGCCCGCAATAGCCTGGCTGATGTCATTGAAATGAACCTCCCGGCCATGCATGTACAGCTCTCCGCTGATCCGTCTGCCGTACGATTTGCCGAACACACTCATCGCCAGCTCTGTCCGGCCGGCCCCCATCAGCCCGGCAATGCCGACTACCTCACCGCGGCGGATATGCATATTGATCCGGTCCAGCATTTTGCGGTCTGCCTGCGTCGGGTGATACACCTCCCAGTCGCGGATTTCAAAAATGGTCTCCCCAAGCTCCGGCGACCGCTCCGGATAGCGGTTAGTCAGATCGCGGCCGACCATGCCTTTTATAATGACATCCTCCGTTACCGCATCTTGCTTCATATCCAGCGTTCTGATCGTCCGGCCGTCCCGCAATATCGTTACCGAATCCGCTATCTTCTCGATTTCGTTCAATTTGTGTGAAATGATAATGGAGGAGATTCCCCGCTTCTTCAGCTCCAGGATCAAGGTCAGCAGGTTCTCGCTATCATCCTCGTTCAGCGCCGCTGTAGGCTCATCAAGAATGAGCAGCTTCACTTCTTTGGACAGCGCCTTGGCGATCTCCACCAGCTGCTGCTTGCCGACACCGATTGCCGATACCCGGGTCAGCGGAGATTCGCCCAGGCCGACGGTCTTGAGCAGCTCCCTGGTTCTCAGCGTCGTTTCATTCCAGTTGATTACTCCTCGCTTTACCTGCTCATTGCCAAGGAAGATATTTTCCGAAATCGACAAATACGGAATCAGCGCCAGCTCCTGATGAATAATGACGATGCCCAGCCGTTCGCTGTCCTTGATATCCCTGAACTGGCATACCTCGCCGCCGAACAGGATATCCCCTTCATAACTGCCGTGCGGATATACACCGCTAAGCACCTTCATCAGGGTCGACTTTCCGGCTCCGTTCTCCCCGCAGAGGGCATGGATCTCGCCCGCCTTCACCTTCAGGTTAACATCCGACAGCGCCTTGACCCCAGGAAAGGTCTTCGTAATCCCCTTCATTTCCAAAATATACTCACTCATCAGACTCTCACCCAGCTTTCCCTGTTACTGTGAAGCGGAATGCCGGCGGCTGTTCAGAAAAAGCCGCCGCATGCCGCTTATACGCTTATATTGTGCCAGCCGGTTACTGGCCGAGCTGCTCTTTAGTGTAATAGCCGCCCTCAACCAGCACTTTATCCACATTGCCTGCGTCTACAGAGACAGGTTCAAGCAGATAAGAAGGAACAATTTTGACTCCGTTGTCATAAGTGGTCGTATCATTGACCTCCGCTTCCGTACCCTTCAGCACACTTTCCGTCATTTGTACTGCCTTCTTGGCCAGCTCACGGGTATCCTTGAACACGGTTTGGGTCTGCTCTCCGGCAAGAATTGATTTCACCGACGCAAGCTCGGCATCTTGGCCTGTCACAACAGGCAGCTTCTTATCTCCCGAGCCGTAGCCTACCCCCTTCAGGGAAGAGAGAATGCCGATGCTGATGCCGTCATAAGGAGAAAGCACCGCATCAAGATTGTCGCTAGCATAGTTGGCGCTCAGCAGATTATCCATCCGCGCCTGGGCAGTGGCACCATCCCAGCGCAAGGTTGCCACTTGTTCCATCGTAGTCTGTTTGCTGCGTACAACCAGCTTGCCTGAGTCGATATAAGGCTTCAGGACGGACATCGCCCCGTCGAAAAAGAAGTACGCATTATTATCGTCCGGTGAGCCGCCGAACAGCTCGATGTTGAAAGGCCCCTTACCTTCCTTCAGCCCCAGCTTCCCTTCAATATAGGAGCCCTGCAGTACACCGACCTTGAAATTGTCGAAGGTAGCATAATAGTCTACATATTCACTCTTTTTGATCAGCCGGTCATATGCAATTACGCTTACACCCGCGTCATGCGCTTTCTGCAGCACATCGGTTAAGGCCTCACCGTCGATTGAAGCGATTACAAGCGCCTTAACCCCTTTGGTGATCATATTCTCAATCTGCGCTACCTGATTTTCAACAACATCCTCCGCATATTGCAGGTCCGTACTGTACCCCAGTGCTTCGAACTCCTTCACCATATTGTTGCCGTCATTCACCCAGCGTTCGGAAGATTTCGTAGGCATCGCGATTCCTACTTTGCCGCTCTTTCCTTCTGAGCTGCCCGAGCTGCCCGAATTGTCCGCGTTACCGCAAGCGGCAGTCATCAGCATCAGTGCCAGCGTCAACAGGATAAGTCCAATTTTCTTCATTCTGCATTCCCCCTGAAAGGTTCTGTTGTTTCTGAGAGGCGGGTGCCTCCCGCTTCACAAATTGAGTATAGCAATGCGTATACCTGGCCGTATTTACACTGAAACTACTGTTTTTATAAAAAAACCACCTTTGTGTTTACGCTTACAATCATGGACAAAAAAGGACACATTCAGCATAGAGCTGCATGTGTCCTGCAATGTATACACGGTAAGATACGGTGCCTTGTTTATAGATCGGGCTTTACTTACATCTTTACCTGTACCCGCCATTCCCGGTCCTTCCGCCGCCCTCTGTCTCACCGGGAAGCACGCCTTTACGGAACTGCAGCGGAGATACGCCAGTCTGTTTTTTGAAAGCTGTGCTGAAATAATGCTGCGTCTCGTAACCTGAGCGTTCGGCAATTTCATGGATACTCCATTCGGTGGAATTCAGCAGCTGAGCGGCTTTACGGATCCGGATCTGAGTCAGATAGGTGCCAAACGATTCACCCAGCTCCTGCTTGAACAGACGGCTGAGATAGACCGGAGAGGCCTGGAGCTTCCCGGCCATCGACTCCAGACTCAGATCACATTCGGTGTAATGCTCCAGCATATGTTGTCTGGCCCGGCGGACGAGCGGCGACAGCGGCTGCTCGCTGGACAGGGATACCCTGCATTTGCGGTAAGCAGCGGGCAGACCGGTCAGATCGCCGGAAACCTGCTGGAACCCAAGCTCTACAGCAATCTTGAGATGGCTGCGCACTGCTGCCTCAATGCCGGCCAGCGCCGCTTCTGCGCTGCCTTCCCATAGAAGGATGACTATCAGCCCGGCGCTATCCCGGAAAATGACCTTGGGATAAGCCTCCAGCAGCTCTGCACTGATGTTCTCTATGGCATACAGAAACAGCTGGCGCTCGCTGTCCTTCATCGCCGGCTGGCGTACTTCGCCGCGCCAGCGGATCACGGCAAGCAGCTCCGGGCAGGCCGGGGGCAGCTTCAGAAATTGCAGCTGCTCACCAATCTCCTCGCGGCTGAGGTTCCCCTCCAGCCATTCCTGGCAGAAGCGTTCACGCAGCAGCGGAAAGTTCTTGAGGATCTGTCTCGAGGCTTGCTGGAAGTGCTCGCTTTGCCGGCGCTCAGTCTCCAGTTCATCCCGTACCCCCCGCAGCACCTGCAACAGCTGCTGCGGATCTGCGGGCTTCAGTATGTAATCATTAACCTGCAGCCGGATGGACTCCTGGGCATAGGAGAATTCATCATGCCCGGTAATGACAATAATCCGGCATCCCGGCAGACGCTCCTTCAGCTGCTTCATCAGCTCAATGCCATGCATAATCGGCATGTTCAGATCCACAAGCGCGATGTGGATCCCATGGTGCATTGCAAGTTCAAGCGCCTCTTCCCCGTCTTCCGCCTCCGCTGCTACTTCTAGGCCGAGACTCTTCCAGTCTACACATTGCCGGATGCCTTCACGGATAATCTCTTCATCGTCGGCAATCATCACCTTCCAATGCTCCATAGCACTCAAGCCCCTCTCTTAGTCAGCATAATCCGCCGGACTGCTGCTCCGTACAACCGGATGCCGGACAGTTACTACGGTGCCACTCCCTGCTGTACTATCAATATGCAGACCATAAGGCTCCCCGTAAGTGAGCCTGATCCTTGCCTGCACATTCAGAATGCCGTAGCCGCTGCCGCCGCTGTCAACTGCCCCTTGGTCAGCCTCTGCAGCTTCACCATCCGCTCCAGCTGACTCCAGACGCTTGTTAAGCAGCGCAAGCCGCTCTGCGGCCATTCCGGCACCGTCATCCGTTACTGTCAGGTACAGGTCACCTTCCCGTTCTTCTACTGTAATCGCAATCCGGCCGGGTCCGCGCCGTTCCTTGATTCCGTGATAAATGGCATTTTCCACAATCGGCTGCAGCAGCAGCTTCAGCACATACAGCTCACCGAGCCGGGGATCCGCTGAAATGGAGTAAGACAGCTTACTGCTGTACCGGGTATGCTGAATCTGCAAATAACTGACGATATGCTCCAGCTCATCTGACAGCGGGATAATGTCACTGCCCTTGCTAAGCCCCAGCCGGAACAGCCTGGAGAGAGCCTGCACCACGCCGGCAATATCCTCCGCACCTTTGCTGCGGGCCATCCAATGGATCGTATCAAGCGTATTGTAGAGAAAATGCGGCTTGATATGCGCCTGCAGGCTGCGCAGCTCCGCTTCCCGCTTCTGCCGTGCCTGCAGCTCGGTCAGCGAGAGCAGCCGGCTGATCTGGACCAGCATCGTATTGAAGCTGCGGCCAAGCATTCCGATCTCATCCGAACGGTTCCCCCAGTAGCGGATCGTCAGATCACCGGACTGTGCTTTGCTCATGAAGGAGGCCAGCTGGCCGATCGGCCGGGAGATCGAATAGGCCAGATAGAAAGAGGCCGTCATCCCGAGCATGCAGACTACGAATACAAAGGTGACTACATTAAAGGTGATTTCCCGTACACCATAGGCCGATTCATCCATCGGAAAAACACCTACCGTAGTCCAGCCGGTAAAAGACGAGGTCCGGTAAATCAGCTGAATCTCCCGCTTATCCGCTTCTACCGAGGTAATACCGGAGCTGTCAGTAAACAGGTCTGCCTGAATAGACTGCATGAACGGGTGCTGCGGCGTATAAACAATCTCCCCGCTGCTGTCGACCACAGTCAGATAGCCGGTTTTGCCCAGCGTGACATCCCGTGCAGTTTCGGCAATTGCCCGCAGCTTCATATCCACCAGCACCACTCCCTGAACGATCTGCGTATCGGGATCTACAATCGCTCTGACGGCAGATACGACCTCACTTTCTTTATAGTCGGCATGGGACTTGACGGCACGGCCGTAAGGATGCCCGATTATTTTGAAGATCCCTTTGTTGGCCGCTGCCGCCTTGTACCATGCCTCCTCGGTCAGTTCGGTATCCGGCCGGGTGTACATCTCGTTACTGATGTAATCACCGTCCCGGTTTACCAGCATTATTCCGGCGATTTCCGAGCTGAGCGTAGTGAAGCCCTGCAGGAACTTGCGGATGTTATATTCCACCGGCTCACCGTTAACTCCGGTCACGCCTGAGCCTGCGCTGCCCGGAAGCTGACCGCTCAGAAAAGCCTCGACCCCGGGGTCGAACGAGATCAGATAAGATATTTTCTGCAGATTCTCCACATCATTCTCCAGTGCGGCATTGACCTTGCCAATCAGCTGCATCGTATTCTCATTGCTCTGCTGCTCCACTCTACGGTCTACAGTCCAGCCGATCAGCAGCCCTAGCCCGATGGAAGGCAGAATGCTGATTAACAGAAAATGAATGATCAGCTTATAGCGGATCGGCATATTATTCAGCTTAAGCTTTTCAATAGTCAGCCCGCGCCTTTTCATAAGATGTCCCTCCCCCGGCCGGCGCTACTTGGCATAATAATTCTCCACATTCGCCCGGGTCACCACATCAATGCCCGTATCTACTGTATCCGGCACCGGCAGCGGCTTATTATTGAGATAGGCTGAAGAGTCCTCCAGCAGGCCGCGGTGCAGGTGAAACAGCTCGGTCAGCGACCAAAAACCCATATTCCAGGTGCCTTGGGCCATTGTTGCAGCGATCCGTCCTTCCTTCACCAGATCCAGCGTGCCTTTATCGGTATCAAAGCTGATAATCTGCACCCAGGAGTCCGTACCCTGTATTTTCCTCACTGCCTCAGCCACTCCGATTCCTCCGTTGGATTCCGTAGCAAAGATCCCTTTAAGCTGCGGATAAGCGGCCAGCAGCTGCCCCGCAGCCTCCCTTGAAGCGACCTGATCGCCATGGCCGTCTTTGACGGCTACTACTTTCATCTCCGGAAACTCGCTGCGGATGGTCACACTGAATCCGTCTGTACGCTCCTGATGGTTATGCTGCTCAGGTGTTGTGATGATGGCTACTTCTCCCTGTCCGCCCGTAAGCTCTGCCATCTTGCGCGCTGCCTCAACTCCGGCATTGTAATTATTCGTGCCCAGGAACGAGTAAGCTTTACTTGCAGGAGCACCCGAATCAAACAGAACAACCGGGATTCCGCTATCCACCGCTTTGTTGATCGTGGCTGTCAGCAATTCGGAGTTGACCGCAGAGATGGCAATGCCTGCCGGCTTTCTGGCAATAATCTGTTCCAATACCGTCATTTGCTCATTCGCGTCATGCTGAGTCGAGCCATGATATTCTACGGAAACATTGAGTTCCTCCGCAGCATCCTCAAAGCCCTTCAGGACACTTTTCCAGTAATCGATACCAAGCTGAAAGGTGACCATTACATATTTGTCTTCGATATTGCCGCGCAGTCCCGCCGTTTCCCAAGGGTCCGTGCTGCTTGCCTGCAGCTTGTAGTTCAGTACATACACCAGGAAAATTCCGATCAGAAGCACATAGACCAGCCACAGCTTCTTCACAATGTAACCCCTTTCATAAGTGGATGATAATCAGTTGCTAAGGCCATGATACCTTGTTTGCCGGAAGTTGAAAATAACAAATGATTGGCCGCTGCGCAATTGGCAGCACATGCTATACATAGGCAAACAGGCCCCGCAATGGGGGACTGTACGCAAACCTGCTGCCGCTGCGGATCAGAACAGCAGGCCTGCCGAGTAGCTCTCTCCCTCCAGCAGGTCATATTCCACCAGGCGGTAATCGTCAAGCAGCACCTGCTGTTTTGGAGTCAAGCCGCTCAGCGGACCGGAATTACCGAGCAGAACAGCTTTACTTAGCCCGGGGATCTCTGCCTGAACCTGTTCAAGCAGCTTATAATACGGAGGCAGGGACATTCCGGACAACCGGAAGACCTGCGGGCCCAGATATGCCGGACTGAGCGTCCCAAGCGGACCCGCTCCGATGTCGAAGTTGGCCAGGATCATCAGCTTTGTCTCATGCTTCAGCCGGGGCTCACTGTCCCAGCCTGCTGCCGTATAAATACCCGAAGACAGCGCCGGCAGATGGTCGCCCCAGAATACAGCAATGGTCGGCCGCTCTATTGTCAGCAGCTCCTGCTGCAGATAAGCCATCGCTTCGTCAGTAAGCCTGGTATTATGCACATAGGTTTCGATTTCATCTTTATATTCAGCCTCCACCCCGCTGACGCTAATGGTATTCGGCCCGTTCAGCCCTTTGGTGAACGGAAAATGATTCTGCATCGTCACCAGATGGAGAAATACCGGGTCTGCCGCCGATTTAAACCGCCGGACCGCCTCCTGCACGGCAAACTTGTCGGAGATATAACCGTCAGGTGTAATACGGCCGCTGTCACCCAGATCCTTGTCACTGGTGAACGAATCGAAGCCAAGCACCGGGTATACCCGGTTGCGGTTATAGAAGGTTTCATCGAAGGGGTGCAGCGCCTCCGCCCTGTAGCCGCGCTCCTTCAGGATGCTGACGATGGACGGCAGGGAGGACATTTTGACAAGCCGCTGCTGGTATGGGATGGAGCCGTCTTTCAGAAAATACATGGACAAGCCGGTCAGCGCTTCAAATTCCACATTGGCCGTATTTCCGCCAAATTCAGGCGAGAGCAGATAGCCGGAAGGCACTGTGGCCCCCGCCTTATGGATAAAGCTAAGCGGGTCTTCACTGAAGGCAAGCCCATCCAGCCGGGTCGGGTCAAAAAAAGCTTCATCCATCATGAACAGAATGTTGGGCTGCTCTCCTGCAGCAGGCACACTCCCGGTATCCGGCAGCTTACTGTACCTGGCAGCAATTTCTTCGATTGCCTGCCGGCTGTACCCTTCCGGCTGCTCCATCAGATTTTGCCGCATATTGCCTGTAAAGGCATAGAGAAAGCCATTCTGCGTATAGTTCACCTTCTGATTCCAGAAGATATTCTGGTACTTCAGTGAGGAAGCAAGCGGACTCTGCCCGCTTACCATAACGATAAATCCGGCCAGTATGATAACAGATACAGCGCCCAGCGATAATCTGAACGGCAGGCGCAGCTTCACCTGCGGAAGCCTGCGCAGCAGGAAGACAAGCACAGCAACGAACAGCACTCCTGCGGCCAGCAGCAGCGGCGAGATCATGCCCTTCGTGATGGTGCGCATATCTGCGGCATTTTTGAGCAGCAGCAGATCCCAGGGAAACAGCGGCTCCCCGGTTGTTGACAGCTTTTTATAATTGGCCGTACCCGCCGCGGCAACGGCCAGCAGGATTATTCCCGGCCCGATATACATATTGGGCAGAAAGACTGCTGCTGCCAGCAGAAGGAAAAAGAAAAACAGGCTGCCGGATAGATATAACAGTGGATACTCACGGATCCAGCTGAATATACGTTGAAGCTCCAGACTGAATGAGGCTGCCTGCAGGCAGAAATTCAGCAGGAATCCGGCAAGCAGCAGGCCGGCTGCCAGTAGCCATGTCCGCCTGGGTAATATTGTGTGGCGCAAAACAATCACTCCTATCTATACTAAACGTGTAGTATACGCCACTTACCTTAAAACAGGATTAAATCCGGGACATCCCCTTGTACCGTTGCTCCTATTCTTAACCTCGGCCGGCTGGAGGTATACTTTTTTCGACAAGCAAAAAAGCGGGAGCAGCACGTAGCTGCTTCCCGCCCGATTTTAACCTCTTAATACACGCGGCATTCCCCGCTTAACTATACTATTTTACATACAGGCGGCTGGTCTCTTCCCAGAATTCTCCCGGCGCCAGACTGAACAGCCCGATTCTATCGGCCGGAAGATCAACCTTCGGCGCATTCACGAGGTTAATCTGCGGTTCAGGACAGAAGAAGCCTTCGGTTGCCCCGTTGTTCCAGATCATCCACTGCTTGTACGATGTTCCTACATCATAAACCAGCGTTACACCAGACTTGCTGTCCGTGAGTTCCATCCGGTTACGGCCATTTTGGGCCACTGCAGTATAATGGTTGTCCATTGGCGCATAGAACGGATAAAGGCCTTCATCACGCATGGCAATTTCGTCCGCAGTCAGCTCCTGGTAAGCCCCTGTAGGCAGCATACGCTCGTTAAGCTCCCAGCGTTCACCGATCGTCAGCTTCACCTTGTAATCCTGCGGTGTACTTCCAGGTGCAAACGGCGCATTAATGGCGGTATGGAAGGCCAGCAGACACGGCATCAGCTCTTGACCGTC
Source organism: Paenibacillus sp. PastM-3 (assembly GCF_029893965.1). Lineage (GTDB taxonomy): Bacteria > Bacillota > Bacilli > Paenibacillales > Paenibacillaceae > Paenibacillus_AQ. The sequence goes on from NZ_JARXXP010000013.1 coordinate 98,758, forward strand.
ATTATGCACCTGCAGGTGCTGGGACAATCCGCCTTCGCCAAGCGTATAGCGCAGCTTAACGGTATATTTGAAAGGCAGATATTGATAAGAAGGATGGTTCTCATCCACCTTGATGGCTACTGTAACGAAGCTCTCGCTTTTGCCGGCGCCAAATTCTTCAACTTCCCAGGCAGCCGTATGTAGAAAACCATGCAGATGGTTGCCGGTTGCCGTTTCATTTACGGGCAGATGATAAGTCTTGCCGTTAAAAGGGAACTCCCCGTCCTCATAACGGTTTGGAGGAAACAGCACCGGAATGCCATGAATCCCCGGGCTTGCTTTGAATGCTTCCATCTCCTCCGCAGCCGGCTCATGCAGGAAACGGTAACCATTCTCGGTATCGCGGAAGCAGATCAGATTGCCCCCGATATGCGGCAGGATTGCCGCCTCGTAACGCCCGGCCTTCAGCCAGACTGCAGCTTCCCCTTCAAATTGTCCTTCATAAGCAGTAATCGACATTGTACATTCTTTCTCCCTTCCATAAGCTCAAAATGACTCTCTTAGATAGATTAACACATCTGCGGAAGCGGTAACATGGCATTTTTACAATTGTTCGACTTCGACGCTCATGACATGTTCAATTTTTTTAACATCGTAATAGATTTCTGTCGCATAATCATGGTCAGGCGCAGACAAAACCATATCGATCAGCTGTCTGCCGTCATCCAGATCCTTGATTTTCATCCGGCGGATGGCCCGGCCCGGTTTACGTGATTTACGCTGTTCTGTCATAGGACGTCCCTCGATCTTCTGTATGACCTCTGTCAGCACGTAGTTGGGCTCCATAATGATTCTGACAGAGATTTCATGCTTGTTAAGCACCTCCGGGCCGATTGCCTTGATCAGCAGCGGAACTGCGTTCACAGCGAACATAAGCAGCACTACCGCATACCCCGCCTCCAGATAAAAGCCTGCGCCTACCGCAATTCCGATCCCCGAGGCAGTCCAGATAAGCGCCGCTGAGGTCAGGCCCGAAATGGCATCTCCACCCCTGCGCAAAATCACACCGGCTCCCAGGAAACCGATCCCGCTGACAATCTGTGCGGCCAGCCGCATCGGGTCCATCGTCGGATGTTCCGCTCCGCCAAATTTGTCGTACGCATGAATGGAGACAAGCGTCACAAGACAGCTTGCGATACTGATGACCATGCTGGTCCGGATTCCCAGCGGTTTCTGCTTTAATTGCCGGTCGATGCCGATGAACAGCCCGAACAGCATGGCCACCAGCAGTTTTACAATCGATTCTGTGTGAAGATCAATACTCATGGCTCCTCCTCAATAAAACAGATAGAATCAGTATACCTTAAAACAGCCGCCAGGCTTATAACAAAATGTAAAAAAAGAAGAAACGCATACCGCTCTGCCGCATACCGCTTTAACCTGTTATAGGCAGCTGCAGCATTGCCGGTGGTGGAATCCGTTTCTTCCGAAGGAGGAACTATACTTTATAAGGTATGCTGGTATAGAAGTGAATAGAATGGTCTAGCCGTGTAATAGCGATTCGGCACCGTCACAATAAATCTCTGTACCTGTTATATGATCGGAATCGTTCGAAGCGAGAAACAGTGCAAGCTTGGCCACCTGGTCCGGACGTCCCGGCCCTTCCTCCAGCGGCTGATCGCCCTCAGGGAAATCCACAGGAATCTTTACTTCCTCCAGATCCTCAGAAGGATAGGTGTTATCATCAATATTGGTCGAGATGGCGCCTGGACAAATCGCGTTGACTCTGATCTTGTACTGGGCCAGCTCTAACGCCGCCATTTTCATAAAAGCAACCTGTCCCGCCTTGGTAGTACTGTAAGCCGAGAACCCGATATTGGAAAAGACACGGTTGCCGTTAATGGAGCTGTTAATCAGGATACTGCCGCCCTTCTCCTTCAGATGCGGTATCGCATATTTTACAGTTGCGAACGTCCCCCGCAAATTGATATGAATGGTCTGATTCCAGTCCTCCATCTCCATCGTTTCAATCGGTGCCATAGCTCCGTTGATTCCGGCATTTGCGAACACAATATCCAGCCGACCCCATGTGGCTGCTGCCTGATCGATTGCTTCTTTTACCTGCTGCGGCTGTTCAATATCACATTCGATTACAAGGGCCTCTCCGCCCGCTTCTTCCACCTGCCGTTTTACTTTTTCGGCATTATCAGGTGTACGGTCCAGCAAAATGACCTTGGCGCCGTTTCTGGCAAATTCCAGAACAGAAGCTTTACCGATACCTGAACCTCCGCCGGTTACAACTGCTACCTTGCCTGCTAATTTAAGTTCTGCCATTGTTGTGTTCCCTCCTGTTGTTGTTCTTTCCCTAACCTTTACCTCGCATTCACGGAAATGAACCGGGTTCGCTGGATTTTGACTTATGTGATGAATCTGAATACCCTTAGAAAGACCAGCAACAGGCTGTAAGCCTGCTGAGGGGAAATGGCCGGCAATGCAGGTCATGGAGCATCTCTACCTGATGGAAAAGCCATTACCGCGGACATTATGCAGGCTCTTTCAGCAGATAGCGGCGCAGTGGGTTGATTTTGCCAGCATTCATGAGGAGCGCCATTTAGCCCAGCTTAAAGAGGCTCTGGCCGTTGCCTGGGTGAGGCAGTCAAAGAAATGGACCGCGCAGGATACAACCTGCAGCGGTCCGTTGGTGTTCTCGTATTCAGCTCAACCGGCTTAACAAGATCACATAGTAATGTGACTCAGCCGTTATTTCAAACCCGGAATTCCCATATAGCTTCAAGGCCTGGATGTTATTAGTAACTACGCTCAGCCGAACCATCAGTTCTGCCTGCTGTTTAAGAAGATCGACGACTGTGGATAACATTTGCCCGCCGATTCCTTTGCCCTGCTGCGCAGGCAAGACACAAAAATCATGGATAACGGCCAGCGAATGCCCCGGATAATGAATGCGGATCATTCCGGCTGGTTCAGAGCCGGATTCAGCAATATAGGTTACCCGGTCCGGAGCTGCGGTATGTGCCAGGTAGCTGCGCGTCCATTCTTCGGAATCACTAAAGGCTTGCGACAGGCAAGCTATCATGAATCCTGAATCCCGGGTCTCTTCGCGGCGGATAACCAAATGATGCACTTGAGGAGCTGACTGACTGGCTTCAGTTATCTCCCTGCGGTTCAGCATCATCGTATACTGGGCAGTTGCAAACTCTGCACCTAATTCACGCGCAGCTTGAATCCCCGGCTCTGAGTCCGCGGGAACCCGAATCCGGCAGGTCGCCAGTCCCTGAATGCGCATATCGCCCGCGGCTTGCTGCAGCAGGCTGCGGAAGATGCCCTGCCGCCGGAAGTCCGGATGAACCATCGCATTTAGATTTGCTTCTATGCCGTCTGAAGTATACCAGCTGAGAAATCCGGTTAACCGGCCGCCGCTCAGGCAAAGATAGGCTTCATCACCACCTATTTCCTTCAGGCTTTCAACGCCTACCCGCAGACTGGAGCTGTCTGCTGTCTTGCACAATTGTTCCAGGCTGCGGACCAGCTCAAGCTGGGTGTCACTGTAATCTGTCATTTTGTAAATATGCTGCTGCATATATAAAAACCTCATCCGAGAGGGAACTATGCAGTTTATGGACGATTAGGCATTATCCCTCTAATTTCTGTCCGTTTTGTTAAAGCTTCCATTGGCACCGCCTCCTTCTAAATCATGCCGATGGGCACTAATCCATTGTATTCCAATATCTGAAACAGTCAACACAGGTTAGAAAACTTCATTTAGAACAAAAAGACTTGAGCCACAGTCAAAGGTCATTCACTGTGTTCAAGTCTTTATCTCCAAAATTCCGAGGATAATCAGTCTGTAATCTTTATCCCAGCATCATGCGGTCATCTGCCAGCTTGTGCCCGCTGATGGTTTCGAATTCACCCAGCAGGCGCTCAACGGTCAAATCCTTCTTGCGTGATTCGTCAATATCCAGAATGATTGAACCTTTATCCATCATGATCAGCCGGTTACCGAGACGGATGGCCTGCTCCATGTTATGGGTAACCATCAGTGTCGTCAGGTTCATTTCCCGTACAATGGTTTCTGTGAGCTTCGTAATCAGATCGGCACGGGCAGGGTCAAGCGCTGCCGTATGCTCGTCCAGCAGCAGAATCTGCGGCTGTGTAAAGGTCGCCATCAGCAGGCTGAGCGCCTGCCGCTCACCGCCGGACAGCAGCCCTACCTTGGCCCGCAGGCGGTTCTCAAGACCAATGCCCAGACGGCTTAGTTGTTCACGGAACACAGCACGTCTGGCCGCATTCACTCCGAAGGCCAGGCCGCGGCTCTGTCCGCGCTTATAGGCCATCGCGAGATTCTCTTCAATCGTCATATGCGGGGCTGTACCAGCCATCGGGTCCTGGAAGACCCGGCCGATCCAGCGGGCCCGCTGGAACTCCGGAAGATGGCTGATAGAGTTCCCTTCGATCCGCGCTTCGCCGAGATCGGGCTTCATCACGCCGGAAATGATATTCATCAAGGTTGATTTGCCTGCACCGTTACTGCCGATGATGGTTACGAAATCACCGGCCCGCAGCTCCAGGTCTATTCCGAGCAGGGCAATCTTCTCATCCGGGGTGCCGGGATTGAACAGCTTGGAGACATTATCAAGCTTTAGCATTGGCTGCTCCCCCTTTCTTGCTGCGCAGAGCCTGCTCTGCAAGCTCTGCCGTACGTTTGCGTGCAGTGCTCTTCGTCTTCAGATACCGCTGAATTGAAGGGAACAACAAGGCAATTATAACGATAATGGCGGTAATCAGCTTCAGATCCGAGGCTTCCAGCCATGGCACCCGGAGCGCAAGCGCTACAACGATACGGTATACGATCGAGCCGAGAACAGCAGCCAGCGTAGCCCGGAAGACACTTCCGGCCCCAAAGATAGCTTCCCCGATAATAACCGAAGCCAGACCGATAACAATCATACCAATACCCATAGAAGAATCAGCAAAAGTAGAATACTGGGCAATCAGTGCACCGGAGAGTGCAACCATGCCGTTCGACAGACTGATGCCGAGAATAGTCGTAGTATCTGTGTTAACACCGAAGCTGCGGATCATCCGCGCGTTGTCACCGGTTGCCCGCAGGGCGAGTCCGAGATCTGTCCGCAGGAACAGGTCCATCAGAATTTTGACCAGGATAACAACAAACGGCATAACGAGCAGCGGATTAATAGAGCTGAATAAGGTGTCTTCACCCATCAGTGAGACGTTCGGCTTGCCCAGAATCCGCAGGTTGATTGAATAAAGCGCAATCATCATGAGAATCCCCGACAGCAGACCGTTGATCTTGCCCTTGGTGTGCAGCAATCCCGTACACATCCCGGCCACCATACCGCCGCCAAGCGCACAAAGGGTAGCGAGCCAAGGTGCAGAACCGTTCGTAATCATGACAGCAGCAATTGCCCCGCCGGTTGTAAAGCTTCCATCTACAGTCAAATCCGGGAAATCAAGAATCCGGAACGTAATATATACCCCTAGAGCCATAAACGCGTACAAGAGGCCCATTTCCAGGGCTCCGAGCATTGAATTATACATAGGTGACTTCCTCCTTCAAGCGGCAAGGGGCGTCCCGTCCGGGATCGCCCCATAATAATGTCTGGCTCTTATTGAATGATGTTGTTCGCCTGATCGGCCACTTCAGCCTTCATGGCATCTGTTACTTCAATTCCTTGGGCTGCTGCTGCCTTGAGGTTAAGAATCAGATCCAGCTTCTCTTGCATGGACACCTTCATATCGCCAGGGCTTGTGCCGTTCTTCAGTACGTCTGCAGCCATTTCACCTACCTGGTAGCCATGGTCATAATACTTGAAGCCTACTGTCGCAAAAGCGCCTTTCTCAACGGTGTCGCGGTCAGCGGAGAAGAACGGCAGCTTGTTATCGTTTGCCGTCTGGATAATGGCATCCACACCGCTTACAACCGAGTTATCCAGAGTGATGTAGAATGCATCTACACGGCCAAGCAGAGATTCTGCGGCCTGCTTCACTTCGGACGTATTCGTAATAGCTGCCTTCACCAGCTCGATGCCGTGCTTGTCCAGCTCTTCCTTGGCAATACCCGACATAACTACGGCGTTCGGTTCGCCTTCGTTGATAATCAGCCCGAGCTTCTTCACATCAGGGAACTGGGTAGCGATAAAATTCATCAGCCGTGTAATAGCCTCAGGATTAGTATCTGACGCACCGGAGACGTTCCCGCCGGGATGCTCCAGATCACTCACAATCTTGGCATCAAGCGGATCGGTGACAGCTGCGAACAGAATTGGTGTATCCTTCACATTCTGTACAAGCGCCTGTGCGGACGGCGTTGCAATCCCCAGGACAAGATCATTTTTGTCTCCGGCTATCTTCTGGGCAACTGACAGGTTATTCGCCTGGTCCGCCTGGGCGTTCTGGAAATCTACCGTCAAGTTCTCACCTTCTACAATTCCAGCGTCCTTCAGTGCCGCCAGGAAGCCCTCTCGCGTTGCATCCAGTGACGGATGCTCTACATACTGTGAGATCGCAATTTTGTAAGATTTGGCATCATCCGTACCCGCATTGGCTGGTGCCTCCGTTGCAGCCGTTGCATTGCCGCTATTCGTTGATCCCGTGTTAACCGCATTGTTGTTTCCGCAGCCTGCTGCAACCAGCATCAAGCACAGGCCCAGACCGGCCCAAAGTTTCGATTTTTTCATCAGATATCCCCTTTTCTGTTTACGGTATCAGCGCGTGTATCAAAGTGAGCGACTCAGCATTATCGCTTTCATCTTTAAAAGCATTAAAGCAATAGCTTACACGAATCTCCCATCAAATACAGCAAATCCATTAAACTTATATTATATGTAGGTTGTTTATCCGTCAATCGTTAATCAGCAATCCAGATATTACAAAATGCGCACAATGCCAACAGTTTCCTCCGAAATCTGCGCGCCATGTAGGAACAGGAAGCAAATCCAGTAAGTTCACTCTGATAAAAGCCAGCGTTTTGCACAAACTGAAGCTACAGTTTGAAGATGGAGCGTGACATATGAAAAGGACAGTATACAAAAAATCAGCAGCAGCCGCACTTTTAATTGCGCTTTCCCTCACAGGCAGTGCATGCGGGTATTATCAGAAAGATCAGAAGCCCAAGGCTAACTCAATCACACCTTCCGGCTCTTTTGCCGGCAGCTATTACGAAAAAGCTTATGTTAAGGACGATCACGGAAAATTTTGGATTCCGCTAAAACCTGCTGCCGCCGTCCTGGGATACCGGATGAAGGATGACACCTCCAGCGGGGGCTTCGCCAAAATCGGCTATACCGATGTAATGTATATGCTGAAGCCAAATTCTGCCCAGGTGTTCTCGCTTGGTGACAAAGTAACCTTGCCCGATGCCCCGATCCGCCGGGACGGCCAGATCTATATCACTCCGACTTCTTTATCAAAGCTGCTGCAGACTGAAGTAGGCTGGAATCCGACTACGGGCGAGATCAATATTGCCGCTCCGACCGACAAAGATGCCGGAATTATAAATGGCAATGCATCATCAGGTCCGGGTACGACCAATACCCTGCGGATTCAGAGTGCTTCTAATGTGGATACCGGTGAGCTTGTTGCCTATGCCAAAAAGTTTCTCGGCGTTCCATATGATTTCGGAGCCGGCTCCTATGAGGAGACCAAGAAATTTGACTGCTCCTCTTTTACCCGCCACGTATTTAGAAAATTCGGTGTTGAGCTGCCGCGTCTTGCGCGGGATCAGGATAATGTGGGCCGGAGGGTAAGCCGTGATGAGCTTAAAGCCGGAGATCTGATTTTTTTCACTGTTCCAGGACGCTTTGAGAGCGATGCCGTTCCCGGCCATGTTGGCATTTATATCGGTAACGGTAAATTCATTCATACCTGGGGCGAACCCGGTGTGCAGATCAGCGAGCTCGATACCGGCTATTGGCATAACGTTATTCTTCATATGCAGCGTGTGCTGTAAACAGCATTTTATATGCAATGTTAATGATAAACCAGCGGATGGACCGTTTAACCGGAGCCACTGCTGGTTTTTTATGCAGTTCCGAAAGATGGCAAGCCTGTAAATAATCCATCTCTGGTGGAATAAGCGCATCTTTGGCAAAAAATATATTTCAAATCCCCTTTTACCCTCACAATCACTTATTTACTGGTGCTACTTCGTTATTCCGGCACTTTCCGGGCTTCAAAATCCGTCATTCAATTGGTTCTGTCACAAAACATATGGTATGCTTAAACTACAAGATACAGCAAGGAGGTGTTTCTAAAATGGCATATTTAGCAGCTAAACCGCTTACAGTCTGGCTCCGCGCAGGACTGGCTCCGCTTCTGCTTCTCATGACGCTCACAGCCTCAACCGGAGCGGACAGCAATGCCGAGCCTGAGCAATATCCGCACATTGAACGCTATGAGCACAAAATGACACAGCCAGCCCGATTGCATGGGCCATTGCCGAAATCGGTGCCGTTTATGCGCAGTGCTCATCACGGAAACCCTTTGCCTGTCTCTCAGGACACGGGGCTGCCTGTCTGCTTCGTCCTGCTGTATCCGCAGTTCTACAACCGTTTGAAACGGCTGCTGCTCAGGCCGCTCAAATATACATCTAATTATGTTGAAGTATACAGTTCATCCATCTGTCAAACTGCCTCTTAACACTAACCTTACCGCTATGCCGCTTCGGCGGTATACAATACAGTTTCCCTGCCGAAGGAGGAACCCTTGGATGAATCAACCATTAGGTCATGAACTTCCGGCCTCTGGCCGGACCAGGCTGATCCGTATCCTCTGTGTGATATGCGGAGGCCTGCTGGCGGCAGTCGGACTTGAGCTGTTCCTGATGCCGCACAAGCTTGTGCTTGGCGGCATCGCCGGCTTGTCAGCCCTGCTGGCCCATCTTACCGAAATGCGGCTTGGCCTGTTTCTGTTTCTGTTCAATCTGCCGTTTATTCTGTTGTCTCGCAGGCAGATTAATCTGCGCTTTGCACTCTATACCTTGCTTGGCTTGTTCTGCCTGACAATCGGCTCACTGGCGCTGCACCATTTTCCGGCAGTTTCCGCTGATCCGTTGATTGCTGCTGTTGCCGGAGGACTCTGCCTTGGCCTCGGAATCGGCATTATGATCCGTTCAGGCGGACTTTCCGGAAATGCAAGAGAGCAGGGCTTTCTGTTAACTGACGGGGGCCCCGCCAAATCAGCCGAAGTGGTCATCATGCTGTTTAACTGCTCCATTCTGCTTGCCGGAGGCATGCTGTTCGGCTGGGATCAGGCGATGTACAGTATTATCGCTTATCTGCTCGCCTTTGAAGGTGTACGCTTTTCATTGCGCGGCCTATCCCGCTCCAGGGCGGTCTGGATCACCAGCAGCCACTGTGAGGAGATTCGCAAGGCACTCCAGCACTCCCTCAAGAGGGATGCCAAGCTGATCCGGCCCGGCAATAAGAATGGCCAGCCCGGCGTACTATTCTGTCTGGCGAGCAAGCTAGAGGAAGATGCACTTACTTCCATCGTCCGTTCCTTTGACCAGAACAGCAAGATTACCGTGACCAGCAACCAGCCGGACAGCATTGCTGATTGGGTGCGCCGCAAAATAAGCTAAACACCAAGCAAGGTTCGGCTTTTATTTGACAAAAAGACGTTCCCGCAGCTCTTTGCGGAAACGTCTTTTTGTGTTTCTTGATGACCGGCATCCTTCCAGCTCAGCGGAACATTCCCCACAGGCGGATAAGGTGGAACGTGTTATTCGGATCAATTTTCTGGGCGATGACAAACTTCACGATCTGCTCCTCCTGCGCTCCCGTCAGCTTCTCGTTAAGTACTGCCGCAGCATTCCGCACAAGCCTGCGAACTACTGCAGTATCCTGCAGCTCCTGCTTGGAAACGCCGTTAACCATGTTCTTGATCCGTTCCTTCACAGCCGGATTCTTCATCTTCAGCTTGATGCGCTCCACCAGCTGGGGACTGATTCCATATTGCTGATAACCCAAATGCAGCACCTCCCGTCATATCCAATCATTCACAGTATATGAAGGCAGTCCGCCGCATGTGCCTATTTAATCAATGATTTCCCCTTGGAATATCTGTTCAGCCTGCAAATAGCTGCGCAGAGGCGCATAATCAGCCGAGGTCCAGAAGGTGGTGTCCTTGAGCAGCATAGCGGCATCATCACGCGCCTGCTCCAGTACTTCGAAATCGGCGGTCATATCGGCCAGCCGGAATTCCGGCAGGCCGCTCTGCTTCGTTCCGAAGAAATCACCCGGCCCGCGCAGCTCCAGGTCGCGGCGTGAAACTTCGAATCCGTCATCGGTATCCGTCATGGCTGTCATCCGTTCCCGGCCGATTTCGGATTTCGGATCAGCCACCAGCACGCAATACGAAGCATGCTGGCCGCGTCCGACCCGCCCCCGCAGCTGATGCAGCTGTGACAATCCAAACCGGTCAGCATCCATAATAATCATAAGCGTCGCATTGGGAACATCAACGCCAACCTCTACCACTGTAGTGGAGACGAGAAGCTGGATTTCATTGCTGTAGAAAGCCCGCATCACTTCGTCCTTCTCCGCCGGAGTCATCCGGCCGTGCAGCAGGCCAACCCTGTAATCCGGAAAGGCCTGTGACATCTGGACATGAAGATCAATCGCATTCTGCACATCCAGCTTCTCCGACTCCTCGATCAGCGGACAGATCAGGTATGCCTGTCTGCCCTGATCCACTTCGCGGTTCACCAGCTTCAGCACCCGCTCCATGAGATCATGCTTGACCCAGTAAGTAGTAATCGGCACACGCCCTTTGGGGCGCTCTGACAATGTGGACACATCCATATCACCGAACACGGTTATGGCCAGCGTGCGCGGTATGGGTGTTGCCGTCATTGTAAGCACATCAGGATTATACCCCTTACGCCGGAGGATGCTTCGCTGGTTAACGCCAAAGCGGTGCTGCTCGTCCGTCACAACCAGGCCCAACTCACGGAAGAACACATCCTCCTGGATCAATGCATGGGTGCCTACAACAATATCAAGCATTCCCATTTGCAGGGAAGCCAGCAAATCCTTGCGCTTGCGGCCGCTGACGCTACCTGTCAGCAGTCCGACCGTAATGCCGAAGGGCTCAAACATCCTTGTGAGGGAACGCATATGCTGCTCTGCGAGTATCTCGGTCGGCACCATCAGCGCCCCTTGAAATCCCGATTTAACGGAAGCATATAGTGCAATGGCAGCTAGCACTGTTTTACCGGAGCCTACATCTCCCTGCAGCAGCCGGTTCATACAGGAAGCAGAGCGCATATCCTGCAGGATCTCCAGTTCTACATGCTTCTGGGCATCTGTCAGCTCAAACGGCAGGCTCCGCACGAACTGGCGCACAGTCGCATTGTCAACCGTATGCCGTACACCATCCATTCTGCCCTGATTCAGCACCCGGAACGCCTGGACCTTGAGCTGGAACAGGAACAGCTCCTCATAGACCATCCGGCGCCGTCCCTGCTGGCCTTCACGGGTATCCTCAGGCTGGTGAATCGTGGCAATAGCCTTTTTGCGCGGCATAAAATCATATTTACGCAGGATGACCTGAGGCAGAATCTCCGGTATTAGCTCGCCGTACTGCTGCATTCCCTGATTGATCACCTTGCGCAGCCAAGTCTGGGTGATCTTGCCCCCTACCGAATAAACCGGCTGCAGTGTCCCGGTCTTGCCCTCACCGCGGTCCGGGAATTCATAATTCGATACCGTGATCTGGCTGCGCTTCTGGTCCCATTTGCCGGAGAGGACAATCTCGCGGCCAGCAGTCAGCTGTTCACGGACATAAGGCTGATTGAACCAGGTAGCCGTGAACATCCAGGGCTCAGCCACCATTTTACAGCTGATCCGCGATTTCCCCCCGTACCGCTGCAATACCGGAATGCCGATCACTTTGGCAATCAGAGTTGCTTTTTCGCCATGCTTGACCTCACTCAGCGACTTCGGCCGGTAATCCTCATAGCGGAACGGATAATATTCCAACAGGTCCTTAACTGTAAAGACGCCAAAGGCGTGAAGCTCGCTTTGCTTTTGAGCGCTCACGCCATTTATTTGTTTGACTTCAATTTGATCAAGTGATAGCAGCTTATTCATCCCCTATTTACGCGGGCCAAATGAACACGGCTAGCGTTCCGTTGCCGACATGACTGCCTACGACCGGACCAATGTTGGTCAGCACCTTCTCTTCCAGAGTGAAGTGCCCAGCCAGTTCATTCAGAAATTCTTCGCCGTAAGCCGGTTCCGCCGTATGACCCACGGCCACGTTGATTTTGTCTATACCCGGCAGATTGTTCTTGAACAGCTCGATCATCCGGGCAACCGCCTTCTTGCGGCCCCTGACCTTCTCCACCGCATAGATAATGCCCTCGTCATCAATGGAAAGAATCGGCTTGATATTCAGCAGCGTACCGAGAAATGCAGACGCTTTACCGATTCTGCCGCCCTTCTGCAGATATTCGAGCGTATCTACAAGGAAGTACAGCTTACGGGACTGCCGGAGCTTCTCCACGGCTTCCAGTATTTCAGCCGGACCCTTGCCTTCAGCAGCCATCCGGCCTGCAGCCACTACCATGAACCCGAAACCGTAGGAAGCGGACAGCGAATCCACTACTGTGATATGGTCCCCTTCCTCCTCGAGCATAGACTTGGCAAGCACTGCAGACTGATAGGTTCCGCTCAGTCCGGATGAAATGTGGAAGGACAGAACCGGGCTGTCCGGATAGCGCTCCATAATGCTGCGGTACACATTCATGTACTCGACCGGTGACGGCTGCGAGGTTGTCGGCAGCTGCTGTGAGCGGGGAAGGCGCTCATAGAATTGCTCCGGTGTCATATCCAGATTATCCCGGAAAGCCTGTTCGCCGAACATTAGCGTTAGCGGCACGACCTCAATGCCGTATGCCTCCGCCAATGACGGCGGGATATCTGATGTGCTGTCTGTGACAATAACCGTACGATTCATGGATTTCCTCCCCAAACTATAATATCAACCTATGGTTCTACAGAGAAAAGATAGTAGTACAACGGCTGTCCGCCTTCGTGTACTTCCACTTCGACCTGCGGATAAGATTCCTCCAGCCAGCTGACGAGCGATTCTGTAACCCCTTCATCAGCTTCAGCACCGGTCAACACAGTGACGATTTCATCACCGTTAACAAGCATGGTATCAAGCAGCGCCTGGCTTGCCGCAAGCAGCTCGTCGGATGCCGCTACAATCTTCGAATTGGAAATCCCTATGAATTGTCCGGATTTGATCTCAAGCTCCTCAATAACCGTATCCCGGACCGCATTGGTTACCTGCCCCGATTTCACCTGGGAGATGGCTTCCAGCATGCTTTCCGTATTGGTCTCAACGGCGTCGTCTTCCTGGAAGGCAAACGCTGCTGCAATCCCTTGCGGAATGCTCTTGCTTGGAATAACAGTAACCTCACGTTCGCTTTCAAGCAGATCTTTGGCCTGCTGTGCTGCAAGGACGATATTAGAGTTGTTCGGCAAAAGATATACATGCTTGGCAGAGATGGAGGAAATCGCATTTACAAAGTCCTCGGTGCTCGGATTCATCGTCTGCCCGCCGGCCAGCACGACATCGACGCCAAGACTTTTGAAAATCTCGGAAATGCCGTCTCCGGATGATACAGCGATGAAGCCGTAAGGAGCGAGGTCATCTGCCGGAGGAACCGCAGGCGCCTGCACTGTGCTGTGCTCCTTCGGAATCTCGGCGAACAGCTCAGGCATTGGCGCAATATCCATTCCGGCCGTCAGCAGGTCACGATGCTGCTCACGCATGTTCAGGATATGAATCTGGGTGATCTCTCCGTAAAGAAGCGCGAGGTTAAGCACATCACCCGGAGTCTTCGAATGCACATGAACCTTAATGGTTTCGTCATCGGAAATGACAATAATCGAGTCGCCGTTGACTGATAACGCTTTCCGGAATTTCCCTTCATCGAAATTTGCTCCGGTACCGCCAAGCTGGCGGTTAATAAAAAACTCCATATCATATAAGAATTCAATATCTTCCGTATGAAGCTGGGACTGGGCAGAGGACTGCACAGATGAAGGTACATTTACCGGCTTGGTCAGCACAGGTGCCGCTGCGGCAGGTGCGGGAGCTTGTCCCTGTACAATAGGCTGCACAGCCGTGCTTCCGCTGGTCAGATACTGATGGAATCCTTCATAAATGTAGACGAGACCCTGCCCGCCGGAATCCACAACGCCGACTTGCTTCAGAACGGGCAGCAGTTCCGGGGTATTCGCCAGCGCTTCTTTGGCTTTGGCCAGCACCTCCGTCATGAGCTCCGTAATATCGGTAGTACGTCGTGCAAAGTAGACGGCATGTCTGGCTGCTTCTTTGGCAACGGTAAGAATGGTGCCTTCTACAGGCTTGACCACTGCTTTGTAGGCTGTATCCACACCGGTCTGCAGCGCTGCTGCGAACTGCTGCGTGTTCAGCTCATCATATTGGGCGGCGTAGCGTCCAAGACCTCTGAACAGCTGTGACAAAATAACGCCGGAGTTCCCCCGTGCGCCCATCAACAGGCCTTTGGAGAGTACTCCTGCACATTGACCGACCGAGGCGGTATTATTCTTTTTCAATTCGTTCGCACCTGCGGTCATCGTCAGATTCATATTTGTTCCTGTATCCCCATCCGGTACCGGAAATACATTCAAGGAATTGACGTGCTCTGCATGCTGCTGCAGCTTCTCCGCGCCGGCAAGTACCATTGCGGTAAAATCTGCTCCGTTTATAGAACGCTTACTCAATGAGAATTCCCCTTCCTAACTTCATGCCTAATCAATTCCATGATCAACTGGACATAATGCACTAATTTATATTGTACTATAAGAGCTAAAAGAAATAAATGTTTTTGAATCGGTTGACGTAGCAAATTTTGCTGTGATATTATATTTAAGTATTGTTTTATGCAGGTGTAAGTAACAAGGAGGTGTAATCTATGTCCCGCAAATGTGCAGTAACTGGCAAGAAGCCGAGCAGCGGTAACCACGTGTCTCACGCTAACAACCGCAACCGTCGTTCTTGGGGAGTTAACGTTCAGAAGGTCCGCATTCTTGTGAACGGCAAACCGAAACGCGTGTATGTCAGCACCCGTGCTTTGAAAGCCGGTAAAGTTGAGCGCGTTTAGTCCTTGGAATTTTTCCAGGATCTAGCGATCTTTCATATGAATGAAGCAAAAAGCACCCTTTACTTTCGTAAGGTGCTTTTTTTCATGTTTTCTGTTTGGTTATAAACTCAGCTCTTCTGAAATGTGTTCAAGATTGCTTTAACAAAACCTCCCAAAAATCTTGGCAGCTTAAACGTGTAAAATTTCATTATTAACCCTCCCATCAATTGTTGCCGTACGGTAGGAGACTACCCGGAATTCATAATACTCATATAACCCTGACGAGGTGCAGACCTCCCTTGAAGTACAAAAAAAAGGCTACATGAGATTTCTGCTCATGTAACCATATTTATGCGGCCATAACTTGGCCTATTACCTTAATCGGTTAATCCCCTTAATGCTTGGCTTTCTGGAAGGATTATCGGAGTGCAGCCTCTGCCGCCTCCCGGATGGCCTGTATGGCGGCTGCGCGGTCAGGACGTCCAAATACGGCATTGCCTGCAACCAGCACATCGGCGCCGGCCTCAGCCACCAGTCCCGCGGTTGCCTCTGCTATTCCGCCGTCCACCTCGATCCGCAGATTAGGATGATTGATTTCAGCAGCCCATTCACGGATCTGCCGGATCTTGCGCAGGGTATTCGGAATAAAGGCTTGTCCACCGAAGCCAGGATTCACTGTCATCACCAGTACCATGTCCACATCCTCAAGCACTTCACGCACAGCCGAAGCCGGCGTTGCCGGATTAATGGCTACACCGGCCATCAGGCCCAGCTCTTTAATCTGATGGATCACCCGGTGAAGGTGTACACAGGCCTCTGCATGTACAGTAATGACGGATGCGCCGGCAGCGGCAAAATCCGCGATATACCGTTCAGGGTGTTCAATCATCAAATGAACATCAAGCGGCAAAGACGTATGTGCCTTTACTGCTTTGACAATCGGAGGGCCGAGTGTAATATTCGGCACAAAGTGGCCGTCCATTACATCAACATGTATCCAGTCTCCGCCGCTGGCCTCAGCAACGGCAACCTCAGCACCGAGGGCGGCAAAATCTGCGGATAAAATGGATGGAGCGAGTAAGATCATAAGTTAGTACCTCCGTTTCTTGTCCTTCATCTCATTATAAAACAGCTTGTAATGCTCGTAGCGGCTGTCCGCAATTTCTCCGGCCTGCCAGGCCTCTATGACCTTGCAGCCCGGCTCATGCAGATGGCTGCAGCCGCGAAACTTGCAGCTCTCCGCATAGGAGGCGAACTCCCTGAAGCAGACAGACAGCTCCTCCACTCCCAGTTCCAGAAAATCCAGCTGGCTGAAGCCGGGAGTATCCGCTACGAACCCCCCGCTGCCGATATCGATCAGCTCGACATGACGGGTCGTATGGCGCCCGCGGCCCAGACGCATGCTGATTTCGCCTGTCTCCAGCTCAAGATTGGGCACAATCCGGTTCAGCAGTGTTGATTTGCCGACACCCGACTGTCCGGAGAACACACTGATGACGCCGGCCAGTCTCGTTCGCAGCTCCTCGCTGCCTGAGCCGTCAAGGGAACTGGTAACCAATACCTCATAGCCGATTTTTTCATAGAGGTCCTTCACCTGGGCCGTTGCCTGCCCGTCATCCTCAGCCAGATCCTGTTTGGTCAGCACAATCAGCGGCTCCAGGCCGGAGTGCTCGATGTGTACCAGAAATTTATCCAGCAGATTCAGGTTCATATCCGGCTCACGAACCGAGAATAGCAGTACCGCCAGCTTGACATTAGCAACCGGCGGCCGGATCAGCTCGGATTCCCGGGGCAGGATTTCGTCAACCATCCCCTCACCGTTCTCGGTCAGAATATAAATAATACGATCGCCTACGAGCGGTGAAGTCCCTTTTTTCTTCAGGATTCCCCGGCCCCTGCACTGAACTGCCTCTTCTTCTGTCACAATGTTTCCGTCATGCAGCGGCTTCACGTAATAATAGCCGCTCAGCGCTTTAATGATTATACCTTCAGGCATACATAATGAGCCTTCCTCTCCTGATTTTGCACAAATGACCCAAGCTTAGAATCAACCCGGGTCACCCTGCTGCTTCAGCCGGCCCTGTTGTACAGGAATGACTGCTGCTTATCTCTGTTAATGATCTTTACTCTTGTCTTTATTATTACCGTTCCCGTTGCCTTTTTCGTTGCTTTTATCGTTGCTTTTATCATTGCCTTTATCATTGCCTTTATCATTGCCTTTACCATTCCCGGCCTGCTTGACCTGGACCGCTTCATTTGTCAGAAATCCGGTCTGGTCAACCTCATCCGGATTCTCTCCTTCTCCGGAATCCGGTGGCAGAATCTCCGGCTCAATTGTCGGTTCGGGCGGTGCCTGGGTCGGCGCTACAGTCGGCTCAGGCGTCTGGGTTGCAGGCGGCTCAGGCTGCTGGACTGTACCATTCTTCGCATCTGAATAACGGACTTCAAAGGCCTCGATATATTCACCGTCCTGATAAATGGAAACCGCCCCGTCCTTATTAGGTGCAAGGACCAGATTCACGGACAGTACCTGTGACTTGGCAATTGTCCGTGTTCCCCATTCCTGAGGCTCACCGTTATTGCGGGCATCGGAATAGACAATCCGGATTTGGGTCTTTTTGCCTTCACTGGATGGCGCCACCGGCACGTTGAACGTATAATTCAAAGCTTCCGGCGGGTATCCGGTACTTACAGATACAGAGATCTTATCACCCGGGGATACCAGATCACCCTGCTCATAAGGCCACTGCTTGGTGATTTTTCCTTTTTCGATGGAATAACTGGTATCCTCGCTGACTTCATCCAGAACCAGCCCCATCTCTTCCAGGATGGCCTTGGCTTCCTTCTGTGTCTTGTTCGTCAGGTCTGGCATCGGCTTGCTCTCCTGGCCTTTGCTGACAAATATAACAAACGAGGCTGTTTCCGGATCATATTCGCTGCCTTCCGCAGGCTCAGAGCCGATAACCTGCCCCTCAGGGAAGTCTTCGCTGAACCGCGGGTCCTGGCTGATCCGGCTTTGGTCCACACCATCCGCCACAAGTGCTTTTACAGCATCCTCATAAGTTCCGCCGGTGAGCTTCGGCACGGTCGAAGTTGGCTTGGCCGTACTAACCGTAAGAATAATGTGAGTGCCTTCCTTGACCACAGTGCCTTCCTTCTTATTTTGCTCCCAGACGACATTCTCGTCAAAGTTAGGATTGTACAGCTGCACAACCGGGTCTTCCACTGTAAGGCCGATTTCTTCAAGCATTGCAGTCGCCTCTTCAAGAGAATGGTTAATTACGTTAGGCACGGTTACTTCTGCAACAACCAGCTGTGACCTGACATACCAGGCCACACTGCCCATTGCAATCAGCAGGAGCAGCGTTAAGCCGACCCATAATGCCGGCATGCCCCATTTCCGCTTCCCTTTCGGCTGGTCCGGAACGTCCTCATCATCCTCATTCCGGCGCATCCGGTCCTCTCCGCCTCCGCTGCGGCTGCCCAGTGTATGCTGGATCGGCTTGATTGCCGGAATAATCCGGGTCCGTTCTTCATCATCGTCATCATGAAAGGATGCCTTGGCCTCACTGCGCCGTTCCGGCAGCAGGCAGGTCTCCAGATCATGGAGCATCTGCTTAGCTGACTGATAGCGCTCGTCCGGATTTTTACGCATGGAACGCAGGATTACATTCTCAACGCTCTGCGGAATCAGCGGATTCAGCACACGCGGCTCCTCAAATTCCTCCTGCAGATGTTTGAGCGCTACACTGATCGGGCTTTCGCCCAAAAAAGGCAGCACACCGGTCAACATCTGGTAGAGTACAATGCCGAGTGAATACAGATCTGATTTCTCCCCGGTGGTTACCCCCTTGGCATGCTCCGGTGAAAAATAGTGCACTGAGCCGACTACCGAGCCTGTCTGCGTTATGGTGGTTGAAGTAACCGCACGGGCAATTCCGAAATCTGTTACTTTGACCCTTCCGTTACGGCCGATCAGAATATTATGAGGCTTGATATCCCGGTGGATAATCTGGTTCTGATGGGCATGATCCAGCGCATCGCAGATCTGGGATGCGATCCTTATGGCTTCATCCACCTGTAGCGGTGCCCGTTCTTTGATGATCTCGTTCAGGTTCTTGCCTTCCACATACTCCATAACAATATAATGCACATCCTCTTCCTGGCCTACATCGTAGATGCTGACCACGTTGGGATGCGACAAGGAGGCAGCCGACTGCGCCTCGCGCCGGAAGCGGCGGATAAACTCCTCATCATGCACAAACTGGTTTCTCAGTACTTTTATGGCGACGTTCCGGTTAAGCAGGATATCATGGGCTCTGTAGACAAGCGCCATGCCGCCTCCCCCGATCCGCTCGATGACTTGGTAACGGCCGCCCAATTCGTGACCGATCATCTGTTCCACTCCTTTGTCTCGGGCACAGCGGCCTCTCCTTGGTGTTCTAACATAGCGACGCTGATATTATCGCCGCCACCGGCAAGCAATGCCAGTTGAAGTAAGCGGTCCGCTCTTTCCTCTAAAGGGATCTCGTGGATGCCCGCGACCTTGCCCAGATGCTCCTGGCTGACAAAATTGCTCAGGCCGTCACTGCACAGCAGCAGCAGCTCACCTGGAGCAAGGCTTACAGGAGCCAAATCCGCCTCTACCTCGGCATCGGTTCCCAATGCCCTGAGCAGCACATTGCGGCGCGGATGGCTGCCGAGCTCCTCCAGGCTGATCTGGCCGTTCTTGAACAGCTCATTGACCAGTGTATGATCCTCGGTTAACTGAATTGCGGCACTGTCTTTGATTAGATAAGCTCTGCTGTCCCCGATATGGCCGATATAACCTTCAGCCCCGTTAAGCAAAGCCGCAACGACAGTAGTCCCCATGTTATGGTACTTCTCATCACGGGATGACTCAATAAAGACCGTACGGTTGGCTGCAATAATTGCGGAAGACAATGCTTCACTGAGCTCTCCGCCCGCCCTTTCAGGCGGCAGATCGTCCAGCGCGTTCCGCATGGCCTCCAGAGCCAGCCGGCTGGCCGTATCTCCGGCCAGATGCCCCCCCATCCCATCGGCGATAATACCAAGGGTATAACCGTGGCGCGTAGCGCCTATCCAGACCGAATCCTCATTGACGGTACGTACCCGTCCGACATCGCTGGCATGAACTGTTCTGATCAAATATCCTCACCCCAACTCCATATGTTTGGCGCGCAGCTGTCCGCATGCGGCCGCAATATCATGGCCCTGCTCACGGCGGATTGTCACGTTCACACCATGGTCGGCCAGGATACGCTGAAATTCAAAAATATCATTGCGGGAAGTCCGCACGTACTTGCGCTCCGGCACATGGTTGACCGGAATCAGGTTGACGTGGCACAGCATCGTCTTGAGAACACCCGCCAGCTCCTTGGCATGTTCAGGCTGGTCATTAACCCCGCCGATCAGAGCGTATTCGAAGCTAATGCGGCGGCCTGTCTTGGCCTGATAATAACGCAGTGATTCAATTACATCGTCAAACGGGTAACGCCGGTTAACCGGCATCAGCTTGGAGCGCAGCGCATCATTAGGAGCATGGATAGAAATCGCGAGATTGATCTGGGTGTCTTCGTCGGCGAATTTGTAGATGTTCGGTACGATACCGCTTGTAGAGACGGTAATGTGCCGTTGTCCGATATTCAGCCCCTTTTCATGGATCATCAGCCGCAGGAATCTCATGGTAGCATCGTAGTTCTCGAACGGCTCGCCTGTTCCCATGATTACGATACTGCTGACACGCTCGCCCCGGGCATCCAGAATTTGCTGGGAGCGAACCACCTGGGCAACAATTTCACCGGCAGTCAGGTCGCGCTTTAGCCCGCCCAGCGTGGAGGCGCAGAACGTGCAGCCGATCCGGCAGCCTACCTGTGTCGTAACACATACGCTGTTACCGTAATTGTGTTTCATAATAACTGTTTCGATTGCATGATCATCATGCAGGCCAAACAGGAATTTCACTGTTCCGTCCTTGGATTCCAGCTTCGTAATTTCAGTCAGGGCGTTTATTCTGAACTGTTCATCCAGCTTTGCACGCAGCGCCTTGGACAGGTTGCTCATCGATTCAAAATCATTGACACGCTTGACATAGAGCCAGTCAAAGATCTGTCCCCCGCGGAAAGCCGGTTCTCCGTTGTCCTTTGCCCACTGCTGCAATTCTTCCAAACTAAAATCATATATTAAAGGTTTCATTATTATTAGCACCTGTTCTTTCATCAAATTATATTCTCAAGGATATGCGTATTATTTATCATTCTTCCTATTTTAACACAAAATTCAGAGACGGTAAAAGAAAAGCCCGCCGCGCACCAGAATCTGCGGGCGGGTCCTCTGTTAAAATTCAGCCGTTCTGCCGACTTACAAGAGTCGCTGCAGACGGGCGATATAGAATCCGTCGCTGCCGAAATGCTGGGGCAGCAGCTGGATGCCGTCGCCGGCAGCAAGCGCCGTATCCTTGGTCCGCTCCCATACCGGAGAACTGAAGCTTACCGGAACGAAGTCCGGGTTCTGCTTCAGAAAAGCGGACACAATTGCACTGTTCTCCGCCTGCTCCGTCGTGCAGGTGCTGTAGACCAGCACTCCTCCCGGCTTCAGCAGCCTGGAGACGGACTGCAGCAGCTCTGCCTGCAGTCCGGCAATGCTGTCTACATCCTCCGGCTGCTTGCGCCATTTGAGATCCGGCTTGCGCCGGATTACTCCGAGCCCCGAGCACGGGGCATCCAGTAGAATCCGGTCAAAAGACTCTGCCGGCAGCTCACCGGCAAGCTCAAGCGCATCTGCGCTGCCTGTCGTGATGCAGTCCAGCCCAAGGCGCGCTGCCTGATCGGAGATTAGCCTGGCCTTGTGGGGATGAAGATCGTTGGCATAGATATAGCCATCGTCCTTCATCAGTTCGCCCATATGGGCGCTTTTGCCGCCAGGGGCAGCACAGCAGTCAAGGACTCTCATACCAGGCTCCGGAGCGACAGCTTCCGCAACCAGCATTGAGCTTTCATCCTGTACGGACAGATAACCGTCCGAATACCAGGAGGTTAACGCGAGATTGCCGGCTCCCTTAACTATAATGCCGTACGGGCTTAACCTGGAAGCAGCCGCATTGATTCCCGCCTCCTGCATCTCTTCAAGCAGCTTGTCCCGGCTGATCATTGTCGTATTCACCCGGACGCTGACAGCCGGCGGTTCATTATTGGCGGCGCACATCGCTTCTGCTGTTCCGGCTCCATACTCAGCCGCCCAGCGCTCTACCATCCATAAAGGATGGGAGTAGAGGATAGAGATTCGCTCAGTTTCGCTGAGGCTCTTTTTCAGTACCGGCAGCTCACCGGCGCGCAGCACGCTGCGCAATACTCCGTTAACCATCCCGGAGATGCCCTGATGGCCGCGTTTCTTGGCTATATTAACCGCCTCATTGACAGCAGCATGCGGCGGAATGCGGTCCAGATACATGATCTGATACAGGCTCAGCCGCAGCAGATTGCGCACCCAAGGCGTCAGCTTGGCGATCCCCTTGCTTACAAAATCCTCAAGCACGTAATCCAGTGTAATCAACCGGGACAATGTGCCATATACCAGCTCTGTAGCCAGCCCGGAATCCTCACGGCTGAGTCCGGACTTTTGCAGGCTGCTGTTCAGCAGGAGGTTGCTGTAGGCACCCTCCTGCTCTACCCGGACCAGCACATCAAGCGCCACAGCGCGGGATGAAGCTGCCGGACGTGTTCCCCTGTCCGCGCTTTTCCCGGCTGCCCCGCTTCCGCCTTGCACCCGGCTGCCCTGCGGCTTGGCGGAATCGCCATTGTGTCCGGGCCGCTGTCCGCTGCGTCCCGGGCCGCCTCCATTCATGCCCGCGCTCAACCCAGCACCGTTCCGGGACTCATAGCCGCACCGCGGCTGAAGTCACCGGCGCTCATCGCTTTTTTGCCTGCCGGCTGCACAGAGGTCAGCAGCAGTGAACCGTCACCGGTGCTCACCTCTACACCGCGCTCATTGACTGCAAGCACTGTGCCCGGTGCTTTGGAAGCTGCAGTCTGCCGGTCAGCAGGCTTAGCAGCCGCCCATATCTTAAAGGTTTCGCCGTTCCAGAGAGTGAACGCCCCGGAGAAGGGGACAAGTCCCCGGATCCGGTTGTAAATGTCACGGGAGCCTGTATTCCAGTCGATCCGCTCATCATCGCGGCTCAAATTCGGCGCATAAGTGGCTTCATTGTCATCCTGCTGCACTGCTTCAACTCGGCCCGCTGCCAGCTTAGGCATCTCCGTCTTCAGCAGATCACGTCCGGCCAGGCTCAGCTTTTCAAACAGATCGCCTGCAGTGTCCTCATCTCCAATCGGCACTTCGACACGGGAAATCATATCACCGGTATCCAGCCCTTCAGCCATATACATCAAAGTTACACCGGTTACTGTCTCCCCGTTGATGATGCAGCGCTGGATCGGGGCACCCCCGCGGTATTTCGGCAGCAACGAGCCATGGACATTAACACAGCCGTTGCGCGGCAGATCAAGCACACTTTTAGGCAGAATCTGGCCATAAGCGGCTGTAACAATCAGATCAGGAGCATAGGCAGCAAGCTCTGCCACTGCTTCCGGCCGGCGCAGCCGCTCCGGCTGCAGCACCGGAAGCCCTAGCGATAGGGCGGCCTCCTTCACCGGAGTAGGCATAAGCGTCTTCTTGCGGCCCTGCGGCCGGTCGGGCTGTGTAATTACAGCCACCACATCATAACCTTCCTCCACAAGCATTTTCAGGGAAGGCACGGCAAAAGCCGGTGTGCCCATGAATACAATTTTCATTCGATTCACTCCCCGGACTCGTTGTGCTCAGCAGTGTACTCATAAACCTTCTCAGCAATATCGGTAAATAAAACTCCGTTGAGATGGTCAATTTCATGCTGGAATGCGCGGGCCAGAAGGCCGCTGCCCGTAATGGTAACCTCATTGCCTTCACGGTCAAGACCGCGTACAGTTACTGTCTCTGCCCGGCGGACATCGCCGTTTAGTCCAGGAATGCTCAGGCAGCCTTCCGGTCCGAACTGTTCGCCTTCTGTACTTATGATCTCCGGATTGATCAGCTTGATCAGTCCGTGCTCCTCATCGGCATCTACAACGATCAGACGCTTCAGAATTCCTACTTGAGGCGCAGCAAGGCCAACCCCTTCCGCATCGTACATCGTATCCGCCATATCATCAAGAAGCTTCTGGACATTCGGGGTCACTTTCGTTACAGCTTTTGCTGTTTTGTGCAATACCTCATCCGGTTCTTTTACAATTAATCTGATTGCCATTACACGTACACCATCCTTGTTCTGAACATTCTATAATCACTATATTGTATCACGCCATAAAACTACATCAACATCTGCGGATCTACGTCGATACTGATCTGCAGGTTGTTGTCGCGGACCGAATCTTCCAGCTCCTCGGCAATCTGGCGGGCCAGCCCGATGGCATCGATTGCCCCCCGCCATTTGATAATACACTGGAACCGGTATCTTCCTTTCAGCTTCGGCAGCGGTGAAGCGACAGGTCCTAGCAGGTCAAGCGCATCCGCGGACAGCTTGTCCAGGCTGGCGAACCAGCGGAGCTGTCTTGCCCGTCCCTGCAGATTCAGCGCGTAATTCTCTGCCATCTTCAGCAGCAGCGGAAGCTGCTCGTGCGAGAGGGTGACGAGAATCAACCGGCAGTACGGCGGGTAATGCAGGGCTCTGCGGTGCTTCAGCTCTTCGCGGACGAAGGAGTAATAGTCGTGTCCGCTGGCATGCACGATCGAGTAATGCTCCGGCGTGTAGGACTGCACGACAACTTCACCGGGAAGCTGATGTCTGCCGGCCCGGCCAGCCACTTGCGTAAGCAGCTGGAAGGTCTTCTCCCCGGCCCGGAAGTCCGGCAGGTTCAGTGCAGAATCTGCGGTTATGACTCCGACAAGGGTTACATCCGGAAAATCCAGCCCCTTGGCCACCATCTGTGTGCCAAGCAGGACGTCGGCCTTTTTGTCGCGGAACTGGTTCAGCAGCTTCTCATGCGAGCCCTTCTCTGTTGTCGTATCCACATCCATCCGGATAACCCGGATACCGGGGAAGAGCTTGCCCAGCTCTTCCTCCACACGCTGGGTTCCTGTCCCAAAAAAGCGGATATGCTCGCTGCCGCATTCCGGGCAGACCTTTGGCGAGGGCTCTGCGTGACCGCAGTAATGACAGCGCAGATTGTCACTGCGGCTGTGATAAGTCAGCGAAATATCGCATTCGGGGCAGGTGGCTACATAACCGCAGCTGCGGCACATGACAAAGGTGGAGAAGCCTCTGCGGTTCAGGAGCAGTACGGTCTGCTCCCCTTTCTCCAGCCTGCTCTCCAGTGCAGCGTGAAGTCTGCGGCTGAACATTGAGCGGTTCCCTTCCTTCAGCTCATCGCGCATATCCACCACATGCACCTTCGGCAATTCATTTCCAAGGGCACGGGTTGGCATCTCCAGCAGTACCGGCGAGAAGTGAATGTCACTCTGGGCTCTGGCTGCATGATAGCTCTCCAGTGAAGGAGTGGCAGAGCCAAGAATAACCGCTGCCCCGCCCTGCTCTGCCCTGCGGACAGCCACATCGCGGGCATGGTATTTCGGATTCTCCTCCTGCTTATAGGAGGATTCATGCTCTTCATCCATAATAATCAGCCCCAGGTTGGCAAACGGGGCAAATACCGCCGAGCGGGCCCCGACGGCAACCATCGCTTTGCCTTCCCTGATCTTGCGCCACTCGTCATAACGTTCACCGACAGACAATCGGCTGTGCATAACCGCTACGCCGCTGCCGAACCGTCCTTTGAACCGTTCGACCATCTGCGGGGTGAGCGCAATTTCCGGCACAAGCACCACAGCCTGTCTGCCCTGATCCATAGCACGCTGTATACACTGCAGATAAATCTCCGTTTTTCCGCTGCCGGTAACCCCGTGCAGCAGAAAGACCTCATGCTGCTGCTCATCAACCGTCCGGGCTATCCGCGTGAAAACCTTCTGCTGCTCAGGTGTAAGCGGCAAAGGTGAGCTTGACTTAAAGTCGCGGCCCCGGTAAGGATCGCGGTAAACTTCAATTTCACTAATTTCAATGTAGCCCTTTTCTTCCAGCGCCTTGACCGTACCCGCCGTAACCTGCAGAACGGCCAGCAGATCCTTCATCGGCATGGGCAGCATCTGCTCCATCTCAACCAGAAAGGACAGGACGTCTTTCTGCCGGGCCGACCGCGCCGGGAAGGTGCTGAGCGATTCGCGGGCTGCAGCCAGCCCGATCGCCAGGTCAACAGCCTTCAGCTTCTTCTTGCCCATTTTGTCCTTGATGGACTGGCTCTCGGTAAGCACGCCCCGGCGCAGCATAAACTTGACAGTCTCTGCAGCTCCGGGAAAGCTGCGGGTCAGCTGCTTCATGGACACTTCTCCGGCTTTTCTGACGAAATCAATGATCGTCCGCTCCTCCAGATCCTCCTCCAGGAACAGCGGAAACAGTTCATCTGCCGGCTTATCCGCAGCTTCAGCTTCTTCGCCCAGAGAGATCAGGCGTTCAGCCTTGCCTTTGAGCGCGGTAGGCAGCATAGCCTGCAGGGCAGAGATCCGCCGGCAGGCATAGCGCTGGCTCATCCAGTCCCCTAATTCAACCAGCTCCGGAGACAGCGGCGGGAGCAGGTCAAGGACCTCCTGGATCGGCTTAAGCCCGGAAGCCGTCCCGGTCTCTCCGGACTCCAGCGAAACGACGAATCCCTGTACTGTGCGGTGTCCGAAGGGAACCGCTACACGGCTGCCGACTTCGATCCACAGCCGCAGAGCATCGGGAATAGAGTAGTCGAACGGCCGGTCGGTGCTGCGTACAGGAACATCGACAATGACCTTCGCTATCTCCATTATCGTGTTACTCCGGTTACCCGTTCAGCCGCAAGTGTCAGCAGTCGGCGCGCCACCTCGTCCTTGGAGCTGAGCGGAAGATCCAGCACCAGTCCGTCCGCATCGTAAATGGACACAATATTGGTATCCGTGCCAAATCCGGCGCCTGCTCTGGACACGTCGTTTGCAACGATCAGATCCAGATTTTTGCGGACCAGCTTATCCTTGGCATAATATTCGGCATTGCCCGTTTCAGCGGCAAAGCCGATCAGAAACTGGTTCTCCTTCACCTTGCCCAGACTCTCCAGGATGTCGGTGGTCTTAACCAGCTCAAGCGTCATGGTATCCCCGCTCTTTTTAATTTTGGCATCCGCACTGTGCTTCGGACGGTAGTCGGCTACAGCAGCAGCCTTAATGAGAATATCGCAGCTGTTCCAGCGGCTGATAACCTCATCCAGCATGGACTGTGCCGATTCCACCCGGACCAGGGTAATTTCAGGATCCTGCGGCGGCGCTTCGTCTGTCCGTGCCGCGATCAGGGTTACCTCTGCGCCCATGGCCCGCGCAGCACGGGCGATCGCAAAGCCCATCTTGCCGGAGGAATCATTGGAAATATAACGGACCGGATCAATGCGTTCAACAGTTCCGCCTGCGGTAACCATCACTTTTTTGCCGCTTAAAGGACCTTTAACTCTATCAGCCTGAATGTTGAAATATTGCTCGACCACACGGACAATCGACTCCGGCTCCTCAAGTCTGCCTTTGCCTACATAGCCGCAGGCCAGCAGCCCTTCGCCGGGTTCGATAAACTGCACGCCGCGTGAAGCCAGTGTATTCATATTGCTGACTACAGCCGGATGCTGGTACATATGCACATTCATCGCCGGCGCAACCATGACAGGTGCAGTAGTGGCAAGCAGCGTGGTGGATAGCATATCATCAGCCAGGCCATGTGCCATCTTGGCAATTATATTGGCGGTTGCCGGTGCAACCAGCACCAGGTCGGCGGAACCGGCCAGATCAATATGAGAGATCGAAGCGGGGTCACGCTCCTGGAAGGTATCACTGTATACCCGTTGTTTGGACAGCGACTGAAAAGTCAGCTCGGTAATAAACTGCTTGGCCGAAGCTGTCATAATCACATGAACCTCGGCCCCCTTCTGGGTCAGCTTGCTGGTCAAGGCTGCCGCCTTATAGGCAGCAATGCCCCCTGTAACGCCAAGGATAATGGTTTTGCCTGTTAAGCTGTTCAACATAATCCCCCCTGTTTCAAGCCTGTATCAGGCTCCATTGAACCTGATCTGACAATCAATAGCCGGATGATAGCCGGAATCGGCCTGAACCGGCAAGAAGAAACGGCTGCGCCGCCTTCTATCAAGGTTGGCACCCGTTTCTAAAAAAATAACAACCTTCCGGTTGTCAGGAACAGCCCGGGTACGGGCTACATATGACATTATACTACATAAATCCGGCTAACCGGAGCAGAAACAGCTGATATAGCGGAGCCGGTTCTGCTGCAGGTGTAGCAGAAAGTGCGACCTACTCTTCGCCCCGTGTTACAACAATACGGTCTTCGTAGATTTCTTCCAATGCAACGCCAACGAACTTGTGCGATTTAGGCGCTTTGACATCAGTTTTGCCGCCTTCACGGAGCAGTCTTGCCCGGCGGGCTGCAGCGACAACCAGCGAATACTTGCTGTCAACCTTGTTCATCATTTCATCAATAGACGGATATAGCACGTAAGACACCTCTTCATCATTTACTGTAAATATGGTTCAATCCTGGCAGCGCTTATTATCTTACTTTGCAGTGCTCGGCGATAATAATGCTCTCAATACGTTTGCAGGCGAGGTCGATCTCATCATTCACTACGGCGTAGTCATAGTGCCGGATCAGGCCAATCTCATCCTCGGCAACAGACATGCGGTGGCTGATTACATCAGGATGCTCCGTACCGCGTCCGCGGATGCGGTCCTTGAGCTCATCCATCGAAGGAGGCAGCAGGAACACAAAGATTCCCTCAGGAAACTTCTCCTTGACCTTCAGCGCACCCTGAACCTCGATCTCCAGAATGATATCCTTGCCGCTCTCCAGCGTCCGTTCCACAAAATCACGCGGAGTCCCGTAATAATTCCCTACATATTCTGCATATTCCAGCAGCTGGTCTGCTTCAATCATTGCCGCAAACTCATCTCTGCTCTTGAAAAAATAATTGACTCCGTTCTCTTCGCCTTCCCGCGGACTCCGGGTGGTGGCAGATACGGAATAGACAAGCTCGGGCATTTTGGGTCTCAGTGCTGTACACACTGTGCCTTTGCCAACGCCGGATGGTCCGGATAAAATAATCAGCAATCCTTTTGACATAGTACACTCCAATTGTTGTTATTCGTCGTTATCGTCATCTTTACTGGACAGACGGTGTGCCACTGTCTCCGGCTGAACGGCCGAGAGGATGACATGGTCGCTATCCGTGATGATGACGGCCCGCGTCCGGCGGCCATAGGTTGCATCGATCAGCATATGCCGGTCTCTTGCTTCCTGGATAATACGCTTGATCGGTGCAGATTCCGGGCTGACAATGGAAATAATACGGTTGGCCGACACGATATTCCCAAAGCCGATGTTAATTAATTTGATTGCCATGTTCCGGTTGTTCCCCCCATAAGTTACATCATTGCTTGCCGAAAATTCTGTTACTCCATATTCGCCGCCTGCTCACGAATCTTCTCCAGCTCCGCCTTCATCTCGAGCGTGAGATTCACCAGATTCAGATGATTGCATTTCGACCCGATTGTATTCGTCTCCCTGTTCATCTCCTGGATGAGAAAGTCCAGCTTGCGTCCAGCCGGCTCACTTCCATCAAGCAGGGCTCTGCATTGTTCAAAATGACTGTGCAGCCGGGTAAGCTCTTCATCTATGTTACAGCGGTCGGCAAAAATAGCAATTTCCATTCCGAATTTATGCTCTTCAAATGGGAACGTTCCGTCATTCAATTCGCTCAGCCGCTGCCGCAGCTTATCGCGGTATTCACTTACAACTGCCGGGGCAAGGCTTGCCATCGCCGCATGCAGCTCTTCAAGATGGACAAGCCTGCGCGACAGGTCGGCCGCAAGATAGCTTCCTTCCCGGGCACGCATCTGAAGCAGCGACTCCAGGCTCTGCGTTAATCCCCGCTCAAGCATCTCGGACCATTCTTCAGGTGAACCGGCTGATACAGCCGCCGGCCCCTCCTTCAGTTCCATAACACCGGGCATAGAGAGTATATCACGCAAAGTCAGCTCTCCCGCAAGCCCGAACTCCTTCTTCAGCGCTTCTGCCGATTCCAGGTAGGATTTGACCGCTTGACGGTTCAGCTCCTGCAGGGCAGCCGCCTCATCCGCGGTCTCCCTGTTAATGATTACATCTACCCGTCCACGACTGATATGGTTCTGCACTGTCTTGCGCAGCATATCCTCATAAACCGTCCAATCCCGGGGCATCCGCAGCACAACTTCGCAGTACCGGTTATTCACCGATTTGACTTCGAACGTAATCTTGTAACCGCCGAATTGCAGGGATGTTTGACCGTATCCGGTCATGCTAAATGACAACGGAATCACATCCATTACACTATTGTAATTGATTCTTACTAGCGAAACAAGGGGGACAATTTGCGCCCCTGCCTGGTCCAAATATACTCCAGCAGCTGTACGCTCATGTCGTAGAACATAAACGGGGTCATCAGGTATATCCCGTTAAAGTGTTCAGTGGCCGCATCCAGCAGCTCCTTGGCGATGGCGACACCCTCTGCCCGGCCGGCTTCGCCTTCCAGCCCCTGCATCCGTCTGCGCACCTCATCCGACAGCTGGATACCCGGTACCTCGTTGTGCAGATATTCGGCATTACGGCCGCTTGCAAGCGGCATGATTCCGAGGAAGATCGGAATGTCGAGATGCTTGGTCGCTGCCGCAATATTCGCAATCAGCTCCGGATCATAGACAGGCTGTGTCATAATATAATCGGCGCCGGAGGCGATCTTTTTCTCCAGCCGCTGCACGGCCTTGTCCAGATGCTTCACGTTGGGGTTAAACGCAGCCCCGATCACAAACTTGGCCTTCTGTTTGAGCGGCTTGCCCGAGAAGGCAATCCCGTCATTAAGCTGCTTGATCATCCGGATAATTTCGAATGAGGTCAAATCGTAAATGGAGCTTGAGCCCGGCAGATCGCCGAACCTCGCCGGATCTCCGGTGACAGCCAGCACATGGTCAATACCCAGCGCATCAAAGCCCATCAGATGGGACTGGGTCCCGATCAGGTTCCGGTCCCGGCAGGCAACATGCACTAGCGGCCTAAGCCCGGTCCGGGCCTGTACCAGCGAGCCGAGCGCCATATTGCTCATCCGTGTTACCGCAAGGGAGTTGTCAGCCAGTGTCAGAGCATCTGCCCCTGCTCTGCGCAGCGCCTCCGCTCCTTTCATGAACTTCGTAATATCGAGATCACGCGGCGGGTCGAGCTCCACAATCACCGTATGGCGCTCCTTCACCAGGTCCACCAGATTCGGCTCACGGCCACTCCGGCCGCCGTCCTCCTCCAGATGCTCATGAATGGTGATGCTGCCCGCACTCTGCTTCACGGCCGGTTCGGGCAGAGGCTGCGGGACATACCCGCGCAGCGCAGCCGAGATTTCAGCGATATGCTGCGGTGTTGTTCCGCAGCAGCCGCCGATAATCCGGCTACCCATATCCGCAAAGACAGGGGCCATCTGCCCGAAATAATCCGGCGTTGCACCGTAGCGGTACTGCCCGTCCACATAATCGGCGATCCCTGCATTAGGATAGACCGACACCGGCAGTGCAAGGCTTCCCTGCAGTGTTGTGAGGGCACGCTTGATGCCGTTAGGCCCGGTCCGGCAGTTGAAGCCGATAATGTCTGCCCCGTCCTGCTCCAGAATGCGGAAAGCCTCCGGCAGCGTTAACCCGTCAAGCGTACGCGCCGTCTCATCCACCGCCAGCTGGCAGATGACCGGAAGGCCGCTTAGCTTGCGGACCGCCTTCAGCGCCAGGTGAAGCTCCTCTACGTCATAGAAGGTCTCCAGCATAATCCCGTCGGGCTGCTCTTCAAGCAGCGCAGTGAACTGCTGGGTATAGAAGCGTTTCAGCTCGGAAGCGGACAGATTTGCCCGTTTGCCGGCACGGATGGAGCCTACGGCGCCGACTACATACCCGGCTTCCCCCGCTGCCTTCCGCGCAATCCGCACACCGGCGCGGTTAATATCCTCCACCTTGCCTTCGAGGCCGAATTTGGCCAGCTTGTCATAATTGGCGGAGTACGTGTTGCTCTCCAGGAGCACGGCTCCGGCTTCAATATAGCTGCGGTGCACATCTTCAATGACCTCAGGAGAGTTCAGATTTAATTCTTCATAGGAGATGCCGACCGGGAAGCCCTTCTGATATAAAAAGGTTCCCATCGCCCCGTCTCCGACCAACACGTTATTCTTCCATGCAGAGCGCAAATCCGGCTTCACCGCAAGAACCTCCCCTATACTGTCATTAGTTTCATACTAATGTAACATAAAACGGGATGGATGATAAGCATTCAGGAGCCCCAAATATGGACCGGCCAGGCGGAGGCCCTGCATGGCATTACAGAAATTGCCCATACTACTTTTATTAACCAGCAAAGGACGGTTCCGGGTTGAAAAGAAAAACGCGCAGATTACTGCTCCGCAAGTATGCAGTGATCCTTATTTTATCAGCACTATCCCTTCTGTATCTGTATCTGCTGGATTGGCTGTTCGGCTACGGGAGAGGGAATATTGGTTACATCCTAGATTACCTGCTGTATTCCGCTTCAGAAAAGCTGGCTGCTGCCGTCATGCTGCTCGCGCTGATTGTGCCCGATATTATCTACTGGGTCCGCGGCACTCAGCCGGGACGGGGTTCCGAAAAGTAGCTGCGGACAGCCGTAATAATGATCAGAATAACAGGGATAACAATCATGAACACCGGGTAGACCGTGTACAGCAGCCTGCCCCCTTCATCCAGATGCTCAGTGAAGCTGCGGGCATCCAGCATTGAAGTAAACAGGATGATCAGCGTACAGGGATAAAGCATCCGCCGGTACGGGAGATTGAACAACTCTGAGATTCCAATCAGGGCGGCGCTGAAAAAGACCGACATTTTGAAAAAGACCCCGATGATCAGCACCATCACCACAAAGATATCCACCCGCTGGATAAAATCCGATATAGAAATCTTGCTGATTGTCGGCATCAGCGGCAGCTGGGAACGCTTGGCGATATCCGCCCCAAGCACCGAGATGTTAAGCGCGATTGTGGCGCTGAGCAGCAGCGCTGAAACGAGCATGGCTGCAGCAATAACCCACGGGCCTTTGCGGACATCGGACAGGTAGGGCATAAGCATGGTAAAGACAATCATTTCCCCGAACGGAAACATATAATTCTGATGTACCACCGAATCCATTACCGGCCGG
Source organism: Paenibacillus sp. PastM-3 (assembly GCF_029893965.1). Taxonomy (GTDB): domain Bacteria; phylum Bacillota; class Bacilli; order Paenibacillales; family Paenibacillaceae; genus Paenibacillus_AQ. The sequence goes on from NZ_JARXXP010000013.1 coordinate 132,246, forward strand.
AAGCCATCCCCCAGCACAGGCAGCAGATGCTGCAGATTAATTGAACCTGAAAGGATGAGCAGAACCATACTGAATACTCCGATCATTAAAACAATAATGGTAAACACCAGCGAAGTCCGTGTAAGCACCTCTGTACCCTTATGCAGCACATAGGAGCTCGACAGAATCATCAGCATGCTGAGAATAAACAGCGGTGTGTTGTGCATCGTGGCCATTGCCAGCATCGTGCTTCCGTCACGCAGGCCCCTGCCGGAGAGGTTCATGTACAAAATAATGTACAGCAGCGCAACTGGTGTCCCGGCTGTTTTGCCCAGAAGCTTGCGGGTATAGCCTGTAAATGTGAGTTCCGGATGCTTTCTGTACAGATAGGCATACCCCGAAAACATCAGCAGGCCGGCCAGCGAGCCGACCAGAATTGACAGCCAGGCATCCCTGCCGGCTGCCATGCCCAGATTGACGACCAGCGAGGTCCCCAGTTCAAACAGAAGTGTAATGCTGAAAAACTGGAGTAATCCTATTTTCACTTTTCCCATACTGTTCCTCCACCACTCTACGGATTAACCTGAAATGAGTTGCTGCGCATATCGGTATGTCTGATGACTGCATCGGCCTCTATCCGGAATTCGCAGGCCGCAAAGACATCCTCCCAGTGATCCCTTACCTTTTTCCAGCCTTGCGGATTTTTGCGCTCCATTACCTGTCCGAACCCGATATAGTCACTTTTATACTTTTTGGCCGTTTCAATGGCTGCCCTGATTTTTGTAGCGGTATCCTCTATCAGCAGGGGTGAAAGATTCTGAAGGGTCTCAGGGGAAGTCAGATCCAGGCTGTTTGGACTTTCCTTGATTGCAGCCTGCTGGCTTATTTTCACTATAAAAACGGGATGCTCCGGATCCGCTGCCTTGACCCTGACTTCAAGCTGGGACTGGTATACATTAAAGGCAATAAATCCTGAACCCGGATACCGGATGACTGCCGGATAGCCTTTGATTTTATTGTGCAAAAGCGCTGTCCCCAGCGCAGTATTCCCCTTCAGCCAGCCCTTCAGCCTGTCATCCTTAAAAGCGGCTAGCTCTGTTACTTTGATGACTGCATGCGGGGCAATGGTTTTCATGTTGTCATTCGTATCCGCAGCTTCAGGGTTGCCGTCAATAATGACACCGTTAATGACCGGCCCCCCTCCCCTGAGCTGAATCCCCCTGATTACATCATCAACTTCCATCCGGTAGTTATAGCCAAACTGCTTGGAAGTGGTATCAAGCTTCTCTACCAGGTCATTGGCGGGAATCTTGCTGAATACGGTCATGGTTGACAGGATATCATTCGCCTGCTGTCCTTTGGCTACAAAAATGAGGCTGGTTAACCGGGTATCGCTTTCCCGCTCAAGCACATCCATCATATCTTTGATGCCTTCCTGCGCTACCTTCTCGGAAATAACCAGCACGCGGACATGACCGAGGGACAAGAACCGGGCAGTCTGGCGGGAAGCACTGGCCAGTGCCTCGAACATTGTACGGCCCTTGCCTGTATACAGGGCCACCGGTGAGATGCCGCGAGCGTTTTCTCCGGAAATTTCGTCGGCGACAATGACCTGGAAGGAGAGGACATATTTTTCGGCCTCCCCCTCACCACGGTCTATGGCGACACCGGACACGATTGCCCGCCGGTTAAGCTCGACACTGTCCCAGCATCCGGCCAGCACAAGGGGAATGACCAGCTGGGCTGTAATAAGCAATACCAAAGAGAAGCTACTTTTCTTCACCTCGCCCAACCTCCTTGTCTTCCTGCCTGCCGGCAGCATCGTTACTGCGTATGAGAGGCGCCAGCGCAGCTTCATGGCCGGTCGTCATCCGTTTGTAATCCGGCATTTCCTTCCTGATCTGCGCCGGTGATTTGCCGGGCTTCATAAGCCAGAGCGGCAGCCGGAGAAGGGTGTCCTTCTGCCCTTTTACAGACAACGGCACGAACGGCGATAAATAAGGAATACCGAATGAACGCAGGCTGTTCATATGCGCTACCAGCACGATCAGGCCGAGCGTAATGCCGTAGAAGCCGAACATCCCGCCCAGCAGCAGAAATCCGAAACGGAAGATCCGCCCGGCGATCGCCATGTTATAAGCCGGGATGGCAAAACTCGCAATACCTGTCAGAGCAATAACGATAACCATAATGGGAGTTATAATGCCGGCTTCCACGACAGCTGAACCGAGAATCAGCGCCCCGACAACCGAAACAGTCTGTCCGATTACACGCGGCATCCGTACACCGGCTTCACGAAGGATTTCAAAAGCCCCCTCCATCAGCAGCGCTTCAACAAAGGCCGGGAACGGCACGGTTTCCCGCTGTGAGAGCAGATTAATAAGCAGGGTGGTCGGAATCATTTCATAATGATAGGTTGTTAAGGCAATATACACTGAGGGGCCGAGCAGCAGTACTATAAAACTGACATACCGGACAATCCGCATAAGGATCGCAATGTCAAAGCGTTGCGAATAGTCTTCGGCGGACTGGAAAAACTGGGTGAACACTGCGGGCAGAATCAGCACAAACGGGGTTCCGTCAATAATGATGACCACCCTGCCTTCGAGCAGATTTCCTGCAGCTACGTCAGGGCGTTCTGAATTATAAATGGTCGGGAAGGGGGTAAACGTTTTATCCTGGATCAGCTCTTCTATGAATCCCGATTCCAGCACTTCGTCTATCGCAATTTTGTTCAGCCGGCTCCGGACTTCCTCCACCAGATCCTTCCCTGCTATTTCTTTCATATAGAGCATAGCTACATGGGTCTGTGTTTCTGTGCCGACTCTCGTATATTCCAGCCGCAGCTTCGGTGATTTGATCCGCCGGCGGATCAGGGATATGTTCGTGGCCACAGATTCTACGAACCCGTCCTTTGGCCCGCGTACGACCATTTGGGAGGATGACTCCTCTACGGAGCGTGACTCCCCGCCCTTGGTATCACAGAGAACCGCACTCAAGCAGCCCTCAATAAGAACAGCCGTATCTCCCGACAGCACAGCCAGCAGCAGATCATTCCAGCCATCAGTGACCTCGGCATCCCCCAGCTCCAGAATACCGTCAAGCAGCACAGCCTGAATCCGGGCAGGATTTGCTGTATCCTCCGGGAGCTTCTGCGGCTCCGCCAGGAGCGAGCCGATTACAAATTCATTGACGGCAGCCGGGTCCGCCAGCCCGCTGATATGGATTGCCGCCGCCTGGACACGGCGCTCTCCTCCGATCTGGAGCCTGCGCACTTTAAGATCCGGGCTCTCCCCAAGCTCGGTCCGGATATTACGGATCGTCTCGTCCAGATCTTCTGTTAATCCGGATGTTCTGCCGCCTGTGCCCGTCAGACCGGCTGCCTCCGCCTGGCTGTCCATGCTCCGCCGACTGCTGCTCATCGGACTCCCCCCTTCTGATAATGGTTCCTATTATTCGCGGATCTTCCTGCCATTATTCGGCTATCCGGCCGGATTGAAACGCAAAACAAACCACAACAGCTATAAAAAAAGGATGTCCGCAAGCCGCGTGGCTTACCGGACATCCTTTTATTGGCTGCTGCAGTATAATGTGCGTGATGCGCCTGCCTGATTACACTTCTACAGAACCGGTATAGACCACCTGAGCCGGGCCAGTCATATACACATGATTATCCTGTTCATTCCATTCGATGAACAGATCTCCGCCTTTAAGGCTAATTACCGCCGAGCGGTCTGTCAGATTATTCAGCACAGACGATACCAGCGTTGCACAGGCTCCGGTACCGCAGGCCAAGGTAGGACCTGCACCGCGTTCCCAGACCCGCATATCCACATGTCCGCGGTCACGGACGGTTGCAAACTCTACATTGACCTTTCTAGGGAACAAGGGATGGACCTCCAGCTTCGGTCCCCAGGTAGCCAGGTCAAAACTGACAGCATCATCCACATAGATCACACAGTGAGGATTGCCCATCGAAACGGCGGTAAACTTGAATTCAGCTCCATCCGTTTCAATCGGCTGATCCAGCACCGGCTCGGCATCGATCGCTACCGGAATCTGTGTGCCGGACAATACCGGCTCACCCATATCTACCGTTACGGTTTCAACCACACCGTCCTTCACCTTCAGCGACACCTTCTGCTCGCCTGCGCCAATAGTCTCGATCACAATCTCCTCTGACTCCACCAGCCCGTGCTCATAAACGTACTTGGAGACACAGCGGATGGCGTTGCCGCATTGTTCGGCTTCAGAGCCGTCCGAGTTCATAATGCGCATCATATAGTCGCCGCGTTCGGACGGCAGAATGTATACAAGCCCGTCGGCACCGATTCCAAAGAACCGGTTACACAGCTTCACTGCCAGCTCTGCAGCATTAGCCGGCAGCTCCTGCTCGCCGAATATGATAATAAAGTCATTGCCAAGACCGTGCATTTTTGTAAATTCCATTATAAGGTCCACTCCTAAAAGGTTTGTTAGCATTCACATGTGAACCAAGCATACCTCAAGGAGCGGGGACAATGCTATTGATTTTATGCTGAAATTTTTGTACTTTTCATCACCGGACGGCCGCCGCTTTTGCTGCGATTCTTTTTGCCGCCCCATACGCTGCCTGCCCCCATCAGGAACGTCGGAATGCCTGCGCTTACGAATACCAGGCACCATTCCCGGAAGTTCAGCGGCACGGTCTTGAAGACCGGCTGAAGCACCGGCAGGTACATGACAGCCAGCATCAGCACCACGGATGACAGGACAGCCAGCACCAGCGCTTTATTCTGCAGCGGGTTGCGGTGGAATACAGAGCGTGAGCTGCGGCAGTCAAACACGTGGATCAGCTGGGCCATGACCAGAGTGGCGAACGCTACAGACTGTGCGCGGATCAGCTGCTCCGCACTGCCTGGAGCGGTACGCATCGTCAGCCAGAAGGCGCCGAGTGTACAGAGCCCGATCAGCAGGCCGCGGCTGATAATCTTCCAGCCCAGGCGGCGGGCAAAAATATTTTCCTTGGCCCCGCGCGGCTTGTGCTCCATCAGATCCTTCTCCGGCTGATCTACCCCAAGAGCCATCGCCGGCAGGCCGTCTGTTACAAGGTTGACCCAGAGAATCTGGATCGGCACCAGCGGCAGCGGCAGGCCGAGCATCATCGCGAAGAACATGGTGAGGATCTCGCCGACATTGGAGGCCAGCAGGTAACGGATAAATTTGCGGATATTCTCGTAAATATTCCGCCCTTCCTCGATGGCAGCAACAATCGTTGAGAAATTATCATCGCCGAGCACCAGCGCCGAAGCTTCCTTCGTAACATCTGTGCCGGTAATGCCCATGGAAATCCCGATGTCCGCCGCTTTGATCGCGGGAGCGTCATTGACGCCGTCGCCGGTCATGGCAACCACATGGCCGCGGCGCTGCAGCGATTTGACGATCCGCAGCTTGTGTTCAGGGGATACACGCGCGTAGACATGCACGTTATCGGACACCTTATCCAGCTCATCGTCATCCATCCGGCTAAGCTGTGTGCCGGTCAGCACGGTTCCGCCGCGCTGCAGGATACCAAGCTGGTGGGCAATCGCTTCTGCGGTCGTACCATGGTCGCCGGTAATCATTACCGTCTTGATCCCCGCCCGGCGGGTTACACTGATTGCATCACGCACTTCACGCCGCGGAGGGTCGATCATGCCGGTCAGGCCGGCAAAGACGAGCTGGCTTTCCGCTTCCTTCTCACTGCCGGCACTCTCGCCGGAACGCAGGTCACGGTAGGCCATACCAAGCACCCGCAGGGCTCCGGAGGCCATCTCCTCGTTCGCTTCCAGCACCTTCTGGCGCAGCGTCGGCGTGCATGGTACAACCGCGCCTTCCCACAGCATATAAGCGCAGCTGTTCAGCAGGACGTCCGGCGCACCCTTCGTGCAGATCATCCGCCCGCCCGGATGGCTGACGACAACGGACATCAGCTTGCGTTCCGAATCAAACGGGAATTCCTGCTCCCTTCTATAGGTTACTGCGAGCGACTGTGCAGTCAGGCCCATTTTGGCGGATAAAGCTACCAGCGCACCCTCCGTCGGATCACCTTTCAGTTCCCACACCGGCTGGCTGCTGAGCGGTTTATCCGCAGATTCACCCTTTTCCTTCCCTTTGCGTTTGCCGCGCAGCTCGGCCGGGAAGGTTTCAACAATCTCGGCATTGCTGCAGAGCACTCCGATCTGCAGCATGCGCCGCAGATTCTGATCATTTTTCAGATCAACCGGTCTGCCCTTCTGCAGAATCTGCCCGGAAGGGGCATAGCCCTCGCCGGTCACCTCCAGAATCCGTCCGGCGTTCCAGACACGCGTCACCGTCATTTTATTCTGGGTCAGCGTGCCTGTCTTGTCGGAGCAGATCACCGAAGCACAGCCGAGCGTCTCCACAGAAGGCAGCTTGCGGACGATGGCCTTACGTTTAATCATCCGCTGCACGCCCAGCGCGAGCGCAATCGTCACGATCGCCGGCAGCCCTTCGGGGATAGCGGCTACGGCAAGGCTCACGCCTGCAAGGAACATTGCTGCTGCAGGCTGCCCGTGCAGGATACCGGCCAGCACTACAACTATGGTGAGACCCAATGAAACATAGATCAGAATTTTGCCCAGCTGTTCCAGACGGTGCTGCAGCGGAGTTTCCTGCGATTCGGTGTTCTGAATCAGATCGGCAATTTTGCCCATCTCCGTATCCATGCCGGTGCGGACAACTATAGCTTTGCCTGTACCGCGGGTAATCATCGTGCCCATAAATCCGATATTTTTCTGGTCGCCAAGCGGCAGCTCGGCAGCAGAAATGGCATCGGCATGCTTTGACACAGGCAGCGATTCGCCGGTCAGCGCCGATTCTTCCGCATACAGTGCACTGCATTCCAGCCAGCGGACATCGGCCGGAACACGGTCACCGCTCTCCAGCAGCACGATGTCACCGGGAACCAGCAATCTGGCCGGGATAAGCTCCTGCCTGCCCCCGCGCAGCACTTTGGCATTAGGAGCCGACAGCTGTTTCAGCGCCCGCAGCGAACGTTCGGCCCTGAATTCCTGCACAAAGCCAAGCACCCCGTTAAGCAGGATAATGGCGACAATCGTAATGGCATCGAGGTACTCGCCCAGCAGGCCGGATACCAGCGTTGCCCCCATCAGCACCAGCACCATAAAATCCTTGAACTGGTTAAGCAGCAGGGTCAGCGGCGAGATTTTTTTCCCCTCCGACAGTTCGTTGAACCCGCTCTCCTTGCGTCTTTCCTCAGCTGCCTCTGCGCTCAGGCCCGCTCCCGGCTGAACGCCGAACAGCTTCTGCAGCTCCTCTGCACCGAGCTGGTGCCAGCTTTTTTGTTCCATATCGTTTCTTTCCCCTCCCGGTCGTTTCTTGACTTCCGGCGGCGCACAGCTTTTCCACCTGTTCATGACCAAGTGTATTCATGGTCGTCCCAAAATATCACTGCCCGTCTGCTTTCCCTTTTGCGCGAATGTGATAAAGTATGGCATCATAGGGAGTAGCACTTAATCATTTTGCGACAGGAGAGCTTTTATCATGGCATTAGACGGTATTGTTACCAGAGCGATCGTGCACGAGCTTCAGGCCTTTATCGGTGCGCGCGTCGGCAAAATATATCAGCCCAGCACACACGATCTTATATTCATCCTGCGCGGCGCGGGAGGCGGAGGCAAGCTGCTGCTGTCTGCGAACCCTACCTATCCCCGCCTGCACCTGAGCGAACGCAGCAGCGTCAATCCGGCGGAGGCGCCGATGTTCTGCATGCTGCTGCGCAAGCATTGTGAAGGGGGAACCATTGAGAGCATTGCCCAGGTCGGCATGGAGCGGATCATCCATATCAATATCCGGACCCGTGACGAGCTTGGCGATGTCTCGGCTAAACAGCTGATCATTGAGCTGATGGGCCGCCACAGCAACATCATTCTTACCGATCTTGCCAGCGGCACGATCATTGACGGCATCCATCATGTGACCCCGTCAATCAGCAGCTACCGGGTTGTCATGCCCGGAGCCGCTTACACCGAGCCGCCGCAGCAGCATAAGCTGAATCCGCTGGAGGTCGGCGAAGAAGCATTCATCAAGCTGATGGCAGACGCTGAGGAAGCCGCACTGCTGGGCGAAAGCGAAGTAAAGGCTGAGCCCGAGGACATGATCGAAGGAGATATTGCCGAACTGCTGCGTTCACTGGAAGGACCGGTGCAAGACGGAAGCGGCGGACCTGCTCCTTCAGCAGACCCTGCGGGCTGGCTCGTACATGCCTTCAGCGGGGTAAGCCCACTGATCGCCGGAGAAATTCTGTATAGAGCAGGCAAGGAGGTTGTACCGCAGAGTCCGGTGGCGCCTGCAAAGCTGTGGGCAGCATTTGATTCCGTAATGACGCCTGTAAGGGAGTTCCGGTTCGCTCCGGTTTCCGGCAATAATGCCAAGGGCAAGCCGGTCTTTTCCGCCATTCCTCTGAGTGTGCTGGGCGAAGAGGTCCGGCATTACAGCACGATCAGCAGCTGCCTGGAGGAATATTACGGGGATAAGGCAGAACGCGATACAGTCAAGCAGCGTGTCGCCGACCTGATACGCTTTCTCACCAACGAGCGGAGCAAGAATGTGAAGAAGCTGGCCAAGCTGCAGAAGGATCTGGAGGAAGCAGATGATGCGGACCAGTACCGGATCTGGGGAGAGCTGCTTTTTGCCTCCCTGCATGCCGTGTCCAAGGGCGACAAGGAAGCCCGGCTGGTGAACTATTATGATGAAAATCAGGCAGAAATCACGATTCCGCTTGATCCGCTGCTCACTCCGTCGGACAATGCGCAGCGTTATTTCAAGAAATACAACAAGTACAAGAACAGCCTGCTTGTGATTGAAGAGCAGCAGGCCAAGACACATGAAGAGATCACCTACATGGAGACGCTGCTGCAGCAGCTTGCCCATGCCTCGCTTAACGATATCGAGGAGATCCGCGATGAGCTGATCAGCCAGGGCTACCTGCGCGACCGCAGCAAAAAGGGTAAAAAGAAGAAGAAGGCTACCCGGCCGACCGTCCAGGTCTATACCTCATCCGAGGGTGTGGATATATATGTCGGCAAGAACAACCTGCAGAACGAATACGTCACAAACCGCCTGGCCTCGCCTAATGACACCTGGCTGCATACCAAGGACATTCCCGGATCGCACGTCGTGATCCGCAGTGAGGCGTTCGGGGATGCCACCCTGGACGAAGCGGCGCAGCTGGCTGCTTATTACAGCCAGGCCAAACAGTCGAGCAGCGTTCCGGTTGACTGCACCCTGATCCGCCATGTCCGCAAGCCAAGCGGTGCGAAGCCCGGCTTCGTCATTTATGACCATCAGAAGACGCTGTTTGTCACACCGGATGAAGAGCGGATTAAAAGCCTGCCGAATACGCTGAGAAGCTGAACCTGCATAAACCAGAACAAGCCGAACCGCTGGAAGGATAAACTTCCTGCGGTTCGGCTTTTCTATTGGATGCTGCTACGGTCAATAGAGCAGCTGACAGTTTCATAGATCCGGAGGCACATCATAAGCGTTCCGCACGTCAAGGTTATCTGCGGTCACCTGCAGCATCACGGAGCTGCTTCAGCACATCCGCCGGTACGCTTACGCTGCCCAGATCGCCATGGAATATGATGCCCTGACGCGCACCGTGAAAGTCCGAGCCGCCGGTAACAAGCAGCCCGTATTGCTCTGCCATCGCCATATAACGTGCAGCATCTTCAGGACTGTGATCCGAATGATGCGCTTCGATGCCCCGCAGCCCGCTGCGGGCAATAATGCCCCGCACCAGCTCATCATCGCCGTAAATGCCGGGATGGGCGAGCACCGGCGTCCCGCCTGCTTGAATGATCCATTCACAAGCTACCTCCGGTGTAATGCGCGGGGGTGAGACATAAGCCGCTGCGCCCTCAGCAAGATATTGGTCAAAGGCATCACGCATGTCGGCAGCAGCCCCGAGCCGTACCAGCTCATCGGCAATATGCGGCCGTCCGATGCTCTCGTCTGGCTTCAATGCACGGCCGAGATTGGCAAGCACCTGCTCCAGTGTAATATCAATACCAAGTTCACGCAGCCTGGCCAGGATCGCTTCGTTCCGGGCAGCCCGGGTATCCCGCTGGGCTGCCAGCCTGGAGAGAAACAGCTCCTGTTCAGTATCTATATAATAGCCCAGAACATGTATCTCCTTGCCTTCTGCACGGGTGCTGATCTCTACTCCCGGTACGACAGTAATGCCGTATTTCCGTCCTGCCTCCAGCGCTTCCGCAACGCCGCTGACCGTATCATGGTCCGTGATCGCTACGGCCGACAGTCCTTTATCAAAGGCGATCCGTACATTCTCCGCCGGCGGCTGCATGCCATCCGAAGCCTGCGTATGCGTATGCAGGTCGGCATATCCCTGCAGTCCGGTCCGGCCGGTTTCTTTTAACATAATGTCATCCTGCTGATTGTCCATCTCTGCCACCCCGTTGTTCTAAAGTAGGTACGCGGTTCATACTATCCCATTCCTCACGGAGAATACCCATCTTGATTGCATCTTAATGCTTGCCACAAGCCAGCCCCTGTCGTACTACCGGTCGTCCTTATGCTCACGCAGATAAGTCAGGAAGGTGACTGCCGGGATCGGCAGCAGCGTAGACTTCAGATGAATGGCATAGAACTGCCGCTTGAAGGAGGCATCCGTAATATCGACAACCTTGAGCAGCCCCAGCGCCACTTCATGCTTGACCGAGGACGTAGAGATAATCGTGATCCCCAGGCCGGCTTCTACCGCCGATTTTACCGCACCGGTACTGCCCAGCTCCATGACGATTCTCATGGCTCCCGGATCAAGCCCTTTGTCGAGCAGTTGCTCCTCCATCACAATACGGGTACCCGACCCCTGTTCCCGCAGAACAAACGGGTATTGCAGCGCATCCGCCAGGGTAACCTCCTCCTGATCGGCCAGCGGATGCCCCCACGGTACGATCAGCTTCAGCTCATCCCCCATCACCGGCTCCAGCATCATGGCCGGATGGGCTACCGGCGCTTCAACCAGCCCGAAGTCCAGCTGATGCTTATGAATCTCCTCAATAATCTGTGAGGTATTCATAACTTTCATGTTAATAGAGATATTCGGATAGTCTTTGCCGAACGGCCCAAGCAGGCGCGGCAGCACATATTCGCCGATGGTCAGGCTCGCCCCGAGCTGCAGCCGTCCCTCCAGCATATGCGTGAATGCCGACATGGCCTGATCCGCTTCGCGGATCAGCTGGATGCTCCGCCGTGCATACGGCAGGAGCACCTGTCCCGCTTCCGAGAGCACGATCTTCTTGCTGGAGCGGTCAAACAGCTTGGTGCCGAAATAATCCTCAAGCGCCTGCACCTGCATCGTAACCGCAGGCTGTGTCATATGCAGCCGCTGGGCGGCTGCCGAGAAGCTTCCCTGCTCGGATACCGTATAAAAAATATGAAGCTGATGAAAATTCATGTATTCAGGACTCCTTCAATGCTGTATAGATCAATCTTGTTAAAAAAGGCATGCGGTTCTCGGCCGCATGCCTTTTTGCGTACTGCTGCGCGCTATCTGCGTTTGCGGCGCTTCTTCATCAGCTTCATCCGGCGGGAATTCCGCAGACGCGAGAAGTAGCCCTGCAGATCCCGCAGCTGTGGAGTCGCCGAGATCCGCCCCAGAAAGGAGACAATCACCATCACGTGCAGCGGCCGGCCGGACAGGCTGGTGACACCCTCCAACTCCTTGAACTCTGCAATCACAACGATATCTCCATCGATCAAATAGGCGTTGTATTTGCTCTGCAGATACGGCTTGATCCGGTTCTGCTTCAGGCATTGCCACAAAAAAGCGGCGGGTTCCAAACCGGCCTCTTCCTCCCGGCTGACCCGGTCCGCATAGCGGCTCTGCGCGTGGCTTGTTATCATAATATCAGCGACCCTGTAGTCATTCAGCATGATGTGAAAAGGCTCATATGCCCCCCACCAGTCTAACCCTTTGCCATGCATCATCATCACTCTCCACCGGAAGGGTCTAGGGCATGCTCTTATTGTTGTCAATCTTACCGCATTGACGCAGCTTGTTCAAGCATGCCGCTCCGGGGACGGCCGGTATCAGGCTTGCAGTCAGTGGCTCACTCTGCTCATTGCAAGGTCAGAATCATCCACATAGCTGCTGCCCTTGATCTTCTTGCATTTTTTTTTGAGCCGTGCCGCCTCCTCGGACAACGCCTCAATCGAAGCAAACTGGCGAAAACGGTTTGTCACAACCGCAACGGAGATTGAGACCAGCGGGATCTTTTCCATGCCGCCTGAACGGCCTTCGGTCAGAACGTACTGCTGTGCCAGATGGCCCGGATGATAGAACTCTTTTATAACCTGCTCAAATTCCCTGATAATCGCCCTGCAGCATTCCTCAAACTGGTAGTCGTTAATAAAAATAATAAAGTCATCCCCGCCGATATGCCCCAGGAACCCTTCCAGCTGCAGGGCGCAATGCTTCAAAATCTCTGCAGCCGCCTGGATCAGCCGGTCCCCTTCTTTGAATCCGTACGTATCGTTATAAGCCTTGAAATGATCAAGATCTATGTATAATACACTGAATTGCTCCTGCAGCAGCGCCTTTACCATCCATTCATTGATACTCAGATTGCCCGGCAGGCCGGTTAGCGGATTAAGAAAGCTGGCTGCCACCGCCTGAATCTCGGCAAAGTTCAGCAGCAGGTCGCGCACGCTCACCGCACCGAACAAACGCCCCTCATGGGTAACGAGCACATAGTCGTAGAGATTCTCCTCGCTTCTGTCCATCGCCAGCCGGCTGACCTCTGTAATCCGTGTCTTGTAGTCCACCACAAGCGGATTGCGGTCCATGACCAGCTCCACTGCCCTGCCCATATACAGCGTATAGCCATACAAAGTTCCGATCTGCTGATAAAAGCGGATACGCATAATCAGGGCTACGGCTTTCCCGTTTTCCGTAACGGAAACACCTTGCAGCCGGGGATTGCTTTTGAAAATCTGATCCACATATTCACATTTATGCTGCGGGGAAATCTCCGGGATATGCTCCGCAATTTCACCGATTTGAAGAAACATAGCCATAGACTCCCCTTCCAGCAGCTTTGATAGGCTCGACAGGACAGCTGCCCTGTACCGGAAGCTGCCCCGGCCTGCCCAGCACATAACCTTGCCCGAACTCAATGCCCGCCCTCTGCAGATATACCAGCTCCTCCGCTGTTTCGATGCCTTCCGCAATGACTTTGGTGGCTGAACGCGCCGCATATTCCCGGATCAGCTCCAGCAGCTCCTGCTGTTCCCGGCAGCCGTGGATGCCGCGGATCAGCGACTTGTCCAGCTTAATGAATTCCGGCTTGAGGTATACCAGTGTTTTGAGGCTGTTGTAGCCTGAGCCTGCATCATCAACCGCTATGCGGAAGCCCTGCTCACGGTAGTGGGACAGCACCTTTTCAAAGCCGATATAATCCTGTACAGCCTGCCGTTCAGTCAGTTCAAACACGACACGCTCCGGAGACAGTCCAAGGGACTGCAACAGGGCCAGCGTCTCTCCGCTCTTATGGCGGGTATCATTCAGCACACCGGGATGGACATTGATGAAGACTAACGTGCCGCTGGCACGGTCCTCCAGAGGCAGCCGTTCCATGTACCTCAGCAGTGACATTCTCCGGCAGTTCTGCTCAAAGCGGAACATCTGGTCCGTCCGACCGGCAAATTCATAGAAGTGCTCTGTGGTCGGAAAATAGGTGGAGGACGGAGGACGGTTTAGCACCTCATGCCCGACGGTATGACCGGTACGCAGCTGCAGAATCGGCTGAAAATACGTATCCAGACGTTCATTGTTCATGATGTCCAGCAGGGCGGATAACTGGCCGAGCTCCTGCAGCTCTCCCTTAAGCCTGACATTCAAATGCTGAAGATACCTGGGAATGGATTTTATCTTGTGGGACAGCGCCCGCTCTTTGCTCATTTTGATCACCTGTATGCCTGTCTTCGTGAATTTTATCACTCTTAGCACAAGCATATACGCAAAGTATTAAGCGGTGATAAAATTTCCTGCCAAATATCGACAATCACCCGTTTTTTTTCGGGCCTGTTTCACTTCAAAGCAAAAAGCAGACGCTGACAGCGCCTGCTTCCTGATACCAATCTCCCTATGAACTTATCCTACAGGCCGTAATAACGTGACTTGTCCTGCCCGTTGCTGGTGTATTCCGTCTTCAGTTCATTGCGGTAGGATCTTTCGATCTTACGCACATATGAGAGTCTGCGGACGTTCTTCATCACTTCTTCGGCACGTTCCGCATTCACATACATTACCGCATAATGCATCCTCCGGGAGACATAATGCAATGTTCCGTATTTCTCAAGGTTGCGTGCCGCCTTGACATCGCTGACCCATACGATATATCCTGTCCGTTCCGCAAACATAAGCTCATCCGCCCTTTCGTTCTCTCCCCTGCAAGGGGCAGCTTATCCGCAGGAGCACTTGCCTCCGCTGCCGCATCCGCCCTTTGGCGACGGATCATTGCTTGGCACCTTGATGCTCTCCGATACCGAGAATGCGATCGCTTCCGACATTGAGTGTAAAATATCGTCCAGCGTCGCCTCCGCCTGCTTGAAGCGGGCAACCTCCTCGAACATCTCAAGCTCCCTCTCGACTGCTGCCACTTCGTCCTTGGCCATATGGTAATTCGGGTGAAAATGCCCGAAACGTTGTGTCTCCTCGAACAGCTCCTTCTTGCTCTGCAGCCGTCTGACCATGGCCTGGATTTCGGGATTGGCGCTTACGCGCCCCTTCCAGTATAAATAATCCGAAACTTCAGCGGATTGATTAATCATATCGCCTAATTCATAGGCGTATGTCAGCACTTCGGCCATATCGACCGTATTCATTTCCGCTACGCTCATGAACGTCAACTCTTTTCTGTACTGATGTTCTACAGTAACGTGTAGACTATCCTATCATAACATAACCAGTCACCTAAGCAGAAGAAGAATTTCTCAGCTCCTGCGGGAGCAGCAGCTTCATTTCCTTCCAGTCACCCGGCGCCAGCTCCGCTTCTTCGCACTGCCCGGTTCCGGCAGGCATCAGGCCGCCGGCCACCCTCCAGGGATGCCCGCGGAGCTGCTCAGGGATGAAATCGCAGATCTCCCCGTCTATAGACAAGCGGACCTTAATCCCCCACCGGAAAGCCTGCTCCATCACCTTTTGAGCCGTAGTTGTATGGTACTCTCTCCATTCCCTTACCCACATCTGCGGAATGCTGTCTTCCCCTGGAAGCAAGGGCTCTCCCGCCCCGTCTGACGCTGCCGGTACTGTCCGCAGTACAGCCCTGCTGCCGAGCAGGCCGGAAGCGCCTTCCGCTGAGGGGAGCACATAAGCCGGCCCGGCCCAGGGGGCGTCATCAGGCAGACACAGCGGCTGCGCCGCGTCCCCTTCCCCGGTTCCGCCGATCTGCCGCGGCGGCGCCAGACCGGCTGCTGCCAGCTCCCTGCGCACCTGTTCCGCACGGCCCTGCTGTACAATGAAATGAAGCGGGCCGATCCGGGTCAGGCTATCCTCAAGCCGGGGATGCGCTGCAATGTCGGCTGCGTCTACCTCATTCTGGCAGACAAGCAGGATCACCTGTGACCAGGCGGTCCGGCCGATGCTGCGCGACCACTGGGCCAGAGACTGCCTGACCTGATCAGGCAGCCCGCCGCGGGCACGGGCGGCAAGCCAGCCGGCCGCCTCCTCTGGTGGCAGCCCCCGTTCTGCCGCTTCCTCCAGCCCTTCCCGGCTAAGCCGGAAGCTCCATATCCCGTCGTCCATATTCAGCAGCTCCGCACAGCCTGCGAGCCCCCAGCGCAGCCGGTAGGAGACATCCGGAAATACCAATACCTCGAAATCCGGCTGGACGATAAAGCTCCCTCCAGCTGCTTCGCTATCGGGTAAGGGATGAGCGGAATCGGCGTCCGCTCCGGAAGCCTGCAGCTTCACGGCGGACAGCACCGGCTTGTGTCCGGTCCACCGGAAACAGGTTTCTCCGCTGCCCGTCATTCCCAGCTCACACCAGCCAAAGCCGGCCAGGCACTGCAGCCAGCTGAGACAGCCTTGCTGCAGTATCCCGGCTTCCTTGCCGTCAGCAAGGCCGGACTGGTGCATGAAGTTCAGGATACAGCCAAGCGTATACCAGCTGCCCGGCACAAAAGCGGGAGACGGCAAAAGATAGCGAAAATGCTGCAGGGCAGATTCAGCAGCAGCATAACGTTCCAGAAGCACACTGTACAAAAGGCTTGTCATTTGTGATTCATCAAGGTCCAGCCAGCTCTGCAATACATCCTGCTCCAGCTGATAGGCTTTATCCCCGGCCTTGACCAGTCCCAGCGTGAGCGCAAGATCCAGGAGCACCGTAACCGGAAGCGGCACCGACTCATAGACCGGAGATTCCGGAAATACCCCCTGCAGATGCCTGTCCTGTACAGGCAGCAGGGCAGCCAGCCGGCCGGAATGCTTCTTGTGGATACCGCCTTTGACAGTCAGCGGAAGCCCCTCCCGGCCGATGAACACCAGCGTCCGGAACAGCTGTGCCGCCAGTCCCGCCTCAGCGGGCCACTGGGCGGCCACCTGTTCACCGGCCACCGGCTCAAGCTTACAGGCGAAATACTCCTGCTGAACCGCCGCCAGCTGCCGAGGCGGAATCTGGAACAGCTGCTCGCCCCAGACCTTCTGGCGCAGCTCAACCAGCCCTGCCCGGCGCAGCTCCAGTATGGCCAGCTGCAGCTCTGCGCGGCAAAGCGTTTCAGGACGCAGCCGCTCGGCCTTCTCCGCTGCGAACGGCCTGTCTGCATAAGCGGCACATATCCGTCCCAGCACTTCCATGGCAGATGGGCTCAGCGTCATCATGACATTGCCTCCTCCGGTTCTCCGGCCGCTTTAACCGCATATTCATATCCCTGCTCTGTCAGGAACAGGCGGCGCCGCAGTGCAAATTCCTGTTCACGGCTGTCACCGGTAACCAGCGTGTAGAAATAGGCCCTGTTCTCGCCCTGCTTGGGACGCAGAATCCGCCCCAGCCGCTGGGCTTCCTCCTGGCGGGAGCCATAAGCACCCGAGACCTCGATTGCAACCGAGGCGTCAGGCAGATTAACAGCAAAGTTGGCTACCTTGGATACCACCAGCACCTTGAGAATTCCCTCGTTGAACGCTGCATACAGCGCGTTGCGTTCGCGCTGCGGTGTTTTCCCGGTTATCAGCGGTGCATTCAGGATGGCAGCAAGCGCCTCAAGCTGATCCAGGTACTGGCCGATGACCAGCACCTTTGAGCCGGGATGGGCCGCAATGATCCTTGCAGCCGCCGCAGCCTTAGACGGGTTGCCGGCGGCAAGCCGGAACTGCTCTTTGCCGCCGGCATAGAGATACCGGCTCCGCAGGCCCGGATCCATCGGCACGACCAGCTCCACACATTCGACAGAAGCGATCCAGCCCTGCTTCTCCAGCGACTTCCAGGGCAGCTCATAGCAGCGCGGCCCGATCAGCGAGAAGACATCCCCCTCGCGGCCGTCCTCCCTGACCAGCGTGGCGGTCAGGCCCAGGCGCCGCGTCGCCTGAATATCGGCGGTAGCCCGGAATACCGGAGCAGGAAGCAGATGGACCTCGTCATAGATAATCAGGCCCCAATTCCGCTCATTGAACAGATTCATATGGACAAAGTTCTCTCCTTTAGAGCGGCGGTGCGTAAGCATCTGATAGGTGGCCAGCGTGACAGGCCGTACTTCCCGGCGTTCACCGGTATACTCTCCGATCTCACTGCCCGTAAGGCTGGTCCGCTGCAGCAGTTCCTCCCGCCATTGCTCAACCGAGGTTGTATTGGAAGTCAGGATCAGAGTCTCGCACTGCAGCTTTTCCATTACCGCCAGACCGACAACCGTCTTGCCCGCTCCGCAGGGCAGGACAACGACCCCGCTGCCGCCCGTTACGTAAAACAGACGGACCGCCTCCTCCTGATACGCCCTTAGCCCGAAGGCAGCCTCATTGCCGCCTGCAGCCTTGGGCCCTTCCTGCTTCCAGGCAAGGCTCAGCTCCTGCCCTTCCCGGTAACCCGCATAATCCAGCACCGGGTACCCCAGTCTTGTCAACTCCTGCTTCAGCAGCCCACGGCAGCCTGCCGGGCATACGCATTCCAGCGCACCGCTTCTTTTGAGGTGAAGCCCATACAGCCCAAAGCGGCCTTCCAGTTCATCCAGCAGCGACGCGCTGTCGGCACGCAGCAGCACCAGCCGGCTGTCGGCGGCATGGGCATGCAGCGTAAGTCTCCCGTACCGCGTGATCAGCATATTGATTTCTTCTTCCAGCCCGGCCGGAATTCCCCATCGTGCCAGGTTCCGCAGGCTGGCGATAATCTGCTCCGCCGTCCTTCCTCCGGCTGCAGCGTTCCATAAGGACAGCGGGGTTATCCGGTAGGTGTGATAGGCCGGGAGGCTTTTTATAAGCTCCGCATAATCTGCAAGCTCTTTGCCTGCGGCCTCAAACCCCGGATGTCCGCACTCCAGCAGCACCGTCTTGTCTTTGCGGGCAATACATGCCCCGGATCCGTTCATAGCATCGCCTCCTGTCTATTGTCACTGTAAGCTGTTCTGAGAACAGGCCGAACAGGAAAAAGCCCATCTCCGCACTGCTGCGGATATGAGCTCCCCTTATTGCCCTCTTCAATGCAGCTGGCGCTGCGAAATTTCACTCAGCGCTTCTCCCGCTTCGTCAGCAAAGATACGTTTTACAGCCAAATCGCCAAGCGATACCACACCGATCAGCTTGCCGCCGCGTGTTACCGGCAGACGGCGGATTTGTTCCGAAGCCATCAGCTCAGCAGCCTCATCCACAGTTGCTGTCTCCTCTATGGAGATCACTTTACTGCTCATGACGGTCTCAACTGAGGAAGAACCCGGATGCTTCTCCGCATACCCTCTGAGAACCAGGTCGCGGTCTGTAATAACCCCGATGAGCTTTCCTCCCGCTTCCGAATCCACTACGGGAATAAACCCGGTATCGTAGTCTCTCATTTTGACGGCAACTTCATAGACATTGTCCAGCAGCGTAACCGCTGCAGGCTGCGATGTCATCACTTCCCGGACTGTTTTCACAAAAGAACCTCCTGTCTGCTCCGTAATATACGGAAGTAGGTTCCCCTCATTCTGGCGAATTATGCACAGTCAGAACAATTATTCATTCAGGCAGGAGTCAGCAAGTGCCACCAGCAGTCTGGCGCCGTGCAGCATCGCATCCTCATCAAAATCAAATTTGCTGTGATGATGCGGATATACGGCATTCTTGTCCGGATTCCCTGCGCCTACAAAGATGAAGCAGCCGGGAATCTCCTTCACATAATAAGCAAAATCTTCAGCCGGCATAATTTTTTCCATTTGTATAACCTGCACTGTATCTCCAAGCGCTTCAGGGGCCACCCGGAAAAACCGGCTGAACTCCGCTTCATCATTGACAAGCGGCGGATACCCCATCAGGTAATCCACCTTTGCTTCCGCCCCGTAGACCGCGGCAACTGCAGCCGCCATCTCTTCAATTCTGCGGCGGATGATATATCTTGTCTCTTCATCAAAAGCGCGGACCGTTCCTGTTATCCGGCAGCGCTCCGCAATGATGTTCTGGGCTGTACCGCCCTGGATCGTTCCGATACTCAGGACAGCCGGCTGCAGCGGATCCACACTGCGGCTGACAATGGTCTGCAGCTGGGTTACGAGCGCCGCAGCAGCTACAATGCTGTCTACCGTGCGGTGGGGCATCCCGCCGTGTCCGCCTTTCCCGGTAATATCAATGAAGAACTCGTCGGCCGAGGCCATCAGCGGTCCCGGCGCACTGCCGACTGTCCCCAGCGGCAGCGGTGTCCACAGATGCAGCCCGTAGACGGCATCCGCTCCCGCGAGCACGCCTTCGGCGATCATATCCTTTGCCCCGCCCGGACAGATCTCCTCCGCCGGCTGGAACAGGAAGCGCAGCTCGCCCTTGAGCTCGTCCCGGCGGGAGCTGTAATAGGCCGCTGCCCCAAGCAGCATCGCCGTATGCCCGTCATGCCCGCAGGCATGCATGACGCCGGGGTTCTGCGAAGCATATTCACTTCCGCTCTCCTCTGTGATGTTGAGCGCATCCATGTCAGCACGCAGCACCACCGTCTTGCCCGGGCTGCCCCCTTTGAGAATTCCGGTCAGTCCGTAACCGGCTTTGCTGCGCCTCACTTCTATGCCAAATGCGGCCAGCCTGTCCGCCACAAAAGCCGATGTTTCCTTCTCTTCATACGACGGCTCCGGATGACGGTGCAGATGACGGCGCCATTCCACCATGTCCGGAAGCAGCTGTTCAATCTTTCTTTTATCCATTACGGTTCCATTCCCTTCTCCCAAGTGTTTATATTGTAGCAGAATCGCAAAAAACTGTGTATCTGCAGAGCCGATCTGCCTTGCACAACCCCTGGAAACATACTATCATGAGGAAGAACATCTATAATATTGCTACGAAATTATCATTATACTTCACAAGGGGGATATGTGCGCTATGATATTTGAGAACACTGGCCTCGTAGGACTGCAAAGCGACCTTCAGTATCTGGATGAAAGTGCGGCCAAAGCCGGATTTATCCGCTGGCAATGGGAATACTACCGAGCCACTTACGATTGCAAGATTGAGGATCACCAGAATGGCAGCGAATATTTCCTGCGGATCAACACACGCGCCGTCGAAGGCAAGCTGGAGAAGCCCGATGCCGTGCTTGCGATTGAAGCCGTTTACTTGGGCAAGGCCACCTTTCCCCATGGCCTGGAGTACGAATCCCCGGTTCCTCAGCCCGTACTGGACACTGCAGCACAGCGCATTCTTGAGCTGAAAGGACTGCTTGAAGCTTGAACACCGTAAAAGGAAAAACTAAACAAAAGGCCAGCCTGCCCAAAAGAGGCACTCCCGATTTCCAGCTGCTTATCCTGACTCTGCTGCTTGTCGGCTTCGGACTCGTCATGGTATTCAGCTCCAGCTCCAATCTGACGCTGGCCAGTGAAAAGTTCGGAAACGATCCGCTGTACTTCCTTAAGAATCAGATCCAGTGGGTAGTGGTCGGCAGTGTTGTAATGTTTACTGTGATGAATATCCACTATAGCAAATTCAAGAAATGGTATGCCCCGATCTTTTTGATTACGCTTATTCTGCTGTTACTTGTCGCTTTCACTGAGCGCACTAACGGGGCCAAGAGCTGGTTCAACATCGGCGGACTCGGCATCCAGCCCACAGAGCTGGCCAAAATCTCCATTATTCTCTATCTGGCCGCACTCATTACCAAAAAAGGGGAACGGCTGAGAGATTTTCGCACCGGCTATATTCCGGTCATGGTTATAGTCGGCATTGTTGCCGGTCTTATTATGATGCAGCCGGATCTGGGCTCCTGTCTGATTCTCGTGGCAACCAGCGGCCTCGTTATCTATGCCGGCGGTGCCAGCATGAAGCATATTCTCGCCTCTATCGCACTTCTGGTGCTCGGTGTAGGAATTGTAATGGGCGCAAAGACCGCCATCGACTTCCTGTCGCCGCAGCCTGCTACTGTTGCCGCAGCTAATAATTACAAAATGGACCGCATCACTGCTTTTCTTGACCCGTTCCAGGATGCCGAAGACGGAGGCTATAACATTATCCAGTCGCTGATGGCACTTGGAGAAGGCGGTGCGGGCGGTGCCGGCTTCGGACAGAGCATCCAGAAGCTGCACTACCTGCCTTATCCTTATACGGACTTTATTTTCGCTGTTATCGGCGAGGAGCTCGGTTTTATCGGGACTGCTATTTTCCTGCTGGTCTATCTGTACTTTATCTGGAGAGGGATTCTGATTGCCCTCAGATGTACCGATCCTTTCGGTACGCTGGTCGGTGTCGGGGTCATGGGGCTGATCGCCATTCAGGCCTTTGTCAACATAGGCGGAGTCACCAAGACGATCCCGCTTACCGGAGTCACACTTCCGTTCATCAGCTACGGCGGTTCTTCACTGGTCGTAACGATGTTCTGCATGGGCATTATGCTGAGCATTTCGCGTGAAACCAACCGTCCGGCCAAAGAAGAGGTCACCAAATCTGTAACTACCGTCAGACAGGTACGCGCCAGCCGCTGAATCTGCCGGTTCATGCTTCATAAGATACAAAAAGGCAGTCCGGAAAACCCATTCCGGACTGCCTTTTTACATTCTTGGCTTAAGAGATTTCGTCATTCTTAAAGGCAACGCCTTCTACCTTTACATTGACCTCAACAATATGGAGCCCTGTCATGCTCTCTACAGCTTCACGCACGTTCTGCTGCAGCATCCGGCAGACCTCATGAATCGGTGTCTCGTACAATACGATAATACGCAGATCCACTGCAGCTTCAAGCTGTCCGACTTCGACAGTGACGCCCTTCTGCACATTTTTGCCGCTGAGGCGCTTGGCCCAGCCTTCGGATAAGCCGCCTGACATGGCCGCTATACCCGGAGTCTCCAATGCCGCTAGTCCGGCAATTTTTGAGACGACATCATTGGATATCCGTATGTTTCCCATTTCAAGTTGAAGTTGTTCCGCCATGCCATATCCCCCCTACACTCATTATCAATTATTGTAATTCGAAAATAGGCTAAAAAGCAAATGACTTCTGCAGCACCGTTTACACCCTGGTTTAATTTGGGTATATTGAAATATGAATTTAACCTACATACAAAGATCGGGGTGTGTTTCACTTGAAAAAATGGATTTCTCCGGCGCTGCTGATAATCACTTTTATCTTAAGCGCAGCCGGACATTATGCGGACTGGGATCACACGCTGCAATTCGTGTTATCCGCAGTGGCGGTTGTTTTTGTAGCCGGCTTCCTCGGCCGGGCAACCGAAAGCGTAGCCCACTATGCCGGACAGCGGCTGGGGGGCTTTCTTAATGCCACCTTCGGTAATGCCGCAGAGCTGATCATTGCCTTCTTCCTGGTCAAGGAAGGGCTGTTTGACATGGTGAAAGCGAGTCTCACCGGCTCCATTATCGGCAACCTGCTGCTGGTGCTGGGCCTGAGCATTTTTGCCGGGGGAATGAAGTTCAAGGTTCAGAATTTCAACGTCACCCTGGCCGGGCTCAACGGCTCACTGATGATCGTGGCAGTCATCGCCCTCTTTGTTCCCGCCATGTTCTTTAACACCCACTCCATCACCGAACGGGACACGGATGTGCTCAGTCTTGTTGTGGCGGGTCTGCTGATTGCTGCTTATATGGCGTGGCTGATCTTCTCCATGATTACCCACAAGAAATATCTGGCCGATGTAACGGATGACAACGCAGAGGAGCTGCCTAACGAGCATGCTCCTGCCTGGTCCAAGGGCAAGTCCATCCTGTATCTGATTCTGGCTACGGTAATGGTCGCTTTTGTCAGCGAATGGCTGGTCGGCACGCTGGAGACGCTGACCGAGCGCTTCGGCTTCAGCGAACTGTTCGTCGGCGCGTTCCTCGTCGCTATTATCGGGAATGCGGCTGAGCACAGTGCGGCGATAATGCTGGCCATGAAGAACAAAATCGGGGCTGCTGTAGAGATCGCTGTCGGCAGCAGCCTGCAGATTGCCCTGTTCGTAGCGCCTGTCCTCATCTTCGCAAGCTACTTCCTGGGTAATACCATGGACATCGTCTTTACGACTATAGAGATTGTAGCCATCGCCGTCTCCGTGTTTATAGCCAAGTCTATTATTCAGGACGGTTCAACCAACTGGTACGAAGGGCTGCTGCTGCTGGCGGTCTATATGATTCTTGGAGTCTCCTTCTACCTCGTATAGGCTCATTCTCCAACATTGCTGTACAACAAAAAACGCACATGGGCGGTCACTAACCCTCATGTGCGTTTTTATGAACAGATGGAAGCCTCAGCCTAATTCCCGCGCTCTTCCGCCTTCTTGTTCAGCGCCTCGTACAGCACAGCCAGATTACGCTCCAGCTCACTGAGTACCTGCTTACCTGTATACTCCGGTACAAGCCCCGCCCTGACCGCAAAATCAACCTCTCTGGAGAAGCCGTACATCTGGGTATCCAGCACTTCCTCATAGAGAGGGCAGTAACGAGTCGCCAGATTCTCCATCTGCACTTCGATGAGCTTCTGAATTTTATCGGCATCTTCTTGTAGAAGAGTAATTGCTTTAAGATTAAGCTGTTCCTGCAAATCCGATGAAGTCATGCATTTTCCCCCCCATGTCCAAAAGTTACAGCTGTTACTGCTATTTAGTTTAATATTAGTCGAAATTGAGATTCAATACAAGAATTCAGTTTCGCGACTGCAAAAAAACGCCCTGCCGCATAGGCAGGACGTCTTTGAGGCTGATAGATTACTCAGCAACAACAGTAAAATTCAGACCGTGCTTGGAAAAAACTTCGCTCATTGCTTTCTTTGCTTCTTCGGCATCAGTGCCGTGAACATGAAGTTCGTAGCTTTGACTGGAAACCAGAGTTGTAAACAACCCAAGGATGCTCTTGACGTCAATGTACTTGTTGTCCGCCTGAAGGACGATTGATGAGTTGAACTGGCTTGCCGTTTGGGCAATATCCACGATTGCCGCATTGTTACTGGACATAGGAATCCCTCCGCAACTTGATTAGAAAAACTTAGTTCGCTTGTTGATTTGTAACCAATTCCATGATACCTTGAATCCGCTTACTCGCGCAAGGTGTTTTCTGTTGATTACATTTTATTTCAGGTTTTCAGGATTCAGACCAATAAGCTCCGGAATCACGAAAATTCCATCCTTGCGGATCAGCACGTCATCAAAATAAATCTCCCCGCCGCCGTACTCGGGACGCTGGATCAGCACAAGATCCCAGTGGATGGAGGAGCGGTTGCCGTTGTCAGTCACTTCATAAGCCTGCCCCGGAGTAAAGTGAAGGCTGCCGGCGATTTTCTCATCGAACAGAATATCCTTCATCGGGTGCAGGATGTACGGATTGAAGCCGATTGCGAATTCACCGATATGGCGCGCGCCGTCGTCGGAATCAAGAATTTCGTTAAGGCGGGCGGTATCATTGCTGGTCGCTTCCACGATTTTTCCGTTCTCAAAGCGGAATTTCACATTTTCAAAAGTGATGCCGTTGTACAGCGTGGCCGCGTTATAGCTGATCGTTCCGTTAACGGAATCGCGGACAGGGGCGCTGTAGACTTCACCGTCAGGGATATTTTTCTGTCCGGAGCATTTCTCCGCACCGATTCCCTTGATCGAGAAGGTGAGCTCCGTTCCGGGACCTGTGATCCGCACCTTGTCTGTCTTCCGCATAAGCTCTGCAAGGGCATCCTGGGCTTTGTCCATCTTGGCATAATCCAGGTTGCATACTTCAAAGTAGAAGTCTTCAAAAGCTTCAGTGGTGGTGTTGGCCAGCTGAGCCATGCTCGCGTTAGGATAACGCAGAACTACCCATTTGGTATGCTTGACACGCTGCTCACTATGTACCGGATGAGAATACAGGGAATTGTACAGCTTCATATTTTCTTCCGGCACATCAGCCAGATCGTTGACATTCTCGCCGGCACGGATACCGATATAGCAATCCATCTGCTTCATGCGGTTCAGGTCGATCTCAGCCCAGGTTTTGATCCCTTCCGGGGTTGCATATTTAAGCATGCTGCGCAGGACGGTGCGGTCAGTCAGCTGGACAAAGGCATGGCCTCCGGCTTTGCCGACCTCCTCCACAACAGCTTTGATCAAATCTCGTTCACTGCCGATCATCTCGACCAGCACATTTTCGCCAGGCTGTACGTCTACGGAATACCCTACAAGGTTTGCCGCCAGCTTTTGAATTCTTGGATCCTTCATCCTGCTCTCTTCCTTCCTCTTACATAAAAATGGCATACCGTTCTATTGTAGCACGCCCTCTACTCAGCGCAAGCCTTCTGTGCCCGGTAACATTCTATTGATAGCCGTAAAAATCCACCTTGGTCACATACGCTTCCCCGGCTGCGGGATCTCTCATCCCCGGATAACGGATGGTCCGCGTCCAGGTCAATCTCTTGGGCAGGCTGTGTCTGGTATCCACCTTCATAAAATAGACGGAGGTCACTTCAGCTTCATCTATCCGCTGTTCAAGCTCCTTGGACTTCTGTGTCCAAAGCGCATTCATCGCTTCCTTGACCTCAGCAGTCTGCCCTGCAGATTCAGCGTCTGACTCCTGCCGGATTGCCTGCATTTCCCGTTCCAGCTCCTCGGACAGCTGCCGCTTGGCTGCATCAGGACTTAACCTGATCCGCAGCACCCGGGTCCCGCCGGAAGAACCGGACTCCTCAGTCACCTGCGTGTCCGGCTTCTGCAGCTCCTCCAGCTGCTGCAGGGGGTTGAGGCCGGCAAGCCTGCCGGCTTCACCGGATTGCTGAGGCTGCCATTCCCCGTTCTTCTTCTCCAGCTTTGTATACAGAGCAGGAGTTGACGCCTTGCTGCCGCCTAACTTTTCCATGCTGCCTTCCTCCGAAGCCGTCCTGATCTCTCCCGCCTCATCCGGAAGCAGGGAATACAGGCTGATCCGGTTATGGTCCTGCACTTTGCCTCCATAATACAGGGCAGACTCCGGTACCGGCTTCCCCGCTATCAGCAGTGCCGCCGAGCCTTCAAACGTAACGGCATCCTTTCCGTCCATTCCGGCCAGAGCCAGATTCAACTCCTCCGCGGCCGGCTTGCCGCCGGATACAGTGCAGCCGCTGAGCAGCAGCATAGCCAGCACCGCCGAAACTCTTCGCTTATAAGACAAGACACGTATTATCATGGCACTCATGCCTTTCCTGATCGGTTTTCTTTCTAGGTTCTCCTTCAATAACAGGCTTATGCAGAAAGCAGAGTCCGGGGTTTAACATGGAAGCTGACTCCGTTACTTTAGTAGGGACCCCGTTCTTATCAAAAAAAAAGAACCCTTTGGGCTGGCAGCCTAAGGATTCTTTATGCTTACATCTGAATTTTTACCGTCAATGACTACCAGGTTCCGCCCGTTGTTCTTTGCCTCATAAAGCGCCATATCCGCCCTGTAAAAGAGCGATTCTACGCTTATCCGCTCATCCGTCCAGCTCCATTCGGCGATTCCGCAGGATACAGTGACACGAGGCTCCGTCTCGCCCATCACCCGCTTGCGGATCCGTTCAGCCACGAACTGGGCCTGCTGGATTCCAAGCTGCGGCAAATAAACCGCGAGCTCCTCACCGCCCCACCTCGCTGCTATATCACCTTGCCGGATGGAAGATTTGACAATTTCACTGACCTGCTTCAGAATTTTGTCACCCTTCTGGTGACCGTATGTATCGTTTACCATCTTGAACTGGTCGATGTCCACTACTACCAGTGTTCCGCAGAAGTCTTTTGTCTGCCGCTCCTTGATCTCTTCATCCAGGTAGTGACGGGCGTACAGGCCGGTCAGGCTATCCCGGTTCGCCAGATAGCGGACCTCAGCATGCAGGCGGGCATTGCCGACAGCCAGTCCGATGTGGCCGGCCATCGCCTGCAGCAGACGGAAGCTGTCATAGGAGAAATAATGCGGCTCGCGGTGGGTCAGCATAATTGCGCCCCGGATCTCTCCGCCCACATTCAGCGGAGTTGCAATCACCGACTGCGACTCCGTTGCGGTCATAAGCCTTGAAGAAACGCCTGCGGTATTTCTATATTCTGATAATATAAGCGGCTCTCCCAGTGCATACACCTGCCCGCCCAGTCCCTTTCCTGTTTCGATAATCTCTCCGCGCAGTGGCGGAAAGTTGCAGGCGATCGCTTCTAGCCCGCCCTTCTCTTCATTAAGGTGCAGTATACAGCAGTAATCGGCGCCGAACATCTCCAGCAGCTCTTCAAAGGCGTATTGAAAAATATCCCCGAGACGCAGACTCTGGTTGAGGCGCTGGGTCAGCTCACTCATCATGCGCAGCTCGCGGATCAGCTGGTTTGAGCGCTCATACAGCTTGGCGTTCTCGAAGGCTGTTCCTGCAGTATCGGCAATCATGGTCAGAAAACGGAGATCTACATCCGGGAAGGATGGCTTGTCCAGCATCATATGAAATACGCCGTATATCCCCTGCTTGCCGCCCAGCGGCAGGCCGATCTCTACAGAATTATTATCACGCCCGGCATGCAGAGTCACGCGCCCGTCCTTGAAGGCCTTGGCGCAGACATCGTCCTGGCCCCAGCGCAGCGGCAGCGGTTTGACCTGCGGGTGGGTGCTGCGGTGATCCTGCGACATGAACAGCTCCAGCCGCGCACCAGGATACATCGCAGAAATGCTGTCGATCACCTCGGTCAGCACAGCGTTGACGTCAATATTGTCGTGCATCCGCTGGACGATCTGGAACAACAGGGAGCGGCGGCTGCTTTCACGCTCGGCATGCTGGTGGACGCCTGCCAGATCAGAGACAAATACATGCTCGAACCTGCGGTAAAAGCAGGTCTGGTAATGTATCGCCATCGCTTCCGCCGTATGCCGTCCGCCCAGTTCGTATTGCTCAGCCGGCATTGCACAGCCAAGCAGGGCGAAGATTTCACCTTTGCTTCTGGTAAACACAGGGATCACCAGCAGCTGCATCCCGGAACTGTCCGCCGGAACTTCTGCGGCGAATGTAACAGGCTCCCGTGAGTCCAGGCTGCCGGCTGCGCCTTTTTCCCACTCTGCTCTCCAGAGCCCGCTCTGCGCACCGGTTCCGTCAGCCGCTTCAATCCATTTTCCTTTATAGTTAAGCACACACCAATCCCACAGCTTCGCAAACGGAGGTACATTCAGCCCCCGCCATTCTCTGAAACTCTCTGCAAGCAACTGGCCTGCGTACGGGAAATCGTAGGATACGATATCCGTCTCCCTCAGCCACGCGGCGGGATCACCTGGGTCTCCGCTTGATTGCATTGTGTCCTGCAACAGCATACGTGTATCTTTCTGAACGCATGCTTCCTGTTCCGACATAACTAGGATCCCCTTTACATCTCAAATTAAAATATATCCGATAACATCTAATTAGCTATATTTTACTCCCTTTCTTCCTGTAATGCATTATATTTTCCTAAAACCCGGGATTTTTTTTAGGACCAAAGAACTAACGACAAAGATAGACAAAATCTTATAAAAGAAGAACTTGACTTTGCCTGTTGTTTTCATATAATATTTATTGTTGAACAAGACTGATAAGAAGTCTTACTTGGGCGTAACGTTGTGTCACCCTCACGCATCCCGTTACTGCCAGGGCAGCGGCTGAACTTCCCCGGCAGAGTGAAACCAAATACACGCTTTCACGAAGACGGTTGCGGCACAAATAGGCCCTACCATGAAATTTCAATTATAAAGGAGTCTACTTTAATATGGCACGTTACACCGGACCTAAATTCAAACTCAGCCGCCGTCTGGGCATTTCCCTTAGCGGTACAGGCAAAGACCTGAAACGCCCTTTCCCTCCGGGACAGCACGGCGCTAACCAACGCAGAAAAGTAAGTAATTACGGAATGCAGCTTTTGGAAAAACAAAAACTCCGTCACATGTACGGTTTGGGCGAGAAGCAATTCCGCACTTTGTTCTCCAAAGCTCAAAAGATCCAGGGTATCGCGGGCGAAAACTTCATGTTCCTGCTCGAAAGCCGTCTGGATAACCTCGTTTACCGTCTTGGATTTGCTAACTCCCGTGCAGGCGCACGTCAGCTGGTAGCCCATGGCCACGTAACCGTTAACGGCAAAAAAGTCGACATCGCTTCTTACCGTGTAAGCGTAGGCGATGTAATTGGTCTTCGCGAAAGAAGCCGTTCCATGAAGTCCATCAAGGAAGCTCTGGAAAACCGCAATCACCTTCCAGCTTACCTGGAATATGCTGATGCAGCATTCGAAGGCAAATATGTTCGTTTGCCGGAACGCGCTGAGCTGTCCCAAGATATCGATGAAAAGCAAATCGTCGAGTTCTACAACCGTTAAGATTGGTTCGATCAAAGCCTCCGGTTCCCCGGAGGCTTTTTTTGTTGTCTTTTACATCAGATTCAGCCTGGCGAACCTGCGCTTCCCTAACTGAATGATATCCCCATCCTGCGGAGTGACCTCTACAGCCTGTTCCTCCAGCTTCATTCCGTTCAGCTTCACTGCCCCCTGCCGGATGCTGCGTCTGGCCTCACTATTCGTCTCTGCAAAACCAAGCAGCGTCAGCAGCCTAACCAGCTTGAGGGTACCGTTCTCCAGCTCTGCGGCAGCAAGGCTATAGCTCTCTATCTCCTCCGGCAGCGCACGCTGCTGAAACACTGTAACAAAATGCTGCTGTGCGGACTCTGCCGCCTCTGCCCCATGGTACATCCGGACCAGCGTATGGGCCAGACGCATCTTCACATCCCGCGGATTGCAGGGTACGGCCCATAAGGATATTGAACTTCTGGTCAGTGCCGCCGATCTCGATATCCGTCCTGCTCACCACCGAATCCATTCCCTGCATAAGCGGGTAGAAGAACTCATGCACGCTGATCGCCTGCCCGGCCTGGAACCGCTTGGTGAAATCATCCCGCTCCATCATCCGCGCCACCGTCACTTTTGCCGCCAGATTGACAACCTCCGCAAAGTCCATGGGGCTTAGCCAATCCGAATTGAGCAGCAGCCTGGTTTTATCAGGATCAAGAATTTTGAAAATCTGCTGCCTGTAGGTAGCCGCATTACGCTGCACTTCGTCCCTGCTGAGCTGTTTACGTGTCTCCGATTTGCCCGTAGGGTCCCCAATCATTCCGGTAAAATCCCCGATAATCAGCTGCACCTGATGACCGGACTGCTGAAACTGGCGCAGCTTGTGCAGAACAACGGTATGCCCGATATGAATATCGGGTGCCGACGGATCAAGCCCCAGCTTAATGTTGAGCGGCACCCCCGTTCCCACTGACTTCACCAGCTTGCTTTTCAGTTCCTCCACCGGCACAATTTCCGCTGCACCGCGAACGGCTATTTCCAGCTGGCGCTCCACCTCCTGCTGCTGCGCAGGGGTCAAATCTTCCCATTTCATACCCATGTCCTCCTTCAAATTGTCTCAGTTGAATGCAAAAAGAGCCGTCTGCTCATCCCCAAAGGGACGAGCAGACGGCTCGCGGTACCACCCTAATTAAAGATCCCCGCCATGAGAGAGGCAGCAGCAGATCCTTCACTTCATTATCATAACGGGTATGCCCCGGTTCCGGACTACTGGCAGGCCTCCTGTGCACCTGTGTTCCTCCGGACAGCTCCGGACTGTAATTCAAAGGGGCCTGCTGCCGGTTCGCACCACCCACCGGCTCTCTGAAACACATGGCTTGTCTTCTACTGATGTCCTTCAACGCTTTTGTCCGTATCCAATTGAGTAATTTTATACCATGAAAGGATTCTAAAAGTCAACAGTGCCTTAAACTTACTTTCCGGCAGAAGCGCATTCAAAACCGGCAAATTGTGCTATAATAGTTCCGTTAAAAGGAGGATTATCGTCGATGGTTGAGGAGAAAAAGAAGAAGACCGCAAAACAGCGTCCCCCGCGCAGATCCTGGCTCCGCAGGTTCGGTTCAGTCGTAAAATGGGTGTTTATACTCGGCATCCTGGGCCTTCTGTTTGCCGGCGGTGCCGTGGCAGGCTATGTCACTTCCATTGTAAAGGACGACCCTGTACGCTCCGAGGAATTGATTCAGCAGCAGGTTAGCCAGAACGCCATCACCGGCTTTGCTTATTTCCGTGACGGACAGCCGATTGGCCAGCTCCGTACCGAAGAAGACCGCAGGCTTATTGAATTTAATGATATTCCACAGCTGGTGATCGATGCCGTTCTCGCCATTGAGGACAACAATTTCTACGAGCATGTAGGAATTGATTTCAGCAGCACCCTGCGTGCCGTCAAGCAGAAGCTGCTTAACGAGTCCTTCCAGACCGGGGGCAGTACCCTGACCCAGCAGCTGGCCAGACGTGTATTTCTTAACCTTGACCGTACAGAGGACCGCAAGGTCAAGGAAATTCTGCTGTCGCTGCGCCTGGAGCGATTTTTATCCAAACAGGAAATCCTTACAGCCTACCTTAACAAGGTTCCCTTCGGAAACGGCTCCAACGGCTACAATGTTTACGGTATCAAGGCAGCTGCCAAAGGAATATTCGGGCTGGATGATCTCGACAAGCTCAATGTCGCTCAAGCTGCTTACCTGGCCGGGCTTCCCCAGCTTCCCTCCAAGTATTCCGCCTTCAACGGCGTAGGTGAATTCAATGAGACGGCCTTCGGCCGGGCCATGGAGCGCCAGAAGCTTGTGCTGCGCCGGATGCTTGAAGAGAACAAAATCACGACAACACAATACAATGAAGCGCTGCAGTTTGATATCCAGGCTTCTCTGGCTCCGCATACGAAGAAAGCTTATGCCACCTTCCCTTACCTGATGCTGGAAACAGAGCGCAAGGCAGCGGAAATTCTGCTGTCCATCAATGAGGATAAGTACGTTACAGAGAGCACGGAGGGTGCTGAAGGTTCAACAGCCTCCGGCAACGACACTGTCCTGCTTGAGGAAGCCCGTCAGCAGCTGATGACCGGCGGTTACCGCGTATACACCACAATTGACAAAAAAGTATACAGCGCCATGCACAGCATTTCGGAAGACAGTGATAATTTTACGAAGGACAGCGAAACAAGAGGCAAGGAACAAACGGCCGGTATGCTGATCGACAACAAGACCGGGGCGATCCTTGGAATGATCGAGGGCCGTGATTTTAATATTGAACAGATGAACTATGCCACACAGATGATCCGTCAGCCGGGTTCAACCATGAAACCGATCGCTGCCTATCTGCCTGCGCTCGACAGCGGTTTGATCCAGCCGGCCAGCATCCTGGACGATGCCCCGATTATCCTAAAGGACGGGACCAAGGGCTTTCACATTCCGAAGAATGCCAACAACCGCTATCAGGGGCTTGTTACAGCCCGCTACGCGCTTAACAAATCGCTTAATCTGCCGGCTCTGAAGCTGTTTAACGACAAGGTCGGTATTGAAGAATCCTGGGCGTTCACCAAGAAGCTGGGGATAACCACTATTCAGGATGATGATTATTATGCGCAGACCGGGGTTATCGGCGGTCTCCGTTACGGGGTATCCGTTGAGGAATTAACCAACGCCTATTCTTCAATCGGCAACAACGGAGCTTTTAATGATGCCTACATGATTGAGAAGATCGTCGATTCCCAGGGCAAAATCATTTACCAGCATAAAGTGAATCCGGAGCAGGTGTTCTCCGAGCAGACTGCTTATCTGATGACAGACATGCTGCGGACCGTCATTACAGAGGGTACGGCTTCCACCGTAAAAAGCACCTACAAGCACTTCAAGGAAGTGCCGATAGTCGGCAAAACCGGTTCCACACAAAATTATGGTGATGTCTGGTTCATGGGTTATACACCTGATGTAACACTCGGCATGTGGGTCGGCTACAAGGAGCAGATTAATACGCTACAGGGCGATACCCAGAAGCGGCAGGCCCAGACGCTGTGGGCCAAGGTCATGAACGCCGTAATCGACAAGCAGCCGGATCTGTTTGTAACCAAGGAGTTCGCCCAGCCTGAAGGGATAGTCAAGAAGACGGTCTCGGCTTACAGCGGCAAGCTGCCGACTGATCTGACCGATAAGTTTACTACAGACCTGTTTAATGCCAAATATGTGCCGCAGGACAGTGATGACGGCATCTCCAAAGCCAAATACATTACCTACAACGGTGTGAACTACCTTCCGCTCGAAGGCACACCTGACGATTTCCTTAAGGAGAAGATCGTTGTCAAGCGGGAGAAGCCGATTCAGGATCTCATCAAGGAGCTGCTGGCAGCCTTCGAGGGAATGAAAGAGCATGAATCGCTGCAGTATTATCTGCCTGCGGATGCCAAAACCGACTTCCCGACCGAGGTTGACCCGCGTGTAGACGATGGGACGGCTCCGTCACCTCCCGGTAATGTCAGTGTCTCCTACAGTACAGGCAAGGCTGTCATTGCTTTTGCAGCAAGCGGCTCACCGGATGTAGTAGGCTACCGCCTGTACCGTTCACTGAACGGAGGCGCCTTCCAGAAGCAGGCGGTCATTTCCGCAGGCGAGAGCACCGTCTTTAAACCGGGCACACCGCAGAATGTCAACGCCACCTTCTATGTCACAGCTGTGGACGTAGCCGGGCATGAGACAGCTTCAGGCAGTATTGCCGGAGGCGCTGCCCCGACACCAGAGCCGACGCCAACCCCGGAGATCCTTCCGGGAGCAGAGGCTACACCTGAAGGCAGTCTGCCGCCTGACGGCACTGTAGAAGATCCCGGCATGATTATCATTCAGCCGCCGGGCGCTGAAGAAGTACCGACCGGCGGCGTTAACAACGCTGCCGGCGGCAACAGCAATGCCGGCTCCGGCAATGCCCAATAAGTTATAGAACACAAAGAAACACCGGTTCCCGCTGAATGCAGGAACCGGTGTTTCTTTGTGCCTTCCTATCACGTTAATCCTCAATGGTGGAGAGGTCGCCTGCCGGAAGCTGCAGCTCCCAGGCCTTCAGCACGCGGCGCATAATTTTGCCGGAACGGGTTTTGGGCAGCTTCTCCTTAAACTCAATTTCACGGGGCGCAGCATGCGCAGACAGCCCTGCTTTGACAAAGGCTGCAATCTCATCCTTCAGCTCTGCAGTCGCTGTATAACCCTCTCTGAGCGATATAAAAGCCTTTATAATCTCCCCCCGCAGCAAATCGGGCTTCCCGATAACCCCTGCCTCAGCCACGGCAGGGTGCTCTACCAGCTTGCTCTCCACCTCAAAGGGGCCAATGCGCTCCCCTGAGGAATTGATTACATCATCGATCCGGCCCTGAAACCAGAAATATCCGTCCTCGTCCATATAAGCAGAGTCACCGGAGATGTACCAGCCGGGGATCCGGAAGTATTCATCGTACTTAGCCTGGTTGTTCCAGATCTTCGCCATCATGGAAGGCCAGGGCGTACGTATCGCCAGATTTCCCATCGAATAAGGCGGCAGCTCATTCCCCCTGTCATCGAGAATGGCTGCCTCAATGCCGGGCAGCGGGCGTCCCATGGACCCCGGCTTAATATCCATCCCGGGATAGTTGCAGATCAGCTGGGCGCCGGTTTCAGTCATCCACCACGTATCATGAATACGCTGCCGGTAGACTTTATCGCCCCAGCGCACCACCTCCGGATTCAGCGGCTCCCCTACAGACAGCACATGCCTGAGGCTGCCCAGATCGATTCCGGCAAGGCTGTTCTCCCCTGCACCCATCAGCATGCGGAATGCTGTAGGCGCACTGTACCAGACGGTGACAGCGAAGCGCTCAATCGTTCTGTACCAGTCTCCCGGACTGAAGCGCCCGCCCCGCACCACATTGGCAACACCGTTCAGCCAGGGCGCGAAAATTCCGTAAGAGGTGCCGGTGACCCATCCGGGGTCTGCGGTACACCAGTAGATATCATCCGGCCGCAAATCCAGCACAATTTTGCCTGTATAATAATGCTGGATCATCGCTCTCTGTGCATGATAGACCCCTTTGGGCTTGCCGGTAGAACCGGAGGTATAATGCATAATAAGGCCATCTTCCAGGGTAAGCCATTCCGGCTCAAGTTCCGCCTTCGCTGCCGCCATCTCCGCCTCATAGCTGATGATTCCCTGCTCCTCTACGGCTCCGCCAACTACTATAATATGCCGGAGTGCAGGCAGCTCCTCCCGTCTCACCCGTTTCAGCAGCTCCGGTGTAGTCACCAGAGCAACCGCACCGCTATCCTCCAGCCGGTCTTTTACAGCTGTCTCCATAAACGCCTCGAACAGCGGCCCTGCTACCGCCCCAACCCTGAGGACACCGAGCAGACTGAAATACAGTTCCGGGCTGCGCGGCATAAAAATAAAAACACGCTCTCCCTTGCCCACGCCGTATTTTCGCAGAACATTACCAAAACGGCTGGAGTGTTCCTGCAGGTCGGAGAAGGTGTACCGCTCTTCCCTGGAGAGATCGCTGTAGATCAAGGCAGTGGCCGCACCCCGTCCTTCCGAGACATGGCGGTCAATCGCTTCATGGGCCATATTCACCTTGCCGGTGTGATACCAGGAGAAAGTCCGCTCTACATCCTCCCACCGGAATTGCTGCACTGCCAGGGTATAATCGCGCAAATTAGCATGTTCTACACGGCCCGGCAAAATTTCATTGTGGACTTGCCCCATTACTCTTGCCTCCCCTGCTGGATTGATTTAAGCTTGAAAAGCGGGACTTCAACACCCCGCCAACTGTCAATACAATAATTGTGAATATTTTATGTCGGAATCAGTATAACACAGTAAGCGATTACATTCCATAATTTAGTTAGACGGAAGGAGCCCGGTACATGGAGCACTGCAAAATCCCAGTCTCACACACCCTCCTGCATAACATAAGCCTAATCACCGTGAGCGGCCCTGTGTCTTCAAGCTTTTTGCACAGTCTCACTATTCATCCCGATCTTGATGCCTTCCGCAAACCGCATGAGCAGCTGGTGGCCCTTATAGAAATCAGCGAATTGTCTGAAGGCCGGGTTATTGCCGCCGTCTGTAACCAGATCCTGGTTGGTTATGTCACTTTTCATTATCCGGATGAGCTGGAGCTGTGGTCACAGGCAAATATGCCGGATCTGATTGAACTGGGGGCAATAGAGGTAGCCAATGGTTACAGGGGAAGCGGGCTTGGCAGACTGATGCTTGCCGCCGCTTTTGAGCGGGAACAGCTGGAGAATTGTATTGTGTTCACTACAGAATACTACTGGCACTGGGACCTTAAAGGCAGCGGGCTGGATGTATGGGCCTACCGGAACATGATGGAAAAGCTGATGAAATCCGTAGGGATGGTCTGGTACGCCACCGATGATCCGGAGATTTGTTCACATCCGGCCAACTGCCTGATGGTCCGGATCGGCAAGAGGGTGCCATTGTCCTCCCAGGAGACCTTTGACAGGGTCCGCTTCAGGCAGCGTTTTATGTATTAGCCGATTAATCTTTACAGCTCCGGCGCCTTCAGCATATATTCGAGAATGGCATGGGAGCACCGTGCTGCTGTGACCGTAAATTCATTATAGCTCACATGAGCTGAGCCGTCGGCTTTATCCGACATGGAACGGATGATGACAAACGGAGCTTCATTCATATAACAGACCTGGGCAACAGCCGCCCCCTCCATCTCTGCACAAGCGCCGTTCAGATCACGGTATAGCGCTTCCACTGCTTCACTGCTGGCGATGAATTGATCCCCTGAAAGCACAATACCTGTTACAAAATGCTGCTTAAGCTCTTTACAGGCCTGCTCGGCCAGCTTCACCAGTTTCTCGTCTGCAGTAAAGACAGATACCTCCTGATAAGGAATAACCCCCTTAGGGTAGCCGAGCGCCGTCACATCCATATCATGCTGAATACAGGCCGAGGAAATGACGATATCGCCGATGTCAAGAAGCGGATGAACCGCACCGGCCACTCCGGTAAAGAGCACCTTGGATACACCAAACGTATCCAGCAGAATTTGCGTTGTGACTGCCGCATTCACTTTGCCCACCCCTGATCTGCAGAGAACCGCCCTTCTGCCGAAAACATCGCCGGAATAGTATGTAACCCCTGCCTTGACTGAAGTCCGCTTGTTGTCCATGCTGCTGAGCAGCAGCTCAATCTCCTCATCCATCGCGCCTATTAATCCGATAACCTCACTCAATCGATATTCCTCCGTTACCTCCGCTGTCGCGGGAATCTGAAACCATTACACCCCGGGCAACATAAAAAGCTCCCGAAGGAGCTTTCTACGTACCTTTATAAAAGATTGTTACTTGTTCACGTGATTGACAGAGAGGCGGAGAATTGTCTCATGCGGCAGAATAACCCGCGGATTCTCAACGGTCTCCTTCTTCATCAGCTTGGTCAAAAGTCTCATCGCAACCGCACCCAGGTCATACATCGGCTGAGCTACAGTAGTCAGCAGCGGACGAACCATGGAAGCCATGCGGATGTTGTCAACACTCATAATCGAGAAGTCATCAGGAACCTTCAGACCTTCATCCTGAATGCTGTGGATGGCGCCAATCGCCATTTCATCTGTTGCAGCAAAGATGGCAGTCGGCTTCTTCTTGAGTCCGAGGAAGTACTTCATCGCTTCGACACCGGATTCGTAACGGTAGTTACCGATGCGCACCAGATCTTCCTGATACTCAATTCCAGCCGCTTCCAGCGCCTTCTTGTAGCCTTGGAACCGCGCATAGCCGTTAGCCGGATCCTGCAGCGTTCCGCTGATCATCGCAATTTCACGGTGCCCGTGACGGATAAGCGTGTTCACCGCATCAAAAGCCGCATTCTCATGGTCGATATCAACCGAAGGATAGGTGCCCTTCTCGTCGCGGGTTGCGCAAAGCACGATTGGAACAGCCGAGGTCTGGAATGCCTGGATATGCTCATCCGTTACCGTACCGCCCATAAAGAGCAGCCCGTCAACCTGTTTCTCCAGAAGCGTATTGATAACACGGATTTCCTTCTCTTTGCGTTTGTCCGCATTACACAAAATAATATTGTAATGATACATGTTCGCGATATCCTCAATCCCGCGGGCAATTTCCGCAAAAATCGAGTTGGAGATATCGGGAATGACAACCCCTACGGTTGTCGTTTTCTTGCTGGCAAGACCTCTCGCCACGGCATTTGGACGATAGCCCAAACGTTCAATTGCTTCAAATACTTTCTTCCGGGTCTGCGGCTTCACGTTAGGGTTATTATTCACAACCCGTGATACCGTAGCCATAGATACGCCTGCTTCGCGAGCTACATCGTAAATGGTTACCGTCAAATTACTCTCTCCATTGCGATAAATTTTATCGTTCGACTAATTAAAATTATGATACGACACTTTGTACAATTGTGCAATGATAACGCTTCATTTTCCTTTCAAATTTCTTTCAATGTTAAAAAAGTCCTGTGAAAGGATGAAGTTTTTGTCTATAAACCGCAAATACAGCGCGTTCAACCTGCACAAATTATGAACCTGTTACTATGGTAACAAAAAGTCCGTGAAAAATCCAACATTCGTGAAAAATTTTCATCATTTTTGCAGAAAAAACTTTTCATTTCGCGTTTTCTGCCGATTTTACTGCCAATTGCGCCAGTCTGCTTCCGGTTTCTTCCATCCATTTTACATCAGCAAGCTCGATAGCCAGCCGGTAAACATCAAGCAGGACATCAATCCGGGCCTCAGCGGCTTCTCGGATGCTCTCCTCCAGTTCACTGAACCCCCCGGGAAATTCGCCTGCACTGAAGACCTCCTTAAGCACACTCGCCCACTCATTCCGTTCAGCAAAAGATAGCCGCCGCCCCGGAATGACATTCTCCAGTTCGCCGATCAGTCTGCCCAGCTCCCTCTTAATGGATGGCAACGGTTCATAACGGGCGCAGACACCGCACGTATAGACAGGGACGTGAGTGATTTTGATCTTTGCGCTGTAAATCAGGGTGTGCATATGTATGGTCATGGTTCCACCGCAGCTGCATGACTTTTTAACAACGTTATCTTTTAACATCTCCTACACCTCAGGCTGAAAAAATTAAAAAACACAGAAACCTGCCTTTTCAAAGCTATATTCGACTTCCGGCATCCAAACTCCTTCCGATTTGCATTAAATGATTTATTTGGCAATAAAGCAAAGTAATGTTTATGCAAAGATGACTTCATATTTCAAATTTGATAGAATGAACAGGATATCGAGATCCGAAGGGAGCTGCTGACAATGAGATTATCAAGTAAAAAAGTGATCGCACTGGTGGATGATGAATTCGAGGATCTGGAGCTCTGGTATCCGGTATACCGGGTGCGCGAGGAAGGCGCCGAGGTCCATCTGGCCGGACTTGAGAAGGGTAAAACCTATATCGGCAAATACGGTGTACCCGCAACAGCCGAATATTCCTGGGATGATCTGAGCGCAGCCGATTACGACGGTATTCTTGTGCCCGGAGGCTGGGCACCCGATAAAATCCGCCGCTACAGTGCCGTACTGAAGCTGGTTCAGGATTTCAACACGGCCAAAAAGCCGATCGGCCAGATCTGCCATGCCGGCTGGGTACTGATCTCCGCCAAAATCCTGGACGGGGTAACCGTTACCTCTACACCAGGCATTCGCGACGACATGGAGAATGCTGGAGCTATCTGGAAGGATGAAGCTGTAGTGACTGACGGACACATCATATCCGCCCGCCGCCCGCCTGACCTTCCTCCATACGGCAAAGCCTTCTGCGATGCGCTGGCCGGGGAATAAGCGGACGATACGTTTATTTTCAAGCATGACAAACAAGCCCTGCCTCATCATCTCCTGAGGTCCAGGGCTTGTTCCGTTTCTTTGTCCGGCAGTCAGTCACGGATTTCGAGCGATACCTTCTGGTTAATCGGGGCCGGATAACTGGTTATAGTAAATATCAGCGGCTGGGCGTACTTATTGCTGCCTAGTCCCATATAATCCAGCACAGGGACCGACTTCTGGTCGGCTGACGCCTGATACGGCGGAATATCATACAGATTAGCGGTTGAATGAATCTGGCCTTTGGAATCGGTAAACTCAGTATCCAGCATTAAAGCGTTATAGAACCTTTTCTTCCCCGGTGCTGTGTTATGTTTCAGAATCATCGTTGTTCCTCTTTCGGCCGTATACAGGGACATAGTTAAGTTATTGTCGGGAGCTTTGATGATCTGCTGCTGTTCCGTATCAATAACCAGTTTAAGGGCATCCTTATCCAGCGCCAAAATGCCGTCGAGCTGAAATTGAAGCGGCTGGCTGGAACGGCTGTCATTCCCGAATACCAGCATCTCCTTGCCTTCAACCACCACCGTGCGGACTGGACTCATACTTGAAAAAATACCGTTGCCGCCCAACAAAAACCGCGGATAAATCATGGAAAAGATTTGTTTGCTGTTTTGCTCATTGTAAACGGGTTCCAGATAAATCCCGGTCGCAGAAGTATACACTTCGTTGATTAAGATTTCCTGCCCGCCGACTGTCAGCGTTTTGTTAACGGTGTGGACCTCGCCTGACTTGGCCATCTTCCCTTTATCCAGTGTGATAGGGACAGACAGCGCCGCCAGCGGTTTTTCTCCGGAAGCTTGAGAAACCGGCCTGCTCTCACCAAGATTCAATTCAAGGGTGATTTCGTCAGGCAGTGAATCAAACCCTTCAGCCCACTGTAATATTTCATAATTTAGAGTCGTACCGGTTGGTACATCCGTGTTATTTAAAGCCCAGCCATACCGGTAGTTTACCGGTGAGTTACTTTTGCCTTCCAGCTGCAGATTATCCACACGTGCTTTTTGACCGGTATTATTTTGCAGGGAATACAAGATCATAATACCCTTGCGGTCTGCGGCAATTCCGTCTACCTTAAGTACAAACCCGTTCTGCTCAGCCGTTACACCGCTAACCCGCTCAATCAATCCTGCTTCAATGGCTGAGGATACGGTAGTATCATTTATTGCCTTCCAGAGATAAGGTGTAAACGCCTCATTCATCTGTGATGGAGCTGATAAGTTCTGTAGTTCCAGCGCCTCCGGCTGCTTACCGATCCAGGGAACTGCGAACAGCGCCGCAGCAGCTAATACTACTGCTGCACTTACCGAAAACCTCTTACGTGCTGATGTCCGGTTTCGGGCCGGGCCTGATATGCCGCTGCGTATTGCCGCATTCATTTTAACATGCGGTATATCCTCCAATTCCCTTGATATTCCGTCAAAATACTCCTTTAACAGCCTTTCCTCACTGCCAGCCATTTGCCGCTCCCCCTTTCATTTTGTTACGCAGCTGTTTAAGCCCCTTGTTCAGCCAGGTTTTGACTGTTCCTTCCGGCTTGTCCAGCACTTCGGCAATCTCTGTTAACGTCATGTCGCGGTAGTATTTCAGCACAAGCACCTGGCGGTATTTCAGCTTCACGCTATCCAGCGCCTGCTCCATATCCAGCTTCCGGTCACTGGTCAATACCATGACAACCCCGCCGCTTTCATCCGGTGTTTTTACCGGAACCAGCCGTTTTCTCCGCTTCATTTCATCGTTGCAGCAGTTAACCATTATCCGTGTTATCCAGGGTGCAAATTTCCCGGGATCTTTAAGGCTTTTCCGCTTGCTCCAGGCCCGGTACGTTGCTTCCTGCAGCATCTCAAGTGCATCCGCTTCACTGCGGAAATAGCTGTAGGCTATCCCGTAAAGGATCCTTTTCTGTCCGGATACAAGGCTGATAAAGGCCTGAGCCTCCTCTTTGGCCTGCTGGACATGTTCAACCTCCATCAGATTTTCCATTCTCCGCTATCCTAACCTCCTTTGTTTGCAGCTTCAAAAGCTTCTTTTGTACTTCTATCTATACTGACTTCCGGAGCCCGGAAACGGTTTTACTTTTTTTTCTAATGCTTTTATGTGTACCCTGTAACGCAAAAAGTCCGGCGTATTGCGCCGGACCCTGCAATTCAGCGAACCTGTTATTCGCTGGTTTTCACTATGATGTCTTTTCTTTTATAACTTCTGCCGCCGTAGCTCCCCGTCCGGCAAATGCGCCAAGTACTTCTTCCGTCTCCAGGCTTGTCTTGTAGCGGAAGCAGGCTTTTGCCGTCTCTCTGGCCTCGGACGCTATGGTATTAAGGGTTCTGTGCTTCACACGCAGCAGCGCCTGCGGCGACATGCTGAGATTGCTGATTCCGAGCTCCAGCCAGAGCGGCAGTGAACGTTCATCCGCCGCCAGCTCGCCGCAGACGCTGATATCAATACCGGCGCTGCGTGCCGCCTGCACAGTCATCCGGATCATGCGCAGCACCGCCGGATGGTAAGGGTGGTACATATGGGCGATCTGCTCGTTCATCCGGTCCACGGCCAGCACATACTGCACCAGATCGTTGGTGCCGATGCTGAAGAAATCGACTTCCTCAGCCAGGAGGTCGGCAATCATAACAGCTGCCGGAACCTCAATCATGATGCCGACCGGAATGTTGGCGTTATAAGGAATACCCCGTTGATCCAGATCCTGCTTCACTTCGTTCAATACGGCCTTGGCCGCCTGAACCTCTTCTACAGAAGAAATCATCGGGAACATAATTTTGACATTGCCGTAATGGCTGGCCCGCAGGATTGCTGTTAGCTGGGTTTTGAACAAATCCGTCCGGTCCAGACTGATGCGGATGGCGCGATAGCCAAGGAACGGGTTCTGTTCTTCCGGAAGCTGGAAATAATCAAGATGCTTGTCTCCCCCGACGTCCAGCGTGCGGATAACCACCGTGCTGCTGCCAACCTTCTCGGCGACCAGCTTATAAACCTCAAACTGCTCTTCCTCTGTCGGGAAGGAATGCCGGTCCATGTACAGGAATTCTGTACGGAACAGGCCGACTCCCTCCGCACCGTACTTCAGCGCCATATCCAGCTCTTTGACGGAGCTGATATTACCGGCCAGATGCAGATTTACGCCGTCCTTCGTAACAGCTTCAACGGTAGCGAGCAGCTCAAGCTGTTCCTTTTTGCGCTGCTGCTTATCGCGTCTTGCGGCATATAACTGTATCGTGGCTTCATCCGGATGCAGCTGTACAATGCCGGTATCCCCGTCCATCGCCAGCATGTCGCCGGTCTGGATCGGATTGCTGATTTTGTTCTCAAGGCCCGCAACCAGCGGGATCCCGAGCGCCCGGGCCATGATCGAGGAATGTGAAGTTTTGCCGCCCATCATGGTGACAATCCCCAGTACGTACACCGGATTCAGGTGGGCCAGCTGGGACGGAGACAACTCCTTCGCCACCAGAATGTAGGGCTGTGTATCAGAAGGCAAAGTTACCTCCGGAGCGCCCAGCAGATGCTTAAGCAGCCGGTTGCC
The DNA here is from genome assembly GCF_029893965.1 of Paenibacillus sp. PastM-3. Classification (GTDB taxonomy): domain Bacteria; phylum Bacillota; class Bacilli; order Paenibacillales; family Paenibacillaceae; genus Paenibacillus_AQ. The sequence goes on from NZ_JARXXP010000013.1 coordinate 176,064, forward strand.
GACATCCTTGATGTCTACCGCCCGCTCCTTCATATATTCATCGTCCAGCAGATCGAACATGGCCACAAAATGATCGATAGCTTCCTTTACCGCCACTTCGGCTGCCTTATACTGGCGTTCAATAATACCGCGGATTTCACTCATAAACACCGGATCATCCAGAATGGCCAGATGGGCATCAAAAATGCTGGATTCCTCCGGCCCGACGACCTCGCGGAATTCTTTTTTGATAAATTCAATCTCATCCTTAGAGGTGCGGATTCCTTCATATAACCGCTCAAATTCCTGGGCCAGATCAACCGGATTCACTTGCGTGTCCGGCAGGCTCCATTCCCAGTTAGGCAGGACAAAGGCCTTCCCGATAGCTACACCTGCTGCAGCGCCTATGCCTTGAATCATGCTTCCACCCCTCCAACACTTTCATGTAATACCACGGACATTACCGAAGACTGCCCCTTTTTAACATTTTTGAATGGAGCATAGCTCCACGATTTGACACGGTCAGGATTGGTGATAACCATCGGCGTTGCCAGCGAAGCGGCATGCTCCTGCAGGTAAGCCAGATCGAACCGGACGAGCAGCTGCCCCGGCTCCACGCTGTCGCCTTCCTGTACAAGCGCCTCAAACGGCCCCTTGAGCTGGGATGTATCGATCCCGATATGCATCAGCACCTCAAGCCCCTCGGGCGTAGAAATGCCAATTGCGTGCATTGTAGGGTACACGTGCATCACCTTGCCGAATACGGGCGAGACCAGCTCTCCTTTTTCCGGATAAAAAGCCACCCCGTCGCCAACCAGCTTTGCGGCAAAAATATGGTCAGGCACTTCCTCAATCGGCATCATCTTGCCCTGGATCGGGGCACAGAACAGTACCTGCGGCAGATCGCGCAGCATCAGCTTGTCGATTTCCTCGCGGATCAGCTCGGAATAGGTTCCGAATACCACCTGCACGTTGCCGCCGCCAAGCTTAATAATGCCCGCAGAGCCGAGGCCCTTGAGCGCTGATGTATCTATATATCGGTCATTGTGCACGGTTAATCTTAGCCTTGTGATGCAGGCCTGCACCTGGACGATGTTTTCTTTGCCGCCCAGCGCCTCCAGAATCAGCGGAGCCTGATAAGGTATATTACCCGCCCAGTCGCCAAGCTCAGAGCCTTCTTCGCGTCCCGGAGTCGGAATCTGGAAGCGGCGGATCGCCCAGCGGAACAGATTATAATAAACAACCGCGTAGCCTATGCCGATCGGAATCAGCAGCCAGGCACGTTGGGAAAGATGCATATTCAGGAAGAAGTCAATCGCTCCCGCCGAATACGAGAACCCGTGATGGATGTCCAGCAGATAGGTCAGCACCATAGCCAGACCCGACATTACCACATGCACGGCGAACAGATACGGGGACGCAAACAGGAACGCAAATTCGATCTGCTCCGACACCCCGGTCAAAAAGCAGACCAGCGCGGCACGCAAAAAAGTCTTCTTGATCTTAGGCTTCAGATCCTCACGCGCTTCCTGGATGATGGCCAGTGCAATTGCCGGGAGCGCAAACATCATAATCGGAAACAGCCCGGCCATAAACACGCCTGCAGTCGGGTCACCCGCAAAAAAACGCGGCAAATCCCCCTGCACGACTGCACTGCCGTCAGGAGTAGTAAAGCTGCCAAGCTGAAACCAGAACACGTTATTCAGGATATGATGGAGCCCGAAGGCTGTAAGCACCCTGTACAGTACCCCGTATACGAACACGCCGTACCCGCCAGCAGACTGTATATTGCGGAACAGATGATCAAGCACATCCTGCAGCAGCGGCGAAACGCCGAGCATTACCCAGGCAAACAGGGCGGAGAACAGGCCCATGAACAGGAGCACAAACCGCGACCCGCCAAAAAACTGGATCGCCTCCGGAAGCTTGATATTTTTAAATTTGTTATGCGCCACACCGGCGACAATCCCGAGAATAATTCCGATGAGTGTTGCAGGCTGAACCGTTCCGTCGCCCATATTGGAAACAATCCGGTCATAGGTGAACATTCCCGCTAATGCTGCAAGACCGGCCGGCCCGGCCTGATTGGACAGCCCCCAGGCAACGCCCACAGCAAATAAATAAGGCATGAAATAAAATATTCCCTGCCCCGCGTATGTAGTCACTTCAGATACCGAAGAAAGTCCCCATGCAGACCACGGCAAGCTGCCCAGACTCAGCAGAATAGCTGCAGCCGGTAACACCATGGTAGGAAGCATTATGGCTCTGCCCAACTGCTGCAGTGATCCGAGCCAATTCAAGGTGACCCTCTCCTTTCGTTCTATGCTAAATGGTAAGCGCTCCAGCAGTTTTTGTCAAAAAGAATACGCAACTCCTAGAATACCACGCGGGGCGGGAGGATGGGAAGTTTTATCTGGCTGTCCGGGTCTGCCGGACAGTTACTTTTGTTGCTTTAAGATGCCCCAGCTCACCAGCTGCTACAGCCAACTCTACTCAGCAATCAACCAGCCACCAGCCACCAGCCACCAGCCACCAGCCACCAGCCACCAGCCACCAGCCACCAGCCACCAGCCACCAGCCACCAGCCACCAGCCACCAGCCACCA
>NZ_JARXXP010000014.1 GCF_029893965.1 Paenibacillus sp. PastM-3
TTCGCGGAGCGTCCACCCAAGTGAATACGTACATCCTACTCCAAACCAAGGGCCGTCCCAAGTAGCCATTTCATGGCTTTTGGGACAGCCCCTTATTTTTGCACAACAGCTATTCGCTTATTTCCTGCAATGCTTCCCAAGCCTCAAGCGTTCCGAAGCTTCGCGTCCAGGAAGCAACCCCGCCAAGTCCGAACGACTTCGCGAGTTCTACTCTTGCTTTTAGGGAAACCTTGTCTTCGATCCAGATTCTATGAAGACTGCCATCCTCTTTATACTCAACATAATGTTGTCCCGTCTTGTTATCGAATGAAGGCGTCAGCTTCTTTTCTGCCAATAGCTCCTGGACTGTTTTCATTCCGACAGCCTTAGAGCTGACTTTGGTCTCTCCATTCTCCGTTGTCTCGGTCCAAATCCGTGTGTATAAAGGCACCCCGAGAATCAGCTTCTCGGCCGGTACATCATCTTCCTCTATAATCCGGCTGATGGAATTCTCGACCCATGGCAAGGATGCCACGGAGCCCGCCTTGGGACTGGACGCCCAATGCTCGTCATAAGCCATCACGATCAAAAAGTCCGCTGCTGCGCCAAGAGCCTTCCGGTCCAGGAATAGGGACCACATTTCACTATTGGACTTGGGGGTAACATCAATCGAAACAATCAGATTCTTGGCCTGGGCCATCGGCTTCAGCTCCCGCATAAACTGCGTAACATTGCCTCCGTCCTTGGTATACACATTCTCAAAGTCAATATTAATACCATCAAGATCATATAAGTCGGCATACTCAAGCATCTGCACAATCGTCGTCATCCGTCTTTCATAGCTCGATAACGCCTCAGTAGTAAGGTCGGCGTCAAAGCTGTTGCTAAGCAGAGCCCAAACCTCCATATCCTGCTTGTGGGCCCACTCTACATAGGCCTTGTCCGCTTTGCTCCGCACATTTCCGTTAACATCTACAATGCTGAACCAGGTCGGGCTGACCACATTAATCCCCGGAAGCTCACCGAAATTTGCCGGGTTAGGCTTACGCTCATATACGGCTTCCCAGAACAGATTCACAGCCTTTCCTTTCCAGCTGCGTTCTGCACGCGTAGGCTCGTACTCCTGCTGCTGAACGTTCTTTTCACCGTCTGCGGTAATGTCTTCAGCTTTAATATAACCTGCATATCCGCTGCTCATCTGCACATACAGCCATTCCTCATCTTCATCATCAGTATTCCAGATCCGCACAACTGTCCCTGGAGGCATGTCCGCTACGATTGGCGCATGAAGGGTCGCCTCACTCCGCAGCGCCTTGGTGCGGTCGCCCGCTTTTCCTTTGACTGTGCCGATTGGCACACTCTCTCCGGCAGTCATCAGCAGGACAGCACCTGTACTACTATCCTCCTCTACCTCCAGACCATACAGCTCCTCAAGGGAGTCTGCCGGAAGATAAGTTACCCCATCCTGTTCCTCGGGAGCTAGCCTGAGCTGAACAGGTTCGTTATTCAGGCTAGCTGAAGTTGAATCCTCCTGCATATATAGCAAATCATTATCCGTAGACAGGATAACTGACTTGGTAGCTTCTTCATAACGGATGGCCGGATCAACATACTCCTGCAATAACGGAAGCGGTAACAGCAGGCCGTCACCTGTACCGCTGGCCGAGTAGCCGGTTAGCTGCCCCTTAACAAAAATCGGCTGCTGCAGTCCTTTCCAGTCGGGATCGGTATGCTGCCGGTTAGGCAGTACATAAAAAACGACCCAGTAAGCGGCTGCGGCAATGATAACAAGTCCAATAAAACGGCGAAGACGGCTTCCACGCTTTTTAGTGCGTCCTTGTCTCTGTCTGCTCTCCAAAATATATCCTCCAAAACTATCAATAGATTTAAGTGCAGTAACCAATTTTAAGTATACGCTATATTTGACGCTTTGGTTTCGCAAATCTGCTGGAAGAACCGGCATTATATGGCCTCAATGTTTCCAGCTAAACAAAAAACGCGTGGCAGCCGTTAACGGATACCACACGTTATAAGATCGTTTCCTGACTATAAGCAACTCTACAGCTAATGCTTCTTTTCACTGCAGCATTGGCAGACTCCATACATCTCCATCCGCAGTCCGTGAACCTTGAAGCCCGTTGCCAGCTCGGCCGCGTGCTCAACCTCATGAAGCGAAGAATAGCTAAAATCTTCAATTTTACCGCATTCCTGGCAGATGACATGATAATGATCGGATACATTGGCATCAAAGCGGCTCGAATTATCACCGTAGGTCAACTCACGCACCATTCCGGCTTCCATAAACATCTTAAGATTGTTGTATACTGTCGCCACGCTCATGCTTGGAAACTGCGGCTCCAGCGCACGATAAATATCGTCTGCCGTAGGATGATTCAACGCTTCCATCAGATACGTCAAAATCGCATGACGCTGGGGTGTAATACGGACACCGGTAGTCTTCAATTGTTCCAATGCATGCTGTACGCCACTACCCATCAATTCCACCGCCTTTAAATTAAAACAATGATGTAAAAATCCAAAACTATACTGCAATTGTAAAACCCTGCTTTGAATGTTGTCAACGTGCCAAGTACATTATATTTATTATTATATAATAAAAATTACTTTTTTCAATATTCCTTCACATTTAAACTGCTGTTCCCTTCCACATTCAGCTTGAATTCGCCGGTGCCCACTTCGCCGGAGACGTTTTTTTTGTCAATGACCAGTCCGGCAATGTCCGTGCTGATATTCCCGTAACCACTAGACCCGTTCAACGTATAGTTGCCAGCAGCAGGCAAATAGAGATTGATGTCTCCTACCGCGCTGTATACCTCCCAGTTACCGCCAAGCACCTCTGAGCGAATATTGATTGTACCGTTCAATGATTCTGCGTGCAGCTTCGCCCTTGCACCGTCAACTTCGAGATTACCGTTTTTGCTGGACAGATTCACTTCATCTCCGCTGCCTGTGGCGGAAATATTGCCGACAACTGTGGAGAGCTTCAGCGGACCGGTAATATCCCAGGCATCCATGCTTCCGCCTCCTGTTGAAAGCTCAACGCTTCCTTGGACGGTACGTGCACGGACTGCGCCGTTCAGCGTTTTCCCCTTTATATTCCCGAGAATGCGGTGCAGAATCAGCTCACCGTTCCCCGTCTCCAGGGCAATATCCTCGATGGCCTCTACGTTCTGTAACGTTATGCCGCCGTTCATTGTCCGGACATCCAGATTGAACCGCCGGTCTTCCGGGAGCGAAATATCCAGATCTATACGCGGCTGGCGTTTGCCGGAATCGCCGTAAGCCTGGTATTGGGGAGTGATTTTGATCGTCGGCCCTTCCTCTACTTGTACAAAAGATTGCTCGGAAACCGCTTCAGCCTGCGCACCTTCCAGTTCATCGACCCACACAGTAGCTGTAATCTCAATGTCCTCCACAGTGGCGCGGTGGATCAGGATATCCCCGTTAATGCCGTCAACTGTAATTTTGGAGGTGTTAAGCTCAACCGGAACAATCAGCGGTGCCTTGTCATACCGGTTGCCCGTAGCCTCACCGTAATCCACTGCTGCCACAGTCAGGTTCATACTGACCTTGTTCCACAGGTACAGATAATGCTCCTGCTCCGCCACGATAAATACGCTGGAACCCAGCATCAATGCTGACAGCAGTCCGCGCAGATCCATTCGGGGCCTTGATGCTTTCGTTGTTGTCCCTCTACGGCGTGTAAACAAGGTGATCAGCAGATACTCCACGCCCCACAGCACGGGAATCAGCGGCCACCACTTGAGCAGCAGCAGCATAGTCTCGGTACCGTTAAGCCAGTCCAGCAGCAGAAAAGCACCCACACCTGCCAGCACCACAGCCGCTGTATACCGGCCTACCCGGCGGGGACGGCGTTCATCGCTTCTTCGGATCAGGATGCTTTTAGCAATTTCGCGTACTCCCAGCCACAGCGCACAGAGAATCAGCACTCCAGCAACCACGGCACCCGCATAGCTCTCAATGAATTGCTGCAGCCAGGGAGGCTTTTGCCGGAAAAGGAACATAAGCGCCCCGCCGATAAGCAGCATCAGTCCAAAGGAAATCCCCGGCTCGCTGATCCAGGATCTGGCTGTCTTTGCCGCTGTTATCGGCAATTCAGGATCAGATTCCTCCGGCAGCCGCAGTATACGGTCTGCAGACTGCAGAACATCAAACACATTGTAGAAATAAACGACCGGAATCAGCAGTGCCAGTAAAATAAGCAGCGGAACGTTGATCTGCATGCCGATAGAGGAGAAATACAGCATCGCCGCGATATCCAGCAAAATAATGAACAGGAAAGAAATCCCCTTGCGGAGAAGCCCCAAGTAAAGGTGTCCGGCACCCGGAATAACGGCTGCGAGCAGCCCTGCTATAAATTTGCGCTTCCGGGGGCGTTTTTTCTGGCGCGGCGGGATTACAGGCGTCTTTGACAGCATAACAGATTCATCCTGCTGTTGTTCGGAACTCATATCGGGACTCTTCCTTTCTCGAAAGGTATAGTGCTTCCTGCTCAAGGCCGCCCACCCCGGTAAAACTCAATCAGCTCCACTCCCGGAGCCACTTCCTCTACATTCGCAGGAATGAATCCATGCTTCGTATACAGTGTGACGGCAGGGTGATTCAGCTTCCCTGTAGATACTATAAACTGCTCTATCCCGGAATAAAGCCCAAAAATAAATTCCAGCAAACTGCCGGCTATGCCTTGGCGGAAATGCTCCGGATTCACCATCATCCGGGTAACCGTCAGCTTGCCGGGTGTTTCCTCGAGAACAGCAACGGCACCCATCAGATCTCCGCTCTCATCAAAGCAGCCGTAGAACGCCTCTTTAACCGCCGCCAGCATCTCTCTCGTCTCCATCAGCGGAGGGATTTCATGAAAGCCGATCATCTCTGCCTCCAGCCGGTAGGCTTTATGCTGAAGACTCCAGAGCTCACTTAGGGTGTAATCATCCTGCAGATCCAGCCTGATTATTGTATTCATCCGCACATTCCCCTTATATGCCGCTCAGGGCCTGCCGTTTGCCGACAAGCCCTGAGCTGAAGATCCTATAATGAATTACCCAAAACCGGTTCTAGCCGTTCAATACTTCAGCCAGAAGTGTGTTTACAAGACCCGGATTGGCTTTGCCTTTGCTTTCTTTCATGACTTGCCCTACGAGGAAGCCGATTGCTTTCTGCTTGCCCGCCTTGTAGTCCTCTACAGACTGCGGGTTCGCTGCTACAACAGCTTCAACGATTTGCTTAATCGCACCTTCGTCACTGATCTGCACAAGGCCCTTTTCTTCAACAATAACAGCAGGCAGCTTGCCGCTTTCCAGCATTTCCTTAAATACGGTTTTGGCAATCTTGCTGCTGATGGTGCCGCCCGCGATCAGGCCGATCATTTCGCCCAGTCCCTGCGGGGTAATCTTGACCTGGGATAGTTCAAGGCTGTTGCTGTTCAGATACCCGAGCAGATCACCCATCATCCAGTTGGCAACGGCTTTGGCATCCTTGGTATAGGCCAGGCTGCCTTCGAAGAAATCAGCCAGCGGTTTGGAGGAAGTCAGCACGCCGGCATCATAGGCAGGCAGCCCATACTCTTCGCTGTAGCGGGCCTGCCGGGCATCCGGCAGTTCCGGAATAGTCAAACGGATGGATTCCTTCCAGGCATCGTCGATATGCAGGACAATCAGATCCGGGTCCGGGAAATAACGGTAATCGTGGGCTTCCTCCTTGCCGCGCATGGACAGGGTTTTGCTCTGGGCCTCATCCCAGCGGCGGGTTTCCTGCACTACCACTCCGCCGTCATCCAGGATCTCGCCTTGGCGGAATTGTTCATATTCCAGACCGCGCAGTACGCCGCGGAAGGAGTTCATGTTCTTCAGCTCGGCGCGGATACCGAATTCCTCCTGCCCCACAGGGCGCAGGCTGATGTTGGCATCGCAGCGCATCGAGCCTTCCTCCATCTTAACATCGGAGACATCGCAGTACTGCATAATCGCGCGGATCTTTTCCAGATAAGCGCGGGCCTCTTCAGGCGAGCGCAGATCGGGCTCGGAGACAATCTCGATCAGCGGAGTACCTACACGGTTGAAGTCAACCAGCGAGGCAAAGCCGCCGTCAACGTGGGTCAGCTTGCCCGCATCTTCCTCCAGATGAAGACGGGTAATGCCGATGCGCTTCGTTTCGCCGTTCACCTCGATGTCGATCCAGCCGTTCAGGCCGATGGGCTGATCGTACTGTGAGATCTGGTAGGCTTTTGGCGAATCGGGGTAAAAGTAGTTCTTGCGGTCAAACTTGCTGACATCACCGATCGTACAGTTCAGCGCCATCGCCGCTTTCATTGCATATTCAACCGCCTGGCGGTTCAGGACCGGCAGCACGCCGGGATGTCCCAGGCAGACCGGACAGGTGTGGGTGTTGGGCGGAGCTCCGAATTCCGTCGAGCAGCCGCAGAAAATTTTGGACTTGGTATGAAGCTCCACATGAACTTCCAGCCCGATGACCGTTTCGTATTTAGACATAAATGATCTCATCCCTTAAAAGTTTTGTGAGCCTGTACTCGTACACAGTCTTATCCGGCGGAGCTTACAGCTGTGGCCGCTCTTTGTGGTAATCTGTATTCTGTTCGAAGGCATGAGCTACGCGCAGCACGGTGCTCTCGTCAAATTCCTTCCCGATAATCTGCAGTCCGACCGGCAGGCCTCCGGCAAAGCCGCAAGGAATGCTGACCGCAGGAATGCCGGCAAGATTGACCGGAATGGTCAGTATATCATTCAAATACATCGTCAGCGGGTCTTCCGTCTGCGAGCCCAGCTTAAAGGCCGTCGTCGGCGCTGTAGGGCCGATGACTACATCATATTTCTTGAAGACTTCATCGAAGTCCTGTTTAATCAGGGTGCGCACCTTCTGCGCCTTCAGATAATAAGCATCATAATAACCGGAGCTCAGGGCATAGGTGCCGAGCATAATCCGGCGCTTCACCTCAGGGCCGAAGCCGCGGCTGCGGGAATTGTGATACAGATCCAGCAGGCCGCCGCCGTCATCGACGCGGACACCATAACGGACACCGTCAAAACGGGCCAGGTTGGAGGAAGCCTCCGATGAAGCAAGCAGATAGTAAGCGGCTACCGCATATTCGGTATGCGGCAGGGAGACCTCTTCCCACACAGCCCCAAGACCTTCAAGCACCTTCAGTGCAGACATGACCTGCTCACGCACGGATGCCTCCACGCCTTCGCCGATATACTCCTTCGGCACGGCAATGCGCAGTCCGGAGATGTCGCCGGTCAAAGCGCTGAGATAATCGGGAATATCCACCTTGGCCGAGGTGGAGTCCTGGGCGTCATAGCCTGCAATAGCCTGCAGGACATAAGCGGAATCCTCAACATTGCGGGTAACCGGGCCAATCTGATCCAGCGAGGAAGCGAAGGCTACCAGGCCGTAGCGGGACACCAGGCCGTAGGTTGGCTTCAGGCCGACCACTCCGCAATAGGATGCCGGCTGGCGGATAGAACCGCCCGTATCTGAACCCAGGGCGAATAATACTTCTCCGGCAGCTACAGCCGCTGCCGAGCCGCCGCTCGAACCGCCGGGAACATGCTCGAGATTCCACGGATTGCGCACGGCGCCGTAAGCAGAATTCTCATTGGAGCCGCCCATGGCGAATTCGTCCATGTTCAATTTGCCGATGGTTACCGCATCGGCCTGACGCAGCTTGGAGACGACGGTCGCATCATAAATCGGCTGGAAATTGTCCAGGAATTTACTGGCACAGGTAGTGCGTAGCCCCTTGGTTACAATATTATCCTTGACTCCCGCAGGAAGGCCGAACAGCAGGCCGCGCGCCGCACCGGAGGCCAGCTTGTCGTCCAGCATCCGCGCCGACTGGCGCGCCCCCTCTTCATTCAGCGTTAAAAATGCATGCACCTTGCTGTCACGCTCAGCGATTGCAGCCAGCGATTGTTCCGTCAGTTCGCTGACGGAAATGTCCTTGCTGTGCAGCTTGTTATGTAATTCAGGCAATCGATATTGAAACAGGCTCAACATTCTTCCTCCTTTCGGTATAGTTATTCCAGTACAGCCGGAACCTTGAAGTGACCCTCTTCATCCTCAGGCGCATTAAGCAGGGCTTCTTCCTGGGACAGGCTCTCCTTCACCACATCATCGCGCATCACATTGCTGACCTGCAGCACATGTGTAGTAGGCTTAACATTCTCTGTATCCAGCTCATTCAATTTCTCAGCATATTGTAAGATAGCATTCATTTGTTCAGTAAAAACAGCCTCTTCTTCCGGGCTTAATTGCAGTCTGGCCAGCTTGGCCACATGCTGCACATCTTTGACAGTAATGCTCATACCGAATATCCCTCCTGTTTAAAGGGCTAAAGCGCCCGGATAACGTTTTTAATTATATTGTAGAAGCCTGGACAATTCAATGTACTTGTCCTTCCGCACTTATCTGCATAACAAAAAGACCGGCTTTCGCCGGCCTTCCTTAAATCCAGGCCCGGAGATTCACCTGTTTGATGAATTCCGCCTGGGACAAGCTCTCTTTAGGTGCTGCTTCCGCCTCCGGGACTTCCGCATCATCGCCGTTCATCAGATGATGAAACAGCTTCTCGTTATGTGTTGACAAAGCGTAGTCGATCAGCGCTTCATGGGTCGCTCGTTCGGCTTCCGCCTCCAGCAGCTGCTCTTCTGCCTCAATATCCTCCGCAGTCACATAAAAATTCCTGTTAGCCTGAGGGACACGGATGACATAATCGAACGCATTGTCCGGATTGCGGTCATAAGCAATCAGGTAGCCGTAGTCTCCGATAGGAAGACTCTGTTCAAACGCGTCAGCAACAATGACAATTTTCTCTCCCAACCGCAGCATCGCCTTACCTCCTGCTCCAAAATCTATCATGGTTCTACTTGTTTCAACAGTCTACTAGAAAAAGCTAGAGCTGTCCAGCAGCTGCAGGAGTGTTAAATGAAAGTTCACAAAATTTTTCTGAAAAACAGCATTTTATAGCACAGGCTCAGCGTTAGCGTCCCTGCCTGCGCCGCTGCGGCAGCACAATGAACAGCAGGTAAACGATCAGCGGAGTTGGAGAACCGGTCATCCCCCATAATCCCCAGAACCAGGCAGCCCTACCTTTATCACGCCTGCGGGCATCACGGAACATCCATGTTCCCTGAACCAGCAGTATGGCTGCAATGACAGCCCACAGCCAATAAGGCACATCATGCAGCTCCTTCATTGATCTCTTTCCTCCAGTCGCCGCCTGATCCTAACGGCCGCCAGACTGCCGAGTACAGCAAGCGGAATTACCGCTTGAAGAACCCAGTAAACAGCAGGCGCAACTCCCAGAACGGCCAGAACAATGCTAAGAAGGAATAGTGCGGCCAGCCAAAACAGCAGCAGCTCCCGGCGGCTCTGGCGGCGTCTGCGGATAGCTTCTGCTGCCAAAAACTGCTGCATTGCCGGCAAGGACGGTGCCGGGATGTCATCATACTGCGCATCCAGCCGGTCCAGCTCAGCAGACAGCTTGTTTAACAGCTTCATGTTCCCTGTATCATTATTCATCCTCTTTCAGCTCCTTTCTCAGCTGCTGTAACCCTGCAGACACACGCGATTTAACGGTTCCCGGCGGAACTTCCATAATGCTGCCGATTTCTTCATAGCTGTAGCCGTAATAATGCTTCAGCAATACGGCAATACGCTGGGGCAGCGGCAGCCGTGACAGGGCATCGAGCACCTCGCTCCACTCCAGATTGCGGCTCTCGAACCGCCAGCGGATGGCCGCTGTTCCCCGTTCCTGGCGCAGCCAATCTGCTTCCCTTTTCCAGCGCCGTTTGCGGTCAATGTATAGCCGGGTTGCAATCGTGATCAGCCATGAGGAGAATGCGGATGTGCCGTTATAGCTGCCGATCTTCTCCATAGCGCGAACCACGGTGTCCTGTGCCAGCTCCTCCGCCAGGGAAGGATCCATGGTAGCTTTGATTAAATATTTGAACAGGAAGTTGTAGTGCTCCCGCAGAAGCCCTGCCAGCGCCGAAAGATCGCCCTGCTGCGCCTGCCTTATTAACTCCAGCGTCCCCTCGCTCATCAGCTTCTTACGCTCCTCCTCCATTTATGGCCATCTGTAATACGTACAGAATTGCCGGATCGTTCATTCACCGTCCCGGTTATTTTGCAGCTCCCACAATCTGCGCCGCCAGGACTGATAGCGCCCCCGGCCGTCAGGAAACCGCCAAAAACATAAATGGCCCGGTGTCTCTCTGAGCACCTCGGTCTTCTTCGTCTTTGGATAGTACAGCGCCTTTCCCTCTATGCTTTCAGCCTTTAAATCGGCTTCGCTTAAGTTGGAGTAATCATATAAATCAATGATATCGTTCTTCAATTAACTTCCTCCTATACAAATAAAACCCGCATACACAGACAAAAAAAGAACGCAAACCGGGATTAATTCCGCAGTCTGCGTGCTTCGCGAGGTAAATGTTACATTTAATTAACGTTATTGTAGCAACTTTGTATCCTTCTGTCCATCTCTATTTTCTCGCTTTTTGTCGCTAAGGAAGGAATAACGTCACTGCATGGGTACGTAAGGATTGTTCCGGCGCTCGAAGCCGATGGTCGTCTTCGGGCCGTGTCCGGGGTATACCTTCACTTCTTCGTCCAGACGGTAAAGCTTGCCGCGCAGCGAATCAACCAGATCACGCTCCCGGCCTCCCGGCAGATCCGTGCGTCCCACACCAAGCTTAAACAGGACATCTCCGGAAAAAAGATCATTCCCGCACAGGAAGCTGACGCTGCCCGGTGAATGGCCCGGGGTATGAAAAACCTTGAAGGTAAGCCCGAGCAGCTTCAGAATCTGACCCTCGGCCAGATCATATTCCGCCGGCTCTGTACTGATCGGAGGTGAAGCCTCCGGCCACATCAGTGAACCGTTCAGCTTGGGGCTGACCAGCCACTCGCTTTCCAGGGCATGAACATATACCGGACATTTTTTGTCTTTGCGGATTTCATCCACGCCGCCTATATGGTCAAAATGGGCATGTGTCAGCAGGATGGCTTCAATCTCCATATTCTCTATGGCGCGTACAAGTGCAGCAGGATTCATGCCGGGGTCGATGATCACTCCACGCTGCGGGTCAGCTCCGGTCAGAAGATAGGCATTGGTCTGGAGCGGACCCAAATTATAAGAACGTATATTCAGCATAGGATCAGAAACCGGAAATCAGGCTGCGCAGTTCTTTGACGATGACTGCGTGCGATTCCGTACCTTCCCCGTAGGCTTGCCCCATTGCCTTGCGTACTTCAGCAATTTTGCTGTCGTAATCGGCGGCTTCCCGGTCCGGATTCTCCTGTTTGAAAGCCCGCATCAGCGACTGCACATGCTCCGGACGCGGCCCCCAATGGCCCAGCACGTAACCGCCGGTATCAACAAAAATAACCACAGGCACCGATCTTCCGCCCATCGTCAGGAAGTCGTCCATCAGATCCTGATTTTCTTCCAGAATCAGCACTTCGGTCTTGATGCCTGCGGTCTCCAGAATCCGGAAAACAACCGGCACATTGCGTACAACATCGCCGCACCAGTCGGCAGCCAGAATCAGCACGCGCAGATCATCGCGGTGGTTCAGGCTTTCAAAAAATTCACGGTCATCCCCTTTCTCCCAGGCAAACTTCTCATACCAGGATTCAAAGGCCTGCTGATTTTTGGTCATGCTCTCCACGAACTGGCGCGGGGTCAGGCCTTGGCCGAATTTATGAGCTACATTCTGCTTCATGCTGCACTACCTTTCTTTTTGGAGTTATACCATTTGAACAGGAAGTAAATAACGATAATAGCGATAGCGACCAGGATAAGCTCATGGGTATATTTGCCGGCAACCTCATCAATCGTCTCCCATTTATCGCCCAGGGTGTACCCCAGATAGACAAACAGGGCGCTCCAAGGGATTACTGCCAGTGTAGTCAGCAGCGTAAATTTACCCAGCGGCATACGCGAGATGCCGGCAGGCACTGAGATCGCATGACGGACAACCGGAATAAATCTCGCGGTAAAAATAACCCCTGTACCGTACTTTTTGAACCATTCCTCTGAATGGTCGATGTGCTTTTTGTTAATAAAAATGTACTTTCCGTATTTCTCCAGTACCGGTCTTCCGCCATAACGGCCGATCCAGTAGACAAAAATCTGGGCTATGACACCTCCGACTGTTCCAAAAATAATGGCCCCGAAGAAGTTAATGTCGCCCTGTGAAACCAGATACCCACCGAAAGCGAGTACGATTTCACTCGGAATGACCTCAATCATCAGTCCGATCATAATCCCGAAGTAACCCAGACTCTGAATCCATTCGAACAGATGCGAGATCAGATCAGATATATAATGCAACTGCAGCCCTCCTCCCTTTTGAATACAGAATGTAAACGTCCGGAAATCCCGGCATTTTTTCTGCTATGTACCAGCCTGCTCCTAGCTTATTCTAGCATATGCGGCCTTACAACTTCTACTTGCGGCCCGTAACCGAAGATCGTCATTGACAATTACAGGATTAAGCGCAATTATATATTTAGACAATTATTTAAATATCGAAAGGTCGGACAGAACATGAATGAATCTTTTAAGGCGCTGGCCGATCCAACCCGGAGACAGATCATCCGGCTGCTGCGTGAGAAGGACCGGACTGCCGGAGAGATTGCCGATTATTTTCAGATGACCAAACCCAGTATCTCGCATCACCTGAGCGCCCTGAAGCATGCCGGACTGGTTCAGGATGAGCGCAAAGGGCAGTTTATCGTATATTCACTCGATACGACTGTGCTTGAGGAGGTTCTGGGATGGTTTCTGGAACTGACAGGAGCCGGGAAAAACAGTGAAGCTGAGCCGACGGCAGCCGGGGATCTCCCCCGCCGGAAGCTCCAATCTGACAAGGAGGAATTGTGATGAAGGATTTTAAGTGGACATGGCAGGACACGCTGATCGTTGTTTTGGGTGTGCTGACGCTCGGTTACGCGCTTGCCAATTACAGCAGACTGCCGGAGCAGCTGCCTGCGCAGTTCGGCATTACCGGAGAAGTGAACCGGTACTGGCCTAAAAGCTCGATCATTATCCAAGGCGCCGTCCTGGGCCTCGTGCTTCCGCTAGCCATGCAGTTTATCCGCCGGATTGACCCCAAGAAGGACAAATACAACAAATTTACCGGAGCTTACAAAATGATCCGTCTGGCTATCGCCGTTCTGATGGATGCCATGCTGCTGCTTTCTGTAACCAAAGGCCTGAATCCGGATTTTGCGGCGGGTAAGCTTGCAATTGCAGCCTTGGGAGTACTATTCATCGCGCTGGGCAACTACATGCCGCAGATTAAAGACAACTATTTCACCGGTATCAAAACACCATGGACGCTTGCAAGCCCCGAGGTCTGGCGGAAAACCCACCGCTTCTCGGGATACATGTGGGTAGCCGGCGGGATCTTACTGATACTCGCCGCCTTTCTGCCAAAGACTGCGTCCATCAGCCTGATTATCACCTCCCTGCTGATTGCCGTCCTTGTTCCCTATGTTTATTCGTGGCTCATTTCGCAGCGGATGAAGGCGTAGGACGGCGGGTACAGGCATGAGCCCGGTACAATCTAGTTGGAAAATCGGCACTTAATTCTACGATTTCTTTGTGTTTATAAGATTTAAGTGGATTTTTGCTATTTATTTTGGGCTGTTTGCCACCCAGTTCGGGAATTCAGGCATTATTAAGTGGCGTTTTTCCAACTAATATCCGGAATAGAAGTTAAACAGCGATTTTTAGTAGCAAAATTCCACTTAATCAAGGCAATCTCTTAAGCTCCCTGACGAAAATGGAGCCTTAACGATGCATATTGGCTAATAGGGAAGACACGGAGGATTTGTTGGGTAAACAGCTGTACAGGTTCTGCTATTTGAGACAGAGGATAACCCTCTCCTACTTAAAACCGGAGAGGGTTAATAGGCTTGTGCCCAGTTTGGCTGCACTTGCTGCCTTGGCGCACATTGCCAGCTGCTGCAACCAGCTTATCCAGCTCCGCGCCCAACTCCTCAGCTTTAATTGAAAATTCAAACTCCCGGTCATTGTGCTCCAGGCCTTTATTGTGCTCCTGGAATGCCAGCAGCCGGTATCTCCTCAGCAGCTCCTGTCCGGCACCCGCACTGGCTGCGGCACGCTGCAGATCCCCTTGTGCCAAAGAACGGCGGCCCATCTGCAGCATGCCTTCTGCTGCCCTCCTCCACTTGAAGGCGTTAAACCTGTCCAAATCCATGCTTCTTCTCACCCAGTAAAGCGCGGTCCCCGGCTCATTGCCTTTCAGGCAGGCTTCTGCCAGCAGCCAGTGCAGACCGGCATCTCCCGGGGAGTACTCAAGACTGCGGAGCAGCAGCTCCTCCTTCTCTTCCTGCGGAAGCAGTCCCGCAAAGCTTACAGCTATACGGGGATCGTACGGATTGTGATGCAGTGCTTCCTGGAGCAGCCTACTCTGTACTACAGGATCTGCAGCACGGGCAGCCTGGCTGAATAAGCTCTCCCCCTTCCACAGCTTGAAGGAAAGGCCGCTCAGTATTAGACAGAAGCAGACTGCCGTTATCAGCAATACCCGCAATCCTGCCTGCTGTGCTGTAGCAGAGCGATTCGTATGCCTCTGGCGGCATAAACCTGCTCCTGTACCAGCCGGCAGGGCTGCCGGTTGGATCATGAGATGGGGCGAGCCGGCAAGCGCTCTTGCTGTCAGCAAGAACAGCAGCAGCCAGAAGAGCCCGTAGCTCCAGCTGAAATCCACTGCGCCGTGCAGGAGGATGACTAGCAGCGGGGGCAGCAGCCCGGGGGCGTTCCTGCCCGCCAGTATTCCTGCTGCCAGCAGCATGAGCAGCACAGCGGCACTTCCGACGATACCGAGATTCAGCAGAATATCGAGGTATCCGCTGTGGACCTGGCTGCCCACGTAGGGGCGGGACTGGACAGCGAGGTACGCGCTGCGCCAGGTCTCGCCCCCCTGCCCCAGCCAGGGGGCTTCCCCCGCGAGGCGCCAGGCGTCGCGGTAAAACAGCCCGCGGGCGGCGGCCGTCGGAGACGGCCCGCTGATCCGCCCGCGCAGCAGTGCCAGGACGGCGCTCCCCGCCGCCGTCCACAATCCCGCCGCCAGCAGCATGGCGGCGAACTGCCCGCCCGCCGCGCCCCGGCAGCGGCGGCACAGCCACAGGCCGGCGAGCAGCGCGCCGGCCCAGCACCCGGCCAGCAGCAGCAGGCCGGGCAAAGGCTCTGCCGCCAGCCCGGTGCGGGCCAGCTGGCGGTACAGCAGCGCCGCAGCAGCCGCGGGCGCGGCGGCGCAGACCAGAAGCGGCGCGGCCAGCCGCCGCTTCCAGAGCAGGGCTGCGGCGGCGGCGCAGGCCGCAGCCAGCAGTGCGCCGCGCGACTCGCTGAGCAGCAGCGCGGCGGCGTACGGGAACAGAGGCAGCATGCACAGCAGCTGCCTCGCGGTATTATGCGCGCGGAGATGGCCGCGCGCAGCCGCCTCCGCGGCCGCCACGGTCCGCTCCAGCAGGAAAATGGCCATCACGGCGCCGAAGGCATTCGGATACTGGAGCAGCCCGCCCAGCCTTGCCCCGGTAGCACTGACTGCCGGGGAGTCCGTATAGGCAATGGCATAACGGAGCGGCAATCCGCAGGCAGCCAGCAGGCCGCTTAGACAGAGGGTCATGCCAAGCGTATGCCAGAGTGCTGCAAGAAATCTGGCCCCCCCGCGGCTGCCCGCACAAACAGCGGCGAAATAAGCAAAGCTTCCATACAGCCCCCAGCGCAACAGCTCATTAAGCGTTCCCTGCACCGACAGCGGCCCCCTTAGCAGCTGTACGGCATATAAGGCAAAAAAGATTATGGGACAGCCCAACAGAACAATAAGCGTCCAATTCCCGGCCTGATGTGAACCTCCGGTATTCCCTTCACCCGCCTCCGGCCCCTCCAAAATGTTTGCCCTGCCTCCGGCAGCTCTTCCGCCGCTGCCCGCAAAGACGGCAAAAGCAGCACACAGGCCGAACCATACAGCCAGAAGACCATACAGTTCCCGGGCAAAAAAAAGCCCGCGCAGCAGGCATGCTGCTGCTGCAGCCAAAAGCAGCATGCCTGCACTCCCCCAGCTCGTAAACCGCCGCAGCCGGGGCCAGATTCGGTTGATTTCCATCGTTACCTCCATGTACCTTGTTATCCGTCAGTTTTCCCGCAAATTGGAAAATTTATATACCGGAATCCCAAAGCAAACAGGACAGTGCTGCTCCCGGAGGAAAGAACGCTGTCCTGTTCATTGCAAGCATTATAGGTACTATCTGTACGGCAAGACTTCCATCGCCTGCAGCTCCCGGCAGCCCTTAGTCCTGCGCTGTTATCTCCGCTGGCAGCAGGTCTGCGCAGACACGCTCAAGATACGGCTTGGCACCCAGAAAATCACGGAAGGCGCTGTACTCACGCCATTTAGCGGCGTTGTCCCCGCCGCCCGCCTTGACGGCGCGGATAAGAATATTCTTCGGGGTATGCTCCATGTCGATGAACTCCAGCAGCTGGCTGCGGTAACCCATCAGATCCAGCAGCTTGGCCCGGATGGCATCGGTGGCAAGCGCCGAGAAGCGCTCCTTCAGAATGCCGTGCGACAGCAACGGATTAAGCACCTCGTTCTCCACCTGATTGAACAGCTCATGCTGGCAGCACGGTACAGAGAGAATAACCGAAGCGCCCCAGCGGACCGCTTTTTCGAGTGCGGCGTCCGTTGCCGTATCGCAGGCATGCAGTGTGACCACCATATCGACCTGATCCAGCTCGTTATAATCAGCAATGTCCCCTACAAGGAACTTCAGCTGGCTGTAGCCAAGCTTGGCTGCCAATTGGCTGCAGTGGGCAATGACATCCGCCTTGAGGTCAAGTCCGACGATATTCAGCTCCCGGCGTTCACGGACGGCCAGATAATGATACAGCGCAAACGTCAGATAGGATTTGCCGCAGCCAAAATCGACAATGGTTAGCGGGCGTCCGGCCGGCAGGTCAGCCAGTACATCCTCAACCATCTCCAGAAAGCGGTTGATCTGGCGGAACTTATCGTATTTTTTGGCCAAAACCTTGCCTTCGCTGTTCATAATCCCCAGCTCTACCAGAAATGGCACCGGCTCTCCTTCATCCAGCACATAGCGCTTCTTGCGGTTATGGGCCAGATCAGGCGCCTCCTCCTTGCTGGCCGATTTCGTCAGGATGGATACTTTATACTTCTTGCTGATCAGCACCTGATAGTCTGCCTCAATCGTGCACAGCAGCGCCTGGCGGAAGGTTGCCCGCAGCAGCGCCATCATCTCGGCTGCAGCTTCTTCAGCAGGGATATTCCGGTGCTCGACCTTAGGGCCGGTATAGTAGGCAAACTGATAGTGCAGCTTGCCTTTAAGCTCGACGGGCTTGATCTGTACTTTGGTGTAGGATACCTCACCTTTACTGCGCAGCTGGCTTAATGTCGCCGTTATTAAGGTACGGTTGTTAATCAGTTGTACGATTAATGTATTTAAAGATTCCACAGGGTACATCTCACTTTCACATATTAAAATAAAGAACGGGTTCGCCTTGAGTAGCCGTTATATTATAGCATGTCCTCCACCGGGATATTATAACAAGCTGTTGTATAGTCTGCTATCTGTAAACAAAACGGCCGCTTCCTGTTATGCGCATTAGAAAAAATAAAGCACAGACGCCTGTTAATGATGCTCCCCAGGACATCTGTGCTAATTTAATTAGCGCTGCTCCTGCTTCGCTGCAGCGGTAATTCTCTCCCACTCGGCCAGCCCCTGCTGCACTTCCTCCAGCGGCAGGCCGCCAAGCTCCAGTGCTTCCGGAGACTTCTGCAGCAGCCGCCCGTAGAGCCCGTGTCCTTCCGCAGCAACATCCACACCCTGCTCCCACAGCCGGTACAGGCTGTCTTCCGCCTTGGCATAGCTGCCGGCCGACTCCAGGTAGGAGAGCAGCAGGCGTTCTGTTTTGACGGGTAGCTGGTAGCCCTCGGTTTCCTGCAGCAGCTCCTCCATCTCCCTGTTCATATTCAGCAGCTCACGGTCGGCGCCATGCAGGTCCGCACGCAGAAATAAATGCAGGGAGCGCATGTACCGGAACAGCGCTGCTTCCTTATCGCCTGCAGCCGCGTAGATGCCTCCTTCTTCCTTAAGCAGCCGGGCCACACCCTGCAGCTTGTCGGACTCAATGATGCCGCCAAGCCGGAACATTTCAACAATATCTTCAGCAGACAAGGAGTTCAGCAGACGGGAATTCAGCCGGAAATGCCGGTTAAGCAGCTCATCCACTTCCCATAAAGCTTCCGTTGTCTTCCTTTCCTGCTTGAGTGTAAGCACCTTGGCCACCATGGCCGTCATATCTTCAATCATCCGTACGATATAGTCTCTCCGAAACATCCGGCAACACTCCTCCCAGGCTATGCGCCCTGTTTTATTAGCCGCAGTGAGCAGTTAATCATCCTTAAAAATCATCTTAAACCATTCTATCCCTAGGCGCCACTGAACAGTACAGCGGAAGCGGAACCTGTTGTCCGCAAATCATTGACAGAGGCATAAGGAATCTCATATAATAAGTCCAACTTATTGATCTGGATTCCAGATTATCCTGTTATACAGATTATAATCTTATACTAGAATAAGGTGACATACAGAAATGAATGAACCGAATACAGCCTCCCGGCTAACCCTGACAGAAGAACAGAATAAGCTGCTAGAAAGTGCGCTGCGGATTAAAATTATGCACGCATTGGCGGATGAACCATTGACCTCCAAGCAGGTTGCCGAAAAGCTGCAGAAAACACCAGGCAATATTCATTATCATATCGTCAAGCTGTTCGAAGGCGGACTGCTCGAGATTGTCCGTACAGAAGCAGCCGGGGGAATTATCCAGAAATTTTACCGGTCTAAAGGAACCTTTTTTCACTCCGGACAGCTCAGCGGCTTCCAGTTCCGTCAAGAAGACAGGATTGAGCATTTTATCACCCGGCTGACCTTATCCCCCGCTGAACTCAGTGATTTTCAGCAGGAGCTGACTCAGCTGATTATCTCCTGGGAGTCAAGGTTCACCCACGGGGATGAATACGGCGTGGAATTTGTCATCGGGCGCCTGCCCCGTTCAGACTATGAGCCAGAAGCCGGAGGAAATTCTGAATGAACCCGGTTACAGTAACAGAATCAGCAAGCCGCAATCCTTTTCGTAAATTTGCCACCCTGTTTACAGCATCGCAGGCGTTCCCTTATCTCTGGCTCGGAAATCTTATTTCCTTTCTGGGCAGCTCGGTAACTATGGTAATCCTGCCTGTCCTCGTCTATTCCATGACCGGTTCGACCAAGACTATGGGCTTCGTAATGGCCATTTATATGCTGCCAAATGTGATTATGCTCCCTGTATCGGGCCATATAGTGGACCGATACGACAGAGTAAAAATTATGATATCGGCTGATATCGCCAGGTTTGCCATTATGGTCGCCATAGCAGTGCTCTCGCTTACCGGTGCATTAAGCATTCCGCTGCTATATCTGTTTATGGGCCTATATGGCATGCTTGACGGTTTGTTCCGCCCAGCTTATTCTGCAACCCAGGCTACGGTATTTACACCGGATATCCGGATTGCCGCCAATTCGTTGACACAGATGAGCACCCAGGCGGTCCGCCTGATCGGACCTGCGCTCGGCGGTCTGCTCATTACTCATCTGTCAGCTGGCATCGGTTTCGGGCTCGATGCTTTTACCTACATTCTCTCCCTGTTCTGCCTGATTTACCTGCGCAGAGCGCTGACGACCTCCCTGAGGGGCAGGTCTTCGACAGACTCTGCCGGAGTTCAGGAGGTATCTGCAGCGGGAGCACCTCATGCCTCCCCGAACTGGAAGGATGATTTCAAAGAAGGGATCGCCGTGCTGCGCAGTCACCCGTGGCTCTGGATCACGATTATCACCTTCTCGTTCTTCAATATCTGTTTTGCCGGAGTGACCAGCATCCTGATCCCCTGGCTGTTCAAGGTATACCACGGATGGCCGCCTTATATATACGGGCTTGCTGTTACCTGTTCCGGTGCCGGAGCCATAGTTGCCGGACTGGTGTACAGCCTGCGCCAGCACTGGACCCGCCGCGGCATTATGGCTTACAGTGGGGTCATCCTGAGCTGTCTCGCCCTGTTCCTGATGCCGTTTATTCCGAATGCGGCTGCGGCAGTTGCCCTGTTCACCGTGGAGGGATTCGGGCTGATGATCTTTGGCCTGATCTGGGAAATCAGCCTGCAGGAGCTTGTTCCCCAGGAGGCTTTCGGACGTGTGGCCAGTCTGGATCTGCTCGGCTCCTTCGCCCTGCTGCCGGTAGGTTACATTCTGGTCGGCTGGCTGGCCGATCAGATCGGCGGCCTTCCTACCATCACTATCTTTTCCGGTCTTGGCATCCTGTGTGCCGCCTCGGTGCTCTGTCTCCCGGCAATCCGCAGGTTCCAGTAATGCACAGCCCAAAGAGGCAGCACTCCGCTTGTCAGCAGAGGCTGCCTCTTTGGGCTTCCGGTATAAATTTCCTCCGGCCCCTTATTTCCTGGCTGCCGGTATCTGTACAAAATCCTTAATAATCTCCGACAGACGCTCCGGCGCTTCATACATGCTCATATGTCCCGCACCGGAAATGGTCGCCTTGGTTACATTCGGCTTGTCTGTTGTAAAAATCCGTTCAGGCGGCACCAGACCATCTTCCGTACCCGCTACAAGCAGTACCGGCAGGGCGGATGCCGAAAGGACATCCCGGCGGTCCGGACGTTCCCGCATCGCAAGCAGGGCACCAGCCGCGCCCTGCGGCGGAGTCTTATAACCGATCTCCTTAGCCCGTTCAAGCAGCCGGGAAGCTGCGCCTGGAGCGAATAATCCGGGTACCAGGGCATCAACAAATGCGGTAATCCCTTCATTCTGGATCGTGCTGACGCTCTTCAGACGCTTCTCCCGGGCCTCCTCGCCATCCGGATGACCGGTGGAGTGAATCAGCCCGAATCCCTTCAGCCGGGAAGCATGACGCTGGGCAAAGGATAATGCGACATAACCGCCCATGGAATGGCCCAGCAGATACACTTCCGGTATCTCCAGGTAATTCAGCAGGGATAGCACATCATCAGCCATCTGATCAATACTGTATGCGCCGAGCGGAGCCTCCGACGCGCCATGTCCGCGCAGATCGGGAGCTATTACCCGGTAGCTGCCGCTTAGAAAAGGAATGACCTGCTCAAAATACGCAGAACTTCCGCAGAAGCCGTGAAGCAGTACGATAACTTCGCCCTGCCCCTGATCACTGTAACAAATATTGCTTCCTTCACAACGGATATTTTCCATGACAGCTTCCTTCTTTCTATGTAATGGCTAAGACCTGTTCTACATTATTAAGCTAGAACGGTTCATCTTGAAACGCCTTAAGGAACAAGCCCGAAACCTTTTGCTGCAGCCAGGGCAATTTGCTCGGCCATCTGCATTACCCGGTATAGCGGTGTCGTCTGCAGTGTCCGGTAAGGAAAAGGTCCGTTCACCCCGACGATGGCGGCCAGACTGTAATTTCCCACCTCAGGCAGACACAGGCCTACCGACTGGGCCGGACGCAGCGGTTCGCTGGCGGCAAAATAATACCCTAAGGCAGCCGGCGGCCCCAGACAGGCATCGATGGCTATAATCAGCTGCCCTTCCGGAATCGCAGCAATCCGTGCAACCAGATTATCCGCATCACAGGGCGACGGCAAAGTGCCGGTGACATGCGGGAAACCGTATTTCAGCAGGCCGCTGCCGGTCAGAGGGCCGAGGCTATCGCCTGTAGAGCGGTCTGTCCCGATGCACAAAAAGGTGATGCGCTCAGGCGGATGCTGCTCAGCGATCTCCCGGAAGAAGACACTCAGCCGGCCGGCATCCATCTTGATCCGTTTTCTGCTCTCCTGCTCCCTGATTGCCATTGTCCTCTCCTCCTTGTAGTCTGAGTCTGAATGTCTGCCATAATTCCTTTTAATTTAACATGTTTCCGGGGAATTGGACAAAAAAATGGTGTTTCTTTACCCTGTCATGATAAAATACATCAGAAGGAACGGAACGCCGAAGTTAATTTGACGTGGCGGTATTACCGGGTTATTTTACTTAAGAAAGGACTGTTTGTACTCCATGGATTTATCAAAGCCCAGCCAGGAAAATGTGGAATATATGATTGAGGGCATCAAGAGCAAGCTTAAAATGGCCAGCGCGGCAGCCATGCAGGCATCCGCTTTCTCGGTAGACCACTATGAGGATATTCTTGATATTTACGAGGTAGCCATGGGCAGCGACCGGCTCAGCATCTCCCAGGTAGAAGCCCTGGTCTCCGAGCTTGGCCGCCTGCGGAATAAATAACAGGCCTGAAACAAAACAGGAGCTCTCTGCCTGATGCCGTCATCTCCGGATGATAGCAAGGCTGAGAGCTCCTGTTCCTATCTTTGTGTAAGCTCGGGAAATCATTCTGCATTATGGAAGGTCAATCAGGATGAACTCTGCATCCCCTTCGCTGCTTGTCCCTTTTAGCATCAGATCACAGCTTTTGCGGATACGTGCGGCGTCACCGGGCTGCAGTTGAAAAGTCCCTTCGCTGCAGCTTACCTCCAGATTGCCGGCAATCAGATAAAGATGTGTGCGTCTGCCCTCCTGCCGGGAATACTGTACTTCCCTGTTCGTTTCAAGCACCGACAAATAAATCGATACATCCTCCCCCAGCTTCAGCACCCCTTCCGCCTCTGTACCTGAGGCCACCTGGAGCATGGTATTCATCTTCAGCTCACGCGGGAAATATTTCGCATCCCAGGCCGGCGTAACCCCCGGACGGTCCGGCAGCAGCCACATCTGCAGAAAGCGCACATGGTCTGCAGGCGACGGATTCGTCTCCGAATGGTTGATCCCTGTTCCTGCGCTCATCACCTGCACGCTTCCAGCCTGCAGCTCCGCCTGATTTCCGAGATCATCCTGGTGCTTCAGCACTCCCGAGATTACATAAGTAATAATCTCCAGGTCATGATGCGGATGCTCCCCCATGCCCTGTCCCGGTTTCAGCTCATTGTCGTTATGTGCGAGCAGTGCACCAAAGTGCGCATTGCTGGGATCATCATATTCGGCAAAGGAAAAGCTGAATTCGCTGCGGATCCACTCTCTATTCGAAGTATGACGCTCTGCTGACGTGACAATTTTTATCATAATCTTCGCACCTCCAAAAGATGTTTAGAAGCTTTTTAATCATAAAAAACGGGTTTTTTTGCCCCGCTCATATGGATGAATTGGCGCCTTGATTATGTATTTCTTACCCTTTACCTCTCCTTGTCAATCAGCCTGTTTTACTATATTATTCCAGTGAAAATCAGACCGGTACTCCTCCCTCCACTGTTCGTTCAATTGCCTCTGCCGCTTCATTTTCTAGGCTTATAAGTCCAGCTCCCCGGTCCTGTTCCGCCAGCTTAAACCTGGTATCTTCCCGGCCGCAGCTGTAGTATTGGCTATTCTTTCCTGAACCCTCCTGCTGTTTCAGCCCATATCCCCACGTTTATATACGAAGTAAGAACCTTCAGGCTTTCCTGAACTCCAACTGACGGCAGCTGCCATAGCAGTCCTGCTGCGACCGGTTAGAGGCTGTCCGATTTTGGAATACCATATTCTATTAAGGAGTGATTGAAGATGAACAGAGCAGAAACAGAACATCCGGTAGAGAGCGGAAGCACATTTTTCAAAGGTATTTTTATCGGAGGTTTGCTGGGCGCGGCGGCTGCGTTGCTGTTTGCACCTAAGCCAGGCCGTGAAATGCGCAGTGACCTGTCCGACAAGCTTACCGTGGCGACAGACAAAACGAAGGAAGTTGCCGGTGTCGTAACAGACAAGACCAAGAGCATTGCCACTACTGTCGGAGAAAAGGCAACTGACCTCGCCAGCACGGTATCCGCCAAAGCCTCTGACATCCTTACCACAGTGAGCGACAGCAAGCAGCAGATCGCTGCTACCCTGCAGGAGACCGGCAAAAAAATCGGCGATACAGTCGCCGAAGCGTCCAGCGATATAGCTTCCGATGTCCAAAAGGCGTCCGAAGACGTTACAGATGAGGCAGCCTCTTCTTCCAAAGAGGTTGCCGATAAGGCCAAGGACGCTACAGATGAGGTCGCCGCTGAAGCTAAGGATGCCAAGGAAGAGGTTAAATCCTCTTACAAGTCTTCTTACTAACACGCTGTGACCTGCGGCTCATTCTAAAATGGAGAACAGCCAGCTCACTGCAGCTGGCTGTTGCTATGCTGAGTACTGCTTCTTCTAACAAGACAGAAGCTGCACTGTACTAAAGCCTGATATGGCTAAAGAAAGCGGGGAGACCTTATGGGAGATGTGGGCAGCAAGACCAAAACGTACGAGGTTGACGAACACCCCTTTGAACTGCGGCATGAAGTCAAGCGCCTCAATGCCAGACTGGACAAAATTGCGGATTCACTGGAGAAATCGGAATTCAAGGATATCCTTGAAAATTATACAGACCCCAAAAAACGGATTATTACCAACCTGATGGCTGGCATATCCCGCGGGCTCGGACTTTCACTGGGTACCTTCGTTATTCTCGGTTTGCTCGGCTACATTCTCAGCCTGTTCCTTGATGTTCCGGTTATTGGTGAATATCTCGGCGAGATCAAAACCTATATTGATGCAAACAGCTGATGTCCAACGTATATGACATCAGGAAAATAACAACAAAAAATAGGACATACCTTGTTCTGGAGAACAGGTATGTCCTATTTTTGAATATAATAACTACCGGCGGGGTCAATAAGAAGAATTCGCCATGATTTGTTTCAGCTTCTCTGTGGCCCGCTTTTGGATCCGCGATACACTCATCTGCGAGACGCCCAGCTTCTGGGCAATGGCCCGCTGGGATTGGCCGTCCTGGAAAGCCAGCAGCAGTACCTGCTGCTCCTGCTCCTTGAGCTGGCCAAGCGCCTGCTGGAGATCCATTCGCTTTTCGACAGTTTCATAGTCGTTGGCATCAGAGCTGATCAGCTCGCCGAGCGTAGCTCCGGTCTCCTCCTGCGAGAGCGGTGAATCAAGCGACACATAGTGGTAGCATTCTCTGCCGGCCAGCACTTCCACTGTTTCTTCTACGGTAAGATCAAGATATTGGGCAATTTCCTCTACAGCGGGCGAACGCTCCAGCCTGATGGTTAGCTCATCAATGGCCTGCTGGACGAGTGCCCCCTTCTCTTTGATCCGTCTAGGAACCTGTATGTACCAGGACTTATCCCGCAGGAAATTCTTCATATGACCGATCATGCTTTTCATCGCATACGGCTCAAAAGGAATTCCCAGACTGATGTCATATTGCTGAAGCAGTCTAATCAGCGCCATCTGTCCTACCTGATACAGATCTTCGTATAGGTCCGGACGGTTCCGGGCAATTTTGCCGGCAGCCATCTTGACCATGGGTTCATATTTACGGATCAGCAGAGTGGCAATTTCGTTATCTTTGGTCTGCTGGTATTCCCAGATCAGACTTACCGCATCATTCATGGACTCTGGGGGAGTCACTTTGTCGTTCATACCTTTTCCTCGCTTAAATTAAGCCGCTTAGTCAAAGTTACGACTGTTCCTCTTCCTGCTTCACTCACTACGCTAACATCATCCATGAGTGCCTGCATCAGATAAAATCCAAGTCCTCCTACCTCAACGTCATTCAGCTCTTTGTCATGCAGCGTCATGCGCGGTTCAGGACTACCCATTCCGTCAAAGCTCTCCCCCTCATCTTTGACTGTGATGGATAAGGTACTTGCTCCTACTTCAAAAATGACATCCACAAGCCCGTCTTCCTGTCCGTAAGCATACAGTACGGAGTTATTACAGGCTTCCGAAACAGCTACCTTCATATCTTCAATATCTTCATAAGTGAAGCCCATTTTCGAGGCTATTCCATATAAATTCAGTCTCACAATATCGACATATTCTGCGCTGGCGGGTAACTGAAGAACTACTTTTTGCACGTCATCACTCATCCTTGTTTCGATCCTTTCCTAGTGGGAGTTCTCTTGGGGGGCAAAAAACTTGGAAATACCAGTCATATCAAACAGCTTCTGAATCTGCGGCGGAACTTCCTCAACCGTAAATTTAACATCCATTCCGTGTCTTGCCTTGAGAATCGAGAGCAGAATACCGATGCCTGTGCTGTCGATGTATTTCAGATCCTTCAAATTAATGACAAGGTCCAGTCCCGTATCTCCCACAAGCGGCTCCATCACCAGACGGAAATCAGGAGCGACTGACAAATCGAGTTCTCCAATCAGATAAACCGTACATACATTGCCTTCGGTTTCGGTTTTTGCATGGAACTTTTCGCTTTTATGTGTATTCATAGACAATCTCTCCTGATTAAATGTTTTCTTTACCAATAACCCTAAAGGCATAGTGTTGAAACAAAAAGCGGACAATCTGCATGTGGTAATTACTGGATGTTCATTAAGAGAGGGAGGCATTGCGTTCAATTCTCGGGCTCTCATGAGGTTCGTAGCGGCTGATGATTTGTTTGATGCTGCTCAGCTTAAGCGGCTTGCTTACGTATCCGTCCATGCCTGCAGCCTTACAGCGGGTCTGGATGCCCTCCATGACGTTGGCCGTCATGGCAATGATAACAGCCTTTTCTGAGGACTGGCTGCTGCCGGAGCGGATTCTAGAAGTCGCTGTAAGACCGTCCATCACCGGCATCTGCAGATCCATAAAAATAAATTCATAACTGTTTCTGGCTGCAAGCTCGACCGCCTGGTTTCCATCCTCGGCAACATCGGCGCTATAGCCCAGCTTCTCGAGCATGCTGACCATCAGACGCTGATTGATCGGGTGATCATCTACTACAAGCGCCTTATGGTGCATCCGTGCCTGACTAATGACATCGTCCGGCTCCTCGGTTTCGCAGCCTCTGGCCAGCTCATCCTCAGGCATGGCAGCCTGAATGGAGAAAACAAAGGTTGCTCCCTTCTCCTCCATGGATTCTACGCGGATCTCGCCGCCCATCATCTCTACAAGGGATTTGCAGATCGCAAGACCCAGGCCTGTCCCTCCATACTTCCGTGTCATGGAGGAATCAAGCTGGGAGAACGGCTGAAACAGACGGTCGCACTTCTCCGGCGAGATGCCGATACCGGTGTCTTTAACAGTAAATTCCACCCTCAGCTTCTCATCAGCACCAGAGGCCTTGGAGGCTACTAGATAAACGCCGCCCTGATTGGTGAACTTGACTGCATTGGCAACCAGATTGATCAGCACCTGGCGCAGCCGGGCCATATCCCCGTAAATCAGCTTGGGCAGATTCTGGTCGATGAAATAAGCCAGCTCCAGATTCTTTTTGCCCGCCTCGGCAGAGAACAGGCTGAATACCTCCTGGATCGTCCCCTGAAGCTCGAACAGCTGCTCTTCCATCTCCATTTTTCCTGACTCCATCTTGGTAAAGTCCAGAATATCATTGATTACCGTGATAAGTGTATCGGCACTCTTGCGGATAATTTCTGTATATTCCTTCTGTTCAGGAGCCAGATCTGTCTCCATCAGCAGGTCAATCATACCTACAACACCGTTCATCGGGGTACGGATTTCGTGACTCATCATCGCCAGGAATTCTGTTTTTGCTTTGGCCGCAATTTCCGCCGCTTCCTTGGCCTTGACCAGCTCGCCGTTAATTTTCTCCAGCTCCTGTGTTTTTTGCTGCAGCAGCATGGACTGCATCTGGTGTTTTTTGTTCGCTAGATGCATGTGAACGAAGCCTTCAATTTTGGACTTGAGAATCTGCGGGATGAAGGGTTTGACCATATAATCAATGGCACCGGCGGAATACCCGGCAAACAAATGCTCCGCCTCTTTGCTGTTGGCCGAAATAAAGATAATCGGGATGTCCTTGGTCTTCTCTCTGGCCTTGATTAATTTGGCGGTTTCAATACCATCCATGCCCGGCATCTGCACGTCCAGAACAATAACAGCGAACTCATATCTTAATAAACTCCGCAGCGCTTCTTCTCCGGAATTAGCTTTGACAAGCTTATAATGCTGGCTTTCAAGCACTGCTTCCAGCGCCAGCAGATTCTCAGGACGGTCGTCAACAAGCAGTATATGA
Source organism: Paenibacillus sp. PastM-3 (assembly GCF_029893965.1). Taxonomy (GTDB): domain Bacteria; phylum Bacillota; class Bacilli; order Paenibacillales; family Paenibacillaceae; genus Paenibacillus_AQ. The sequence goes on from NZ_JARXXP010000014.1 coordinate 28,157, forward strand.
ACCGGTTCTTGAACCCCCATTGGCCCCTCCTATCCCGCTATTGATTCTTACGGTATATTTTTTCCACTCTATCCAGGGGCTCGTAGCCATCGCTAAACCTGGTGAAATGAATAGATTCCTTGGATCCGAGCACCAGCACACCGAAACGGCTGAGGCTCTCATAAAATAAACCATGCACGTGATCACGAAGCTCATCGTTGAAATAGATCATCACATTGCGGCAAAAAATGACATTAAACTCATTAAAGGAAGTGTCTGTTGCCAGATTATGCTCGGCAAAAATGATGTTTTTGCGCAAAAACGGCTGCAGGATCACTGAGTTGTATTTCGCAGTATAGTATTCGGAAAACGCGCGTGTACCGCCCGCCTCCATGTAATTCTTGGTGTACTGCTTCATTCTGCCGATTTCATATACCCCTTCTTTGGCCTGCTGCAGAGAACGGGCGTTCATATCCGTTGCATAGATACGCGCCTTATCATACAGTCCCTCCTCATGCAGCAGGATCGCCATTGAATACACTTCTTCACCTGTTGAGCACCCGGCATGCCAGATTCTAATGTACGGGTAAGTCCGCAGCAGCGGGATGACCTTTTGGCGGAAGGTTAAGAAGAGGCCCGGATCACGGAACATTTCCGTCACAGGGATAGAAAGGCTGTATACAAAACGTTCAAAGCAGGCACGGTCATGCAGGACCTTCTCCTGCAGCGCAGATATGGTAGGTACATTCTCGGCATGGACATGATGCCAGATGCGCCGCTTCAGGGAAGGCAAGGCGTAGTTTCTGAAATCATATCCGTATAAGCGGTGTACTCCGCTCAGCAGCAGCTCAATTTCGATCTGCTCCAGCTCCTGCCTGCTTCCTGCATTTCCGGCCTGCTCATCATATCCCTGCTCCATCTCTGTCATCGTTATCTCTGCTCCCTTGCATGCTTTCCTTATTTCCGGACTGGTTATTTTGCTCTTACTGTAATGCTATTACCCTAATTTCCGGCTTACGAATACAGCCATACGCGCATTAGGGAAAGAAGCTGGTCTGTGCTGATCGGCTTCTTCATATAATCAGAGGCTCCGGCTTCAATACACTTGGCCCGGTCCTCTTTCATTGCTTTGGCGGTGAGCGCAATAATCGGCAGCTTCTGATATTGCGGCATCTCGCGGATCCGGCGCATTGCCTCATACCCGTCCATTTCCGGCATCATCATATCCATCAGCACCAGGTCGAAATCATTATGCTCAACAAGCATATCCAGTGCCTCCCGGCCATTTTCGGCAAATTTCACTTCCATATGATATCCTTCCAGGACACTGGAGAGGGCAAAGACGTTACGGATGTCGTCATCAACGAGCAGTATCTTCTTGCCGTCAAAGAGCTCCTCCTTATTGTGCAGCTTCTGCAGAATTTTACGCTTATCCTCCGGCAGATTGGCCTCCACCCGGTGCAGAAACAGAGTTGTTTCGTCAAGCAGCCGCTCCGGCGAGCGGACATCCTTGATGATAATGGATTCAGCATATTTACGCAGCCTGGTCTCTTCCTTGCTGTCCAGATCCTTGCCTGTATAAATAATAATAGGCAGATCATTAAGCTCCTCATCATCACGGATCTGATCCAGCAGCTCAAAGCCGGTCATATCACCCAGCATAAGGTCAAGCACCATACAGTCGTACCGATGCCTGCGCAGCTCGCTGAGCGCTTCCTGTCCGGTTGACACTGCTGTAATGGCTACATCGTCATGGCCAATCAGCTCCATGATGGAGCGCCGCTGGACTTCATCATCCTCAACGATCAGAAGACGCTTCACGGTGCTCGATGTATAATTCTCTATCTGCGAGAAGGCTCTCTCCAGCGCCTGTCTGGAGGAAGGCTTTCTTAAATAGGCCATCGCGCCCATCATCAGCCCCTGCTTCACCTCATCATTGACAGAGATGACATGCACCGGAATGTGGCGTGTCTGCGAGGCACTCTTAAGCTCTCTCAGGATGGACCACCCGTCAATAACAGGCAGCTGAATATCGAGAATAACAGCGTCCGGCAGATAAGACTTGGCCATCTGCAGGCCGATGTCACCCTGCAGGGCAACCAGACCTTTGAAGCCTCGGCCGCGGGCCATGCCCAGCAGAATCTTGGCAAAGCTCTCATCATCCTCAACAATCAGAATGACTTTATCTTCCGCCTTGAGTCCCTCACGGTCATCTTCCACAATAACCGGGTTGAGCGGTGCAGGGACCGCCTCACTTGGTCCAGCCGGAAGCAGTTCCTCTACATATTCAGCCAGGGTAGCTGCTTCGTGAGCTGCCGCCGCTTCCACGGCTCCCGGAAGCAGGCTGTAATGGCCTTTTACAGGCAGATAGAGGGTAAATACGCTGCCTTGCCCTTCCCGCGATTCCAGCCCGATGGCTCCGCCCATCAGACGGGCCAGCTCACGGCTGATCGACAGCCCCAGGCCTGTTCCGCCGTATTTCCGGCTGGTCGTACCGTCCACCTGCTGGAACGCCTCGAATACAATTTCCGTCTTGTCTGACGGAATCCCGATGCCGCTGTCCTTGACTGCAATGGCTACATATTCGAACTCCTCCGGCAGGAACGCGGGCAGAGCACCCGGTACGACACGGCTTACCGAGAATTCCACAAAGCCTTCGCTTGTGAATTTGAAGGCATTTGACAGCAGATTGCGCAGAATCTGCTTGAGCCGGTGGCTGTCTGTGTACAGACTGTCCGGCAGCGGCTCTTCAAAGGACAAGCGCAGCACCAGACCCTTCTTGGCTGCCTGCGGCGCAAAGTTCTGTTTTACAAATGTCTTGAGCTCAGTAAGCGGAATATCCTCATAGCTAAGCTCCATCTTTCCGGCATCCACCTTGGACAGATCGAGAATTTCATCAATCATCTTCAGCAGATCGGCACCGGACATATAGATCGTGTGGGCGAACTCTACCTGCTTCTCCGTGAGATTGCCCTCTTTATTCTCTGTAAGCAGCTGGGAGAGGATAAGCAGGCTGTTCAGCGGAGTCCGGAGCTCATGCGACATATTGGCCAGGAACTCCGATTTGTATTTCCCGGTAACGGCAAGCTGCATAGCCTGCTTCTCCAGCTGGAGGCGGGCCTGTTCGATTTCGTCCTTTTTCTCCTCGACCTCCTGGACCTGCTCCTGAAGGGCACGGGTTTTGGCAACCAGTTCTGTATTGAAATGCTCAAGCTCGCCCTGCTGCCGCTGCAGCAGTTCCTCGGAGCGTTTAAGCGCATCCGTCTGCTCCTCCAGGTTCTCATTGGAACGGCGAAGCTCCTCCTGCTGGGTCTGCAGCTCCTCCGACTGGCATTGCAATTCCTCCGTTAGTGCCTGGGACTCCCGCAGCAGCTCTTCAACCGTCATTCTGCGGTTAATATTATTCAGAATAATGCCGAGATTATTAGCCAGCTGGTGAAGCAGCTCATTCTGCAATACAGTAGATGGTGTAAAGGAAGCAAACTCAAGTACACCGAGCACCTCATCTTCAAACAATACAGGATAAACAAAGATATGGTCCGGATGCGCATCCCCGAATCCGGAGGACACGGTAATATAATCATCAGGCGCTCTCTCAAGTCTGATCGGCTTCTTATCTAGTGCACATTGTCCGACAAGGCCCTGGCCGAGGTCAAAATACTCTTTGAGGCCATCCTCGGCATCCCCGGCATAAAAGGCGCTTGCCAGAAGCCGGTTAGGGTTACGAAGATCTTTCAGATAAAGCGCCCCGTATTGAGCGCCAAGCACGGGGGTGAACTCGCTGATAAAGGTCTGCGATACCTGGTCCAGTGAACTGACACCGCGCAGCAGCTCCGTCACACGTGCGATATTGCCGTTCAGCCAGGCTTGATCTGTCTGCGCCTGGGTATATGCCTTTTCAAGCTGCTGCTTCTGCTCGATGTCCTCAGCCATCTGCTGGAAGACCCGGGCTACATCACCAATCTCATCCTTTGACTTAACCTTTAGCCTGCGGATCGCCCGCATCTTCCCGCTGCCAAAGCTGGAAATCATCATCGAGACAACGTTAAGGCCGCGCGAGATGCTGGGAATCACCCACAGAATAACACCCACCCCGAGCAGGAGCCCGACAGCCATAATTAAGGACACCATTTGAATAGATCGCTCATAAGCAGCTTGGGCTGAAGCATTTTCTTGCGTCATCCGGGCGGTATTATAGTCTGACAGTGAATTCAGGCTGTTAAGTACCTCATTCTGGATATCCTGTCCGTCGGAGTTCCGGTAAGCGTTGGCATTCTGGAAATAGCCGGCTTCGAGCATCTCGACGGCCTTGTTCTGATAATTCAGATAGGCGGTATACGCATTCTCAATCCGGTTCAGCATCTGGACTTCATCCGCACTGATAAGTGAGGCTTCGATGGCCTTCAAATATCCTTCTGCCTTAACCACCTTATTTTCAAGCTCTGTCTTCTGGTTCTCTACTGTTTCCACATCTGCATTAAGCATCGCCGTGGTCAGGATGCGGGCCATATCATTGACTTCGCCGCGCAGCCCGGAGGAAACGCGTCCCTTGTCATATCTCTCCTGAAAGCTGTCCAGCTGACCGCTCATATAATTAAGCCGATCATAGCCAATCATTGTTAATGCCAGCATTATGGCCAGCATCGCACTGAAGCCGATCAGCAGCTTGGCTTTTATTTTCATTACTGATCAGTTCCTTTCCCCAGCGTAATCCATACCAGGCATTTATCGTCATCGCGCTCCAGGTCGGATTCATCTATAAAAAATGCTTCGCGCATCGCCTCCTCACGCCATTCATGTCCGCCGTTCAAATGTCCGGTCATAAATTTCAGCTGATCCTCCTGATCACCTTCGGCCATTTCAAGCAGCCCGTCCGTATACAGCACCAGATGCCCTTCTTCTTCATAGCTGAGGCTCTGCGGCTGAATGTCAATCCGGTCGAACAAGCCTACCGGGTGGCAGTTGCTTTGGAGAAGAACCGGCACCCTGGCTCCTCCTTCAAAGAAAAGTCCAGGCGGATGCCCGGCGTTCACGTAGTCGATCCGTTTCATCCGGCTATCAATAACCAGATAGATGGCCGTAAAATAATACTGGACCAGCTGCTTCTCAATATACAGCTGATTGAAACGGCGGTTCAGCTCCTGGATTACCTTTTCCGGTTCCACATAGGTAGTCACCGTATCCTTCAGCACGGATGCCAGGAACATACAGAACAGCGACGAGGAGATTCCGTGACCCATCATATCAAGCAAAATCACGGCATATCTGCCGTCGCCCAGCGGAAACCAGGCATACAGGTCACCTGCCAGCTCAAAGGAGGGCTGATAAAGGGCATGCACTTCAAAGTCCTCTTCCTTGATTGGCAGGCTAAGAACGGCATTCTGAACCAGGGCGGCCAGCTTCAGCTCGTCCTGTATGCGCTGATCCCGCTCCTTATGCCAGTCCTTCTCCCGCTTCAAACGCAGCGCCAGACGGATGCGGGCCATCAGCTCCACTTTGTTTATCGGTTTCGTAACATAATCACCGGCCCCTGCATCAAGGGCTTCGGCCAGCTTCTTCGAATCTCCCACGGCAGTGACCATAATAATTGGAATATCACGCAGATGTTCATATTGCTGGACTACACGGCAGGCCTCAATTCCGTCCATCTCCGGCATCATCATATCCAGCAGAATAAGATCTACATCCGAAGGGCGCGGCCTCTGGGTATCATTTCCGGAGCCGACCCCCAGAATCTTCAGCATTTCTTTTGCAGATGATGCGGTTATAAAATTCCGGTATTCTTCCTTTTTCAGGATTTCACGGATTATAATGACGTTGGTCGGATTGTCGTCAACAATTAATATTTTCAAGCATCTTCACCTCGCACGAATAATGGTAGCTCCGTAATCATCCCTTGTATTCCATCCTTGTATCATACGATAATTAAACAGTCTTTTTCCACAATTCAATATTTTGGCAAAAATGGATGAGGTTGTTTCCGTATTCAACAAAGTAACCTCCAGCCCCACTATCAATAGTGGAAATGGAGGTTACGCTATTGTGCTATAGTTCCGGCACGCCGGAAGAAGCGGTTTATTGCGGATATTTCTTAGCAATGACCAACACTTTACCCGCATCCAGTTCTTTCTCATAGAAGCCAGCTTCAGCAGGGCTGAAGCCAAGGGACGTAATTTTGGAACGCAAAGCATCCCCGCGTGAACGGAAAAGATTAGCAATAGCGCCAAACAATCCTTCTTCGCCTAAGCCGACCTCATTTGTGTTCGCCGCATCAGCAATGCGGTTCTCACGGTCCTGATCATGACTGATAACATAAATGTTATCCTTGGAGTAACCGCTTTCCCGCAGACGGTTCACTTCTTCTATCGCCCGAACACCGTTCTCCAAAAGCTTGGCATACGACTGCGCACCGATTGAACCCATGAGATCACGCTCCTTAAGCTTAGATTGTAAGGTTAAGTTTGTCCCCGAGAAGACAACTGTACTTTTATTAACCTCATCTGAAGCCTATGAAACACCTCATGAAGCATTTGCATCAAATAAATCCATTCCGTCCCATTCACCGGTCACCGGATTGCGGTAAATCTTGAGCGCCTCGTTTCCTCTTATATACACGTCACCATCATCAGCGATAAAATCCGGTTTTCCCAGCAGCACACGCACATTGTTATCCGCCGGGTTCAGCGTTACCTCATTCAGCTTCAGTCCGTATAATCCGGCCTGGGCCGGGGAGACATGAATATAGGTAACGATGCCGCCGCATATTCCGGCTGACATATCGGCGTACTGGTACTCCAGACATTCCTGCCACGGGTCAGCTGTAATATTCAGCGGCGTGCCCTTGCTCAGCAGCAGCTCTTCCTCCGGCGCGTACAAGGCTGCACCAGCCAATGAATCGAAGCTGCTGATATAAGCGTTCATTCCCAAGCTGTGTTCAAATGCAAGGACGGCCTGGGGCTGCACTGCGAAAAAGCTGGCAGAAGCCTGCTCCTTCTGCTCAGAGGGAGTGACATAAGAGGAAAGCAGACTAAACAAAAGAATGATGACGTTCATAAGACGTCCCGCCTTTCATAATGTGCGCCGGTGCTGTGTAATGGGACTTTGATTCTATGGGTTTAGTGCCGGAATTTTTGCCAGATCGCAGCTGCAGTATCTACGCCTTTCAGCGCCATTGCTATTTTGCCCGGAGCTTTTTTGGCGTATGCGGCGTCATAGGACTTCACCGTACGCTCTTCTGCCGGAGTCAACGATTTTTCGTCTATGGAGACAGCTCCCGCCTTCTGCTTCAGCTCACGGGATTTGCGGTATTTCTCGATCACGGTAACGGATACCTGCTTAACGGTCAGGGTCAGTTCGTTCATAACATCACCGAGATTTTTAACAGAATCTACAATCGGATCGATCTTCTGGATCTTGCCCTGTACATCTGCGGTAATGTCATTGGCATGCCGGACAGTTGTCTTGATCTCATAGGTAAGCTCATCTACAGTCTTCTGTACTTCCTGCAGAGTCTGGCTGACTTTGTCGAGGGATTCCTTTGCTGACTTCAGCGTTTTAATTAAAAAGAAGACGAGTACGGCGAAGGCGACAGCAACTAAGGCTACGCTAAGTTCAATAATCATTTTCAAAAACCCCTTCCAAGTCATAAATGTCGGCTTGTACTGCCTTGTTACTGCATAGTTACCCTGACATTATTAGCCCGAAACAACCTGTCAAGAGTCTTAAAGACCAGACGGGACCGTCATGTTTCAGAGCAGGTGAACCCGTTTAAACATTGACTACACCACCTGACAGAAAGGATGACTTCACATGCTGAAATGGTCGGCAATTCTGCTGGTAATTGCACTCATCGCCGGTGTATTCGGATTCTTTAATATTGTAGGAGCTGCAGTCGGCATAGCCAAAGTCTTATTCTTCATCTTCCTGATTCTGTTCATTGTCTCCCTCTTTACCGGACAGCGCGGAAGGTCAATGTAATCCTATTCGAACGGAATGTTCAGCTATGAACTTGCAATATAATCATGCTGCAGACCCGGAGTCTCCAAGCGAGGAGCTCCGGGTTGTTTTATGTACGGATTACCGGCTGTTCCTATATCCTATTCAGACAGCAGAAAGTATAGGCCTCCCCCTCTGTTATGCAAATTTAAAGTTTTTTTGGGCGGCTGGTTCACTGCCTCCCCTTTTTGTTTACATGCATAATAGCACAGCACAAACTTGGAAAAAACCGCTAACCCAAAACCACACTAGGAGGAATCACAGATGAAAAAATTAGCCAGTTTCGCAGTAGCAGCAGGTCTCATGGCAACCATGGCAGCATCGGCTTCAGCGGCAGAAGTTACCGGTACTGCAGATCCGTCCACTACAGTTACTGCAAGCACTTACAGTGAACAATTCGAAACTGTAATTACTCCGGCAGATCTTAAACCGGCGACTCCAATGATTATTTTGACAAAAGCAACTCCTTTCCATTTCTCCACTTCCAGCGTGACTCCGGCCGGCTGGCTCAGCGCACAGACTATTGATACAACCGGCGCTGTGACGACCGATGCCTGGGGTAATGAATGGAGAGAGGTTTACACCTGGCTCGGCAAAGCATGGATCAAGGTTCCTGCTTCCGCTTATGTAATTACTCCATAATCCCCCTACCCGGGCATATACAGCAGCCTGAGACTTCCAAGTCTTACGGCTGCTGTCTTGCTTTTTTAAGATAACACAAAATAAGGGCTACCTCTTCAGAAGAATTGCTCCAAAGAGATAGCCCACCGTAACTGCCCTAGTTCACCCGTCACAAACACTGTACTGCTGCCGCTTCCTCATACATTCCTTTATTTATAATTAGCGGATTACCGAGCCTCCGTAAAGGAAGCGGTTCGTCCAGGAAGCGCTTAGATTGTCCACTCTCACACCTCCGGAAGACACGGAATACGTATGCAGAATTTTTCCGTCTCCCAGATACATAGCCACATGAGTTATCCGTTCCGAAAATCTGTCCTTTCCGGTATAAGCCGAAGCCGAGCTGCCCTGATAATCCATAAAGAACATCAGATCGCCCCGTTTGAGGCTGGATATATCGGTAACCGCTGTGCTGTTCTCCCGCACCCAGGAGCCCTGCTGCCGGGAATCGGCAGGCAAAGTTAAATCAAGTGCATCCTTGAACATCTGCCGGATAAAATCCGAACAGTCAAAGGTGCTGGTATTGCTTCTGCTGGAGCCGAATTCATAAGGGGTCCCCAGATACTTCATGCCTGCCTCAATGACACGATCAATGACAGCTGACTGTGCCGGAGGAGCTGGTGTTGGCGCCGGTGCTGGTGTTGGTGCCGGTTTTGGTGCCGGTGTTGGTGCAGGAGCTGCCCCGTCCAGTTTAATATACTGATCGGCTGAGCTGGTATAGCCTACAGTGCCGCTTACAGTCTGTACTCTGTACCAGTAGCTGTTGGTCTTCTCCAGGATAACTACCGGCTCGCCTTCGTTCAGGTAACCCAGCACTTTCCCGCTGTTCGAAGGGGTTTCACGGAGCCGGACAGTCGCTTGAATAACTGCCGTCTGTACGGCAGGTGTTACCGCAGGAGCGGAAGCAACGCTGATGTACTGGTCGCCCGAGCTGGTATATCCGACCTCGCCGGAAGCGGTTCTGACTTTGTACCAGTAGCTGTTGGTTTCTTCAAGAATAACTACCTGATCGCCTTTGCTCAAATATTTAATCACACCGCCGCTTGTAGAAGGGCTGGTGCGCAGACGAACCGAAGATTGAATAACGCCTGTCAGCGAAGCAGACGCCGTAACAGAAGAAGCCGCCTGTGCGGCGAATGCCTGCTGAGGGTTGAACACTCCCCAGGATAATGCAATTGATGCCGAGACCAATAACGACGCTGTTAGCTGTTTATGTGATCTGCTCATAGCGTTCCCCCGCTTATGCATGATGAGAATTCAACAATGGCGCGCGCTACGATTGTTGCTTTCTGCCCTCATTATAGGGGCAGGCGGGAATTGGAACATGCTTCTATTTTCACAAAAACACTTGCCAAGTTATGGTAAGCACCGGGTCTATAGTCTTGATTTCTCCTTGGATTTGGTGGAAATTACAGCTAATTAGGAGTCCGGGTGCCCTTTTTAGGCTCGACATGCACCTGCACATTCATAATGTTATGTCGGCTGCTCATGCGCTCCTCAATCGAATCGCTGATCAGGTGGCCTTCTGTCACGCTGATGGCGGCGTCAACCTCTACGACTACATCGACCAGCACATGATTGCCATGAACGCGGGCTTTGATATCTTTAATCCCTTCCACTCCTGGAGTCCGGGCAATCGTGCTGCGCAGATCCAGCAGCCGTGCCTCCTCAAAGCCGTCAGTCAGCCGGTAGGTAGCATCACGAAAAATATCCCAGGCTGTCTTGGAAATAAGCAGCCCTACCAGGGCTGCGGCAGCAGAATCAACCCATGGCAGGCCGAACTGCGCACCAACAATCCCTGCCGCCGCCCCGATACTGACCATGGCATCCGAGAAATTATCTTTGGCTGCTGCCATCAGGGCGCTGTTGTTAATCCGCTTGGCTAATCTCTTGTTATAAATATATACCCCCATCATTGCCGCTGAACACACCACTGCCACTCCTGCCGACCATAGATCCGGAACCTCCCCGGCTCCCTTGAACAGCGAACGGACAGCTTCAACGATAACCTGTATGCCGACCATCGCCATAATAAAAGATGCCAGCAGGGCGGCAACAGTCTCGGCCCGGAAATGCCCGTACGGATGATCGGAGTCGGGCGGCTTACGGGAAATCCGAAGTCCGATCAGCACTGCGGCAGAGGCTACAATATCCGTCAGGTTGTTGACACCGTCGGCCAGCAGGGCACTGGAGCCGAATAAATAGCCGCTGACCAGCTTAAAAGCGGACAGAACCAGATAGGCTGCAATACTGACCATCGCCCCGCGTTCACCTTTACGTATATCCTCATAAATATCGGCCACCGGCTGACACTCCCTATTGTTTCAATTTTTTGCCCGGACCCGCTCCGGCAATTGATTTCTTGAATTATTCTTGCCCTTGTGGCAGCATTTAAAAACAATTAAAATGAGGAATAGGACTTGCTTCATAAGGGGGTAACATAATGAGCGAAAATACCGAAAAGCCGAAGATCAATCTGGCCGATGCCATCCGCCAGAAGCTGGAGCAGAAGAAACAGCAGAACAGCAACAAACCGGGTTCGTCGTTTCAGGCCGGCTCAGCCAAGCCGCTGAAAAGCCAGAACAACAAAAAGCCTAACAATCAGCGCCGCCGCACCGGCGGTTCCTAGGACTTTAGGTCTTTGGGTGTATAACTTAACAGGGTAACATAAACGGCTGCGTCATCCTCTTCAGGATAACGCAGCCGTTGTGTTATGAACATTAACCGTTCATTCTATTCATTGTATTATACTTCGACTGGATACATGCGCTGGCGCAGTTCCTTAATTTCCGGATTCTCCAGGTACTCATCATAGCTCATAGAGCGGTCAATTACACCGGCTGGCGTAATTTCAATAATCCGGTTGGCGATGGTCTGAATGAACTGATGGTCATGGGAAGTAAAGAGAATCGTCCCGTCAAAATCAATCAGCCCGTTGTTGAGCGCCGTGATGGATTCCAGATCCAAGTGGTTGGTAGGCTCATCAAATACGAGCACGTTCGCGCCGTTCAGCATCATTTTGGCCAGCATACAGCGGACCTTCTCTCCCCCGGAAAGTACGCTTGCCTTCTTCAGCGCTTCTTCACCGGAGAACAGCATCCGGCCCAGGAAGCCGCGCAGGAAGGTTTCGTCCTGATCCTTGGAGTATTGGCGCAGCCATTCCACCAGATTCATTTGAACCCCGTCAAAATAGCTGGAATTGTCTTTCGGGAAATACGCCTGGGTTGTCGTTACGCCCCATGAGTACTCGCCGGAATCCGCTTCCTTCTCGCCCATCAGGATATCAAACAGCATCGATTTCGGCTGGGAATTCGGGCCCACAAAAGCAATCTTGTCGCCTTTGTTCACCACAATGCTGAATTCGTCCAGCACTTTCTCGCCGTCCACTGTCTTGCTCAGGCCGCTGACCGTAAGCAGCTGCTTACCGGCTTCACGCTCCGGCTTGAAGTTGAGGAACGGGTATTTACGGTTCGATGGACGGATATCGTCCAGCGTAATCTTCTCGAGCTGCTTTTTACGGGAAGTCGCCTGCTTGGATTTGGAAGCATTCGCCGAGAAACGCTGGATGAACGCCTGCAGCTCCTTGATCTTGTCTTCCTTCTTCTTATTGGCATCACGCTGCAGGGTCTGGGCCAGCTGGCTGGACTCGTACCAGAAATCGTAGTTGCCGACATACATCTGGATTTTGCCGAAATCGATATCCGCAATATGCGTGCAGACCTTGTTCAGGAAGTGACGGTCATGGGATACCACGATAACAGTACCTTCATAATCCATAAGGAAGTTCTCCAGCCAGCCGATGGATTCCAGATCCAAGTGGTTGGTAGGCTCATCGAGCAGCAGGTTGTTCGGACGTCCGAACAGAGCCTGGGCCAAGAGTACGCGGACCTTCTCATTGCCGCTGAGTTCGGCCATTTTCTTATCGTGCAGCTCGCGCGTAATGCCCAGACCGATCAGCATGGCAGCCGCATCCGGCTCCGCGTCCCAGCCGTTCAGCTCGGCAAATTCACCCTCAAGCTCACCGGCACGCAGGCCGTCGGCTTCGGTGAAGTCGCTCTTGGCATAAAGTGCGTCCTTTTCCTTCATAATCTCATACAGGCGGCTATGCCCCATGATGACTGTCTCCAGAACCGGGTATTCATCGTACTCAAAATGGTTCTGCTTCAATACAGCCATACGTTCGCCCGGAGTCATATGCACCTCACCGGTGTTGGCTTCAATCTCGCCGGACAGGATCTTCAGAAAAGTAGATTTACCGGCACCGTTCGCCCCGATCAGGCCGTAGCAGTTTCCTGGTGTGAATTTTATGTTTACATCTTCAAAAAGTGCGCGTTTTCCGTAGCGGAGTGTTACGCCGCTTGTGCTAATCATTAAGCATTACCATCCTTTTCACTTAGGGTTTCGGCTCATTATAGCATAAAATCAGGGCAAATAGCCCGTAAGATCACGTTGTTCCCGCGCTTTTGGCACTAAATCCCTATGTGTACCCTTTATTGCCCCGAATAGCGCTCCTCGGCGTGGACGATAAGCGTCTCCCCGTAACCCAGAGTCCGTATCCGCTCAGGGCTGATTCCCTGGGCCTTGCGGGCCAGCTCCATCCGGTCCAGCGCCTCCCGCGCCGTATCATCCGCCAGCCGGAAGGTGCCGAAATGCATCGGAATCATCAGCTCTGCACCCACATCCAGGAAAGCCTGCACCGCCTCCTCCGGATTCACATGCTGCGAGCTCATGAACCACTCCGGCTCATAGGCCCCGATCGGCATCAGGGCGATATGCAGCTTGAAGCGGCTGCCGATTTCCTTGAAGCCCGGAAAGAAGCCGCTGTCTCCGGCAAAATACAGATTAGGCGGCAGCTTCTTCTGCCCGTCCTTCTTCCCTTCCGGATGCTTGCCGGGCTCGGCCGGCTGGAGCACGTACCCTCCCCAGTGGGAGCTGTTGGTATCAAATGGCGTACGCCTAGTCCAGTGCTGGGTCGGCACAAAAGTCAGCTTGACCGGGCCCAGCGTAAGCTCCTCCCACCACTGCAGCTCATAGCAGTTTGGAAAGCCCTTGCGGAGCATTTTCCGCTTCAGGCCTGCCGGAACGACAATCTTTGTGGCCGCCTTGTACAGCTTGCGGACCGAGGGAAAATGCAGATGATCATAATGGGAATGCGAAATCAGGATCAGATCCACGGGCGGTACCTCATTCAGCGGAATCCCCGGCTGGCCGATCCGTTTTTCAAAGCCGAGCCGGCGGGCCCAGATCGGGTCAGTAATGATGTTAAGCCCCTCATATTGCATAAAAAAGGTGGAATGCCCGATCCAGGTGATTGTCGTATCCAGCCGGTTCCCGGTGAGGTAAGTCAGCTCCGGCGGATGGTTCGGCACCTTATAGGTATAATCCTTCTGCTTGGTCCGGCGTTCCTCCCGCCATTGGCGCAGCTCTTTAAGCGTCTTGTCGACACCGACATTATCGATATTGTGATATCTTATTTTAGCCATAACGGCATCTCTCCTTAACAGGATTCAGTACAAATTTTACCCATTTCAGGGCAAGATTAAGCTGTCTCCGCCAGCCCGTGTTTTGTATTCAGGCCGTATTATGATGTAAAATGCGGGTAAAGACTACGGTATCTGTACCGGTCAAAGGGGAGCTAAACGTATGAAGATCACTTTTATTGAACCCACTCCAAGTCCAAATACGATGAAGCTTCATCTGGACGAGAGCCTGGAGCCCGGCATCCGCCGCACGTATACACCGGAAAGCGAACGCAGCGCCCCTGCCTGGGCGCGGGATATGCTGAGCATCCCCGGTGTAATCAGCATTTACCACGCTGCTGATTTTGCTGCCCTGGAACGCAAGGGCAGCGCCGACTGGGCGGCTATTCTCCGCGAGGTGCAGAGCCGCTTCGGCGCTGACGGCCTGAGCGCGGAGATTAACCTGGACGATGAGAACGCCGGCGCCCACTTCGGCGAATCGCAGGTGTTCGTCCAGATGTTCCGCGGCATCCCGATCCAGATCCGCGTGAAGACCGGCGCGAGTGAGGAGCGCATCGCCCTCTCCAGCCGCTTCACGCAGGCGGTGACTGATGTGGCCAGCGCTGTGATGATCAAGGAGCGCAAGCTCACGGATTACGGCGTGCGCTACGGCGAGCCGCCGGAAATTGCCCGCGAGGTCGAGCAGGAGCTGGAGGCGGCGTATCCGCAGGAGCGCCTCGACTCCCTCGTGCAGCAGGCCATCGCGCACGGTGCCGCCGGCGAGTTCGTCGAGCAGCGGCAGAAGAAGGGGCAGGCCGAGCTGCTGCGAGACCTGCAGGATACCGACTGGCGCGTGCGCTACGCCGCGCTGGAGGACCTGGCGCCAAGCGCAGAGCTCCTGCCGGAGCTGCGCAAGGCGCTGCACGACCCCAAGCTGCAGCTGCGCAGGCTTGCGGTCGTGTACCTGGGCGACATCCGCACGCCTGAGGCGATGGAGCTGCTCTATGAGGCGATGGCAGACAGTGCCCCGGCCGTGCGGCGCACGGCCGGGGACACGCTGTCCGACATCGGCGATCCGGCTGCGACGCCGGTGATGACGGCGGCGCTTAAGGATGCGAGCAAGCTCGTCCGCTGGCGGGCGGCGCGCTTCCTCTATGAGGTCGGCACCGCCGAAGCTCATGATGCACTGGCAGCGGCGGCCGATGACCCCGAATTCGAGGTCGGCCTGCAGGCCCGGATGGCGCTTACGCGGATTGCTTCCGGCGAGGAAGCCGCCGGCACCGTCTGGCAGCAAATGTCGGAACGCCGCCGTACCTGACACGCACCTGCCGTATTTTGTTATTGCATGCCCCTCATGAATTGCATTATACTAATTCCTGTTGTGTTCATATTGTATAAAGATAGCCTCATCATACCTAAGATGAGGTAGAGGTCGCGAATATTATAAGTACGCGCGTTGAGACGTTAAGAGCCGTCAATGAAACCGCCGAAAGGAATATCCGCCGAAGTCTGCGCCGCCGCTCCTAATGCCGCGCAGACTGGGGCCGTTGCCGAACAGGCACGGAACTGTCACTGTGTACTGCAGGCCGCTATTGCCTGCAGGATTCTGCACTGTGTTGCGCTATCTTAAACAGGGAGTATGATGCGGAGCCGTATTTTCAGGAAACCGCAGATCCGTCTGCGGTTTTTTTGCGCCTACAGGATTTGCCGCCCTCATGCATGGGGGCGGCTTCGTACACCACTCCCCTTCATGAACAGAAACACGAACCTTCAGAAGGAGTGTCCATTTTATGCAAGCAACACAAGACAACCAGCAGCCGGCACTGCGCAAAACCTTCAAAGCCAGACACCTGACGATGATCGCCCTCGGCGGATCGATCGGAACCGGGCTGTTCCTGGCCAGCGGCGGCGCCATTGCCTCCTCCGGTCCGGGCGGAGCCCTTCTCGCCTATGCTGCGGTAGGGCTTATGGTGTACTTCCTGATGACCAGCCTCGGTGAGCTGGCCACCTACCTGCCTGACTCCGGTTCCTTCAGCACTTACGGCACCCGGTTTGTCAGCCCCGCCTTCGGCTTCGCCATCGGCTGGAATTTCTGGTACAACTGGGCGGTAACCATTGCAGCCGAGCTCGCCGCTGCAACGGTCATTATCAAGTATTGGTTCCCTGAGAGCTCTTCGGCCCTCTGGAGCCTGGTGTTCCTGCTGGTGATGTTCGGCCTTAACTTCCTCTCCTCCCGCGGGTACGGAGAATCGGAATACTGGTTCGCGATCATCAAGATCATTACCGTTATCGTCTTCCTGATTGTCGGCGTGCTGATGATCTTCGGCATTATGGGCGGTGAGCGGATCGGCTTCAGCAACTTCCAGCTTGGCGGCAGCTCGTTCCACGGCGGCTTCTTCGCCTTCGTCGGTGTCTTTATGGCCGCCGGCTTCTCCTTCCAGGGAACCGAGCTGGTCGGCGTTGCCGCCGGCGAGAGCGAGAATCCGCGCCGTAATGTGCCGATCGCGATCCGGCAGGTGTTCTGGCGGATTATGATCTTCTACATCTTCGCCATTCTCGTTATCGGTCTGGTGATTCCTTATACGAATCCCGACCTGCTGCGCGGTGGCATCGATGACATCGGTGTCAGCCCGTTCACCATTGTCTTCAATAAAGCCGGACTGGCTATCGCTGCGTCCGTAATGAATGCCGTCATCCTGAGCTCCGTCCTGTCGGCCGGGAACTCCGGCATGTATGCCTCCACGCGCGTCCTGTACGCGATGGCCAAGGACGGCATGGCGCCGCGGGCGCTGGGCAAGCTGAACCGCCGCGGTGTGCCTGTCGGCGCCCTCCTGGTGACTACAGCGGTCGGTATGCTGGCCTTCCTAGCCTCCTTCTTCGGCGATGGCGCTGTCTACAACTGGCTGCTTAACGCCTCCGGGATGTGCGGCTTCATCAACTGGCTGGGCATCGCCGTCTGCCATTACCGGTTCCGCCGCGCTTTCGTCAAGCAGGGCCATTCGCTGGATGAGCTGCCGTACCGGGCCAAATGGTTCCCGTTCGGCCCGCTCTTTGCCTTCGCACTCTGCATGATTGCAGTACTCGGCCAGAACATGGGTGCCTTCACCGGCGGAAGCATCGACTGGTACGGCGTGCTGGTCTCCTACGTCAGCCTGCCGCTGTTCCTGCTGATCTGGGCTGGCTACCGCTGGTTCAGACCTAGCCGACTCATTCCGCTCCAGGACTGCGATCTCAGCACCCATGCGGATTAAACCCTCGTTCAGCTGCTGAACTGTTTACTACATTAAAAAGGATGCCCCGCTGCCTCTGTGGCGCGGAGCATCCTTTTTTGTTTATCGTTCAGTTTACATTCCTTTCTATGCTTCCCGGTTGTACTCCCTCTGACAGAATGTCTAGCCGGTCTGCAGACGTCATGATTCAGAAATGATTTTCTTAAAATTGTTACGAATATCTCTTGCGTTGTTCATGTGCCAGGCGGTAGACTATGTTAAAAATAAGCATAGGCTTCCATTAGCCCTATGTCCGATTTCACAGCATGGCATGCAGAATTATTCATTACATTTGAATATGGGAGGCTGACAATGCAGAAGGCAAGAGAACGTAAACCCGATTGGCTTAAAATATCGCTGAATACGGGGGACGGTTATAAAGAGATTAACACGATGATGCGCGGCCGCAAGCTTCACACGGTCTGTGAAGAGGCAAAATGTCCGAACATTTATGAATGCTGGAGTCAGCGGACAGCGACCTTCATGATTCTGGGGAATATTTGTACACGTGCCTGCCGGTTCTGCGCCGTTACCTCGGGTTTACCGACGGAACTTGATCTCGAGGAGCCGCGGCATGTGGCACAGTCGGTCAAGGAGATGGGGCTTAAGCATGTCGTCATTACTTCCGTTGCCCGGGATGATCTGAACGATCACGGAGCTTCGATGTTCGCTGCGACAATTACAGCGGTGCGTGAGAGCAATCCACTGACGGACATCGAGGTGCTGATCCCGGATTTAGGCGGGGAAGCGAATCGGCTTGCCCTAGTACTGGCGGCGAAGCCTGATGTTTTGAACCATAATCTGGAAACCGTAAGCCGGCTGTCGGACAAAGTGCGGGCGAAGGCGAAATACCAGCGATCTCTTTCTGTGCTGCGCCTTGCGAAAGAGCTGCGTCCGGAGCAGACGACGAAATCCGGCATGATGGTCGGGCTGGGTGAGACGAAGGAAGAGATCATCGAAGCGATGAAGGATTTGAGAGCTGCAGGCTGTGACATTCTGACGATCGGTCAGTACTTGCAGCCTACATTCAAGCATATTGGGGTCGACCGCTATTATGAACCGTCAGAATTCGCTGAGCTGAAGCGGGAGGGACTGGCGCTGGGCTTTGCACATGTCGAGGCGGGTCCGCTTGTCCGCAGCTCCTATCATGCCCGGGAGCAAACGGAGAGCGCGAAATCGGCTGCTGCGGGTACGGAAGCCGCTGTGCTTGAGAACTGAGCAGGGGTTCCGGTCATAGAGATAGCTGGCGTTATTTAAGTTCTGACGAAGGGAGTACCCGGCGATGCGGTCAGACAAGCATAAGGCGGATATAGACAAAGTTAAACTCGACGGTACTTCACTTTATTATGATGCGAAAATCGGTGCCGGCAGGCTGGAAGCGGGGATATGATGACGATGTGGAGGTTTGTACATACAGGAAACCGGACGCCTGCGGAAAATATGGCGATCGACGAAGCGATGCTCACCGCACACGAGCGGGGTCTTGTGCCGCCAACGGTGCGATTCTATGGATGGAATCCAGCGACATTGTCCATCGGCTGCTTCCAGCATGCGGCCAAGGAAGTGGACTTCACCGCGCTTCGGGAGTACGGCCTAGGGTTTGTGCGGCGGTCGACCGGCGGCCGGGCCGTCCTTCATGATCAAGAGCTGACTTACAGCATCATCGTATCGGAGAATTATCCCGGTATTCCGGCAAGTGTAGTGGAGGCATACCGCGTGCTAAGCATGGGGTTGCTGCTCGGTTTCCGGAAGCTGGGTCTGGATGCACATATGACGGGCTTGGAATCTTCCGAGACACAGACCTTGGCTGAGTGGCAAGTAGATGATTCCCGGCGTGGAAACAAGCCAATGTCTGCGGCTTGCTTCGATGCGCCATCCAAGTACGAACTTGTAGTCGAAGGCAGAAAAATCGCGGGAAGCGCTCAAATGCGTTCCAAGGGAGTCATTCTGCAGCACGGCTCCATTCTTCTCGAACTGGACTCGGATCTACTGTTCAATGTCTTGAACTTCACCGATCCTGAGGACAAACAGCGGATGAAGAAGATTTTCGAGCGCAAAGCGGTTGATATTAATTCGTGCCTGCGGCGGAAAGGGGACCCTTCGGTGACGATTCGTGATTTGGAGGAAACCTTTCATCAAGGTTTCGCAGAAAATTTGGGTACGGAGCTCATCCCCGGGACATTGACTGACTTCGAGATTGAACTGGCCAACCGGCTTGCTGAGGAGAAGTATGGTGCCGACAGCTGGAATCTGAAGAAGTAAAGGGTAATCACACAACTGATGGCTGCGTTCATTTCGCATCAGGACAACAACCGCACGGGAGGTGCCCATCCGCTGTTATTTCCAGGTAATATAAACCTTGAGATCACCGGTATTCTCAAAAGCAGAGCTGGTGTACGCTAGCTGGTCCAGCCCAAGCGTGTACAGTGTCTGCAGATCGTTTTTGAGCAGCTTCTCGCTTCCCCGGTAACGGAACAGCAGCGATTGCTTGCCGGAAGCGATGGCGGATTTCGCCAGCTCCTTCAGCTCTGCAGCAGAACGCACAACCTCTTTTTCCTCATACAGCCTGTAATCCAGCTGCTCCTGCAGCTTCTCATACACGGATACTCCCGTTCCTCCGCGGCTGACCAGCTCGGACAAGGTCTGAGCATAGCTGACTGATGCAGCAGGATAGGATTTGGTCCAGGAGTGGTCACGCCGCATCTGCGAGTCCGTTCTCATGTAATATGCCGTACTGACTTCCCCCTCGATGTTCGGCACCGGATCATCCCATGTGGTATCCAGATGGTACCAGAGCCCGTTCAGCTGAACCAGATTCCAGGCATGGGATTGTCTTGCACCTCCCGCCGGTTTGGCAGTACCCTCGACGATTTTATTCGGGATCCCTGCGCCGAGCAGCAGCTTATAGGTGAGCAGGGAATAGCCCTGGCATACGGCGCTGCCGGTAGTCAGCCCTTCATAAGCGGTGTATTTAGTATAGGTGTTGTCATATTTCAGGTTCAGCACCACCCAGTCATGAATGGCCTTGATCTTCTGGTGGTTGTTCATGCCCGGCGTGATAATCTTCTGGAGAATGGCTTTTACCTGCTTGTTTACATAGGCTGTCTGCTGCAGCGTCTCCCGGTATTTCACCTGCACTGTCACATTAGCAGACTGGCCGTTTTGTTTATATGAAAAGGCATAGCTGTCAACGATGTAATACAAATAAATATCACTGGCCATCGCCTGGTCAATTGCACTCTGCACCTGTGCCTTCAGCTTGTTTGTCTTCCCCGTATACTTAAAGGTGATTGTCTCCCGGCGGTTGCCCATTGCCCCGGTCAGCTTCTGCGTCATCTCGCTTACCGATTGAAGCGAAGCGGATGCTGCAGCCGCATGGACCTGTCCCCAGCCGTAGTAGGCCGCCGGCGGCAAAGCTGCAGACAGCAGCACCCCCCCGAGTAACGCCTTCATCAGCGACATATGTTTCTTTCGCATGTTTTCCCCCTTGCCCCCTGCAACCTTCAAATAGCCCTGGCTAAACTGTAAAGGATAGTTTGTACTTCTACTCTATAGTAGATGCCGGAAATATCTTTCGTACAACTGATTTCTATATTATCTCAAATTAAAAATATACACTATTATTATCGGCCTGGAATGCCAGGGAAATAAGGTTTTACGATGGAATAGTGGCCTTACCGCACCATATTTACAAGGCACACATAGACCCGGAAGCTCAGGTTGTGTAACTGCCGGTGCAGAATCATTTTATTCGAATTCTCCGCTACTCTTGCCGGCGGCTTTGTCCTTTCCGGCAAAAAAACTGCTCCCGCGCAGCATCATGCTGCATAGGAAGCAGTTTTTTTCGCAACAGCTATTTCAAAGGTAATTCTCGTTAAACTTTGCCGGCAGTCACAAGGTAACTCTCACCGGCTTTAACCTGAAGCGGCTCATCCGCGCTGGCAATGCCGCCGTCAGGCAGCTGAATCTTCAGCCCGCGGGTATATACGATCCGGCATTCCCCGTCACGGGTAGCGGAGATGCGTGCGGATACCAGCAGATGGTCCTTCCATTCCAGCTCCAGCTCATAGCCGCCGCGTGCCCTGATTCCGCTGACCCGGCCGCTCTTCCAGGCCTCCGGCAGGGCAGGCAGCAGGCGGAGCTCGCCCAGATGGCTCTGCAGCAGCATCTCGGCAATCCCGGCGGCCGCACCAAAGTTCCCGTCAATCTGGAACGGCGGATGGGCGTCGAACAGATTAGGGTAAACCGAGCGCGACAGCAGTGTCCGCACGAAGCTATGAGCCGCCTCCCCGTCCCGCAGCCGGGCATACAGGTTAATCAGCCACGCACAGCTCCAGCCGGTGTGTCCGCCGCCCGAGGCAATCCGCTTCTCAAGGGTCCGCCGGCTTGCTTCAACCAGCTCCGGGGTATCCCGCTCATTAATCAGCTCTCCCGGGTACAACCCGTACAGATGGGAGACATGACGGTGCCCCGGCTCTGCTTCAGCGAAATCTTCAAACCACTCCTGCACGCGTCCCTCCGCGCCTATAACAAGCGGAGCCAGCCGCGGCAGCGTCTGCTCCAGCTGCTGCCGGAATGCCGCATCTGTGTCCAGAATCCGCGCCGCCTCCAGGCAGTGCCCGAACAGCTCCCGGATCAGGCTCATATCCATCGCCGACCCCATGGATACGCTGCATGGTTCCCCGTCAGCGGTAACAAAACGGTTCTCCGGCGAGGTAGACGGACTGGTCACGAGCAGGCCCTCCGGCCCTTCGACCAGCCAGTCCAGCGCGAAGAGCGCCGCCCCCTTCATCAGCGGATAGGCCGTCTCCTGCAGGAAGGCAGGATCGGGGTTATACGCGTAATGCTCCCAGAGATGGCGGCTCAGCCACACGCCGCCCATCGGCCAGAACGCCCAGCTGGCATCGCCGCCGGACGGCACCGAGCTCCGCCACAGGTCCACATTGTGGTGGGCTGTCCAGCCGCGTGCTCCGTAATGGACCGCGGCCGTTCTGGCCCCTGTCTCGCTCAGCTCGCCGATCAGATCAATCAGCGGCCCGTGCAGCTCACTCAGATTGCCCGCCTCAGCCAGCCAGTAATTCATCTGTGTATTGATATTTGTGGTATAGTTGCTGTTCCACGGCGGGGTAACATGCTCATTCCAGATCCCCTGCAGATTGGCGGCCTGTGAACCGGGACGCGAGCTGCCGATCAGCAGATAACGCCCGTACTGGAAGAGCAGCGCCTCCAGCGCCGCGTCTTCCCCGCCGTTCTTGTACGCAGCCAGCCGCTCATCCGTCGGCAGCTCAGCTGCTTCGCTCCAGCCAAGGTCAAGCTCCATCCGGCGGAACAGCGCCTGATGATCGGCGGTATGCCGCTGCTTGAGCACCTCGTACGCCGTCCCGCACGCAGCCGCCAGCCGCCGTTCGCAGCTCTCCCCCGGGCTAAGCAGCTCAGCCGGACCTGCACCGCTGCCGCCCTTCACCTGCACAGCTGTGCTCTGAGCCTGCGTTTCATCTGCCGGCTGCCAGCCGGCAGCCGCACGGCTGCCGCTCAAATGTGCCGCCCTGCTCTTCAACTGCTCATAATCCGTTGCGGCAGCAAGCACCAGCTGCACCTGATCCGCACCGGAGACAAGCACCCGCCCGTCTGCCGCTTCAACCCGGCCGCCTGTGGCAATGACCTGCAGATGCAGTTCGAAGGCAATGCCCAGCCCGTCCTCATATTGGATTGCGTACGGATGATCCTGGTGATAATTGTCGGCAATATGCGTCGGACAGCGGCCTTCCAGCATAAGCGTTGCTGCTCCCGTCTGCTTCACCGTATGACGGAGCGGACTCGAAAGGCTCAGCTCCAGGTTCAATCCGCCGCGTGCTTCACTCGTAGCCTGAATAACCATCACACCGTCTGGCGCACTGATCCATGCCTCACGGGTGAACATGCCAACATCTGTCCGGAAGGATACTGCAGCAATTCCGCTATCCAGATCCAGCTCCCGGCTGTATTCCATGCAGTTCTCCGTACCCGGCTGTTTCAGGATCAGATCGCCAAGCGGCATATACGCCTGGCAGTTCACACCGAGCATCCGGCTGTTGATAAGCTTCTCTGCTTCCGTATAGCTGCCTTCGGTGATCAGCCCGCGCGCCTTCTTCAGATAACGGAGAGCCTCATAATTATTCGTATCCCGGGGAAATCCCGACCATAAAGTATCCTCATTCAGCTGGTAACGCTCCTCAGCTGTACCGCCGAATACCATCGCGCCCATATGACCGTTACCCAGCGGCAATGCCTCTTCCCATACAGCTGCCGGCTGCTTGTACTTTAACTTCCACGGTTGTCCCAGATTCACGTCCTTCATCCTCTCCCGCCTTCCGTATAGGGCAATATACAGCAAAAGACCCGGACAAACACCGGGTCCCTGCTGTTGCATTAAGTTTGTAATGCTGAAAGAATACCTTGGATTAAAATTCTTTGCCGGTCCACAGGGATACTCTCTTTTTCACGAGCTCAGTGAATTCTTTTTCCATATCCTGAGCGCCTGCTTTGTCCAGCTCAGCAAGGAATGCATCGTATACCTTGTCGAAATCACCCGGCTTGGACAGGATCGCTTCCGGAATGCGCTTGCGGATAATATCTTGAGTTTTCTTGAAGATTACCTGATATTGTCCGTCAGTTGGAACAGGCAGGTTGTAAAGAGCACCGGTTTCTTTTACAGGGAATTCATCTTCTTTAGGGAACAGATCTTTCCAGGTAGTAGCGCCATAGCCGGCGAGTGATTCCTTCTCAGCGTCGGAGTAAGCAGCTACAATTTCTTCAGGGAAGCTTGTAGTATAGTAGTTTCCAGTCGGATCTTTTACACCGTCACCATAACGTGCACCGAAGATCAGATACTGGCCGATACCTGTTTCTTTTTGGAAATTGGCAACATCATTGGCCTTTCTGTCCTGAATATCAGCCGGAACCACACGCTTGCCGTCTGCATCTACAGTGTAATGCTTGCCTTCAATACCCCAGTTTCTCAGGATCTGTCCTTCATCGGAGGACATCCAGTCCAGCCATTTGATGATGCGCTCAGGGTCTTTAGCTGCAGTTGTAATCGCCAGGCCGTAGCCGTCGATACCTGTCTGCATGAAGGAGTGATCTTTATACTCTTCGCTCAGGGTTACTGGGAAATGGGCATAAGTATACTCATCTTTACCGGCTGCCTTCAGTGCATTCTCGCCATCCTGGTATTCCCATTCCTGGGAGATCAGACCGAGTACGCGGCCGCTTGCTACTTTAGCTTTGTACTGGTCATCCTTCTGGACGAAAGTATCTTTATCCAGCAGGCCCTGATTGTACATGCCGTTCAGCCAGCGGAAATACTCTTTTTCTACAGGACGTTTGTAGTGCAGCTGTGCTTCGTAAGTTTCCGGATCAACATAGTACTCACCATCATCCGGTGCGCCTGTCGTAATAAAGGCAGGGTTAGTTACTGTAATCATGATCTTCCAGTCATCCGCATTCAGTGTGAGCGGAATGGTAGGCTGACCGTCCGTTTCCGGATGCAGCGCCACGTAGTCCTTCAGTACCTTTTCATAATCAGCCAATGTTTTTACTTCAGGATAGCCCAGCTCTTTCAGTACACGGTGCTGGATTTCGAAGCCGCCGGTTGCGTCAAAGGAGGACTGGCCGACACCCATGTTAGTAGGGATCTGATAGATGCTCTGGTCATCCAGGCTGTATTTCAGACGGTTCATGTTCTCGCCGTAGACCTTTTTGAGATTCGGAGCATATTTATCAATCAGCTCGGTCAGATCGATAATCAGGCCGGCATCCACCAGGGTGCTCAGGCTACCTTTTGCAAAGATCAGATCCGGCACGTCGCCGCTGGCAGCCATCATAGCGATCTTCTGGTCGCCGCCGCCGCTGCCGACATCATATTCGGCCTCAAGCGTTACACCGGTCTTCTCAGTAATAGCTTTCCCCACATCATCCTGCATATTATTCCAGTTAGGACTGGCATCCGCACCAAAGAATGAGATCTTAAACGGGCTTGTGTCCATTGCCCCGTCAGCCGGCTGGTTCGTTTCTGTGTTGTTACCGGTATTGTCCGGCGTATTATTGGCAGTATTGTTGGCAGCGTTGTTGCCGCCACAGCCTGCGATCAGCATAGAGCTCAAAAGCATGAGTGTAAAAGCAGTCTTTATGCCTTTGCTTTTCATTTGTAATCCCCCTTAAAAATTTGTATGTTCCTTTATGCATATCAGGCTTAACCTGAGTATACCTTTGTTAGCGCTTGCAAAATCAATATAATAATAAATCCTGCAAGCGGTGAAGCTTGGGGGAGCGTAATCCGGCGGAGGTGTCCGCTCAGCATGTACGCTCCCCGGCAGCCAGAACCGGAATCTAGGCTTTTACAGCCCCCAGTGTCATCCCGCCGACAAAATACTTCTGCAGGAACGGATAAACAACTAGAATAGGTACAGTTACAACAATCGTGATCGCCATCTTGATGGATTCAGGTGAAATCTGGGCCATCTGCTGGGCCATATCGTTGGCATTTACCATGCCGCTGCCCTGGTTGGTAGTCGCCAGCACCTTCATCAGCTCATACTGAAGTGTTGTGAGGTGGGCTTTATTACCGTTATACAGATACGTTGTGAACCATTCATTCCATTGCCCTACGGCCAGAAACAGCGCGATGGTTGCCAGCACCGGTTTACAGAGCGGCAGGATGATTTTGTAGAAAATCTTAAAGTCATTTGCCCCGTCCAGCTTCGCTGATTCCTGCAGGGCAAATGGCAGGCCGTCCATAAAGGAACGGATGATGAACACGTTAAAGGCGGAAACCGCACCCGGCAGGATGTAAATCCAGAACGTTCCGATCAGATTCATATCTCTCATCAGAATGTACATAGGAACCATACCGCCCGAGAAATACATGGTCAGGGCCAGGAAAACCGAGACAAACTTTCTGGCTCTGAATTCGGGACGGCTGAGCGTAAAGGCCAGCATGGAAGCACTGATCAGACCGAGAAGTGTACCTGAGATCGTGCGCAGAAGTGAAATCTTGAAGCCTTGAATCAGGCCGGTATAGCTGAAGATCCGTTCGTAGTTCTCAAGCGTGAAGGCTCTCGGCCAGATGTAGATGCCGCCGCGCACGGTGTCTGTAGATTCATTTAAAGAAATCGCCAGCACGTTGAGGAAGGGATACAACGTTACGATCATTACAAGGGTTAGAAAAACATACAGGAATATATCGAAGGCACGTTCAGACTTTGTCATTTGAAAAGCTTTGCTAGCCATTTATGATCCCCTCCTTACATGATGCTTTCTTTAGTTAATTTCTTCATCACGCCGTTAGCAGTGAACAGCAGGATTACACTGACTACCGAGGTGAACATACTGATTGCAGTACCGTAGGAGAATCTTGATATCTGGATACCATATTTAAGCGCATACAAATCCAGTACTTCCGAATAATCGGTAACCAGGTTGTTCTGCAGCTGGAACTGCTTCTCAAAGCCGATTCCGATCAGGTGGCCGATGTTCATGATCAGCAGCACCATAATGGTTGAACGAATACCAGGCAACGTAATATTGAACATCTGTTTGATTCTGCCTGCACCATCCACTTTTGCCGCTTCATACAGCTCTTTATCAATACCTGTAATCGCTGCCAGATAGATGATCGCATTCCAGCCGGTTTCTTTCCAAATATCAGCTGCGGTGACTACTCCCCAGAAATACTTCCCTTGGGCCATGAATTGGATCGGCTCATCAATAACATTCAGCCAGATCAGCAGATCGTTCACGATCCCTCCGTCAATGGAAAGGGTCTTATAGACAATCCCGCCGACAACGACCCAGGATACAAAGTGAGGCAGGTAGGATACGGTCTGTACCGTTCTCTTGAAGATGCTCCCCCGCAGCTCATTGAGCAGGACGGCAAACAGGATGGGAACCACGAAGCCGACAATCAATCCGAGTATACTCATTGCCAGTGTATTTCTCAGTACAAGATAGAACCGCTCATCCTGGAAAAGCTCCTTGAAGTTAGCCAGTCCGACCCATTCCTGTTCACTGAAGGACTTGGCCGGTTTATATTTTTGGAATGCCATCAACCATCCCCATACGGGCACATAGCTGAAAATAAATACCCAGATAACGAATGGAAGAGACATTAGATACAAGTACTTTTGCTGCAGTACACTACTCCAAAATCCGCTTCTTTTCCGCTTCGCAGGTGGGTGGGGGGTTACGCTTTCATTTGCTGTAACACCGTTTTCAGTGAGCGCTTTCACGATCGTTATTCCCCCTTCGTTTTTATATTCATATCATACCGTACCAAAATGTAAGCGAATACCCGACATATTTTATCTAAAATCATATACAAATTAGACATTGAACAGCAGCCGGGGAACTACTGTTTGTAATCGCTATCACTCGGGATGGAAAAAGATATTTCCGTACCCCGTCCTTCTTCGCTGGCAATCTTAAGCCCATGCTGCTCCCCGTAATACAGCACCAGTCTCTGATGCACATTGCGCATGCCGATCCGGCTCCGCTGCTCTTCTTCCGCCTTGGTAATCACTTCCAGAATCTCAGCCAGGCGCTGACTGGACATTCCGACCCCGTCATCGCTGACATTGACCTGAATTTCATTTTCCTGCATCGTCACACTGACATACACTTGCACCGTCCCCTCTTTATTCTCCAGCCCGTGAACGACGGAATTCTCGACCAGCGGCTGGATAATCAGCGGCGGAATCAGCACCTCTGCTGCTTTGGCATCAAAGTTAATCTCATACATCAGCCGGTCCTCATAACGGAATTTCTGGATCTCCAGGTAAGAGCGGATCATCTCAATTTCTTCCTTGAGCGGAGCCCGTTCCCGCCCGACCTCCAGATTTTTGCGCATCAGCTTGCCGAGCAGCCGCACTATGTTGGCAATTTCCTTCTCACCCTTGAGATGGGCGTTCATGCGGATTGACTCCAGGGCATTAAACAGAAAATGCGGATGGATCTGGCTGGCCATCATCTTCAGCTTGATCTCGCGCTGGGCAATCTCAAGCCTGCTGTTCTTCTCGTTGGATTCAATCACCTGGCTGATCAGCTGGTTGATGCTGGATACCATGTAATTGAACTGGCGCGAGAGCTGGCCGATTTCATCCGTACCGTCGATGTGGGATACAATGTTCAGATTACCGAGGGCCACCTGGTTCAATTGACGGCTGAGCCGCAGCAGGCGGTTCGTCGTAAGCAGAGAGATAATATACACCATCACGAGAGCAACGAGCAGAACCCCGCTGATAATCAGCAGACCGAGCACACTGACCTTATTTGCACCGCTGAGAATGCTCTTGGTTTCAAAGACGGATATGATTTTCAGCTTGCTGATGCTGAGCTCGGGACTCATCTCATCCAGGATCACATAGGAGTCTTCGCCCTTGACCTGAGTCTGGATTACCTTGTCCGTCTGGCTCTCCAGATTGACGCCGATATCAAAAGAGGCAAGCGTCGTGCCGACCAGCTGAGGGTTTTTGGCCGCTACAATATATCCCTGCTCGTCTGTAATGATCGTCTCGAACGGCTCCTGGGACAGCATGTTATTCAGCTCATTCTGATTAACCTGAACCATAATGACACCGGTGCTGTTGTATTCAGGGTAAGACACCTGCCGGATCAGGCTCAGCTTGTTAATGCTTCCCTTGGTTGTGCTGAGAAACTCCTCTTTATCATCAATATAGAGCCAGTAGATGCCCTTGGTCTCCATCACTTTCTTGAACCAGGGTCTTTCTTCCGTCTCGGAGGTCAGCGGAGTAATCGCGAGGTTGTTCACAAGCGTCGGATTATCGATAAAAAAGCGGATATTGGCGATCTCCCGGTACTGCAGCATATATTCCTTAAAATCGGTATAGTCCATGTAAGCTTTGGTCAGCTCCAGAATGTTCGGGTACTTCGTATTTACCAGCACTTCAAGCGCATCATCAAAAAACAGCAGATTGGAGATATCCGTGGGCACACGTAGCTTGCTGGACATCTGGCTTTTGATTTTCTCCACGTTATTGCTTGCCTGGTCAATGGCCCTATCAAGCGCGGCGTTGCGGAAATAGCTGATCAGGATAATCCCGACAATCAGCACCGGAATCATAACCACAACCACGTAAAACATCATCAGCTTATACTTCAGCTTCATATTATTAATCAGGCTCACAAGCTGCTTCATCTTCATCCTCCCCCGGATATGGCAAACAGGCTGCCCCGCTCATCCGCTGCGGATGGGGAACAGCCCGTCTATCATAAACCTGTGCTTCACGTTCGGCAAGCCCGTAGGCGCAGCTTACTGCTCCTTGCGGAAGGCGCTTGGTGAAACACCGACATATTTGCGGAATTTCGCGTTAAAATAATCAGCATTCATATAACCGACCCGTTCAGCCACTTCATACACCTTCATGCCCTGGGCAAGGAACTGCTTCGCCTTCTCAATTCTCACCTTGTCGAGATACGTATTGAAATGCTCACCGATCTGATTCTTGAACATTTTGCCCAGATACGCGCTGTTATAATTAAAAATCTGCGCCAGCATCCCAAGCTTCAGGTTCTCGTTATAGCGGCGCTGGATCAGATCGGTAATCCGCTTGATTTCATCGCCCCGCCCGCCGCTGTTCAGCTGTCGCGCCAGGTGCTCCAGATAATCTGCAACCATCTGGTGAATATCAATCAGATAAAAGCTGTTATACACCTCGCTCGCCGGCGAGATATTCCCGCTGATCAGAGTGCGCACCTCGGGGTTAGCCGCCTCCAGCCGGGCAATGGTGCTGCTGATCATCCGGATCAGATTGTCTTTGATATAGGCTTCGTCATGCCGGGCCTCAACCAGCTTGCTGATAATCTGCTTCACCAGCGGCGGCAGGATTTCCGTGCTTCCTGTTTCGACCGCCAGCAGCAGTTCCATCTCCTCATCACGCTCGGAATCGCCGGGCTCCCCCTGTTCTTCGGCAGGCTCCACTGCCGCTTCCGCCCAATGCTCCATGAATCCGCCGGACAGAATCTCCCTGCGTCCGAAAAAAGCATGCTCCAGCAGCCCTTTGGCCGCTGTGAACGAAGCCGCAATAAGCTCCGGACCTGCAGCAGCCCCTCCGGATGCGGCATAGAAGTCCAGCCCCTCCCTGGAGATAACCCGGTTTAATTCCTGCCACAGCGCTGTGCGGGCAGCTGTATCCTTCAGCGGCGCCTTCAGCAGCAGGCCGGCATAGGGCGGAAGGCTGAAGAACTCTGCCTCCTCCGGCTGCCAATGCCGTTCCAATTCATTGCGGACCCGTTCTTCCTTGCCGTCCTCTCCCTTCGCAGGCTTCAGCAGCTTGAGCAGTACAACCTCACTTGCGCCCTGCAGATTAAGCTTGTCAGCTGCTTCCAGTGGACTGATGTCCCCCGGGCCGGGCTGGAGCAGCCCGCGCAGCCAGACTTCACGGCTGTTCTCGTCCACCACATTTTGCAGGACGCTCAGCATCTCCTCCTGGCCGATTGTCACACGCATCTCCCGCAGATAAGAGATCAGCTCGTCTTCATCGACCGGCTTCAGCAGGTACCCGTCAATACGGTTTGAAATCGCCCGCTTGGCATATTCAAAGTCGGCATAGCCGCTGAGAATCAGCACATGGCATTTCGCGTTCTGCCTGCGCAGCTCTGTAATCAGCTCCAGGCCGTCCATTCCCGGCATCCGGATATCGGCGACAACCAGCTTGGGTGCAAAAGTATTATACTTCTCAAGCGCTTCGAATCCGTTCGCCGCCGTCGCTACAACGGTATAGCCCTCATCTTCCCATGGAATCAGGCTGCGCAGCCCTTCCCTCAGCTTCGGCTCATCATCCACAATCAGCACTTTTATCATCAGCTCTCAGCCCCCCTATAACACAAATCCGGAAACAAGCAGAAACGGCTATGCCGTCCTTCGTAAGAAGGCGGTAACCGTTTCTGCGAGAAAAAAAGGATTATTGATAGCAACCTCAAGTGATTATCAGTGTCCGTCCGCTTAACGCAGCTAAGCTTCAGCTGTTATTGGCGGTATGCCGCCAGCTTGTCGTTAAGACCGCGGGTCTGTCCGTATACTTCCTGGTAAAGAGCAAACAGTCCGTCATAGACGGCTGCCTCTTTCTCATTCGGTTTGAATACTTCTGCCGGCCGGATGAACGCTTCGGCGCATTCACCCAGCGATCCGAACCAGCCGCTGCCGTACGCTGCCAGCATAGCTGCGCCCATTGCAGGCCCCTGCTCGCTTTCCAGCTTGATAATGGAAGCATTGAAAATATCAGCCTGCATCTGCAGCCACGCTTCATTCTTGGCACCGCCGCCGATGGCGATGATTTCCGTAATTTCTTTACCCGATTCACGCACGATCTCAATTGACTCACGCAGCGAGAACGTGATGCCCTCCAGCACCGAACGTGTAAAGTGAGCCAGTGTATGGCCGGAATCCATGCCGATGAAGCTGCCGCGGATGTTGGCATCCGGATGCGGCGTGCGTTCACCGCTGATGTACGGGGTGAACAGCAGACCACCGCTGCCTGCCGGGATAGAAGGTACGCCGGACAAAAGCTCATCAAAGCTCTTCTCAGCCGCAAAGGTTTCCTTGAACCAGGTGAGACTGTGACCTGCCGCCAGCGTTACGCCCATGATATAGAAGGCATCCTTCTCACTGTGGTTGAAGAAGTGAACCTTGCCTTCGAGGTTAAGATCCTTGTTGGTTTCATAGGACAGCACAACACCGGAAGTGCCGATACTGCACATGGTCCGGCCTTCGCCGAGGATTCCCGCTCCCAGCGCGCCGCAGGCATTGTCGGCACCGCCGGCGAATACCTTCGTCGAAGTCAGCAGCCCGGAAGCCCCGGCAATTTCAGGCAGCAGCGTGCCGGTCTGCTCGAACGATTCCACCAGTCTCGGGCACAAGGACAGCGGCAGGGAGAAGGCTTCAGCAATCTCCGGGCTCCATTGCTTCGCGCCCACGTCCAGCAGCAAGGTTCCCGCTGCATCGGAATAATCCATCGCATAATCGCCGGTCAGCCGGAAGCGCACATAATCCTTAGGCAGCAGGAACTGATGAGCCTGCTCCAGCACCTCAGGCTCGTTCTCCTGAACCCAGAGAATCTTCGGCAGTGTGAAGCCCTCCAGCGCCTTATTTCTGGCGATGTCGATCAGCTTCGTTCCGAGCGTCTTCTCGATCTTGCGGCACTGCGCCGTAGTCCGCGTATCATTCCAGAGAATAGCCGGACGCAGCACCTTGCCCTCGCTGTCCACCAGCACCAGCCCGTGCATCTGGCCGGAGAAGCTGAGCCCGTCTACCTGTGACGGATCAACACCCGACGTTTCGATCAGCCTGCGCAGGCTGACCAGCGTTCCCTGCACCCAGTCCTCGGGATTCTGCTCGCTCCAGTTCGGCTGCGGTCTGCTAAGCGGATAAGCTTCCGAATGCTCAAAGGCTACCCTCCCCTGCGGGTCAACGAGTACCGTCTTAACCGCGCTCGTTCCCAGGTCGACACCGATTACATATTTCATAGTTAGCCTCCTAAAAATAATATGTAGCATATCCGATTCATTAAAACAAGAAAAGGGGCTGCCGAAGAATGCCTTCTTCAGCAACCCCCGTTGCGTTAG
The DNA here is from genome assembly GCF_029893965.1 of Paenibacillus sp. PastM-3. GTDB lineage: Bacteria > Bacillota > Bacilli > Paenibacillales > Paenibacillaceae > Paenibacillus_AQ. The sequence goes on from NZ_JARXXP010000014.1 coordinate 61,152, forward strand.
TTATAGAGGAACCGGCAGCAGAGCCGCTGGTTCCCGGCAGTTCTGCTTACTCTACAGTAAGAATGTACTGGTTCAGAGTTGCTCTGAGCAGCTCTTGACGTCCGGACTGGTTCGGACGCGGATTTTCATTGTTCAGCGCATAGTCGGCAAGGGAAGCCAGGGTAGCTTTGCCGGATACGATGTCAGCGCCTACGCCTTCAGTGAAGCTGCTGTAGCGTTTAGCGATGAAGTCATCGAATACGCGGTCTTCGATCAGCTTGGCAGCCACTTTCAGACCCTTGGCATATACGTCCATGCCGGAGATGTGTGCCAGGAACAGATCCTCAGGCTCGAAGGAAGGACGGCGTACCTTGGAGTCGAAGTTGATACCGCCTTTGCCGAGTCCGTCGTTCTTCAGTACTTCATACAGGGTCAGGGTAGCATCATAGATGCTTGCAGGGAATTCATCTGTATCCCAGCCCAGCAGCGGATCGCCCTGGTTCGCATCCAGCGATCCCAGCATGCCGTTAATGCGTGCTACACGCAGCTCGTGCTCGAAGGTGTGTCCTGCCAGTGTGGCATGGTTGGCTTCAAGGTTCAGCTTGAAGTGCTTCTCAAGATTGTATTTCTGCAGGAAGGCGATGCAGGTTGCCGCGTCAAAGTCATATTGGTGTTTGGTAGGCTCTTTCGGTTTAGGCTCGATCAGGAACTGGCCGTCGAAGCCGATTTCCTTGGCGTAGTCTACTGCCATGCTGAACAGGCGGGCAATGTTGTCCTGCTCAAAAGACATATCCGTATTCAGCAGCGTTTCGTAGCCTTCGCGTCCGCCCCAGAATACATAGTTGTCAGCGCCCAGACGTTTACCGACTTCCAGACCTTTCTTCACTTGTGCGGCTGCGTGTGCGAACACATCGGCATTGCAGGTGGAGCCTGCACCGTGCATGAAGCGCGGGTTGGTGAACATGTTGGCTGTGTTCCACAGCAGTTTTTTGCCGGAAGCCTTCATGCCCTGTTCAAGGATGTCAACGATGGTGTCGATGTTGCTGTAGAACTCACGCAGGGATGCGCCTTCCGGAGCGATATCTACGTCGTGGAAGCAGTAGTATTGCAGGTCCATCTTTTCCATGAATTCAAAAGCGGCTTCTGCACGTGCCTTAGCTTTGTCCAGTGTGCTCAGCTTATCCCATGAACGGACTGCTGTTTCAGCGCCGAACGGATCGGAACCGCCTGCTGTTAATGTATGCCAGTATGCCATTGCAAATTTCAGGTGCTCTTCCATCGTTTTGCCGGCTACGATTTCTTTCGGATTGTAGAATTTGAATGCGTAAGGGTTGGTGGAACGGCTGCCCTCATAAGAAATTTTGCCCACTGTTTCGAAATAAGCCATTAGTAATCCTCCTCTATTCTGCTTCGCCCGCAAGCGTTTACAGCATCATCTTAACACATCTCTCTGACTTTGTATATTGGTTAAACAAAGTTTTAAAAACTTTTTTTCGCGGCGGAACCTGACCATAAAGTACCCGCCTACTGCAGCACGTATGCGTTCTACCGGCGGCAATCAGCTTCGGCCTTTTTTCAGGACTGCTGCTGCAAAGCCTGTTGCTTTTTAAGAGACATCGCACTAGACTAAAGGTCATATGTTAATGAGAACGTTGTCAAAAAAGGAAGTGTAATGCGTGAAGGTTACTGCCGACCAGGCACTGGTCAAAAAGATCAATAAGTCGCTTATTCTACATACAATCCGCATGCACGCCCCCGTCTCGCGGGCCAGGGTGTCCGAGATGACCGGCCTTAATAAAGCCACCGTCTCCAATCTCGTTGCCGAGCTGTGTACCCAGGAGCTGGTTACCGAGGCCGGGCCCGGGGAGTCCAGCGGCGGACGCAAGCCGCTGATCCTGCATTTTAATGCTGCGGCCGGCAGCGTCATCGGCATCGAGCTGCGGGTGAAGCAGCTGACCGCCGTGCTGTGCGATCTGGATGGAGGCGTTCTGCAGGAAGTGGACTACCCGCTGGCTGCACATGATTTCCCTTATGTGCTCGAGCAGATGAAGCGCATTATCAGCGGACTAATCGCCCAGGCTCCACCTTCCCCCTATGGCCTTGTAGGGATCGGCGTAGGTGTTCCGGGCATGGTGGATGACGGAATTGTGCTGTTCGCACCCAACCTTGGCTGGGAAATGGTCGATCTGCGGGGCATGCTGGAGAGCAGCTTCGAGGTGCCTGTTACCATTGACAATGAAGCGAATGCCGGTGCGCAGGGCGAGCTCAATTTCGGTGCGGCGCGCGATGTGCGGCACCTTCTGTACATCAGTGCCGGATCAGGGATCGGCTCGGGGATTATTATCGGCGGAGAGCTGTACAAGGGCGCGCGCGGCTATGCCGGAGAGACCGGCCACATGACGATTGAGGCGCAGGGCAAGCCCTGCAGCTGCGGCAGCCGTGGGTGCTGGGAGCTGTATGCCTCGGAGAAAACATATGACAATCCGGACCTCTCCCTGCCTGCACGCACAACGGGTGAGCTTGTCCGTCACGCCATATCCGGGCAGCCGGATGTTCTGCAGCACTTCGCCTCGATCGGGGAATATCTGGGGATCGGCGTAACCAATCTGATCAACAGCTTCAATCCGGAGCTGATTGTTATCGGCGGAGCGTTATCGGAAGCTGAGCCCTGGCTGGGCGGGCCGCTCCGCCGGGTCGTAGCCGAGCGCACGCTCCCCTACCACAAGCAGCAGCTGGAGATTACCTTCTCCCGCCTGGGGAGCCGCGGAACCGTAATCGGTGCCGGATTCTCGGCCGTCATGCATTTTCTTGGCAATATCCGGGTAACCCTATAAATAAATTGACGTAAAATTGCCGCAATTAGGGCAGCTTGGGTGCAGCAAAAACAACAGGAATGTTTTATAATTAAATTCATATAAGTGTGATATATGTCACACTGGTTTTCCCTGAACGGAGAGTGAGTTTATGACCTATGTTGATACATCTGACATTTCGGCGCAGATGTTCATCACTGTGCTGCTGCTTTTACTCATTATCGCTCCTTTGGTCAGCCTCGGTGTACTGCGCCTGTTTCAATCGAAGAAAAAGTCAGGCATCCTGCTGATTATTAGCGGTGCCGCTGTCTATGGCGTTTTTCAGGTTGTCATGTCTATCACCCATATGTTTGCTTAACGTATATTACCGGATGGATGTTCATGCGGGTCCAAGAGAAAAGGCCATACTGTCCCGGAAGGGACGGCATGGCCTTTTAAAATATTGAGTCCAAAGGAGACACAGAAATAATGACTATCGCAGCGGTTCTTTTTGATTTGGACGGAACATTGCTAGACCGGGACTCATCACTACTACTATTTGTCAGAGATCAATACCATCGTTACCCGGAGCTTCAAACCATTGACGAAGAGATCTTTGTTCAACGTTTTATTGAACTTGATAATCATGGATACGTATGGAAGGATAAAGTATATCAACAGCTTCTACATGAATTCCCCATTCAAAACATCGACTGGGCATTACTTTTAAATGACTACATAAAGAACTTTCATAAGCATTGTACAGGTTTTCCGAACCTTCTAAAAATGCTTACCGCATTAAAGAAACAAGACATAAAGTTAGCCTTGGTCTCAAACGGTTTTGGCCAATTTCAATATGATAATTTCAAGGCCTTACACATTGAACATCTATTTGACGAGGTACTAATATCTGAATGGGAAGGACTGCGGAAGCCTGATAAAGCTATTTTCAATCGTGCACTCGCTAAACTTGGAGTAACCGCCGAAAAAGCTCTATTTGTTGGAGATCATCCTGATAACGATATACGGGCAAGCCGTGACGCTGGAATGAAGGCAGTCTGGAAACGAAATGGGCCGGTTAATGCTATTCCTGATGCTGATGCTATAGTGGATGATTTAGAGGAACTGGTAAATATAATACTACACTACATAACCCAATCATCTTGATAATCTAATGGATCCAGGTTTCCAGTTAAAAGAACTCACATTCTGCTCTGCGCCAGCGCGTTTACGGACAATACGCAGGCAAAACGCTCCACTCCGGGGTATTTTTCACCCAGGCTGGTAACGGCAAAGCCCGCGCTTCTGTAGAATCCGGCAGCCTCATGATCTGTTTCGGCTTTAATTGTCTCTACTCCGGCCGCCCGGCCGATCTCCTCAATCATCCCGCGCCCGATTCCTTTGCCCTGCCATTCCGGCTTCACGGCAATATGCCTGATTTCTACCATATGCTCACTATGCCGCTGCAGCCCTATGATTCCGCTCAGCTCACCATTTATAAAACAGCCGAACAGCTCCCTCGAATCACCGGTAAAATACCGGTTCATCTCCTGTTCCGCAGCCTCTTTCCCACCAGTCATACACAGGGCAAGCAGCTCCATCACCGCGTCATGGTTCCAATAATCCCTTAAGCATATCAACAAGACACACAGCCCCCCATTGAAGTTGGAATAGCGAAAGCAAAGACCGCCCCCTTAAGGAAGCGGCCGGTACATATTCTATAATGAACAACGGTTGCTTATACAGTTGCCAGTGCTTTAGCGAATTGGGTTTTGTTCATGCCTACGATTTTGAAATCGCCGATCACCGTTACAGGCACTGCTCTCATTCCCATATCCCATACCTGCTGGGCAAAATCATCGTTCTGCTCAATGTTGCGCTCCTCGTAGGGTACGCCTTTTTCACTCAGGAAGCTTTTGACCTGACGGCAGTGCGGACAATTGGTGGATGTGTACACAATTACATTTTCCATCGGATGTTCCCTCCTAAAAGAATTTTACAGAATAACAGCGCTGTGTTCCAGGCTTTCGATGTATTTCTCGGCGTCCATAGCTGCCATACATCCGCTGCCTGCTGCAGTAATTGCCTGTCTGTATCGGGTATCCTGTACGTCGCCGCAAGCGAAGACGCCCGGAATGTTCGTTTCGGAAGTGCCCGGATTGGTCACGATGTAGCCGTTAGCATCGGTAGTAATCTGTCCGCCGAGGAAAGAAGTGTTCGGATGGTGCCCGATGGCTACGAATACGCCGCTTGCTTCAATCAGTTCTTCTTGACCGGTTATATTGTTCAGCACCTTAAGTCCGGTTACGCCTTTATCGCCGGCTACTACTTCCAGCGGAGTGCGGTTGAGACCCCAGGTTACTTTGTTGTTGTCGCGTACACGCTCCTGCATAATCTTGGAGCCGCGCAGCTCTTCACGGCGGTGTACCAGGGTAACCTTGGATGCAAAACGGGTCAGGAAGCCTGCTTCCTCAAGTGCGGAATCTCCGCCGCCGACAACGACAATCTCTTTACCGCGGAAAAAGAATCCGTCACAGGTAGCGCATGTGCTGACGCCACGGCCGATATTGTCCTGCTCACCCGGAATGCCGAGGTACTTGGCTGTTGCACCGGTGGAGATGATCAGGGTATCTGTTACCAGCTCACCCATACCTTCCACATGCAGCTTGAACGGGCGGTCACCCAGCTCCACGCTGTTCACCCAGCCGGTAATAAACTTCGCACCGAAGCGCTCAGCCTGCTGACGCATATTATCCATAAGTTCCGGACCCATAATCCCTTCAGGGAATCCCGGGAAATTCTCAATTTCAGTTGTAGTAGTAAGCTGTCCACCCGGCTGCGGGCCTTCAATAACCAGCGGGTTCAGGTTGGCACGGGCCAGATAAATAGCAGCAGTCAGTCCGGCCGGTCCGGTACCAACAATAATGGATTTGTACATAATGATATCCTCCTTGAGATGGACGGCTGAGCGCCGGATCTGCAAATGCTTATTTAAAATAATTATAATGTAGTATTTATTATGATCATCTCAAGGGAATATGTCAATATGCCAGACTCGTGTGAATGGACCTTTTTTGTGAACAATTCAATTTTAAGCAATTTATTTTCTGGAAGCAGGATTGTTACCCTGATTATATAGATTGAACTAATGATTTTTATGTTCGGATTGGCCCATTCCCCGGAATATATCCGCTGTTCGCAGCCTCATTATCTTAACAGCCTGAGCCCGTTCAGAATGACCAGGATGGTACTGCCTTCATGGCCCACTACGCCGAACGGGAGAGCAATCCCCTGCAAAAAGTTGCTCAGCATCAGCGTAACAATCACTGTCACCGCAAAAATCATATTCTGCTTCACAATCCGCTGCGTCCGGCGGGCCAGCTCAATGGTCGAAGCAATCTCTTCGATATTGTCATTCATCAATACAACATCGGCAATTTCCAGTGCAGCGCCGCTGCCTTTCATCCCCATACCGATGCCTACTGTAGCCGTTGCGAGTGCCGGAGCATCATTAACGCCGTCGCCGACCATCACGACCTGCCCGTATTGCCCGCGCAGCTCCTTGATCCGTGTAACCTTATCCTCCGGCAAAAGATCGGCAAATACCAGATCCACTCCCGTCTTGCCGGCCATTACACCTGCCGCAGCCTTCCGGTCTCCTGTCAGCATCGCTACCTTGACTCCCAGCCTATGCAATTTCTGCACAGCGGCTGCCGCCTGCGGACGCACCGTATCCTGCAGAGCGATCATCCCGGCGATCCGCTCCTCCTCCAGGATCAGGGAAACGGTTTTGCCTTCACTCTCCAGCTGCGCCCGGGCCGCTGTCCACTGTGCATGACCGGCAGCCTCCGCTGGTGCCTGCTCATCGAGGATGTCCGATCTGCCGATTCTCCACAGCCTGCCGTCAATGCGTCCTTCAATTCCCCAGCCGGTTATGGACTTGTTCTCTTCGGTGCTGTACAGCTCCACCTGCTCCTCCTCGGCCAGCCGGACAACGGCTTCTGCCAGCGGATGACGGGACAGCTTTTCAATGGAAGCACTGACGGCCAGCAGCTCTTCACGGCTGTAGCCTTCTCCTGTAATCAGATCGGTGACCTGCGGCACACCCTCAGTCAGCGTCCCCGTCTTGTCAAAAGCGACCACCTTCACCTTTGCCATATTCTCCAGATGGACGCCGCCTTTGAACAAAATGCCTTTGCGTGCGCTTTTGGAGATGGCCGACAGCATGGCGGGCATGATCGATGAAACGAGGGCGCACGGAGATGCGACCACCAGGAACACCATCGCTTTATAGAAGGTATTGCTCCAGCTCCAGTCCAGCACAAACGGCGGCAGGGTAATCAATGCTGCAGTAGCGATAACAACAACCCGGGCATAAACAGACTCCAGACGTTTAATGAACCGCTGCGAATCCGGCACTTCCGTTTCCGCTTCCTCAACCATCCGGATGATCTTGGCAAAAAGTGTGTTCTCAGCAGAAGTGGTAACCTCAATATACAGCGGACCTTCTCCGTTGACAGTGCCTGCAAACACTTCGCTGCCTGCAGCCTTCTCAACCGGCAGCGATTCGCCGGTGATGGAGGCCTGATTAACCGACGACTCCCCCCGGCATACCTTGCCGTCCGCCGGAATCAGCTCACCCGGACGGACCAGCAGCAGATCGCCTACCGCCAGCTGGTCAATCGGTACCTCACTCATCGCTCCCTGCTCAATGCGGATCGCCGTTGCCGGCTTCAACGCCATCAGTGCGGAGATATCCTTTTTGCTGCGTTCCATTGTATAGCTCTCCAGCGCTCCGCTCATGGCAAAAATAAAGATCAGCATCGCGCCCTCATTCCAGTAGCCAATCGATGCCGCCCCCAATGCAGCGGCGATCATCAGCAGATTGACGTCGAGGTCACGCTCTTTGACCAGCGTCTCCACGCCTTCTTTGGCCTTGATCCAGCCGCCTACTGTATAGGAGATTACATAGAGCACTATGGACAGCACCTCCGACCAGCCGCTGGCTGCCCAGGCAATGAGCATCAGCAGACCGCTGCCGAGTGCAGCCTGCATTTCCGGATTGCCCAGCATGGCGACTGGATCAAATCGCCGCGGCTTAGGCGCCCGGGGCTGCTGCCCGGTGCCCTGGCGGGCTGTTGATTTAGGGAGTTGTTTGGATGTTGCTTGCATAGTTAATCACCTTCCTGAATGTATTGGGGGATGAACCCCGGGGTGTGGCCGGCAGTTGCCGGCTGCTAACTGGTTAAATGCCTGTTCAGCCTTACTGAGAATGAGAGCCATTATTACAGCCCCTAAAATGACACATGCTGCCCCGGCTCAGCCGGGACAGCATGATAAATGAGAATGATAATCATTGTTGTACTATTGCAAATATATTTCCTCAGTGCAACTTATACCTATACTATACCACTTTATGCGCGAAAGTAAACCCCGCGATTAGCCTGAACGCCTGAATGAATGTGCCAGATTTACGGATTTTAATAACCAGGGGCTCTATATAACCTTATACAAGCCCTCTCATAACCGGTTATTCCCCGGTTGCTTGGTGATTAGCTGGATGTAAGCAAAGAGCAGAGAAAGTAGAGGGAATTATAGTGGGAGTTGTAGTGGAAGTTGTAGTGGAAGTTGTAGTGGGAGTTGTAGTGGGAGTTGTAGTGGGAGTTGTAGTGGGAGTTGTAGTGGGAGTTGTAGTGGGAGTTGTAGTGGGAGTTGTAGTGGGAGTTGTAGAGGGGAATTAATGACACTAAATTAATGACACTTTTTATTGAGAATTAAGTGGACGAGGGCTACCCTGCATCTAAGTGGATTTTCGCCAACTAATTTGAGTGTTTCTCGGCATTTCAGGTCATTAGGTGGAAAAACAACACTTATTTTTGACCGTAAGCTCCATTTGGAGTTTGAACCGTAGAATTAAGTGGCGTTTATCCACCTAATCGCATCTTCTTCGTATATAGCCCTGAAATAGATGGTGTTTTTCCACTTAGTTAGATTAGCGGGCCCTATGGATTGGTTGCCGAGTAATAAATACAACATAGTCGCATTCCGTCCACTCCTGTTCCGGCTTCCCGGCGGCTTCAGCTCATCTGCTGTACTCTTCGCAATTAAAAAGGCGGCATCCGCTTTTGAGCAGGATACCGCCTAGACAAGTGTATGAATTGTTGAAGTGCACTTATTCCCCGTTGCTGGGGCTAAACCGGATGAGATGAACAGCTGTACAAAGTTCAGCTGCAGAAAAAGATGAGGCCTTCCCTTCTGAAACTAGCGGCCGGCTAATTTATTAGGTGCGCCTGTTGAATAAAAGCAGCTGATTCTTATGTTGTGCCTCTATCTGAGTATAGTGCTCAGGGTAAAACACAGCGAAACTTTGGGCTGCCATAAGAGCGGTTTACCTGCAGAGTTCCGGAGCTATATTAGCTGTATACAGGTGGTACTACCTGCAGATTTCAGGAGCCGCATTAGCTGTATTCTGGCACTATACTGCAGAGTTCAAGGGCCCAACTGGCTGTATGCAGAAGAGGACAGGTAAAACTCAGGGCTGCAAGCCTACAGCCATCCTTCGGCGGCTGTGTCGGTGTTGTCCTGCCGGGCCATCCAGGTCAGGCAGGCCGCCCGCAGCAGCGCCTCCGTCCGCTGGCCGGCGCTGCAGAAGATCCCGCTCATGCCGATCCGGTACAGATCGGCAAGCGCTCCCGCCGCCGGCGCCCCGGCGGCGAGCACCACAGCCGCCGGCTTCACGCGCCGTACGGCGGCAAGCACGGCTTCCGCCGCCAGGACGAAGTCCGCGGCGGCGGGCTCCTCCGGCGCGGCAGGCTCCGCCGCGCCGTCCAGCACCAGGAAATCGGCGATGCGCGCGATTTCCCCCGCGGCGGCGGGCGGCATACCGGGGGCGATACGCGCCCCGATGCTGCACGCCGCCGCGTAAGCGTGGCCGAGAGTCTGCTCGGCCACGTCCTCGATGAATTCGCGCTGCACCGCGAATTCGGCGCTGCTGGCGGGGTACGGCGCCAGCAGATCGATGCGGCTGTCGCTGCCCAGCCGCTGGTTCGCCGCCACGGCGGCGAACAGGGCTTCGAGCTGCACGTCCTGCAGCTCCTTCAGCTTGCCGGGCCGGACTGCCAGCTCCGGCGTGTGCAGCAGTGTGACAGCGGCCCAGATGCTGTCCGCCGATTCCAGCAGGGCAGCGGAAGCAGCCCGCAGCCGGTAATAAATGCGCTGCAGGGTGCGCTCGGCCTGCAGCGCATCCTCGCTATACAGCCAGCATTCATATAATCCGGCCAGCTCCGGCGTTTGAAGCCATTCTTCACTCCGGATCAGGCATGGTCCAGCCGGGAAGGCGCCCGGTTCATCCCGCAGCAATGGCCGGTCTCCTTGCCCCTCACGCAATACCAGGAAGGCAGGGCGCTCTCCGGTCCGCCTTAGATAGGCACGGCCGGGCGGTTCCGCCCCCCTGCCCGCCTTCTCTGCGGTGATAAACTCCGCGGCAGCGGAAGCTACAGATGCAGCCTGACTCATCTCCACTCCTAGCGCCCGGTCAGCAGCACTATACTTGAACGGGCGCTCCCCATTATCGCGATTGTGATCCTGCTGTCGTTCACCCTTCATCACCGCACCCACCTTTTTTGGCTTTGGATTGCTGCCGGATGTGTCCTGCAGATCCATGCTGTTTCCGGCATTTAACATTTCTACATCTTATAAATACTGAAGCAGCCCCGGAAATATGCAAACGGTCTCAATTAACAGGCATACAACAGCATGTTACCCGGAGCAAAATGATAATCAGCGAGCATAAGAGTGCTCTGGCTACACCAAGCTTCGTACAGCCGGAGACAAAAAAAATCTCTGCCGCCCTCCCTTCATCCAGCCCTAATCTTTAGGCTGAACAAAGGCGAGCACGGTAGAGACCCTTCCTATTGCCGCAAACTGATTTTTTCTTACTGCTGACTTGCAGCGATGGCCTGCTCCAGATCATACAGGATATCATCGATTGCTTCCGTACCGATCGACAGGCGCAGAAGCTCAGGTTTAACGCCTGCAGCTGTCTGCTCTTCAGCGGACAACTGCTGGTGGGTGGTGCTGGCAGGATGAATGATCAGCGACTTGGAATCGCCGACATTAGCCAGGTGGGAGAACAGCTTCACATTCTCAATCAGCTTGACGCCGGCGGCAGTGCCGCCTTTAATACCAAAGGTGAGGATGGCCCCCTGGCCCTTAGGCAGATATTTCTGCGCAAGCGCGTAGGAAGGATGGCTCGGCAGACCGGCATAGCTGACCCACTCTACATCTTTATGGTTTTCCAGGTACTGCGCCACTTGGAGTGCATTCTGGCTGTGGCGTTCCAGCCTCAGATGCAGCGTTTCAAGCCCCTGCAGCAGCAGCCAGGAGTTAAACGGTGAAATCGCGGCTCCCAGATCACGCAGCAGCTGGACACGTGCTTTGATAATATAAGCAATCGGTCCTACCGCTTCCGTGTACACGACCCCGTGATAGCTCGGGTCCGGTTCGGTCAGGCCCGGGAATTTGCCGCTTGCCTTCCAGTCAAATTTACCGCCGTCAACGATAATGCCGCCAATGGAAGTGCCGTGTCCGCCGATAAATTTGGTGGCCGAATGAACCACGATATCTGCCCCGTGCTCAATCGGACGCAGCAGGTACGGGCTCGGGAATGTATTGTCAACAATCAGCGGAATGCCATGCTCATGGGCAATTGCTGCAACAGCTTCAATGTCCAGCACATTCCCTTGCGGATTACCAATGGTCTCGGCATAAAGCGCCTTGGTCTTATCCGTAATGGCAGCGCGGAAATTTTCCGGGTTATCGGAATCCACGAACTTGACCTTAATTCCCAGCTTAGGCAGCGTGGTTGAGAACAGATTATACGTTCCGCCATACAGGCTCGCTGAGGATACAACCTCATCGCCCGCACCGGCAATATTCAAAATCGAGAAGGAAATGGCCGCCTGTCCGGAAGCCGTCGCGAGCGCGCCTGCACCGCCTTCAAGAGCAGCAATCCGCTGCTCGAACACATCCGTAGTCGGATTCATCAGGCGCGTATAAATATTGCCGAATTCCTTCAGTGCAAACAGATTGGCAGCATGCTCGGCATCCCGGAAACCATAGGAAGTGGTCTGATAAAGCGGTACTGCACGCGATAGTGTAGTGGGATCAATCTCCTGGCCGGCATGAACAGCCAAAGTTTCGAACGACAGCTTACGGTCTTCTGACATTGGTATTTCCTCCCCTGTGATCATTAGTGGCAAACATTAACAATTAAGAATTGTAACTATTCTCTCACAAATGATGTTATTTGGGAAGCAAAAATTCTTATTAATCCGGTGTGTTTTATTATATTTATAAAACATCCATTCTAACCATGCTCTTCCCTCCAGATTAGCCTAAATCCGCACGAAAGTACACGCTTACATTTTGTTGCTGCAGTTATATCCAACAATCATTAGAAATTAACCGTTTTAAGTGTACCAAATACCCTATGTGTGCAGTGGATATAAACGTATGGCTGTATCCCCCGCTCAGCTCCCTGCCTGGTTTCAGCTCATAGGCCGCTTCCCGGCCTACCTTTCGCCACCTGCAGCTCACCTGTAGCTCATCTGCCGCCTCCCGGCACAACTCCCCGCTTGCTTTCAGCTCATCAGCCGACTGCCCACAGCTAACTCGCACTACTCTGCCCTGTTTCCTCCAAGCACTCCACCTGCGAAACAATACTCCCAATTATACTCCTGCCTGCAGCTTCGGCAAAAAATAATACACCAGGCCGTCTACTAGCTCCTCCTTGCGTTGAAAGCCCAGCCGCTCCAGCAGCCGGGCTGAGCGCTCATTTGCCGGATCGGCAGTTGCTTCAATGAGCTCCAGCCCCATTTGTTCAAAGCCCACCCGGATCACCTGTGTAATCGCTTCTGTCATGAACCCCCGGCCCCACCAGGCTGTAGACAGATCGTAGCCGATTTCTGCCCTGGCCTGCGTACCGGCTACCCAGCAGTGAAAACCGCAGGTTCCTGCCAGCTGCCCGCTTGCCTTATCAAAGATTCCCCAGCGGCAGCCGGAATCCTCGGTGTGAAACCGGATAATCTCTGATGCCTCCGCCATATCTTTGCACGGGGGAATGTCCATATACCGCGTAACCTCTCCATCCGCAAAATGCCGGAACACCGCTGCACTGTCGCTTTCTTTTAACACCCTTATGTATAACCTCTCCGTTTCCAGCTCCGGAAAAACAAACTTTTCCGCCATCCGTCTTCCTCCCGACCAGCCAAATTCACCTTCCTGATATAAAAAAACAGGAGAACAATAAAGAATAATGTTCCCCTGCTTGTCCTGCCGCTAAAAAAACTGCTTATTAGTAGCTGCTCTGGCTCTGCTCACCCTTGGCAATGGCTACCCCGCCGCTCGTTCCGATCCGGGTTGCGCCCGCTCCGATCATGATTAGCGCGTCTTCGCTGCTGCGTACGCCGCCGGAAGCTTTTACACCGATGTCAGGACCTACGGTTGCACGCATCAGCGCGATGTCTTCCTTCGTTGCCCCGCCTGTAGAGAAGCCCGTCGAAGTTTTCACGAAATCTGCACCTGCTTCTACAGCAAGCTTGCAGGCGCGAACCTTTTCTTCTTCGCTCAGGAGGCAAGTCTCGATAATGACTTTGGTCAGCGCTTTGCCGCGTGCCGCCTCAACAACAGCTGCGATATCACGCTGCACCAGCTCGTCGTCCCCGTCCTTCAAAGCGCCGATGTTGATGACCATATCTACTTCGCCAGCACCGTTTGCAATCGCATTGGTTGTTTCAAAAGCTTTGGTCTCCGGAGTTGAAGCTCCCAGCGGGAAGCCGATTACGGTGCATACCTTGACTTCAGGAGTATCCTTCAGCACTTCATGGGCTACTGCCACCCACGCCGGGTTGACGCAGACAGACGCAAATTTGTAGGTTTTGGCTTCTTCCGCCAGCTTAATGATATCTTCCTTGCGGGCATCCGCTTTGAGCAGCGTATGATCTATGATCCGGGATATTGTGTTCTCACTCATTGTTAATTCCTCCATGGTTGTAGATGTTTTCACACCTTGTAATCATACCAATAGTGGCCTGCTTTGGAAAGCAAAAGGGCATCCGGCATCCTTCCCGGCAGCTTAACGGCATAAAATCTAAATCCTATTTACTAATTTATGAATACCTTTTTTTAACATTTATCTAGTGATAAGGAGATGTTTGGACAGATGGGAAGCTTTAATTTTGCAACAAATTCCGCAGAAGCTATTCTAAATATACAGGTGGAAGGAACAATGTCGGAGGAGGATGCCGGACGTTTTATCCAGGAATACAATCAGACTGCGAGCCAGTTCGACCCTTCCCGGTACGACATTGTGCTGGATTGCACCAAGCTGAATGTCTCCACTGCTGATGTCCTGCCTATGCTGGAGCAGTGCTATCTTTTGTATCAGCAGTCCGGCTTCAAAAAGGTGATCTTCACCATCACCAAGAGCCCGATCCTCAAAATGCAGCTCAGCCGGGTCGCCCGCAGCACAAAACTTGAAAATTACGAAATTATCGAAGTGTAGGTGAAGCTCATGGAGCATACCGGTGACAATATCAGAATTTGCAATGCCGCTTATTATCATCCGCAGCATGTGGTAGACAATGATTATTACTTGGAGCACTTCGCCGCCCAAGGCAAGGATATCAAGAGGTTTCTGGAAATGATGGGCCGTGAGCACAGGTATATTATTAAGGATGAACATGAGAATGCTTTAACCATGGGCTATGAGGCAGCACAAAAAGCTCTGGCCGATGCCGGGCTGGGGGGTGAGGATCTTGATATGATCGTATTCGCCTCACAGACACCGGAATATACGTACCCGACCAATGCCCTGCTGCTGCATCACCGGCTTGGCGGCAAGCACCGTGCTATTACACTCGATTCCAATGCCAACTGTGCAGGAATGGTGACTGCTGTCGAGCAGGCCAGCCGCTATATGCAGGCTAACCGCAGCATCCGCTACGCGCTGATTGTCGGCAGCGACTACAGCTCCATTAACTGCAGGACAGACGATAAGATTACATATCCCAATTTCGGGGATGCCGCTGCTGTCATTCTGGAGCGGACCCCGGAAGCTTCGGGCTTCAAGGACTCCATATACTATACCGATTCCGCAATCTTGGAGAGCATTACCTTTCCGGCCTGCGGACTGTCCGGCATTTACCGGGAGGGCATAACGCAGGATGATTTCAAGCTCCGCTGGAATCCCTTCGACGGTTCCGTATGTGTTGAAGCAGCGGTTAATGACATTAAGGAACTGCTGGAGCGGAACGGTCTTGCTGCCGGAGATATTTCCGCGTTTTGCCTTTCGCAGTTTTCGCTGAAGAATATCGAGCTGATCCAAAAAGGCCTTGGCCTGGAAGCTGAGGCTGAAAGGTTCATCTATGTTGGCGGCGAGTTCGGTAATACAGCGACCAGCAGATCGGACAAGCCTGCCGATGAAGCTGTTTATCGAGCCTTGCCCGGAAATCAACTTGCGGGCAGGCTCTCTTTTATATACAAATTGATGCCCGGTGCCTTCTCCTGCCCACGATATGCGTCGCTTCAGCCCCGATCCGCTCAGAAAATAAATCCTCGGGCAAAATACACCTGCTGCCTATGGAGTCTGCAGGTTCAGGCCTTCGGAAGTAAGCCGGTATTCCTCTGCTGCGGATTCACCCAAATCAGCGGCTTCATAGATCAGATCGTCCCTCAGCACCACGGAATCTGCCTGCAGGGCATCATTTAGATAAGCCTCCTCGGCATGTCCGTCATGCCAGCGGTACACATAGGCAGCCATGGGCGTACCGTGAGCAGACACCACTTCAGCACTTCCATCCCGGTCAACATCAGCTTCACGGGTATGTCCGGTGTCCACCTGAAGGATTCCCGAAGGTATTCCCTTCTTATCAATTGTGTAGTAACTGCTGAGCGTTGAGTTGGCACCCAGTCCTCCGGTGATTTTTATAGCTATACCTTTAAAAACGCGCACCGCGGCTGCATTCAGATCCTCTTCTTTACGGTAATTATAGGTACCGGCCGGACCGAGGCTGTAAAGGGCTGAAGTTGTCCTGAGGGCAGCATATACATAGTCCGCATCTCCCGGAAGGGTATAAAAGGTAATCTCAATTCCGCCAAAATCCTTTATCCGCTGCACTGACACCGTCTCAGCGTCTGCAGGCATGCCTGCCGAGGCTTCGGCCTGCGGCGGCAGCTTTGCTTCCTGCCAGTCCAGGGTGATGATAGCTTCCGGCTGCGTATGGTCCGGGGGCGGAATTGATGTAGTTACTGTTGCCTGCTCCGGAGCTGCAGGTATGGATGGCTCAGCGGCGGGAGTGGACGATACATCGCTGGGAATGGACGCCGGAGCATTAGAGTCGGGTAACGAGGCCGTGTTAACGGACCTTATAACACGAGACTGTTCTGCATCATTGCTGCCGGAAAATCCGCATCCTGTGGTGAGCAGGGACAGTGCGGCCAGCAGCGCTGCCGCTTTGGGAATGATGTTCATCGGGTGACACCTCTGGCTTAATGGAATTATTACTAAAAGGAATTATTACTTAAAAGTATAAGTACCCCATCGCTGGCAAAGGTAACGATATAGATGCATTGCGACTACAATGTTGTTGCATTTCCGGCTGCGGCTTTCGCCCAGTTGGCTCCGTGAGGCGAAATCAAGGGCATTTTTGCCTTTGATTATGCCCATTCGGCTCAGCACCGGCGCTTGAAGACCGGAGCTCAGAATCCAAAGCTGCCATAATCAAAAAAAACAGCTCTCTCCGCAGAGAAAGCTGTCTGTCCTGATATAATTAACCCCGGTTAGGCATGTCCGCCAGACAAGCCAAGCCCGATGCGGTCAATGAGCTCTGTGCTTTGTTCGTTTAAGCCGGTAATGGTTACTTTTTTGCCCAAAGCCCCATATCTGCTGATGGTTTTGGCAATCGCTCCGGCGGCTGACTGATCCCATACATGGGATTGGGTAAAATCGATGACAATCTGCTCCGGATCGGCCTCATAATTGAACTCATGGACAAAATGACTGGTCGTTCCAAAGAACAGCTGGCCCTGGACTGTATAAGTAGCGGTATCACCGGCTGTGCGGACGCTCAGGCTGATTGAAGCGATTTTCCAGGCAAAGGAAAGTGCGCTGAGCAGAACACCGAACAGTACGCCGATCGACAAATTATCTGTAGCTACTACTGTCACTACCGTAACGATCATTACCAAGGCATCTGCACGCGGAACGCGGGCCAGCGACGTTAAAGAGCTCCACTCAAAGGTGCTGACGCAGACCATGATCATGACTCCGACCAGTGCACCCATCGGAATCTGCTTGACTACATCACCAAGCACAAGAATCAGAATCAGCAGAAAAATCCCGGATACCAAAGTGGACAGGCGGGTCCGTCCGCCCGATTTCATATTGACCATAGACTGGCCGATCATTGCACAGCCTGCCATACCGCCGAAGAAGCCGGTGACGATATTTGCCAGCCCCTGGCCTTTGGCCTCGCGGTTCTTATCGCTTGGAGTGCCTGTAATATCGTCAATTAGCGTTGCCGTCATCAGCGATTCAAGCAGACCGACTACGGCGAGCGACAAGGAATACGGCAGAATGGTCAGCAGCATATCCAGCGTAAGCGGCAGCTGCGGGAGATGGAAGAGCGGCAGGGCCGAGGTGATCTCTCCCATATCCCCTACCCGATTCACATCAAGATCAAGCACAATACTGAGCACCGATACAATAATGATAGCCACAAGCGCTGACGGCACCGCCTTCGTAAAACGCGGAACCGTGTAGATAATAACCAGTGTCAGGGCCACCAGGGCATACATCACCCAGCCCTGCCCCTCAAAATGTACAAGCTGGGCCATAAAGATCAGAATCGCCAGCGCGTTGACAAAGCCGGTCATGACCGGTTGCGGCAGGAAGGTAATGAACCTGCCCAGCTTCAGCATACCCATCAGAATCTGAAAGATTCCGCAGAGAATCGTCGCCGCGAACAGGTACTCGATGCCGTGATTCAGCACAAGGCTGCCGACGAGCAGAGCCATAGCTCCGGTCGCTGCCGAAATCATGCCAGGCCGGCCGCCGGCGAGTGCAGTGATTACCGCAATGCAGAAGGAGGCGTACAAACCGACCATCGGGCTGACTCCGGCCAGGATAGAGAACGCGATTGCTTCCGGAATCAGCGCTATGGCCACGGTCATGCCCGACAGTACATCACTTCTGGTGTTGGATAACCAGCCGTTATTTAATTGATTTTGCTTCAAAATGCTGTTTCCTCCTGTGTCTGTTAAGGTTATAGGCACATCCCTAAGATGTCCCGGTCCGGTGCAACGCCAATGTTCCCCATTGTACCCGACATCCCTTAATCCCCACAAAAGTTACACATGCACTTGTAAGCGGTTGTTTCAGACCATTTCTCACAATTACTGCTATTTCCTCGCAAATCCGGTCATTTTTAATTTTGGCGGAACAGCCCGGAAGCCTTAACCTCGCTGAAGAAGGTGTTGAACTCCTCGATGTTCAGCTGCTGCGCCGCATCGGAGAGCGCAGTGGCCGGATCGGGATGAACCTCTACCATAATACCGTCGGCACCGGCGGCAAGCGCAGCCTTGGCACAAGGAATTAGGATATCCTTGCGTCCGGTAGAGTGTGTAACATCGACCAGAACCGGCAAATGGCTCTCCTGCTTGAGAATCGGTACTGCCGATATATCAAGTGTATTGCGCGTCCATTTCTCATAGGTGCGGATTCCGCGTTCAATCAGCATAACCTGGGTATTGCCGCGTGACATAATATATTCAGCTGCATGCAGGAATTCTTCCATTGTCGCCGCAAGCCCCCGCTTCAGCAGCACCGGCTTGTTCAGCTCCCCGGCCGCCTTCAGCAGCTCGAAGTTCTGCATGTTGCGTGCACCGATCTGGATAATATCCACATAGTCCAGCGCAGGCTCCAGGTGGGCCGGGTCAACGATCTCACTGATCGTCAGCAGGCCGTATTCATCAGCTGCTTCGCGGAGGATGCGCAGTCCGTCCATGCCAAGCCCCTGGAAGTCATAAGGTGAAGTCCGGGGCTTGAAGGCGCCGCCGCGCATTACCTTGATTCCGGCCTTTTGCAGTGCCGCAGCAACAGTGCGGGTCTGCTGCTCACTCTCTACCGAGCAAGGTCCGGCAACCATAACCGAGGACAGACCGCCGATTGCAATATCCCCCGGAAGGACAATAACTGTGTCTTCCTTGTGACTTTTCCGGCTGACCAGCAGGCTTTTCTTGTGCTCAGCAGACTGCAGATCCAGAGAAGCAGCGAAAATCTGTTTGAAGAGGCTGCGGATCGTTCCCGCGGTGAAAGGTCCTTTATTGCTCGCTACAAGCTTCTCCAGCATCGCTTTTTCACGTTCCGGATCGAATTTCGGCACACCCTGCTTTTCTTTTACAACGCCAATTTCCTGTACAACCTGCGCACGCTCCGAGATCAGCTCCAGCAGCTGTCCGTTAATCTCATCCAGGCGCGCTCTCAATTCATCCAGTTCCACATTAGTCATTTACCTTCCACTCCCTCTTGAAATATTCAAATTTATGAACGCAAAAAGGCCCCCCGCCGCAAGGGACGAGGAGCCGTGGTACCACCCTTATTTAGAGACAGGTCCTATGTATGGCGGAAGAAACGGCATTGCCATTCTTCAGACCAGGGCCAGCTCTGTCTTACACCCGTTAACGCGGGGCGCGGACCCACCTACGCATAAATGCTGCAGCAGATACTTCAGGGGCCGACTCGGAAGTGAACTTCAGTATTAAACGTCTCCTGAGGGTGCTCTCAGTCTCCGGCACACCTTCCCTGTTAAGATCCGTGTATAACACTTACTCTCTTCGTCATAGTCGTTAGCTTCATATCCAGCGCATACCGCGCCAGTTTCTGCTATCTTAATCAAAATGTGTACAGGATGCAATGGTTTATTGCACCGTTTTGCAGCTTTAGTGCAATAAAACAAGATCATCTTTAAATGATACCGCCTGAATCACTGAAAAATTTGCTGATCAGGTTAGTAACGGCTTCACCGCGCAGCGGCTTGCTGATATATTCGTCCATCCCGGCTTCCAGACATTGCTCCCGGTCACCTTTAAGCGCATTGGCCGTAACTGCAATAATCACCGGCTGGCGCTCCGGGGGAAGCGACTGTCTGATGATCCGGGTGGCTTCCAGCCCGTTCATTCCCGGCATCTGCACATCCATAAAGATCAGATCGTAGTCTGTGCCTCCTGTCATCCGTACAACCTCCAGACCATCAGCCACAACATCTACAGCGAAGCCGCGTTTCTCCAGAATTTTGCGGAGCACAATCTGATTAATCTCATTATCCTCAGCGACCAGTATCCGCAGAACCCGGCTGACCTGACCTGAGGCAGCAGGCAATGCACCCTCTTGTTCTTCAGACAGGCCGTTTTGCAGACGAAGCCTGACCGTAAACTCAAATTCTGCCCCCTGCCGCACGCTGGTATTCAAGCGGATGGACCCGCCCATCAGTTCGACCAGCTGCTTGGCAATCGCCAGCCCCAGTCCTGTACCTTCATGCCGCCGACCCATAAAGTGATCCAGCTGGACAAACGGCTCAAACAGCTGGTCCCGGAAATCCTCGGGGATACCGATCCCGGTATCGGCTACGCTGAATTGCAGCCTGGTCTGACCCGCCTGCTGTTCAAGCAGAGAGACCTTGACCGTTACACCTCCGGTGTAAGTAAACTTCACCGCATTGCCGACCAGATTAAGCAGCACCTGCTTGAGCCGGTCACTATCCCCGATCACGGTTCCGGGTACATCGGGGTCAATATGAACCCTCATGGCCAGCCCTTTGATCTCTGCTTTGCGGAGTAACAGCTCAAGCACGGAATCTATGCAGTCTTTGAGCACAAAGGGCTGCTCATGAAGCTCCGTTTTGCCTGCCTCATTCTTGGAGAAGTCCAGAATATCGTTAATGATATTCAGAAGAGTGTCCCCGCTCTGCCGGATGATCTCCAGATATTCCCGCTGTACAGAGCCCTGCTCACTGATATCAAGCAGAAGATCTGTCATCCCGATCACACCGTTCATCGGCGTACGGATTTCATGGCTCATCATCGCCAGGAATTCACTTTTGGCCCGGTTCGTGCTCTCCGCCGTCTCCTTGGCAATCAGCAGCTTCTTCTGTTCGGTAATATCCTTAACAATAATATAGAATCCTACCCTGGCCTTATTGATAATAATAGGGGCAATGGAAGTCAGTACTTCGACGCAGTGGCCGTCCTTGTGCCAGACAACCTCGATATCCTGCTCCCTGCCGCCATTGACTCCGCTGTAGTTGAGTACTTCATCAAGCTGCTGCTCCCCGATAATTCTGGCTGCGCTCATGCCGGCCAGTTCAGGGATGGTGTAGCCTGTCAGCTGGCAGGCCTGCTCGTTGCCGTTGATGATGTTACCGCAAAGATCCAGTGAAATGATTGCATCATGATTATATTTTTTGAGTGACGTATAGCGCTCAATGGATTCCTGAAGCTTCTGTTCAACGTTTTTGCGTTCCGTGATGTCCCGGCCAACGGCGAGCATGCCCGGGCTGTCCTGATCCTTCAGGGCGCGCAGCGTAAATTCGATCCATACGTAGCGCCCGTCAGCATGAAGAACCCGCAGCTGTATTCTCTCTATCTCCTCCGCTTGCGGTCCGCTGAGGCTGCTGAGCGGTGCCAGATCATCCGGATGAACCAGACTGCTTATATCGCGGCCGGTCAGCTGTGCAGGCTCATATCCGAGCACCTCCCGGACCGACGGCGAGCAATACCGGCAGATCTGATCCGGTGTGGCATAGTAGACGATATCCCTGATATTGACTGCCATCAGCCGGTACAGCTCATCCCCGGAGACATAGCCGCCCGGTCCAGCTGTATCCTCTTTTCGCTCTGTCAGATGAATAATATAATATAGCGCAGTACCCGTAGACGGATCGCTGATGAGCATAAGATGCAGAAGCAGCGGCACCACCCTTCCAAGCGCGTGGACCATTTCGATTCCGCTCTCAAAAAAGGGAACCCCGCTTGTCTGGAGAGCCCCCATTTTCCCGCTATATAACTCCACAGAATCATTAAATAAAAGCTCCCTGAAATCTTGCCCCAGCAGCTGTTCCTCTGTGTACCCCAACAGTGAGGTTACTTCCGGACTGATGCTTGTCCATTTTTGCTCAACAGAAAGAAAGGCTATCCCAACAGTACCCTCCTGATACGCCTGCCCCAAGTGGGAAAGCGTTTCTGGATGATGTCTGACCATCTGATCCACCGCCCGTTTGTGGAGTAATAAAAACAATTCGAGTTATTAAAATCCGTACTATATACTATCTTGCATCTACGGGCGAAAGTCAAATGCTATCAGAAGAAAAAAATTACCACCTCCCCACATAAAAAGAGCTGCACAGCACATCACTTCTTATTACTGATTATTGCTGACAAACCGACCATCAGACGGAGCTCTCCCCAGCTCTCCACCATAGATAATACCTTGTGGTTTTTGCCCTATGGAGTATAAGGGCCTCCGGGTAACAGCCCTTTTACAGTACGCGTAAAGACTTTAACCTGGAACGGCTTTGTAAGATAAGCCGCAAAGCCAATTGATCTGGCCTGCTCAATATCTGAATGCCGCGCAAAAGCACTGATGGCCATTACGGGTATCCGGCTCGTACTCTCATTAGATCTTAGCCTTTCCATGGCTTCATAGCCATTCATACCCGGTAAGCCGATATCCATAATAATCAGATCCGGCAGCTGACGGGCTGCAATTTCCAGCCCATGCTCAGCCGTTTCGGCTTTCAGCAGCAATACGGAGGGCAGATGTTTTTTGAAGATATGATGCATTAACGCCATGTTCAGCTCATTATCTTCCACATACAGCACGCTCTGCAGATACTCCTCCATTTGCCGAATCCCTCCCAATAATTGCTGATTTCTAAAAATAGAAAAAGCCGAAGAAAGGGTCTTAACCCCCTTCTTCGGCTCATGTTCGGCTCATTCTCATGTCCGACTCATTTCCACCCCATATATAGTTTAGTGAAACGTATATGCGATCACACTTGTGTCTTTATCAAAGTCCCAATCCACATAAATATCGGACAGCTCCTTGCCCAGCATGGGCGCAATCGTGGTCGTGTCTTCCAGATAGCGCTTTTCCATCTTGCGCTTGGTCGTTTTGAGTGTATTCTCATAGCCGAGGCCAATCAGTTCCTTCTCCAGAGGAATAAGAATGCCTTCGCGCTTGATGATCAGAATACGGGTTCCCAGCCACCAGGAGTCGGTAAACTCAGGTTCCTTCTGCACCTTTCGGCTTACTTCATTAATCTGGGCATGTACCTCTTCACGTCCGGCATAATGATCACAGGCTACTCCGTCGTTTTTGAGGAGAGCAACGATCATCCCAGAAGCGTTATGTATACCCCAATCATAAAAAATCTCACTGACCTCAATAGCCATCGTTTCCTTCAGGTAAGCCGAGAGCTCGGGAAGCAGGGATTTCATTAAAAGCTCCCGTGTATAACGGAAAGCCTGCTCTTCTTCTTTGTTCAGCAGAAACCGCTCTACAGGCCCGATAAAATTCCGGATATGCAGCGCGATGCACTGCGGCCCGATGGAAGCATGTATCGATTCGGGGCCTTTTCCGAAACGTTCTCTGAGTAATCTTCCTGTAAAACTGGAAAGTTGGCTAGTAAGTTCTGTAGTGCTCATCAAATTTCCTCCAGCAATATATTCTTTTAAATAACGGGGAGACGCTCCGCCTGCTGAAGAAACGGTCCGTTCACCTTAGTATAAGCTTAACAGCCTGCTTCGTACATAAAAAATTCAACAAACGGTTTGACACGCTCAATTATATTTCATAAAATTAAATAGAACAAAATCATTCATGTGTGATTCCGGGAGGCTGAAGCTGCCAATGAGTATTTATACATACACTGCCCGCAACATCCGCGGGAAAGAAATTAGCCTTGAGCAATACAAGGGAAAAGTCCTGCTGATTGTCAATACCGCCAGCAAATGCGGGTTCACCCCGCAATATTCGGACCTGCAGAAGCTCTATGAGCGGTTCCAGGACCGCGGCTTCCAGATCCTCGGGTTTCCAAGCAACCAGTTCGGTGAAGAGCCCGGCTCCAATGAAGAGGTGGATGTCTTCTGCCAGATTAACTACGGGGTTAGCTTTCCCCTTTTTGAAAAAATTGATGTCAAAGGACGGGACAAGCATCCGTTATTCAGCTATCTGACTACAGAGGCAGGCTTTGCCGGCTTCGATCCGGATCACTCCGGAAGCAGGCTGCTGCAGAAAATGCTGGAGGAACGGGACCCTTCTACCCTTACGGATGATGAAATAAAGTGGAACTTCACCAAATTCCTGATTGACCGCGAAGGTAATGTAGTAAAGCGGTTTGAGTCTCCGGTTGATCCGCTGGATATCGAGCCGGCTGTAGAGGAATTACTGTAGAGATTAATTATAGAATAGACAGACAACATTAATAGGGTGTTCCCAAGCCGCGGAATGAACTGGCTTACGGAACACCCTATTTGTATTGAGCTGCTATGCGGTGCTAAAAGCAATGACATTTCGGCAAAAGCATGTCCGCCAGTCCCTTATTGGCCCCTGTAAGCCTCCGTAAACACCTCGAAGAAAGGCGTCGTATCCCGCTCTGCCATCGTATCCTCTGCCCCCGGATTCCAGCCGATCTCCGCCCGCCAGCTGCCGAGCAGCCCGGAGGCAATCAGCTCCTGTTCATCAACCTGAACAGACACCTCGCCTTGGGGCGCTACGTAAAGCGCGTCCACGGGACAATAGGCTTCACACATGAAGCAGGTCTGACAATCCTCCTGGCGGGCGATGACGGCAAGCTCCCCCTTCATATCAAATACATTGGTTGGACAGACCTTGACGCACAGTCTGCAGCCGATGCAGCGGTCCGCGCTCACCAGCTCGATCATATGGCCTGCTCCTTTCTCGATGCCTGCAGCTCACGGGCATGCGGTACCTGCTCTGTACTTGTTCTGATCTGGGCGATGCCCGAGAGGATCAGCCGGTGGGTCTGGCGCGGGTCCAGCGCCGGATATTCTTCCAGCCGCTGCAGCCCCCGGGTCTCTTTCCGGGCCAGCGCAGCGGTGTAAATCCAGCGGCCGGCCTGCAGCATGGCCGCCGCTTCGCGGGACTGCACGATGCCCTGTACTGTGGCCGGCGGACGGCCGGTGATATAGGGCAGCAGGCTATCCAGCCGCTGCAGCGCGGCGGCTACCCCGGGCTCGCTGCGGAAATAATTGATCCGCAGCGGCAGGATCTCCTGCTGGACCGCCGCAATCAGCGGCTTCGGGTCCAGCGTCCCGCTTGCCGAGGCGCCGCCGGCAAGCCCCATACGGCCGGCGGCGCGCAGCTGCCGGCTGTCCGCCCGGCGCGTCTGCGACAGCGCGTGCCGGGCGGCTCCCTGGCCAGCCCAGCTGCCGCTGCAGATGGCCCAGGAAGCGTTGTAGGCGCCGCCGCCGGAGATGGCGCCGGTGACCTTCTCGCGGGAGGCGGCATCTCCCGCGGCATACAGGCCCGGCACCGTGGTGCTGCAGTCGGCGCCGGTCAGGCGCAGGCCGCCCGTGCCGCGCATCGTGCCTTCATAGCGGAGCGTGAGCGGGAATTTATCCTTGAACGGATTAATACCCGCCCGCTCCAGCGGCATGAAAAAGATCGGATGGGCGTTCCGCAGAAACCGCTGCTTTTCCTCCGTGTCGGCCAGGTCCAGCGAAGCATAGACCGGCCCTTTCAGCATCAGCTCCGGGATGCTGCCGAAGGTGCGGTCCCCCCGGTGCAGCGGATTACCCGCGGCATCATACAGCGTCGCCCAGGCCAGCATCCGCCCGCGCGTCACCGTGCCGTCCGCAAAGCTCGGGGCGTACTGCCTGGTGAATTCCATACCCGACAGTTCAGCCCCCGTCTCGGCTGACATCAATAGGCCTTCGCCGGTAAGCACGTTGCAGCCCAGGCCCTTGCTCAGAAAAGCGCAGCCGCCTGTAGCCACAACTACCGCATTGGCCCGCACCTCCCAGGTCTCCCCTGTCAGGCGGTTAATGCCGCGGGCTCCGCCGACACCGTGCTTATCATGCAGCAGCTCCAGCGCTGGAGACTGATCCAGGATCCTTACACCCGCCTTGCGCACAACCCGGCGCATAATCTTCATGTACTCCGGGCCATGCAGATGAGTCCGGAGCGGATTACCGTTCTGATCCTTCGGAAAAGGGTAGCCCCACTCCTCAATCTGCCGCAAATTCTGCTCCACCTGATCCAGCACCCGGTGAATCCAGCTGTTCTCTGACAGGTAGCCGCCTGCCCGCAGCCTGGCTTGAACCGCCGCATCACGCAGCTCAGCCACCGGCGGAATCACCAGCAGGGTAGTCCCGCCCGGTGCTGTCGCGCCGCTTGTTCCAAGGTAGCCTTTGTCGGCAAGAATGACCTGTGCGCCTTGCGAGGCCGCATGCCATGCTGCCCATGCCCCGGCCGGGCCTCCGCCCAGCACAAGCACATCTGTTGTTGTCTGCTGCTGCGGCATTGTCTTCCTCCTTATTAATGTGATAGCTGCTCCCGCTGTGTGGCGCTTCTAGCCTTATCGGTAGTTCGCTAATTCGCTTGTTCTAAAGATCCGCAAACGTCCGTTTCATCCAACTAAGTGGATTTTTGCCATCTAATTCTCCCAAGTTGCCCGGTATGAGCAGCTTAGTTGGAAAAACACCACCTAATTTTGCAAAATGAGTTCCAAAAGGGCTTGATGCCCCGGATTAACTGCCATTTTTCCACTTAATGATCAAAATTTCCGAGAAACGAAGGAAATAAGTGGCGAAAATCCAACTAAGTTCAAACCCGCCCCCGCCTCAGCCAAGCTTCTCGTGCAGAAACTCCAGCGTCAAAGCCAAGGCTTCCTTCAGCTCAGGTGTCGGGCCTTCATAAGGGTCAGTGGTATTAAAGGTATGGTCGGCGCCACTCACTCCGGCATAACGGTGCTGCGGCGCCTGTTCCCGGAAACGGGCATTCTGCTCCAGCAGGGAAGCCCGGTCACGGGCGCCCTGAATGATCAGGACCGGGGCGGTTACCCGCTCCAGCGCCTGCTCAATATTGAACCGTTCGCGGTTCAGCTCCTGATCCCGCTCCAGGATCTGCTCCAGCAGCGTCGGCTCCGCCGCATTGTCCTGAGTTGTCCTGGCCGGCGGGGAACCGCCGTTCCAGACAACCAGTGCGTTCACCTCCGGATGCTCGGCGGCGAATATAATATTGCCGCCGCCTGCCCGGCTGTGGCCGAGAATGCCGATCCGGCCTGTATCTGCCAGCCCGGCCAGCGGCAGCCTTCCCTCCTTGAGGCTGCCCAGCACCAGCTCCAGATCCTGCAGCTCGCGGGTCAGTGTGGCAGCTTCCGCCGCCAGCCGCTCAGCGGCAGGAGGTTCGGCGGCAATGCCATCAGTCCCGGCGGCTTCCTTCACTCCTGTTACAGCGATAGATCCGGCTGAACCGGAAGGTTTTTCATTTCCGGCTTGTTCAGCTCTGACGGCAATTCCACCACCTTCAGCACTTTCACCAGTTCCGGCACTAACCCCCGCCTCTGTTAACCTGCGCGCAGCAATCCGCGAGAAGTTAAAGCTGACTGTGTAAAAGCCGCTTTCGGCAAGCCTGCCGGCAGCGTCCGGCCAGAAGGCCCAGTCCTTGTGCCCTCTGAAGCCATGGCTGAGAATGACCACAGGCAGTCTGCCTTTACTATCGCCCTCATCCCCGCCAGTACCGGAAGGAACCCTTACCTCCCCCTCCAGATACAATCCGTTCTCCAGCGGCAGTCTGAAGCTTTCCACCGCTGCAGTCCCGTTTCCCATAAGCTCACCCCTCCGCTTGAACGTTATTGCAGCTGCCAGTCACTGATGTTGAAGTCCTTTTTGGCCAGCTTTTCTTCGACCAGGAAGTTCTTCGTGCCTTCCAGCAGCTTGGTGCCTTCTTCAGTAAAGGCAGTATCCTTGATATCGCTGATCGGATTCACCTGTTTGGCCAGCTCCGGCGTGGTATCGCCGATTTCGGCCAGGAATTCGTAGTATTCGTCTTCATGCTGCTTGAGATCAGCTAAGGCTTTTTCACGTGCCTCATTCCATACCTTAGGGAAGTCAGGGAATTTCTCCAGGTATTCCTCAGATACTACGGTTGCGCTGGAGCCCAGCAGGTCGGGATGCTTTGAGGCATCATCCAGGTGGGTGTAGCCTTCATCAATCAGCTTCAAAGCCGGAACCCCAAGGTTGGTGGTCGCATCCACATCCCCTCTGGCAAGCGCAGCGGTAGCATCAGGAATCAGCATGTGCACCAGCTTATAGTCGGTTACCCCTTCCTGCTTCAGCAGTCCCACCACATAACGGTGCATGAAGGAGCCTTTTTGGATGGCAATGGTCTTGCCCTGCAGATCCTTAACGGTTTTCGGGCCGTCCTTTTTACCGATCAGATAGCCTACGGTGTGGGCCGAAGATTGCGAGATCAGCCGGGTTTTGGCGCCGGAAGCATAGGCGATAATAGCCGGTGTATCCCCGAGGCTGCCGAAATCAAGCCGGCCGCTGATCAGCGACTCTGTCTGGTCCGGGCCGTTCGGGAAGCCGGTCAGTTTCACTTCGGTGATACCGTATTTTTTCAATTCTTCCTGAATGATCCCCTTGTAAAAGCCCCAGCCCTCCGCGCCGCCCGGCACGTTCAGCTTATTGGAGCCGATATAGCCGAAATTCAGCACAGCTGGTGCAGTAGCCGTTGATGTTTCGCTGCCTGCGGCCTCCGCAGTATTATCGCCGCCTGCAGCTGAAGATGCACTGTTGCCGGAGCCCGCATTATTGCCGCAGGCCTGCAGCACCAGCATGATCATGACCAGGCTTGCGAGCAGCAGCCCGCGCGCCCCTTTTTTACGTCCGCCTGTAATCTCTCTGTACGATTTCATTAATGTCGTTCTCCCCTCGGTCTGATATCAAATGATTGCTATTTCTAGAACCCGGCTCTGGCCGCCAGTTTATACATAAAGTCATGGCTTGCCACCGGCTGTCTGCCTCTGCCCCAGCCTACCTTTTCCCTGTAACCGCCGAGCAGCCCCTGCTCTTCCAGCTCCGCTTCAGTCACACCGGTCACAGCTTCAGAATCCGGAGCAACATACAGCGCATCGGCAGGGCAATACAGCTCGCACATGAAGCAGGTCTGGCAATCGCTCTGCCGGGCGATGACGGGGATTCCATCTTCTACCCGGTCAAAAACATTCGTCGGGCAGACGGATACACACTGGTTGCACTCTACACACCTGGCAGCGCTGATGACTTCAATCACAGTAGTACACTCTCCTTCGCAACTTCTTCTGTCTTAACCCATACCTGATCCAGTCCGCCGCTGATCAGCCGGTGATGCTGGCTGTTGTCTGTTTCCTTGTAATCCTCGCGCTTATGCATACCTCTGGTTTCCGTACGGGCCAATGCCGAGCTGTACATCCAGCGGGCAGTCGCTGTCATGGCTTCTGCTTCGCGTGCCTTCACCCCTTCCGGGGTGCGCTGAATTTCCCGGCTGCGCTGCTCCTTCCACAGTCCGTCCAGGCGGCTGAGCGAGGAGGTCAGCCCCTGCTCCGTACGGAACAGGTTGATGTCGTACGGCTTGACTTCGTCCTGCACAGCCGAGACAAGTTCCGTTGCGCGCGCTGCCGTTCCCGGCTTCACCTGCTGGTCAACCAGAGGTGAGGAGGACAGCCCGCGCGGCCTGCGGTCAGCCGCATGCTGCCCCAGTCCGGCGGCGTAAGCAGCTGCGCCTTCTCCGGCAAAGGAGCCGGAGGACATCGCCCAGGCGGCATTGTGGCTGCCGCCGCCGGTGAAGCCGCCGCAGATCAGCTCGCGGGTTGCCGCATCGCCTGCGGCATACAGTCCCGGAACGCCGGTGCTGCAGTCTTCATCCGTTATGCGGATGCCGCCTGTGCCGCGCACTGTACCTTCCAGCCGCAGCGTAACCGGAAAAGCATCCTTGAACGGATTAATGCCCCGGCGGTCAAACGGCAGGAAGAAGTTCGTCTGGGCAACCCGCAGCAGCGGCTGCAGATCCTCTGAAGCACCGTCCAGCTTCGCATACACCTGGCGGCCGGCCAGCAGATTGCGGGCAATGACCGAGCGGCCCTTTTTGGATCCTGCCCCCTCTACCACACTGCCGTCTTCATAATAGAAGCTTGCATAGCTGTAATAAGCTGTCTTGGTGACGGAGGAAAAGGTCGGGCAGATCGCATAGGCATTGGAGAATTCCATGCCTGACAGGCTGGCCCCGGCCTCGGCGGCGAACAGATAGCCGTCACCGGTCAGCACATTGCAGCCCAGCGCCTTGCTCAGGAAGGCGCAGCCGCCGGTCGCGATAACCACGGCTCCCGCCTGGACGCTCCATCCTTCTCCGCTCTGGGTTTGTACACCGGTTGCCCCGGCGACACCGTGCTCATCGGCCAGCAGCTCAAGCGCCGGACTGTGGTCCAGGATCTTCACTCCCGCCTTCTTGACCAGCTTGCGCATTAGCCGCATATATTCCGGACCCTGCAGGCTCCGGCGGTACTGGTTGCCGTGCTCATCCAGCGGGAACGGGTATCCGGAGACGCCCAGCCGGTTCATATTCTCATAGGTGCGGTCCAGCACCCGGTCCATCCAGCGGTGCTCGGCCAGCTTGCCGCCCATCGAGTAACGGCTGGCCTTGGCTTCCTCGCGCAGCTTGTCATCCGGCTGCACATACCACACTCCGGTGCCTGAAGGAGCAGTGGCTCCACTGGAGCCGCAGTAGCCCTTGTCGGCCAGAATAACCTTGGCGCCTTTCGCTGCTGCCGTAAGCGCAGCCCATGTACCTGCCGGACCTCCGCCGATTACCAGTACATCCGCCTGCAAATCCAGTGTTCCTGTATGTCCTATCGAAAGATTCATTTGCCTTCAGCCTCCTTGGTTAATTTAGCCCTGATAGCTGTCCCGCCAGTGCAGGAGCTTGCGTTCGATGACGCGGAATAAGGAATCAATCAGCTTGCCGACAATAGCGAAAATAATGATGCCCACAAAGATGACCTCTGTATTGGAATTCTGCTTTGCCTCATTAATCAGGAACCCTACCCCGGAGGAAGAGCCGATCAGCTCGGCAACGACCAGGCCAATCCACGCTACCGCCATCGAGAGCCGCAGACCCAGCAGAATGCCGGGCAGCGCAGCCGGCAGAATCAGCCGGTGCAGCTTCTGCAGCGGTCCGAAGCCAAGCACCCTGGCTACCTCGAACAGCTTGTTGTCCACGCCCCGGATCCCCATAAAAGTGTTGATGTACAGCGGGAAAAAGGCGCCGCTGAGAATAATTGCTATCTTCGATATCTCGCCGAAGCCGAACCAGAGAATAATCAGCGGGGCAATCGCCAGATGGGGGACCAGCCGCAGCACCTGGACACTGGGGTCAAGCAGATACTCCGCTTTGCGGAACAAGCCGGTCAATACACCAAGCAGCAGGCCGAGGACTCCGCCGATCACATATCCAAGCCCGGCCCGGCCGATGCTGACGCCGAGGTGATGGAGCAGCTCGCCGCTGGCCGCAAGTCCGGCAAAGG
This sequence comes from Paenibacillus sp. PastM-3, assembly GCF_029893965.1. GTDB lineage: Bacteria > Bacillota > Bacilli > Paenibacillales > Paenibacillaceae > Paenibacillus_AQ. The sequence continues at coordinate 92,563 of NZ_JARXXP010000014.1, forward strand.
CCGACAGAATCGACCACGGCGTCGGCAAAAACTCCTGCGAGATCCAGCCTGCACTCCCGCCGAGCTGCCATAGCACAATAACCGCCACCGGTATGGCAGCCCCGGCTGCCCAGTCGGACAAAAGCGTTTTTATCCGAACAGAATATGACCTTTTCTGCTTGTTAGAAGCAGAAACAGGTGCAGTTCCTGTGTAATCATACGCCTCCCTTACCGTTTTTGCTGACTTTACAACCATTTCTGCCCCGTTGCTCATGCTGTACATTCCTCCTATCCTTGATAGTTGTCCTTCCATCTCAGCAGCCGCCGTTCAATCAGGCGGACAACCGTATCGCTAAGCAGCCCTGCCGCGGCAAACACAATAATTCCGACAAATACAACCGGCGTATCGGCAAACTGGCGGGCGTCAGACATCATATAGCCGATACCCGAGGTCGATGCGATAAGCTCTGCCACCACCAGGCCCAGCCAGGACAGTCCCAGCGACAGGCGCACACCGAGCATAATGTTAGGGACCGCCGCCGGCAGCACCAGCCGCAGAACCTGCTGCAGCCGGCTGAAGCCGAGCACCCTGGATACCTCGAACAGCTTGTTGTCCGTGCCGCGGATGCCCATGAAGGTGTTGATATACACCGGGAAGAATGCGCCTTTTGCGATCAGCAGCACTTTGGATTCCTCGCCGATTCCGAACCAGAGGATGAACAGCGGTACCACTGCCAGGCTGGGAATCATCCGGATCATCTGGAGCGACGGGTCCAGCAGCCGCTCCGACCTGCGGAACAGTCCGACCAGAATGCCCAGCAGCAGCCCCAGCCCCCCGCCAAGCAGAAATCCGGAGAAGGCCCTTACTGCGCTGACCCGGAAATGGCTCCACAGATCGCCGCTTGCAGCCAGTGAAATAAACGATTGGGCAATGGTATAAGGTGTCGGAAACAACATTTCGGATAAAATCCCGTAATGGCCCAGCAGCTGCCACGAGATCAGCAGGCTTCCCGGCAGCAGCAGGCCGAGTCCGGCAATAACCGCTTTTCCGGGTTTACCGGCTGCACCTGCGGCCACAGCCTGGTTGCTCATATAAATGCCCCCTCTTCATACTGATAGTTAATAATTCTCATAGATTAAGTCGGATATAAGACAGTGAAATTTCCTCACTCAGCCATTTTCAAGGCCACCGAAACACCTTTAAATTCCCGCCCCGTCCGTCAACTCCAGCTCCTCTACCTTCTCAAAAACATTCAGAACTCTAAGGCGCAGCTCCTGAAAGGAGGTGGTTGTCTTTTTGCGGGGATAGGGCAGGTCAACCGGCACGATTTTGCGGATTTTGCCCGGCCGCGGCTCCAGAATAACTACTCTGTTTGCAAGAAATACGGCTTCATCAATATCATGCGTTACAAAAATCATCGTTGTCCGGTTGTTCCGCCAGATATCCAGCAGCACCGCCTGCATATGCGCCCGGGTAAAGGCATCAAGTGCACCAAACGGCTCATCGAGCAGCAGGATTTTTGGATTCCGCAGCAGCGCCCTGGCGATGGCCACCCGCTGGGCCATTCCTCCCGACAGCTCGCGGGGGTAAGCTTTTTCGAAGCCGGTCAGCTTCACCAGCTCAATCAGTTCATCCACCTTCTGCCGGACATCCGGGCGGCCGAGCGGCAGATCCGAAGCAATGTTCTTCTCAACGGTAAGCCACGGAAACAGCCGGTGCTCCTGAAAAATAAACCCTTTGTCTATGCCGGGACCGCTAATCGTCTGCCCCTCCAGCGTCACACTGCCGGTATAGCCGGTATCGAGTCCGGCGACGATGCGCAGCAGCGTACTTTTCCCGCAGCCGCTCGGTCCGATCACGGTGATGAACTCCCCCTGCTGCACGTCGAGATTTACCTCATGCAGCGCTTTTACCTGTCCTCCGGCGGTATCAAAGCTTTTGTTCAGCTGTGCAATGGACAGCATGACCTCTCCCATCTCGGTTCCTCCTTCAGGTATGTGGGCTGACCTATAGTTCAGCTGATTCTTTGTGGCAATAAAAAAACAGAGGGACCTCGCGCTGGATAGCACGGGCACCTCTGTTTGTACAGTCGGCCAATGTAATTCAAAGTAAAACAATTTGAATTTGTGAATTTAAAATATCACCTATCCGCAGGTCTGTCAACAAAAAGACGCAATTAAATTTGAATAGCAAAGGGTTTAACTGGGCAGAATGCTGCCGGTAATACACTTGTCAAAAGAAACATTTACTCATAAACTTACATTTTGTAAGTTGTTATGTTATAATAATCCGTATGCTATGTATAACGGACAAGCGTGATAACTATTCCAAGATATAAGGGGTCTGTATTTATGACTAATATTAACAAATTACAGCCGGACACTGCTCCGGAATTCGAGTTCGGCATCTATACACTGGGCGATCTGGTGGCGGATTGCCATACCGGGCAGCGGATCAGCCCGCAGCAACGGCTGCAGGAGGTTATTGCCGCGGCCAGGCTTGCGGATGAAGCCGGACTGGACATCTTTGGTGTAGGGGAGCATCACCGGCTGGATTTTGTCATCTCTTCCATGCCGGTTGTGCTTGCTGCCATTGCCCAGGTAACCAAGCGGATCAAGCTGACCAGCGCAACCACTGTACTGAGCACCGCTGATCCGGTACGGATCTTCGAGGATTTCGCCACGCTGGATCTGCTGTCCGGCGGCCGGGCGGAGATCATTAACGGAAGGGGGGCTTTTCTGGAGTCTTTTCCATTGTTCGGATACGATCTGGAGGACTATAAAAGGTTGTTCGCCGAGAACCTGGAGCTGCTGCTGGAGCTGAACAAGCATGAGGTCGTGAGCTGGAACGGGTCCTTCCGCTCGCCGCTGAAGAATGCGGAGATTGCCCCGCGTCCCCTGCAGCCGAAGCTCCCGCTCTGGGTCGGCATCGGCGGCTCTCCCGAAAGCGCCGAGCAGGCCGGACGGCTGGGCATCGGGATGGCCATTGCCATTCTCAGCGGCAGCCCGGAGCCGTTCCAGAACCTTGCCGCCACCTACCGGCGAAGCGGCACCGAAGCCGGACATGCAGCTGAAGACCTGAAGATCGCCATCACCAGCCACGGCTACATCGCCAAGACCTCACAGCAGGCTGTCGATGAATACTACCCTTACTACTACAGCTACCGCAATGCCATCAGCCCGCAGACCGGACAGGAATACCGGGTGTCCCGAAGTGATTTTGGCCGCTTCGTCTCCCCGGTCAATACGCTGGCTGTCGGCAGCCCCCAGCAGATTATCGAGAAGATCCTGTACCAGCATGAGCTGTTCGGCCATAACCGCTTCATGACCCAGCTCGACATCGGCGGCCTGCCTTACAGCAAAGTAGCTACCGCGATTGAACTGCTTGCTACAGAGGTCGCTCCGGTTGTCCGCCGGGAAATCGCCAAAAAGAACAGCTGAGCTTCATCGCCTGGTCGGCATCCATTCCCGCTCCAGCCCCACAATAACAGACCAAAAAGCTGTACTGTCCAACCTACCTGGACGGTGCAGCTTTATTCTTTGTGTATTGCCCATTAATGTTCACCGGTCACTACCAACCCTTCCCCCAGATGTCCGCGGCACACCTTGAGCATAGCCTCGTAGCTGTCTTCGAATTCAAGCTGTCTGAGGATATTCAGATAGACCTTCATTTCAGCCGTGCTGTCCTTCCTTTTCAAACAGAGCAAAGCAAGCTCGTAATAGATCAAAGTGATGATTTTATCGTACAGCAGATGGGTTTTGTCGGCCAACGGCAGCGCTTGCTCAAGAAACAGCAGGCTCTGCTCATAATTGCGCTCCTTCAGGCACAGGATCGAGAGGTTCTGCAGCAAATGCTGCTGGACTGTCCTGCTCTCAGGAAAAGACTGATATCTGTCAAATTCCTTCGCTCCCCTGAGGCCGAAAAAAACCGCATCACTGCTGCTCAGTGTGAACAAAAAATTGTTCAGCAGCTTGAACTCGTACAGGTACCATCTGTCCACACCAAGCAAATACGGTTTGATATACGCCGCAATTTCAGGCAGTGTCCTGATCTCGTCAGCCTGCTGATGCTGGATCAGCACGCCTTGGCCCAGCAGATACAAGTGGTAGTAGGCCTCTGTCTGTGTAGACTCATACATGGAGCGGCACTCGCGGCTGACCGCCCTGAGCCGGTCAAAATCGTAGCGGTTGCCTGCCTCAGTCAGGCTCAGATGCAGCGTCCGTTTCACCTGCGGGGCATGGTCCTGATGCAGGAACAGGAGCTCTTCCAGCGACATCTCCAGTTTGTCCAGCAGCAGAATCAGCTTGTCGTAGCCAGGGTAATAACGCCCCCCTTCAAAGCGCGAGAGGTTGGAGCGGCTCATGATGCCGCCGGCCAGTACGGCCTGGTTGATTCCTTTTGACCTGCGGATCTGTCCGATCGTTTTGCCGAGATACATCGCTAGTCCCCTCCGCCCGGTGTGAGTATCCGGCACATTTTTCAAGAATATTTTCCATTATATGCTACACTCGGCGCAAAGAAAATACTCATTCCAGGGGGAAAGTAACGATGAATTTGCGTATAGCACGGCAGCTGAACAGCAGGGTGTGGAATATTTTGGCGGGGACTCTTTTTACGAGAACAGCCCTGTTCATGAGCGTCCCTTATCTGTCGATTTTTCTGATGAGTCAAAAGCACATCCCGCTCCTGCCCACCAGTCTGATCCTCGCAGTCAATCCGCTGGCGGGTGTAGCCTTCAGCTGGCTGGGCGGCACACTCGCCGATAAACTTCCGCTCCACAAAATCCTCCTGTACACGCCCCTCGTCTGGGGAACAGTGTTTATTCTTTTTTATTTTGCCGGCGGCTTCTGGAGCTTCCTGGTGCTGAACGCCCTGAACGGCCTGTGTTATTCGCTCTTTGAACCAGCCAGCAAAAAGGTGCTGTCCACTGAGTCCCTCCCGGAGCACCGCCTGCTCGTATTCAATCTGCGGTACACGGCGATTAACGTGGGCTGCTTTGCCGGACCTCTGCTTAGCCTGCTGTTCAATATGAAAATGACCCTGTTCCCCTACGTCATCCTCGGCAGCATGTATATTCTGTACGGGGCTTCCACGAAATTATTTTTCCGCAATGCTTCTCCTTCCGCTAATCCCCCTGTTCACGTTCCGCTCAAAAGCGTCCGCAGCCTGCAGGCCCTCTCCGTGATCCGCAAAGATTATGTATACCTGCTGCTGGTCGCGGGCATGAGCTTTTCCTACTTCGGCTATTCGCAGCTGAACGGAACAGTCTCCCAGTTTCTGTCAAACACTGCTATGTTAGCGGACGGTACCCGGTTATACTCCATCCTGCTGTCGGCAAATGCCATTGTGATCCTAGCTGCCCAGTTCGCCGTGCTCCGCCTGATATCCAGCTGGAATCCGTTCAACGTGGTGCTGGTCAGCAATCTGCTGATCGGACTCAGCTTTCTGTTCTTTCTTTTTCCTGCCGCTTACCTTCCGCTGCTGTTATTCATTGTCGTATTCAGTCTGGGCGAGCTGCTGATCGGCGCACGGTTCGATGCCCTGGTGGATGAACTGTCCTCTGCGGAAAATAAAGGCCTGTACTTCGGCTGTACGGAGATAGTGAAGCTGGGGACGATTAGCGGCCCGCTTGTCGGGGGAGGTCTGCTGGGGCTGTTCGGTTTCCAGACGGCCTGGCCTGTGTTCGGGCTGCTGGCGGTCATTACACTGACCGGCTCGGGACTGATCCGGGCGGCGCGGCGGAAGCATCTGGGCACGCGGATTAAGGAGGGCGCCGGTGGAACACCGGATCTTGCAGCCGATGAAGTTATACGGCGGTTGAGTTAGGCCGATCAAAGGCCTGTCGGGCACATTCAAAGGCATAAGTGCCTTTGATTTCGGCTTTTTCGGCCCGCCGGGCCAGGGGGGTCTGGCTGGTTCCCCACAAATCAAAAAAAGGCCCCCGGATCTCCGGGAGCCTGAACTGGCAACTGGGGTTTAACTGACTGAATTTAAGCAAATGATGGCTTCTTGTTATCAACCTTGCCGCTGACCAGCTTCTTGTACTCCTCATCCCCGCCGTTTACGGACGGTGCGAGGTACACGTGATCAGACGCTGCAGACGGTCTGGCGGTACGGCCGCCGTTCTTCCTGCCTCTGCTGCGGCTTGTGCCTGAGCTCCCGCCTGCGGACCGGCGGACAGCGCCAGAAAGACTGACTACACCTTTCATGTTCTTCATGCTCTAGTCCCCTCCCACTAAATGATTGACGGTACGGAACAAATCGCGGTTATACCTGACGGCTGCCTTCAATTCCTCGGCCAACAGCCCGTCATTGCCCGAAAAATGGACAGAAAGGACATGCTTTTCACCTAAAGGATAGCATAGGATATAGACCTCCGCAACTTCCGTCCGCTGAAAAAAGGTCCATTCCCGGCGTAAAAAGGCATCCATTACCCCAGGCCGTTTATCCTGATTCTCTTCATCCAGCGCAAACGGATAGACATGCCCGCGACCGACATTGCCGCCAACCTGCTTCAGCCCTTCCTCCCCGCTGGCCCGCCACAAGGCGGCGCCGATTACCCGGCACTGCTCCGGCGGCACGAAGGAGTTGCGGACAGCCTCGCTGAGCGCCTGGTATTTCTCTGCTGCCTCAGGTCCGGCCACATTACTATTATATTGCCAAAAGAAATGAAGGATACTTTCTTTCCGCCTGAGTTCAAGCTTCAGCTGTGCTAATTCCTTGTGCGGGTCACTGTATACTCCCTGCTCATGAATACTGTCGATGATCTTCCCGCAGCTGACATCGACAGCCGCCACCGCATTCTCATGCTGCCATTCGTATTCCAGCGGCGTGAGCCCGGCCAGATCCGACAGGAGATGATATTCCTCCACATTGGCGCCGGGAATCAGATCGCTGCGCGGCTCTATCCGGTCGGGCAGCAGACAGAATACACGGCTGCGGCGCAGCCGGGCCCAGAACAGCCCCATCTCAAACTGGGTGTTATCCCGGGTCACATAATAATATTTGCCGCGGATTTGGGCCACATCATCAGGCGAGAAGACAAATACGGCATAATCACTTTCGTCCAGATGCCGCTCCAGTGCCTCCATCGTATATTCATTCGCCCGGAAAGCATTGGCATACCAGGGGGTTACCTGAGCCTCCCGCTTCAGCTGCTCATGTATCGCCCTGCATAACGGATGGATTCTCTGGATGATCCAATGAAACATTTTGGTCTGGTCACGGATGCGCTCCTTTGTTATTTTCCCCGATCTGTAATAATTATACATCCGCTTCCCGTCTAGGAACAGAGCCTCATTTTCTTAAGTTTTTAAACAAATTCCGTTCCTCTGCCGATGAAACGGGTAATAGGATTTTAATTACCCGGGGAAACGAGGCTTCATATGATCAAAAGCATACATAAAGCAATACTGCTGGCCGGCATCGTAACCGGTGCCCTGCTTACGGGCAGCCAGGCAGACGCTTTGGCGTCTTATACAGCAAAGGTATACGCCAGTTCCCTTACTGTGCGGAGCGAGCCGGCTGCAGGGGCTTCAGCTGTCGGTTCTTTGAAAAACGGTGTAACCGTTACGGTAACCGATGAGCAGCACGGCTGGATGAAGGTGCGCTCGGGTTCGCTCACCGGCTGGGTAGCCGGGTATTATCTCAAGAAGACGGAGGGCAGTTCAGCTTCATCAGCAGCGTCTTCTTCCGTCTCACAGGCCAAGGCCTCCTCCGGCAGCGGTACTGCAACAGTAACCGCTGATTCCCTGCGGATCAGGGGAGGACCGGGCACCGGCTACACCGTGACAGGCTCGCTGAAGGCTAATGATAAAGTAACCATACTGGCCCGCCAGGACGGCTGGGCGCGCATCCGCACATCCGCAGGTGAAACCGGCTGGGTATCGGCGCAGTATCTTTCCGGCAGCGGGTCCTCAGGCGGAGTGACCACTGCATCCGCCGCAAGCACAAGCTCCAAGTCAGCAAGCAGGATCGGCAGTAAGCTGATTGTTATTGATGCCGGGCATGGGGGCAGCGATCCTGGCATGCTGGGTACTACTTATAATACAATGGAGAAGGATTTGACGCTGCAGACCGCCTTTTATGTGCGGGATTACCTCACAGCCAAGGGCGCAGAGGTCCGAATGACACGGACAACAGCAAGCCAGAAGCCTACGCTCGCCGGGAGGGTGCAGATTGGCCATTCAGCGGGTGCAGATGCCTTTGTCAGCATCCATTACAATTCTTCGCCGAAGAATGTATCGGGAACGCTGACCTTCTTCTATTCCGAATCGGATGACCTGCGGCTGGCCAGGGCGATCGAGAACCGGCTAGGCCAGGGAATCGGCCTTAAGAGCAACGGATTGTCCTACGGGAATTATCATATTTTGCGGGAGAACACGATCCCGGCAGCTCTCGTGGAGCTGGGGTTCCTCAGCAATCCTTACGACGAAGCGATTGTCCGCACCTCCAGCTATCAGAAAAAGGCCGCCAAGGCCATTGCCGAAGGGCTGGCCGATTATTTCAAATAACCGGCAAGACAATACCGCAAGCAGGTTACTGCTTGCGGTATTCGCGCGGCGTCAGACCGGTGGCTTTTTTGAATACCCGGCTGAAATATTTCTCATCCTCATAGCCGACCAGCTCGGAGATCTGCGACAGCCGCAGGCCCGTATTATGCAGCAGCGTCTTGGCCTTACTGATTCTCAGGTTCGTTAAATAATCCGACAGGTTCTCGCCGCTGATCTGCTTGAACTTGCGCGATACATTCTCGCGGCTGATGAAGAAGCGCTCGGCAATATGCTGCAGCGTCATATCACGGGCATAGTTCTGCTCCAGATAATCCCTGATATCCTGCACAAGCCGGCTGTCCGGGGACTGGCTGCTTCCCTGGGACAGCCGCTGCAGCACGGCCTTAAACTGATTCTGCCAGTTCCGGACCGAGAAGAGTCCTTCTTCGTCATAGCAGGGTTCAATCCGGATTTCCGCTTCAGGCCGCCAGCGCTGCAGGACAGCACACAGCGCTTCCTGTTGGCGCATGAGGCTGCTCTCTGTCAGCACAGGCAGCCCGCCCAGCCGGTCTCCCCACTCGGCAACAACCCGCTCCATCCGCTCCATATCGCCGGATAATACAGCTATTCCTAGCTTATCCGGTAGTGTATTAAGGACGTAGTCTTTTTCAGATCTACTATCCTCCTGCTGCTCCATGTACAGGTGAATCCGTCCTTCACGCTGCAGCAGATTGCGTTCATTCAGCCCTTCCCGCGCCTGGCGGAAAGCAGACTGCAGGCCTTCCGGAAAAGTGCAAACCCGGCTAAGCCCGATATCCATTTGTACTCCATACGCCTTTCTGATCGACTCATTGATGCGCTGCAGCTGCGCTTCCGCCTCAAGTACATTAGCCCAGAACAGTATCACAATCTCTGCACCCGCCTGCCAGCTGCGGAAGGCGAAACCGCTCCGCTCGGCAGTGATGACCTCGTTGCAGACGTTGGCCAGCACGAAGGAGGTCAGCCCGACATCGCCGTGGAACCGCTGAAGCAGCCGGCAGTCACTGTGCTGCAGCAAGATGACAGCAGCCCGGCAGCCGGCAGCATGTTCCGGCATGCCCAGCTCTTCGTGCAGCGCCGGCTTCAGTTCCTTAAAGGAGGCATGGCCGGCCACCAGATCCGAGAGTATTTTGTCCCAATAGAGCGGCCGCAGCACATTCAGCTGTATATTCCGGCTGCGGGTCTGCTGCCGCTCCGCCTCCTCCTCCCGCCACAGCTTGAAGGCATGCTCTGCCGCGTCGATCAGCTGCCTGCTGTTAAGGGGCTTGAGCAGGTAATCCGTCCCGCCGTAGACAATTGCCGGCTTCACATAGTTGAAATCCTGGTAGCCGCTGATCACAATCGTCTTGGTCTCCGGATAATGCCCGTGCAGCCATTCCAGCAGCTCGGCACCGTCCATCAGCGGCATCCGCATATCGGTGAACACAACCGCCGGCTGCTGCTCCTGCATAATCTGCATCGCTTCCTGCCCGTTCGTCGCCTCAAAGATGCCGTCAATCTGATGCTTCTCCCATGGTACAAAATAGCGGATCGCCTCCCGCACATGCTTCTCATCATCTACGATCAGTACCTTCATCGTCTCCCGCTCCTTTGTGTATGTCATGGTTCAGCTCTCCAGGGGGATCAGCAGCGTAACTGTCACCCCTTGACCCTCTTCGCTGTGCAGCTGCAGCTCTGCCCCGCCGCTTAGCTGCAGCCGCAGCCGGGCCAGCACGTTGGACAGGCCGATCGCCTCATGCTCATTGCCGCCGCCATGCGCCAGCCCCGCAGCAATTTCCTCCAGCCTCGCCTCCGGAATCCCCTTGCCGTTATCCTTGACGGCAAGGATCAGCCTTCCCTGCGCATCGAGCGTGCAGGAAATGGTAATCACCGCTCCGCGGATTCCATCTGCGAACCCGTGCTTGAAAATATTTTCGACGATCGGCTGCAGGATCATCTTCGGTACGATAACCTCTAAAACAGCCTCATCCGTTTCGATATCCAGCCGCAGATTCTCTTCGCCAAAGCGTTCGGTCTGCAGAATGACATAGTTCTGCACATGCTCCAGCTCATCACGGAGCGGCACCTGTGTCCGCTCCGTGTTCATCGAGTAGCGCATCATGCTGCCCAGCGAGTAGATCAGGTCGTATACCTTGGGCGCATTGTAACGCAGGGACAGGCTGGCAATCGACTGCAGGGCATTGTACAGGAAGTGGGGATTGACCTGGGCCTGCAGCGCCTTCAGCTGATTGGTTTTGTTGGCCAGCTCCAGCTTATATTCCTTGACGATCAGATCATTGATGGTGCGGGTCATACCGGTGATTTTGCGGGTCAATAGACCGAATTCATCCTCGCTCTCGGCTTCCATATGCGCATCCAGCTGGCCGATCTGCACCTTCCGGGTGAAGGCAATCAGCTTCTTGATCGGTCTTGTAAACCCGATGGAAATCACAACTGCGACGATACCGCCGAGTATCAGAAACAATACGCCTATACCGGTAGTGAATCTGGTAATAACCCGTGCATCGGCGTACAAGTCCCCGTATGGCACCAGCTTGATAATGCTCCCCTTGAACAAGGGGGCGTCGATATGCCGGTACATTACAATCCCTGCGAACCCGTCCTTTTTCCAGCTGAAATGGCCGCTTTCACTGCCCTGCGGAAGCTGGCTCCAGCCCGCTGTCACCCGTTCCCCGATCCATTCCGGATCAGACGAATACAGTGCCTGCCCCTGCTCATTCAGTACATACAGGCGTTCCGTACCGGAATTATACATGGACCTGGCGATCCCCTCCAATTCGTCCAGCCGGAAGTCGACCGACAGGTCTGCCAGCACATCGGCGCTGGGCGCACGGTAGAGCGGAAAATGAGCGGTAAAAACCGGCACCGTCCCTGATTTTAAATTCGGAAAACCGGATTTCATCCCGTACTGATGGTCCATATGGGTCACCTCGAGAAACGGCCTGTAGGTCCCGCCCGGAACAGCCGAAGGCACATACCTGCCAAACTCACGGCGGAACAGCCCCCCAAGGAGCAGATTCGACTGCCGGGATGCCCTGACATACAGGTGAATCTGGAATGTATTCTGATCGGAGAGGAACAGATTGTACAGCTGGGTTGATATAACCGCCCGCGTATCCGGTGCAGCCGTACCTTCCGGCAAGTCCTCCGGGGCTTTGGCCGTAAGCAGCGTCGTATAAAAGGAGCTCGGCACATTGATTCCGCTGTACAGCGACATCGCCCGCTGGTTCATCCCGCTGAAATAGCTGCTGAGATTGCCCTCCCCGAGGGTGAGCAGCTTCGTATTCTGTTTTACAGACTGCTCCGTCACCGACTGCTTGGTATAGAGATAGGAGAACGTAACCGAGATTCCCGACGGAATCACGGAGGCCAGCAGCACAAGCGCCATCAGCCGGGTGCGGATACTGTTTTTGAACATGAAGGGCCTCCCGATAAGTGTTCGGACATCCGTTTTTCTTTTGTGAACGCTATCATTTGAGTGTATTCAATCTTCGCAACGACAGCATACACCGAGTTTCATGCGCAGCGCTACTATGAATTTTTTCCGGCCCTGAAAGGGTGTGCTGCAATATAATCCACTTTTCTAAGCATCAAATTGAGTGTTGAAGCCGGCGGAGGCTTTCTATAATGGAGTCGTGAACCGTTAGAAAAACTACACAAAGGAGATTCCATATGAGAAAAGCTCTGCGGCTTCAAAGAGGCTGGAGCCAGCAAATCGTGTTCCTCGGACCGTGCCTGCTCTTCTTCCTGACCATTGTGGTCACCCCCTTCTTTCTCGGCTTTTACTACTCTTCCACGGACTGGAACGGGCTCGATCTGGACAAAGCGGTCTGGACCGGCGCAGCCAACTGGAAACGGATTTTTTTGAATGACGACAAATTCTGGGAATCCCTGCTGTTCACCCTGCGCTTCACGGTTGTCTCTGTAGTGGCGGCCAATGCGCTGGCGCTGCTGCTGGCTTTTCTGCTGATGACCGCGCTTAAGACCAAGAAGGTGCTGCGGACGATCTTTTTCATGCCTAACGTGATCGGCGGTATTCTGCTCGGGTATATCTGGCAGTTTATTTTTACCAAAGGGTTCGCTACGATCGGGGAAATTACCGGCATTTCGTTCTTCCAGCTCCCTTGGCTGGGTACACCAAGTACCGGCTTCTGGGGACTCGTTATCGTATTTGTCTGGCAGACCGCCGGCTATATGATGGTTATCTATATCGCGGCCCTGGCCGGAATTCCGAAGGATCTGATTGAAGCAGCCCGGATTGACGGCGCCCGCGCCCCGCAGCTGTTCAGAAGTGTCTATGTTCCTTTGATCATGCCGGCTATTACGATCTGCCTGTTCCTGACCACCTCCAATGCCTTTAAGATGTTCGACCTCAATCTGTCGCTGACCAAAGGCGGACCGGGGACCTCAACGCAGTCGCTGGCCTATAACATTTATGCGGAAGCGCTGATCAACAACCGTTACGGGCTCGGCACCGCCAAGGCATTGCTGTTCTTCGTAGCTGTGTCGCTGATTACCGTTACCCAGGTATGGGTGACCAAACGGAAAGAGGTGTCGGCTTAATGGATACCAGCAGATACCGTCCGAAGCATTTTGCACTGGAGATCGCGGCTATTCTTCTGGCCCTCGTCTTCCTGTCGCCGTTCTATCTGGTGCTGAGCAACTCTGTCAAAAGCCTCAAGGAAATCCTGCTCGATGCCGCTTCCTTCCCTGCAGTCTACCACTGGGATAATTACGCCAAGGTATGGGATGCTATTGATTTTCCGCAGGCGTTCTGGAATTCTTTATCCATTACGGTGCTGAGCGTCATCTTTATCGTAATGTTCAGCTCCATGGCCGCGTATCAGATTGTCAGAAAACCGTCGCGGTTCAACAGCTTTGTGTTTCTGCTGCTGGTGTCGGCGATGATTATTCCTTTTCAGTCCCTGATGCTGCAGCTGGTCCGGGTGACCAGTATACTGGAGCTGCGCGGTGAGCTGTACGGGATTGTGGCCTGTTACCTCGGCTTCGGGATGCCGCTGTCGGTCTTCCTGTTCCACGGCTTTATCAAAAGCGTGCCTTATGAGCTTGAGGAGGCTGCCCGGGTTGACGGCTCGAATCCTTACGGCGTATTTTTCCGGATTGTGTTCCCGCTCCTGCTGCCGATCATTGTTACCGTCATCATTCTCAATACGTTATGGATCTGGAACGACTATCTGCTGCCGGTGCTGGTGATCGGGGGCAACAAGGACCTGACTACCCTGCCGGTGGCCGTGACGAAATTCTTCGGGCAATACACGAAAAAGTGGGACCTTGCGCTTGCGGGACTGGTGATGGCGATTACGCCGATTCTACTGTTCTTCCTGTCGCTGCAGCGTTATATTGTGGAAGGTGTAACCGCCGGCTCTGTTAAGGGATAACCGGGTGCATAATCATAGGCTGCAACAATATCCACTTTTTCGAGCAAAATATTAAGTGTAAGTGAACATCCGGATGCTATACGATCTAGTTGCAGGAACCACAGACCAGGGAGGTTATTCTATGAAAAGAAAGCTTGCGTTGATTATGGCAACCGTTTGCACTCTGATTGTAGCAGGCTGCGGCAATGGCGGCGGCAATAATGCGGGCAATGGCGGAGCTGCAACCAATGCTCCAAAAGAGACAGCTGCGGCTGAAGCAACGGCGGCTCCCGCCAAAGATGTGACGATCAAAATGTTCCAGTTCAAGGTTGAAATTGCCGAGCAGCTGAATGCACTGGCCGAAGAATACGAGAAGGAAACCGGCGTGAAGGTTGAAGTGGAAACGCACGGCGGCGGTGAAGACTACGGCGCTCTGCTGAAGGCTGAAATCGCTTCCGGCTCTGAACCTGAAATCTTTAACAACGGCGGCTATACCGCCCTGGTCCCTTACATGGACCGCGCCACCGACTTGTCCGACCAGCCTTGGGCGGCCAATCTGATTCCAACCGCCAAAACTCCTGCCACCGTCGACGGTAAGTTGTACGGGATGCCGATGAATGTTGAGGGCTACGGACTTATTTACAACAAGGATCTGTTTGAACAGGCCGGCATTACCGAAGAGCCTAAAACGCTGACCCAGCTTAAGGACGCTGCCGCCAAGCTCAAAGCCGCCGGCATTACTCCTTTTGAAGCAACTAATGAATGGTGGTCGATGGGGATTCACCTCGTTAACGTAGGCCTCGCCCACCAGCCTGATCCGAAGCAGTTCATTGAGGATGTCAAGGCAGGCACGCAGACGATCAAAGGCAATGCCGTATTCGAGCAGTGGCTGGATCTCGTTGATGTGATCTTCGACAACGCCCAGGACAACAAAATGACGACCGACTATGCTACACAGGTTGCCGAATTCGCCTCCGGCAAAGCAGCCATGATGCTGCAGGGCAACTGGACACAGGGCGACATCGACAAAATCGATCCGGCGCTGAGCCTGGGCCTCCTCCCGCTGCCGATCAACGATGAAGAAGGTACGATCCTCGTCGGCGTACCGAACAACTATATCGTGAACAGCAAATCCGCACATCCGGAGGAAGCCAAAGCCTTCCTGAACTGGCTTGTTACCTCGGAAACCGGCCAGAAATATCTGACCAAGGAATTCAAGTTCATTCCGGCAGAAACGAACATCACTGCTGACGCTGCTGACATCGGCCAGGTTGCCGTTGCCGTGCAGGAGAAATCGGCTACCGCACTCGGCTGGAACTGGGATATGTTCCCTGACGGCGTAACCCAGGGCTTCGGCGCTGCCATGCAGGAATATCTCGGCGGGCAGATCGACCGCGGCCAGCTGCTGGAGAAGCTGGATAAAGCGGTACAGGATATTGTGAAGCAATAATTTCGGGTTATGTAAAAGCACCTTCAAATCCGCCTGAGCGGGCTTGAAGGTGCTTTTTGTTGCAGGCCGTCATTAGACGAACATCTCCACAATCAGGAACAGGTTCAATGCGACTACCAGCGCCGAGATCATCCAGCCGAGTATAGTAGTCATTCTGCGGTTAACGAGCCCGTGCATAATCTTGCGGTTACTGGTGAAAATGACAAGCGGAATGAGTGCAAAAGCAATCCCGAACGACAGCACGACCTGGCTCATAACCAGCGCGCTGGTGGCGTTGATTCCGAGGGCGATGATCGCCAGCGGTGGAATAATCGTGATCGCCCGCCGCAGGTACAGGTTGATTCTCTTGTTGATAAATCCCTGCATGACCACATCTCCGGCCATTGTGCCCACAGAGGAGCTGGATAAGCCGGCAATCAGCAGGCCCAGGCCAAAGGCAACCGCCGTAACCGGACCCGCCAGGCTGCTGAATTGTGCGAACGCGACATCCAAATCTTCGACCACCAGCCCATTTTTGAAAAACAGAGCCGCAGCCACAATTACCATGGCCATATTCACCGCACCGGCGATTACCATTGCAATGACAATATCAATCATTTCCCATTTAAAAATCTGCTTCTTCTGCTTCTCGTCTACCCCCACCACCCGGCTCTGGGTCAGCGACGAATGGAGATAAATCGCGTGCGGCATAACGGTTGCCCCGAGAATACCTGCGGCCAGCAGCACGCTGTCTACCCCCTGGAACGCCGGAGTGAAGATTCCCGCCACGACGGCCCCGGCATCCGGCTTCGCCATAATGACCTGGAAGGCAAAGGCCAAGACGACGACCATCACCATCGAGGCAATCCCTGCCTCCAGACTGCGGTAACCGCGCCGCTGCAGCTCAAGTATAGCGAATGAGCCTACAGCCGTAATGAGTGCAGCCGGCAGCATCGGAATTCCGAATAATAAATATAATCCGAGTGCCGCCCCGATAAACTCTGCCAGATCCGTAGCGATAATAACAAGCTCACTCTGAATCCATAAAAAGATCGCTGCCCCCTTCGGAAACTGCTCCCGCGCCACCTCCGGCAGGTTCTTTCCTGTTGCAATACCGAGCTTGGCGGATAACGCCTGAATCAGCACAGCCATCAGGTTCGAAGCGGCGATTACCCACAGGAGCAGGTATCCGTATTTCGAGCCTGCCGTAATATTGGTGGCAAAATTGCCCGGGTCCAGGTACGCTACTGAAGCAATAAAAGCCGGGCCCAGAAACGGAAGCAGCCGCTTCAGCCCTTTTACATCCCCATTTAATACGGCCTGTGCCGAAACTTTAGTTTGTTTAGCCTTTATAAGGTTGCGTCTCTCCACAGCTGTCTGCTCGATCATGTTAATCCCTCCCTAAGCCTGAAAAGTTGCCTATATACACGAAATTATTTTATAGAAATAAAAAGTTGTCTTCGCACCGAAGTTTTGTCTTCACACACTTAAGTTTCCCTAGAGCAACTTTTACTTTACAATTATTATATGCCTCATAATGAAAAAAGTAAATGTAGTTTTCTTGGTTCACTTTCCGGTTGCATACATATATACATTTAACGCGAATCGGGGGCCGGCAATCAGCGGCTGCTCTTTTGTCGTAAATAGTAGGAAGGCTGCCTATATGCAAAAAAAAACGGGACCCAGGGGCTTCCCCGTCTCCCGCCATAGCTCTTACATCCTCCTTTTCCCCGCCGCTCTCTGATGTCTGCTTATATTACTGGACTCTGCCGCTCTTCACGTAGCTGTTCCACCTGCACCTTCAGCCCGCTGAGCTTCTGCTCCAGCTTACTAACGACAGCTAAGTGGATTTTCGCCATCTAATTTCCGGTTTTCTAACGATTTATTGGAACTAAGTGGATTTTCGCCATCTATTTTAGCTCATACAGCATCCAAGTGGTGAATTCGGTGTTTTTAAGTGACGTTTTTCCAACTAGTTCTCTGCAGCGTCGGTTTGCATGAGAATTAAGTGGCGATTTTCCACTTAGGCAGTGCTTATCCGGTAAAAGCTTACCCCCATCCTATCTCTTCCCCTTCCACCCGTCCTTCAGCGGCACGATCCGGTTGAACACCAGATGCTCAGGACTGCACAGCTTGTTGTCGGCGGTGAAATAGCCGTGGCGGATGAACTGGAATCTCTCCAGGCCAAGCGTCTCAAGCACATAAGGCTCAACCAGACAGTGCTTCAATGTCCGGATGGAATCAGGATTGATGACATCCTCCCAGGCTTCGCTCTCCTCCTTCGGCCCTTCGTTATCCTTCAGCAGCTGCTCATACAAATTCACCTCGGCGGGCACCGCATGGCTGGCGGATACCCAGTGGATTGTCCCTTTGACCTTCCGGCCGCTCATGGCGCTGCCGCTCTTCGTCTCGGGATCATAGGTGCATCGCAGCTCGCTGATCTCCCCGGTTACCGGGTCTTTGATTACCTCGCTGCACTTAATGATATACGCCCCCTTCAGGCGCACTTCACCGCCTGGGATCAGCCGCCGGAAGCCCGGCACAGGATGCTCCATGAAGTCCTCACGTTCAATGTAGAGCACGCTGCTGAAAGGAACCTTTCTTGTACCCAGCTCCGGATTCTCACTGTTGTTATCCAGACTCAGCAGCTCGGCCCCGGGTCCGGTATAGTTGGTAATCACTACCTTGAGCGGTTCCAGCACAGCCATTACCGCAGGAACGCTAGCCTTGAGATCCTGTCTCAGCACATGCTCCAGCAGCGAAAAGTCCACCATCGACTGGCTTCGGACCATCCCGATCTCGGTTACAAACCGTTTGATGCTCTCCGGGGTAAAGCCCCGTCTGCGCAGCCCGCGTAAGGTAGGCAGCCGCGGATCATCCCAGCCGTCCACATGGCCGCCGGCCACCAGCTGGCGGAGGTATCTTTTGCTCGTAACGACTCCGGTCAGGTTGACCCTGCCAAACTCCCTTTGCCGCGGCGGCTCGGGGATATCCAGTTCATTCAGCACCCATTCATACAACGGACGGTGGTCCTTGAACTCCAGCGAGCACAGGGAATGTGTCACTCCCTCAATCGCATCCTGGATCGGATGGGCAAAGTCATACATCGGGTAGATACACCACTCTTCCCCGGTCCGGTAATGCGGCGCGTGAATAATTCTATAAAGAATAGGGTCCCGGAGGTTGATGTTGGGCGAGCCCATATCGATTTTGGCCCGGAGCACCATGGAGCCTGTGGGGTAATCGCCCTGCCGCATTCCGGCGAACACAGCCAGATTCTCCTCCACCGGACGGTCACGGTACGGGCTGTTTGTTCCCGGCTGCGTCAATGTGCCCCTGTAGGCAGTCACTTCTTCCGGTGAAAGCTCGCAGACATAGGCTTTTCCCTTTCGGATCAGGGTTACTGCACTTTCATAGATCTGCTCCGAATAGTCGGAGCCGTAATAGATATGCCCCTCCGGACTTGCGCCCAGCCACTCCAGATCCTCAATGATTGCGTTCACGTATTCCATATCCTCTTTTAACGGATTGGTATCGTCAAAACGCAGATGAAAAGTGCCGCCGAATTTACGGGCCAGATCATAGTTGGTATGGATGGCAAACGCGCTGCCGATATGAAGATAACCGTTGGGCTCCGGCGGAAACCGGGTGCAAATTTCCCTGCTGAACACTCCGCTCTGCACGTCTTCCCTGATCAGCTTTTCTATAAAATGTTCACCGGCAGCTGCCGTATCGTCTAAAGTTGTACCGGTTTCTGCAGATAGCTCTTTCATACGAATAACCTCCTGTGAATGGGTGAAATCTCCGCTTATTGTGCTTTGCTGGTCAACAAAAAAGAACCTCACCTCCAAGACTGATTAGTCTTGGGGACGAGATTCTCGCGGTACCACCCCAGGTTCATTAATATGTCGCCATATTAATCTCATCAAGTACGGCATTGTCCGCAGAGCTGCGGGAGCAAGGCTTATACTCTAGCTCTGTAACAGGAGCTCCTGTCGTACCATCCCAGCTGCTTAGTTCCGGTACGCCGCTCAGAGGCTTGGTTCAATACGGCTTTCCCTGCCCCTTTTCACCGTCCGGGGCTCTCTGTGAAGGACTGCATGTATCTACTCTTCTCATCATCGCGTTTCATTATTGGCTCTAGGATAACAGATCAATTTATCGGTGTAAAGCGGCTGTCAGCCCTGACTGAGCGCATTCAGCAGATCCAGCGCTTCTTCATGATCAGGCTCGATAACCAGCGCCTTCCGGGTATATTCCAGCGCACCCGCATCATCTTCCAGCTCGTAGCAGCAGATCGCCAGACAGTACAGAACAGTTACAACCGGCTCCTCATCGCCCTCGGCCAGCGAAAGCTCCAGATACCGGCGGGATTCCCCGTACTGGTCCATTTCAAACAGCAGCAGTCCGGTATCCAGGGCCAGATCGTATTTTTGCGGCATCGGATAATACCCGTCCCACATCTTCTGAATCCCCAGCTGCAGGTCGAGCAGTTCCTCATCGTTGGCATCCGGCAGCAGGGCGGAGATCCGCTCCGCGCTCTGGATGAACAGTTCGGCATCATAGCCGCCCAGCCGCCAGAAGGCCAGCATCTGCTGCATCCCCATGGAATCATAATTATTGTCAATCCACAGCTTCATGCTGAAGAAATCATCCGGTCCGAACCGTTCAACACTCCGCCGGTAAGCCAGCCTTGTCTGCACATGGGCATCCGGGTCCTTCAGCATCAGCATGCAGACTACGTTCAGATTCTTGTAATGATGCGGAGTAGTGAGTGTCTGTGCACCCTTCTGCTCAAAGTAATACTGCATGGCGTGATAATTCGCCGTCAGCGAGATGCTGCCGTGATGCATCAGCTTCGGCGGCTCAAGGAATTCCCAGTTCTCCAGCCGGTGGTCTCCCTTATCTGCCGTCAGCAGTATAAAGCCTGTCCGGGACAGCCTGTCCAGCCGTTCCATACAGGACAGCGCTGCCGCAGGGAACAGAATATGTGAATCCTCCAGATGGTGCTGATAGAACGAAACAACCTCCTGGAACGGATAATCCGGTTCTTCATAGGCCGCAGCACGGACATAATGATACTCCGGCACAATATCTCTGAGCACTTCGGAAGTGGTCATGGTATCAGCACGCTCCGGATACTTCAGGGACACCTCGCAGTCGAAAATTTTGCCCTCATCCACATACAGCAGCTCCTGCTGAATGCTGTCAAAGAAGTAATTCGCGATAACGAGCAGCGGCTGTGCAAGATCACCCGGCCGGATGACCGCTCCGCTATGCACGAGCTTCAATTCCGTGTCCGCTACAGCATCGAAGCGGGCAAAGTCCAGAACCCCCTGCTCCACAAAAGGAATCAGACGCGGATGCTGCTGCCAGCCGGTAATATTCAGGAGCGGAAGATCACTCATCACGTATTTGAACGGCGGAAGCGGTATTCCCGCATACTTAATCAGCTCACTTAGCTTTTGAAGGGTCTGGAAGGCCAGCCGGCCGGCTCCCGCGCCCAGCTCCAGAATAATCACCGGTTCAGCCGTATAACCCTTGGCGGCCCGGTCCTGTAAAAATCCCAAGATCATCTCCGCATACACTGTTCCGATCATCGGGTTGCTCGTGATATATTGCGGCACCTGGTCATTGTTCCAGGCCTGCATGCCAAGCTGCTCATAATACGTCCGCTGCAGCTCCCAGATCGGGGCCTCGCTGAAGCGGTATCTCTGTTGTTCACCTGTTGTCATCTCGTTTTTGAACCTGCTCTCTGCTATTGTTGCAGCCTGCCTGCTGCTGCACTTTGGTTGAATATGAACGAAATATAACATATTCCGCTGCTTACTCCCAATCATACATCCTGCCGGACGCCAATCACAATCATAATCGGCATCTATGGAGCATATAGAGTAAACATCATGCCCGTAATCCGGAGAGGAGCCGTTATGAATTCCGAACAATCCCCCTTGAAAAGCACATCACCCATCCCCCAGCCCATCAGAAACGACGGTGCCGGCAATGTGGATCTCGGTCCGCGCGATGTGCTGCGTGACCGGGAGAACCCTGATATGTTCGTCCCGCCCGTCACCGACAACGGGCTTGTTCCGAATCTGAAATTTTCTTTTTCGGATGCCCATATGCAGCTTAACTACGGCGGCTGGTCGCGTGAGGTTACGGTCCGGGAGCTTCCCGCCGCTACAACGTTAGCCGGAGTGAATATGAGCCTGACGCCGGGCGGCGTCCGGGAGCTGCACTGGCATCAGCAGGCGGAATGGTCCTATATGCTGCTGGGTAGTGCCCGGATTACCGCCGTTGACCAGAACGGGCGCAATTTCATCGCCGATGTCGGTCCGGGCGACCTGTGGTATTTTCCCCCGGGTATCCCCCATTCCATCCAGGGACTCGGGCAGGGCTGTGAATTTCTGCTGGTCTTCGACGACGGCAGCTTCTCTGACCTGAACACCTTGTCCATTTCTGACTGGTTCGCCCATACGCCAAAGAAAGTGCTGGCGGCTAACTTCGGGGTGCCTGAGTCTGCGTTTGACTGTATACCGAAGGAACAGGTGTACATTTATCAGGACCAGGTGCCCGGGGCGCTTGGGCAGCAGAAGGTACAGTCTCCGTACGGCGAGATTCCGCTGAGCTTCAAGCACCGGCTGCTGGCCCAGCCCCCGCTCAAAACACCGGGCGGCAGTGTGCGGATTGTTGACTCGTCCAATTTCCCCATCTCCCGGAACATCGCTGCCGCGCTGGTCGAGATCGAGCCCGGCGCGATGCGCGAGCTGCACTGGCATCCGAATAATGACGAGTGGCAGTATTATCTGAGCGGACAGGGCCGGATGACCGTGTTCGGCGGCAACGGCGCAGCCCGCACCTTCAATTACAGGGCCGGGGATGTCGGCTATGTGCCGTTCGCCATGGGCCATTACATCCAGAATACCGGCACAGAGACACTATGGTTTCTGGAAATGTTCAAAAGCGACCGGTTCGCCGATGTCTCCCTGAACCAGTGGATGGCATTAACCCCGCATGAGCTGGTCAGCAGCAACCTGCACATCGGAGCCGGGCTGATGGATGCCCTGCGCAAGGTCAAATGGCCTGTTGTAAAGTATCCGGGGTACGGCCATGAAACAGAAAAGGGCTAAATTGCATATATAAAAAGCGGTCCGGACATAGCCTGTCCGGACCGCTAGTTGTGAATGCGATGTGCTTATCGTGCGTGTGCGTGCTGCCGCCGCTAGAACAGCTTCAGTGTCAAATACAGCCCTAATAAAGTAAGGAATAAGGTCGGTATAGTAAGGACAATTCCTGTCTTGAAATAGGTGCCCCAGGAAATTTTCACTCCCTTGGAGGACAGGACATGCAGCCACAGCAGCGTAGCCAGAGAACCGATCGGTGTAATCTTCGGTCCCAGATCGGAGCCGATGACGTTGGCATACACTAGCGCCTCCTTGATCAGCCCTGCGGCATCTGCTGTATCTACAGCCAGCGCACCGATCAAGACGGTCGGCAGGTTATTCATAATGGAAGAAATAACGGCGGCAAGGAAGCCCATGCCCATCGTCGCTGCGAACAGCCCGTGCCCTGCCAGCCTGCTGATCATATCGGCCAGCACATCGGTCAGTCCGGCATTGCGCAGGCCGTAGACTACGACGTACATTCCGATCGAGAAAAAAACAATTGCCCACGGTGCGCCTTTGACCACTTCCATGGTTTTGATATTCGGACTCCGGCTGGCCATCCACAGAAAGAGAAGCGCGATCACACCGGCAACCAGCGAAACCGGAATACTCAGGAACTCGCTCACAAAATACCCGGCCAGCAGCATCGCCAGCACCGCCCAGGACAGCCGGAACATCCGGTGGTCCTTGATCGCTTCACGCGGCGCTCTGACCTGGAGGGCGTCGTAGCGCCCCGGTATGCTTTTGCGGAAATACAGATACAGCACCCCGATGCTGGCCCCCAGGGAGAACAGGGTAGGCAGCAGCATCCGTCCGGCGTACTGCATAAAGGTAATGCCGAAGAAATCGGCAGACACGATGTTGACCAGATTGCTGACAATCAGCGGCAGCGAGGTCGTATCGGCGATAAATCCGCTGGCGATAATGAACGGAAATACTTTTTTCTCATCAAAATTCAGCGCTCTTACCATTGCAAGCACAATCGGCGTCAGAATCAGCGCAGCCCCGTCATTGGCAAAAAAGGCCGACACCACTGCCCCCAGCAAAATGACGTAAATGAACATCAGTGTACCGTTGCCGCGGGCTGCCGCCGCCATATGCAGTGCCGCCCACTCAAAGAAGCCGATTTTGTCCAGAATAAGTGAGATCAGAATGATCGCCACAAACGCCAGTGTAGCATTCCACACGATCAGCGTTACATCCCGCACATCCGTAAAGCTTACTACTCCGGCGATCAGCGCCAGCAGCGCTCCTCCGCAGGCCGACCAGCCAATGGACAAGCCGCGCGGCTGCCAAATGACAAAAAACAGTGTAACTACAAAAATCAGACTGGCTAGAACAACCACAATCCAGCCTCCCGCCTGCTCAGGACGATCATGCCCCCAACACTCCCCAACTGAAATTAATCCCATGAAACATAGACATTTCCCTCTATGCTATCCTGCGGATAAGGAATAATCAAGTGGAGAATTCAAGAATCAGCGGCAGCGGAATACCGCCAATTGGAAAAAGTTTCGCGGCGGTGCGCAAAGATTTACGGCCTCCCCTTAACTTGCGGCATTAATTATTTAGTGAATGAAGTACTAATGGTATTCAGCAGCTCATATGCTTCATTAGGGAAACAAAAGCAGCTTCCGGGGAGGGGAGATGCCGGTCCGAGAGCCATTCTGCCGTTACGGATTGGAGGATCGGACCATGAGTACTGACCAGCTTATCGCCCTGCTTGCCCTAGTCATTATGATCGTACAGCTTGCCGTAAAGAAGGATAAATCCTAGCCGCACGCCAACAGGCCGGGCAGCTCCCGATGCAGGATCGGGGAGTTGCCCGGCTTTGGTGTGCAGTCGGCACTGAAGGTAATACTGTGTGTCTCTGTACAGAGTGCAACTTTGATATTGTCGGGGCACTCACCCGTCTTGCTCACGGCTCCGGCTTACCTCACAAAAATTCGCACCTGGTCACCCCGGGTCCGCTGGAATCCGCCAGATGCCAGGAGTAGGCAAACCGGGTTGACCCGTTCTGGCCCATAATATGCGAGCCCGGGTGACCCGGCATGGAATCACGGAATAAATCCTGAATTTTCACTTACTAAAGTTGAGAAACATTAAAAAGTATAGTAATATATCTGTATGAGAAGAGGGAGGCGGATTTAGATGGAAATAGGAATCAGCACATTTTTGGAAACGACACCCGATCCGGTGACCGGTGAGGTAATCAGCCATGCTGAAAGACTGCGTGAGGCCGTAGAGGAAATCGTTCTTGCCGATCAGGTCGGACTGGATGTATACGGAATCGGAGAGCATCACCGCGCCGACTATGCCGGAAGCGCACCTGCGGTTGTCCTGGCTGCTGCAGCGGCAATGACCAAGAACATCCGGCTTACCAGCGCCGTATCCGTACTATCGTCGGATGACCCGGTACGGGTCTATCAGCAATTCGCCACACTTGACGGCATTTCGAACGGACGGGCGGAGATCATGGCAGGCCGGGGCTCTTTTATCGAATCCTTTCCGTTGTTCGGCTACAGTCTGGACGATTACAACGAATTATTCGAAGAAAATCTGGAGCTGCTGCTCAAAATCCGCGCCTCCGAGAAGGTAACCTGGCGCGGCGGCCACCGTCCGGCGATTGACAATCTGCCTGTGTATCCGCGTGCGGTGCAGGACCCGCTGCCGGTATGGATCGCTACAGGCGGTAATCCCGAGTCGGCCATCCGGGCTGGAATGCTTGGCCTTCCGGTTGCATTTGCCATCATCGGCGGGATGCCGGAACGCTTCGCTCCGCTGGTGAAGCTGTACAAGGAAGCCGCGGCGCTGGCCGGACATAATCCCGACAAGCTGCAGATCGCGACCCATTCCCACGGCTTTGTCGGCGAAACGACTGAACAGGCAGCGGCCTTGTTCTACCCTTCCACCCAGGCACAGATGAATGTCATCGGCCGCGAACGCGGCTGGGGCCAGAGCTACAACCGGGCCACCTATGACGATGCCCGCAGCCTGCGCGGGGCCCTGTATGTCGGCGACTCCGAATACGTGGCAGAGAAGATTATACTGCTGCACAAAAATCTTGGCGTGACCCGCTTCTTCCTCCACGTCAACGTCGGCACGATGCCGCATCGCGAGGTTATGCGCGCAATCGAGCTGCTCGGCACCAAGGTTGCGCCGATTGTACGGCAGGAACTGGCGAAGAAATAATCCTTTCTCCATAAAAAGAGATGCCCTGCAGGCCGTCCCCTGGCCTGCCCAGGCATCTTTTTTTCGGCGTTGTTCAGGGTCCAGGCTGTGGTTAACCGCCGATAGAATCAAATTTACTCACCACACCATTTTTGTAAACTTGAATCGCGCTGTAGTCCCGGCTACTGCTGCCCAGCTCAAAAAACCTGATTTTTCCCAGACGCTTATCCGTATACTCCGTCGTCCCCAGCTCATTCACGTCTAATCTTAATAAATGATCCTTTAATTCTGATTTCAAGGACTCTAGGTACTTCGCTTCCCTATTTCCCTCGGTCACCAGGTGGTTAACGATAAGATAAGCCTGCCCGCCGGCCGGTGAATACAAATACAAGCCGCTTTTATCCTTGATCTGGTTTACAAAGCTTTTAGCACCACTGCTTAACTGCTTCAACTCTACTTCTTTGGGCTCTCCTTTAGCTAAACTGCTGCATCCTGCTAAAATAGCAACCATAAAAATACATAGACAGCTTGCTACAGCGGTCATTTTCCTCATCATGCTCCTCCTTAACCACCGCCTGATTATTGCGAATCCACTGAGTACGTCACAGTCTTCACTTTACCGTCAGGCAGCGTGGCATAGGTGAAGGTCATCACGTTGCCCTCCCGCTTCTTCAGCACCAGCATTTTTGTCAGATAAAACTCATCCGATCCGTCCGCCCGGTCCCATTCTTTACGGTCCTCGGCACTGATCAGCTGCTCACTAAGATTGATGCCTGCTCTACTTGCCGTGTGAATGGCATACAACTGTGTATTTGTTATTAAACGTACAAGGATAATATCTTCCGCCGCATATTCAATGGTGTAGGTTCCTTCTGTGCCTGTGATGTTTTCCAGATCAAACAGCTTGCCCGGGCTGCCGTCAGCACTAATGTACTGTACGCTCCCGCCATCGGTCATGTAGAGCTGGTCTGTCTTCAGCAGCGGGGCTTTTATGTATGACTTGGTCATATAGTGATAGTCCATCTGCTTCACGACTTTGCCGTCTTTGATCAGAACCTGGTAGCTATTGCTGAAATCATAGAACATGGCATAATGGTTATCCGTGAGCAGCAAAAGCTCCGTCCCCTTCCCCACGTTCTTAGCCTCAAGGCTGTGGGTATAGGTCAGATCAGCAAACGGCAGCTCCCCGATCAGCACCGGCTTGCCGGAAGCCGAGGCACTATAGAATACATCGCCGTTCTTTTGTGACACCCAATAGGTTCTGCCTTGGGCCGAAGCAACGGAGTAGCGCAGCTCATCCACAATGTTCAGACTGCCCGTGCCTTTGTCATACACCGTTTTGCCGCCCAGCAGACTGACTGCAGATACCAGCGGTACATAGACTTTCCCTTTGAGGATACGGGGCGCTTTAACCAGCGTTGATGCGGCGCCATTTACAGCTGCACTTACAGTGCCGGCAGTCATAGTTACTTCACGGCCGGGGCGGATCAGCTTTGCCGACTTCGTGCTCTGGTTCCAGGTCAGGGCGTAACCCATTGTCTGTGCCAGCTGCTGCAGCGGAACAAGCGTAGTACCTGCCGTAACTACCTGGCTGCTCCCCAGTGAAGTCTCTTTGTAATTCAGCTGAATCACGCTGCCCGCAGCCGCAGATGCCGCTCCCGGACTTAAAGCGATAGCCGCTGTCAGAATTCCGGCGGCCAGCTTCCAATTTCTCATTATGTAACTCTCCCCTATAATGGAATAGCTTCTGTATTATTGGACGAGAGTATTTGGAAAAAGTTGCTATTATTAAGCAACGGAAAATAAAATCTTCTGGTAAACTGGTTATTAACATTACCATGAGGATCACAGATCTTTTGAGGAGGCTTTCTGCTATGTTCCAAAAGGTTACCTTCCCCGTACTGGTACCAGATCCCGGTACAATAGTCGCTGTACACGCACTAAAGAGTACGGAGCTCCAGACGGTATCCCTGCTGGCGCTGAACCATTGCGGAGAGCTGTGGAGGCTTGAACTGCATTCAGGGACTGCGGTCAAACTGCTGCAGGTGGATATTCCCGAATTGAATTTGGCGCATCCGCAGCAAATGGTTCTCTCTCAGGATGAACGATATGTTGCTATTTCCAACCGTTTCGGCCGGTATGCCGCCCTCTATGATCTGCAGAATCATAAAAAGATAATGAAGCTGTCCAGGGATGATTATCATTATAATACCTGCACCTTTCCTCTGGCCTTCGCGGAGCTCAATAACCGCACCGTCCTTATCAAGGGCTCAGAATGGAACCGTCTGGATATGGTCGATGTAGTATCCGGCGAACTGCTGACTGAACGTAAGACGCCAGTGTACAAAAGCGAAGAACGGACAACCCCGGAACACTACCTTGATTATTTCTTTGGCAAGCTGCATGTGTCCCCAGACGGGGAATGGATCATTAACACGGGCTGGATCTGGCATCCTGTAGGCTGCATCCGCGCCTGGCATCTCCCGTCCTGGAGCACCAACCGCTGGGAGCCGGAGGATGGGCCGACAGTGCATGGCGTGTGGGAAACTACGGAGGACTGGGACTATCCCGTAACCTGGATAGATGATTATACATTCGCGGTATGGGGGATGATTTCACCCGATATGTATGATGAAGAGGATGAGGAACTGCTGATTTACGGAAAGGATAAATATTCCCCTATGCTGATTCTCTTTGATGTCAGAACCGGAGAGCAAATGAAATTTTTCCCGCGGATGCCGGCATACCGGATGAATTCGGATATAAAGGGGGTTTTTGTTCATCCTCATGCCCAACTGGCACTGGTTCACGGCAAGTTTGTATTATGGGGTCCGGACATTGGTCTTTCTGTTTTAAATCCTGATACTGGGGATATAGAATACGCTGATCAGACATTATGTCCTGATCTATACCATGCGCCCTCCGGCCTGTTTCTCCAATGGGATACATCCGGCCATTTTACCGCTCTAAAATGAACAGGACTACAGCTACATGGTCAGCTATCGGATAGTTCCTTATGTAAATAAAACACCCCGCGCCGCAGCAGCAATCACTGTTACGTGAAGGGTGTCTTCTTTTTATTGGCTAATCAAATAAGGAATCACCGGATAAGAAATCAGATTCCGGTCTCTGTATGCTGCAGTGATTACGTCGCTGTGTGCGCTCAAAACACCATTTTGCAGCAAAACCGGATGGAAGCCCCGCTCACTCGCCCCGTTGTAGGTGAACTGCACGCAGTGCTCTACCGAGAAGCCGGAGATAATCAGCAGCTCCACGCCGTGCTCCTTCAGAAGCTGCTCCAGCTCTGTTTTCCAGAATGCGTTCGAATACTCCTTGGTTACCTTCAGATCACTGTCCGCCACCTGAATCTCGGGAATGAGATTGTAGCGCTCCCTGGTAGCCTCCTCCAGCCCTTCAATATCCTGAATATGAATGACCAGCTGGTCCTTCTCACGGAGCATGTCCGCGACATAATTAATATATTCACAGCTGCGGTCCAGCGTCTTCTGATCGACAGAATCCCGCACATGAATTTCCTGCATATCAATGATTAAATAGCCCAGCTTCATCAAGGCCCTCCTTGTTGTAAAAAGATATGCCGATATCGTACAACATAATCAGGCGGGAAGCTAAATAAAGTTTAACTATAATTACCGTAACAATATTACCTTGTGCATACCGGCAACAGCTTTGACTTCTGCAAACTTTGCAGGTTATACTTGATCTACGCTTAATTTCCAGCATTTCCAGCTGGAAAGCGGGGGAACCAGTCAATTGGGGCGAATCATTGAGCTATACAATGTAGGGTACCATCTTACCCGAGTCCGTCAGCTAACCTCGTCAGTAGTGGATGGGTCTGTTTTATTATGTTTCTTATAACATGAGACCCTTGTGCTAAGGGTCTCTTTTTGTGTTTTTTAGAGGCCCTGCTGGCTGCCAGTTTGGCTTTTTGACATCAAGGCTCCCTATTGCACTCGCCATTATGAGAACAAAGGAGAGATTCATGTGCAAAAGGTACGATACATAACCGATATTAACAAAATGGAAATGCTGCCCGAAGCCGAAAGATCCAGACTAAAGGAAATTACCGAGAAGTTTGTATTCCGGGCCAATGACTATTATCTGTCATTAATAGACTGGGAAGACCCGGATGATCCCATCCGTAAGCTCGTTATTCCCGGAGAGGGAGAGCTCATGGAGTATGGGCAGTGGGATGCCTCTGATGAGGAGGCCAACTATGTGGTACCGGGCTGCCAGCACAAGTACCGGACTACCGCCCTGCTGATTGTTTCCGAGGTCTGCGGGGCCTACTGCCGCTACTGCTTCCGCAAACGGCTGTTCCGCAATGATGTTAAGGAGGCAGCCTCCGATGTTACCGCCGGAATCGAGTACATCGCCGCCCATCCGGAGATCAACAACGTTCTGCTGACCGGAGGCGACAGTCTGATTCTCTCGACGACCAAGCTGCGCTTCATCATTGAGAGCCTGCGGGCCATTCCGCATGTTAAAATCATCCGCCTCGGCTCCAAGCTGCCGGTATTTAACCCGATGCGTATCTCCCAGGATCCCGAGCTGCTGGAGCTGATCCGCACCCACTCTACTGTAGACAAGCGGATCTACATCATGGCGCATATCAATCATCCGCGGGAGATTACACCTGAAGCCAAGCGGGCCGTTAGAGCCCTGCATGATGCCGGTGCAATTATCGTCAACCAGACTCCGGTGCTTAAGGGCATTAACGATGACCCCGCCGTTCTGGGTGAACTGCTCGACCGACTCTCCTGGGCCGGAATCACGCCCTACTATTTCTTTATTAACCGGCCGATCGCCGGCAACCGTGAGTTCGTCCTGCCGCTTGAGCAGGTGTACCGGATCGTCGAGGAAGCCAAAGCCAGAACCTCGGGCCTTGGCAAAAGAGTCCGGCTCTCCATGAGCCACTCCTCCGGCAAAATTGAAATTCTGGCCATTGAGCAAGGCAAAGCCTATCTCAAATATCATCAGTCCCGGGAGCAGGAGTACGGAAAATTCATGATCCTCGACTGCCCGGAAGACGCTGAATGGTTCGATGACCTGCCGGGAAATGAGCAGTACTGGAGTAAACCTGTGAAGAAAAGCACGGGCAGCCTTCCAGCTGTTGCAGCGGCGCAAGAGACGGTTATTGCGAAGTAAGGTTTCTGTTAGACAGCAACAGCCCAGGTGAGCACGTGCTCACCTGGGCTGTTCAATATAATGACTCCTATTCCAGCTCAGCCGGCTTTACAATCGGTGCAGTCTTATTGTTCTTGGAGTATTTAGCTTCAATTTTGGTGGTGTATGTATCCTTTGCTCCGTCAGCAGCCAATACATAACTCAGATCAACGGTCAGCTTCTCTGTCTGCCATGTCTTGGTGTTGACGAATACCTTCCAGGTTACACTCTTGGGCAGCAGGGTCTCACTATCCCAGAGATTCTCCTGATCATATAAGGTAATGACCGCCTTGGCCGCTGCCGGATCGGTCAGTGTAAACTGCATAACAGTCTGTGTACCTGCTGTGCTTACTTTCATCGATTTTTTGTAAGCTTTGACGGAATCGAGTATAGCTGCGGGATCATACTGGCTTTTAGAGTAAAAGGTTTCCCATTCCTCCTTCTCCAGGTCGATCCAATATTGCGCATCCGGATCAATCGGCTCTCCGTCTCCGTCTGTCACCACATCAGTGCTGCTTCCATCTTCACTATCTTCATAATTTTCTTCGGAATCAGCGATAAGCTCACTGCCATCCACCAGATAGTAGAACTCTTTGTCATTAGCGTACAGCTCATAAGAAGTCTCCAGCAGACTGACCTTTACACTTCCTGCTGCAGCAAACGCCGGCAGGCGGTTGATATCGAGGTTCAGCGTGTTAATATTGCTGATCTTCACGCCGCCGCTCTGCACATCCTGTTTCTTGGTCACATCAATGTGAAAATTCTTTAGTGTCTTCGCCGCTGCTGCCACTTTGCTGATTACCTGATCTGCAGTAGGCGCTTTTGCAGCAGGTGCTTTTGCAGCAGGTGCTTTTGCAGCAGGTGCTTTTGCTGCGGCAGCCGATACCGTCCCGGGACCGGACACCCCTCCAGCCGCTCCCGACAGCAGCAAGGCCCCCGCTACCAGACTTGTGCCGATTGTTTTTAGTACTTTTTTCATCCCGAAATCCCCTTCTCGGATGGTAACGCCGGCCAAAACAAGCCTCTCCCATGGCTGTCTCCCGGGTATCCGATCTTTAGTGTGGTACTGCAGGACGCTTGTCCCTCCAATAATTTATCATGGGATTAATTACCTGTAAATGAGTCTTCCTCTAGTGGCAGTCCTGACTAAGCTAAGTGGAAATTCGTCATCTATTTCTGGGCAAAACCCTAAAATCACTCTGCTAGTTGTAAAAACGCCACTTAATTCTGCGGATTTGGCCATTATTAGAAGCTACAGCTAATTTTAAGTGTGGTTTCTCCAACTAATAACTCCACTATTCAGAAATTCAAGAAATTAAGTGCCGAAATTCCAACTAAATGCCGCGTATTCACTCGCACCAAACAAAAACCGGCCCCGGTCTGATGGCCATCAGACCGGGGCCGGTATCACTTCTGCAATATTAAATTATCGCTCTCCCAATCCCGTACCGGACAGGAAGAATTCATATTCCAGCGTCTGGTCGGCAGGAATTCTGTATTCCGGATGAACCGGTGCGCCCCAGCTGTCGTCACCGCCGACGCCCATTTGTCTGCCGGCAACAGTTACTACAGTGTAGTGAACCGGCGGAAGCTCGAACGGATGAGCGGCATGCTCCAGCTCGAATGCAGTGTAAGGCGACAAAGTGCACTCCACCGGAGCGCTTGCCGGAGCTGTGATCTGCAGCCCGATACCTGCGTTATCGGTAATCTTCACGCGGCGGACGCCGGTACGGTTGCCCGATTCCTGCGGCACAAGGTAGCGGGACGGCAGCTCCTGCACCTTCCGGCTGAACACGCCAAGTCTGGCGCCGAATGCACGGTCGATGTAGTTCTCCTCAGGTCCCATCGCATACCACTCTGACTGCTCATAGTCAGCCGACATCTTGAAGGACAACGCCACGATCGGCACATCCGGAAGTCCGGGAGCACCGGTATAACGTGTATGAACTCTTACTGTTCCGTCAGCATAGACGGTATAAGCCGTTTTAAATTCAAGCTTTTCATGAATGCTGAACCGGTAATCAAAGCTTACCGTTACTGCACCCTCTTGCTTTTCAAGGCTTACCTCTACACATTTGCGGGCCAGACTGGCAGCGTACCAGGCACCGCCATGGTATCCGAGCTGGGTCCCTTTGTCGTTATCGGTAGTCGCCCGCCAGAACAGCGGAGCCGGAGGAGCCTCAATCATCTCATGTCCGTGGTAGTTCAGTGACACAAGCGATCCGACCTGCTTGGAGAAGATTACGGTAAAGCCTTCGCCAATTACGCCGATCTGCACATCCCCTTCAACCACTTTCAGGGCACCTGCAGGCAGTTCAGCCGGCCCGGCTTCCACATTGAAGATATGCTCGCCAAAGGCAACTTCATATCCCGCCTCGGCCCAAAGCTCAGCTTCCTTCAGTACCAGGGAAGCCTGGATGCTGTACTCACCCGGCGTTCCTTCTGTCTGCGGAAGGTCAATCGGTACCCACACTTCACTTTGCGGGGCAGCGTCAACATCGGTTGTCCACTTACCGAGCAGTTCGCCTTCACAGTACAGGCTGTATTCCAGTGCCAGATGATCCGTGCCTGCGAACAGGCTTTCGTTAATAACACGGATGCCTGTCTGCTCCGGTGCAAGCTTATAATTCTGATACAGGAATTTAACCTCCTGCATCTTCGGTGTCCACTTCCGGTCAGCGAAGACAATGCCGTTCCCGCAGAAGCTGTAATCCGTCGGACGGTCGCCGAAGTCGCCGCCGTAAGCGAAGAACTCGTTACCATAACGGTCCTTCTTCAGAATCGACTGGTCGATGTAATCCCAGATAAAACCTCCCTGGTACATCGGGTACTTATTCTCAAGCTCCGTATATTTGTGCATGCCGCCGACAGAGTTGCCCATCGCATGCATGTATTCGCAGCTGAGATACGGCTTGTCCGGATTAGCGTTCAAATATTCCTCGATGTCAGCCGGCTTCGCGTACATCCGGCTCTCCATATCGCTTGTATCATTATAATTGCGGTCATAGAACACGCCTTCATAGTGAACGAGACGGCTGTTGTCCCGGCTGCGGAACCAGTTCGCCACATCCAGAATGACTTGCCCTGCATACGATTCGTTACCGCAGGACCAGATCAGGATCGACGGGTGGTTCTTGTCCCGCTCCACCATGTTGATCGCACGGTCCAGCACGATGTCGTGCCAGTTCGGATCATTGTGCGGAATATTCCAGGACGGCTCAACCGCGCCCATCTTCTGCCAGGAGCCGTGGGTTTCCAGGTTCATTTCATCGATGACATAAACCCCGTATTCATCGCACAGCTCATACCATAACGTCTGGTTCGGGTAATGCGAGGTACGCACAGCGTTGATGTTGGCTCTCTTCAGCGTCTCAATATCCCACAGCATATCCTCGCGGGTAATGTTGCGGCCGCTGCGGCAGTTGAATTCATGGCGGTTGACGCCCTTGAATACAATCCGCTTGCCGTTGATGCACATCAGCTTATTCTTCATCTCGAACCGGCGGAAGCCGGCCTTTTGCACAACAGCCTCTACGACCGCTCCATCTGCTCCCGTCAAAGTGAGACAAACGGTATAGAGATAAGGATTCTCTGCACTCCAGGTCAGCACATCGGCAACTTCTCCCGACAGCGTAAGCTCCTGCCCGTCGAACACACCCTCGCTGCTTAGACGAATCTCCCCGTCCCGGTCCTTCAGCTCAAGCTTGGCACTGACTGCTTCCTGCGGCGTATCCAGCAGCCGCATCGTTACATTCAGGCTGCCTTGCGTATAAGTATCGTCCAGCTCAGCCCGTACTTCGAGATCACGGATATGAACTTTTGGCACCGTATATAAGTACACTTCACGGAAAATGCCGGAGAAACGCCAGAAATCCTGATCCTCCAGCCAACCGCCGGTGCTGCGCTGGTACACCTCAACAGCCAGTTTGTTTTTGCCTGCCCGCATAAACGGTGTAAGGTCAAATTCTGAAGGGGTGAAGCTATCCTCGGCATAGCCGACGAATTCACCATTCAACCACACATAGAACGCCGACTCCACACCCTGGAAGGAAATAAACAGCGGTCCGTTCTCCATATTTTCCGGCAGGCGGAACTCCTTAACATAGCTGCCGACCGGATTATGATCCGGAGAGATATGCGGCGGACGAAGATCAATCAGCCCATCCCAAGGGTACATCGTGTTGACATATTGCGGACGGCCGTAGCCCTGCAGCTGAATATGTCCGGGAACCTGAATGTTGTCCCACCCGGTGCAATTATATTCTTCCTTATAAAAAGCTTCCACACGGCTTGCCGGATTCGGCGCATAGCTGAATTTCCAGCTTCCGTTCAGGCTGAAGCGCATATCCATCGGCGCTCCGGCCTCTGCCTCAGCCATATTTGTATAATAACGGTGGTCCGAATGAGCCTCCACCCGGTTTACCTTGAAGGTGCCCGGATCTTCCAGCCAGCTCAGGCTTGGGGTAACTGCCAATTTCATTTCCTCCTTAGATAGAAAGTGAGCTTTCAATCCTTATTTCACTGATCCCACCATACCGGCAACGAACTGCTTCTGCATCAGGAAGAAGACAAGTGCTGTCGGAATCGTAGAGATAACGACTGCGGCCATAATAACGCCGAAATCCGGGGAGTAGCTGGAGCCGAGGTTCGAGATCAGCAGCGGAATCGTCCGTTTTTCCGGAGTCTGCAGCACGATCAGCGGCCAGAGGTAATTGTTCCAGCTGGACATGAACGTGATGATTGCGGCAGCGGAGTAAGTCGTCTTCATCGTCGGCATATAGATTTTGAAGAACAGGCCCAGCTCCGATAATCCGTCAATCCGTCCGGCTTCAAGCAGCTCCCGCGGGAACATCTTGGAGCTCTGGCGGAAGAAGAAGATCAGGAACGCCGTCGTAAAGGTCGGAAGAACCACTGCAGCGACTGTATTAACCCCGATCAGCGGAGCAGCAGCCGACAGCTTGGAGAACATCTGATACAGCGGAACCATCAGCGCGGCAAAAGGAATCATCATGGATAATAATAACAGATTGAAGACCATATCCTTCGCTTTGCTGCGGTAAATTTCAAATCCGTAGCCGGCCAGGGAAGCGACCAGCAGGGCCAGAACGGTTGTGGTCAGAGCGATTTTGAGCGTATTCCAGAGCGCAGGCACCAGATTGATTGACTCTGTAAGCTTTCTGATATTGTCGAACAGAGCGGTTCCGGGCAGCATTCTGCCCTGGGTGACGTCGACCGAAAGGTTAGTGGCGCTGATAATCATCCACAAAAACGGGAAAATCGAAACAAACGCTACAATCGACAGAAAAATATAAATTGGAGCACGGCGTAAGCTTCTCATTATTTATCATCACCTGCCAGTTTGATTTGAAGGAAGGCCAAAACAATAATCATTAATACGATGGAGTACGACACAGTCGCGGCGTATCCGAAGTCAGGTGTGTACTTGAACGACAGATTGTAAATATATTGGGAAATGGAGAGCGTCGCGTTGCCGGGACCTCCCTTGGTTATATTCATAATTTCATCGAACAGCTGCAGGGTACCGATCGTCGAGGTGATCGACGTAAACAGAATGATCGGCTTGAGCAACGGAACGGTAATCGAGAAAAATTGTCTCGGGCCCGAAGCACCGTCAATTTTTGCAGCTTCATAAATGGAACTGTCGATGTTTTGCAGCGAGGAGAGGAAGAAAATCATATTGTATCCTGTCCAGCGCCAGGTAATGGCAATGATAATCGTAACTTTCGCCCAGAAGGGATCAGAGATCCACTGGATCGGTTCAGACAGGATGTGCATGTTCATTAAAGCCAGGTTAATCAGACCGTCATTGCCAAACAGATATTTGAACACTACGGAGTAAGCTACAAGTGAGGTTACACAAGGCAGGAAGATCGCTGTACGGAAAAAGCCTTTGAAGCGCAGTTTGCTGTCATTCAGCAGCACCGAGATCATCATTGCAAAGACGATCATAATCGGCACCTGTACAATCAGGAACAAGAAGGTGTTCTTGACTGCTGTAAAGAAGGTTTTATCACTAAGCAGACGTTTGTAATTGGATAATCCGTCAAAATGAAGGTTGGCACCCGCACCCGTTTTGAACGAGAGCAGCAGGGCCTGGATCATCGGATAGAAGTAAAACAGACAGATCATGATGACGGCCACGGCAATAAAAAGCCAGCCGGTAAGCTTCGCGCGGTTACGCATGGTATGGTTCACAGCTCTCATTCCTTTCTCTATACAGGCGAAAATCTTTAAAAGGAGAAGCCGCTGTCCTCCGTCCTGGCTCTAGACGGCAGGTAAGGAGGACAACGGATCCATCAGGTGTAACAGCCATTTTACTGGATTTGGGATTCGGCCTGGGACTGTGCATCACTAAGCGCTTTATCAACCGCAGTCCCGTTTAGGAAGTTCTGCATTTCAACCTTGAGAATATCCTCAATGGCATAAGTGTGCAGACCATAGTTTACGTTCGGAATTTCAGCTGTCCATTTTGCAAAGTCGGCGATAACCTTTTGTCCGCCGAAGAATTCATCAGGCGCACGATAAGCTTCACCTTCAGCAGCCGGTTTGTAAGTACCTATAACGCCAACGTCAGTTACAAGCTTCTGGTACAGATCAACGTCGGAGCCCAGGGTTGCGCCCAGGAATTTTACAGCGGCTTCTTTGCCGTCATTGTTCAGCACATACCAGGAGCTGCCGCCGAGGTTAGATGCATGAACGGAGTTTGCCACATTTTTGAGTTTAGGGAACGGTACTACAGCCCATTTGCCTGACTGGTCAGCCGATGCTTTTACAGAAGGTGTAATCCAGTTGCCGGTAGGAATGGAAGCAACGTCACCGCTGTTGAAGCCGGCCAGGAACGAGCTCCAGTCGGAGTTGACTTTTACGATATTGGCATTCATCAGCTCTTTGTAGCTTTCGAATGCCTCTTTCAGTACTGCGTTGTCTTTCAGGTTAGGTGTTGTTCCGTCATCTTTCAGGTACCAGGAGCCGGCGGACTGGATCATCATACGGATCAGCCCCAGATCGTTAGGGTCCTGAGTCAGCATATCTTTGCCTGTCTTTTCTTTAATGGCTTTACCGATCTCAATGTACTGCTGCCAGTCGATATCCTGCAGATCGTCAACTGTGTAGCCTGCTTCCTGCAGATAGTCGGTACGGACATAGAGGCCTACAACACCGGAGTCGAACGGTACGCCGTATTGCTTGCCGTCAAAGCTGGTTGGTCCGAGCTTATATTCAGCGAAATTAGCAGTGTTGATCGCATCGCCCAGTTCCTGAAAAGCATCTGGATACGTTTGCAAGAAACTTTGTGCACGGTAATCTTCAATCAGCACGATGTTCGGCAGACCGGAAGCGGAGCCTGAGTTAAGGCCTGTGTTCAGCTTCTGGATAATGTCATCCTGTGCGTACTCAACAACTTCAATTTGTGCATCCGGATTTTTGGCCACATAAGCGTCCTTAGCCAGGTTCATGGCAGCGATATTGAAGTTTTTGTCCCATGCCCAAACGGTAATTTTCTGGTTTCCGCCAGCTGCATTTCCTTCAGCTCCGGTGTTAGCCTGATTATTGGTATTAGCATTGCTCGAGCAGGCGGTCAGAAGTGTGAATCCGGCAAGCAGTAGAGCGGTAGCTTTTTTCTTCATGTTGTATATCCCCCTAACATGTATTTGAAAGTGCTTTCTTTAAACAGAATATCATTCTGGAACCTCATTTCGTTAGAAATGATTTTAGTTAAAATAGTGATAATATTGTCTTTTGTATCCGCTTCCATGCTCTATGGATTAGGATTATTTTTCTCCTTTCGTACTTTTTTTAGGTAAAATAGGCCGGCTTGCGGCGTAGCTGTCATAGTATGCTGCAAAGGCAGCGGTTCAATGCGTTTTTTTCAGCAAGGAATTCTGATAGAGACTTTTGTCCCCTGGCCAGGGGTACTGGTGATAGTTACGCCGTACGGCTCACCGTACAGCAGCAGCAGACGGTCATGGACATTACGGATGCCGATGCCGCTGAACAGCTGACGGCTGCTTGCCGAAGCCGGGATTGTCTCCTTGTTGTCCAGATCCATACCGTCTCCTGTATCAACCACCTCGCAGTGCAGTGTATCACGGTCCTTCATGATAGTGACATAGATATACCCCGAGGTCTTGATATTGAAAGCGTGGAAAAAGGCATTCTCAATAAACGGCTGCAGAATCAGCTTGGGTACCTTAGCCCCCATACAGTCCGGAGAGACAAACATCTCTACCTTGACCCGGCTGCCGTTGCGCACCTGATTGATAAAGACATAATGCTTCAGGTTAATCAGCTCATCCTCCACCGTAATGGTCTCTTTCACATTGCTGATCGTATTCTGCAGCAGCGAGATGAGGGCATGGATCGTCTCCGTCGCCTGCTCCTTGCTGCCCCGCTGCACCAGAATATTAACCGAGGCCAGCGTATTATACAGAAAATGCGGATTGATCTGCTGCTGCAGTGCGGCCAGCTCGGCATTCCGCTGCTCCTTCTGCGTTTCCACCAGCTGGGCGACATAGTCATTCAGCTCTTTAAGCATATAGTTGAATGCCGTACTCAGCTGCCTCGTTTCATAGCTGCCGGTGACAGACATATAGTTATGGAAATTCTTTTTGGTCACATTGGACATTTTTTTGACCAGCGTGCGCAGGGACAACGTCAGGCGTTTGGTCAGAAAATAAATCAGGAGCACCGCAACCGCAGCAATCGCCCCGCCGATCAGAAAGAGCATCTTTTTATCAAACAGCGTGCCGATAGTCTCCTTTTTATCAATCAGATTCACAATATAAAAGTTATAGGACGGCAGATAATCGGCCAGCAGGATGACTTCCCTTCCGCCAATGGTCAGCTCCTGGCTGGCAAGCCCCGCCTCGGCAATCTGCTTCGCGCTGCTCAGGAGGTCGGGCGAATAGCTGCCGATCTGCTCTGTCCGGTTGCTTGACACAATCCGCCCGGACGTATCCAGAAACATGACATCATTGCCTTGGCTCGTAAAGCTGGCGTAGTTCTTGCGGAAATCACTTTCGCGCGTGAACATGTACAGTGTGCCGTATGGTTCTGTAAGCCCGGGTGCAGTCAGTGCCTTCGCTGCAACCAGATAACGGCCCGCTGAATTCAGCGGGCTGGCGTCCATAAAGCTATAGAACAGCTTCCCGCCCTGCTCCTGCGCAGCCGCTGTAATCGGATTGTCCCTCAGCTGCGCAGAAGAGCCAGACCAATACGTGACATCGCTGGTATAGCTTCTCCCGTTCCCTCCCAGAATGGACAGGCCGATGTTGGCGGCCCCGATGCCGGACTGAATACGGTCCATCTGGTCCCGCATGCTGTAATACCGCCGGAAATTGGCCAGCGAGCTCCCGTCCTTTTCGGTCATGAAGCTGCGGATTACCCCGCTCTGCCCGACATTTATCGCTGTATTGACGGTAGTATAGTGCGAGTTATCCAGTGCGGTTTTAATCTGGTCGATGATTTTTGAATTGGTAATGCTGAAGGTCTGTACAAACAGCGTCTGCGACATTTGTGCAGTTACTGTAGTAATCAGTACGGTAACGAGCACAATGCTGATAACCATAACAACGAATATTTTGCTGAACAGGCTCTGGTCTCTGAGCTTTCCGAGCCATTTTTCGATTAATCCCATTTCAGGCTCCTTCTTGGCTTCCGCATTATCCTTTTCGGTATTGGCTTGGCGATACGTTCATCAGCTTGCGGAACACTCTGGTAAAGTAGCTGTGGTCTGAATAACCGACAAGGCTGCTGATCTCGGAAATCGACAGGCCGGGGTTCTCTTTCAGCAGCAGGCAGGCTTTGCCGATCCGCACCCGGTTTAAATATTCGTTGAAGCCTTCCTTATTGTGCAGGGTAAAATAATTGGACAAATAGGACGGGTTAAAATGGAACTCCCTGGCGACTTCGGTCAGCGTAAGCTGGCCTGAATAATGCTCGTCGATGTACAGGAGTATCTTCTGCATCGCCGGTGTTCCGCCGCGGTTCTTCGTAACGCATTCGTTCGCATCCTGCAGAAACTGCAGCAGTCTAGCCTCTGTCTCAGAGGCATGCCGGGCCTCATGGATCGAGCGGAAGTATTCATATTTACTGTCGTCCAGAGCGCGGGCCTCATAATGGAACTGCAGCAGCATGCCGATGATTTGAAAAATGCTGTGGCACAGGAAGGACTTGAACTCGGACACTCCTGTATCCCGGCGGCCGGACATCGAAGATACATAAGCGCTTAACCGGGCAAAAGCCTGATCGAACTCCTGCCGGTTTAGCTCTGCAGCAAAAGCCTCCTGGTCAAAGACAGGCCCCGGCTGGACCTCTCCGCCATGATCCACCAGCAGACAGCGTTCCGGCAGGAAAAACCGGTGGTCCAGCAGCTTCATCAGCTCCTGCGAATAGACCGTGTGCAGCTCCGGCAGCTCCGTAAAGGTCCGGCTAACGGCCAGACTCAGAAACATATTGGCCCGGATTCCGGTGGTAAAGACCTGCTCGGCCATCCTGATCAGCGCCTCCCTGCCGTCTTCAGGCAGGTTAAACAGCAGCCGGACATGCCCGTCCTGCGTGGACAGCCGCCGGAAAGCCGGCGGATTGCCGCTGCTCTGCAGCAGCGAACGGATGCTGTTCTCCAGCCATTCCTCCTTGCGGCTGATGGCCGCTGCCTCTTCGCCTATATCCGCTACGATTAGCGCATAACCGGGAAACGGGAAAATCTCCTGCAGCGCCTCAGCCTCATACTCCACCGGATAGCCGGAGACGAGCTTATCCAGGATATAGCCGGCTGACTGCCGCTTGTCGTTTCTCCAGTCTACCTGCTGGAGCACCGGAATCCGCTGCGCCGTCTTCTTCAGCACGGCCAGCAGTGATGCGGCTTCCAGCCTCGGCTTCAGGATATAGTCGGCCACCCCGCTCTGGAACGTCGAGCGCACATATTCGAACTCGCTGAAGCTGCTCAGCACAATCACTTCAATCTCCGGATACATGCCCTTAACGAGCCGGATCAGCTCCTCCCCGTCCATTACCGGCATAACAATATCCGTCAGGATAATATGCGGCCGCTGCGACTCGATCAGCTCAAACGCCTCACGGCCGTTGGAGGCCTCCCCGACAATCTGAAAGCCTTCCCCCTCCCAGTCCAGCAGATGAATAATCCCCTGCCGCACCAGCATCTCATCATCCACCACTACTATTTTGCATAACGTTGTTTCCATGGCTTCTCCTTTTCCGGACAAAAGTAAGACAAAAAACAAAATGAAACCCGCTTAGATCAAGGGGTTCCATCTTACCTAAACAGGTTGGCTATCGGAATGTGAAACAGCTTTCATAATGATTTAAATTATAGGTATGCGGTGGGGGACTGTCAATTGAGTGATAAAGCGAATGATCTATTCGTAAATACTTCTCTGTAGGTAACTAAAAAACGTGCAGTAATCATGTACTCTATAAGATGTACATGGTTACTACACGTCTTTAACGAGCCTGCTCAATTGGTTTTATGCTGCGCAGTAAGAGGCACCCGCCTGAATTTCTTTAACATTTTAGGATGCACCACTACCTTATTGGATGGAATTTGAACTCCATTTCGTATGGTAACAATATGGCTGGGGCCCACGATAATTTCCACACTCGGGTTAATTCCTTCTCTGGCCGCCTTCGCAATAGCTTTTCTCAAAATAGGATTTCGATTTATTTCTGAGAAGCGTGCCTTCGCTTCCTGTGTACGTTTTCTGATTAAATCTCTTCGCTCTTCTGTTTGGGGATGCATCCAATTAGCCATTTCTGGAGTATCGCGGACGGTAATCGTTCGATTCTCACCTGAATTTGTCATTCTGTTCCCCTCCTGTATATAGATACTATCTCATAAACATCATCTTGATTATGCGTAATACAGACCGATTCTGCTTCATCCAATATAGTTATTATAGCAAACACACGTTTAATTGACATCTCGGCTTTTATCACAACACCAAAATGTTTATTAGCCGCAAAATGATTAGCAATGTTTCGATCAAAAGACCAGCTTGATAACGTTCGTGTATCTTCGAGTTTTAATCTATGTCCCACTTCTAAATGTTCGTCCATCCAATCCGGGCGCTCATTCCAACAAAGTCCCCTATACACAACTAAATGTGATATGCCCCTAAGGTTTAAAATACGCTGCGTGACATCAAAAATTGCATTTACTGCCTGCTTTTGAACATCCGACAAATCCGCCACAATATGAGTTTCATAGCTCCCTAGTGGTAAACTTAATGTTTCTGCGATCTGTTTATCCATTGCAAGAGAGAGTGGGCTACTGGAGCTAAGCACCCATTCGGCACGCAATTCCAACACAGATTCTATAACGTCATCCTCATGTTCGAGGAGTAACATATAGCTTTGAAGATCCTCAAACTGTTGACCATTTGCACCATTAGTAATGACTTGTAGACCGTCTAAACCTTCAATTGTGACTCCTTCATCCATGCCCTCACTCCTGCACCCTGTATCATATTCATTATATATTTAATTGATTATACCATCCAAATTATCCCTTTATGTATTAAACTTCACCTCTTGCATTACTTAAACTAAAATCCCTTGAATACATTTACGAGTTATGCCGGAGAATTATGACTGCATATACATGTAACGGCCCCGGTCTCTATAAATACAGGAACGGGGCCGCTAAGGCTTAATAAAATTGAACAAACTCCTACACCAAATCCTCCCTCACTATCCGCCGCCCTTTAAAATAAAACTGCTCATCCTGCTCATTAATCTCACGCAGCACCTTACAAGGATTGCCGATGGCCACTACGTTAGCCGGGATATCCTTTGTTACGATACTCCCCGCTCCGATAACCGTATTATCGCCAATCGAAATGCCCGGGAGAATAACGGCGCCGGCGCCGATCCAGCAGTTCTTGCCGATTGTAAC
Source organism: Paenibacillus sp. PastM-3 (assembly GCF_029893965.1). Taxonomy (GTDB): domain Bacteria; phylum Bacillota; class Bacilli; order Paenibacillales; family Paenibacillaceae; genus Paenibacillus_AQ. The sequence continues at coordinate 136,336 of NZ_JARXXP010000014.1, forward strand.
GGGTGCGTTATATTGGTACGCCTGTTCACGCAGCTGTGGCTACAGTCACGTTCGGGCCGAACATCGTGTAATCTCCGACATAAATATGCGTATCATCCACCATCGTCAGATTGAAGTTCGCATATATATTTTTGCCAAAATGGACATGTCTCCCGCCCCAGTTCGCATGAAACGGCGGTTCAATGTAGCAGTTCTCGCCGATCTCCGCAAACATTTCCCTCAGCATCGCCATTCTTTTGGCATACTCATTCCTTAATCTCCTTAACTAAATTTAGGCAGCCAGCTGCCGTGGGCTTCAATCAGATCATCGCACAATGCCACAATATCATCCAGCGACAGCTCGGCAGCCGTGTGCGGATCAAGCATTGCCGCGTGATAGATATGCTCTTTTTTGCCGGTTCTGGCGGCTTCGATCGTCAACAGCTGGGTATTGATATTCGTTCTATTCAGTGCAGCCAGCTGCGGCGGAAGGTCTCCGACATAGGTCGGGCTGATCCCGTTTCTGTTAACGAGACACGGTACCTCGACGCAGGCCTCATCCGGAAGATTCGTGATTAATCCGGTATTCAGCACATTCCCGCCGATCGTGTAAGGGACATCCGTCTCGATGGCTTCAAGGATATAGGATGCGTATTCGTGCGACCGCTGATGCTCCAGATTAACATCCCCTACAAGCTCATCTCTCATCTTCGTCCAGTTACTGATCTGCTCGCGGCAGCGGCGCGGATATTCATCCAGCGGAATGTTGAGCTGGTCAATCAGCTCGGGATAATTTCTTTTGATAAAATAAGGATGGTACTCCGCACTGTGCTCAGAAGATTCTGTTACATAGTAGCCGAATTTATTCATCAGCTCAAACCGGACCATATCAGAGTGCTTCCCTGCCTGCTGTTTCTCCTTAGCCCGACTCTTGATCTCAGGATACAAATCTACCCCGTCACGTGAAACCTCCAGCAGCCAGGCCATGTGATTAATCCCGGCAATCCTTGATTTAACTCCCGTATCATCCATTCCCAGCGATTTGAAAAGCTCCGGCACACACACCTGCACACTATGGCACAACCCGACCGTCTGCACCCCGGCATACCGGCTCATATAGTTGGTCAGCACCGCCATCGGGTTAGTGTAATTGAGGAACAGCACATCCGGGCAGACCTCGCGGATATCCGCTGCGAACTCGTCCAGCACAGGAATGGTCCGCAGATTCCGGAAAATCCCGCCGATCCCGATTGTGTCCGCAATGGTCTGCCGGAGGCCGTATTTCTTGGGAATTTCAAAGTCAGTAATGGTACAAGGATCATACCCGCCGACCTGGATCGCATTGATCGCATACTTGGCTCCGCGCAGTGCCTCTTTACGGTCTGCATATGCCTTTATGTTGCATCTGCTTCCAGAAGTCTTGCGGATGTTGTTAAGCATAATTTCAGAATCGCGCAAACGCTCGGGATTAATATCAAACAGGGCAATCTCAAAATCCTGCAGGGCCGGCGTAAGCAGGCAGTCACCAAGGACATTTTTAGCGAAAACAGTGCTTCCGGCTCCTAAAAATACAATTTTGCTCATTGTTTATACGCTCCTTTTGTTTATTACCACTCTGTTGATAATGTTGTTTATATCCTTTACTATAAATTCACAGCAGCTGAATAGGCATGGAACATTGCCACCTCTGCATGGAGATTTGTAGTATCATTTATTTTCATTCATTTTAAAATGCAGGTGGTGCCGCTATGGAAAACCCGGAACATTATGAGTACAGGATACAGATTAACCCCTACCTATTAAACGCTGATCTGAATATAACCTTTGCCGGCGCTGCCAGGCCCGAACCCCGCCACAAAATCGGCCCCGCCGTTCATCCATACATTTTGATACATACCGTAGAAAGCGGCTACGGCACCTTCGTCTGGCAGGGTAAAAGCTACCGGCTTGGTCAGGGGGATACCTTTGTTATTTTTCCCGGTGTGTTATTCAGCTACGAAGCCGACCACACCGAGCCTTGGAGCTACCGCTGGGTTGCCATTCAAGGCCCGAGTGCCCTGGAGATGCTGAAAAAAACTGGAATCACCACTACCGATCCCATCGTAAGAGGTGCCGATCCGGAGCATCTGGCAGGCCTTTTTGAAAGTATCGAGCGGGTGCTGGAACAACAGTCCGGCGAAACAGTAACAACCTTAGCTACGGACGGCTGGTTCCGCATTCTCCTTGCCGAATTTGCGCGCCTCAATGTCCATAAGCTGCGCTACTCCTCAGCCGATGCCTTAACAGACTCGGAACGTGCAGTGGAGCAGGCCATCCGCTGGTTCCAGACCCAATACATGCTGCCGGTGTCCATTGATAAACTTGCCGCCTCCCTGGGCTACCACCGTACCCATTTCACCAAAGTGTTCAAACAGCTGACCAGCCTCTCCCCCAAGCAGTACATCAATCAGGTCCGCCTCGAGCGGGCCAAGGAGCTGCTGCGCACGAATTTAAGCGTGGAGCAGGTGGGTAACTCCTGCGGGTTCACCGATCCTTTGTACTTCTCCAAGCAGTTCAAGCTGTGGACGGGGGAGTCCCCTAGTCAGTACAGGGAGGGGTTGCGGCGGTGAGCAGACGGGGATAATACGAAATAAGCCTGATTGAGCTATGGAGGGCTCTAATCAGGCTTATATCGGGTGTGTAACTGGTTTTTGCCCGGAGTTATGGTTAGCTGTATTCATTCCACTCTCTCGTCACTTTCACTAACTGTAGACCGGAAAATTCCGCCTTATAAATATCAGGCATGGATGTGGACTGCCAAAAGTCAAAGTCATAATGCGGATCAAAATAATGAAGCATTAACGTCATTATGTCCCCGTGTATTCCGATTGCGACACTTTTTCCCTTATGTTGCGTGAGCAGTTGCTCTACCACCTGGATACCGCGCTTTTGGGCTCTTTCGGAAGACTCTCCGTGCGGAAAAGAAAAGGTGAAGTCCTGATAGACCAGCCTTTTCGCTTCATAAAAGCCAGTATCGGCTATATCTCCGATCGTCCTCTCCCTCAAGTCATTGATAAGCTGAATTTTGCGCATGCGTTCCTGCGCCAGCGGTGTAATCGTCAAGACTGCCCGTGCATACGGGCTGGAATAAAAGCAGTCTATGACCCTATTGTGTAAAATCACCTTTGCCCGCTCCGCATCCCGCTGTCCTTTAGGCGATAGACCTCTTTCGAGCTCCTTCCCTGCTACGTAGGGCGACTCGGCGTGGCGGATAAGATAAAGCATCGTGTTCAAGCTAAGCCTCCTGGTGCTTTGGCCAAATTCACTGCTGTTAGATTGAGTAAGACGGTTTAACTGCAGTTTGTGCAATTAAATCCAGCGTAAAATCGGACTTCAGCGTTTTAAGTGTATTTCGTGCAATTAAAATGGAGCAGTTAACCTATTTGGGCGCTTTTTCTTAAATATAAGTGTACAGAGTGCAGTTAAACGCTTTTCCGGCAAAAAAACAGGTGTTTTAGTTGTACAAAGTACACTTAAAGCACCTTCAGACAGCCAAAAACCGGATGCAGTTTACTCTCAGAACTATAGATCAACCAATCGTATCAACCACCTGGCCATCCTGATCCTTAATATAGGTCTTGTTCACCCGCAAGATCAGCCCTTTGGCCGAGGACAGCTTATATTCCCCCTCCAAAGGCAGAAGTGTCGCTGAGAGCTCCCGGGCAGTCGCCTCACTTAGGCTAACCCTTACAGTCTGTTCACTTTCCTCAAAGGCCGTCTCCGCCGCAGGCTGCAGTATGATCCGCAACTTTTGGCTGACTAAAGCCAGCTCCTTGCCTTTCGACAAACGGGCGCTAAGGAGTCTTGCCACCATCTCGGTCTGCTTGGCACCCATCGTCAGAACGGCTGGTGCTTTGCCGAACAAGCGGCTTTTACCCGGCTCCCATTCCAGCTGATCCACATAGAAAAAGCCGGTGCTCGACCCGTCACGCTCAATCCCCTCCCGAAGTGCATTCCTTATGCCGGGAACGTTCAGCAGTGAATCACGCAAGAGATCGGTGATATAGTACGGGAGCTCTTCCTGCGCCGCATGCAGAAAGGCATTCGTATTCCAGGTGGTCATTGCCTCCAGCTCATCCGCTGTAATCCCCACCATTTGCAGGAACTCGACCCGTCCATTAGGCGTATCTATCGCCGGAAGCTCCGAATCATCCGTAAAAGCAAGCGCAGTCAGCTTAGTGTCGGCCTCCAGACAGATCGGGCCGTTCGCATCCAGATAATGTCCGGACGCAAAAATATTTCCGCTCGAAAATACATATCTCGCCATATTTTGCAGCAGATTCAGTGCCCAGGCCGGAGGCTCCTCCTCATCAGCGTTACGGATTAGCCGGAAGGTCAGCTCAAAACCGTAGCCGCTGTATTCCGGGTCACTGGACTCCTTGGCATACAGCTCTGAGAACCCGTACGTTACAAAATGCCAATGCGGATAAGGCTTCTCCGCCTTATAAGCACTGATCCCCTGCAGCGGGTCCTTGCCTCCCAGGCTATAAGGGATAAGAGCACCGTAATGCTTCGGCTCCTGTTCACCGTACAATCTGTTCATCTGCTCATCAATGGCGTCCCAGCCGGTTGCTTCGACTTCTTCCTCGCTCATTTTGCTTCCTCCTATATTCAGCAGCTATGTATTATTTCCAATATTACCCGACGCAATATTTCACTAACCAGGCATTGCCTGCAGACTGGTATTGGCTTATTCTCAAACGGACGTATTCGGTGTATCGCATAGGTGCCACTCATTTTGTTCATTGTTCCAGATCCCTTTTAGCTAAATCCAAGGCTACGGCTATTCTGATCTGATTAATCTTACTGAGGCCTTTGTGCAGACTTTCTATTGAATCCACACTAACTATTGGTGCTATCGCATGGTCGTAGCGGTCCAATTCTATTGTAACGACATAGTCGATATCCACGAGAAAAGTAATCTCAGCATGGATACATCATTAAACAGATGTATTTTTGAAGCCTGTAATTCTTTTCGGAATGACTGCTCCGTAAGTGTTCCTCTAAGTTTCATGTCCCTGCACCTGCTCTCAGCGCTTTTCAACTGTAGTCCCATACCAGCTGGCCTTTTCTGATTTTTGTAGATCTATATTGTTTAATTCTACCAAACCAACACTTCCCGGCACAATATTGTGCATTGTCCCTGGTCGTTGCATTATTTTATAGTAAAAGAATAACTTCTGAAAGGAGCTGTTGTATGAATTTAAAAGAAAAGCTGACAACAATAAAAGAAAACGGCTATCAGGCCCCTGTCAAGCCATTCCCGTTGGTGCAGGAAATGATAGATAACATCGGTTCTGTGGATGCGGAGCTGCGTTAGCTTGGTGAATCGGATACAGACTCTGTCTTTACCCGGTCTTTTTCTATGCTAGTCATCCCGCTCCTTTTCACGAGGCACAATGCATCCCCTTTTCTCTCAAAAAAGGATATTCAACAGATTAAACAATGCGTATTTTACAGTTTCCGGGAAGAGCGCGATTACCGCGGCTACGACGAACAAAAAGGCTGGGCCCACGCCACAGCCCATGCAGCTGATGCTTTAAATGAGTTGGCTCAATGCCCGGAGCTGGATCAGAATGACCTTGTAACCATCTTAAATTTGGTTTACAACAAGATGATCTTAACAGAGCGGATTTACTCCGACGGGGAAGATGAGCGCATGGTAAGACCTGTCATTAGTGTTTTAAATAGAAAGATAATCGGTCAGAGTTATGTAGAGCAATGGATTCAAAGGTTCGCTGACGTGGAGAAGAGTCCCGAATTCCTGCCGGCCTTCAGGCAAAAAAAAAACATAAAGAACTTTTTGAAAAGCTTCTATTTCCGGGTAAAATACTACAAAGTAGATGCCGGCCTCTGTCCGGCTATTGAGGAGACGTTATATCAAGTAGAGAAAGTATACTATGCCTGATTACACGGGAATCGGGGTGGAGAGGGTTATGCATAGCCGCCAACTCCCCTTATATTCCCCTGTTCAGAGTGTTATCTGCAGACGATCTCATATTTGATACCTTCCAAATCCTTAAAGAAAACCGCATAGTAATCAGGAGCATACTCCGGATACAACCTGGGCTGTTCTACTAGGGTTGCGCCAATCTCCACTAAGCTCAAATATATATCGTCCACTTCTTTTCTCGACTCTGCTTTAAACGCGAGATGATGTAATGATCCGGGCTTGCGGCGGTGTATTTCTTCATTTTGAAAAGCTGCTCTGGGCGATGTGATCGCAAACGCCAGTGAAGGATGCAGATATTCGACGACGATGAGGTCGTGTTCCGAAATTGCTATACTCGCTTTGTTCCGGATATCATAACCCAGCAGGACTTAAACGTAGTTATCCATACTTCCCAATCACTTTGGTTCATCTGTGCATAAAAAGCTAATCCGCTCGGCTCAACCGATGCCGCAATATAAACATCATCCTCCTCTTGCCCGAACCAATATGGAATCCCATCTTTATACCCCATTCAGCCAGGCATACTTTTGTATAACTCAAAGACTTTATCCCATACCTCATCAGGTAAATGCCCCCAGATATTCAGATTACAATTATGATTGGTTGGGACTGTTGAAACACCACCTGACTTCAGGCTGTAAGCACGCATCATCATTACAACCATCTCTTCACGAGTAATCAGGGAGTCAGGCTCGAACACATTATTATTTTTCCCTTGTACAATTCCTGCCTCAGCTGCAGCAGCTACCTCCGGCATTATTACCGCTTGATCCACTGGTTACGGAAGCTGTGGCGGTTTTTGCCGGTGTAACTACTGAACTCTTAAGTCTATCTCGCTCCGCACCTTGCGGAGGGTCCCTTCTTGCTAAAACAACAGAAAAGCGCCCTTAAATTACCTTTTGGGTAAGATGAGGGCGCTCTATAAGGACTTCAACTTTAACGCAGCAGTAGCCGGTTCATCATGTCCACGGTATATTTCACTCCTTTTTCCCCTAACTCACCGGACCAAGTATGGGAATGCGGCTCAATGCTCAGACCTCCGTCGTAGCCGACCCCGTACAGTACTGCCATGAACGTCCCCCATTCCGTTTGATCCATACCCGCAGGCGGATCGTCAAACCGGGCGCCATCGATAATGACCGAGCCTTTTATGTGCACATGCAAGAAACGATGTCCCCAGTCGCGCATTTCCTTTAAGTAATCCTGTCCGGCATACCGCGCATGAGACGGGTCGTATTTGATGCCGAGCTCTGGCAAGTGCGCGTGTATCAGCTTCCAGGCCATTTCATCAACGATAAAGCTGTTCCAGTGACAGTTGTAAGCGGCGATTTGTACGCCCTTATTTTTGCCGTATTCAATTAACCTGGAAAAGTATTCGATGGCGGACACGACATTGTCGTAATAAGATCGGTCCTCAATATAATTGCAGCCGCACACGAACACGGGACAGCCAAGATCGGAAGCTGCATCAATGAGGTCATAGCTGACTTGTAGCTCTTCCATAATGAGACTCCCATCCTTGGCAATCCGGTCGGAGCCCCAACGACCGATAGAGCCTACGGCCACACCGGTCCGGGCACTCGCCGCTTTAAGCTCCGGCACAATACCGCTCAGCTGCTTTACATCATATCCGACATTAAAGCAGAACTCCACAAACTCCAGGTCAAGCGCCGACGCATAGTCAAAGCTGTCCGCTGTCGGAGAAACAATGATCCCAAGTTTCAAGTCAGAACATCTCCCTTTAGTTTTCGGTGATAACAAGCCGCTTCAGAAACGGATCTTAATTCGCTTTACTGTATAAGCGACGATCAACCTATTCGGTTATGTCGGCAACCTCTTTTAAAATCTTATCCCCGCCCTGTTTATTCCACATGTCTACAAAATCATCGAAAGAATCCACCGGCGCTACGCCCATGATGATTTTGGCAAAGGCCTCTTTCTCTAATTTTTGAAGGTTAGCCCATCTGGAAGCCATGGTTTCCGTCTGACCATAATACAGGCTGTAGACTTCTTCAATATTCTTGTCCGTAGAAAGCGGTCTGTCGCCAACCATAATGGATACAAGCCGCGGTAGATTGGTCTGAATAAGGTCGCCGCCGCCTTCCAAGTCCCAATGATTAATAGAGAAATTATCGAACGGTTCTTTTTTAAGTTTCTTGATTGCGTTCATGTCATCCTTCAAAAGTTTGTGAGTACTGAAATCCATGGAGTTGATGTCCGTTTGACCATTTAAATACTTGTTTAGCATATCGTAAGAGACTTCAATTTCATCCAGGTTATCAAATACGGTGTACAGCGGATAGGCTCCGCCGGTTCCGGGATTTTTGCCCAAACCGCTGGCTACCCATTCAGGTTCATCTCTCAGCAGAAGATTGATGATTTTCAAAGCCGCTTCAGGATTTTTATATTTTTTGTTCACCACCAAAAACTGATTTGCCGGCGCAGCCATATGCGCATAATATTTGCCATCGTCAGCCTGCGGATAAGCATACGCTTGCCAATCCGGGGCGGGGGATTTTTTATACACATCCAACAGCACGTAACCGGTCCACCAAGGCCCGAAGAAGATGCCCGCTTTCTCATCAAGAATAGGCTGCAAGCTGTCGTCGCGAACCAGCATATCCTTATCAATCAATCCTTGCTTGTACATATCGGCTAACGTTTGCAAAGCTTGTTTAGTCTCCGGCTGAGTTGAACCATAGACCAATTTTCCACTGCTGTCTTTCAGCCAGTACAACGGGAACGATTTGTGTGCGGCAAAAATAGGATCCAGTCCGTACAAGTTACCATCCGTACCGCTCAGCAAACCGGATTTTGAAGGGCCGACGATGCCGATCGTATCCTTTTTCCCGTTACCATCGGGGTCTTGTTCAATAAAAGCTTTAGCGACTGTTTTTAACTCTTCGATGTTCTTAGGCGGTTTTAGCCCCAGCTTATCCAGCCAGTCTTGGCGAATCCACATCTCGCTCATTCCGGAAGCCTTTGGCACCGGGGCGGGAATGGCCATGAGCTTCCCATCTTCTTCAACGAGATTCTTCAGCATCTCTCCGCCGCTCTTGTAGAAATCTTTCAGTATATCGCTGCCAGACGTGTTAAAGACATCTGTTAAATCTGCAATTGCATCGTACTTCTCCAGCGTTTTGAGCTGTGTTAAATTCACGAAAAAGGCGTCCGGCAAATTGTTCGATGAAATCGCCAGACTGATTTTCTGATTCCAGTCCGTCGGGGAACTGATCCAATCATATTTCACGTCAATATTGAACTGCTTTTTAATTTCATCAATGAAGTCATTATTTTCAATCGACTTGCCCTCATCAAACTTTGCGTTTGGATCCAGAGTCCGAACTAGACGGATGGTAACCGGTTCGTTATATTTTCCAAACGGATCGAGTGAAGGCGCAGCCGATGAAGCAGCAGGCGATGATGAAGACGCCCCCTCGTTTTCTGTTGAAGTTTTGCTGCAGGCTGTTGCACTCGTTACCATTGCTAACGCCAAACCCGCTACCAGCAGTTTGTTCCCTTTCATTGCGTTTCCTCCCTTTTAATATAATCCGGCAATCCGTCTTACTTCATTCTTTCACAGACCCTAAAGTAATACCGGTTATGAAATACCTTTGCAGGAATGGATAGATGATCAGAACCGGAATCATAGCTATGAATATTTTTGCTGCATTTAAAGATTTGTTATTGAGCTGTGAGGCAAGTTTGACCTGTTCCGTATCCACGGTAGATAAATTGATGCTGACGACCAATTGCTGAATATACGTTTGTAACGGGTAATTCGATTGATTCGTACTTAACACTAATCCTTGAAAAAACTCATTCCAGTAGCCCACAACCGTAAACAATGTAATGGTGGCAATAACGGGGGTAGAAATAGGAATATAGATCTGGAGAAACGTTCTCCATGGGCCGGCGCCGTCTACATAGGCCGCCTCTTCCAATGCAGAAGGTGCGTTTCTGAAAAAGTTGACTACCAGAATCACACTGAATACCGGCATTCCTCCCGAAAGCACTAATCCCCAAATCGAATCGATCAAACCGTAACTGCGCATCGTAAGATACCAAGGTATGGTTCCGCCGCTAAAGAGCATGCAGAACACCAATAACCACATGTATACATTTCGATAAGGCAGCTGTCTGGATGTTCTGGAAAGCGGGTAGGCCATGAGCAATATGACCCCTACGGTCACTATTGTGCCAAGCACAACCCTTTTTACAGAGACCCAAAAGGAGAGAAAAAATGCTTCTTCCGCTACGATTTTTTTATAAGACAGCAAGTTAAATCCCACTGGCCATAGCGTAACCGTGCCGGCGTTTACCGCCGATTTTTCACTCACTGAAACCATCAGGATGTACCATAGAGGCACTAAACACAATAATGTAATGACAATCAACAGGATCATATTTGCGGCATTAAAGGTTCTGGCGCCCAAGCTTTTGTTCTCGATCAAACTTTCACCTCCCTTCCGACAAGTGGTTAAAAGATTTTATAGCCCGTAAACCTGTCCGCCAATGCATAACTTACAAGGATCAAAATAAAACTGACCACCGACTTCAAAAGACCAACCGCTGTGGCAAGACTGAATTGTAAATCCACCAGACCTGCGCGGAATACCCAGGTGTCGATAATGTCGCCGGTAGAATAAACCAAAGGATTGTACAAATTATAAATTTGGTCAAATCCGGCATTGAGTACGCTTCCAAGAGATAATATGATCAGCAGTATGACCGTGCTTCGGATACCAGGCAGCGTAATATGCAAGAGTCTCTTTAACCGGCCCGCGCCGTCGATAGCCGCTGCTTCATGAAGAGCCGGGTCAATCGCCGTAAGCGCTGCAAGATAAATCACGGCATTATAACCGAACCCTTTCCAAATATCCGTTCCAATGACTAACGATCTGAACAAATCCGGACGACCGAAGAAAAGAATCGGTTCTACGCCGAATAACGCAAGAAAGCTGTTAACCGGACCATTGGAAGCGAACACGTTTAACACGATGCTTCCGAGAATGACCCACGACAGAAAATAAGGCAGATACACTATGGTCTGAATGGGACGTACCCATTTTTTGACCACAAGCTCATTCAGCAGCAGGGCAAAAACTAAAGGAACGATAATGTTTCCGATGAGTTTGCCTACCGCAATTACAATCGTATTGATAAAGACTTGACTAATATCGTCCATACTGAACATGTAACGAAAGTTCTCCAACCCGATCCATGGAGACTTAAAAATACCCATTGAGGGGTTATAATCCTGAAAGGCCATTACAATCCCAAACATAGGTACAATACTGAACAAAATCAACCAGATATACCCCGGCGCCATCATGATCCAATAATGTTTTACATTTTTCCTGCTGTACATTTATCCGCTCTCCCCCTTTCCTTACCTATGGATTAAAATGCTTTGTTCTACCAAAATGGTTCCGCTTACATTGTAACTATAGCATCGTTAATGGAAGGGTACGTATAGACATATGTTGATGAAAAACCGGCGTTTCATCGCTTTAATCTTCGTAAATAGCATTATTGGTTTCAATATATAGAACATTTTTCATGCATAGGTTCATCAACTAACAGCACGCAAAAAAACCTTTCATGATGGGTAGAAGTAACCACCCAGGCAGAAAGGTTTTATCTTATCTTGCGATCCATTTGTTCGAACCGTCCTTTATAAGATTTCAGGCGTATTGATTTTATTCTTTAGCTTTCCGTTTTCTGTATTCCCCCGGCGTCATTCCCGTTTCATCGCAAAACACGCGGATAAAGTAGTTCACATCATCATATCCCACCATCTGTGCTATATCCGACACTAGTTTATCTTTTTCCTCCAATAACCTTTTAGCCGCCCGAACGCGCTCTTTGCGAATAAACTCATTAAAAGACAGACCGGTATATTTCTTGAAATTGACTGAAAAATAGCTCCTGCTTAAATTAACGCTCTGAGCAACATCTTCCCCATGCATTTTTGTAGCCAAATGATTTTTGATAAAAATTACAGCTTTCATCACACAGAGATGCATCTTATCATGATTGATTTCTTCGAAAGCTTTTTTGTACAATGCCTGTCTGAAAGAAGACATCCATTCAAAAAAGGCTTCCAGATTTTCATATTGTTGAATATCTTTTTGTACGATGCCGATATTCTCTTCAGCCACACTCGTTAAATAAAGCAACACTTGGGCAACTTTCCAAATTGGAATATGAAGTTCTTTTGTACGGCGACAAAGCTCTTCAAAATTCAGATCATCATAAAGCCAGTACATCTGTCTCCATTTGCTAACGAGCTGCTCCCATTCCTGCTCCATGTAATCCTTTGACGGATTGCCGCTATCCTCCCCGGAACCATGAGGCGAGCCGTTATTCAGCTCATTGCCGGATCTCACTCTGCTTTGCTTCATCCTACCCTCAACTTTATTGCTGATTTCCTTAAGCAATTCGTTGCAATCCGTGCTTTCCATTTGCAATTTGGAAATATAATCGATTGCCCCCATCCGCAGAGCCGTCTGTACATATTTAAACTCTTCGTAAAAGGTAAGGACTACAAAGAGCAGTTTGGGATATAGCTCCCGGCATTTCTCCATCAACGAGATTCCGTTCATAACAGGCATATCCAAGTCGACAAATAACAGGTCTACCGGTGTGGCTGCTAATAACTCCATAGCTTTTTCACCGTTCTGCGCTTCACCCACAACGCTCATTCCGTATTTTTCCCATTCCATAATGGAAATAATGCCCTGCCTCGCCAAACGGTCGTCGTCTACAATCAATACACGATACATGCTAGCGATTCCCCACTTTATCATTTTTTGCAGTTTCGCAAACCATCTATTTCTGGATGTCAATCGGCAAAAGCAATTTCACCTTCGTACCGCGGGTCAGTTCACTATCAATGGTAATGATGGCTTTATCGCCATAAAATGATTCCAGCATATAATGTACATACCTGAGTCCAATCCCTGCAAATACACTGTCATCGTCAGATTTTCTATGCATCGTCTGTTTGATGCTTTCTAATTGTTCGGTTGTAAGGCCTTTTCCGTTGTCCTCAACAATGATGATAATGGCATTACGTTCGGTGGAGTGAGACACACGGATGCTCAGGCAGCCTTCTTCGCCCAGACCGTGATGAATAGCATTTTCAGCGATAGGTTGCAGAATCATACGTGCGGTGGGTGTTTCCAAATATTCGCCTTCATCGACTATGACATCTACCTGAAAGTCATACCGCATTTTTTGTAATTTCAGATAGGACAGGAGCATTTTCACTTCCGTCCTTAAAGTCGCTTGCTTATCGATCTTGCCGAGACTGTAGGCCAGGATGAAATTGAGTTCAGTAATAAAGGTTTCAATTTGGGCTTGACCGGACATTTTTGCCAGCCAGTGAATGGAATGAAGGGCATTCATCAAGAAATGAGGATTGATCTGATAATAAATCTTCTCAATTTCGAGCTTTTGTTTTTCGCGGGACATATGCTCCGCATCCGACAGAAGCTTTTGTATTTGTATTTTCATGGTATTAAACTGCTTAAAAAGTTCATCATATTCCACTACACCGCTGTGAACAGAAATGGTTTCCAAATCACCTCTACCGATTTTTCTCATTTCTTTAATAAATAAAATGAGCGGAGATAAAATTAAACGGGACAATACCATATATGAAATTCCCAACAATAATAAAGCCAGGATGAAAATACTTGTAACATCGCGAATCCAAGCATAAAGCTCCCGGTTATATTCAGCTTTTGGCAATAATAATACGTTGACAAACCCCATGTCTGTTTCTTGACGAACCCCTACATAGTTTTTGGATTTTCCGAAAAAGTGGCTGGCTACTTCTTCCTCATCTTTCATCTGAAAAAGTTCTCCCGGATGAAAGGCTTCTGAGCTTGAATACTGAACGCGGTTAGGGGTGTCCAACTGCAATAGTACATACTTCATATGTTGTGACTTGGACAAATCCTCTATTTGTTTGTTCGCATCCATTCTGGATTCGATGTAAATGACCAGCTGTCTTCCTTCTTCTATCGTAATTTTCCGACTGATGGAAAGCACCTGGTAGTTCCCTAAACTTTTAACACTTGATTGGTGTAAAGAGTGAAACTGAAACTCACCGTTTTCTTTTAATACATTGAACTCATAAGGAGGTACACTTGGTAAAAAGTTGTAAAAGTAATGATTAGCGGTCACAGGATCGAAGTATGTTCTCAAAATGATATCACTGTTGGCAAAGGTTATTTTAACCAAATTGTCCAAAATGTCCAGAGAGGTCTGATATTTGTCGAAATTCGAGTTTTCTTGAAAGTAGCTGTCTAATAAGGAGCCTATATTGCCTTCCGGAGACATCTGTTGAGAAATCCGTGTAACATTCTTATACTTTTGCGTCATTTCTTCAGTAATCTGCTGCAGGTTAGCCGCCATTGAAGTCTTTAATTTACTCTTTTCTATAGAATGGATCGTTTGATAAGAAATTAATATTAAAATACAGAGTATGGCAATCGTTTCTATCACTACGATAAAAACCAATCTCCGTTTTAAGGTTTTTAGTTTTAAATAGCTAAAAAATAATTTTAGATTCATCATACCGTTCGGGTTCCCCCATCGCGCTCACGTCCTGAACTGCTTCCGGTACTCGTTCGGTGTGACTCCCGTCGCTTCCCGGAAGGTTTTCGTGAAATATGAAAAATTGCTGTAGCCTACGTGCAAGGATACCGCGTTAATGGGAAGGGTGCTGTTCGTCAGCAGCTCTTTCGCCTTTTCCAGCCGCTTCTCCAGCAGGTAGCTCCCGATGGACATGCCCACCTCCCGTTTGAATAGCCGCGAGATGTAATCGGGATTCAGATATACGATCTCTGCCAGATCGTTCCGGGAGATGTCCTGGCTGAAGCGGTGGTCCAGATAGTCGAGAAGCTTGTCAATGACGGAACGGGAGCTTTCCGCAAACGCCGTATACTGCACGGCGCATTTCAGCAAATGGCGGACGAAGGCCTTCATATCCTCCACGGACCGGATGGACCGCTCGTACAGCTCATCGTGGCTGCCCTGGTTGGCGAAGAGCTTGTGGGCCTGAATCTCCTTTTGTCTCAAATCGGAATACACTAGTTGAGTCACGTCCAGCCGGAACAGTTTCAGTGTGTCCGCGTTGATCTCGTTGCGGGCTGCCAGATTGTCCAGGTACAGTTCCACGTTCTTTTCCAGCGTCTCCCGGTCATTGCCGGCCAGGAGGGATTCCCACACATTGATTGACGGGCTGTTATAGGGAATTTCCCGGTGCTGGTATTCGCAGAGCAGGAAGGTCCGGTTCCGGCTGCTTACGTTGTCCGCACTCATGGCCCGGAGGCTTTTAACGTTCCGGCAAATCTCGGTGAGCCCGCAAAAATCCCCGATGTTGCAGCGGACGTCCATCTTCAAAAACCGGTTCGTCTTCCAGATGAACTCGTCGCAGAGGTTCTGCACTTCCATGTGGCTGTTGAAGGGTCCCGTCAGCTTCAGAATGGCTACCCACGCCTTTTGCTCGGTCCGGATGACGCTCTCGACTGTAAAGTAGGGGGAAGTGTAAATCTCTGAGGCGGCGTTCTTTAGGACAAATTCAAACAGCGAGCCCCCCCAATGCTCGTAAAGCTCCTCCCGGTAAAAGACGTCGATCAGTATCGGAACGAAGCGATCCTCCTCCGTGTATACCAGATGCTCTTTTTCGATCCGTTCCCGCAGAGTGGCGAAATCCGAGGAGATCTTCTCCAAAAGGATGCTCCACCAGAAATGCTCAATGATGGTTCTCCGGTTGTTTAGCCAATACCGGCTGTTCTGCTTGTGCTCCTCGTTCTTCAGAACGGCGGATGCTTTGTGGACGGCCCGCTGGACGGCTGCTTCCAGCAGAGCGTAGTCAATGGGCTTCAGCAAATATTCCAGGCTCTGCAGCTGAATCGCCCGCTGGGCGTAGGAAAAGTCCGCGAAACTGGTCAGGAAGATTGTTTCCAGGCCCAGGTTCCGCTCCCGCGCCCATTCCAGCAAATCCAAACCGCTTCCCTGGGGCATTTCGATGTCGCAGATCATCACCTGAACGGGCACGCTCTCCAGCACAAGCTTGGCCTGCCGGATATTGCTGGCAGTATAGACAGCATCGAAACCAAGGGTTTCCCAATCCATAGCGTATCGGATGCCTTGGACCATATAAGCGTCATCATCCACGATCAGAATATTCATTCCGGGTCCTCCCTTTCCTTTATCGGTATATGGATTTCCACTACGGCTCCGCGCATTGGGCTGTTGTAGAAGACCACCTCGGCCTCTCCGCCGTAAAAATAGTCCAGTCGCGCCAGACAGTTGGCGATGCCGATCCGGGAACCGTCCCCTGCCTTGATCTCCCCCTTTTGCAGCAGCGCCAGTGTATTCTCGTCGAAGCCGTACCCGGTATCGGCGATGAAGATCGCCGCGTAGGCCCGGCCCTCTCGTTCCTCCGGAAACACCGTGACGGAGATTTCTACAGATTCATCCAGGCTCACGGTATGTTTCACCGCGTTCTCGACGAAAGACTGGATAACGAGCGGGGGGATGAGGCAGTTCCTCGTCTCCGGATCCTGCTCCAGGTAGAACGTCAGCGCCGACTTGTACCGCATCTTCTGAATGTCGAGGTAATTTTTTACATGTTCCATCTCGTCTTGAACCTGCACAAAATCCAGATTGCTCCTGAAGAGATACCGCAAATAATCCGACGTCGTCTTGGCCATCGTCCTGATTTCCGGGTACAGCTTCAGTCCCGCCATATGATAGATGAAATTCAGACAGTTCAGAAAAAAGTGAGGCTTGATCTGCAGCTGCATATAGTCCATCTGCACCCGCTGTTTTTCCAGTTCCTTCTCATAGACTTCGATCTTCAATGTCTTCACCCGTTCCGCCAAGGTAGCGAACTGTACACTGGCTTGCTCCAACTCGGCGATTTTGCTGTCCTCCGCTCCATAACCGCTTTCCCCCTTTTCGTAGTTTTCCAGATTCCGCGAAAACCGCCGGACGGGGTCCAGCACGTTCCGCCTGAGATAAACGGACATGAACGGCAGGGTGATCAGTGTGAGAAGCGATAGCAGAAATAGCAGCAGCTGAATGACGAGCACTTTTTCAAAGAGGCCGAAGTTGGAGATAAACAGCCGGATCCGGAAAGGCGCTGAGGAAAACGGCCGGTCCAGCACGAGATCGTTGGAAAACAGCAGTCCGCCAAGCCTTGCCGGATCGCGTCCCCGCAGCAGCCCGGGAAGCCCCGCAGTAGAATCGATAGCGGTTAAAGGCGTGTTCGCTTCGTCCGTGAGGACGGCATGGCCGGTTTTACCCAGGTCCAACTGTTTCAGGGGACGAAGCAAATCCTCAGCGCTGATCCAGCTGCCAATGTATTTATCATTATATTGATAAAGCTTGACCAAATAGTTCTTGCGGTCCACAGCAATAATATTCCAGGTTTGGCTGATGGAGCTCGTCTGAATCGTGTCGGAGGTGATCAGGGAAACGATCTTTTCTTGTATCCGCTTTCGTTCTTCGTAGGAAATGGCGCTGGAGCAGGGGACATAAGTCTCCTTGTCTTCGAAATAGAGAAAGAAATTATAGTAATCGCCGTATTCCAGCAAATAATCGTTGAATTTGAGCTGGAGCGAATGGATGGCGGCGTTGATTTCCACCTGGTCCGAGCTTTTCTCGATCGTTTCGATGTAGCGATTCGTGTCCCGGTCAGTGCCCTGGTTTCCCAGCAGGATGGTCAGCATACGGCGGTTGATGTTGGTAAACTGGTCGTTGATGCGGGAGGCGTACAAATCGGCCATGTTGCCCAAATACTGCTTCGTCTCCGAACGAATATACGCTATCGTGACCAAACTGACAGTCACGTCCAGCAGCAGCAGTGGAAACAGCAGCAGAACGGCCAGCTTCGTCAGCTGGGAGATAGACCTTCCCCTTCTTCTCTTCTTGCCGGACATAACCTTCCCCTTCACCCTTCCGTATATAGCGTAAACCAAATGCCGGTACCGGCATTTGGTTCGGTTGAATCGTTGCATGGATCTTGTCTATTCCTTCACGGCTCCGAGGGTGATCCCCTTCTGAAAATACTTTTGCAGGAACGGAAAGATCAGGAGAATGGGAATCATGGCGACAAAAGCGATGGCCATGCGGATGGATACCGACGGCATTTTGGCCGCTTCCGCTCCCCCTCCGCTGAACTGGGCGTTGGCCAGGTACTGGATATCCGTGATCAGCTTATTCAGAAAATTTTGAATGCTGTAAAGGCTCTCCCCTTTCGGTCCTGACAAATAGTATAAACCATTTGTCCAGTCATTCCAGTATCCCAGGGCAGCGAACAAGCCCATGGTGACGAGAATCGGCGTTCCGAGGGGCATAATGATCGAGAAGAAAATCCGAAACTGGCCTGCCCCGTCGATTTCCGCTGCTTCGATCAAAGGTCCGGGGATGCTCGTACGGAAGTAGGTACGCATGAGCAGCACGTTCATGGCGCTGAGCAGCAGGCCGGGAATCAGCAGAGCGAAGATCGTGTTCTTGATGTGAAACGTATTGGCGTACATCAGATACGTCGGGACCAGGCCGCCGTTGAACAGCATCGTGAAGATGACGTAGAAGGACAAAATTTTCCGTCCGGGCAGGTCCTTGCGGGACAATGGATACGCCAGCATGGCCGTCATCAGGACGTTGGCCAGCGTTCCCACGATCGTGATCAGGAACGTAATGCCGTAGGCCCGAAGGATTTTGTCCCCCTTCTGGGCGATATACTCGTAAGCATACAGACTGAATTTCTGCGGAAAAAAGGAATAGCCGTGAACGATCAGGGTATTCTCTTCGGTGATCGAGGATAGAAAGACGAGCAGGAAAGGCAGCAGTGCGATGAGCACGACCAGGATCATCACGGTATGGGCGATCGTTTGGAAGATAACGTTCTCTCTTGTTTTTAGCATGGTTTCGGTTCACTCCATCAAAACAGAGCACTGTCTCTGTCGAGTTTTCGGACGATCCAGTTGCAGGCCAGTATGAGGACAAATCCGACCACCGATTGGTAGAAGCCTGCGGCGGATGCCATCCCCGTGTCCCCCAGCTGCAAAAGCGCGCGGTACACGTACGTATCAATGGTATTGGTGACGTTGAACAGGATGCCCGAATTTTGCGGTACCTGATAGAACAGGCTGAAATCCGAAAAGAAAATACGGCCCACGTTCAGCAAGGTCAGCGTTATGATGCTGGGCACAAGCATCGGCAGCGTGATGGTGCGGATTTGGTTCCATTTCCCCGCCCCGTCGATTTCCGCCGCCTCGTAGAGGGAGCGGTCGATGCCGATGATGCTGGCCATGTAGATGAGGCAGCCGTAGCCCACGCCTTTCCAGGTATTGACGAAGATGAGTATGAAAGGCCAGTATCGGGACTCCGAGTACCACGAAATCGGCTCCTTGCCGAGAAGCGGCAGAATCGTTTTGTTCATCAGCCCGGTTTCGGGGCTCAGCACCGCGTAAACAATGTAGCTGACGATGACCATGGACATAAGAAACGGCAGCAGCACAGCGCTTTGATACAGCTTCTTCATATGCTTGTTCATCATCTCGCTGATGAAGATGGCGAAGATGACGCCGACGACGATATTAACGATGATGAAGGCGACGTTGTACAGAATGGTGTTCCGGGTGATGATGAAGGCGTCCGGCGTCGTGAACAGGTATTTGAAATTATCGAAGCCGGCCCAATCGCTTCCCCAGATTCCCTTGCGAAAATCCATCTTCTTGAAGGCGATGACAAGACCCGCCATAGGGATGTAGTTGTTGATGAACAGATAGATCAAACCAGGCGCCATCATGATGAACAGCGGCGTCCACTTGAAGTGCTTCGCCAGTTTCCTGTTCCTTCGCGGCGCGCCTGTCGCGGCGGATGACATGGTACAGTTCCTCCTTTATTAGACAGCCGCCTCATGACCGGAGACCGATCGGGAGGCGACTTGTTTGGCTGACGGTTCGCTTACTGCTTTTTCTCGTCGAGGAACTCGTCCAGCTGTTTCTGCTGGGCCGCAATCACTTTCTCTATTCCCGCCGCTTTCAGGGCGTTCACGAATTTAGGCAAATATTCATCCGGGTCGACGGAACCCGATTCCAGCGACCGGGCGTACTGCTTGTTTACGTTGGAGATGGCGGTGATCTCCGCTTCATACCCTTTCGGGTCGAACATGAAGCCAAATGCCTTGGATTTGGGCGCTTCGTCGTTGAATACCTTCATCTTTTCCCAGACGTCGGCGGGCAGGCTGCTGGCCCAGACGCTGGCGATGAACTGGTTCGGCAGCTCCCAGCCCAGGTTCAAGTGATACTCCGCGTTGGAATCACTGACGCCTTCGGGATAGCCGATGGTGTTTTTCTCTTTGTCCACATACACGTAGTCTTTGCCTTCCATTCCCCAGTTGAGCAGATTCATCACTTCGGGGCTTCCGTATATGTAATCCAATAGCTGCATCGCTTTTTCCGGGTCCTGGGAGTTGCGGGCGATGCCCAGCGTCACATAGCCGGAGGAACCGGAGTGCAGGACGTGGTCGCGAAGGGGGGCGAATACGACGTCGTAATCCCCTTCTTTATCCTGGTAGGCGGGATGCCAGCCAACTATGGTAGCGAACGTATTCCCAGCCTTCATCACGACGGCAGGCTCGTCCTGGCCGGTAGGGGCGTCCTTGTTAATGTACCCCTTCTGGTACCAGTCATGGAAGATCTCCAGGGACTGCTTGTACTGTTCCGTCGCCGGTCGGATTTCCACCTTCGTGCTGTCCAGTCCGTCGTTGACCAATACGCCGCCGAAGCCGCCCAGGGAATCGAAGCCGCCGTATCGGGTGGCCGGCTGGTTGACGTCCCCCGCTCCGAACAGCATCGTCATATTCGGTTCGCCCGCCTTCACCTTTTCGAAGATGGGTTCCAAGTCCTGGAGTGACTTAATCTGACTGATATCGATGTTGTACTTTTCCACGAGATCCTTCCGCATTTCAATGGACGGCCTGTTGTCACGCTCGATGTTTGTCGGTACCCCATAGATGAAGCCGTTAATGTTGGCGGACTTGGCCATTTCCTCGCCCAGGGATTTTTTGATATTCGTGCCGTACTTATCGATCAGGGGACTCAAGTCTACGATTTTTCCGCTGGAGATATAACCGGCGGCTTCCCCTGATCCAAGGCGGAACAGGTCAAGCGGCTCCGTCCCGGTCAGCATCAACTGGATCTGTTGGTCGGTGCTGCCCCAGGGAAGAATCATCAATTCCAATTCCATGTTCAAATCCCGCTTGAGAATGTTGTTGACTTCGGCCATGACTCTTTCCTGCCCGGCCTGCTGTTCGCCGGAGATGGCCATGACGACCTTGTGGGTATTCTCCGGGCCCGTCTTCGTACCGGACACTTCCTCCACCTTCCCGCAGCCCGCCAGAGCCGTCGCGGTCAAAAGCGTGGAGAGCAGTAACCCCGCCATTTTCTTGTTCATTAGATCACCTCAAAAAGTATTAAACTTCGCATGCTTGGTGAGTTTAGTATAGTCGCCGGAAGGTTCATGATTCTATAACGAAACCGACCTCTTTTCATCACGAAAACGACCAAACGCGCCCTTCATTTCAGATAGAATTCAGCACTCATCAGATTTCGGTCGGTGGCGTCTTTCCCTATGTAGAGGATAAACCGGCCCTTTTCAGACACGAACGAACCCTCCGCATTGTAAAAACGCAGCTTGTCCTCCGTGATTTCAAACGTGACGATTGCCGATTCTCCCGGCTGGAGGAAAACCTTGCGGAAATCCTTCAACTCCTTCACGGGCCGCGCGATGCTCGCGGCCACATCCCGGATGTAGAGCTGAACCGTCTCCTCGCCGGCACAGCTGCCCGCATTGGCAACCGATACCGATACCCGGAGCGGCTTATCCGCGGTCAGGTGATGCCCGTCCATCTGGAGATCCGTGATCGCAAACTCCGTATAGGACAGTCCATAACCAAAGGGATACAGCGGATCGTTGGATCCATCCAGGTAGCGGCTCGTAAACGGATTGTCCACCCCTTCCACGACGGGCCGGCCTGTGTTGAGCCGATTGTAATAGAATGGTATCTGTCCCGTATGCCGCGGGAAGGACATCGTCAGCTTACCGCTTGGGTTGTAGGCTCCGGAGAGAACGTCCGCGATAGCGTGCCCGGCCTGGGAGCCGAGAAACCACGTTTCGAGAATGGCGTCCATGTTCCGGTCAAACCAGTCCAACAGCAGGGGACGGCCGCTCGACAGGAGAAGGACGACGGGCTTGCCCGTTCGCCGGACGGCTTCAGCTAATCGGGCCTGAATTTCCGGCACTGTTATATTTTGCCGGGAGGAGGCTTCCCCGCTCATAGAACTGTCCTCGCCCAGGGCCAGGAGCACCACATCCGCCTCCCGGGCAGCCGCCACCGCCCGCTCGATCCCTCCGGGCAACTCCTCCCGGATGCCGCATCCTGCTTCGACCATGAGGGCGTATCCCGCCTGCTCCAGTCCTTCCCGTATGGTCACCGTCCGCTCGCCGTACCGGCTGAACTGCCACGTACCGAGCATATCCTTGCTGTCTCCCAGGGGACCGAGAAGGGCGACCCTTTTCCCCTTGCCCAGAGGCAGGATGCCACTGTTCTTGAGCAGGACGGCGGATTTCCGGGCCACCTTCCGGGCCAGCTCCAGGTGCTCCCCGCTGAAGGTAACCCTCTCGGCTTCAGCCGGACGAAAGAAACGGTAAGGGTCGTCCATGATTCCCATCCGGAATTTCAGCGTTAGAATGCGGCGCACCGCTTCGTCGATGAGACCTCCGTCCAAGTCGCCAGCCCGCACCGCCTCCGGAAGATAGCGGTTGAAATAGGGCGTCGCCATCTCGATATCCAGCGTCGCGCCAGCCGTGCGGACGGCAGCGTCCCGGCCGTCCTCCGCCGCTCCGTGGGCGATCATCTCCTCCACGGCGGCATAGTCGGAGACGACGACTCCCTTGAAATCTAATTCCTCCCGGAGCAGCCCCTTCAGAAGAGCCCGGTTACCAGCCGCCGGAACCCCGTTGACGACATTGAAAGCCGCCATAACGGAAGCGGCGCCGGCCTCCACCCCCGCCTTGAACGGGGGCAGATAGACGTTGCGTAGGGTTACGTCATCGATGCTGACCGTATTGTAGTCCCTTCCGCCTTCGGCGGCGCCGTATCCGATGAAATGTTTCAGGCAGGCGGCCATCCTTCCTTCTTCCCCCAGCCGTTCGCCCTGATAGCCCTTTACCTGGGCTTTGGCGATGAGGGAAGCCAGGTACGGGTCTTCCCCCGACCCCTCCGCCACCCGTCCCCAGCGTGGGTCCCGGGCGATGTCCAACATTGGAGAAAAGGCCAGCATCGTCCCAACGGCGGATGCTTCCCGGGCGGAGGCCCGGACGGCTTCCCGGATCAGCTCAGGATCGAAGGAGCATGACCATGCCAGTGGAATGGGGAAAATCGTCTGAAACCCGTGAATAACGTCCTGGCAGAATAACAGTGGAATGCCAAGCCGCGACTTTTGCACCGCCAGCTGCTGCAGTTCCCTGGTCTCTTCCGCACTCATCCCCAGGTTGATGACGGAGCCGATCCGCCCCTGACGGATTTGCTCCGCCAAGGGATCCGCCTGAATGCTGCTGCCGATGGCGTCGGTGTTCGTCCCCGCCGACTGGGTCATCTGGCCGATTTTTTCCTCCAGGGTCATTTCGCTAAGCAACTTCTCCACCGCGGCCGCGGTTTCGTCCGCCGCGCCGGATGCGCCTCCCGCTCTTGCGTGTTCGTTCATTGTAATTGTTCTCCTCCGCAGATTATGGTCTGGAACCACTATAATGCGGGGGAGCGGCCCCAATCTATAAGCAAACCGACATTGTTTTATCAAAAAAACGAGGAATAGACGGACGATCCGCGGTCTTGCGCCTGAGCAGATTCCAGCGGACCTGTGTTCCTGCAACCCATACTTATCACCATTAGTTCCATATATCCCTGGTGGGACATTCAAAATGATATGTCCTTCGCATGATTCGGGTGCGATCGCCTAAAGCAGCTTCCATCTTGCGCTTTCCTAAAAATAGCAAAACAAGTCCCGATGTTAATGATCAGGACTTGTTTGTGAGTTATCCATAAGAATGGGGACGTCAAGGAAAAGCCCCGATGCAGCGTGCGGATTCGAGTTTGTGGTCTTCCTACAGCTCTCCAATCATTTGCAGCTCAATTTGCTTCATCCGGTAAAAATAGCCTTCTCGTTCCATTAGCTCCGAATATGCGCCTGTTTCGATTACCCTGCCTTGCTCCATGACTACAATCCTGTCCATACCTTCCAGGCCGGTAAGCCGGTGGCAAATGAACAGTAATGTATCTCCGGCGGATTGTTCGAAGAGATGAGCCAACACGCGCCCTTCCGTTACATAATCCAGCGAAGATGTCGGTTCATCCAGCAGCCATAACCGCCCTTTGCGGAGCATAACCCTTGCCAGCGCCAGACGCTGCTTCTCTCCGTCGGATAGGTTCTCTCCTTTTTCAAATATTGCATCAGTTAATGCCAGATCCGGCAGCTGGGCTTTAGCAAGAACTTCTAACAATGCCTCGTCAGACTGTTCTTCTCCATTCAGCAGCAGGTTGTCACGGACCGTTCCGCGGAAAAAGTGACTTTGCTGCAGCACGACATTAGAGGACTCCCAAATGCCTGACTCATCCAGCTCTTGAACCGAAATACCGTTTAGACGTATGTCACCGGATGCAGGCGCGCGCAGTTTAAGCAGCAAATCGATCAGGGTTGATTTACCGGACCCGCTGGGTCCGACTATCGCTGTTCTGGAGCCTGCCGGGAGCTGCAGCGACACCTCCGTCAGCGCCGGCCGCCACTCCTCTTCATATTGGAACGTAACGCCGGACAGCTCCACCGAAACAGCATCTCCTGCCGGCAGGGTGCGGCCCGGCTGCACAGGTAAATCACTGGCAGTCCCTACAGTTTCAGCCAGCCTTTTGGCCGCGTGCTCACTGTCTTGCTTATATGCAGGTAAAGTAGCCATAGCCGCAGCTTCTTCAAACACCGTCTGTGAGGCCATGACAAGCATCGCTAAAAACACGCCGGCCAGCGCACCTTCCATAATTAGATAGGCACTTAGCGTCAGTACACCCCAGGAAATAAAAAAGGTTACAAAGGTGTGCATCGCCTGTCCGCGCAGCAGATGACCGGCTGCACGCTGCTGCTCTGCTGTCAGTCCTGCAGAAGCAGCCTGGAGCTGCTGTTCCCGCTGTGGCAATTGCCCGTACACCTTCAGATCGCGGAAACCGTACAATACCTCGGTTACTTCCATTGACAGCAGCGCCCGCTGCTTACGGACACGGCCGTTTATCGACCGCTGGCCCAGCAATACGATTCCCGGTACAACCAATGCTGTCAGCAGCATTCCTGTTACAAACAGGCAAGCGATCCAGAACGAATAGGAAGCACTGAACACCATGGTTGCCAGAAAGACCGTTATGACGATAACCGGCGGATAAGCGACACGCAAAAAATAATGCTGCAGGCTCTCTACATCGCCGACAATCCGCGCAAGCAGATCTCCGCTACGGTTTTTGTTCAATATACCGGGCGTTAAAGGAATCAGCCTGGCAAAAAAGCCAGTGCGCAAGCGGCTAAGCATGGAAAAGGTTGCTCTGTGCGAATAAAGGCGCTCTCCGTAACGGCTTGCCGCCCGGAGGAGACCAAGCAGCTTGACCAGCGCGGTAAGTACGATCAAGGTGTAGAGCGGCGGCATAAAGACTGTCTGTGAAATCAGATACCCGCTTGCGGAAAAGAGGGCCACACCGGCTGCGCCGGCAATAAATCCTCCCAGAATCGAAAGGAGAATATCCTTACGCTCTGCTATCATGGCCTTGGACAAAATCGCCAGCTCATTCATGCTGACCCCCCTTTTCGCTGTATATCAACCATCTCGGCATATTGAGGCATGCGGTCAAGGAGCTCGTCGTGAGGTCCTGCCGCCGCTAATACTCCATGGTCCATAAACAAAATGCGATCCGCTTGCCGGATCGTATATAACCGGTGCGCGACTGTAATCATCGTTGCATGTTTGGCCAGCGCGGTTATGGAGCTTTGCAGGATTTGTTCGGTCTGCAAATCGAGGCCTACGGTAGGCTCATCGAACAAGATCAGGGCCGGCCGTTTCAAAAAGGCCCGTGCTAAAGCAAGACGCTGCTTTTCCCCTCCCGACAGTCCCCTGCCGCCTTCCCCGACATAGGTGCCCAGTCCCTGTTCCAGCCCGGCAACAAGCGGTGCAAGTCCCGCTTCCTCTGCCGCCTGCATGATTTCAGCCCTGGAGACATTACGCCCGGCACCGATTGCGATATTCTCAGCGAATGTACCTGCAAAAATATAAGGGTGCTGTGTAATGTAGCTGACCTGCCCAAACCATGAGTCTTCATCCCATTGCGCCTGCTGGCTTCCGTTCACCATCACTGTCCCTGATACCGGCTTCAGAAGCCCGGCAATGAGATGGAGCAACGTTGTTTTGCCCGAGCCGCTTTTACCGACAATGGCAACGTGCTCCCCCGGTCTTATGGAGACGGGTCCAGCCTTAAGCTCAAATGAACCGGGTGCATAATGGAAATGTACATCATTCAGCTCAATGGATGGTGGCACTCTTAGCAGCTTGGCTGAGGACTGCTGCTCCCTTTCCGGCTGTGTGCCGGAGCCGCCGCCCATTTCCGCAAGCATTTGCTCCACCTTACGGACCGCACCCATACTGGTCCGCCCGCTGTGAAAAGCGGTGCCTGTATTCTTGAGCAGGTTAAAAAACTCGGGAACGAGCAGCAGAACAAGAAAAGCCGTGTGGAACGGCATGGATTTGAACACGAGCAGCTGAATAGCCAATTCAAGGGCGACAATTCCGATGCTAAGCATGACGATGGATTCCAGCATAAAAGTATTCGTAAAGGCAACCTTCAAAATATCCATTGTAGCGTCACGGTAACCCCGGCTGCTGCGCTCAATTTGCTGCTGCTGGCGGCGGGACTGTCCAAATATTTTTAATGTCACCAGCCCTTGAAGCGAATCCAGAAATGTACCGGAGAATTCTGCAAGCTGTGCATACTTTTCTTCGGATTTGTTTTTCGTTTGCAGTCCCACCAGAATCATAAACAGCGGGATAAACGGTGCCGTAAACAGCAGAATAAAGCCGGTGTTAGCATGTAAGGTAAACGTAACCACCAGAATCAGAACCGGGATGATAGCTGCTTCGACCATCCGCGGCATGTAGTGACTGAAATAGCTGTCAGCCTCGTCCACTGCATCCAGAGCCACACTGACCTTCCCCCCCGTCTGACCCTGCAGGGTTGAAGGCATGGAAGCATGTGTAAGCTTCTGCAGCACGGCTGAACGCATATTTGCCTTAGCGGCGGCAGCCATAGCTAGGCCTATTCTTCCGTTTCCGTATAACAGCAAAGTACGGATAGCCATAACTGACAGCAGAAGAGCGAGCAGCATGGCAACCGAAGATAAGGAAGCCTTCTCCACGAAAATCCGCTGGACTGCTTCAGCCAGCAACCCGGCCTGACTTACAATGGCAATGCCAAGCATGAGCGAAAGGATGGTCAGCATAACAAGCCGTTTTCGTTGCCCTGACATTTGCTCAGCGATCAAGCTTGTTTTGTTGGTCATTTACTTCTTTCCTTTCACATAATCTGCGTCAAAGAGGAACAGCTTGAACACCAGAATCAGGGAAGGAATGAGCAAGCACATGCCGCCGATAAACACAATGACCAGCGCCAGGCCCATGGCCGGTGAAGTGATGCTGTTCTCGAGCGTAATGAACGGGTCCAGAATATAAGGATACTGCCCGATTCCGTAAGCGAAGAAGGCGCATAAAAATTGCAGCATGATGCTTATGAACGCCAACCCGTAACGGCGTCCGCTGTAGAGCAGCCACATGGCAATCATGAAGAAAGCAACGGAAAGCGCAAGCAGCCACCATAAATCCATCATATTTTGAAAATGCCGCTCGTTGTGCTGGCCCAAATAAATAAAGGCTGTCAATGCGGTAATAATGGTCGGTGTGCTCCAGAACAGTGCATAGGTACGCATAAGCTTCAGTGCGGAGTGATCCTCTGCCCGCGAAGCGTAAAAGGCCAAAAAGGAGGCGCTGATGAACAACACGGATACAATCGCCAAGCCTACAATGCTCCAGGATAACGGGTTGGTAAACAATGTCCAGTAATCCAGAGAAACGGTCTCACCCTGCTTAAAGATAAAGCCGCCTTCCGACAGGGTGAGCGCCACTGACAAGGATGCGGGAATCAGCAGCCCCGAAGCGCCGTACAGGAACAGATATACGATGTTATTTTTGGAGCCGTAATTCTCAAACGCATAGAACGAACCGCGGATCGCAATGAGTATAACCGCAATGCTTCCCGGAACAAGCAGCGCCGAGCCGTAATAATAAGCCGTATCCGGAAAGAACCCGACAAGTCCAATGTAAAAAAAGACGAAAAATACATTGGTAATCTCCCAGACAGGCGATAAGTAGCGGGAGATCAGACGGTTAATCAGATGATCCTGCTTCGTCAGCCGGGCATAAAAGGCAAAGAAGCCGGCTCCAAAATCAATGGATGCTACAATTAAATATCCGTATAAAAACAGCCAGAGCACTGAAATTCCAATCAGCTCGTAACTCATTTTGCGTGCTCACCCTTTACTGTTGATTTGTCGCCGGGATGCTGATTCCACTTCTCCATCTCGGTTTCTGCCGGATTGTTTTTGAACATGCGCCGCAGCACAAGAACACATACAGTGCCTAACAGGATGTACAGCAAAAGAAACACAAAAAACAGGATTCTCACGCTCGGTGATGTTGTAGCCGCCTCTTCTACACGCATATATCCCCTTAAGATCCAGGGCTGCCGACCAATCTCAGCGTAAAACCAGCCTAGCTCGACTCCCAAAAAGGCAAGCGGCGCGCCTAACGCGATCGCACGAAGCAGCCATTGGTTATGCTCATTGCGTTTTTTCCAGAATACAAACAGGAAATACAGGAATGAAATGCCTAATAGGGTGAACCCGACACCGGCCATCAGGTCAAACAAATAATGAACCAGGAGCGGCGGCTGCTCATCAGCAGGGAATTCATTCAGACCTGTCACTTCTGCATTAAAATCGCCAAAGGCGAGGAAGCTGAGCAGCTTGGGAATGTGAAGTGCGCCCAGAACCTCATGCTCTGCGTTAAGCCAACCTAACAGAATCAAATCTGCTCCGCTTTCCGTTTCAAAATGCCACTCTGCCGCAGCCAGCTTTTCCGGCTGATGCTCAGCCAAAAATTTCGCGGACACATCTCCAGCCAACGCGTTCAGCAGTCCAAACACCATAACTACAGCCATCATCAGCTTCAGCGCTTTTTTATGGTATTCCGAGGCGCCCTTTTTCAGGAGTGCGAACGCGGCAATGCCTGCCAGCAATGCGGCTCCGGTCAGATAAGCTGAGCTTAATACATGGAACACCTTGGAGAAAGTCGCTGTATTCAGCATCGCCTGCACCGGATTCACAGCTGAGAATTGCCCTCCTGCCATAGCAAAACCCTCAGGCTGATTCATGAACCCGTTTACTGTCGTGATAAAAACAGCAGACATCCCTGCACCGGCGACAATTGGGATCGTAAGGAGCCAGTGGATGTACGGTTTTTTGAACCGGTCCCAAGTATAGAGGTAAATGCCCAGGAAGATCGCTTCAAAAAAGAAAGCAAACACTTCCATAAATAACGGAAGGGCAATAACATTACCTGCAAGCTTCATGAAATTCGGCCATACCAAGGCCAGCTGCAGTGAAATTGCAGTGCCTGTTACAACGCCAACTGCAACAGAAATGACAAACCCGCGGGCCCATCTCTTTGCCATCAGCGTATAGTGTGGATCCTTTTTGCGTATGCCCATGAATTCGGCGATTGCGATCATTAGCGGAACCCCCACGCCAATCGTTGCGAAAATAACGTGGAATCCCAGTGTCAAGCCTGTCACCAGTCTGCTCCACAGCACTGTATCGATGCCCATTACGTTAGTGCCTCCTTATAAAAGCTGTTGGATATTTTAAAATATTATATCTTTAATTTAAACCAAAATGATTATGGTCACCTCTTTGCCTTTAAACGTTCATGAAAGCATCAACTCTTTCTAACATCTTGGTGAATAAGGTCGGAATACTCTTTAGAGCTATTGTTCGATAGGATATAACATGGTATAGCTCTTATTTTGCTACCTGAAATTCACATATTTTTAAGTCTGACAGGTACCTTATGAATGAATATATCGTCACGAAGCATGAGGTAGCTCATGACTAATGATCTTCGTATTTTTTGGTGATTATCCATCCTTTGTCTGTGCCGGTGCTGGCTACAACGAATCTACCATCAGTGTCATCAATGCTTACATTTATCAAATGGGGCTTCAGCAGGGCAGCTATTCCTATTCAACGGCTGTGGTTTGATCAAATCGATAATTGCCTTGATCTTATTATTGGTGGCAAACTCTATCTCCAAACGTTTGAATGATACCTACCCTTTTTTAAAAAAGGGATGGCCGTAAGGCCAAAAAAAAAAACAGTTACAGCGGTGTATGGATTCGTTATGTGAGGTTGGACGAGCCTTTCTTTTGTTTGGAATGCGGTTATCGGAACGTTATATAGTCTTATTAATATAAGTTAATCGCATTGGGTTGTACTAAAGAAGCATTTCATTTTAAGATAAATAGTATATATGGGGCGAAGTTGGTCGATCCCCGCTCGGTTTAATTAACTGGGGTTGCTAACATGCTGGCCGCACTTTCTTATAAAATTTTACCCTCCAGGAGTTTCCTCTAACCGTTTACCAATCCGTTCAAAAAACAGGATTCCGAGTTCTTCCTCCAGCATCTTCAGCAGCTGGCTAAAAAAAGGGGCGGAAGCATATTCAATCGCTTTGCCGCCCGGGTTAATACTTGATCTTCCTCTACAATGGCTACAAAATAGCGCAATTATGGATATCTACTCGCCATCACCCTTTTAATACATAAAACAGTTATTCAATACATCCCTCTTATCACTTATCAAGCAAAAAAGATAATAATTTATTTATCTTTATATAAAAATCATATGAAGATTAGAGCATTTAAGTATTGGCGCAACTTCTAATCATAGTGCTAATATACAACCAATGTAATATTAATTTACATTTATAAGTTAATATTACTAACATTCATATAAAGGGCGGGATTCGATGAAAAAGGTTCTGATGGTGTTTGCACTTGCGAGTACGGCGCTGACAAGCTTTACATTTGTAGCACCTAAGAATGTCTCTGAAGCTATGGCCGTTACTCCAACCTATGGAACTGTCGTAAGTTCCAGCAAGGAGGGACTGCTTAATCTGCAGACAGCCACAATTTTAGACATTCAGAAATTATTAGAGAGCGGAAAACTAACTTCTGTAGAGCTTACACAGATGTATGTCAACCGTATTAAGTTGATGAACTCCACTGGACCCAGTTTAAATGCCGTACGTTCCTTAAATCAGAATTGGTTTAAGGAAGCCCTTGCTGCGGACCAAGCCCGTAAAGCGGGAAAGGATACCGGGCATATGCAAGGAATTCCTGTTCTTCTCAAAGATAATATTGATGTTAAAGGCATGCCAACAACTGGCGGCTCGCTTGCTTTAGTTAATTCTTATCCTGCTGAGGATGCTCCATTAGTGAAATCATTAAGAGAAGCTGGAGCTATTATTTTAGGCAAAGTCAATATGCATGAACTGGCCGGATGGGTAACCTTCAGTTCGCCGGAGTCCTACAGTTCACTTGGCGGTATGGTAAGAAACCCTTATGACGCAAGCCTACCTCCCGGATCTTCAAGCTCCGGTTCGGGTGTAGCTGCTGCAGTAGCTATGAGTTCAATTACTGTAGGAACAGATACGGGCGGTTCTATTATGAATCCGACTGCTATTGAATCTCTCGCCGGGATCCGTCCGACAGTAGGACTGATCAGCAGAACAGGCGTCATACCAATCAGCTCAAGTCAGGATACACCCGGACCTATGGGCAGAAATGTAACTGATATTGCGATTGCATTAACGGCTATGACAACCGGAGTGGATGAACTGGATAACAAAACCTTAAACAGCGGTCCATATGACAGCACCGACTACACACAATATCTCTCGGTTAATGCACTGAAAGGTGTAAGGATCGGTGTTCCGCTGGTTAGTCTAACGGGGGACAAGAAGATACTGTGGGACGCAGCACTCTCGAAGCTGGAGGAGCAAGGCGCAAGCCTGGTGAGCATCCCCCTAGATATGAGCAATACAGGGGTTGGGGACATGTTCATCTATACTTATGAATTCAAAGAAGGCATGCAACTATATCTGAACCGCCTGCCCGCTGAAGCTCCAATCAAGACCGTTAACGAACTGGCTCAATATTACCGCGATCACCCTGACACCATGCTTAAATTCGGAGCGGATAATCTATTCAACTCTGAAAAGGTAGACCTTGTAAAGGATCATGCCAGATCTATAAAAATCCGCCAAAAAGAGCTGGCAAACTCCAAAGATGTTATTGACCGGCTAGCTAAAATTTACGAAGTTGATACATTTGTTTTCCCTGACGGAAGCTCGGTTGCAATGTCGCAGAAATCCGGTTATCCTGCAGTGGGGGTACCCGCCGGATATCAGGCATCGAACCGCAACCCGTTCGGTATTTCCTTCCTGGGAAATGCCGCTTATACTGAAGGTCAATTGCTTGGATATGCATATGCTTATGAACAAGCAACTAAACTCAGACAATCTCCCGAGGAAACTAACCCTTCGCTCTTTATGTGTATAGTTGCTGAAAAACCCGCCTATTGCGCACCTTAATAATATCAGCAAAGAAGCTGGCTATGGATATCCTTAGCCAGCTATACTTTATTTCCTCTTTCTTATGAGTAATTCATGTAATTCGCTAACTAACGCCTGAATTAAGATTAACGCTCCTCTGATCCGCAGCCTTTTCGAGCAATGGATAACCCTGCTAATATTCTAATTTCCCCTACTTTATCAAAATGGATTAGGCTGTTTCTTTGTAATTCAAACACACACTTTCATCAGATAAGGAACAAAAAAAGGCCTAAAGAGTGGAGGCGAAAATTATTCTACTACCCAATTTAGGTCTTGCCCGCCGAACAGTAACACCCTATATTGGATTATGCTTTATGAAGTTGTAGTTGTTAAAAAATTATCTTAATAAGCTGCGATCCTCGAGTCACATCTCATAAAACGCTTACATGAAAACTAAAATCTGGCTTTTATAAATGAAAGAGGGCATTGACCTCTCCTTTGAGACAGAAAAATTTCTATTAAAAAGCCGCTGATAAAATTAAATCAGCGGCTCGTGTGACATTTTATTATACAACCACTGTCATCAAGTAATCTCCACGCTGAACTTCAGCTTCAGTAGTCTTCAATAAATCAAGATAATTCGCGGAATTCGTTACAATAACAGGGGTAGCTACAACGTATCCCGCTGCCTTTATCTGTTCGATATTAAACAAAAGAATTAATTGGCCTCTTTCCACACGGTCCCCCTCTTGAACTTGTTTTTCAAAATGTTTTCCTTTCAAGCGAACCGTGTTTACTCCAATATGAATTAAAAGCTCAACACCTTCGTCGGAAGTGATTCCAATAGCATGGCCTGTAGGGAATATTGTAGTGATGGTTCCGCTAACAGGAGATGTCAGTCTCCCTTCCGATGGATCTATAACGATCCCTAGTCCCATAGCCCCTGAGGAAAATGCTTCATCCGGCAAAGATTTAAGAGTTTGGACCACACCTTGAAGCGGACTTTCAATAATTTCTTTTTTCAGTACAGCCCCCTCCGGTGTGATGACAGAACTTCGTTAGTATGTGAACCTTGTACTGGTTCTTGCTCTATATCTTTGAAACCAAGCATCATAACAAGAATTAAAGCCAGAACAAAAGCGACGATCAGACCAATGATGACGGAAAGAAAACCTGTTCCTATATAAGTCGGCAATGCTAACAGACCAGGCAAAGAGTAAGCTACCGCCCGTGCTCCACCTACTCCAATGATGGCGCCGCCCACAGCTCCAGCGATACAAGCATAAATAAATGGTTTTTTCAGTTTCAGCGTAACGCCATAGATGGCCGGTTCTGTGATTCCAAAAACAGAGGTAATCACTGAAGAACCAGCAAGAGTTTTAAGTTGTTTATCTTTTGTTTTCAAGAATACTCCCAAGACTGCTCCCGCTTGGCTCAAAATAGCTGCTGCAAGCAGTGGCAGCATTGTATCGTACCCAAGTTCTGCGATGTTACCGAGCACGACCGGTACAAAACCCCAGTGTACGCCGAAAATAACAAACACCTGCCAAAACGCACCCACAACAGCTCCTGCAAACAAAGGACTCAGATTATAAATCCAGCTGTAGCCCGTAGCAAGTCCACTGCTCACCATAGATCCTAACGGACCAAAGACGAGGAAAGTCAACGGAATAACAACTACCAGCGACAACATAGGCACCAAAATATTTTTGACTGACGAGTGAACAAATGAATTAAACCCTTTTTCCACATAAGACTGTACCCATACGGCCAAAATTATCGGGATGACGCTAGAGGAATAATTCATCAGCACCACTGGCAGTCCAAGAAAGGATAGTTTCTCAGTGGCATTTACCGCCGCAATAACGCTAGGATATACTAGTGCTCCCGCAATAGCAATCGCCACAAACATGTTGGATTTAAATTTACGCGATGCTGTTACAGCAAGGAATAGTGGAAGGAAATAGAAAACGCTATCAGAAGCGGCATTCATAATTAAATAAGTTCCGCTTGTGCTGTCAAGCCAATTTAAAAATAGAAAGAGTGCCACTAATCCTTTAGTAGTCGAGCCCCGGCCAAAGCACCCAGCATTGGGGAAAAAATGCTCGAAATAATGTCAACAGCTTTACCCAGCAGCTTATTTTTTCCGGAGGATTCCTCCTTTTTGGAAGAACTATCTGTATTACCGATGCTCATACCTTCAATCATTTTTTCATAGATCGGTCCAACATTGTTACCTACAACAACTTGAAACTGACCGCTGCTCTCCACCACAGTAATGATACCGGGGGTTTTTAGAAGTTCCTCTTTGTTTGCCTTTTTCCTATCTTTCAGTTGGAATCTCAATCTTGTTGCACAGTGGAAAACTGAATCTACGTTCGTTGATCCACCGACAAGTTCAAGAATTTGAGAAGATAATGCTTTGTCGTTCATATATAACCCTCCTCCCACTATAAATTAATATTTTCTCTTGTTTGCTCACTCGTTCACTGGTTTTCATCCATTGACAGATTGGGAGTTGGAATAGTCATGTAAGAA
>NZ_JARXXP010000015.1 GCF_029893965.1 Paenibacillus sp. PastM-3
TGTTGTTTTGGCATTGTAGAGTTCCGCTCCTTAACTTGATAGGTTTATTCTACAAGCCCTTATTTTTTATGTCCAACTAAGTGTAGACGATCCAGGTCAATTGGCGGGTGAATAAAGGGAAAAATCCCACTAAGTGAGCTGTAGATGGCCAGTTGGCGGGTGAATAAAGGGAAAAATCCCACTAACTGAGCAGGAAGAGGGTAGTTGGCGGGTGAATAAAGGGAAAAATCCCACTAACACGGTCCGTCCGGCCACCAGGGTACCGCTGCAAAAGCTGTAAGAAAAAAAGAGGAGTGCTCCCGGCGTATAGCCGAGGGGCACTCCTCTTTTGGTAGATGAATGATTGCTGTCTATAGCTGATCCTTTGCACCCAGTGGGCAGCGGCTTTTAAACGCCAGCCTTCATGAAGCTCTCCAGCTTATCGCGGGTCGGCAGGCCGTCCATGTCTCCTGGAGACATAACGGCCAGTGCGCCGATGGCATTACCGCGGCGTACGGCTTCGGCTACGGGGAGCTTTTCCAGCATGGCGCTGATTACGCCAACGGCGAATCCGTCCCCGGCACCTACTGTATCTACTACCTCTTCTACCTTAAAGCCGTTTACGTAGCCTTCTTCTCCGGTAGCCGTTTTGTAGTAAGCGCCTTCGGGACCCAGCTTGATTACAACGAGGGATACGCCGCGTTCCAGATAGTAAGCAGCAATTTCCTCCGGAGTTTCAAGGCCGGTCAAAATTTTGCCTTCGCCAAGGCCCGGCAGGAACCAGTCGCAGCGGGTAGCAAGATCATTGATTGCAGCTACCATGGTCTCTTTGTCAGGCCAGAGGGTCGGGCGCAGGTTCGGATCGAGGGAGACGGTTTTGCCGCTCTTTTTCATAAATTCCATAGCGTGCAGTGAGAATTCATGACAGGTCTTCGAGAGCGCTGAAGAGATGCTGGTTACATGCAGGTGGCCGGCGGAAGCGAAATAGGCTTCATCAAAATCAGCCAGGCTCAGCTTGGATGCTGCGGAATTTTTGCGGAAATATTCAACCTTGGGGTCTCCGGTAAGCACCTTGGACTTGATCAGCATTCCGGTAGGAGCTTCCTTTGTAAAAGTAATGCTGTCTGTATCAATATTTTCTCTGCTCAAAGCCATTGCAATGAACTGCCCGAAGTTGTCTTCACCGAGCTTGGTTACATAACCGGTTGTGTGCTCGAGACGGGACAAGCCGGTTGCCACATTGCTTTCTGCCCCGGCCAGCGCCTTCGAGAATGAGGTAACCTCATGCAGCGGCCCTGCTTCATTCGCATAAAACATTGCCATCGGCTCGCCAAAAGTGACAGCACTAAGTTGTTTGCTCATCGTTAAATTCCTCCCCAGGGCAATCCGGAGACTCCCTGTATAATGATTAGTAATTTGAAATTATCACATAAATCGGTTTTGTACAATAAGACAACGCTCTTTCCGACACCTGATTTTTCAGTACAAAAATGTGACAGAACAAAAACCCTTTATAAATAAAGGGTTTAGACAGTTTGAAAGGTAGGGTTATCTGCTGCGATAAAAAAACGTATTGACTGTTAGCACGATTATTATTACTATTTCCATAGAAGGTTTCGTAAGAAGGTTAGTAAATGAGATAAAAAAGTTTATCTAAATAAATATTCTTTTTTTATGTCTGTTTTTCATACTACGTTATAGTGAGAGGAAGTTAATCATGAAGAAAATAAAAGTATTGCAAAACCTTACCTCTGTCGGTGTAGTGGCAGTTATCCGT
This sequence comes from Paenibacillus sp. PastM-3, assembly GCF_029893965.1. Taxonomy (GTDB): domain Bacteria; phylum Bacillota; class Bacilli; order Paenibacillales; family Paenibacillaceae; genus Paenibacillus_AQ. The sequence continues at coordinate 1,757 of NZ_JARXXP010000015.1, forward strand.
GCTGACAACGCTGATGATGCATTCAAGATGTCAGCTGCCTGTATCGAGGGCGGACTGACCAATATTGAGGTTACCTTTACAACTCCGGATGCGGATGTAGCAATCAAACGTCTGGTGGCTGAATACGGCAGCCGTGCTGTAATCGGTGCAGGTACCGTGCTTGATCCGCTGACAGCCCGGATTGCTATCCTGGCAGGGTCAGAATTTGTAGTGAGCCCTTCTTTTGAGGAAGAAACCGCCAAGATGTGTAATCTTTACGGCATTCCTTACATGCCGGGCTGCATGACCCTGAATGAGATGAAGGAAGCGCTGAAGCTGGGTGTGGATGTGCTGAAGCTGTTCCCGGGCAGCGCCTTCGGACCGGATTATGTGAAGGCTGTCAAAGGGCCGATGCCGCATGTTAACATCATGCCTACAGGCGGTGTGGATCTGAACAACATGGGTAAGTGGATTGCTAACGGCTGTATCGCTGTCGGCATCGGGGGTAACCTGACCGCTCCGGCCAAGGAAGGCCGCTACGACCAGATTACAGAGCTGGCTGCACAGTATGTGGCTAAGTATAAAGAGGTTAAGGGCCTGTAAAAGTTAGAGAGCAGCACCCGTGAAGATAAAATGATAATCCATTGACATTGACTGCCCTCCGTTTTATACGGTGAGGCAGTTTTTTGTATGTTTGGGATCCCTGCAAAGTACCTGAATCAGCTTCCTGCTAAAGCCCCGCTTTATGGGGTTATTTTTTATTTTTCCTACATCTAAATGAAAATCGTGATGGTTTCCCCGGCTTCCGGGCAATACTTACAGAAAAAGCAGCTTCCAGTCTGCTGATGCTCTGAGAATGCCCCTGAAGATGGAGGGACCCGTCATGCCCGGAAATGACAAGTATAGGACGCTGTACCGGACGTTAAATGAAGAAGAAGCGGAATACGTGCAGATTATTTCATCCGCCAGAGGCTGCAAAGTAACTGCCGGTAAACTGTATGCCCTGCATAGAAACCATAATCATCCGCAGCTTTTTGAACAGGGAGAAATGTATGTAGTGGATGACGATGGTAAGGACAACTACGCTGTGCTGATGCTGTGCACTACTATAATGTTTAAGTAATCCAGGCTGTCTCCGGGTAATCGTACTTATGGGGGCAGCCTGTTTGATTTCATTTTTGTCATAAACTTTTGCGAAAGAGTATTTGAAGATTATGCGCTTCCCTTGTATGCTTAGTAAGGATTATGGGCGGTTTACGGCCGGTTTACGGCCGTGCCCCGGAGCGGAACCGGTGCCGGCCCAAGGCGTATTATGTAAAGTTTGGCATCTCTAAAATATTGATTACAGGCTTGCAACAAATCCGCAGTCTTGCGCGTCAGTAAGATTGCATAGAGAGGGGGAACCTTCGTGGTGGAGCAGGGACTCATCAGAGCCGCTCAAGCGGGCGATCGCGACGCTCTAATCACCCTATTGCGGGAAATTGAAGGACATGTATATAAGACAGCCTTCTACATTTTGCATAATGAGCAGGATGCTCTGGATGCATCACAGGAAGCGCTCATCAGAGTGTATACCAAAATCGGTTCCTACGAGGAGAAGGCCCAGTTCAAAACATGGGTTCAGCGGATCGTGACCAACATCTGTATTGACAAATTCAGGAGAACGAAGCCTACTGTGTCTATCGACGAGCACGAAATGGTGTTCCAGGATAATAAACATAATGTAGAGCGTGAGGTGATGTCGGGTTATCTGGCGGAGGATATACGCGAGGCCATCGACCAGCTCCCTGAGCATCACCGGACGGTGATTGTACTGCGATATTTGCAGGATTTTTCTTACAACGAGATTGCAGACTGTCTCGACCTGCCGCTCAACACAGTGAAATCATACCTGTTCCGGGCCAGGCAACAGCTGCAAAATAGACTTCAGGAGTATCAGAAAGGTGGTGTATCAGGATGAAGTGTACGGAGGTGACAGAATGGATGCACCGCTATTTGGATCATGATCTCAGTCCCGAAGAGACTGTGGAAATGTACCGCCATATCGATAATTGTCCTTCCTGCGCGGAAGTCTTTGACCGGCTGACCCTGCTCTCTGAGCAATTGGAGCAGCTGCCGGATGTTAAGCCTCCTTTTAGTCTGGTTGACTCGATCCTGCCTCAGCTCGAGCAGATCGATTCCGGTATTCGGGGTTCAGATGCAGAAGTTCCGGAGCAAGACAGCAAGGTTGTACCGATGACACGTAAAGGTACTCATGGCAAAGAGGCCAAAGGAACTTCAAGAGCAGCTTCCATGGCAACGCGGACAGGCATTGGCGCAGTTGCTGCTGCGGTTATCCTGCTGTTTGCCGTATTTAATATGCCGGAGCGCTTACCTTCTGCAGATGTGGAAATGTCGCTGAACCAGGCGGCTGAGACAGCTTCGAGCAGCGAACCGCTGAGCAAGATGAATGCTGCCGATAATGCGGATACTACTGCGACCGGAGATGAGGCAGGCGATGCATCCCTGTATCAGATGGAGATCCAGCCTTCTGAAGGTGCAGATGCCTCGAACGGTGGCGCTGCGGCGGATACTGCTGCTCCGTCTCCGGTGGAAGCTGCGCCGACTGCACAATCCGGTGCGGCAGCCCCGGCAGCAACCGAGTCATCTTCCGCCAAGCGGAATACGCCGGCTGCGCGCAACACACAAGCAGCGACGCCGGCTCCAAGGGCGGATGCCAGAGTTAAAAGCGGGAATGCCAACAACGCATCAGACGCCCAGATGTTCAACAGCAGTGAGGCGGATATGCCTGCTGATACAGCGGACACACCTGCGCAGGAACCGCAGCAGCCTCCGGCTAGACAAGAGGCTGGTGCTATGGGACTTCTGCCGGCGCTTGTATCCCCTCACGGCTCGTGGAGCTCTCCGGACGGGCGTTATGCGGCAGAGCTTGCCGGCCAGCAGCTGGTAATATACAGCCTTCCGGCTGACGGACAGCCGGAAGAACGGACTGCGGTAACCTCACTTCCGCTGGAGGGGACCTGGGTATCCGGTTCCTGGTCAGGGGACAGCCTGCAATTTACTTATATAACCATGCAGGATGGTGTTGAAGTTACAGAGGTATATACAGCACCTGCAAGTCAGGCTACTCCGGCGCCATCTGCATCACCTGGCAGTCCGGCGACTGCAACCCCGGCACCGGCAAGTACGGCTCCGGCCAATAAATAATTACTTCGGTGGAACGTTTTGAGGGTACCCCGAATATGCTATGGTGAGAGGACAGGAATTACACGATTTGCGAGTTCCATCGGTATGACCGACGGAAGTGGGGTTTCTAGAGCCTTTTGCTTTCGCCGTTTATATAGATGCGCCGCTGAAACGGAGCAACTTTGGCCCTGGCTGCCGAGGTTGCTCCGTTTTTGCATTTTCGCGCTGGATGCCGGCTCTGGAGTTTTACAGCTGTTAAATTGACTATGCCGCAAGAGTGGCGGTAACAATCAAGACATCAGTCAGCAGTCAACAATGGACTGGAGTCTAAGCTTTTCCCGCAGTCGCAGCCATAGCAGATTCACAAAATTGCTATTATCTTCTACAGATCATGTAAGTACAAAAAAGCATCAAGCGCAACCTATACAGCCCGTTTTCTGTTAAACTAAAGACACGTATGTGTATTTGAGGGTTCGCCCGAATTGAAATGGAAAAGGAAGTGGCAGGATGGATGCCAAAACGGCGGCCAAGGACATCAGACAAGGAAAAATTTCACCGCTCTATGTGCTCTACGGCAGTGAAAAGTTCCGGATGAATGAATTTGCGGCCTTTCTGGAGGATCACCTGATCGCCAAAGAGGATCGTGATTTTGCAGTAATTCCCTTCGACCTTTCAGAGACGCCTGTCCAGGCGGTGGTGGAGGAAGCGGAGACCGTTCCGTTCATGGTGGAACGCAAGCTGCTGCTGGTGAGGGACGCCTCGCTGTTTACTGCGGGCAAAGAAAATACCAAGATCGAACACCGCGTTGAGCTGTTAAGTGATTATATGCAGGCTCCCGCTGATTTTAGCGTAATTGTATTTCTGGTTAATAACGACAAGCTGGATGAGCGCAAAAAGATCGTCAAAGCGGCCAAGGCAGCCGGAACCGTTCTGGCCTTTAATCCGCTGGGTGCAGAAGAGCTGCTCCGCTGGGTAGAGAAGGGGTTTAAGGACCGCGGCTGTGCCGTAGCGCCGGGGACTGCAGAGGCACTGGTAGCCAGTGCCGGTACCGGCCTGCAGGGCTTGTCTGCGGAGATGGACAAGCTGTCCCTGTTCGCCGGAGCCGGCGGGACGGTGGATGCAGCAGCGGTGGAGAGCCTGGTACACCGCGGTACGGAGCAGAATGTATTCACGCTGGTGGAGGATATTGCCAACCTGCGCCTCGACAAGGCGCTGGGTACGCTCTACGAGCTGCTGAAGCAGCGCGAGGAGCCGATCAAGATTGCCGCGCTGATTGCCCGGCAGTTCCGGATCATCCTGCAGGTGAAGGACCTGTCAGCCCTCAGTTACTCCCAGGGCCAGATCGCCTCGCAGATCGGTGTGCATCCGTATGCCGTGAAGCTGGCCGGAGAGCAGGCCCGCAAATTCGACAGCCAGCGGCTGCGCCAGATTCTGAGCGGCCTGGCTGATCTGGATTACCAGATGAAGACAGGTGCTATTGACAAGGTACTTGGTCTTGAAATGTTTATGCTGCGCCTGGGAGCGTAGCTCCCGGCGATGGTGCCGCCTCTGTCCGGCCCAAAGAGCCTGCCTTTACGCTGAATCAGCGGATAAGGCAGGCTCTTTTTTGGGAATATAAACAAAAAAACCTAACCGTATGCAGGATAACGGTCAGGTTCTTATAGTGCTCATTATGAAAGTCGCTAATTAGGCCTGAGCCTTAAGAGCGTTCAATTTCTTCGCCAAGCGGGATTTTTTGCGGGCAGCCGCATTTTTATGAACCAGACCTTTAGTTACGGCCTTGTCCAGCTTTTTGGAAGCAGCTTGGAAAGCAGTTTGAGCAGTTTCAACTTCCGTTCCAGCCAGTGCTACATCAGCAGTTTTCACAGCTGTACGAAGCGCGGATTTCTGGGAAGCGTTCAGAGCACGACGTTTCTCGATCGTCTTGACGCGTTTAACCGCGGATTTGATATTTGGCATTGCATTCACCTCCTGGAAGACATTCGAAATCATCAAATGATTCACAACTTAAAATATCTTAGCACGCCCGGGGGCAAAATGCAACACAAAAAGCGTATGGAAAACCGTTGGATGATCCCCGGGGCCGGCCGGATGAAAAGCTGTGCAGCTGGTCTTACCGGCGATAACGGATTAAACTTTGCCCGGCAGTGCGATTTATCCATGTCATCCTGCATAAACACAGCGCATCTCTCGCACACTACCGACACCAGGATAATCTTCCGCAAAGAGTTTTGCACGAAGGACTCATGGAAGACATGCTCACAAAACTTAGGTGTATGCTTCCGGAGCGAGTTTTGTACGAAGATACCCAAAGGAAGCTTATGCTAACAATACTTTTAGGAGGCTGAACTAGGATGGAACTGGATCTTCAGCTGTATTCGGTACGCACAGACCTGGCGGTGGAGGCGAAGGAACTTGCCCAGGGTCTGCACAAAACACCGATTCCCGGTGTTAATGAAGAAGTGGAGGAAGCGGACGGGATCAAGGTTACACGGCTTGGCGTTGCCACGGCTGCGGGCTCCCAGGCGATCGGAAGGGCGCTTGGAAATTACGTGACACTGGAGGTTCCGGCGCTGCGCGGCGGGGATACCGGGCTCCAGCAGAAGGTGTCAGTCGTGTTCGCGCGTGAATTTGAACAGTTTCTGAGCCGGATCGGGATCAGCAAGGAGTCCTCGGTGCTGATTGTCGGTCTGGGTAACTGGAATGTAACTCCCGATTCGCTGGGACCGCTGGTGGTGGAGAATGCGCTGATCACCCGGCAATTTTATGAGCTCGTTCCTGACCAGGTCTCTCCGGGATACCGCAACGTCAGCGCAATTGCTCCAGGGGTGCTTGGACTTACCGGTATTGAATCCAGTGAGGTCGTGCAGGGGATCGTGGACCGCACCAGGCCGGACTTGATCATTGCCATCGATGCGCTGGCCTCCCGCTCGCTTGAGCGGATCAACACGACAATCCAGATAGCCGATATCGGCATCCATCCAGGCTCAGGCATCGGCAACAAACGCCGCGGGCTGACCAAGGAAATACTGGGCGTTCCGTGCATTGCCATCGGAGTCCCTACAGTGTGCTACGCATCAACAATCGTCAACAACGTACTGGAGATGATGAGCAATCATTTTGGCCAGATGAGAGACGGCAGAGCGCACACCAAAGAGATTATGGGAATGCTGGACGATATTTCGGAGCAGGAACGGCTGCAGCTGGTAAAGGAGGTACTGGAGCCGCTCGGGCACGACCTCATTGTGACGCCTAAGGAAATTGATGAGTTTATTGAAGAGATCGCTAACATTGTAGCCAGCGGCCTGAATGCTGCCCTTCATGATGCGGTGGATCCGGGAAATGTCGGCGCGTACACCCATTGACCTGTTTTTAATATGAAAATTATGTATAGTCCGGATTATCCGTATGAGCAAAGCCCGAGCGGCAGCGCTTATGCGGTTTTTTTGCTCTATTAATTTGCCTCTACCTTGGTTCTACTACTCCATCCACGCTCATAGATTTGAAGTATAAGAGATTACAGAGGGCTGGAGGAGGACATAACAATAATGAACAGAAAATGGTTTCAGCTATGGAATATCGGCAGGCTGCGGGGAAAACTGCTGGACGTTCTGTCGCTGGGGAAGACGATGCTGCTGCTGGCCGGAGGTTCACTTGTTTTTTTCATGCTGCTTGGCGCCGGCGGACTGGCCGGAACGAAGCTGAACTCTTCACCTGTTCCTTCCATGAAAGGTCTGGCGGCATCCCTGTCCAGCGGGTTCTTTATGGAGCTGCTGGGCATGGAGGTGCCGCACCTGCCTAAAGGCGAAGAGCCGTCGGCTTTCTCTGCGCCAAAAGTAACGTCATTCGTGTTCCGCATGCTGACCAGTGTAGACCCCGGCAACCCCAAGAGCCTGCTGTCCCGTGAAGTGCCCGGACTTGCAGCCGATGATCCTTTCCTGCTGCGTGAAGGCTCGGGCGGTACAGCCGGCGCACCTGCAGACTATCATCCGGGGACGGATGAGCTGGCCGGCGCGGAGGATCAGCCAGATCCGGGAGCTGTAGAACCGGACCCTGGGGCAGCCGCTGATCCGGATACGGACAAGCCTGAGGATGATCCTGAAGTGCAACCCCAGCCGACAGCGGCGCCGGATAAGGGGGACTCTGCAGAGCAGGGAGGCAGCAGCGGAGCTGGCCGGGACAACGGTGCGGCCGGGGATACATCTATTAAAAGAGTACTGGTCTACCACTCTCATCCCCGCGAAGCGTATAATCCGCTGCTGGGAGCAGAAAATGACAATCCGAGTTCTGCATCCCCCTCCAAAAACGTGATGCTGGTAGGCTCCTACATTACCGACAGACTGGAGCAGCGCGGAATCGGTACAGTTCATGCCAAGGATGATTATGCGACGGAAGTGCCGGATTACAACTGGAACTTTTCCTATAAATATTCACGGATCACCATCAAGGCGGCCCTGGCCGCCAACCAGGAAATGACCGAGCTGATAGATATCCACCGTGATTCGCAGCGGCATGGCAAAACGACAGCCGTCATTAACGGAAAAAGCTATGCGCAGGTGTATTTCATTCTTGGCCACGCCAATAAAGACTGGAAGAAGAATGAAGCCTTCGCCAATTCCATTCATCAGCTGCTGGAGAAAAGTTATCCCGGGCTCTCGCGCGGCATCTGGGGTAAATCCTCCGGGAACGGGAATAACGGGGAGTATAATCAGTCGCTTTCTCCCAACAGTGTATTAATAGAAGTAGGCGGAATCGACAATAGTGCCGAGGAGCTTAAGCGGACAGCGGAAGTGCTGGCTGATGCGATTGCCGATGTATACTGGGACAGCCATGATGCGGAAAAGGCGGCTGCTCCGGAAAAAAGTACAGGATCTGAGAACTGATAAAGGAGTGAACCGGAATGTCCCGTTTCGGCAAAAAGCTGGTTGTGATCGGCCTGTGGGCCGGTATCGGCATATTGGTTGGTATGCAGTTTGGCGGAAGCGGCGCAGCGAGGACAGCACCGGTCGCTCCCGGCTGGAACGGAGCGGCGGTATTGCAGCAGACGGGGCAAGCCGCCGCTGCTGCATCCGGTACGGTGCAGAGCAGCCCGGCCTATGTCTATGTGCCGGTTGCCGTTGATCCGGTGACCGGCGCCTATACGGCACTTCCTGCGGCACAGCCGCCGGCAGCAGTCCAGACTCCTGCCGGCAGCGGCAGTATGCCGCAGCAGGAGGTGCAAGACTACAGCAGTTTGACTCCTGAGCAGATCCTGATCCCTGAAGTACAGCAGCCTGGCATTGATGTGCTGGCTGACAAAACGGCAGGCCTGCTCCAGCGGGCTTCCCAGAAAAGCATCCGCTGGATCGTCTCCCTGTTCGACTCGGCGGAGTAAACGTCCGTATGCGCACAGCATAATTGCATTATGACGAGAAAAGGCCTCCCCTTAGGCCTTTTTATATCCCCGCCTGCCTTACAGCCGTGGTTATCACGGCACTGTACTCCGCTTTCTTTACTTTCCCGGCTGCACGGGATTGATGGGGGAAGCGCGTACTGTTATAATAAGTGGATTAACATAAGGCTGTCTGTGGGGGTAAGGAATGACTGACGTTCAGAAAAGACAACAACAAATCCGCAATTTCTCGATTATTGCACATATAGACCATGGTAAATCGACTCTGGCCGACCGTATTCTTGAATATACGGGCGCACTCAGCTCGCGTGAAATGCAGGAGCAGGTGCTGGATCAGATGGATCTGGAGCGTGAACGCGGAATCACCATCAAGCTGCAGGCCGTTCGCCTTACTTACAAGGCTGACGACGGCCAGGAGTATCTGCTGAATCTGATTGATACTCCGGGGCATGTTGACTTCACTTATGAGGTCTCACGCAGTCTTGCTGCCTGTGAAGGAGCACTGCTGGTAGTTGACGCAGCCCAGGGGATTGAAGCGCAGACGCTTGCCAACGTATACCTTGCACTGGATAACAACCTCGAAATTTTGCCGGTTATTAACAAGATTGATCTGCCGAGCGCCGATCCTGAACGGGTGAAGCAGGAGATTGAGGATGTCATCGGGCTCGACGCCAGTGAGGCCGTACTTGCTTCGGCCAAGGCGGGCATCGGGATCAAGGAGATTCTGGAGCAGGTCGTCAAGCAGGTTCCGGCTCCTACCGGAAATGCCGGCGAGCCGCTGAAGGCACTGATTTTTGACTCCCACTACGATCCGTACAAAGGCGTTATCGTTTATGTCCGCGTAATGGACGGCAAGATCCGTGCCGGCTCAAAGATCAAGATGATGGCTACCGACAAAACATTTGAGGTTATTGAAGTCGGCGCCTTTATGCCGCGCATGACCATTGTAGACGAGCTTAACATCGGGGATGTAGGCTTTATCGTTGCCGGTATCAAGCATGTCGGCGATACCCGTGTCGGGGATACGGTAACGGATGCCAAGAATCCGACACCGCAGCCGCTGCCGGGCTACCGCAAGATCAACCCGATGGTGTACTGCGGTCTGTATCCGATCGAAACCTCGGATTACAACGATCTGCGTGAAGCGCTTGAGAAGCTGCAGCTGAATGACGCTTCGCTCAGCTTTGAGCCGGAGAGCTCCAGCGCGCTCGGCTTCGGCTTCCGCTGCGGCTTCCTCGGCCTGCTGCATATGGAGATTATCCAGGAGCGGATTGAGCGTGAGTTCAATCTGCCGCTGATTACAACGGCTCCAAGCGTTATCTACCGGATTATGCTGACTAACGGCGAAATGATGCAGATTGACAATCCGTCGAACTATCCGGAAATCGGAACCATTGATTATGTCGAAGAGCCTTATGTCAAAGCTGCAGTTATCGTTCCGAACGATTTCGTGGGAACAGTAATGGAGCTGTGCCAGAATAAGCGCGGGGAATTCGTGAACATGGAGTATCTCGACTCAAACCGGGTAACCATCACTTATCAGATTCCGCTCTCTGAAATCGTATATGATTTCTTTGACCAGCTGAAATCAGGCACGAAGGGTTATGCTTCGTTCGACTATGAGATTTCCGGCTACCGTCAGTCCAATCTGGTGAAGATGGACATTCTACTGAACGGCGAGCAGGTTGATGCCCTGTCGTTCATCGTCCACCGCGACCGTGCCTACAACCGCGGCCGCATTATCTGTGAGAAGCTGCGCGGCATCATTCCGCGGCAGATGTTCGAGGTGCCGATCCAGGCATCAGTCGGAACCAAGGTTGTGGCCCGTGAGACCGTTAAGGCGATGCGCAAGAACGTTCTGGCCAAATGCTACGGCGGTGACATTTCGCGTAAGCGGAAGCTGCTCGAGAAGCAGAAGGAAGGGAAGAAGCGCATGAAGCAGGTCGGCAGCGTAGAGGTGCCGCAGGAAGCGTTCATGGCGGTTCTGAAGATCGACGAATAGGTAAGCTGCGAGGCTTTCCATTTGCGGAACGTACCGTGTAATTAGTAAGGAGACACTGAAGGGAAGCCTGACGGCTTCCCTTTTCTGGCTATATAGATTGGCACTACTAAATAAAATTTAAAGGAGACAGCTATGACCGCTCATAACAATGGCCGTCCCCCTGAGGCTGTATATATTCATATTCCGTTTTGTACGAATAAATGCTTTTACTGTGATTTCAATTCCTATGTGCTGAAGGATCAGCCGGTAATGGATTATCTGCATGCGCTAGACCGCGAGATGGAGCTGACCGTGCAGCAGACTCCGCCGGGAGTGATCAAGACCATCTTTGTCGGCGGCGGGACACCGACGGTGCTGAAGCCGGATGAGATGGCTTATTTTCTGGCATCGGTCCGCCGGCATTTCCCGCAGTGGGATGACAATATCGAATTCTCGATGGAGGCCAACCCCGGCACTACGGATATCGAGAAGCTGACAGTAATGAAGGAAGGCGGGGTCAACCGCGTCAGCTTCGGGGTTCAGGCGTTCCAGAATGAGCTGCTGAGCGGAATCGGCCGGATTCATAACGTCGATGATGTCTACCGCAGCCTGGAGAATGCGCGCAGTGTGGGACTGAATAACCTGTCGGTAGACCTGATGTTCGGCCTGCCGAACCAGAGCGTGGGTATGCTGCGGGAGAGTGTCCGCAAGGCGCTGGAGCTGGATCTGCCGCATTATTCAATCTACAGCCTGAAGGTGGAGGAGAATACGCTGTTCCATACCTTGTTCAATAAGAACAAGCTGCCGCTGCCGAGTGAAGAGGATGAGCTGGAAATGTATCTGCTGCTCATGTCTGAAATGGAGAAGGCAGGTTATATCCAGTATGAGATCAGCAATTTTGCCAAACCGGGCATGGAGAGCCGTCATAATATAACGTACTGGCGGAATGAAGATTATTACGGCCTTGGTGCAGGGGCGCATGGCTACGTCAAACGTCAGCGGCATATCAATATCAAAGGCGTCAATCCCTATAATGAAGCTTCACGCAATGGCCTGCCGCGTCTGGATTCCTTTGAGATTTCGGAGCAGGAGGCAATGGAGGACTTTATGATGGTCGGCCTGCGTATGCGTGCCGGGGTATCAGGCAGTGCGTTCCAGGCCCAGTTCGGCAAAAAGTTGGAGGAAATTTTTGGTGCACCGCTGCATAAACTGCTGCATGCCGGGTTGTTGGAGCGGGACGGTGACACCTACCGGCTGAGCAAGCAGGGAATCCTGTTCGGAAATGATGTTTTCGGGGAATTTGTCGGACTTTTAACAGAGGTTTAATTTTAAAATACCCCTTGAATTGTAATTCACCCTGTTGTATATTTATTCATATTAACAACGAGGGGTGAGTTAAAGTGCTTGTCAAGACGGAAATGATCCGCCAGTCGGCTCCTGCGGGAGAATCTAAAGTGATATGCAGAAATGCTACGGTGGAGGATGTGGAGCCGCTGTACTTAATGATAGAGGAGTACGCCCAGCGCGGAATTATGCTCCCCCGTTCCAGGCAGGCACTAACCCGCCAGATCGACCAGTTCGTCATCGCTGAGATTGACGGCATGTTCGTGGGCTGCGGTTCGCTGTTCAGACTCGGGAATGATCTCGTTGAAGTCCGTTCCATTGGGCTGCGCGATGAAGGCAAGGGCAAGGGTGTCGGCTCCATGATCCTGGATAAGCTGACGGAAGAAGCCAGACGCCAGGGGATTCCCAAGATCATGGCGCTGACCTATGCGGTTGATTTCTTCCTCAGAAACGGGTTCACCGTAGTGGAGAAGGAGATTTTTCCCGAGAAGGTATGGACAGATTGCGTAAACTGCAAGAAGCAGCATGCCTGTGACGAAATTGCCGTAATGAAGAGATTAGATTAAGCAGGCAGCCGCATGCGGCCGCGTTACAATATACAAAAGCCGCTGTCCGTCAGGGAGCCAGTCCCGGGAACAGCGGCCTTTTTTAGGTTACTTGGCATAGATTAGCTTGCGCTGCTGCTCAATAAGCTGTGCAAGCTCAGGTATAGCATAGGCAGGAGGATTAAAAGAGGGAGACAGCGTATTATATATGATGGGCATGGCAGTCCCGTCCTTCAGCTCGATTTCGAGCCAATATTTATCGCCAACCCAGCCTTTGGTTTCCTTATATAGCTGTTCAAACGGAATATATTTCAGCATGGGGAACTCTTTTATAAAAAGATCAGCAGCCTCCGGTGTGAAGTCCATAAGGTGAGTTGTGCCGTCCATTCCGCTGATAAAGCGGACCGCTGTTATTTTGTCTGAGATATCAAGCAGATCATTGAGCGTCCTGGCATCAGGATTACTATCGGCCACGAACAGCCTGTCCCCCGCCCATAAACGGGCTGATGTCTTGTATCCGCTCACTTCATACAGCTCTGTGCCAACTTCCAGCAGAGTGGAATCGCCATCCCTCATCTCAGTACGCGGACACTGGTGGTCGGCTCTGCGGTAGGTGATTTTGCCAAGCTGTTGGCCTTTGACAGCATTGCCGGGCGGACTGTCATAGTCCTCGCTGTAGACAACACCACCCCACTGCAGTACTGAAGCATAATCCACATCACCGTAAAAGCAGTTGTTTTGGCCGGCAGTCCCTTTCAGGTTAAACAAAACAGCAGCGGCCAGGAGCAGCCCGGCTGACAGGATAATCCATCGGTATATTTTTCTATTCATAGAGCAAACCCCCATTTCTTCTATATTTTATATTCAGACGAAAGTCTGAGGCAGAGGTTGCGGAGGATTTCCGGAATCTGGATTAAAAATTGATAAAGCTGTAATCCAAATCCGGACTGAATCTGACTTGACAATCTCAAGGTCAGTTTGGTATTTTTGTATTAGTGGTTAGCACTCATCTGAGTAGAGTGCTAACGAATCGGAGCCACAGCCGATAGGAGGGAATAACATGTTAACTGAACGCCAGAGAATGATCCTTAATGCTATCGTGGATGATTATATTTCTTCCGCAGAGCCCGTAGGCTCGCGCAGCATCTCCAAACGTGGTGATGTGGGCTACAGCCCGGCAACCATCCGCAACGAAATGGCTGATCTGGAGGAATTAGGTTATCTTGAGCAGCCGCACACTTCGGCTGGAAGAATTCCTTCACATAAAGGCTACCGTTATTATGTGGATCATCTGGTGCCGTGGAATTCCGCAGGAACAGCAGAAATGGGCACGATCCGCGCCTTTTTTGCCGAGAAGCTGAATGCTACGGAACAGGTTATCCAGCATGCGGCAATGATTCTTTCCAATATGACGAATTACACTTCCATCCTCTTGGGACCGGAGGTTTTTCATACTTCACTGCGCCATTTTCAGCTCCTTCCGCTTGACGGCAATAATGCTGTGGCGATTATTGTTACCAGCACCGGGCAGGTAGAGAACCGTACGGTTCAGATTCCGCCGGAGATTTCCCTTTCCGAAATGGAAAAGGTAGTAAATCTGCTTAACAGCAAGCTGGTAAACGTACCGCTATACAAGCTGAAGAGCCAGCTCTATTCCGAACTGGGCGAGGAAATGCAGCGTCACATCTCCCATTACGAAGAATTGATGCAGGTGCTTGACCAGGCTCTCGAAAGCGATCATGACCAGCGTATCTATCTGAGCGGGGCAGCCAATATGCTGACCCAGCCGGAGTTCAAAGACGTTGATAAGGTCAAGACGATCCTTGATCTGCTGGAAGAGACGCCGACTTTGCTGAAGATGCTGTCCCCCGCATCCGGCGGAACCGGAATACAGGTCCGTATCGGGACGGAGAATAAGCATGAGGCCTTTGCCAACTGCAGTCTGATTACAGCAACATATTCACTGGACGGCAAGGCACTGGGCAGTATCGGCATTCTGGGTCCGACCCGGATGGAATACGCCCGTGTGATGGGCATCCTCGGGATTTTATCCCGGGATTTGACAGCGATGCTGGCACACTGGTATAAGTGAACAGAGTGTAATTGATTTGCGTGAATGAATTGAAGGAGGTGAAGACAACTTGAAAGAGGAACAGGTTCAGGATCCGAATGAATTGAAAGATGAAGCAGTAAATGAAGCCCAGGCAGCCGATGAGGCTGAAGCCGCGGCAGAGAGCACGGCGGACATCGAGGAGGCTTCAGACGGCGGTGTAGCCGTGAGGCGCCTCCAGGAGCTGGCAGAAGAAGCTCAGGCCCGTACGTTGCGTGTACAGGCGGATTTTGATAACTTCCGCCGCCGCACCCAGAAGGAGAAGGAAGAGCTGGCGCAATATGCAACTTCAAAGCTCGTTACGGAATTGCTTCCGGTACTCGACAACTTTGAGCGTGCACTGGTAACTGCTCCGGGCAACGCTGAATCTGAGGCCTTCACCAAAGGCATCAACATGATTTTCCGTCAGCTGGAAGGGGTATTGAAGTCTGAAGGCCTTGCGGCCATGGAAACAGTAGGACAGCCATTTAACCCTGAATATCATCAGGCGATTATGCAGGTGGAGAGCGAGGAGCACGAGGAAGGCATCGTGACGGAAGAGGTCCAGAAGGGCTATCTCCTGAAGGATAAGGTTCTTCGTCCGGCCATGGTCAAAGTCAGCATGTAGCCTGTCTATATACCTTGGGTAACAACATGCCTGTCACAGAAGATGCTGTGCCGGAAGCTTCCGGCCGTATTGTTATGTGCAGATCCCTATCATTATCAGCGTTATTCAATTAACTATCCATTTACAGGAGCCGGGGCTCCATAATATTTCTGAGGAGGCACATTACAGTGAGTAAAGTTATCGGGATTGACCTTGGAACCACCAACTCTTGCGTTGCCGTTATGGAAGGCGGCGAAGCTGTCGTTATTCCGAATCCGGAAGGCGCGCGCACAACCCCTTCAGTTGTAGGCTTTAAGAAAGACGGCGAGCGGATCGTCGGCGAAACAGCAAAACGCCAGGCAATTACCAATCCGGACCGCACAATCGCTTCGATTAAGCGTCATATGGGTACCAACCACAAAGAAAGCATCGACGGAAAGGATTATTCTCCGCAGGAAATTTCCGCAATGATCCTTCAGAAGCTGAAATCCGATGCTGAAGCTTATCTGGGACAGCCGGTTACCCAGGCCGTTATTACGGTTCCGGCCTACTTCAATGACAGCCAGCGTCAAGCGACCAAGGATGCAGGTAAAATTGCCGGCCTTGAAGTGCTGCGTATCGTGAACGAGCCTACTGCAGCTGCACTGGCTTACGGTCTTGAGAAGTCCGAAGACCAGACCATTCTCGTCTATGACCTCGGCGGCGGTACATTCGACGTATCGATCCTTGAGCTGGGCGACGGTTTCTTCGAAGTCAAGGCTACCAGCGGTGACAACCGTCTCGGCGGCGACGATTTTGACCAGGTGGTTATGGACTTCCTCGTAGCTGAATTCAAGAAGGAACAGGGCATTGACCTGAGCAAGGACAAGGCTGCTGTACAACGTCTGAAGGATGCTGCCGAAAAAGCGAAAAAGGAGCTGTCCGGCGTACTGACCACCACCGTATCCCTTCCGTTCATCACGGTTGTTGACGGCGTGCCTCAGCACTTGGAAGTTAACCTTACCCGCGCCAAGTTCGATGAGCTGACTGCAGGTCTGGTAGAACGCACACTGGGACCTACACGCCAGGCGCTTAGCGATGCCGGCATGACTCCTGCTGACCTGAACAGAATCGTGCTTGTCGGCGGTTCCACCCGTATTCCTGCCGTACAGGAAGCGATCAAGAAGCTTACCGGCAAAGAGCCGCACAAAGGCGTTAACCCGGATGAAGTAGTAGCCCTTGGTGCTGCTGTCCAGGCAGGCGTACTGACCGGTGATGTTAAAGACGTGGTATTGCTCGACGTAACTCCGCTGTCCCTCGGTATCGAAACTGCAGGCGGCGTGTTCACGAAGATGATTGAGCGTAACACTACAATTCCTACAAGCAAATCGCAGGTCTTCTCGACCTTTGCCGACAACCAGCCAAGCGTGGAAATTCACGTATTGCAGGGTGAGCGCCAAATGGCGAACGGCAATAAGACACTGGGACGCTTCATGCTGAACGAGATTCCGCCGGCACCGCGCGGCGTACCGCAGATCGAGGTTACTTTTGACATCGACGCCAACGGTATCGTTAATGTATCGGCAACGGACAAAGGCACGAACAAGAGCCAGAAGATCACGATCACTTCTTCGAGCGGCCTGAGCGATGCTGAAGTAGAACAAATGATGAAGGATGCCGAGCTGCACGCTGAGGAAGACCGCAAGCGTAAAGAACTGGTTGAAGCAAAGAACAATGCTGACCAGCTCGTGTATTCCACAGATAAAGTAATCAAAGATCTTGGCGATAAAGCGGATGCTTCCGAAATCGAGAAAGCAAATGCGGCTAAGGACAAAGTAAAAGCAGCGCTGGAAACCGACAACCTGGAAGAAATCAATGCAGCTACAGAAGCGCTGACCGAGATTGTACAGCAGCTGTCCGTGAAGCTGTATGAACAGGCTGCACAAGAGCAGCAAGGTGCTGAAGGTGCTCCAGAGGGCGCTAAGAAGGACAATGTTGTTGACGCTGACTACGAGGTTGTTGACGACGAGAAGAATCAAGGGTAACCTTAAACGATAAGTCTATTCTGTACGAAGGGAAGGTCAAGACCGGGGCATCCCGTGTTTTGGCTTTCCTTTTAACATGTCAGAGGCTACTTGAGTATTGATGTACGGAGGTGAAGGCAGTGGCAGATAAACGCGATTATTATGAGGTGCTGGGTCTCGGAAGAGATGCATCTGACGATGAAATAAAGAAGGCGTACCGTAAGCTGGCGCGCCAGTATCACCCGGACGTCAACAAGGCCAGCGATGCTGAGGCCAAGTTCAAGGAAGTAAAGGAAGCTTACGACGTTCTGAGCGACGGACAGCAGCGCGCCCGTTATGACCAGTACGGCCATATTGATCCTACTCAGGGTATGGGCGGCGGCTTTGGCGGCGGCGGAGATTTCGGCGGACTCGGCGATATCTTTGATATGTTCTTCGGCGGAGGCGGCGGGCGCCGTGATCCGAATGCCCCGCAGCGCGGCGGCGATTTGCAGTACACAATGACCATTGAGTTCAAGGAAGCGGTATTCGGCAAAGAAACCGATATTACCATTCCGCGTACAGAGTCCTGCGATACCTGCTTTGGCTCCGGTGCTAAACCGGGTACGAAGCCGGAGACCTGTTCCGTCTGCCACGGCAGCGGCCAGCAGGAACTCGTGCAGAATACCCCGCTTGGACAAATGCGTAACCGCCGTCCCTGCTCCCATTGCAGCGGCACAGGCAAAATCATCAAAGAGAAATGCCCGACCTGCGCAGGCCAGGGCAAGGTTAAGAAGCAACGCAAGATCCATGTACGCATTCCAGCCGGCGTAGATGACGGCGCACAGCTGCGTATGACCGGTGAAGGCGAAGGCGGTACACGCGGCGGCCCGGCGGGTGACCTGTACATTGTCATCCGTGTGAAGAACCATGAGTTCTTCGTGCGTGAGAACGATGATATCATGTGCGAGGTTCCGCTGACATTCGCCCAGGCGGCGCTTGGTGACGAGATTGAAATTCCTACCCTGACCGAAAAGGTGAAGCTCAAGATTCCTCCGGGAACCCAGACCGGCACCTTCTTCCGTCTCAGAGGCAAAGGGGTTCCGCATCTGCGCGGCAGCGGCACAGGCGACCAGCATGTGCGGGTAGTCGTTGTAACGCCAAGCAAGCTGAGCGAAGAGCAGAAGGAATTGCTCCGCCAGTTCGCTTCCTACAACGGCGAGAACACGCATGAGCAGGAGCAATCGTTCTTTGATCGTGTGAAGCGCGCCTTTCGCGGTGACTAAGTTTTGGAAATGAGCTTAAGAAACCCCCGGCTTCGTGCGACAACACGGAGCCGGGGGTTTCTAATGTTAGCGGTTGTTATAAAAAAAGGATCGTGCAGGGCCTTGTAGCCGGTGCACGATCCTTTTTGCCTTTCTGCCTGCTGAAGTTGACAGCAGGTGTGTTAACTAAAGACTACTCGATCAAACCGATTTTGTTCAGCAGCTGGTATAGAGCAGCAGCGGCTGCTTCACGGGTTGCCGGAGCAACCGGATTGAAGCTGGAACCTGTATCGCTGCCGATGATGCCGGCTGCGGACAGGGTTTGCAGGCTATCCTTCGCGTAAGGAGCCACTTTTGCGCTGTCCGTGTACGTTGTAAAGGAAGGATTAGCGCTCTTCAGTTCAGTTCCGGTTAATTTGAGCGCTCTGTCCAGAATCACTGCCAGCTCCTGGCGGGTTACATTCTGGGTTGGGGCAAATTTGCCGTTGCCGATACCCAGAATCAGACCTGCCTTGGAAGCAGCGGCCACATCCTGGGCATACCAGGCAGTGGAGCTGACATCAGTGAAGGTAACACTGGCATCAGTACGAAGCCCGAGTGCGCGGGTCAGGAGCGCAGTGAATTCCGCACGGGTCAGGCTGCTCTTCGGCGAGAAGGTCGTAGCCGAAGTACCTTGGATAATCAGCTTGTTGGCCAAGGCTTTGATTGCTTCAGCCGCCGAAGAAGCGGCGATGTCTGTAAATGCTGCGGCCGGCTTGCTTACTGCGGCGTAAGTCGAGAAGCCAGGGCGGCTTACAGTAACAATCGTTGTTCCGTCTGTCTGTGGTTTGAATACAGATGCAACCGGAGTAACTACGCCATCATCCTCGAAGAGAACACCGGCAGTATTCGGCTGAATTGTACCAGGTACAGTAAAGGATCTCTTAATGAAAAGATTCGTCGGTGTGTTCAGGTAAGTGCTGCCTGTTGCACTGGTCCAGGAAGCTTCAAAGGTAATTGGAGTTCCAATTACTGTAGAACCGGCTACGCTGGCTGTCAGCTTGCTGGCAGCTTCCGGAGCCTGCTTGATGTCAAGCTTGAAGTTCTGTCCTGCAGGTGCAGATTTCAGCAAGGATACAGGCAGAGCGACGGCAGAACCATTGACTGTAACTACAACACTGCTGTCGGCATGAATGCCTGCCAGCTGGGTTACCTGGGCTGCTGTCAGGTTCAGTTCAACTGCTGTGTCGGTTGTTGCAGGCAGCGCTATTACGACAGCGGTCTTGGCAGCTGCAGCGTTAGCCAGAGCAGTCTTCAGGTTGTCGTCGGTTACAGTAACAGTAGTCACTTTATCCTTGGACACAGTAACCGGAGTCAGGGTGGCCTGGGTCGTTCCTTCCTCAATCAGTGATGCTGCAGCAGCAGGCGCTGCCGGAGTTACTGGTGTTACTGCACCGCCGCCGCCATTTGAACCGCCGTCAGTACCTGTGCTTGGTGCCGGCTGATTAATGAAGCGGAATGAGGTATAGGTAGTATAGAATTCATCTTCGTATTGATTGATCTTGATAGGCAGTTTGGAATTATCTTCAGCATTGATACCCAGCACTTGAAGCTTATAAACCCCGTCTGTCAGATAGGCAACAGCGGGATTGCCGTTTGCATCAAGAATCGGATCCCCTTCACTGTCATATGGATGATAAGTGGCGCTGATAACTGTAGAGTAATCTCCCGGCTCAAAATATTTATCCGGAGAATCTGTAGCGGCAACCTGGAAATAACCCTTGGTTTTATCGTCCAGGCCTACGAGATCTACTTCATAATAATTGATGTCATCTGCTTTCAGCTTGTAGTTGAGGACAGCTCCTGAGTTGTTGTACATAATCGGTGTTGTAATCTTTGCTTCCTGGATACCAGTGCCCCAGTCAGGCTGATCCACGGATTCATCGACGTTAATTGCGAACGGCAAATGCAGGGTAGGCTGTCCCGGTGCTTCAAGAACGACATTACCTTGCAGCATCTGCGGTTCGGTTTTTGCAGACACATTAACGTTCAGATTGAAGTTGGAAGTACCATAAGCAGAGGCTGTTACTGTTGTCTTATCCAGCGTTGCAGTTACATTCTCAAGATCACCGTAGTTCCAGACTACAGAGGCAGAATAAGTAACCGCGCTGTTGCTTACGTTTTTAAGCTGCAGCTCTTTGGAAGCAACTGCGCCAGGCAGAAGTGTTCCGAAGCTGGTGGATGGATTGTAGTTAATTACGTTTTGTGCCGCAAAATTTTTGTCAAGAATAGTAATGGGCTCAAGCGCCTGTAACAGCGCCGGTGTCTTAATGGCATTCTCTACATTTGCCCGGCCTGGGCCTTGAATATACAGATCCTCAGGCTCACCCTTATAAAGGAGCTGATCTGCAGTATTGGCTAGAGCAGCACGGATATCAAACGGGGTGTATTCCGGATGTGCCTGTTTGATCAGGAGTGACAAGCCCGCCACGTGCGGAGTAGCCATACTGGTACCGCTGCTGCGGTGGTATGCTTCGGTATAATCTCCGCCATATGCCGGATAGGTGGACAATACACCGTCACCAGGAGCGACAATATCAGGCTTGATGCTGAGGTTTCCGTCCACGTTAGGACCCATGGAGGAGAAGTAAGTTATTTCATCACCTGCAGTCATCGTCTGCTTGTACTCATCTCCGAAGGTGAAGTAGACTGGCTTACCATCGTTCGCAAGAATGGCTCTGGCCAGTGCACGTCCCTTGGAGCCTTCAATGTCGAAGGTTGGAATGTAGTCATACCCGTCGCCGAGATTGCTGCCAATGAACCCGTCGCGTCCGCTAATGCTCTCCGTAAGAATAGCCTGGGAGTTAGCGGCATTTCCGTTAAAGATCACGACAGCTCTGGCCCCGTGTTCTTTGGCGATGGCGATTTTATCGACAAATGCCAGATCCCCGCGGGACAGCAGGACAATGGAGCCGCTGATGTCGCGGTCCGGGTAGTCTTCTTCTGCACCAAGGTCGGCGTATACGACTTCAACCGGATCGGTGCCGATAATATCTGTGAAGTTAAACTGTCCGAGCTTGTATGCCATTACATGAGAATCGAAGTACTCGGAATAAGTAACAGTAGTTACAGAATCAGCGATTTCTGCTTTAAAATTACCCGAGAAGGCTTTGATCGGGCTGGTTACAGCACCTACCGAAATGGCCAGCTGCGCAGCCGCAGGAGAGCCAAGGGAGAAATAGCCTGCTTCCCCGTTATTACCGTTGGCAATAACCGCTACAACTCCTGAGAGCACGGCGTTATTGATGGCGATGGAGTCAGGGGAATTCACGTCTTTTTCGGAATCAGAGCCGAGCGACAGGTTGATGACATCCATGCCGTCCTTAACGGCATGCTCAATCCCGTCGATAACCTGGGCGGATGAACCGGAAGAGGTGCTCGGATCATCAAGATTGCGTCCCAGAACCTTGTATGCATACAGCTCTGCACCTGGTGCTACGCCTTTTTGGGCAACATCACCTTTTGCGGCATATTGTCCGATAATCGTACCTGAAACATGCGTTCCGTGGGAGGTCCCGGCATAGCCTGTCTTGTAAGGATCTTCTTCCTTGGTCAAAGGCTCTTCTTCATAAGGATCTTCATCCTGATAAAAGGAGTCATAACCGCCCTTATAGGCCGGGGCAATGTCAGGATGCAGGTAGTCCACACCGGTATCGATAACGCCGACCTTCAGACCTTCGCCTGTAATACCTTGTTCCGCGGCCCAATCCGCATGAATCTGTTCCAGCGGAGCATTATCATTTCTGTAAGTAGCCTCCGTTACAGTTACATCGGGAAGGGCGTACCAGGTGCTGTTCGGATAGATGGAGGTAACGCCGGAGATTTTGGCCAGCTTCGGAATTTCATTGGCCGGGACGGACACTTCAAAGCCGTTCAGTACCGTGTCATACTGGTAGTTGACGGTCAGATCAATGCCGAGATCATCGGCTTTATCAAGTACCTCGGACTGCTGGCTCTTGACGGCAGCTTCCGTAGCAGTCTTGGAGAGCGCGGAGATTCCTTGCTTGGCTGCGTATTTGCCTACTGCTGCGGGCTGGCCGCTCAACTGCACGATAACGCGGACATTGTTTGATGATTTGGTGTCAATCTGTGGTGAAATATACGTCTGATTGGATGTCTGATTAATTGTGGTTGATGATTTAGTCGATGATAGCGTCTGCGGGCTGCCGGCGGCAAAAGCCGCTCCAGGAATCATGCCTGCTGTCACTCCAAGTGACAGGGTGATAACAGACAGCTTGCGAGGTAGTTTATTCCACTCCAAATGTAATCCCCTCCAGATGAGTATGTGTACTGATACAGCTGAATTTTTCCTGCTATAGACAGTAGTCCGATTCTCCTTTCTAGTAATCTCTTTTTATTTCCGTCCCGGCTAGTAGGAAAAATATTAAGAAGATTCTACCATTGGTAAAATGTAAAATCCAGTTAAAAGTAATGTTGTTTTTCAGGGGTTACCGTGAATGAAGTGAAAGATAACATAAATATGCTTTAGAATAAGAATAAAATGGTTATAAAGTACTATTTTGTGAGAGGAAGTTATTATGAATATTGCTTGAGTAAGGTAATGTTACACGTGAAATTAAATAAATCCTGTATTTATGAGTCGAAAGTATTAAAAATGCTGCTTTTATGTAATCAAATAATATATATTTCCATGCTATCTAATGGAATTGTTAACTAAATATAGATATTATCCCGAGAGAGGGAGTGGGAAAAAGTGGACAGACCCGTGCCAGGGAATTATTTCCTGCTGATTAAGATTAAACATAAAAACTGCGTATAAACCATGCAGCATCAATACAAAATAAAAAGGTCAGTTTGTGGTTGGCATATCAGGCAGAAAGCAGGGATTATCCTTGTCAGAAAAAAGCATCCTCGCCTATTTTAAATCTCCCGAAGAAGCTGAAGGCGTCTCCCGGAAGCTTCAGGCTCTGCGCGTAACCGAGCTGTCTATCGACCGCTTCACCCGGTTCAGCGGAGGCGGCCTGCAAAATGCTGTGAATCCGGTGACCGGCAGTCTGGCCCGTATGGATTCCATGACCGCTGTGAGCGCGCATTCAGGTATTTTGTCCGCTGCGCATACCAGCTCAAGCGGGATGAGCCATGGTGGTGACGGAGGGCCTACCGGCAGAAACATTCTGCTGACCGTAATTGTACAGCCGGAATCTTACCAGCAGGCCTTATCCATCATTGAGGAAGCCGGCGGTATGATCTGAACGTGTGTACTTGTTTTTTACAAGGAACCTGAAAGGTGGTAGCTGTTATGGATAGAGAGAACTCAGACATTTTCTCCAAAACGGAAAAGCAAAAGATGCTCTACGAAGCTAAACTGGAGGATGTGCAATTTGCGGCTGCAGAAGCCGACCAGAATGATCTGGAAGCGCTGGACCGCGCGCAGGAAGCTGACAAGCGCCAGCTGAATGCGATCATGAAAAAGAAATAGCCGTCCAATAGTACTGAAAATTAAGGACATTTGCCCCACTGAAAGTGGGGTTTTTTGCGTGCCGGCGTGTATAATAGGGAAATGGACAATGGCAAGGAGGATGTTGATGAATACGTTTATTATGTGGGGCGGACTGGTGCTGCTGGTCGCTTTGCTTACTTTTTTGAATCAGAAGCAGATTTATTCGTCCAAAGTGAAACAGGCATACCGTGAACTGCGAGGGCTTGCGGAAGCCGTCCGTGACGGACGCGCTTCTCCTGCCGATCTGAAGAGATGGGAAACCGCACTGGAAGAGATGGATAAGCATCCGAATGAATTTAACAAGCTGGACGCTGAAATCGGGTTGCGCGGGGTATTCGTCCTGTATCTGGAGCAGTATTACCCGCATGATCCGCGTCTTCCCGCTCTCAAGGAGGCAGCAGGGCACCGGAAGGATTCGGTGTGGGGCCTCAGGTTCGGTGACTACGGGGCCAAGAAGTGAGCGTGAAAAGCAGAATAATAGAATCAAATCTTTTAAATCGTTATAATCCATAGTAGCTTTTCTGCCGTTAATATTGAATATATACCTTATGAATATTTGAAAGCCGCACAATCTCAATTGAGCCGCACAGGGAGATAGTATTATGGAGAATGGATCAGTTCCAGCAGTCACAGAGGCGCTGGTAGTCAAAGCTATGGAAAAGAATCTTGCCCTGATCCGCTTTGATCTTGACCGCAGAGTGGCCTATGTCAATGAAGTGTTTGCCGGTTCAATGAAATATAAATCAGAGGATATGTACGGAATGCATCACCGGGAGTTATGCTTTCCTGAGTTTGTGAACAGTCCGGACTATGAAATCTTCTGGCAGAATCTGCTTTCCGGAACCAGCTTTCAGGATAAGATTGAACGAATGGATTCAGAGGGCAACACTGTGTGGCTCGAAGCAACCTATATGCCTATTTTTGACGAAACAGGCCACCATGTGATCGGCGTAAGCAAGATTGCGACCAATATTACGCACCGGCAGACCGATGTAAACCATGTGGTGGAGCAGATGCAGAGAATGGCTGACAGCCTGAACCGGCGGGCCGAGCAGGGGATTGAACGAAGCCGGGAAATGCTGCTCAGCATCAATAATATTGCCAGGGTATCGAAGGAGAACACCCTTCTCATAAAGAATCTGCAAAACAAGGCTGTGGATATTCAAGGGGTAGTACAAACTATCCGTGATATTGCTTCGCAGACACATTTGCTGGCGCTTAATGCTGCAATTGAAGCAGCGCATGCCGGGGAGTTCGGGCGGGGGTTCGATGTGGTGGCCAAGGAGGTCCGGAAGCTATCGGGTATGGTGCAGGAATCCATTGGCGAGGTGCGGAACAGTGTCAAGGCGATTACGGAGGAAATCGGCAGCATGTCGACTGGTCTGGAGTATGTTCAGGCAAGCGTCAAAGAGAGCCAGAAGCAGATTGAAGTAGCCCTTGAGGAGTTTACAGGCATTGCGGTCTCGGCCAGTGAGCTGGATATCCAGGCGAGGGCGGTTATGAATATTATCTGATTTTATCCAACATGGCAGTATGGTGCTCCTTGAAGCAGGGAGGCCATACTGTTTTTTTATCGAATATTTCTGTTTGCGGAAGGTGCAGTCGTTTTTACTTATTGCTAAAATGCAGGGATGTTATTAGATTTTCGGCTGAATTAGCCGATATAATATTAAATTATATAAAATTTAGAATTTTGCCAGTCATGTTTGGAATGGTTTAAAGGGGGATGAGGTCATGGAGCACATGCATATGCATGGCAGTCATGACAAGCTGCTCGTATTTTTTTCGTATTTGATAGCTGTTGCAGCTTCCTATACGGTTTTGGAGCTGGCGGGCATACTGGGGATATCCAAGGGAAGGCGGCGGGTGATGTGGCTTGTGTTCGGGGCCGTCATCATGGGGATGGGCGTATGGTCTATGCATTTTGTCGGCATGCTGGCCTTGAAACTGCCTGTACCGGTCGCTTATAACCTGATGGTTGTACTGCTGTCTATGACAGTCGCGGTCATTGCTTCGCTGGTTGCCCTGATTGTTATTAGCCACTTCAGGCGTGGAATTGTTCCGCTTCTGGTGAGCGGTCTGCTGCTTGCCTTTGGTATTTTCGGTATGCATTACATAGGCATGTCCGCGATGCAGATTGGAATTTCGTATAGAGCAGACTATGTCGTCCTGTCGTTTGTTGTTGCCCTGGCTGCATCCGTTGTTGCGCTGGGACTGTCTTCCCAGCTGCTCATGAACCGCACGGCAGTGGGCTCGGGAAAGAAGCTGATTAGCGGACTTGTCATGGGCGTCGCTATTGTAGGGATGCATTATACCGGAATGCTTGCGGCAAGCTTTGAGCCTGAGAGCCGTTCCTGGTTAAATACCGGGGTGGTACTGGATCAGAAATGGCTGGCCTATGTCATTGCCGGGGGGACGCTGTTCACGCTGGGCCTGTCTGTTACCGGAGTTTATATTTCGAGCCGTTTTTCCAGAAAAGACACCGAGCTTCTAATCAGTGAAAAATGGTACAGATCGCTCTATGAAAATAATCAGGATGCCATCATATCCATTGATCTTAATTTACGTATTATCGGCTCCAATCCTGCAGCCACAACGATTAGCGGCATCAGCAGCAAGGAGTTCAAAGAGCAGACTCTGGACTCCCTCCTGGGTATGATTGCAGCGGAGGATCAGGAGCTGATCCGGGAAATGTTCATCAGGTCCCTTGCCGGAGAGCAGGTCAGCTATGAAACGGCAATCATGCACAGAAACGGGCAGAAGCTGGATATCGGCATCAGTATCGCTCCGGTTATGGTCGATGGCCTGGTGGCCGGCATTTATGTCATGGCCCGGGATATTACGGAGGAGAAGCAGGCCAAGGAGCAGACCCGCTACCTGGCCTTTCACGATGAGCTGACCGGACTTCCGAACCGCCGGATGTTCAGTCAGCTGCTCTCCCAGACCATTGAAGCACATCATGAAACCCGGGAGCCTTTTGCCGTACTTGTTATGAATTTTGACCGGTTCAAGCTAATTAATGATACACTCGGACATTTGTACGGCGATCTCTTTCTGCAGGAGATGAGCAACAGGATTATAGACAGCTTGGTGAAGGAGCAGATGGCGCTGGCACGGCTGGAGGGCGATGAATTCGCACTGCTCTGCCGGTTCTCAAGGGAAAAAATGAATGTGACGGATATTGTGGAACAGATGATTGCAGCAATCAAGCAGCCGTTCCACCTCAAGGAGCGGGATCTCTACGTTACGGCCAGCATCGGTATTTCTTTTTATCCGGCCCACGGCCAGACTCCGGAAGAGCTGCTCAGAAATGCCGGAACGGCCATGTATGAGGTGAAGAAAAACGGCAGAAACGATTACCAGTTTTTCTCGGACGATCTGAACGGCCAGATTATGGAGCAGCTGGAGCTGGAGTCGGATCTGCGCAAAGGGCTGGCGCGCGGTGAGTTCACGGTACATTTTCAGCCGCAGATCCGGGCAGCAGACAATGAGCGGATTATCGGGGTAGAGGCGCTGGTGCGCTGGAATCATCCGGTAAAAGGCCTGCTCGGTCCAGGCCTGTTCATTCCCGCGGCAGAAGTGACCGGACGGATCGTTGAGCTTGGCAATTTTGTGCTGCGCGAAGCCTGCCGGCAGATGCGGCAGTGGCATGATGCTGGCGGTCCGCGCATTCCGGTTGCCGTCAATTTATCCTCACAGCAGTTTCTTCAGTATAATCTGCTGGAGGATATCCGGGATATTCTCCGGGAAACGGGGCTGGCGCCCGAATACCTTGAGCTGGAGATTACCGAGAGCATGATGATGGATGCTTCCAGAGCCAGCGCTATTCTGAATGATCTGGTGAAAAGCGGGGTCCGGATCAGCCTGGATGACTTCGGGACCGGCTACAGCTCGCTGGGTTATCTGAAGCTGTATCCAATACACAAGGTGAAGATCGACCGTTCGTTCATCAGCGGCATTACCGGCAGCAGCCATGACCGGGCCATTGTGGCGACCATCCTGACCATGGCAGAGCATCTCGGCATGCAGGTGATTGCCGAAGGCATCGAAACGAAGGAGCAGCTGGACATCCTGGTGGAGAGCGGCTGCCGGGATATTCAAGGGTATTATTACAGCAAGCCGTTGGCTGCTGAGGAGCTGGAACGGAAATATCTGCGGCCTGCAGAGCCTGTCGGCAAAATAATCTGAAAAAGCGCGGTCCGCAAAGGCCGCGTTTTTTTATTTTGAGAAATGAACCTTTTCCGCGGACGGATTGTTTATAAGACAGACCTGTTAAAGAAGGGAGGAGCCGGATTGCAAAGCAACCGTGAATTATTTGAAGCCTACAGCAAAGCAGTGTACCGCACCTGTTACTATATGGTGCAGGATGCTGCAGATGCTGAGGATCTGTGCCAGGAAGTGTTTATTACCGTCTTCCGCAGCCAGTGGCAGAATGTTGAGCATACGCGGGCCTGGATCATGAAAATTGCTGTCAATACCAGCCTTAACCATCTAAAACGCTCAAGCAGCTTGCGGCAGAAGCTTGTGCAGAATTTGCATTTGTGGGGCGGGGGCGTAAGTGAGGAGCCGGTAGAACGGCTGGTTGAACAGAAGGAGACGGCGCAGGAATGGGCGCGCTATATGTCCAGACTTCCTGCCAAGATCAGGGCAGTGCTGACCCTGAGGTACATGCATGATTTCAGCCTGGCTGAAATTTCGGAAGCCTTATCCATACCTGTAGGGACCGCCAAATCGAGACAGCACAAGGGCATTAAGATGATGAAGGAAATTCTGGCCGAAGCCGGAATAAAAGATGAGGAGCGGAGGGATATAGGCCATGAAGAAACTGGAACTTATGCTGGAGCGGCAATTAAATAAAGAAGATGCTGTAAATTATCCGGATTTCGAGGGAATGTGGAGCCGGATGGAGCAGGCAGGCCACACTGCACCTGCTGGAATTAGTACAGCAGAGAGGGCTGGCATGTACAGAGGGGGAAAATGGCGTAAAGTTACGTTTGCAGCCTCTCTTAGCGTACTGCTCGCCGCTGCCCCTGTATATGCTGCAATCCAGTATGACTGGGGAAATCTGCTGCACGGCAAAGAAGGGGTTCAGGCTGCACTTGACCAGAATCTGGGCCAGCAGCTTGGCCAGACTATCACAAGGGACGGAGTAACGCTGACGTTACGTACAGCAATTGTCGATGATAACCGCACGGTCATTCTGTACAGTCTGGAAACGGATCAGGCAGACGGACAGTTCTGGAACGTCCAGGAGCTCTCTTTGAAGGATGAAAAA
Organism: Paenibacillus sp. PastM-3; assembly: GCF_029893965.1. Lineage (GTDB taxonomy): Bacteria > Bacillota > Bacilli > Paenibacillales > Paenibacillaceae > Paenibacillus_AQ. The sequence continues at coordinate 30,902 of NZ_JARXXP010000015.1, forward strand.
GGCAACAGCGGTGAAGGGGAGTACACTTATCTGCAGTGGGATGAAGCAAACAGCCGCTACAACGGCTATTTTGAAAGTGACTGGACCCCGCAGAAATCAGAGGCTAACGTTACGCTGACTGCCGCTGCTGTGCAGTCCTTTAACCAAACTCAGATGGAAATACCGCTGGACAGCAGTTTGCAGGCCGTACAGGACTTCCCGGTCGGACAGGAGGGTATGGAGAAGCTTGAGATACAGCCTTTTATGCAAAGCGGGGGTAAGCTGCTGCTGTCTTCTGCCGTTACCTTTACCCGGCCGGAGGCCAAGGAATGGACGTTTCCGGAGATTATAGCTTACCGGAACGGTACGGAGATCCGTTCATTGTCCGGAGGTACCTTCGGGACACCTGGGGACAATGGTGAATACACAATGAAGCAAACCTTCAACACAGCCGATGTTCCTGCGGGCGAAACCACCTACAAGCTGCAGTATACCAGACTGGAGCAGAATATTACCGGGCCGTGGACCTTTGACCTGCAGCTGAGCAAACAGCAGATGGAGAGCGGCACAGTCAAAACCGCGCTGGATCTCCCGCTGGAGCCGGGCGATACAGTCAATACGATTGAAAATATGATCGTTACTCCGACACAAATCCGTGTTTCAATCCGGGTGAACGCAAAGTATCCGCAGATTCCTTATCATAAATATGCGCTTGAGGTTGGCGGCAAGACGCTGGAGGGCAGCCTGTACAGGTCACCTAAGGATGATCCCAAGCTCGTGACACTGCGCTTTGAACGTCCGGCAGAGCTTGAGGTTACTCCGGAAACGCCGGTTACCTTTGTGGGCAGCTATAAAGTAACGGTGCATGAGGATGATAAGACACCGCTTCAGCTGACCAACATTTCTGCTGCCAAGCAGACGGTGATCCGCAGTACCGGCGGCTATTCCGTAAAGTGGACCTACTATATGGAGGGGAAAGACCTCTTTGTCGAAACGGAGAGTGAGGATGCCCGTTTCGGCGGAGTCAATCAGACCCATATTAATCTCGGTAAAGAGCGGATCATAGGCAGGCCGGTTACAAGTAATTTTGCCGGAGACGGAAACAACCGGGCCATTGATGTATATAAGGACTTCCAAGGTACCGAAGCCTCCATATACATGTTCTACTATACAACCGATGAACCGGAACGGGAAACGCGCGTGCAGCTGCAGCCGTAGCCGTTGCTGTTATCTCGGATAAAACAAGTAAAGCCGTCCGTACCCTGGCAGCAGGGGCGGGCGTTTTTGCATGCATTTTTGGCGGCGGATGAAACAGGAGTAGCTTTTTGCAGGCCGATCCTTTATCCTTGCAGGACAGAAGCCAAAGGAGAGAATATTTTGAATAGGGAAATAATACGCTGTGCCTGGGTCAACGAAGATCCGCTTTATATTGACTATCATGATAAAGAATGGGGCAATCCCCTGTATGATGACCTCAAGCTGTTTGAGCTGCTGATGCTGGAGGGCATGCAGGCCGGGCTTAGCTGGTATACGGTACTGAAGAAGCGGGAGCATTACCGTAAGGTATTCGCCGGATTTGATCCGGACATCATTGTTCATTATGACGATAACAAAATAGAAGCTCTGATGCAGGACACGGGAATCATCCGCAACCGCCTCAAAATTAATGCTATTGTGAAAAATGCGAAGGTTTATCTGGACATTTGCCGGGAGGAAGGCAGCTTTTCGGATTATGTGTGGAGCTTTGCCGGCGGCGGGCCAGTCATTAACGGGTGGAAGACGCGGGCTGAGGTTCCGGCGACGACGGCGCAGTCAGATTCTATGAGCAAGGCGCTGAAAAAGAAGGGCATGACCTTCGTCGGCTCGACGATCTGTTACGCTTTTATGCAGGCTTCCGGTATGGTGAATGATCATACGATGGACTGTTTTTGCCGGAAATAATGAACCGTGATCTGTATAGCGGGCGTAGTTTTGGCGCTACCTGTGGTAGAAATGGTATACTGATAAATGTTGAATAACTGGATTAGTGAGTTTTGAACGAAGCTAAATATGGAAGTACTGCTTACAAAACTTTTAGGAGGAGCCACACACATGTTATGGCATGAATTAACGGTACATACAACAGAAGAGGCGCAGGAGATGATATCCAATCTGCTGTATGAAGCCGGAGCAGGCGGTGTTTCGATCGAAGAATCGGGAACACTTAATAAAGTAAGAGATACCCGGTACGGTGAACTATACGATGAACCGCTGAACGATATCCCTCCCGGTGAGGCTGTAATTAAAGGCTACTATGCCGAAAATGTATCGATGGACGATGTCATCAACGAGGTTGCTCCGCGGGTTGAGGAGCTGCGTGAATTCGGGATTGATCCCGGCAAAGCGCTGATCTCCTGGAAAACGGTGGACGATGAAGAATGGGCCCATGCCTGGAAAGCATACTTCAAGCCGCTGCGCGTGTCTGACCGTCTGACGATCAAGCCGACCTGGGAAGAATATACACCAGCCAGCCCGGATGAAAAAATTATCGAAATTGATCCCGGCATGGCCTTCGGAACAGGGACGCATCCGACTACGGCGCTGTGTCTGCGTGCGCTGGAGAAGCATATCAGCGGCGGCGAAGAAGTCATTGACGTAGGGACCGGCTCCGGCATTCTGGCGGTAGGTGCGGTTCTGCTTGGTGCTAAGTCTGTGCTGGCGCTTGACCTTGATCCGGTCGCTGTCGAAAGTGCGCGGGAGAATGTGGAGCTGAACAGACTGCAGGCCTCGGTAACGGTAAAAGAGAGCGATCTGCTCTCGCTGCTCGGAGGCGAAGGTGCGGCAGATACTGCGGCAGGGGACATGTGGCCGAGTGCCAGACCCGGCTATACCGGGGCAGCTGCAGAAGCGGACCGGTCTGCGGAGGCAGGGCTTGGCGTTACACTGCCAGTGAAGCTTATCGTCGCCAATATTCTGGCGGAGATTCTTGTGCTGTTCACGGATGATGTGTTCCGTGCGCTGCAGCCGGGCGGCATCTATATTACTTCCGGTATTTATAAGGATAAGGAAAGCCTGGTGTCGCAGGCGCTGGAGGATTCCGGTTTTGAGATTATAGAGATTACCCGTGAAGAAGACTGGGTGGCCATTACAGCCGGAAAGAGGTAGAGATGGATTTTTTAAATGATATATTGGTATATCCACTGCAGCAGCTCCCGTTTTTCCTGATTACGATCGTCATTGCCTTTACTGTGCATGAGTTCGCGCATGCTTACTTTGCCAACAAATTCGGCGATCCGACGGCCAGGCTGCTTGGCCGCATGACGCTTAACCCGGCTGTCCATTTTGACCTGTTCGGAATTATCCTGCTGCTCATTGCCGGCTTCGGCTGGGCGCGTCCGGTTCCGGTGAACCGTGATAACTTCAGCCGTCCGCGGCTGATGGGAATCGTGGTGTCGGCTGCCGGTCCGCTGAGTAATTTTCTGCTGGGGATTATCGGGGCGCTCATCTATACGGTGCTTATGGGTACAGGAACGATCGACTCCATCACCAATGAGCAGCTGCAGCTGGCGATTGTCTGGTTTTTCGGTATTTTTATTAAGACCAACTTCTTTCTCTTTCTGTTCAATCTTATTCCGCTGCCGCCGCTTGATGGTTACCGGATTCTGGAGGATGTCGCACCGCGTCCGGTCCGCGCCAGAATGCAGCAGGCTGAGCAATGGGCCGTCTTTATCTTTTTGCTGGTTATTTTTATCCCTGTTCTTAGTGCCAATACGATTACTCCGCTATATAACTGGGCCATTCAAATCGGTAATCATTTTATCCGGTTATTCCTGAACCTGTTCGGATTCTCCGGGTTCTACTAAGCGCTGGTCATTGCCCTGCAAACGTTGTATGATGGAATATGTTTTTTGTGAAAGATGAACAAAGGATATGAATTTTTAATAGAATGAGGCTAAACTATGCAGCGTTATTTTGTAAGCCCAGAGCAGTTTGGCGCAGAGCAGGTGAGCATTGGCGGTGAAGATGCACGTCATATTGCCAAGGTGATGCGCGGGAAGGCCGGGGATAAGCTGATTGTCAGCGACGGGGTATCCCGCGAGGCTCTGACGGAGATTGCTTCGATTGAAATCGGTGAGGTTGTCGTGAATATTGTGGAACCGCTTGAAATGACGCATGAGCCGCGCATCCAGGTTACGGTAGCCCAGAGCCTGCCCAAAGGCGACAAGCTGGAGACGGTGATCCAGAAATGCACCGAGATCGGTGCTGTGGCTTTTGTTCCGTTTCTTTCGGAGCGGACTATCGTACAGTACGATGAGCGCAAAGAGAGCAAACGGCTGGAGCGCTGGCGCAAAATCTGTAAGGAAGCCGCGGAACAGGCGCACCGTAATATCATTCCTGACGTTCATGCTCCGCTCAGTTGGAAGCAGCTGCTCCAGAGCTTCAGCGGATATGACGCGGTCTACTTCTGTTATGAAAAAGAAGAAGGCTTGCAGCTGCGCAGCGCCGCCGCACCATGGATTGCCGGGTTGCCTGCCGGATCCCGGGGCAGGGTGATGGTTGTTGTCGGTCCTGAAGGCGGGTTCAGTCCGGAGGAATGCCGGGCAGCTGAAGCTGCCGGGGCGGTATCTGTAGGGCTTGGACGGCGAATTCTGCGCTGCGAGACAGCCGGTATGGTTGCTGCAGCCTGCATTTTATATGAATCCGGAGAAATGGGGGGAGCTTGAGCGATGCCATCCGTAGCATTTTATACTTTAGGTTGTAAAGTGAATTTCTATGACACTGAAGCCATCTGGCAGCTTTTCAAAAATGAAGGTTACGAGCAGGTGGATTTCGAGGGAACCGCCGATGTATACCTGATCAACACCTGTACGGTGACGAACACAGGAGACAAAAAGAGCCGGCAGATGATCCGCCGCGCCGTACGCCGCAACCCGGAAGCGATTGTTGCTGTAACAGGCTGCTATGCGCAGACCTCTCCAGGCGAGATTCTGGATATTCCGGGCGTCGATCTGGTCATCGGCAATCAGGACCGTGAGCATATTATGACTCATGTGAAGAACATTCAGGAGTCACGCCAGCCGGTCAATGCGGTGCGCAACATTATGAAGACGCGTGAGTTCGAGGAGCTTGATGTGCCGGGCTTCGCCGACCGGACGCGGGCGTTCATGAAGATTCAGGACGGCTGCAACAACTTCTGCACCTTCTGCATTATTCCATGGTCGCGCGGGCTGTCGCGCAGCCGTGATCCGAAATCGATTGTGGCCCAGGCACATCAGCTGGTTGAGGCGGGCTACAAGGAGTTCGTGCTGACCGGTATTCACACTGGCGGCTACGGCGATGATCTGGACAACTACCGCCTTGCCGACCTGCTCTGGGAGCTGGACAAGGTGGACGGGCTGGAGCGCGTACGGATCAGCTCGATTGAAGCGAGCCAGATTGATGAGAAGCTGCTGGAGGTGCTGAACCGCAGCTCCAAAATGTGCCGCCATCTGCACATTCCGCTGCAGGCCGGCCATAACGAGGTGCTCAAGGCGATGCGCCGCAAATACACTACGGAAGAATATTATGCCAAAATGCAGCTGATCCGCCAGGCTATGCCGGATGTAGGCATCACTACAGACGTCATTGTCGGATTCCCGGGCGAGACGGACGAAATGTTCCGCGCCGGATACGACTTCATGAAGGCTGTGAATTACTCCGAGATGCATGTGTTCCCTTATTCCAAGCGGACCGGTACACCGGCAGCGCGGATGCTTAACCAGATCGACGAGGAGATCAAGAACGAGCGTGTACAACAGCTGATCGATCTCTCCGAGGAGATGCAGCTGGCTTATGCCCGCAGGTTCGTCGGCAAGACCGTCTCGGTTATCGCTGAGCGCTCAGCCAAGGACGCGCCGGGCCGCAGCATCCAGCACGGCTTCAGCGACAATTACCTGCAGGTGTTCTTCGGCGGCGACGATTCACTGCAGGGCGAGCTCTGCCAGGTGAAAATTACCGAAGCGGGCATTAACGAGTGCAAAGGCGAGCTGGTTGGCGTCAGCCGGACTGCGCTTCATCAGACTGCGAACTAGCAGGCCGGCGGGAGAAGGATGCAGCGTAAATGCCTCTGCGGACGGATACCCCGGTAAGATAGAGTATGTTTTCTTTTAATATAGCGTATCCAGCAAGGATTTCCTTTCCCGTCCGGGAGATGAAATCCTTGCTGCTGTTTGGGGTGACGTACGAGACTAAGTCAATCGCTGTGCGGGCGGCTTGTAACAGAGTGCTGCGCTTGAAGCACTGAAGAAAGGGTAAGGATTATGCAAGGGAGGCGGATCTCCGGAAACAAGTTTATCTAACTCATCTACCTAGCTCATCTACCTAGCTCATCTGCCTGGCTGATATATGCAGTTGGAGTAACACTGGCCATTTCAGCGAAACAGCTTGCTGCTCTTCTCTGTCCAGCCAAATAGCTGCATTCCGTACACTTAAAAGTAAAGAAAACTCGCGTACGCCGCATATAACTGCAGTTTGTACAACTAAATCTGCCCGGATCAGCTCAATCTGGTGAATTTGCGGCATTTTAGTTGTACAAAGTACACTTAAACAGGCGAGGCGAGGAAAAATAGAAGTTTTAGTTGTATAAAGTGCAATTAAGTTATAATCACAAATACATTAAGGAGCTATCAACATGGCGCATAAGCAAATTTCAGCGGGCGGCTTGGTATACCGGCGGGGCAGCTCCGGTCTGGAAATCCAGCTGATCGTAGACCGCTACGGCAAAGTGGCGCTGCCCAAAGGCAAGATGGAGGACGGAGAGACGGTAGAGGAGACAGCGCTGCGGGAAATTCGTGAGGAGACTGGCGCTGTCGGCGTTATCAAGGCTCCGATTGATGTCAATAAATACACTTTTGAGCACCACATATACGGAATCGTAGATAAAGAGGTTCATTACTTTCTGGTGGAGGCGGTCGGCGGGATCACCAAGGCACAGGCAGAGGAGATTGACGCTGTGGAATGGCATGAAGCAGAAGCCGCCTGGGAGCGGGGGAAGAGCATGATGTATGCCAACAATGTCCCTATTTTACAGAAAGCGATGGCGCTGCTCTCCCGGACATTTACCGAATAAGCAATCTAGTTAAAAAGTCCTGAATTCGCCGGGAACAGAAAATTAACTGAAAATAGGGTAAACACTTCAGGCGTAATTGTCGATATAGTGGAAGAGTGTGGTAATAACCACCGATAAACTTACTGCCTAAGGAGAGAACAGATGACTGTGTACAGGAAAATGACGAAGATGCTCCTCATTCTGATATTGGTTACTGCCGCAGCTTTTCCGGTAAACGTCTTTGCGGCTACAGGCGACACGAACTCGATTGATTTTGACAGCTCGGCAAAAGTGGAGCTTACGGTTGGACAAACCCCCAAACAGCTTAAAGTATATGCCAACATTGAAGGGTCCTCCTCCAAAAAGGATGTGACAGCAGCTTCAACCTGGGTATCCTCAAATACAAACGCAGTCAGAGTAGTCAACGGGCTGCTGACCCCGGTCGATACCGGAACAGCCATGATTACCGCTACATACCTCAATGCGGTAGCCACCCTGGAGGTGTCCGTTACCCATCCCTTTAAAGATTTGACCCTGGAGCGCAGCTCTGACGGGAATTACAAATTAGGTGACAGCGAAGAAACGCTGCACGTCACGGCCAAAGCCACAGGGGGACAATCGGCTACCTCTGTGAAGGATGTCTCGGCTGATGCCGACTGGAGCAGCTCCAATACAAGCGTGCTGACCATTGATGAAGGCCAGATTACGTTAGTAGGTGAAGGTACCGCGACCATTACCGCCAAATACAAAGGACTTACCGCTACTTTTAAAGCCAAGGTAGAGCTGCCGTATTCAGCTATTGTTCTTAAACAAGATAATGTGGCTGTCAAGGAGCTTGAGCTGCTTGTCGGTGATGATCCGGTAGAGCTGACGGCCGCGACCAAAGCGACCGAGAACAGTCCGGAAAAAGACATTGCCGATCAGGCAGAATGGACAAGCTCCAGCGAAAGTGTGGCAACAGTAGAAGCCGGTATTATTACAGTAGTAGGTTCCGGTAAAGCTGTAATTACAGCAAAATACCTTGGTGTATCCAAGTCGGTGGATGTTTATGTGCGTGCCCCTTATGAGGCAGTGCTGCTGACTCCTTCCGAGGATCAGACGCTTTTCCTGGGTGAGAGCCTGCAGGTAAAGGCGGAGATGAGAAACGCTGTAAACTCGAAGCAAAACCAGTCATCCGATGCAACCTGGACTTCCGACAACTTGCTGGCGGCTACAGTTACTAAAGATGCTGCAGCAGCGACGGTTACTGGTAAGGCGGTCGGTTCGGCGGTTATTAAGGCAGAGAGCTTTGGTGTCAGCAAAACATTGAAGGTAACCGTGCTGCCTACAATCACTGAACTTGTTCTGGAGAAGTCCGAACTGGAAGCTTATACAGCGGACAGCGTCAGCCTGCCGAAGGTCAGCGGAACGAAGCTGGACGGAACGAAGCTGGATCTTAGCCAGGAAGTCGAATGGACCTCGGCTAACGAGGACATTGCTGAGATTAAGGATAACAAGCTGTCTGCCGTCAAGGCGGGAACCGTAACGCTTACAGGAAAGATCAAGAAGGGCAATGTCTCCTCCGGTTCTTCCCCGATTCGTGACAAGAGCGTGGAGCTGAAAGTTACCGTACAGAACAAGGTGCTGGTGCTGATCGGGCCTGAGGATGCACTGGGTCTCGTTATCGGTGAAGAGCAGGGATTGCCGTCTGTAAATGCAGTGCTTGAAAACGGGGAAGAGGTTGATGTTACAAGCACTATTACCTGGGAAATTACCGGAACCAATGCGGTCCTCAAGCAGACAGCGAACGGTAAAGTGATTAAAGGCCTGACCAAAGGGTCGGCCACACTTAAAGGCACTTATTCCAATAAAACGATCAGTGTTCCAGTAACGATTGAGCAGAAGGTTGTGAAGCTCGTTGTTGAGCCGGGCACGGTGGATCTGAATCTTAAGGCTTCCAAAGCGATCAAGGTAACCGGATATTTTGCCAACGGCAAATCGGCGAATTTCTCCGGTGCGATGAACTGGGAATCCTCGAATACTGCAGTGGCCACAGTGAAGGGGACGACAGTCAAAGCTGTAGCTGAAGGTACAGCGACAATAACCGGCTCCTATCAGGGTATCGCCGCTACAGTTAAGATCAACGTAGTGCCTAAGCTGACCAAGCTGACCGTGAATGAAACCAAGCTGGTACTTGCAGCCGGCGCTACCCAGAGCGTAGTGGCAACAGCATTGTATGATACCGGCAAAACAACCATCGTTACGGGCAGTGTGGTCTGGACCAGCTCCAAGCCTTCTGTAGCAAAGGTGAATGCTTCCGGTACAATTACAGCGGTAGGCAAAGGTACAACCTCTATCAAGGGTAAATGGAACAACAAGACGGTGACCGTATCCGTTACCGTAAAATAAAGAAATCTGATCTGCGAAGCGGCGGTTACAGCGCTTTGCAGATTTTTTTTGGCTAAAGCTATAGTAAACCCTAGTAATCCGATGTATAATTCTGAAAAGTACATAACAGGCGTATCCGGGTCAGGCAGAATATGCTGTACGCCACGGGCAAATTTAATTATCGGGGAGATGAAGCGAATGGCGAAGAAAGAGTTATTATCGATCAGATCAATTGTAGCGGTGGGGATCGGCTCGGCCTTATTCGTAATTTTGGGGAGATTTGGTTCGATTCCCTCAGGCATTCCGAATACGAACATTGAAACAACTTACGCGCTGCTTGCATTGTTTTCCCTGCTGTATGGTCCTGTAGCCGGACTGCTGATCGGACTGATCGGTCACACGCTGAAGGATTTTATTTTTTACGGCTCCCCCTGGTTCAGCTGGGTCATCTCCTCCGGACTGGTCGGCCTGATTATCGGCCTGCTGGTTGCCGGCATCTCCATTCAGGATGGTGTATTCGGTAAAAGAGAGATTATCCGCTTTAACCTGGCCCAGATTGTGGCCAATGTCATTGCCTGGTTCGCTGTAGCGCCAACGCTGGACATTCTGATCTATGCAGAGCCGGCGAATAAGGTATACACGCAAGGGCTGGTTGCCGGAGCGGCAAACATTGTAACGGTGGCTGTCATCGGCACGCTGCTCGCAGCAGCCTATGCCAAGACGCGGACCAAGCAGGGAAGCCTGCGGAAGCTGGGTTAAATTGAATATTTAGCAGAAAGCCGGTGACAATCACCGGCTTTTCTGTTGAAATAAAGAGGATGCTATTGGAACGAATTATTGAAAGAGGAAGGTAGAGATGAGCAAAGCCGTTATAGAATTTACAGATTTTAGCTTCACCTACCGGGCTCAGCAGGAGCCTACACTGCGCGGAATCAATCTGAGCATCAGAGCGGGCGAGAAGGTGTTAATTGTCGGCCCTTCGGGCAGCGGTAAGAGCACGCTTGCCCATTGTATCAACGGGCTGATCCCCTTTTACTACCCTGGAGAGACGGCTGGAAGTCTGCAGATCATGGGGAAGGAGCAGCAAGAGCAGAGTATTGCTGCATTATCACAATCGGTAGGAACAGTGCTGCAGGACCCGGACGGGCAGTTTGTCGGGCTTACAGTTGGGGAGGATATCGCTTTTGTGCTGGAGAATGCGGCAGTGCCCCTGCATGAAATGAAGGAGCGGGTAACAGCGGCGGCCAGGGCTGCCGGTATTGAGGAACTGCTGCCGGCTTCGCCGCAGGAGCTCTCCGGCGGCCAGAAGCAGAAGACGATGCTGGCCGGCGTACTCGCCGGCAATGTCGATATTCTGCTGTTTGATGAGCCGCTGGCCAGTCTCGACCCTTTCACTGGTACCCGGACCATAGAACATATTGACCGGCTCCAGCGTGAAACCGGCAAAACAGTGGTCATCATCGAACACCGGCTGGAGGAAGTGCTGCACCGGCCGGTGGACCGGATCATTATTATGAACGATGGGGTTATCGTGGCTGACCTGCCGCCTGCCGAGCTGCTGAGCTCCGGCCTGCTGGCCGGAACCGGGCTCCGCGAGCCGCTGTATCTAACCGCGCTGCGGTATGCCGGTGTGGCGGTAACGCCTGACCTCCAGCCCCAGCATCCCGAGCTGCTCCGGCTGGAGAATGCCGCCGGACGGCTGCAGCAGTGGATTGACGGATACCGGGAGCAGACCACTCGGGCTGAAGCCGTTCCGCTGCTTGAGCTGAAAGAGGTCAGCTTCGGCTATGACCGGGAGACGGCCGTGCTGGACAAGCTGTCGCTGACTGTTAACCGGGGCGAGATGCTGGCTATCGCCGGCAGGAACGGGGCCGGGAAGTCGACTGTATCCAAGCTGATTTGCGGTTTTTATAAGCCTTCCTCGGGAAGCATCCTGCTGAACGGCCGTGATATCGGCCGGGATACAATCAAAGAGCGGGCGGAGCGCATCGGCTTTGTGATGCAGAATCCGAATCATATGCTGTCAAAGACGCTGCTGTATGATGAGGTCGCCTTTGGCCTCAAACTGCGCGATGTGCCGGAGGAGCAGATCCGGGAGCGCGTTCATCATGTGCTGCGAATCTGCGGCCTGCATGAATTCCGCGAATGGCCTGTCTCGGCGCTCAGCTACGGGCAGAAGAAGCGGGTCACCATCGCTTCAATCCTGGTGCTGGAACCGGAGATTATCATTCTGGATGAGCCGACCGCCGGCCAGGACTACCGGCATTATAATGAGATGATGGAATTTCTGCGGGGGCTGAGCAGCCGGGAAATTACGGTAATCATGATTACGCATGATATGCACCTGATGCTGGAGTATGCCCAGCGGGCGATTGTGCTGGCGGACGGGAAGAAGGCGGGCGATGACCGGCCGGAGCGGATTTTGACGAACCGTTCTATTGTAGAGAAAGCTAACCTGAGAGAAACCTCGCTCTATACGCTTGCTCTAAAAGCAGGGCTGCAGCAGCCGGAGGAGCTGGTCCGCACGTTTATCGCTTTTGACAGGGAGGTGCGCCGCGGATGAAGGCCAGAATGCTGACCTATACGAAGCAGGACTCGCCGGTCCACCGTCTGAGCGGAGCAGCCAAGCTGATTGTGTTCATTGCCTGGTCACTGTCGGCTATGATCACCTACGATACGAGATGCCTGGTCGTCATGCTGCTGATCAGTCTTGTTTTGTTTAAAGTTTCAAAAGTGAGGTTTCAGGACTACGCTTTTGTGCTGTATTTCATCCTGTTCTTTTTCCTGCTTAATCATCTGGCGATTTTTCTGTTCTCCCCCTTGGAGGGCACACGGATTTACGGCACCCGCCACGATCTGTTCCACTTGGCCGGACGGTACACCGTTACAGCTGAACAGCTGTTTTACCAGCTTAATATCGCGCTGAAGTATGCCGTTGTCATCCCGGTGGCGCTGCTATTTCTGCTGACGACAGATCCGAGTGAATTCGCCGCGTCTCTGAACCGGATCGGAGTAAACTATAAAATTGCTTATTCCGTATCGCTGGCTCTGCGTTATATTCCCGATATCCAGCGGGACTACGAAAATATCTCCTTCTCGGCACAGGCAAGGGGAATCGATCTTTCCCGCAAAGAGAAGCTGCCCCGGCGCCTCAAAAATATCGTATCGATCCTGCTGCCGCTGATTCTGTCGAGCATCGAGCGGATCGAGAAAATCAGCACGGCGATGGAGCTGCGCGGCTTCGGCAGCGGCCGGAAACGGACATGGTACATGGGCCGCCCCTTTACGGGCAGGGACTATATTGCCTTAGGGCTGATGCTGTCACTGGCTGCGGCAGCGCTGATTATTACTTTTTATGACGGATCCAGGTTTTACAGTATCTTTTAGATGAAAGAATAGATTAGTATCACAGGGCAGTTTGAAGTATAATAGTACAGCGATTCTCCCGGTTAAGGAGAACCGCTGTACGGGCGCCTTTCGGCAGGCAGAAGCAGATTAAATGCGGCTGAGCCGCTGCTCGACTCTGGACCAGAGCGGCAGATAGCACAGCGGCAGCACGGCCAGTGAGCAGACGACATTGAAGATCGTTTGGGCATGGGCGAGCTGGGAGGCGGGGCCGCTGCCGAACAAGGCGGACAGGTCCTGCAGCGGTCCGATGAACGGCAGGAACAGCAGGGCGCCGCCGACGTTGAGCGCCACATGCGAGCCGGCGACGAACTTGCCGGAGGCTGAGCCGCCGATTGAAGCGATGACGGCGGTGACACAGGTGCCGACGTTGGCGCCGAGCACAATGGCGATGCCGATTTCCGGGGGCATGGTGCCTGCGGATGCCAGGCCCATGGCCATCCCGATGACCGCAGCGCTGCTGTGCAGCATCGCGGTCAGGCAGGCCCCCGCGGCCAGGCCCCACAGGGCGCTGGTGGCCGCATGGTCCAGGAACCAGCGGAACATGCCGCTGGCTTCAAGCGCGGGGCCGATCGACTGCATGACGGCGATGCCCCAGAGCACCAGGGCAAAGCCGGCCACCGCCAGGCTGATGAACTGGAGCGGGCCGGAAACCTTGCGGCAGGCTTCCGCGGCCCGCCAGGTGAAGGGCGGCAGCTCGCCGAGGATGACGGCTGCGGCCCAGAGGCAGAGCGCCGCGGTGAACAGCGGCGCCGCTGCCGAGCTGATCTGCAGTCCGATCAGCTCGGTGGTCAGGCAGGTGCCGATGTTGCTGCCGAGGATAATGCCCAGCGTGCGGGCATATGTGAGCAGCCCGGCATTCACCATGCCGATGGTCAGCACGGTTACGGCGGTGCTGCTCTGCAGCAGCGCTGACAGCAGGCTGCTGGCGATAAGACCCTTCAGCGGCGTAGAGGTTGCTTTATGCAGGCTCCGCGTCAACAGCGGGCCGGCGAGCTTCGCCAGCGCCGTCTCCATCAGCTTCATGCCGGCGAGAAATATAACAAGGCCGTATATGACAGGGAACAGCAGGTCACGGATCATAAGGACATGCTCCTTTGAACGGGGGTTGTACACCAATATATGAAAGCAATGCAGTGGACATGTATGAAATTAACAATAGGAACAGGGAGTTGAAGTCATTGGCATCGGTTATTCTGGAACGCGGCCGCAAAAAAAGACTGGAGCAGGGCCACCCGTGGGTGTTCGCCAGCGAGGTAGCCTCAGTGGACGGAGAGGCGCAGGCCGGCGGTTTGGTGGATGTGCTTAACCATCAGGGGAGATATCTGGCGACCGGATATTACAATCCGGCCTCGCAGATCCGGGTGAGAATTGTATCGGAGTCTCCGCTCGCCAGTATGGATACGGCATTTTTCATCGAACGGTTTACAAGCTGCCTGCAGCACCGTGAACGGTTCCTGCCGGGAGCTGACGCATACCGTTTCGTATACGGTGAGGCGGATTTTTTGCCGGGGCTGATTATTGACCGGTTCGGCGATGTGCTGGTTGTGCAGCTGCTGACACTGGGCATGGACAAATGCCGGGACGCAATCGTTGAGGCGCTCGTACAGGTGATGGCACCGCAGGGCATTTATGAGCGCAGCGATGTTTCCGTCCGTGAGCTGGAAGGCCTGGAGCAGAGAACCGGCGTTTTGTACGGGGAATGCCCGCGTCATATTACAGTGACCGAGAACGGGCTGAAGGTGATCGTTGATATCGAAGAAGGCCAGAAGACCGGCTATTTCTTCGACCAGCGCGAGAACCGGGCATCGATTGCTCCGCTGATGAAGGGCTGGGGCGGACGCAGCGGCATTACGCTGCAGGAAGTGGAGAACGAAGACGGAGCTGTGCAGACCCTTCCGGTGAACAAAAGCGGCAAACCGGTCACCTTCCCTTACTGGGACGGAGCAACCGTGCTGGAATGCTTCGCGCATACGGGCAGCTTCACGCTGCATGCCTGCAAATATGGCGCAAAAAAGGTGACCTGTCTTGACGTATCCGCCCATGCGATCGAAAGCGCCAAGGCGAATGTTGAGATCAACGGCTTTACGGACCGTGTAGAGTTTGTTGTAGACGATGCATTTGCCTTCCTGCGCAATCAGGTAAAAGGGCTGGAGGAGCGCTCGGAGCGGGCAACCGGTAAGACGGACGTCAAACCCGGAGGCAAGCCGGCAGCCAAGACGGACACGGCCAAGCCGATGACCGCCGGCGGCGGACGCACCTGGGATGTGGTTATCCTGGACCCGCCTGCTTTTGCCAAAACCAAAAGCGCAGTAGCGGGGGCTGTCCGCGGCTACAAGGACATCAATCTGCATGGCATGAAGCTGGTCAATGAGGGCGGCTACCTGGTAACGGCGAGCTGCTCGTACCATATGCAGCCGCAGCTGTTCCTCGACACCATCGCCGAAGCAGCCAAGGATGCCGGCAAGGTGCTGCGCCTGATCGAATGGCGCGCAGCCGGCAAGGACCACCCGCAGATTCTCGGCGTGGACGAGGGCCACTACCTGAAATTTGCCGTGTTCGAGGTGCGCAGCAAGAAGTAATGAGCTGATGCGGCCGGCGCTGACTTCTTGCGCGCGCGTATAGGCGAAATCAAGAGCAAAAATGCCCTTGATTCTGGCTGACTCCTGTAATAGGCCGGGGACGCTGCAATATACCTACATTCCTGAGAGTACCCCCGGGTACTCTTTTTCTTTTGCAAACCTTTTAGTCCTCAATTGATAGTCATTCTCACTGTCATATATAATTAGCCCTAACTAATAGGGGGCGAACTATATGCTGAACCAAACTGACGCCGCATTTCTGGATGCAGGCGGGCTGTATGCCGGCTGTGGAGGCTGCAGCCGCATACAGCCGGATACAGCCGGATACAGCCGGATACAGCCTGATTCCGGATTTCACCTTGAATAAATAAGGAGGACGACAAAATGGTAGTTTCTATAGATGAATCCAAACGGCCGCTGGCTACGATTAATCTGGGAGACCAGTTTGGCCAGGATACCGTGGACGAATATCTTGCTTACTGGGAGGAGCTACTTACTGGGAGAAGCTGCTTGCGGGGAGTACATTGTTTGGGCTGATCATGATCCAGAAAGGGGAGCGGGGTGAACGGGCGGACCGTGAGGTGACGAAGCATTATACGGACTGGTGCAAGTCACCTAAGGAGCAGATTTCCCGCTGGTGCGCCGGAATTGTTCTCGTAACCGCCAGCTCCAAGCTGCTCGCCTTGTATAAACCGGTAACAGCCCTGTTTACCCAAAAAATATACGGCTGCCCGGGCAAGGTAATCTCCGGAGAAACAGAAGGGCAGGAATGGCTTAAAGTGCTGCTGCAAAAAAATATAGTATTTTGGATGATGTCAAAACAAGGAGACAGCTGCAGCATTGCGGCTGTCTTCTTTGCGTTCTGTACAGGTAAATATTGAGATTTGAAAACAATGGCAAACGTACGTTCTGTTACGAGAGTAGCAAATATGCTATAATGTTGGAACGAATGTAACAAGGGTGCCGGGACTTAAGCACTCTATCTGCGCCACGGAAGGGGTCTACTGCAATGACGGTACGCTTTTTGCTCGGCCGCTCGGGCAGCGGCAAAACTACGAAAATATGGGAGGAAGTCTCCTCACGGCTGGAAGCGGAGCCGCTCGGCGCACCGCTGATTGTGCTAGTGCCGGAGCAGGGCTCGTTCAGTGCGGAACGAGGGCTGCTGAGTACGGGGAAAGCGAAGGGCAGCATCAGGGCCCAGACGCTCAGCTTCTCCCGGCTGGCTTACCGGGTTAAGCAGGAAACAGGGGGCAGCGCTGGCCTGCCGATTAGCGAGGAAGGCAAAAAAATGCTGCTCTACAAAATTATCAGCCGCCGCAAGGATGAGCTGAAGCTGTTCGGCGCATCCGGCGACCGGCCGGGCTTTGTTGAGCGGCTGAGCAGCCTGCATACCGAGCTGAAGCGCTGCTGCCTCGGGACGAATGACCTGGAGGAGCAGCTGTCCAGAATGCGGGACTCTTCGGGCAGCCCGATTCTCGCCGGCAAGCTGGAAGATCTGCAGCTTGTATTCAGCGATCTGGAGCGGGCAATGGCGGGACTGTATATCGATGAAGAAGACAGGCTGGCCGAGCTGGCCGCCCATATTCCCGATTCTTCTTATATCCGCGGCGCCGAAGTCTGGGTAGACGGATTTCATGGCTTTACTCCCCAGGAATTTTTGGTGCTGCGCGAAATCATGCTGCATGCTTCCAAGGTGACTGTGGCGCTGACCCTGGACAAAATTTATCCGCCCGGGCTGCAGCCGCATGAGCTGGAGCTGTTTCATCCGCCAGCTGTTACGTATATCAAGTTGCGTGGAATGGCGGAGGAGGCGGGGCTTGAGGTGTGGGATGAGCTGCTTGCTCCTCCTGTATTGCCGCGGTTTGCGGACAGTCCCGCCCTGGCCCATCTGGAACGGGGCTACGGCCGCCGCTGGAAGTGGAACGGCGAAGCCGGCCGGGTTGGCAGGGAACTGTCAGTAACGGCAGCTTCCTCCCGTAGAACGGAAGTAGAAGGCGCATTGCGGGAAATGCTACGCCTGGCCCGCGAAGAAGGGGCCAGATATGGCGAAATGGCTGTATTTGTGCGGAATATCAGCGACTACGAGGCACTGATTGCCCCGTTATTTATAGATTACGGCATTCCCTTTTTCCTTGACCGGAAGGCAAGTGAGCTGCATCATCCGCTGGCGGAATTCATCCGCTCTGCGCTCGATACCGTGCGCCGCCGCTGGCGTTACGAGGATGTGTTCCGCTGTGTGAAGACGGAGCTGCTGCTGCCGCTGGACGGCAGCCTGACCCGTGAGGATATGGATCAGCTTGAGAACTATGTGCTGGCTTGCGGCATTCAGGGCTACCGCTGGACGAACGGTAAGCCGTGGAAGGGGATACCTAGTCTGTCGCTCGAAGGGGACAGAGTTGTGAATGAGGCGCTGCTGGCAAAAATGGAAGCCTGCCGTGAAGCAATCACCGGGCCTCTCTACGCCTTTGAGACACGGGTCAAGCGGAGCCGTACCGGTCTTGAGCTGTGTACGGCCGTTTATCAGCTGCTGCAGGAAACGGATATCGCGCGCAAGCTGGAGCGGCGTAGTAGGGCAGCCCTTGAACAGGGTGAGCCGGCGTCTGCCCGTGAACACAGCCAGCTGTGGGATGCGGTGCTTGACCTGCTGGACCAGATTGCTGAAATGATGGGCGGAGAACGGCTGGAATTTGAGCTGTTCGCCGGAGTGCTGGAAACCGGCCTTACTGAACTTAGAATGGGACTTGTACCGCCGTCTCTGGATCAGGTGCTGGTCGGAACGATGGACCGGACCCGGACGACCGGCGTGAAATACGCGTTTCTGCTTGGCTTCAATGAAGGAGTTGTACCGGCACAGTTCAAGGAGGACGGAATCCTCTCCGAGGGCGAGCGGCTGGTGCTGGAGAATGCCGGCATGGAGCTTGCGCCGGGAGCGGCGCGCAAGCTGCTGGACGAGCGTTTCCTCGTCTATAATGCGCTAACAACAGCCAGCCGTAGACTATGGATCAGCTATGCGACTGCAGATGATGAAGGCAAGGCACTGCTGCCTTCCGAGATTATCCGTCAGCTGCACATTATGTTCCCTGAAGGGTTGACTGAGCATATCATGTCAGGCTTCCCTTCTGCGGTACAGCCGGACGATGCTGAAGGGGAAGCCCGGCATCTCAACTTCATCGGCCAGCCGGAGCAGACACTGCGCATGCTGATTATGCAACTGCGTCAATGGAAGCAAGGCGTGGACATACCCGGCATCTGGTGGGATGCCTACAACTGGTATATTAGCGGAGGAAGGGAACGGCGGCTGCCGCTCCTGCGCCTGCTTGGGGCGCTGTTCTACCGCAACAGCGGGATTCCGCTGCGGCGGGAGACAAGCCTGCGGCTGTACGGCGGTTCAACGCTGCGGGGCAGCGTATCGCGGATGGAGAAGTTCGTGGCCTGCTCGTTTTCCCATTTTGCCTCGTACGGCCTGAGGCTCAAGGAGCGCCAGCTTTACAAGCTCCAGGCACCGGATATCGGCCAGCTGTTCCATGCGGCATTGAGCGATATGGCTAAAAACCTGCAGAAACAGGGCAAGGACTGGGGCAGCTTATCGGCCGAGGAATGCCGGAAGGAAGCGGGAGCGACGGTGGACAAGCTTGCCCCGCTGCTGCAGGGAGAAATCCTCATGAGCACCAAACGGTACGGATATATTTCCCGCAAGCTCAAGAATATTGTCGGGCGCGCCTCGATCATTCTCGGCGAGCATGCCCGCCGGGGCAGCTTTGAGCCGGCCGGGCTGGAGCTGGATTTCGGACCGGGCAAGGATCTGCCGCCGCTGAGAATCACCCTGCCTAACGGCTGTGTGATGGAGGTTGTCGGCCGGATTGACCGGGTCGATAAAGCGGAAAGCGAGCAGGGCGTGCTGCTGCGGGTGATCGATTACAAATCCAGCCAGAAGGATCTGAAGCTGCATGAGGTGTATTACGGCTTGTCGCTGCAGATGCTGACCTATCTCGATGTGCTGCTTACCTATTCGGAGCAGTGGCTGGGCCGGGCGGCGCTTCCGGCCGGAACGTTATATTTTCATGTGCATGATCCCTTGCTGTCGTCACCGAACGGCCTTAACCGGGAACAGGCGGCGCAGGAGCTTCTCAAGCGGTTCAAAATGAAGGGGCTGCTGACCGCCGATCGTGAGGTCGTCTCGCTGATGGATACAACGCTGGACAAGGGCTATTCCTCAATCGTGCCGGTGGCGCTAAAAAGTGACGGCAGCTTCTACAGCAGTGCATCCGTTGCTACGCCTGAGCAATGGGGTCAGCTTTTGACCGCAGTACGCAGCAATATTACAGAGATCGGGACGCGGATTACCGAAGGGGATGTGGCTATCCAGCCTTACCGGATTCAGCAGGAGACAGCTTGTACCTTCTGCTCGTTCCGGCCGGTCTGCCAGTTCGATGAGGCGGTAGAAGGCAACGGCTATAACAATCTGGGCAAACCGGGCAAGGATACCGTCTGGGAGCTGCTGTCGAATAAAGGAGGAGAGAAGCCGTGAGGATCAGAGCGGAAATAGAGACGAAGCCGGAAGGCAGCTTCTGGAGTGATGACCAGTGGCGGGCGATCGCCGAAAGCGGTGACGATATACTGGTTGCTGCTGCGGCAGGCTCAGGCAAAACGGCCGTACTGGTGGAGCGGATTATCCGCAAAATCAGTCGCGCGGAAACCGGCTTCAGTGTGGACCGTCTGCTCGTCGCCACGTTCACTAAAGCAGCTGCATCGGAAATGCGCCAGCGGATCCGTGAGGCGCTGGAACAGAAGCTGGAGGAGGCGGAAGGCGCTGCAGGCGGGCAGAGCCTGGAGGTAGATCATCTGCGCCGCCAGCTTGCCCTGCTGGGCAGAGCTTCCATTACAACGCTGCATTCCTTTTGCCTGGAAGTCATCCGCAGATATTATCAGATCATCCCGATCGATCCGGGCTTCCGGATTCTGAATGAGCATGAGGCGGAAATGATGCGCCAGGAGCTGCTGGAAGAGCTGCTGGAGGAAAAATACGGGGAAATGAATGAGGAAGAGGAAGACCCTGTATTTGTGCAGCTGGCAGACTGGTTCAGCGGGGAACGCAGCGATGATGCGGTGCATGCGCTAATACAGCGGCTGCATGATTTTTCGCGCAGTCATCCGTGGCCCGATCAGTGGCTGCGTGACACTGCGGCTGACTTTGCGCTGCCGGACACAGAGAGTCTGGGAGGTACCCCCTGGGTGCAGAGCATTCTGGCAGAAGCGAAGCTGACACTGGACGGCGCTGCCAGCCAGCTGATGCAGGCCAGGGAAATCGCCCTGCAGCCGGGCGGACCTGCCCCGTATGCGGATAATCTGGCCGAGGATCTGGCTATGGTGCAAGGGATGCAGGAGGCTCTGGCCTCGCGGCCCTGGGCGGAGCTGTATGATGTGTTTGTGGAAATCTATTTCGGCAAGCTGAAGGCCTGCCGGAAGGATTCAACCGATCCCGGGCTGCAGGAGATGGTTAAGGAGCTTCGCGACAATGTGAAGAAGAGTCTGCTGGAGCTGCAGAAATCCCTGTTCGGCCGTCCCGCTGACGCTTTTCTGGCAGAGCTGCATGAGGCGGCTCCGCTGATGCATGAGCTGGCGGAGACGGTTATCGCCTTCGGTGAGCGTTACCGCCAGGAGAAGGCAGGCCGGGGGCTGGTCGACTTCAGTGATCTGGAGCATTACTGCCTGCAGATTCTGCGCCATCCTGATTCGCAGCCGGGCCATTCGCTTCCTTCGGATGCCGCGGTGGAATACCGTGAGCAGTTCGATGAGGTGCTGCTCGATGAATATCAGGATACGAACAGTGTGCAGGAGGAAATTGTCCGGCTGATTGCGCGTGAGGCGCCGGGCAACCGGTTCATGGTCGGCGACATGAAACAGAGCATCTACCGGTTCCGGCTCGCCGAGCCGGGGCTGTTCCTGGACAAATACAACAGCTTCAGCGCAGCGGGCGGCGTTGAAGCAGAGAACGAGTCTGCTGCAGGCGCAGGAGACGGGGCCGCCGCGAGCGGCATGGTCATTGACCTGGCCCGCAATTTCCGCAGCCGGATGGAGGTCGTGAATGCCGTTAATATGGTGTTCCGGCAGATTATGGACAAGACGGTTGCCGAGATCAGCTATGATGAACGGGCAGAGCTCGTATACGGGGCGAATTTTCCCGGTGCGGCCGAGAAGGGGCCGGAACCTTATTTTGCCCCAGAGCTGCTGCTGATCGATAAGGGATCTTCCTCCGGCGGACGGACAGAAGAAACCGGGGAAGACGGTGAGCTCCCGGCCCAGGAGAATGAGGCCATTGAGAGTGAAACGGCCCAGCTGGAAGCGCGGGCCATTGCCCGGCGCATCTCGCAGATGACCGGGATGACCGGCGGCGCACCGCTGCTGATCTATGATAAATCACAGAAGCTGATGCG
The DNA here is from genome assembly GCF_029893965.1 of Paenibacillus sp. PastM-3. Lineage (GTDB taxonomy): Bacteria > Bacillota > Bacilli > Paenibacillales > Paenibacillaceae > Paenibacillus_AQ. Next base: position 52,735 of record NZ_JARXXP010000015.1, read on the forward strand.
TCCGGTCGTATACGGGGACATCGTCATTTTGCTGCGCTCAGCGCGGATCTGGACACCGCTGATGATTGAAGAGCTGCGCCTGGAGGGCATTCCGGCCTTTGGTGACCAGAACAAAGGTTATTTTCAGGCTACCGAAGTGGAAATTGCCCTTTCATTGCTGCAGATCACTGATAATCCAAGCCAGGACATTCCGCTGGCCGGTGTGCTCCGCTCGCCCGTTGTCGGCTTGACCGAGGAGGAGCTGGCCGCTGTCCGTCTGTGCAGCAACGGGACTTTCTATAACGCACTCACAGCTGCGGCCGGGGGGCAAACGGCCGGGACCGGGACCGGGACAGATGCTGATCTGGCTCAGGCGGAGATTGCGGCAACACTGGAACGTTCCGACTCTGTAGATTCTGGCGCAGATTCTGTAGCACAGATTCTACCGGAGCTGCGTGAGAAGCTGCAGCATTTCCTTAACCAGCTTGAGGGCTGGAGAAATGCCGCAAGACAGGGGAGTCTGAGCACGCTGATCTGGCGCATTTACGGGGAAAGCGGTTATCTGGAATGGGTCGGCGGTCTGCCGGGCGGCTTCCAGCGCCAGAACAACCTCAAAGCCTTGTATGACCGGGCTGTCCAGTTCGAAAATGATACGACTGCCCGCGGCTTGTTCCGCTTTCTCGTCTTTATCAACCGTCTCCGTGAAAACGGGGGTGACCTTGGGGTTGCCGCAGGAACCGGTGAAGAAACCGGCGGGGTAAATATCATGACGATCCATAAGTCCAAAGGTCTGGAATTCCCGGTTGTCTTCATCGCCGGGATGGCGAAGCAGTTTAACCGCCAGGATCTGCATTCCCCGTTCCTGATGCATAAGGAGCTGGGCTTCGGCCCGCGCTTTGTGGAGCGGGAGACGAGAGTCAGCTATCCGACGCTTCCGTATCTGGCGATCAACCGCCGGTCCCGGCTGGAGCTGCTGGCTGAGGAGATGCGTGTCCTTTATGTAGCCTTGACCCGGCCGCGTGACAAAATGATTCTCGTCGGCACGCTGCGCGATGTGCCGCGGACCGTAACCGCCTGGGCAGGAACGCAGAATCGTGAGGAGCTGCTGCTTGCCGATCATCTGCTGGCCAGGGGCCGCAGCTATCTGGATTGGGTCGGCCCGGCGCTGATCCGCCATCCTGCCGCAGCCATTCTGCGTAAGCTGGCTGGCATAGAGGGGACGGGATCAACGGTGCTGCACGGCGACAGCTCCAACTGGAGCATTTCCGTGCAGAATGCCTCAGCATTAAGCTCAAGCTCTCCTTTTGCCGCGGAAGACGATGCAGCCAAAAACGAGGAGAAGCGGCAGGTGCTTGAAGCGCTGCGCAAAGGCAAAGCGGTAACCGACTACGCTACAGCAGCGGCCGGAGAGATTGCAGCGAGACTCGAATGGCAGTATCCGCTGGCCGCGGCCTCCGCTATTCCGGCGAAGACATCGGTTACGGAGCTGAAATCGATGCTCTCGCTGCAGGATCAGCCTTCCTTTGATCTGCTGGAGGAACGGGCTGAAGCCGGCGGACGGAAGGACCGGCCGGGCACAGCCCAGGCCTCGCGTGCGGACAGTCTTCATCTGCGCCGCCCCAAATTTATGGAGAAGCGCGGCCTGACAGGTGCGGAACGCGGTACCGCCTACCATACGGTAATGCAGCACATTCCTCTGGATGGTCCGGTTGACCGTGCTGTACTGGAAGCAACGCTGGAGCGCCTTGCCAGAGTTGCCATTTTGAGCGGTGAGCAGGCTGAGGCGGTTGAACTGGATGACGTGGAAGCTTTTTATAGAAGTGAGCTGGGCCGCAGACTGCTGGATGCCGAGTGGAAGCAGAGAGAGCAGCCGTTCAGTTATATGGTTCCGGCCGCTGAGGCTTATGAGGGACTTGATTATTATGATCAGGCGGCAGCGGAGACTCCGGTGGCAGGCGGGGGTGCGCTTGCAGAAGCCGTGCTGATCCAGGGGGTTATCGATTGCCTGTTCCGCGAGAACGGGCGGCTGATCCTGGTCGATTACAAAACAGATTCCGTACTGGAGCATACAGGCGGGCTGGACGGGCTGAAGGAGAAATACCGTTTCCAGCTTGAGCTGTACCGCAAAGCACTGCAGGACATCACAGGCGAGACGGTCAGCGAGATCTGGCTGTACTTTTTTGACGGCGGGCATGCTGTGAGTCTGTAAATCTATTAAATATATTTTGATACAACGAATACCGCAAAGTTGGCGGGGAAAAGAGGGCGGAAATGCGCATATTGCATACAGGCGACTGGCACTTGGGCCGTACGCTGGAAGGCCGGAGCCGGCAGAAGGAGCAGGAGCAGTTCATTGACGAGCTGGTGGAAATTGCCGACGCCGGGCAGGCGGATCTTATTTTGATGGCGGGGGATGTCTATGATTCGGTCAATCCTCCGGCGGCGGCTGAGCAGCTGTTCTATGATGCGGCAGCCAGGCTGACTGCGGGCGGCAGGCCGCTTGTGGTCATCTCGGGCAACCATGACCAGCCGGAACGTGTGGCCTCCGTCTCCCCGCTGGTGCGCAGACAAGGCATTACACTGGTCGGTATGCCGACATCGGAGCCGGTAACGGTGCATGCGGTGCGGACAGGCGAAATTGCCAAAATCGCTGCCCTCCCGTATCCCTCGGAAGCCCGTCTGGGTGAGCTCCTCGCCGGGGAGAGCGGGGAAGACGAGCTGCGGCTGGCATACAGTGCCAGAGTCGGCAGGCTGATGAAGCTGCTGGGCCGGGAGTTTACGCCGCAGACAGTAAATTTGGCCATGAGCCACATTTATGTGCTGGGTGGTGTGGAGAGTGATTCGGAGCGTCCGATCCAGGTCGGCGGTGCGTACACGGTAGATCCGTCTGCCTTGTCCTGCGGCGCCCAGTATACAGCGCTCGGGCATCTGCACCGCGCCCAGCGGGTTAAAGGGGACGGGATGATCCGTTACAGCGGATCGCCGCTGGCCTACAGCTTTTCCGAAGCAGGCCAGGCCAAGTCGGTAACGATGGTGGATGTTGCACCCGGAGGTGATCCGGTGTTTGAGGAAATTTATCTCAGCTGCGGCCGTCCGCTGGTGAACTGGAAATCCTCTGGCGGGCTGCAGGAGGTCTACAGCTGGCTTGATGAGGGCCGTGACGCCAATGCTTTTATCGATCTGGAGCTGCGGCTGACGGAAGCGATGTCGCTGAATGATATCCAGCGTCTGCGCAAGGCGCGGGAAGGGATTATTCATATCCGTCCGGTCTATCCGCAGATGGAGCTTGAACTCGAGCAGACAGCCCGGTCGCGCATGCCGGTCCAGGAGCTGTTCCGCAAATTTTACCAGCGGCAGACCGGCGGCGCGGAACCGGAGGATGAATTGATCCGGCTGTTCCTGGAGCTGGCGGAAGAAGAGGACCGGCGCCAGCCGGAGGAAGGGGAGGTGGGCTGACGTGAAGCCGATTCTATTAAAATTGTCCGGATTGCAGAGCTACAGGGAGCAGCAGGAGATAGATTTTGCCAGTCTGACCGAGACAGGGCTGTTCGGGATTTTTGGCCCGACAGGCAGCGGCAAGTCCAGCCTGCTGGATGCCATAACGCTGGCGATGTACGGCAAGGTGGAGCGTGCGGTGAACGGTACGCAGGGAATCATGAACCATTCCGAGGATCAGCTTAGCGTAGCCTTCACCTTTGAGCTGGTCTCCTCTTCAGGCCCCCGCCGCTTCAGGGTGGAACGGAAGTTCAAACGTACCGGCGATCAGTCCGTCAGCAATACGATCAGCCGATTTATTGAGCTTACGGACGATGGCGATCATGTCCTGGCAGACAAGCTGGCTGATGTTACCCGCTGTGTGGAGGAGCATATCGGGCTCAAGATGGACGACTTCACCCGTGCGGTCGTGCTGCCCCAGGGCAAATTCGCCGAGTTCCTGTCGCTGCGGGGGGTTGACCGCAGACAGATGCTCCAGCGCTTGTTTCACCTGGAGCAGTACGGGGACCAGCTGGCGCTGAAGCTCAGCCGCAGGGTCAAGGACAATGAGGCCGCGCTGCGGGCGCTGGAGGCTGAGCAGCAGGGGCTTGGCAACGCCGGCAAAGCGGATGTTGAGGCGGCGGAAGTGCGGCTTACGGAAGCGGTCCGCCGCGCGGAGGAGTGCCGCAGGCTGCTGGAGGAAGCCCAGCAGCGCTCAGACCGCTTCGCGAAGATCCGCGAGCTGCAGGAGGAGCGTACCCGCCGCGAGGCCAAGCGGCAGGCGCTGCTTGCCCAGGAGGATTCTATCCTCCTCCTGGAGCAGAAGCTCGGCCAGGCTGACGAGGCTGAGCAGCGGCTGCCTGTGCTGACCGCCTGGCGCAGCGCGGAAGCCGCCTGGAAGAGCCGGCTGGCCCGAGCGGAGGGCCAGGAGGTGACTGCCGCTTCCGTTGAGCGGGAAGCGGCGGGGCTTGCCGCAGCCGAGGCTGCGGCTCAGGCTGCGCTGCTGGCGGAGGAGCCTGCGCTGCGCGAAGGCGCAGACACCTACCGCCGCGCGCTGGAGCTCGAAGCCGAGCTCGCCGGGCTGCGGCAGGAGCGAGCCGCTGTGCTGGAGCGCAGCGGGACGCTCTCCGGCGCGCTGGGCGCAGCGCAGGAGCGGATGGCCCGGGAGCGGGAGCTTTTGGCCCGCGGCCAAAAGAAGCAGCAGGAGCTGCAGCAGAGCCTGCTGCCGCTGGCGGTCCGCTCCCAGGAGCGGCAGTCTCTGCAGGAGGCCATGCAGAGACTGCAGGGGCTGCGCTCAGCCGAGACCCAGTGGGACTCGGCTGAGCGCGAGCGCCAGGGCCGCGCGGCGGTGCTCGCCGCAGCGGAGGCGCGCCTTGCCGCGGCCGAGGGCCGGCGGCAGGAGCTGGCGGCGCAGCGCAGCGGGCTGGTCGCCTCGGCAGCGCTGCACCTGGAGGACCTGCGGGCTGCGGAAGCCGCCGCAGGGGAAGCTGCCGTGCGCCTGGAGCAGCACGGCAGCGCGCTGGAGGCCGCGCTCAAAGAGCAGGAGGTTCACCGGCTCTCGCTTGCGCTCGCCGGTGAACTCCAAGACGGGCTGCCTTGCCCTGTCTGCGGCAGCGAGCATCACCCCGCGCCTGCGTCCGCCCAGGACGGCGGCGCGGAGGAAGAGACGGCCGTCCGGCTCCAGCAGGTGCGCCAGCTGGCCAGACAGGCGCTCGATACACGCCACCTGTTCCGCAGCCTGCTGGAACAGGACGGAGCCTGGCTCGAGCAGGTGTACGGCGGAAGCGTGACGGATCTTATGGGTAATCCGCCGGCTGCTGCGGGTCTGGAGCAGGCCGCCGTCGCTGCCGTTGCCCAGGCCGGGCAGGTGCAGGCGGAAGCGCCTGATGCCGGGCTGCTTGCGGAGCTGGAGGCCAGACTGGCTTCCGGCAAGTCCCGCTCGGCAGGGCTGCGCAGCACAGCTGCCCGGTGGCAGCAGTCCATGCAGGAGCAGCAGCAGCTGTGCCATAAGGAAGCGGCTGCCGTAGAGGCAGAGACAGCCTGGCTGCAGGGACTGGCCGTCAAAGCCGAGGAGCTGTCAGGCCAGTTAGCCGGCCTGCGCGGGGAATGGGCAGCGCTGTTCCCGGAACTGGCGGTGAACGAGGCGGAGGCCGCGTACCGGGCCATGCAGCTTAAGGACGAGCAGTCGGAAGAAATCCGGGGACGGCTGGAGATCAGCGTTAAATTTCTGGAGGACAAAAACGCTGCCGTCCAGGCGCTGCAGGAGGAAATTACCGGTTTGGACAAGGAGCTGGCACAGCTGCACGCCCAGCTGGAGGGCAAGGAAGCGCTGGAGCGCGAGAAAGCGCAGCGCCTGCTGCAGTGGACCGGCGGCCGGGCTGCTGCCGGGCTGCTTGCTGAATGCGAGCGGCAGCTGCGGAGCCTGCAGACTGCGCTTGAGAGCAGCAGGCTAAGCCACCGCCAGGCTGCCGAGAAGGCGCAGCATGAGCTGAAGGAAGCGGCCATTGCCCGCCAGGCGGCTGAATCTGCCCGCGAGCATTATACGGAAGCTGCTGCGCGCTGGGAAGAGAGCCTGCAGTCGTCTCCGTTCGCTTCAGCGGCCGAGATTGAAGCTGCAGCCCTGCCGCCGGAAGAACGGACGGCGGCTGTCCTCCGGGTGCGGAGCCACCGTGAGGAGGAAGCTGAAGTGAACCTGCAGCTGCGGAGCATCGCTGACAAGCTGCAGGGCGAAGTCCTCAGCGACGGAGACTGGCAGGAAAGCGTGGCTGCTCTTAAGCAATGCAAGGAAGACGACGAGGAATCGCTGCGGAGACGGGCCCGTGCCGAGCGCGACCTGGAGGATCTCCAGCAGCGCCATATCCGCTGGATGGAGCTGGAGGAGCAGCGGTCCCGTCATGCTGAGCAGCAGGACCGGCTGTCCAAGCTGCAGACCGTGCTGCGCGGCAATGCCTTCGTCGAGTATATCGCCGAAGAGCAGCTGATGCAGGTCTGCCAGGCTGCGTCGCAGCGGCTGCGTTTCCTGTCCAAGCAGCGTTATGCGCTGGAGGTCGACTCCGGCGGCGGCTTCGTGATCCGCGATGACGGGAACGGGGGCGTGCGCCGACCGGTTTCTACCTTGTCGGGCGGTGAGACGTTCCTGACCTCCCTGTCACTGGCGCTCGCCCTGTCGGCACAGATCCAGCTGCGCGGACAATATCCGCTGCAGTTCTTTTTCCTTGATGAAGGGTTCGGTACTCTGGATACAGAACTGCTGGATACCGTGATCACTTCCCTCGAGAAACTGCATAATGACCAGCTGTCTGTCGGCATTATCAGCCATGTTCCCGAGCTCCGGGCCAGGCTGCCGCGCAAGCTGATTGTTGTTCCTGCCGAGCAGGGCGGCGGGGGCTCGCACATTCTTTTGGAAAAAATGTGAAATTAGGGGCTTGATGTGATGTCAATCACAGAGACACCATCATGCCCCTGTTATAATACAGCTAAGCCGACATCTTTTAGAAACACCTCGGCGGACGTATGACCGGGATGCACTCCTTTTCATACGTTCGCCGCCGAATCAGCCTTTCAGCTGATAGGGTGTTTCTTTTTTTTTGTCTATTTTTATGTATCTGGTTCTATACATCTTTTATATATCTTTTATACTTCTGGTTTATGAATCAGGTGGAGAGTTGCCCTTGTTTTGAATATGCTGGGATAGCTGCACTCTGTACAGCTAAAATCGCCGGAAACCGGTGTCTGCGTCAATTAGCTGTATTTGGTACAACTATAGCAGGCTGAACCGCTGATAACACGGAAAATTCGACGGTTTAGTTGCATCAAATACACTTAAAACACATTGTTGAAGAAAAATCGGCGTTTTAGTTGTATAACGTACAGTTAAGTGGGGCAAGGCCCGCCGAATACATAGTGGAAGGTCTCCTTTTATATAGACTCAGGTTGTTTTAAAATTTAGGAACTCGGTGTCACTTAGCCAGAGCTGATTATATGTAGTATTAATTCCAAACAAGAGGGACAGGAATCCCTGTAGAAGATAACCCAGGGTAATAACGTTAGCAGAGTTTTTTAATGTCCAAACTTAATTAAGATTTTACGAAAGTATGCCAGCTGTTATTGATACAGTCCAATGTTGTATGACTTTCCCTTGTCTGCATATCCCTTTTCTAAAATGGCCTTCCACGCTCCGGCTTTCGTATTGCGCAAAAATCCTGTATGATTAGACACATAAAAATCAATGGCGGGAAGGCCGGACAGGCGATGGGCAGGCAGGCGATCCATCCGGGTCAAGCGTCTGGCCAGGCAGCAAGTCTGCTGCGAAGAGCACCCAAGCAGTTATGTTCCGTAAATCAATTCAGTGTTAACGAAGGCAAGCTTTGCCGAGCAGCATGTTTAAGCAGTATCGCTCCACAAAACGTTCAGGAGGAAGTGTTGTATGGAAACCGTTTTTAGCAAAATTATAGAGGGCACAATTCCTTCAAAAAAGGTGTTCGAGAACGAGCGGATTCTGGCGTTCCATGATATTCAGCCTGCGGCACCGGTGCATGTGCTGATTATTCCCAAGAAATTCATCGCCTCGATGAACGATGTTACGGCAGAGGATCTGCCGCTGATCGCCGAGATCCATGCTGTGGCTCAGCAGATTGCGCTTGAGCTGGGTGTCGCGGAAACCGGATACCGTTTGATCAATAACTGCGGGCCAGACAGCGGACAAGCCGTTCCGCACCTGCATTACCATCTGATCGGCGGCGCCAAGCTGGGTGCTCTTGTCGGCATTTCAGACTCACACGCGTAGTACTTTATTGAAAATCAGATTACCTGCCGAAAAAAGAATAACACGAAGGTTGACACCTTATTTCAGTTTGACCTATAATGAAATTTGATGAACCGTGTTATGCTCTTGGACGGTCTGGTCGGAGGGAGGGAAAACTGGTGTCTGAAACGAAAGTTCGTAAAAACGAGACAATTGATGCTGCACTTCGTCGCTTTAAACGTTCCATCGCTAAAGATGGTGTCTTGGCTGAGGTGAAGAAACGCAAGCATTATGAGAAGCCAAGCGTTAAGCGCAAGAAGAAGTCTGAGGCTGCTCGTAAGAGAAAGTTTTAGGAGGATTACCGAGTCATGAATCTTAGCGAACGATTGAACGAAGATATGAAGCAAGCGATGAAGAGTAAGGACAAGTTCACACTCTCCACCATTCGAATGGTTCGTTCTACGATAAATTATTCTGAAATAGAATTAAAGAGAACATTAGACGACAACGAAGTGCTTGATATCCTTAGTCGTGAAATCAAACAGCGCAAAGATGCCCTCCAAGAATTTGAATCAGCGGGTCGTGAAGAGCTTGCCGCGAATACGAAGGCAGAAATCGAGATTATCATTAAGTATCTTCCTGCGCAGCTTTCCGAAGAAGAAATTAAAGTAATTGTACAGCAGACCATCCAGGAAACCGGTGCTTCTTCGAAAAGTGATATGGGTAAGGTCATGAGCGCACTGATGCCTAAGGTCAAAGGTCGCGCCGATGGTAAACTTGTGAACCAGGCGGTTCTGCAATTTCTGCAATAATATAGCGCTAACACCCCTTTTTATAAGGGGTGTTTTTCGTTATAAAAGGGACAAATTATAAGCATCTGCTTATCTTTGTCTCTTTTTCTTTGGGCTTAAAGCCGGCAGTCCGGCTAATGTTTTGAAACGGATTGCCGGTTTAGGGCGTACTAGGAGTATGAAATGGGTTATGATGAAGAGGGGAGGTTCTAAATGTGGGCAGAATCCGGAAACGGCTTATCTCCTTTACTGTCGCTATCCTGCTGCTGATGCTGTGCATACCGGCACTGGCAGGTGCAGCCGCATCATCCGGGTCAACACGGCCGGCCGGAGAAGTCAAAAGCGGCCCTGTATTTATCATTCCGGTTGAACATGAGATTGAACGCGGGCTGCAGAGCTTTCTGGAGCGCGGATTTGCAGAGGCGGCCAACTACGGGGCGGTTCTGATTGTACTGGAGATTGATACACCGGGGGGACTGGTGAATTCTGCAGAACAGATTGGTTCACTGATCAGGGACAGCGACATTCCGGTTACAGCTTTTATTAAGGGCGACGCTGCGTCGGCAGGCAGTTACATAGCGTTGAACGCAGACAACATTATTATGAAGCCAGGAAGCATGATCGGCGCGGCATCACTTGTAGACAGGGACGGCAACAGTGTGGATGACGCCAAAATCGTCTCATACTGGAAATCCAAAATGGTCGGGGCAGCCATGCTGAACGGCCGTGATCCTGACATAGCTGCAGGAATGATGGATGTGAACCTGGTCGTGAACAAGCCTGAGCTTGGCGTGAACAAGGCGGCAGGACAGCTTATTGCGCTGACCAGTGACGAGGCGCTGAAAGCGGGCTATGCCGAGCATTTGGCTGCCACACCGGAGGAAGGCGTTGCCTGGCTGGGCTACTCTACTGACGACATTTTTCACGTTAAGCAGACCGGGGCCGAGAAAGTGTCGCATTTTCTCACTAATCCGGTAGTCATGACGATTCTGCTCTTTATCGGGATTGCCGGGATTGTCATTGAACTGCTGGTGCCGGGCTTCGGGGCTCCGGGCATCGTCGGTACGCTGGCCTTTGCCCTGTATTTCTTCGGCAACTATGTGGCCGGCTTCGCCGGAGCGGAGACATGGCTGCTGTTCATTCTGGGGCTTGTCATGCTGGTGCTGGAGCTCTTTGTGCCAAGCTTCGGCATACTCGGGCTGCTGGGTTCAGTCTGTCTGATCGCGGGCGTTGTGCGGGCAGCCTTCAGCTATACCCACGCCCTGCTTAATCTCGGGATCGCATTTGCTGCTGCGGCGGTAGTCATTGCGGTCGTTGTGGTTGCTTTCAAGGAGCGCGGCATCTGGAACCGGTTCATTCTCAGGGAGAGTCTGACTAAAGAAGAGGGCTTTGTGCCTGCACTGGAAAAGCTCAGCCTCATTGGCGCAGCAGGAATGAGCCTTACTCCGCTCCGTCCTGCGGGAACAGCCATGATCGGCGGAGAACGGGTGGATGTAGTTACTGAAGGCAGCTTTATCAATCCTGACCGGCCTATTGCCGTGGTGAAGGTGGAGGGCGGCCGTGTGGTGGTAAAGGAAGCAGCGGAATGAGCTGCGAATGTAGAATGATTTTTAATAAAAGTAACGGAGGTTGGGAACAGGTATGGGCGAAGCTTCTTTGATTCCTATTTTGCTGATTGCGGTTGTCGTGATCATTGTATTGAGTGTATTCTTCAGCTTCTTCCCGGTTATGCTGTGGATTTCCGCATGGGCATCCGGTGTAAGAATCAGCATTATTACGCTGGTGGCGATGAGACTGCGCCGGGTAACGCCAAGCCGGATTGTTAATCCGCTGATCAAGGCTACCAAAGCCGGACTGGGTCTTAACATCAACCAGCTGGAGAGCCATTATCTCGCCGGCGGTAACGTTGACCGGGTTGTCAATGCGCTGATCGCGGCGCAGCGGGCCAATATTCCGCTTGAATTTACCCGTGCGGCGGCAATTGACCTGGCAGGGCGTGACGTGCTGCTGGCGGTGCAGATGAGTGTTAACCCGCGTGTCATTGAAACACCGATTGTAGCTGCAGTTGCCAGAAACGGGATTGAAGTTAAGGTAAAAGCCCGCGTGACTGTCCGCGCCAATATCGACCGGCTGGTCGGCGGTGCGGGTGAGGAAACCATTATTGCCCGTGTCGGCGAAGGGATTGTTACCACGGTAGGTTCCAGTAATTCGCATAAAGACGTGCTGGAGAATCCGGATTCGATTTCCCGGACTGTTTTGTCCAAGGGGCTTGACTCCGGTACAGCCTTTGAAATTCTCTCCATTGATATTGCGGACGTCGATGTCGGCAAAAATATCGGGGCTTACCTGCAGACCGAGCAGGCGGAAGCGGATAAGCGCATCGCCCAGGCGAAAGCCGAGGAGCGCAGAGCGATGGCTGTTGCCCATGAGCAGGAGATGAAGGCGAGAGTTGTCGAAATGAAGGCGCTGGTTGTCGAATCCGAATCCCAGGTGCCGCTGGCTATGGCGGAAGCGCTGCGGTCCGGACAGCTGGGTGTGATGGATTACATGAATCTCAAAAATATCGAGGCCGACACACAGATGCGCGGCTCGCTCGGTAAAGTGAACGACGGGGATGATCCGAACCGTCCGACCAATAAATAAGGGGATGTGAGATCCCATGGGCAGTCTGATTTATATTGCCGTGATTATTCTGATCGCTATCTTTACCAATGTGAATAAAGCGGCCAAGAATAAGAAAAAGCCTAACGCCCGCGGCGGAATGCCGACCTTTGGCGGGGGCGGGGATAACCCGCTGCGCAGGATTGGACGCCAGGACGCTGACGAAGATAAAGCGCGTTCTGCCGGAACCGGCAGCGGCTTCCCTGCACCCGAAGGCAGCATGTCCTCCCGGGACAGCTCATCCTATGAGCGGCATGAGCATGAACTGGCCCCTGCCTGGGAAGAGCCGCCCCAGATCCCGACTCCCGACTATGAGACGGGTGAAGGGATGTCTTACGAGCAGCCTGCGGATCAGGAGGACAGTGTTCAGGCCCGCACAGAACGGATGCAGCGTGAGCTGGAGCGCCTGCAGGCCGCATATGACGGTATGGCAGCCTATGGCCTGGAGAAGGCTGCAGACGGGCCTGCAGCGGCCGGTGTGCAGGGGTCTGCTTCCGCCTCTCTCCCCGGCGGAGCTGCAGACAGCCGTCAGGCGCTGCGGAACGGGATCATCTGGGCGGAAATTCTCGGTCCGCCGCGTTCACGGCGTCCGCACTCAACGAAGAGATAGCAGCCGTACTACAGCTGACGTGTTAAGACGACCAGAACTGGATTACAGTTTATGTAAGGCAAGCCTTTGGAACCTTCTTGAAGGGTCCAGAGGCTTTTTTACGTTTGCCGCAGGCTCTGCGGAAGGACCGCAGCCGCATTTCTCCCTGTGTGAGTATTTCTCATAAAAGCCTGCAGCGCCGCATAAGGTGTAAAGAAGGCAGGAAGGGGGAGAAGTCTACATATGACCCGTATCGGCCGCAGGCTGCGGGGATGGACAAACGGGGTACTGGATCTTCCGCAGGATGTGCTGCAGGAGCTGCCCCGGATCACCCTGATCGGCAATAAGGAACTGTATATCGAGAACCACCGCGGTGTGCTGCATTTTTCATCAGGCCAGCTTACAATCGCGTTAGCCAACGGCTCGCTTGAAATCTCTGGGCAGGAGCTAATGATCCGCAATATTCTCGGCCAGGAGCTGGCTGTTGAAGGCATTATCGGGGAAATCAGATACAAGGGAAGCGAGGAGAAACCATGAAAGAGCCGCCTCTGTCATTACTGCGGGGGTTCGTTACACTGCATGTGACGGGACCTGCGGTGGAGAAGTTTATCAACGCCGTAACCGAAGCCGGCATCGTCATCTGGGAGGTGAAGCCTGCAGGGAACGGCGCTTCCCTCAACCTGCTGCTGGATGACTTTTTCAGCCTCCGGCCGCTTTTAAAAAAGACAGGCTGCCGTATGCATGTCACTGCGAGAAACGGCCTTCCTTTCCGGCTGGCCAGGCTGTGGAGACGCAAGCTTTTTGCCGGAGGCATCCTGCTGTTCGGGGTAATGCTTCTGCTGTTCTGCTCCATGGTCTGGACAGTCCGGATCGAAGGCAACCAGCGTATAGCCTCCGATGATCTGCTGGCTGCCGCCCGCCAGGAGGGGATTTATCCGTTTCAGTGGATCTGGCGCATGGACGAGCCGGACAAGCTCTCCAAAAGACTGACCTCCCGCGTGCCGGGACTTTCCTGGGTGGGCGTAGAGCGGACAGGGACGAGCATCACAATCCAGGTTGTCGAGGCAGACCAGCCGGAAAAGCGCCCCCTCCTGAGCAAGCGCCATCTGGTCAGCAGAACGGATGCGGTTGTTACCGGTATTTATGCTGAGGAGGGCCGGCCGGTGGTGGGCATCAATTCCCGGGTTAAAAAAGGACAGATCCTCATATCAGGGGCACTGGGTGATGAGGAAAATATAGAGTATGTTGTAGCCAAGGGCGAAGTAAAGGGACTTGTCTGGCATGAATACAATATTGAGGTCCCGCTGAAGACGACAAGCAGCTCCTATACCGGGGAACGAAAAGACCGGACCTATCTTGTAATCGGAGACTGGGCAGTACAGCTGTGGGGTTACGGTAAATCCGGATTCAGCAAATCGCGTACACTCACGGAAAATAATATGCTCTCCTGGCGCTCCCTTCAGCTGCCGCTGGGCGTAATGACGGAGAAGGAGCTGGAGATCAGCTATGCGTCTTCGGTGAAGACGGCGGAAGAGGCGAGGGAGGAAGGGATTGCCCGCGCAAAAAGCGATATTTTGGCCCGTTACGGCACAGACAGCACCATTAAAAGTCAAAAAATTTTGCATGAGAAGAAAGACAATGGTAAAGTTTATATGAAAGTGCTGTTTGAGGTGGAAGAGAGAATCGCGGAAGAACTTCCGATAGTAAACAACTGAGGAGAATGAGGCTACTTGTCAGAACAGACTGCAAGCATTCGTATATCTTTGCAAAATGCGGGAGAAGCGCAATCCCTGTTCGGCCCGCAGGATGGATTTCTGAAAATCATTGAAAGTGAAATTCCGGCAGTGATTGACTCGCGTGAAGCAGAAATTACAATACGCGGGGCGGAGCGTGAGGTGGACATGCTGGAGCAGCTGTTCAATGTGCTGCTGTCCCTGATCCGCAGCGGTTACATTCTCAGCGAGCGCGATGTCCAGTATGCAGTGGAGCTGGCCAAGGAGTTCCGCTCTGATCAGCTGCTGGACCTGTTCAAAGGCGAAATTACGACTACGTTCCGCGGTAAGCCTATCCGCGTCAAAACCATCGGCCAGAAGCATTATGTGACCACGATCAAGAAACGCGACATCGTCTTCGGGATCGGGCCTGCGGGAACGGGTAAAACCTACCTCGCTGTTGTGCTCGCCGTTGCAGCCCTCAAGGAGGGTTCCGTGAAGCGGATCGTGCTTACCCGGCCTGCTGTGGAAGCAGGTGAAAGCCTGGGCTTTCTGCCGGGCGATCTGCAGGAGAAGGTTGATCCGTACCTGCGTCCGCTCTACGATGCCCTGTACGACGTTATGGGGCCGGACCAGGTAGCCAAGGCGCTGGAGCGGGGACTGATCGAGATTGCACCGCTTGCCTATATGCGCGGACGTACGCTGGATGATTCTTTTATTATCCTGGATGAAGCCCAGAATACGACTCCGGAGCAGATGAAGATGTTTCTGACCCGGCTTGGCTTCGGCTCCAAGATGGTCATCACCGGTGACGTTACCCAGATTGACCTGCCGCGCGGCAAAAAATCGGGATTGATCGAAGCTAAGGCGATTTTATCCGGCATTGAGGAAATCGGGTTTGTATATTTTGCAGAACAGGATGTAGTAAGACATTCTCTGGTGCAGAAAATTATCGTAGCCTATGACCGCTCTGCCGAAAACCTCGACTAACAAAGGGGACTGTCCTCATGGCTTCAAAGCAACCATCGAAACTAAGCGGATTCGTATACAGCAATACCGGATGGAAGTATAGCGCGGCGACGCGCTATGCTCTTTTCCTGTTCCTTGGGCTGGTGTTCTACTTCAGCCTCTCGTCGGACCTGCTGCCAAAACGCTATGATATTAAAGTGAATACGACCAGCGCCAAGGAGATCACGGCCCCGAAGCAGATTCTTGATAACAAGGCAAAGCTGAAAGCCCAGGAAGCTGCGGCGGAGGCTGTACAGAACAAGTATGCAATCATCCCGATCAGAGCGGATAGTCTAGTTACTTTGCTGCTGGACCGGATCGACAGCCTGAATCAGGATGATCTGATCTCGCAAAGCGACAAAATCGGCATTTACAAGGACGTTATTCCGCAGCGGGCCAATGATTTTGTACAGAGCTTTATTAATTCCAGCCGCAGCGCCGGTACATATTCGGACACGCTCCTGGAGGAGATTCAATCCGGCATAGCTGAACAGGCGTATACCATTCCTGAAGAGACTTATATCAAAATTCCGCGGCTGACCACCCAGGATATTATCGAGATGAAGCAGGTTGCCCGGGAAATTGTTATCAAGCTGATGAATGATCAGATTGTCGATGCCCAGACCGCCCGTGCGAAGGTGGCGGAGCAGGTCAGCGTCAGCTCGCTCAGCCAGCGGACAGCCCGTGAGGTGACTCAGGAGCTGGTCCGGCTGGTCATTATGCCTAATAAATTTTTTGATGAGGAAGCTACCAAGGAAGCGAAGGTTGAAGCCCGCGAGAATACGCCAGATGTGTTCATTGAGCAGGGGGATGTGCTCGTAGCCAAAGGAGATATCATCACACCCGAGCTTTACGCACTTCTGGATGAAAATGGGCTGCTCAGCAATGAGGTCAACTACTGGCCGCAATTCGGCCTGCTGCTGCTGGCGGTTATGCTCTCGGCGGGGATGATGGTGTTTATCCGCTATTCCGGCGGCACAGGCTCAGGGTTCAAGTACAATAACTCCCAGCTTCTGATGCTGATGCTCGTCTTTGTCATTACAATTATAACCATGAAGCTCGCTGCTTTCCTGCAGACCGATGTCCGCTACTATGTCGGCTTCCTGGCTCCTGTTGCGATCGGGGCGATGCTGATTGCCATGCTGCTTGATATGACTCTGGCGTATTTCTGCTCTATCCTGTTCAGCGTGCTTGCCAGCATTATTCTGAATGTGCAGCAGAACACGGTATTTGATTTTACCTTCGGCTTCTTTGCGCTGGTGGTATCGTATGTAGCGATTTTTGCCACCCACCGCGCCGGCCAGCGTTCCACGCTTCTCAAGGGCGGGATCATGGTCTCCTTATTCGGTACAGTGACCGTCTTTATGCTGAAGCTGCTTGGAGGCGGAGTCTGGAATGATACACAGACCTTATATTCGGTCGGGTTTGCTTTTGCCGGCGGTCTGCTGACAGCGGTGCTTGTCATCGGGCTGATGCCGTTCTTCGAAGCTACCTTCGGTATCCTGTCGGCGCTGAAGCTGGTTGAGCTGTCCAACCCGAATCATCCGCTGCTGCGCAAGCTGCTTACGGAAACGCCGGGAACCTATCATCATAGCGTAATGGTCGGCAACCTGTCGGAGGCGGCGGCGGAGGCGATTGGTGCGGACGGGCTGCTATGCCGGGTAGGCTCCTACTATCACGACATCGGCAAGACAAAGCGGCCATTTTATTTCATTGAGAATCAGAACAATATGGAGAATCCGCATGATTCGATTGAGCCGGCGCTCAGCAAGTCCATCATTGTAGCGCATGCCCGCGACGGGGTGGAGATGCAGAAAGAGTACAAGCTGCCCAAGCCGATCCGCGACATTGCCGAGCAGCATCACGGCACGACTTTCCTGCATTATTTTTATCATAAGGCGCTGAAGATAGCGGAGGAAAAGGGTGTTACGCCTGATTTCACAGAAGAGGATTTCCGTTATCCGGGGCCCAAAGCGCAGTCCAAGGAAGCGGCCGTGGTCGGGATCGCCGACAGTGTGGAAGCAGCGGTCCGCTCACTCCGCAAGCCAACCGTTGTACAGGTAGAGACGATGATTGAAAAAATTATTAAGAGCAGGCTGGATGACCACCAGTTTGATGAATGTGACCTGACGATCAAGGAGCTGGACATCATTGCCCGGACGCTCAAAGAGACGGTCATGGGGATTTTTCACTCGCGGATCGAATATCCTGAAGAAGTGAAGAAACCGAAGAAAGAGGAAGGAGCGGCTACAACATGAGTCTAGCCATCAATTGGAATAACGAGCAGGAAGAATACGAAATTACAGACGCGCTGATCACGCTCCTGGACAGCATTCTGCAAAAAGCGGGTGCCGCTGAAGGGATTGACAAGGGTGAAGTAGACCTTACTTTTGTTGATAATGACCGCATTCACGAGCTGAACCTCGAATACAGGGGCATTGACCGTCCGACGGATGTTCTGTCCTTTGCCATGAATGAGGCCGGGGAAGATGAGCCGGAGATTATATATGCTTTCGACGATGAAGAAGAATTCGCGGAGGTTCCGAACTCGTTTGGGGATATCATTATCTCTGTAACACGGGCACAGGAGCAGGCTGAAGAATACGGCCATTCCCTGGAACGGGAGCTGGGCTTCCTGTTCGTTCACGGCTTCCTGCATCTGCTGGGCTACGATCATCAGGATGCTGAGTCAGAGGCCGAGATGATGTCCAAACAGGAGCAAGTGCTGGCCCAGGTTGGGCTGACCCGCTAATGGTCAAGAATACGGCGGTGGGCCACAAAAAATTCTGGCATTCGTTCCGGTTTGCTGCGCAGGGCATTGTCTCTGCTTTCAAATCCGAGCTGAATATGAAGGTGCACAGCATGCTTGCTGTGGTGGTGCTTGCCGCCGCCGCCTTTTTCAGGCTGCCGCCTTTAAGCTGGATGCTGCTGCTGCTGGCAATAACGCTTGTATTGAGTACAGAACTGCTGAACACAGCAATTGAAGCGACGATTGATCTGGTGTCGCCGGATATTCATCCCCTGGCCAAGACTGCCAAAGATACCGCCGCAGGAGCTGTGCTGCTTACGGCGGTTTTTGCCGTTATTGTGGGAATCTATGTTTTTTATCATCCGGTGATGGACTGGATTGCCGGGTTTATGTCATAATCAGTTTACCAATTCAGCTGAATGAAGGCGGACCGGCATTTGTGCCCTCCGCCATCTTGTATTAAGCGGATATGTTAGCATTCATTACAGGATTGCCGGATTTTAATGGTGTGTAAACTGGCAATTATGGTTGGTCACGAATGGAGTGAATGCTGTGCAGCAAGCTTGCTGAAGTGAAAGATGTAGAAACTGCTGAACACAGTCAATGATTACGCAGCGAGTCTTGCACGTGCTCAACTCATGGAGTACATGCGGAACGCTTGCGAAGTGAGTTTGCCGAAGTAAAGCCATGAAGAAGATGCTAAACAAACTAAGTGAATGCTTACGAAGATAGTTTTGTACGAAGTCACTCAGGTAGCATATGCTGACAAAACTTTTAGGAGGGCCACTATGGAATCTGCTCTACTTATTCAGGAAGCGATTAAGGCCAGAGCCAATGCATATATACCGTATTCCCGTTTCGGCGTCGGTGCTGCACTGCTGGATCAGGAGGGCAATGTCCATCACGGCTGCAATATCGAAAATGCTGCTTACGGCCCGACGAACTGCGGTGAACGTACCGCCTTGTTCCGCGCTATTGCCGACGGGCATAAACCGGGAACCTTCAAGGCGATTGCCGTTGTTGCTGACACAGACGGGCCTGTATCTCCTTGCGGCGTCTGCCGGCAGGTAATGGTCGAGCTGTGCGGACCTGATATGAAGGTGATTCTCGGCAACCTGAAGGGTGATATCGCAGAGACGACTGTACGTGATCTGCTGCCCGGCGCGTTTACGACGGCGGATCTGGAGCAGGGGCAGGCGCCGGAGTAGACGGTCTGCTTACGAGCAGCTGTTGATGCGCTGGGTCATTGATTTTGGGTTGAGGGCGTTCTATTGTATTATGTGCAATAGAACGAGCTGATTTTTCACTGAAGTGGAAATCTATTGTATTTTATACAGCAGATTGTGGCGAATTGCTTGATTTTTGCCTGTTGTGAGCAGATCTATTGCACAAAATACAACAGATCTTAAAATTGGTTTGTTATTTGTGGATTCTGTTGTATAAAATACAACAGAATGTTAATTTAGCCCTCACAATATTCCAGAAGAGCTAACAGGTGGCTGTAGCGAGAAATGGTTTGAGTAGTATACCGTTTGTTAACCGCCCCTGCGCGCTCCCTGTGCTGAAATCTGCACATACGCCATCTCGAGCGTCGCCGTCCAGCACATTCCTGCAGGAACGAAAGCGCTCATAGCAGCAAAGTTTGCTCCCTGCGCCGAGTGCCGCTCACACGCCTAAACGCCCAAACTCCAGATTTCGAGAGCGTCAGCCCCCTTTGGAGGTCGTGAGTTGAGGTGGAAGGATTAAGAATTATTAGTTAACACACATTTCGAGCGCCGCCTTACAGCGTGTTCCCGCAGGGAACGAAAGCGCTCCTGGCACCAGTGTCTGCTCTAAGTGCTAACAGTCACTCGTAAGCGACTCCGAGCGCCGCCGTTCAGCGTGTTCCCGCAGGGAACGAAAGCGCTCAATGCACATATGTCAGCTCAAGCGCCGATAGCCACTCACCCGCCCATTTCCGGGTGTCCAGAGGGCCGGGGCCCTTGGGGTCCCCCTTGGCTAAGGGGGATTTAGGGGGATCGAAAAAGCTTTTGACTAAAGCCTTTGACCTAAAGCCTTTGACCTAAAGCCTTTGACCTAAAGCCTTTGACCTAAAGTCTTTGCCTAAAGTTTTTGATTAAGATTTTATCTCAAATAGCTTTAAAATAAAAACACATTTTAAATTAATTTTTCACCACCGAAGGGAAGATCATATGAAATTCAAATCAGGGTTTGTCGCCATTATCGGCAGACCGAATGTAGGCAAATCGACGCTTATGAACCAGGTGATCGGCCAGAAAATCGCCATCATGTCGGACAAGCCGCAGACGACACGCAACAAAATCCACGGGGTGTACACGGCGAACAACTCGCAGATCGTGTTCCTGGACACGCCGGGTATCCATAAAAGACAGTCCAAGCTGGGCGATTACATGAACATGACAGCGCTAAGCACACTGCATGAGGTGGAAGCGGTGTTGTTCCTGGTCGATGCTTCGGAAGGAATGGGCGGAGGCGACCGTTTCATCGCGGAGCAGCTGAAAGAGGTCAAGACACCGGTAATTCTGGTAATGAACAAGATTGACAAAATCGAGCCGGAAGCGCTGCTTCCGCTGATTACGGAATACAACAAGCTGCACACGTTTGCCGAGATTGTTCCGATTTCCGCCAAGCTGGGAAGCAACGTCAATACGCTGCTGGAGCAGATTTCCAAATACTTGCCGGAAGGGCCGCAGTATTATCCGGAGGACCAGGTTACGGACCATCCGGAGCAATTCGTCTGTGCTGAACTGATCCGTGAGAAAATTCTGCACATGACCCGCGAAGAAGTGCCGCATTCTATTGCGGTAGGTATTGAGGATATGCGTGTTGAGCCGAACGGCATCGTGCATATCAGTGCGGTTATTTTTGTTGAGCGCGATTCCCAGAAGGGGATTATTATCGGCAAGCAGGGGGCGATGCTGAAGGAAGTCGGCAGACGGGCCCGCACCGATATCCAGAACCTGCTGGGATCGAAGATTTTCCTGGAGCTATGGGTAAAAGTGAAAAAAGACTGGCGCAACCAGGACCGCGTTCTGCGCGATCTGGGCTTCCACAAGGACGTTTAAAGCTTGGCTCCGCTGCTTTCTGGCAGGAATTGCAAGGATAAACCTCCGCTCAGCGCACATCCTATTTCTGAAGAGACATCGTGTTTCCGAAGAAAGGATGAATACGAATGCGAGACTTTTCGTGGAAGTATTTTGCAATGACTGGAGATGTCGATGCATATCTGCTGTACAGGCAAGCCGGAGATCCGCTGGAATCAGGCGGACCGCTGTCTGCGGAGAAAGAACAGGTACTTGATGAAGAAGCTGAGTAAAGACTGGTTGCTTGCCGGATGGTTGGGGGAAGAGGCATGCTACACAGGGTGGAAGGGATCGTCATCCGCAGTATGGATTACGGCGAAGGGAACGCCATCATTACGATTTGCACCGAGAACGCCGGTAAAGTAGGTGTTCTCGTCCGCGGCGCGAAAAAGGTCAAGAGCCGTCATGCTGCGCTGATCCAGCTGTTTACAACCGGGGAATTTGTATTTTTCCGCAACAACGGGGGACTGGGAACACTGAATGCGGGTGAGATCATACAGTCCCGCCACGCGTTACGGACAGACTTGATTAAAGCGGCGTATGCTTCATATGCCTGCGAGCTGCTTGACCGTGTATTGCATGATGAGGAGACCGGCAGCTTCTGGTTCCGCCAGCTGTCGGCATGTCTCAGTGCACTGGAGGAAGACAAGGAACCCGGCATCATTATTAATGTATTTGAGATGAAAATACTGCAGGCTGCAGGGTACGGGCCGGAGCTGGACCAGTGTATTGCCTGCGGACTGGAGAAGCCCGCTGAAGAGCTGCGGATCAGCCCGCGGCTCGGCGGTGTGTTATGCCGCAGCTGCAGGCATAACGATCCTCCGGCGATGGAGATCTCTCCGCGTGCCCTGAAGCTCCTGCGGCTGTTTGCTGCCCTGGATCTGACTCGCCTTGGCAATGTCGATGTGAAGGAAGCGACCCGCAGCGAGCTGAAGATTGTTATGCGAGCCTTCATGGACGCCCAGCTCGGGCTGAAGCTGAAGTCACAGGGCTTCCTCGACCAGCTGGATAAATACAATATTTGACGAATCCCAAAATTTCCGTTACTATGGGAACAGTTTCTTTTTAATTTTACAGCCGTGTATTACTCTGAAGTCTCAGAGACGTGCAGTGATCGGGAAAGTAATGGACAAGATGCCGCTTAAGCGAGCCGGGGAGAGTGGAAGCCCGGCAGCGCATAGTTCATGAACAGGGCACCCGGGAGTACGGAAACGGCAGAATGAAAAGTGGATTTCGTCAATTCGTGTTGCAGCGGTGCGGATAGCAGCAGCCGGCAATGCAAGGCGTAATCAAGTAGGGTGGAACCGCGGGAGTATAAGTCAAGCTCTCGTCCCTATGTCTGGATATCAGGCATGGGGGCGGGAGTTTTTTTGCATGCAGGCGCTTGTAACGGCTGCAGCATAGAAGAACGCCGCCTCCATCGCGGCACAGTAAGATGCTTCACGGCAGCGATGCCAATACACTTGTAAAGCGAAGGAGTCGGTAGTATGAACTTTCAGCAGATGATTTTGACGCTGCAGCAGTTCTGGGCAGAACAGAACTGTATTCTCGTCAACCCGTACGATACGGAAAAAGGGGCGGGAACGATGAACCCGATGACGTTTTTGCGTTCACTGGGACCCGAGCCGTGGAAAGTAGCTTATGTGGAGCCTTCCCGCCGCCCGTCAGACGGCCGTTACGGCGAGAACCCGAACCGTCTGTACCAGCATCACCAGTTCCAGGTTATCATCAAGCCTTCACCGGACAACATCCAGGAGCTGTACCTGGACAGTCTGAAGGCGCTGGGCGTAGATCCGCTTTTGCATGACATCCGCTTTGTAGAAGATAACTGGGAGAATCCGTCGCTGGGCTGCGCGGGCCTTGGCTGGGAAGTATGGCTGGACGGAATGGAAATCACGCAGTTTACTTACTTCCAGCAAGTCGGCGGAATCGAGACCAGTCCGGTAGCGGTAGAAATTACCTACGGTATGGAGCGTCTGGCTTCCTACATTCAGGAAAAGGAAAATGTGTTCGATCTGGAGTGGGTGGACGGCGTGACTTACGGTGACGTTTTCCATCAGCCTGAGGTTGAGCATTCCACGTATACCTTTGAAGTGTCTGATGTACAGATGCTGTTCACCCTGTTTAACACCTACGAACAGGAAGCACGCAGAGCGATGGAGAACCATCTGGTATTCCCGGCTTACGATTATGTGCTGAAATGCTCGCATACCTTCAACCTTTTGGATGCGCGCGGAGCGATCAGTGTGACCGAACGGACCGGCTTTATTACAAGAGTGCGTAATCTGGCCCGTACCGTGGCTGCGACCTATATGGAGGAACGCGAGAAGCTGGGCTTCCCGCTGCTGAAGAAAGAAGGTGCTGAGCATGTCTAAAGATATTTTGTTCGAGATCGGACTTGAGGAAATTCCGGCCCGCTTTATCCGGGCGGCGATGGAGCAGCTTCAGGACAGAACAGCCAAGTGGCTGGAAGCTTCACGTATTGAGCACAGTGGAGTAACGGCTTATGCTACACCGCGCAGACTGGCAGTACTGGTAAAAGAAGCTGCAGAGAAGCAGTCTGATGTCAGTGAAGAGGTAAAGGGCCCTTCCCGCAAAATCGCTCTTGATGCTAACGGTGACTGGAGCAAGGCGGCGCTCGGTTTTGCCCGCAGCCAGGGTGTAGATCCTGAGCAGTTCACATTCAAGGAGCTGGCAGGCGTTGAATACATCTATGTGACCAAAAACAGCGACGGCGTTGAGACCGCCTCCCTGCTTGCTGAGGGACTTACCGGAATCGTGAATGCGATGACGTTCCCAAAAAATATGCGCTGGGGCGCCTATGATTTCAAATTTGTCCGCCCAATCCGCTGGCTGGTGGCTTTGTTCGGCAAGGAGATTGTGAATCTGGAAATCACCGGTGTCAAAGCAGGCAATGTAAGCCGCGGCCACCGTTTTCTGGGTACGGATGCTGTTATTGCCCAGCCTTCTGATTATGTTGAAGCACTGCGCGGGCAGCATGTGCTGGTGGATGTGAAGGAACGCGAGGCCCTGATTCTGGAGCAGATCAACAAGCTGGCTGCAGATAAAGAATGGACGATCGCGATCAAGGAAGATTTGCTGGAAGAGGTCCTGTTCCTGGTGGAGACACCGACAGTGCTGTTCGGTACCTTTGATCCTTCCTTCCTGGATATTCCGCAGGATGTGCTGATCACTTCGATGCGTGAGCATCAGCGTTACTTCCCTGTTCTGGACAGCGCAGGCAAGCTGCTGCCGTTCTTCGTAACCGTGCGTAACGGTAATGCAGAATCGCTTGATGTGATTGCCAAAGGGAACGAGAAGGTCCTTCGCGCCCGCCTGTCGGATGCCAAGTTCTTTTACGAAGAAGACCAGAAGCTGCAGATCAGCGATGCCTTGGCCAAGCTGGAAACCATTGTTTATCAGGTGGAGCTGGGCAGCGTAGGCGATAAAGTGCGCAGAATCCGGGCCATTGCCGATTCTCTGGCCGTCAAGCTTGGATTGTCTGCAACCGCAGCTGCCGAAGTCAGCCGTACTGCCGATATCTGCAAATTCGATCTGGTGACCCAGATGGTCGGTGAGTTTCCTGAGCTGCAAGGCACAATGGGTGAGGATTACGCCCGCAAAGCCGGAGAAGCCGAGAATGTGGCAAAAGGGATCTTTGAGCATTATCAGCCCCGTTTTGCCGGAGATAGCGTGCCTTCAACCGAAGCGGGTCTGGTTGTCAGCCTTGCCGATAAAATCGACACGATTGTCGGAAGCTTTTCCATCGGGATCATCCCGACCGGTTCTCAGGATCCTTACGCGCTGCGCCGTCAGGCGGCAGGTATTGTGCAGATGCTCCTGGAGCATAAGCTGTCTATCACCTTGCAGGAAATTTTCACTGTAGCCGTGGAAGTTCATGAAAATTTGCGGACAGAGAAACATTTTGCCCCTGAGCTGCGTAATAACCTGTACGAGTTCTTCGGCCTGCGTGTAAAACGCCTGCTGGCTGACGACAATATCCGTTATGATGTGGTCGAAGCAGTAACTGCTGCAGGCTTTGATGATATCGTTGATGTAGTCGGCAGAAGCCGGGCGCTTACCGAAGCTGTAAGTACTCAGGATGATTTTAAAGTTACCGTAGATTCCTTGACCCGTGTCAGCAATCTGGCTGCCAAAGCCGCAGAGGATACTGTTATCGAGCCTTCCCTGCTGAAGGAAGAAGCCGAAATCAAGCTGTATGAGACATGGCAGAGTATTCATGCGCCATATCAGGAAGCAATTGCTGCCCGCAATGCTGCTGAAGCGCTGCGCATTCTGTCCGGCTTGAAGGATGCCGTTACCGGTTTCTTCGATTCCGTAATGGTCATGGCCGAGGACGAGCAGATCCGCACGAACCGTCTTGCGCTTTTGGCGGGTGTGGATGCAGACTCCAGAGTCTTTGCCGATTTTGGCAAGCTGGTGTGGTAATCGCCCTGCTGAATACGGGAGCTGCCTTGGCGCAAGTAGAGCTTTGTTATAGGAAGCAGTCACCTTTTTTTGGGCAACAGCTCTAAAAAAATTGTGATTTTGTGTGAACTATGGTATAGATCGATGCTTTGGGGTATAAATATACGGAACGGTGCCAATGCGTAAGTTGACATCCGTTCCGTATTTATGCTTTATCGAAAGAAGGATTTCGGTTTGCGTAAAGCGTATATATATTACACAGGAATCTGGTGATGGCGATGGAAAAGCCCCGCGGAAGGAAGATTGTTGTCGACGGGGATGCTTGTCCGGTTAAAAAGGAGATTACGGCCTGCGCGCGTTCCTTTGGAATTCCTGTGCTGATGGTTTCTTCTTACGACCATGTGCTTCAGGCGGATGAAGGGGTTACGGTGGTTCAGGTTGACCGCGGAGCAGACAGTGCCGATCTTTACATCGCCAATCATATTGCTGCCGGGGATATCGTCGTTACCCAGGACTACGGCCTGGCTGCGCTGGCGCTTGGCAAACGCTGCAGAGTGCTGTCGAACCGCGGGCAGGAGTATGAGGATTCCAAGATGGATTTTATGCTGGAAGGCAGGCATGCCAGAGCTGTGGAACGCCGGCGCGGGCACTATTCCAAAGGGCCTAAGGCGATCACGGCCGAAGAAAAAAATCTTTTTCAACATAAACTGACAAAACTTTTAACACTTTTGCAGGAGAATGTGCAGCAATAGCGAATTATATTTATTTGTTAAGAGATGAAGGTGGCTAAAAGTGGCAAGCGGACACGGTAATATTCCGGAAGAAGTTATCGAGAGCGTGCTGGCGCGGCATGATATTGTCGAAACTGTCGGCAAGGTTGTCCATCTGACCAAGCAGGGGAAATATTTATGGGGCCTCTGCCCGTTCCACTCGGAGAAATCCCCTTCCTTCACAGTAACCCCCGACCGGGGAGTATTTCATTGCTTTGGCTGCGGTATGGGCGGTAATGCCATCAAATTCAGGATGGAAATCGAAGGACTATCCTTCCCCGAAGCAGTCAGAATAATGGCTGAAGAAAGTGATATCGCAATTCCCGAGGGCAAGGGCGGACCGTTATCTCCCCCTGATCCTGAGCGGGACCGGCTGCTTTCAGCCTATGAATTGTCGGCGAAGTTTTATCATTTTCTGCTGAAGAACACGGAATACGGCACAGCCGCGATGAACTATTTAAGATCCCGGAACTTCAGCGACAAAATGATTGACCAGTTCCAGATCGGTTTTGCCCCGGACCGCTGGGATACACTGCTGCAATTTCTGGAGAAGCGCGGGTTTGATCTTGCCGAAATGGAAAAAGGCGGGCTGCTGTCTGCCAGAGGTGAAGGGAAGGGCTATATTGACCGTTTCCGCGGGCGCATCATCTTTCCGATAGCGAACCGGACGGGCAAGGTGGTTGCTTTTGCCGGAAGAATCCTCGGAGACGGACAGCCGAAATACCTGAATTCTGCGGAGAGCAGAATATTTAACAAAAGCCGGATTCTGTACAATCTGCACCAGTCTAAAGCATCTATCCGCAAAATGCGGCAAATTGTCCTGTTTGAAGGATACGGCGATGTCATTTCGGCCTGGGAAGCAGGGGTGCATAACGGTGTTGCCACTATGGGCACGTCGCTGACGGAAAGCCATGTGGCATTAATGAAAAGTCTGGCGGATGAGATTGTTCTCTCCTATGACGGTGACAAGGCAGGACAAGCTGCAGCGCTGAAAGCAATCCCGATGCTGGAGGAAAGCGGGCTGCGGGTTAAAGTGGCCGTACTGCCGGGCGGAATGGACCCTGATGAATTTATCTCCCGTCACGGCGCGGAGAGCTTCATGGAGCGGATCATCGACTCCGCGGTCTCAGCCATAAAATTTAAGCTTATATATCTGAAAAAAAACCATATACTCCTAGAGGAAGACGGCAAAATTGCCTATGTCAAGGAGGCGCTGCAGATTATCGCCACCCTGCATTCCTCGACCGAGCGGGAAGTATATTTGCGGGAAATATCCTCCGAACTGGAGCTGTCGTATGACAGCCTGAAGCAGGACTGTAATTTACTCCGGGCGTCTATGCAAAAAAACATGCCCGAAGGGGATAATAACGACAAAAGGTGGAATAATGGTAGGCATAAAAAAGGGCAGGTGCAGGCACCCACTTTACTGCCAGCTTATCATGCTGCGGAACGGAGACTGCTGTCTCTAATGATTCAGGACCCGGAAGCAGCCGCTTATGTGGGCGAACGCCTCGGAGAAGAGTTCAACATCGATGATCATGCGGCAATTGCTGCTTATCTATATGCCTATTACGCGCAAGGCAAGCCACCCGGCATCAGCCGGTTTCTATCATCGCTTCAGGATGACCGTCTGGAGAAAACCGCTACGGCGATATCCATGATGGACACCCCTCCGGACTGGAACACGCAGGTTCTGGATGACTGCATCCGTGAAGTGAGGAAATACCCTATACAGCGCAAGATGGAGCAGAAGCGTGAAGAGATGATTCAAGCGGAGAAATCCGGCGACTTTTTGCGTGCGGCACAAATAGCAAGTGAGATTATAACCCTAGAGAGACAATGAGTAACTGACAGGATGTACCTAGGGAGGAGGGAGTCGAATTATGGCGAACGATCAGCATACTGAACTGGAAGCAGAATTTACTCTGGATCAGGTTAAGGACCAGCTTATTGAACAAGGTAAAAAAAGATCATCACTGAACTACAAAGATATTATGGAGAAACTGTCGCCGTTTGATCAGGACCCCGAGCAGATGGAGGAGTTCTACGAGCAGCTCAGCGATCACGGGATTGAAGTGGTGAATGATAACGAGGATGAAGGCTCTCCGCTCCGGCAAGGGGATGACAGTGAGGGCAACGACAATGATGACTTCAGCTTTGACGATGATTTGTCGCTTCCGCCGGGAATCAAGATCAATGACCCTGTCCGGATGTATCTGAAGGAAATCGGCCGCGTGCCCCTGCTGTCGGCTGATGATGAAGTCGAGCTGGCTATGCGGATCAAGAATGGTGACGAAGAAGCCAAACGCCGCCTGGCTGAAGCCAACCTGCGTCTCGTTGTAAGTATCGCCAAACGTTATGTCGGACGCGGCATGCTGTTCCTGGATCTGATTCAGGAGGGTAACATGGGTCTGATCAAAGCGGTCGAAAAGTTCGACCATAACAAAGGCTTCAAATTCAGTACCTATGCCACTTGGTGGATCAGACAGGCGATTACCCGGGCGATTGCCGACCAGGCTCGTACCATCCGTATTCCGGTGCATATGGTGGAAACGATCAACAAGCTGATCCGTGTATCCCGCCAGCTGCTGCAGGAACTGGGACGCGAGCCGTCGCCGGAGGAAATTGCCGCTGAGATGGAGCTGACTGTCGAGAAGGTCAGAGAAATCATGAAGATTGCCCAGGAGCCGGTATCGCTGGAAACGCCTATCGGGGAAGAGGATGACTCGCATCTGGGCGATTTCATCGAGGATCAGGAGGCTCTGGCCCCTGCGGATGCAGCTGCATATGAGCTGCTGAAGGAACAGCTGGAGGATGTACTGGACACGCTCACTGAGCGTGAAGAGAACGTACTCAGACTCCGTTTCGGTCTGGATGACGGACGGACAAGAACACTTGAGGAAGTAGGCAAGGTATTCGGCGTAACCCGTGAGCGGATTCGTCAGATTGAAGCCAAGGCGCTGCGTAAGCTGCGTCATCCGAGCCGCAGCAAACGGCTTAAGGATTTCCTCGAATAGCTGTACTATACCCGGACCTTCTGCTGCACGGCGGCAGGGGGTCCTTTGCGCTTAAAAAGAGCCTAAGCCCCATGGGGAAATGAGGGATCAGACGTTGAATCTGGAAAAACGTGAGACCATTATCAAAGAGATTCAATACTGGAGAAGAAGCAAGCTGCTGCCGGAGCAATACTGTGATTTCTTGACAAACCTTTATAATGATGAAGACAAAATCAAAGACAGTAATCCGGTGTCCTTGCAAAATCTGCAGCAGGGAAGCATCAAAATTTGGTTGTTTGGTTTTGGAATAATTTCCTTGATTTTCATGATTAGTCTTTATTTTAGCGTTTTTTCCTGGCCTTTGCAACTTGCAACGGCACTCTGTGTACTGGTCGTCTGTTACGGTTATTCAGCTATTTACCGGGACCGGAACCAGACGATCAGTCTTCTGCTGGCCGGGGTCGGCAGCGTGCTGACAATGGGTTTTGGCCTGTGGATGATTGCGCTGCATGGTCTTGATCCTGATTTCTGGCAGCCTGTGCTGATTGCCGGCTGCGGGCTGCTCTGGAGTGTGCTCGGATTCACTCTTCGAATCGGGCTGCTCCACTACTGCGGGATTGCTTTTTGGGCACTGCTCTATGCCGGATTCTCCGGCCAGATGCGTCCGGAAGCATCCATGCTGGAGCTGGAGCTGCTCTGGCTCCCGCTCTGTGTGCTTATGGTGTGGTTAAGCTGGCTGCTCTATCACAAGGTCAGCGGCGTGTCAGGGGTCTATCTGGGAGTCGGGGTTTCACTGTGGTTAATGCCGGAGGTCGATGCGCTGTGGCTTAGACAGGGCTTTCCGGATTGGGTTTCGCTGTTACTGATTGTGAAGATAGCGGCGGGGCTGGCTCTGCTGTTTATTTTCCGAAAAAAATGGATAACGTGGGTGGCATCATGAACAAAGTAAAATTATCAGACCGGCTGCAGCTTCTGCTGGAACAGGTGCCGGAGGGAAGCAGACTTGCCGATATCGGCTCTGATCATGCACTGCTTCCGGTAGCTGCTGTCGAGAGCGGCAAAGCTGTCTCTGCAATTGCTGGTGAAGTAAATCCCGGTCCGTATGATGCGGCGCGCAAAGGCGTTGCAGAAGCCGGATTAGGCGCAAAAATAGCCGTCCGCCGAGGTGACGGCCTGGAAGTGCTGGAACCCGGTGAAGCGGACTGTATTACAATCGCCGGCATGGGCGGATCGCTGATCGCCGCTATTCTTGAACGCGGCCGGGTGCTCGGTAAGCTGGAGGGTGTTAAGACCCTGGCGCTGCAGCCGAACGTAGGTGAGGATATTCTGCGCCGCTGGTTGCTGAATAACGGCTGGGTAGTCACCACCGAGCATATTCTCGAAGAAGACGGCAAAACGTATGAAGTGCTTACTGCGCTGCCTGAAGGACAGGCTTTCGGGCTGACGAATGAGCAGCTTTATCTTGAGCGGGTGCTGCCGGGCGGTGTCGTTCTGAGTACTGAGCTGCTGGTGCAGATGGGGCCTTGGCTGCTGGAGAGGCCGAATGCGGTGTTCTTTGCCAAATGGC
Organism: Paenibacillus sp. PastM-3; assembly: GCF_029893965.1. Taxonomy (GTDB): domain Bacteria; phylum Bacillota; class Bacilli; order Paenibacillales; family Paenibacillaceae; genus Paenibacillus_AQ. The sequence continues at coordinate 83,307 of NZ_JARXXP010000015.1, forward strand.
AGGGGGAGATCGCCAAGCTGGAAGGGATACTGTCTTCACTGTCCCGTTCTGAGCTGGAATCGGCAGAAGAGAAGCGGACTGCTATCCGGACGCAGATCAAGAAAATTTCGGAGGTGCTGGAATGTTTGCCAAAGGACAGACTGTAATCAGCTACATGGAGCAGCTTGCCCCGAAGCATCTGGCCGAGGAATGGGACAATGTGGGCCTGCAGCTTGGCAGCCTGCAGAAGGAAATTACCGGTGTGCTGGTTGCGCTTGATGTGAACGATGAGATTGTGGACGAAGCGATTGCCAAGGGCTGCAACCTGATCATTGCGCATCATGCGATTATTTTCCGGCCGATTAAAGGCATTCAGACCGATACTCCCATGGGCAAGCTCTATGAGAAGCTGATCAAGAACGATATTGCCGTCTATATCAGCCATACCAATCTTGATGTGGCTGAAGGCGGAATGAATGACTGGATGGCTGAAGCGCTGGGTATTGAAAATGGTGCACCGATCAAAGACATTCACACGGATCAGCTGTCCAAGCTGGTAGTGTTTGTGCCTAAAGATCACCATCAGAAGGTACTGGATGCGATCCTGAACGCAGGTGCCGGCTGGATCGGCAATTACAGTCACTGCAGCTTCAACATTGAGGGCTACGGCACGTTCGTGCCGCGTGAGGGCTCGGATCCGTTCATTGGAGAAGCCGGGAAAATGGAACGGGCCGAAGAAATCCGCATCGAAACGATTGTGCCTTTGTCTGTGCGGAATAAGGTAGTCCAGGCGATGCTAAAGGCACATCCCTATGAAGAGGTTGCTTACGACCTCTACTCCATGGATCTCAAAGGCCGCAGCTTCGGTTTGGGCCGGGTAGGCAAGCTTAAGGAGCCGGTGACACTCGGCGAATTCATTGAAACGGTCAAAAAGGGACTGGACGTGGAGCATGTCCGGGTCGTCGGCGACTTGAACCGCAAAATCCGTAAAGCGGCGGTAATGGGCGGCTCCGGGGCCAAGTATTATAACAGCGCTATTTTTAAAGGGGCTGATGTGCTGGTGACTGGGGATATTGACTACCATACTGCGCAGGATGCTGCTCTGGCCGGTATTACGCTGATCGACCCGGGCCATAATGCCGAGAAGATTATGAAGGTCAAGGTAGCAGAGTGGATGAGCGGCAAGCTGACCGAGCATAAATACGATACGGCGGTCTATGCTTCGGAAATCGGGACTGAGCCATTCAGATTCATCTAGAATCCCTTTATTTGCACTTGTGCAGGCTGATGCAAGTCTGTATAATATACAATGTTGTTCGGGAAGTTTGACAGACAATCGCCGGCGGCTTAGCCGCGGGAGGAAAGTCCGGGCTCCACAAGGCAGGGTGCTGGATAACGTCCAGTCGGCGCGAGCCGAAGGATAGTGCCACAGAAATGGACCGCCGATGGCCGCTTTCGGGCGGCACAGGCAAGGATGGAACCGAGGTGTAAGAGACCCCGAGGAACGCTGGTGACTTCGTTCCTGGTAAACCCCATCTGGAGCAAGACCTAATGAGACACAGCACTTCCTTTACCGGAAGGGCAGCCTTCGCCTGAGGCGTGTCTAGGTTGGTCGCTGGAGCCGTGCAGTAATGTACGGCCTAGATAGATGATTGTCGCTTATGGTGGGAGGGTAGTTCCCGTATGAACCACGACGAGCACAGAACCCGGCTTACGGCAAACTTTCCTAACTGACAACCAGTTGTAACGGATACAGCTCGATTACGAAGCTTATATACGGCAAGATAGCGGCCCTCCTTTGGAGGGCCGCTTTTTTAGTATTCCGGGGGGGAGGACAAGCGTATGGGCATAGTGTGGGTAAGAGTGTGTAATTGAAATTAACTTCTCTTGAGTAAATTAGGCGAAGTGGAATGGACTGATGGAATAAACAGAATGGGTAATAGGCGGAAAGAGAAATAGAGGGAATGAATGTAACGAGGGGATCGCGGTAATTGCGGCAAGTTGCGGGGGCTGGCACTCAGGTGAGTGGGCAAAAGTGCCCTTGAATTGGCCCTGCGCGGCCAAATGGCCATTTGGCCTGCCAAGCGCTTCATTCCGGCTTGAGCAGCCCCATATGAGTGCCGCAGGGACTTGCTTACCTCCGGTCAGCCTTGCGTACACGGAAGCAGCGCCTCCCTGCCTGCTATACGAGCGTGTCGACTACCCCGGCCAACGTCTGCCCGTAGTTCTCCAGCGCCGCTTCCAAACGCCGCACAGCGACCGGCAGCAGCTCAGGCGGCGTGTGGGTAAAGTTCAGGCGCATGGCATTTTTTAGCGGCTTGGCTGCATAGAACACCTCGCCCGGAACGAAGGCAACGCCCTGCTCTACCGCAAAAGGCAGCAGCTTGGCCGTATCTATACCAGCAGGCAACTCCAGCCACAGGAACATTCCGCCGCGCGGCTCACGGAAGCTGGCGCCCTGCCAGCGTTCTCCGCTGAGCTCCCCGGCCAGCAGCTTCATCCGGGAATGATATTCCCGCGAGATGAGCCGGATATGGGCATCGATGTCAAAGTGCTGAAGCAATTCATGAAGCGCCCGCTGGTCGATGGCGCTGGAATGAAGATCAGCGGCCTGCTTGGCCTTGGCGATGTTCTTGATCAGCTCGGGGGGACCGATAATCCAGCCGGTACGCAGGGCAGGTGCCACGATTTTGGAAAAGGTTCCGGTATACACCACACACGGTTCTTCGCCGGAGCTTCTGTCGATGGCTGCCATAGAAGGAGCATAGGCGCCGGGGGCATCATCAAATGTGATCTCGCCGTAAGGATTATCCTCCAGGATCAGCACATTGTACCGGCGGCATAATTCAACGGTCCGCTCACGGCGTTCCTTGCTCCAGCTTCCGCCGGAAGGATTGTTGAAGGTGGGGACGGTATAGAGCACCTTGGGACGGTGCAGTTTGAGCTGCTCCTCCAGATGCTCCGGCAGCATGCCGAATTCATCGCTATCCACAGTGATGATATCTGCCCGGTAAGAGTTCAGTACCTGCAGGGCAGCAAGATAAGTCGGCGCTTCAACCAGCACCTTATCTCCCGGATCGAGCAGTACCTTGCAGAACAGATCGATTGCCTGCTGCGAGCCTGTGGTGAGCAGCATATCACCGGCCTGAACCGGAATACCCTGGCGTGTAAGTCTTGCGGCTACCGCCTCGCGCAGTGGAGTATAGCCCTCGGTAAGCCCGTACTGCAGCGCTGAGGCGCTGCCGGAAAGTGAACGGTTATAAGCATCCCGCACTGCTTCCAGCGGAAACAGCTCTTCTCCGGGCAGCCCGCCGGCCAGCGAGATAATGTCCTTGCCCTGTGTAACCTTGAGAATATCGCGAACGGCTGATGAACCGAGATGGTTCGTCATTTCAGCATATTGTATCTTCATAAAAAATCTCCCCGCAGTTGAATTTTGTTGTATCATAACGGCAGAGCGGTATAACAGTAAAGCGGTGAATATAACAGTTGGGAGGAAGGTCGGATGCACATTGATTTAAACCGCGGGAGCAGCAAGTCTCTGCCGCAGCAGATCAGCGATACGCTGGCCCAGCGTATCACCTCCGGACTGCTGCAGCCGGGGATACGTCTTCCTTCAGTACGCGGTCTGGCCTCCTCGCTGAAGGTCAGCCAGGTCACGGTAAGCAAAGCCTACGAGGAGCTGGAAAGTCATGGCCATATCATCTGCAGCCAGGGAAAAGGCTGCTTCGTCGCCCGGAGGCCGCTCACCCCGTTAGAGGCGGGAAGCGGCTGGCAGGACGGGTATGACGATTTTTTGCCGCGGGCCCAGCTGTGGCGCAATTTTAATTATTCTGCCGTACAATATCCCTTTCATCTTGCAGCGATTCACAGCGAGCTTTTGCCGCTGCAATTTATCGGGGCTACGATGTCGTCGCTGGTAACCGGCCAGCCCGAGCTGATGGCTTCCTACGGAAATTTTCAGGGTGATGCCGAGCTGCGTGAAGTCATGTGCAAGCATCTGAACAGCCGCGGAGTAGAGGTGCAGTCCTCCGATGTGATGATTACGAGCGGTTCCCAGCAGGGGATTGATCTTGTTGCCCGCACCTTTGTCGGTCCCGGAGATACCGTATATCTGGAGGCACCCAGCTATACCGGGGCCATTGATGTATTTGCGGGACGCGGAGCGGAGATGATCTTTGTCCCGATGGACAATGAGGGAATGAGGATCGATGTGCTTACCAGACTCTGCGACAAGCGTCCCCCAAAGCTCATCTATACCAACCCTACCTTCCAGAATCCGAGCGGTGTAACGATGAGCATGACAAGAAGACAGCGGCTGCTGGAACTGGCCAGAAGCTACCGCTGCCTGATTGTCGAGGATGATCCGTTCAGCGATCTCTATTTTCATAAGCCGCCCCCGCCGCCGATCAAATCAATGGATGAGGAAGGCCATGTGGTCTATATGAAAAGCTTCAGCAAAGTTATCGCACCGGGCTGCCGGATCGCCTGCGTAGTCGCCGGAGGCAATATCCTGTCCAGACTGATCGCTGCCAAGTCGGCGAGCGATCTCGGCAGTCCGCTGCTGAACCAGCGGGCGGTCCTGCCGTTTATCACCCGCAGGTATGATGCTTACACGAAGCAGCTGCGCACGGCACTGCGTGGGCGTATGGAGGCAGCGGTGAAGCTGCTGAAACGATATGCCCCTCCGGGAGTCACCTGGACTGTGCCGGAAGGCGGGCTGAACCTGTGGCTGCAGCTGCCGGATGCACAAGGAATAGGGAAGCTGCATGAACGGGCAGAACAGGAGGGAATTTCTTTTCTTCCTGGCGATGTCTGCTACTCCGGCGAGGTTCCTTCCCGGCATATCCGCCTCTGCTATTCACAGATGAAGGCAGCGGACATGGAAGAGGGGCTCAGACTGTTCCTGCAGCTGCTGACAGATCATCTGGATACAGACCGCCTGACATAAGCCGCGTACACCAGCAAGCCTGGGCTGCAATGCTATTCCATTGTCAATGGACAGCATCCGAATGTTCGCGCATACTCTTCAGCTGCTGCCCTACATGCTGCGGAAACAGCTGCAGCGGCACTTCACTGCCCCCTGCGGCCCGCAGGGTCTTGTAGATATCAACCTGGCCCCAGCCGTAATACTTGTCATGACCGGCCTCGCCCAGATCAACGGCATTTGCGGTCATCAGCTCCATAACCTCCTTGTTGGTCAAGGCGGGATTGAGCGAACGGATGAGCCCGGCAAGCGCAGCTACATGCGGACTGGCCATGGACGTACCCGAGAGGGCGGCATACTGGTTATCCGGATAAGTGCTGGCTATGCTCTCGCCCGGAGCGGCGACATCAATATAATCCCCGTAATTGGAAAAAGAAGCTCTTTCCCCGGCAGAGTTGGTTGCGGCTACAGCCAGCACTTCTTCATAAGCCGCGGGATAGCCGGGCCGCTCCGTGTTGTCATTGCCTGATGCAGAGACGATGACGACATCCCGGTCATAAGCATATTTAATCGCATCATGCAAAAACTGCGAATCAGCATAGTTGCCAAGGCTGAGGTTAATGACCTTTGCCCCGTTATCGGCAGCCCAGATGATGCCTTCGGCAACGGAATAGGTGGTACCCGCACCGGAGTTGTCGAGCGCTTTTACCGGAAGGATTTTGTTGTACCAGCTGATGCCGGCCACACCTTCCTCGTTGTTGGTTATAGCCCCGATAATCCCGGCCACATGCGTTCCATGCCCTACATCATCATCCGGTGCAGACCCGCTGGTAATGGCGTTGTATCCGGCCAGCAGCTGGCCCTGCAGATCAGGATGGGCGGCTTGAACTCCCGTGTCCACAACAGCGACGATCACTTCATTGCTGCCCTTGGATAGATTCCAGCCCTGCTCCGTTTCAATAGCGGGAAGGTTCCACTGGTAGGTGGAGAACAGCAGATCATTCGGTGTAACGGCGCCTGTGCCTGTATTTTCGTAAGAGGTATCATTGGTTAAATACATATAGTGGGGCTCTGTATATTCGGGACTCCATTTGTTCGCAAAGTATGTTTTGAGCTGGGAGTAGTTCATTTTGTCCGAGCGGAAAATATAAGCATATCCCAGTTTGCGCGGCTGCTTGCAGCGGATATCAGCAGTTATCGTCTGAAGCTGGCCGGGGGTAGGGTGGCCGTTTTTGAAGCGGACGACAATTTCATTTTCGTAAAAATGGCTGGCATTCTCGTTGTCATGGCCTGTTTTGACCGTGATATCCTTGAGGGTATCGGCATGGACCGATTCTACCCGGTATTTGCCTTCCTTAGGATAAGGGATCAGACGCAGGTTCTTGAGCTGGTGATCGGCAACACGATCCAGAATGTTCTGGCTGATTAAGGCGATTACACCGATACGGCCTTCCTCGTCACGCTGGGCCATAAAATAATATGTTTTGCCTCCGATAATAAAGGAAGGTGATTCATACGACTGGTGGCCTTTGATCGCTGATTTTGCCATATTGAGGTAGTTCAGCAGCTGTTTATTTTCCTGTTCGGTTCCTTCCGGCAGCGAAGATTTGAAGGTGCTTGTCTTGTGATTCTTGTAGTCAATCCACATCAGCATGGTGATATGCCTGTGTCCCCGCTGCAGGCGCTTGGCATATGCTGATATATCCCGCGGGGCAGCACCATGCGTTTCGGCGAGCATTGTACGCAGGTGTCTGCCGACATCGGTCCGGTTCAGGCGGTCGGTAGCGCTGACATCCTGCACAAGAGAGGTTTTTTTCATTGTTTTCTCCTGCGGGGGACCCGGAACAGCGGGAAGGGCAGCCTGCTTCAGCTTTGTTTCCTCAGTGGGTCGAAGCAGAAAAGCAAGCAGGATCACGGTGAATGCAGCGGTCATCAGGCCGGCGACAGTTAGATTTTTTCGGGACATATTCTCCGCTCCTTCTAGGTATCGTATAGCTGTAGGTTTAGAAGAGAACGCCGCTTTTATGCATCGCAGAAAAGGGTACCGTGTCCCCTGTTTTTGTGATAATATCAAAATGATTAAACAGCCAGTCCAGCTTCTTGATATTGCAACAAAATCATCCGCTAAGGAGCGGTCCGGTCCCCCCTGAGGTGCATCGATGAAGATTTTGTTATAATATCAAAATGATTAAACAGCCAGTCCAGCTTCTTGATATTGCAACAAAATCATCCGCTAAGGAGCGGTCCAAGGCCGCGTATCAATCGAATCAAATTTTTGTTATACTGTTTTCAAGAAATAAACCGTTTGCACCGTCTTTTTGAGGCCGGGATGAGATCAAGTATTCCTGGCAATACCTGTCTTTACCAACACTTAGAGCAAGGACTAATAAGGGGGAGCAACCGCCATGTCAGAAGCAAATGTGCAGAAACTATGTGAAACGACGAGAGAAAAACTAAAATCCGTAATCGGAAAAATGGAACTATTCCTGAACACCCATGCGCTGCCTCAGCTGGTAACGGAAGAGGATGAGGAAACAGCAGCATTTTATCAAGGCTTTCTGTCCGATCTCCGCCATCTGCTGGTCTTCTCCGAAATGTCTTACGAGAAGCTCGGTGTTGCGCTGCGCCGTGCCACGTTTGATCAGGATTTCGCGCAAAAGGCGCTTTACAACGTATATCATTACGGAGTGAATAACTTCTTTTATCCAAAAAATGAAAGCTATTCCGAAGATGGACGCTACGCCTACACAGGCCAGGACGCCATCCGCTTCCGCAAAAAGCCGGTCCGTCCGGCGCGCGACATTATTATGGAAATTACCAAGGTGTATGAAGAGCTGCGGGATGATCTCAGCTACTACGAGAACGATTATCTGACCGAAAAACGGATGCAGAATCAGGTATAGCCTGTACTGGACCGTTAGCTTCATAGCGTACAATTGTTCAAGGGATCGTGCTTGCCATGGCATATGGCTGGTACGGTCTTTTTTTGCTGTGTCACATCGGTCATCCGCAGCGTAACCTGAACGGCGCATGGTTGTTTTGAAGCTTTACATTGCCTGCTCCACCAGCAGGTGGCATTCGCTATCCGCATACAGACTCAGGAGCAGGGACATAATGATACCGAGGTGATGATAATCATGTCAAACGCCAAACCGCTTGTAAGATGCAGCGTCAGCAATTGCCATTATTGGGGTTCGCAAAATGTATGCCGGGCTGAAGTGATCGTAATTGAAATTGACAAGCATGCGGGCAGCGCCTTCAAGGAAGAATTCGCCGAAGAGATGACAAGCCGCGGCAATCATCATGACCATGCGGGCACTTCATCCGCTACCTGCTGTCTGACCTTTAAGCCGGGCAAGTAAAGGGGGATGGCCGATGGACACTCAAGATGAAGAAACAAAGCCTGACCCGTCACGGCGGAGAAAAGTGATCCTGCGTCCGCGCAGCCGTGTGGATTATCCCAGACGCGACCCGGCACACCGTGAGGAATATGCTGCCGAGGTGAGTCCGCCTCTGGTTCGCCAACCGGGAACCGGCGGCAGTAAGGAACCGGAGGTCCGTCAGAGCGAGGGCGAGCATAACGACAGCGCAACCATGGGCTATATCGCTCTCGGGTTCGGGATCGTTTCATTATTCATCTGGTCGATTATTGCCGGACCCGTAGCGGTTGTGCTTGGTTACAGTGCCTACTCCCGCGGGCAGAAAACGGCGGGGGCCTGGGCGATGGGACTGGGGATCGTGTCAACATTAAGTTATTTTGTAATGATACCCTTTGCCAGGTAATGCCGGGAACAAGAAAAAGCAGGAACGAAACAGGCTTTTAGACCTATCTATAAGGGTCGGAAGTCTGTTTTTTCTTGGCGATATATAGCATTTATGATGAATGAATTGTAAAATAAAGTCGTATCTCAAATTTTAAATAGAGCTTCTTCCTACCAGGATATTTATATAAAGATTAAACCAGAAAGAAGGATGTACAAAAAATGAGTATCGATCCAGCATCAGCAAGCGGGCTTGGGCAGCTGAAGTGGGTGAACCTGCGTTCAAGCAGCGGACTGCCAGCCGGAACAGGCGCGGCTGAAGCCCAGAGCTCGTCCAGAGCTGAGTTCGCCGCTGTCCTGCAGCAGCTCTCTGCACAGCCTGCGGATGAGAGCAGTCTTACGGGAGTGGCTACACTTGCAGACAGTACAGCGATGAGCAGCCTGATCTGGCAGCAGCTTGGTGCAGCAAACGTCGGTTACGGCAGCATAGCCGGAGGAACCTTGGAGAGTGTACCGACAGATTACGAAGAGCTGATTCAGACGGCAAGTGTAAAATACGGAGTACCGGTTGACCTGATCAAGGCAGTGATCGATACGGAATCCTCGTTTAATCCGAATGTGGTTTCGTCGGCGGGAGCCAAAGGGCTGATGCAGCTGATGGATGGAACAGCCAGCGGGCTTGGCGTATCGGATCCGTTCGATCCGGCCCAGAATATCGACGGCGGTGTGCGCTACTTATCTTATCAGCTGAAGCGTTATGACGGGGAAGAGAAGATGGCACTCGCTGCATATAATGCCGGGCCCGGACGGGTGAACAAGCTTGGCGTCAGCAATGACGAAGAGCTGATGCAGAAGCTGAGCCTTCTTCCCAAAGAAACCCAGGCCTATATTACCAAAATAGAACGCGCCCGCGCCGAATACACGCTATAATAACAAGATCAAACGGTGTACCCGCACCTCTGCAGCGGGACATGACCGTTTGGTCTTTTTTTTCGGCCCGGACTTTATATGGACTATACAATAAGGTATTCTATAAGTCTTGATGGGATCATTGTTTAATCCTGATTAGTTAACAGATAAAGGAGAACTTAAATATATGCTGTACTGGGATTATGCCGCAGCAACTCCGCCGTATGAGGAAGTAGTCCAGACGATGGGGCAGATTATGAGGCTGCATTATGCCAACCCTTCCTCGCTGCACCGTGCAGGGAGAGAAGCGGAACGGCTGCTTGCACGCTCCAGAGAGGTATGTGCTGCCGCGCTTGGTGCAGCGCCTCATGAAATCCTGTTCACATCAGGAGCAACGGAGAGCAATAACCTGGCGGTTAAAGGTGCAGCCCTGCAATATCAGGGCAGGGGACGCCATATTGTTACCACGCAGATCGAGCACCCTTCGGTATATGAGAGCTGCCAGCAGCTGCAGTCCCTGGGTTGGGAGGTGACGTTTGTGGCACCTGACTCCACGGGAGTGGTAGATCCGGCCGGAATTGCTGCAGCAGTCCGGCGGGATACGGTGCTGGTCAGCGTCATGCATGTCAACAATGAGACTGGCGCGGTGCAGCGACTTAAAGATATCGGCCAGCTGGTCAAGGCAGCCAATCACCGTACGCTGTTTCATGTGGACGGTGTACAGGGCTTCGGAAAGCTGGCCACGGAGCTGAAGGAGTGGCAGGCAGATCTGTACAGCCTGTCTGCCCATAAACTCCGTGGTCCTCGCGGTGTAGGTATTCTTTATGTGCGGGAAGGCGTTGCGCTGTTCCCGCTTCTTACCGGCGGGTCGCAGGAGCAGGGGGGCCGGGCAGGCACGGAGAACGTAGCTGCGATCGTCGCTTCTGCCAAGGCGGTCCGTATGGGAGAAGAAAACAGGGAAGCCTATAATAAGCAGATTACACCGCTGCGGGACCGGCTGCTGGCGTTTTTGTCGGGAGTTCCCGAGTTTACAGTGAACAGCAGCAGGGACGGAGCGCCGCATATTGTGCATTTTTCCTATCCGGCCGTAAATGGAGAGGTGATGGCCCGCAAGCTGGAGGAGCTGGGGATGACTGTTTCTACCCGCTCCGCCTGTTCCTCCAGGCTGGCTGAACCCAGCCGGATTCTGCTGGCCATGGGCAGGGATGCCGCAGCAGCGCTTGGCGGTGTGCGCATCAGTCTGGGGGATGTTCATACGCAGGCGGATATTGAGGCCTTGGAGCAGGCGCTGCTATCCGCTGTACAAGCTTTGAAGATTGTCGAGAGAGGCAGGGACTGATTAATGAGAGAGTATAGGACTGAAGCCGCGGCAGGCCGCGGAAGCAGTATTGAATATGCCGATATGCTGCTGCTGCGCTTCGGGGAGTTTACGCTGAAGGGCAAGAACCGCAACCGGTTCGAGAAGACCGTGCTGCGCCATGTCAAGGAAATGGTAAAGCCCTATCCGAAAGCTGTGCTTAGCAAGGAATTCGGGCGGATTTATGTGACGCTGAACGGTGAGCCCGCAAGTGAGCTGGCGGAGGCGCTAAGGAATGTATTCGGCATCGCTTCAATCAGCCCGGTCAAGGTTTCACGTTCGGAATTTGACGATATTCTGGCAGCCAGCCGGAGGTTCCTGGAGATCATCGCCCCGCCACAGGGGACAACCTTTAAGGTTAACGCGCGCCGTGTGTGGAAAGAGTTCCCGCATGGCTCGATTGAGATGAATAAGCTGATATCCACCCCGCTGCTGCAGGGTTACCCGGGGCTGCTGGTCGATGTAAAGTCGCCTGAGCTTGAGCTTAAGCTGGAGATCCGCGAGGGATCTACTTATATTTTTTGCGACCAGATTGAAGGGGTAGGCGGATTTCCACTGGGTACGAACGGGAAGGCGATGCTGCTTCTGTCCGGCGGCATCGACAGCCCGGTAGCAGCCTGGTCATCCATGCGCCGGGGGCTTGAAGTGGAGTGTGTCCATTTCTACAGCTACCCTTATACAAGTGAGCTTGCCCGCCAAAAGGTTGTTGATCTGGCGCGTGTGCTGTCGCGTTATGCAGGTGTAATCAAGCTGCACCTGGTACCGTTTACGGAGGTGCAAACCTCTTTTACCGGAATCGGGCAGGATAACCTGATCATTACGCTGATGCGCCGGGCGATGCTGAGAATTACCACCCGGCTGGCTGAGCGGGAAGGTGCGCTTGCTGTCGTTACGGGAGACAGCCTGGGGCAGGTGGCCAGCCAGACCTTGTCCAGCATGAACGTCATAGGCCGCGCCACTGCGCTTCCGCTGCTCCGCCCGCTGGTGATGATGGATAAAAGTGAAATTGTGGAGCTTTCCCAGAGGATCGGAACGTACGAACTGTCGATTCTGCCTTATGAGGATTGCTGCACCTTGTTTGTTCCGAAATCGCCCACAACCAACCCGAATCTGCGGATCATTGAAAAAATTGAAGCGACTCTGCCCGGATATTCTGCCCGGCTGGATGAGGCGGTCGCAGGCACGGAGACGATTACCATTACACCGTACGGTGAAGAGAAGCCGCAAGATCTGGTGCCCGCCCAGTCCGGGCTGCAGGAGGAATGGTTCTAAGGTCAGCTTATGCCTGATCCTGATAAATAATTGGACAGGAAGCATAGCTTACCCGCTGTGGACATACATGTAATACATGTAGCCCGGGGAGGTAAGAAACGTATGGATTCGATAGTTCTGCTTGGTGAAATACTGATGATCAACCTAGTGCTGAGCGGGGACAACGCGATGGTAATTGCGATGGCCAGCAAAAACCTGCCGGAGAAGCACCGGAAACTGGCGGTCTGGTGGGGGGCGGCAGGTGCAGTGGTCCTGCGGTGTGTGCTGACCTTTGCCGCAGTGCTGCTGCTCCAGATCCCGTATATTCAAGCCGGCGGAGGAATTCTGCTGCTGTGGATTGCGTTCAAGCTGCTGCTGGAGGAAGAGGATGAGGTTACGGTCCGTGATGAGGGCTCGAGCGTGTGGAGATCCATCCGCACCATTCTGCTGGCCGACTTCGTCATGAGCCTTGACAATGTTCTGGCCATTGCCGGAGTTGCCAAAGGGGATCTTGCCCTGATTGTTATCGGCATCATGCTCAGTATTCCGATTGTCGTGTGGGGAAGCGGTATTATTGTAGGCTGGCTGCACCGTTTTCCAATTCTTATCTATATCGGCGCATTCATACTTGCCCATACGGCGGGGGATATGCTGCTGCAGGATGCCAAGTTCGGGCTCGTGATCTCGTTCTTCCTGCCTTCCTATCACAGCTTCCTGCCGATGGCCCTGGGCATCATTGTTATCCTGACAGGCGCATTCAGGAAACGGCTGGTATCAGCCAGTTAAGAAGCGGTAATAATGAGGGCTGTGCCGGAAGCTGAAAAGCTCCGGTGCAGCCTTTTTGCCGCTCTGCAGGAAGGTGCCATTTTCAAAGAGAAATAACTGCAGAATGATGGCGTTTTATGGCAGTTTCAGCTAAAATATAAAAGAAATCCAGCGAAAGAAGTGAACGATGAAGGGATAGATGAATAATGTCATCAAATAAAGACATGAAACTGGGGATATTCATTGCCGCCGCCGGCCTTATTATTTTATTGGGAAAGCTGGGGGTATTCGGATTTCTCGGACGGGCTTTATGGCCGCTCGTAATTCTGATTCCAGGCCTGTTCCTGCATGTGCTTTTTTTCAGCAAAAGGGCTTCGGCAGTTGTGCTGGTTCCGGCAGGCATTCTGACGGTTTACGGCCTGCTGTTCGGCTTCTGTAATACCTGGGGCTGGGGTTATATGCGCCATCTGTGGCCGGTGCTGCTGCTTGGTGTTGCTGTCGGCCTGTATGAATATGCCTTTTATTCCCCGGCAAGGTCGGGAGGTCTCACAGCTTTTGCTGTCATTCTCGGGGCACTGAGCGTTGTTCTGCTGGTGTTCAGCATGATCGGTACGGGTGCGCTATATCTGCTTGGTATTGTGCTGGTAGCTGCGGGAATCTGGCTGATGTCTGGCCGCAAAAAACGGGGAAGCCGGCAAAAGTGGAACGGCGGCTGGTAAAGCGGCTATAAGAACTAGAAAATTTACACGGAGCTGGAAATCGTTTTTTCATAAAAAGACTTGCTTTTCATGGTGCTTTCACTATAGAATTAAGAAATGTTGGAGCGTCGGCTTTCTGCCAGGCGCTTCTTTTGTGAGATTGCCGTGACATGCTAAGAATTTAAACATTTTTAATTTGATAAATGAGAGGATTTGGATACAAATCATGCATTCAAGAACAGAAATCCGCAATATCGCGATTATTGCCCACGTTGACCATGGTAAAACAACGCTTGTCGATCAGCTGCTGCAGCAATCCGGTATTTTCAGCGCCCACGAAACCCTTCAGGAACGTGCAATGGACTCCAACGATCTGGAGCGGGAACGCGGAATTACCATCCTTGCCAAAAATACTGCCATAACCTATAAAGAATTCCTGATCAACATCGTAGATACCCCGGGCCATGCTGACTTCGGCGGCGAAGTGGAACGGATTATGAAAATGGTTGACGGCGTACTGCTCGTAGTTGATGCTTATGAAGGCTGCATGCCGCAGACGAAGTTTGTCCTGCGCAAAGCGCTGGAGCAGAACCTGACTCCAATCGTTGTCGTGAACAAGATTGACCGTCCGGCTGCCCGTCCTAAGGAAGTTATTGATGAAGTGCTTGATCTGTTTATTGAGCTTGAAGCTAATGACGATCAGCTGGAATTCCCGGTTGTGTATGCTTCCGCGCTTAACGGTACATCGAGCCTTGATCCTGAGAAGCAGGATGACAACATGCAGGCACTTTATGACACCATTACTGAGTACATCCCTTCTCCAACTGAAAAAGTTGACGAGCCGCTGCAATTCCTGGTGACACTGATGGACTACAACGAATATCTGGGCCGTATTGCTGTCGGACGCGTTAACCGCGGCGTAATCAAACAAGGCCAGTCAGTAACGGTAATTATGCGTGACGGTAAGAGCAAAACCGCCCGTATTGAGAAGCTGTTTGGCTTCCAGGGACTGAAGCGTGTTGAAACCGAAGAAGCCGGTGCAGGCGATATCGTCGCAATTGCCGGGATCAAGGACATCAACATTGGTGAAACAATTGCTGATCCGGCTAACCCTGAGGCATTGCCGGTTCTGAAGATTGATGAGCCTACTATGCAAATGACGTTCCTCGTGAACAACAGCCCGTTTGCAGGTAAAGAAGGAAAATGGGTAACTTCCCGTAAACTGCGCGAGCGTCTGTTCAAAGAGCTTGAAACAGATGTCAGCTTGCGTGTAGACGAAACAGATAGCCCTGACGCCTTTATCGTATCCGGCCGTGGTGAGCTTCACCTGGGTATCCTGATCGAGAATATGCGCCGTGAAGGCTATGAGCTGCAGGTTTCCAAGCCTGAAGTTATCGTGAAGGAAATCGACGGAGCCAAGATGGAGCCGCTTGAGCGACTGCTTATTGATGTTCCTGAAGAGAGCATGGGCGCTGTTATGGAGAGCCTTGGAACACGCAAAGCTGAAATGGTGAACATGATCAACAACGGTACCGGCCAGGTACGTCTGGAATTCCTGATTCCGGCACGCGGACTGATCGGTTACAATACACACTTCCTGACGCTGACACGCGGTTATGGCGTAATGAACCATGCGTTCGACAGCTATGCCCCGCTGATCGGCGGCCAGGTTGGCGGACGTCATCAGGGTGTACTGGTATCCAGCGAAACCGGAACAACTACATTCTACGGCATGATGGGTGTTGAAGACCGCGGAATTCTGTTCCTGGAGCCGGGTACTGACATCTACGAAGGTATGATCGTTGGTGAACACACCCGTGATAACGACATTATCGTTAACATCTGTAAAGAGAAAGCACTGACTAACGTGCGTTCTGCTACCAAGGATGAAACGGTAAAAATGAAAACTCCGCGTATGTTCTCACTGGAAGGTGCACTTGAGTACCTGAATGATGATGAATATTGTGAAATCACGCCTAAATCCGTACGTCTGCGTAAGAAGATCCTTAACAAGGGTGAGCGCGAGCGTGCAGAGAAGCAGCGTAAGCAGGCTCAAGCAAGCCAGGCTTAAGCTGACAGCCATAAGCCGCCGGATGTTGAATCCGGCGGTTTTTTTGTGTCCTGCGGTGCTTTGCTTAAATTTAAGGATTAATGACGGCAGGAGTGATATAATGGATGCGACATCTATTTCCGGGAGGAGTGACGGGCTGTGCAGAGCTGGTTCGCTGATCATCCGATAGTCGCTTATATCGTCATTTTTGTTCTGCTGACGTATGTGTATAACCGTGTCTTCCGTGTCAATCAGAAGCTGTCAATCGGCAAGGAGATTGTACTGTATCTGATGATGGCGCTCGGCTCCGGTATGCTGCTGATCTTTCAGCATGACAAGCTGCCGATTATCCAGTGCCTGCTGGTTGCAGTAGGGCTTATGCTGCTGGTGCGGGTCCGCTATCTGGTGGAAGCCCGGCAGAGACGGAAGGCTGCTGCGGCGGACAAACACCGGTAAACGCAACTTTTGCTTCCGGTTTTCGTCTAAGCTTGTAGCTTGAACCAAAATCTATGTGAACTGAAAAGGACTTTATTCCATTATGAGTAATAGCAAGGGAAGCCTTCCTCCAAGATCAAACGGACCACAGGGAGGCAGAGGACAACAGAACCGTACGGCCCCGCAGACCAAAACGAAGAAGAAAAAAGGTAAAAAGCGCAGCTTTTTTGCAAGGCTGACCAGAATGCTGCTGATGCTGGTGCTGATTGCCGTGCTTGCCGGACTGGGGTATGCCGGATACCTGTACTACAAATTCGAGAAGGGCGGCTTTGGTACCGATCAGCCGGTAGACAGCGGACAGCTTGCTTCTGCGAAGCCGCTGACCATGCTGCTGCTGGGAACCGATAACCGTCCTAAGCATCCCTCCAATCTGACGGATGTCATTATGGTGGCTGCGCTGAACCCGGATACGAAATCGGCAACGGTCGTTTCACTGCCGCGTGATACGTATGTGGAGCTCAGCGGTTATAAGAAGAACAAGATTAATGCCTATTATGCAAGATTTAAAGCCAAAGAGGACACTTCCGGCATATCAGCCGAAGATGAGATGAAGACGATGATGGGCAAATACCTGGACGTTGATATCGATTATGTCACTGTCCTTGATTTCCAGGGCTTTCGGGATATTGTGGATGAGCTGGGCGGGGTGGATGTGAATATCAGCGCCGATATGTGCTATACGGACAGTGTAGACGGAACCGATATTAATCTCAAAAAAGGTCCGGCACAGCTGAACGGGGATGACGCGCTTGATTATGTGCGGTACCGCAAGTCCAACTGCAGCCCGAAAACGGAAGGCTCGGATGACTTTGACCGCAACAAGCGCCAGAATGAGGTGCTGAACGCGCTGGTCGGGCAGATGCAGTCACTTGGCGGTGTGCTCAAAATCGGCAATGTAATGGATGCTGTCGGCAAAAACCTGGAAACCGATATTGAGAATGAGCAGATAAAAAGCATGATTGCTACCTATTGGAAGATTTCCAAAGAGAATATTGCTTTTGTGCCGGTAACAGGAACTTGGCGCAGCCCGTATGTGTATATTAACGATAAGGAGCTGGAGAACGCCAAACAAAGCCTTCAGGCAACACTTGCAGGTTCAGCAGCTGCCTCTGAAACACCTTGAGCTGCTTCATGAAAACATCTCTAAATTGAATGCAAGTTTACGCGTGTGCTATAATATAATAAATTGAATGCACATTTGCCGCATAGGGGGCCTGTACTTATGTCCGAAGCCGTTGCTCAGCTCAATGAATCCCTGCTATCGATGCTGCAATCCGAAACCTTTGTTCTTCTTAATACGGTGGATGCTGAATCCGGAGGCCCAACGTCTACAGCCATTTCCTGGGTCTATGCCGTGAGTCCTTCTGTCGTACGTCTTGCGATTGACCACCGGTCGAGGCTGGTGAACAACATGAAGGTTAACCCGCTGGTGACCATTACGGTTTTCGGCGAAGGGACCGTTCATGCCATTAACGGGCGCGCTGCAGTGAAGCTGGATCCGCTCCCCGATGTGCCTTTTAAGATGTGCTGTTTTGATGTTGAAATTGAAGCGGTCCGCAATGCGCTTTTCTATGGCGCACAGCTTGAGTCCGCCCCGAAATATGCAAAGGTATACGATGCACGTGCAGCTGAGAAGCTGGACGGACAAGTGTTTGCCGCCATGCAAAAGGCCCAGTGATACGCTCACTAGGCTTTTTTTGTCTACCCGGTATACCAATATAAGGGAGTGATCAGCGGCAGAGCCTTTATTGATTTTTGCTTTGAGGCTTCGTATCTTCAGGCAGCTGAGGGATGATCCGGCCGATAATATCTGCCATTTCGGAGGCAAATCCGGAAACCGGGTTACCTTTTGAGATATGGCGGCTCATGTCATTCAGCCGGCCTGAAAGATCCATATCGGCCGTGACCAGTGCTTTTACCCCGCGGGGGTCCTTGCGGATTGCCTCGGCTACCGAATATTTAATGGTTCCGACCCGTGAGCGTTCAAGTGATCCGTCTACATCAATGCCGACTACGGCCACATTGTTCATGACGACACAGTGGGCTCCGTTTACTCCAGGGACTCTTTTGGCCAATTGCTCAAAATGATCCTTCAGTGCAACATCACTGTTGTCCTGAACGTCATAAGGTTGTCCTGTTCCGGACCCCCTGTTGTTATCGAGGGCGGCAGTGTTGTCATCAGACAGCTGCTGCACTCCATGCTCCCCCTGGCTGCTTAACACTTCAGGCGATTGTTTACTCTGAGGAGAGGGTGATGACTCTTTATTGGCGATACCGCAGCTTGTCAGCAGCAGCAGTACCAGCAACAGACACATTGATTTTCTCATATGAAATACTCCTTTCAGTCAAAAATCAGTACTTTACCTTATGTTGCCCTTGCTGAAAAGAGTTATGTATGATCAATCAAACCAGGCGCTGTGGAGGGGATATCATGAAAAAGATATTTGTACTAGACACTAACGTGCTCTTGCACGACCCCAATTCGATCTTTGCGTTTAAGGAGAATGAAGTAGTCATTCCGGCTGTAGTTCTGGAAGAAATCGACTCCAAGAAGCGCAACGCCGACGAAATCGGCCGCAACGCCCGAACAGTGTCACGCTTGTTAGACGGACTCCGTGAGCTGGGCCACCTGCATAGCGGGGTGGAGCTGGAGCATGGAGGCACGCTGAAGGTGGAACTGAACCACCGCAGCTTCGTAAAGGTACAGGAGATGTTCGGGGAGGTCTCCAACGACAACCGGATATTGGCTGTAGCGCTTAATTATCTCCTCGAGGAGAACGAAAAAGCTGAACCGCGCCCTGTGGTACTCGTAAGTAAAGACGTGCTCGTCCGCATCAAAGCGGATGTGCTTGGCATAACGCCGGAGGACTATCTGTCCGACCGTACCGGCGACCTGAACGAGCTATATACTGGTTATCAGTCCCTGCTGGTTCATCCGTCGCTGATTGATGAATATTACAGCAACCGTTCCTTGACCGTGAAGCAGTTGAACCTGTCCTTCAAGCTGTATCCGCATGAGTTCGTTATTCTGAAGGATGAAATCGGCAGCGGCAAGTCGGCTCTGCTTAAAGTGAACAGTGATGCGTCCAGGCTTGAGCCGCTTTATCTCGGCAATGACGCAGTCTGGGGCATCAGCGCCCGCAACGCCCAGCAGCGGATGGCGCTTGAACTGCTGCTGAATGAGGATATCCCGCTCGTTACCATCACCGGCAAGGCGGGTACAGGCAAGACACTGCTGGCTCTGGCAGCCGGACTGTTCAAGGTGGAGGATGAGCACCGCTACAAAAAGCTGCTGATTGCCCGGCCTGTGGTTCCGATGGGTAAGGACATCGGCTATCTTCCCGGCGAGAAGGATGAGAAGCTCCGTCCATGGATGCAGCCGATCTACGATAACCTGGAGTTCCTGTTCGATACCAAAAAAGCCGGTGATATCGATAAAATATTGATGGGCCTGGGCAGCATTCAGGTCGAGGCGCTCACCTATATCCGCGGACGTTCCATTCCGTCGCAGTTCATCATTATCGATGAGGCGCAGAATCTGTCCCGCCATGAGGTGAAGACGATTGTCTCCCGTGCCGGCGAGGGAAGCAAGGTCATCCTTATGGGCGACCCCGAGCAGATTGACCATCCTTACTTGGATGCGGCAAGCAATGGTCTCAGCTACATTGTTGAAAAATTCAAGCAGGAGGGCATCAGCGGCCATATCACTCTGGAAAAAGGCGAGCGTTCACGCCTGGCCCAGCTGGCTGCGGATCTGTTGTAAATACGTGCAGCCCCCGGGCAAAAGTCCGGGACTGCAAACAAAGCCGGGAGATTCTCCTCCCGGCTTTTTGCCTGCCCGGCCTACTGCGGGGCAGGAGGGTTTAAGATTGTTTTCGCGATAAGAGGAATGGAAAGGAAGTTTGGAACTGGAGGAGCGGAAGCGTCCGCCTTTGTCTGCGGATTTCAACCGTGAACAGCGGTATATAATCTGGAAATCTGCAGACAACAGCGGCCGGAAGTCCAAAGCTTTCTTGGAATGTATCCTTCTGTCGCGGCAGCAATCTTTTCAGCATCCCCGCCCCGCTACATATATAATAGAAAGAGAACGTTTTCAAAGCCCCAAAGACATAGGCGCCGACATCTGGTAAAATAGGGAAGGAATCAAAAGACGGGAGGACAGAACCATGCTGAAACGCAAAAACTATTGGCTGCTGTTCGCGGTACTGCTGCTGGCGCTGACAAGCTTGTCGCCGAGCATGGAGCTGGATACCACGGAAGGGACGGATCCGCCAAGACAGCCGCAGAGCCTGTTGGAACAGCCGGATTCAAGAGATAAGGACAGTGTAACCAGCCTGAATATCCGTGTGTCCATGAGCGGTGCGGAACTGAAGGAGCTGCAGCGGATCAGCAGCAACTATACATTGTCGACTGGAATCCAGGTGCTGATCAGCAATGCTGACAATGAAGAAAATGCCGAGATCCTCAAACGGGAGCTGACAACCGGGGAGAGCCCGGATATTATTATGACCGATGGCCGGAATATCCGCGACCTGGCGACACGGGGATATCTGCTGCCGGTGGATGTCTACCAGAGTGTGCCGGGCAGTGCACCGCTGACGGTGCTCATTCCGCAGATGCAATGGAACGGCTACGACTGGGGGATTCCGCTCGACGTAGATCCTTATGTACTGGTCTATTCCCCGCAGCACTTAGCTGAACTGGGCTTTGCTGAGGCGCCGGCAAGTCTGGAGGAATGGAGCCTGCTGCTGAACCAGCTGCGTGAACAGCAGCAGAAAGAGCCCGGGAAAGAGCAGTACCTGCTGGCCATGGACAGCCGTAATCCATATGGCTTCTCTGCATTGCTGGAAAGTATGGGGCATAGGATGACCGGGGATTATACTTCTGTTCTGGAGTGGGTTCAAGTTGCCCGCAGCTATTTTTATCTGAGCAGCCGGTTTAATCCGGAGATGTGGGACATGCTCCAGAGCGGCAGACTTGCACTCGCTGCGCTTCCGCTATCCGAATGGAGGCTGCACGGGAATGCTTCGCTGTCCGCCAAAGCTCCGGGAGGTACGGCGGGAAGAGCAGGTTATGAAGCGAAGCATAGCCGTTTTTTTGCGCTCCCTGCGGGCTCAGCTCATCCGGAAACTGCAGTCAACTGGCTGGCGTACATCACTTCTCCTACAGCACAGAGGGAATGGCTGGAGAATACACGGCGACTGCCGGCGCTGGAGGAGCTGTACCGTTCAGGTCTGCCGGAGATTGCGGGTCTTCCGTTTGACGGAAAGCTGCTGTTAACGGAAGATGAGATCACTGAGCAGCCGTCGGGCGGCAGCTGGGATGCCGTTTCCGCAGCCGTTGCCCTGCTGCTGACCGGCAAGCTTGATGCAGCAGGGTACAAGTCCTCAATCGGCCTGGAATCAGAATGAAATGCCCAGCTTCACATAGAGCACGCCATCTTTACTCTCTACCTCAGTCGCATGCAGGAAAGAGACGATTTTGCCCGGATAGAAGCCAAGGTCGAATTCATCCTCCAGATCCTGGCGCGTCGATTCCGGGAGCTCAAGTCCGTTGAACACGACGTTATCAATGTGGAACATCAGACCGTTCACGGGTTCTTCCTGGATCGAGTAGTGGCCGGTTAAGGTCAGAGTCAAACTGCCGCTGGAGCCTGTGGCGATAACACTGCCGTCATTAAACCGGAAGCCGAAATCTTTAAACAGCTTATTCTGTGACACCAGAAATGCATTCAAATCCTCTTCCTTCAGCGTAAGGTTATAAGTCATACCTTTGCGGGTCAGGACACCCTCACGGCCCTGGATAAACTGGGGCAGCCGGTTCATGGCCGAGGACAGTGCCTTGAAGTAGATTTTTACCTCATGCAGTCCGATGTTCTCCCAATATTTCGTGAACTCATTCAAAAGGGCACTCATGCTTTCAGGATCACTGCTGGCCCGAATGCCGCCCTCAATCTCCTCATTCAGCGCCGCGACCCGGATTTTCTGCTCCTGCAGTGCGCTTTTTAGCTCCGCAAGCTCCCTTGAACTGCGTTCTGCAGCCGTCAGCGTCGCCTTCAGAGCCTTATAATCCTCCTCATACTCGCTTAGAATATCATGGTCCCGCCTGATAATAATTTCATAATAATCATACAGGGCAAGTACCCGGCTGATGCTTCTGGCAGAAAGAACGGCGGCGAGCAGCCCGTCCCTTTCCCCCGTATAATATGAACGGATTATGGCACCTGCGCGCTCCTGCTGGTCAGCTATAGCCGTTTGCTTGACAGCAGCCTCAGTCTTCAGCTTTTCTGCTTTTCGCTCAAGATCGGCTTGCTGGGCAGTAATGCGGGCGATTTCCTTTTCAATTTCAGCAGATGACAGCGTCTGCTCCAGCAGTCTGCGCGTCTCTTCATTATCCGGGAAGGAAGGCGGGGAGACGCCCGAAGGACCGCCTGCTGATAAATAGGCTGTTGACGCTGGCGGAAGTATAGTAAACAGTATAAGAATGATCACAATGACGAACCTGCGGATTGATTTGTTGCGGAAGAGCACTACACCACCACCTTTTGCAGAATAGACCGGTATGTACTAATACTATGTGTTGTCCTGTTAAAATATCATACCCTGTTTCCTTCTAAGAGCACACACAAAATAACCCCACAAAGTGAAGCCTTGAGGATAGAAGCCGGATCCGTTACTTTGCGTGGCATTCAAAATCAAAAAAAGGAGGCTGTTCCTTGAATCAAGGAGCACCTCCATTTTGATCTGAATATTAATGTTACAGCGGCAGCCCCATCTGAAAGACTGTCCAGTAGCTGAATCCCGTGAACGTTACGATCATATAACCCCAGAAGAGCAGGATATACGTTTTTTCGGTAAATTTCATATAGCCCAGCACCACAAAAAAAGCGGTCTGCAAAAAGAAGAGTAAAGCCATTTCAGTCAAATCGCCAGCGAAGGCCATGAGCCCGATGACGAGTGTGAAGAATCCCAATACGCGGAACATACGGTCCAAGAGAGTGTCCCCCTTCTTAGAAATGATTCCCGAAAAGCACTTCTTTGGATCTATTATACCTGTTCGTCAAAAAACTGTAAACGAATTCATTGAAAAAATATGCAATTTTATTATAAATATGATTTTTGCTGTTGACATATTCTTTAACAGGAAAATGTAACGCTATGCGTATGATGTGGAGACAAAATGGAAATACAATTTAGTATCAAATAGATTCTATGAACTCTAGCAGAGGCATAGAAATGGAGTAAGCAGCTTTTATCCCTATTCACTATCCGGCGGAGCTGCCGGTTATGAAGATGGTTATTTCAAGATGTTGTTAGGAGGGTTAGGCTTTATGACAGCCGTTAGACAGGATGCATGGAGTGCGGAAGATGATTTGGTATTGGCCGAAATAACGCTGCGTCATATCCGGGAAGGCAGTACCCAGCTTGCCGCTTTTGAAGAGGTGGGGGAAAAAATCGGGAGAACCTCGGCAGCATGCGGATTCCGCTGGAACAGCTGTGTCCGTAAAAGCTATGAGGATGCCATCGGCATCGCCAAAGGCCAGCGCCAGAAGCGGAGTTATCTGAAAAAACAGCCGGTAAACAGGGGAGCACAGGTAGCAGGCCTGATTCTTGGTGACATTGAAGAGGAGTACGGTCGAAGTGACAACCTGAATGAAAGCTCCTTATCTATTGATGCGGTCATCCGGTTTCTCAGGCAGTGGAAAGGGACATTTCAGGAGGCGGGCCGGCAGCTGAAAATGCTGGAACGCGATCTCCGGGATAAGGAAGATGAACTGACGGAGCTCCGGGCCGAGAACGAGCGGCTGTCCAAAGAGGTGAACCTGGCTCAGAGCGATTACCGCGTCGTAAATGATGATTATAAGGCTCTGATCCAGATCATGGACCGGGCACGCAGACTGGCCTTTTTGAATGAAGAAGAAGAAGAAATGAAAACAAGATTTAAAATGGATGCAAACGGAAACCTGGAACGGATGGAATAGTCATCTTTCCCGTTAAAAGCTGCTGACGAGTGCCGGAAGGCAAACGTTTTGCGGCTTTTTCTTGTTTTGATCAAAAGAATTTAGTTGTTTTCGCGGGTGTTTTGCATTTCCGGGCAGCAGCAGGCTATAATGAGGGAAATTATTGGAAGGATGCGTAAGCGCTCATGAAAATAGATATTATCGGAGCGGGATCAATAGGACTGCTGCTGGCTGGCAGACTGATCCATGCCGGTCAGGACGTCAGAATATGGTGCAGGAGTAAGGAACAGGCCGAGGCTCTCAATAAAGATGGATTATCGCTCAGCTCCCAGAATGGGGCTGCACCCATCGTAATTCCGGGAACGGCGTTTTTTGCTTCCTGCGCAAATGCCTTTGCTGGTACTTATCTGGATGAGCCCGGGGACTGGGTGGTACTTACACTCAAACAGCAGGCTCTTCATCAGGAGCTGCCGGAAATACTGGCCCCTTTGTACAGCAGCACCTTGAATGTTGTCTGCTTTCAAAACGGGTATGGCCATCTGCAGAAGCTACGGCAGCTCCTGCCGAATGCCTCCGTGTGGGCTGCAGTGACTACTGATGGAGCCAAGAGAGAAACTTCTACGGAAGTCATTCATACCGGAAGAGGAGAAATATACATAGGGCAGGAAGACGATGGTCATACTAGTGCTGAAACGGATGGGCTGTCAACCGCAGCAGCAAGAAGTTTCACGGATGCCCTCCTGACAGCAGGATTTTCTGCCTCTATGTCGAACAAAGTGAATACCCTGATTTACCGGAAGCTCTTGATCAATGCTGTGATCAATCCGCTGACCGCGATATGGCGCATACAGAACGGCGAGCTGCTGTCCTCAAGTCAGCGGGTGCAGCTGATGAAGGATTTATATGCCGAAGCGGTTGCCGTTTATGATGTCTGCGGCGTTACCTATGAGGAGGATGCCTGGGAGCATATCCTTGAGGTATGCCGGGCAACATCGGACAATATCTCCTCCATGCTGGCTGATGTCCTTGCCTCAAGGGAGACAGAAATCCGCTGGATTAACGGCAGTATTGTGGAGATGGCCGAGCGCCGGGGAATTCAGGTTCCACTGCACCGCTGGATTTGCCGGCTTGTTGAAGGCATGAGTGCGAGAGAGAGGTGACGCTGTTTGGAGCTGCTGCAAAACTCATTTGTCACATTGGGTGTCATTCCGATTGTTCCTTTTTTAATTGTCTATTTCATCGGAATCGGGCTCAGGAAGGATAAGAAAAAGACTTTGCTGCTGGCAATGGATGTGACGACTTTATTTTTATTGCTTTCGGTTTCGGCCTTATTTAATATTCTTTTCAATGCTAAATTCGGGTTTTATTTTATACTGCTTATTGTATTAATATCCGCCGGACTGATTGGCGGAGCCCAGAACCGGATCAAAGGGAAGGTTGATGGAAGGCGGTTATTTCGGGCGGTTTGGCGGCTGGCGTTCTTTTTTCTGGGCGTCCTTTATGTACTTTTTTTGTTCATAGTCCTTATTCAATACATATCACAAGCGATGTAATGTTCCGCTGCTCCGGTGAAGCGTCACTGTCACAAAATTTTTAAGTTTTAAAAAAAATGTGTTTTCAGAAAATATTGCTCTAGATTTTTTTGACCACTGGTTGTATAATCATAAACCATATACCACATTCTATTTAGGGGGAACTGCTAGATGAAAAAGAGTAAAAGTCTTTTGCTCATGATTGCATTGGTTCTCGTAATCGGCACAGTGCTTGCCGGCTGCGGCGGAAACAACAATGCAAGCAGCGGCAACAACACAGCGGCGACTAATGCGCCAGCGGGTGAAAATGCAGGTACGAACACAGGTAACACTGGTGAAGAGAAATTGGCTGCTGACCAGACGCTTAGAATTAATTTGAGCTCTGAGCCTCCTACTTTTGATCCGCAACAAGCTCAAGATAGCACATCTAATGCTATTCTGAAATTGATGTATGAAGGACTTACCCGTCAAAATGCAGAAACAGGACAAGCTGAAGAAGGCGTTGCAGAATCCTGGGATATTTCCGCTGACGGCCTCGTGTACACTTTCCATCTTCGTGATTCCAAATGGAGCAACGGTGACGCTGTAACTGCTAACGACTTCGCTTTCGCTTGGCAACGCGTCCTTGATCCAAATGCTGAACAAGCAGCCCCTTATGCTTACCAGCTGTACTACATTAAAGGTGCTGAAGATTTCAACACTGGTAAAATCACTGACTTCAGCCAAGTTGGTATCAAAGTAATTGATGAAAAAACGCTTGAAGTAACACTGGCTAACCCGACACCTTATTTCTTGGGTCTGCTGTCTTTCTATACGTACTATCCAGTACACAGCTCTGTTAAGGACAATGCTAAATGGGCAACTACAGTGGATACACAAATCACTAATGGTCCTTTCACATTGACTGAATGGACTACTGGTCAATCCTTGGCAGTAACTAAGAATCCATCTTACTACGCTGCTGACGATATCAAAGCACAACAAATCAACTTCTCCATCGTAAACAGTGGCGCAACTGAGCTGCTGAGCTACAAGAACGGTGAGCTTGACCGTGCAGGCGGTCCAATTGGTGAAATTCCAACTGAACAACTGCCAATCGTTGAAAAAGAGCTTCCTAACGAATTTGCAAGAAAAGGTATCGCGAGCGTTTACTACTACCAGTTCAACGTAACTGAAAAACCTTTCGATAATGCTAAGATCCGTAAAGCATTGGCCATGGCGATTGAACGTCAGCCAATTATCGATAACATCACTCTGGGTGGACAACTGCCGGCATTCGGCTTCGTACCTCCAGGTATCCAAAGTAATGAACAGGAATACCGTGCTCAAGTTGCTGATTCCCAATACTTCACTGAAGATCTTACAGAAGCTAAGAAATTGCTTGATGAAGGTCTGAAAGAAGAAGGTCTGGATAAACTTGAATTCACAATTACCTACAACACAAGTGAAGGCCATCAGAAAATTGCTGTAGCCATCGCTGACCAATGGAAAAAAGCTCTCGGCGTTGAAGTTAAGCTGGAAAACAAAGAGTGGGGTGTCTTCATCGAAGACAGACACAACCTGAACTACCAAGTAGCACGTGCCGGCTGGTCCGCGGATTACAATGATCCAATGACTTACCTGGATATGTGGGTAACTGGCGGCGGTAATAACGATAGCGGTTATTCCAATGCAGACTACGATAAACTGATCCAAGAAGCTAAGACTTCTGCAGACAATGCAGTTCGTCAAGAGAAGTTCGCAGCTGCTGAAAAAATCCTGATGGATGACATGGTTGTCATTCCAATCTACTACTACACAAACAACTCCCTGACTAAAGAGTATCTCAAAGGTGTTACTCTTGACTTCAGCGGTGCAATCGATCTGTCCCGTGCTTATCTTCTTGAGCACTAGGATATAAAATCAACCTAATACAGTAATATAATAGTCTGAAGTTCTTATATTACTTCGGGATATATATGTGGAATTCCATATATATCCCTTTTTTTTGTATAGGGCGCTAAATGTGATTATTTGGAAAAAATGGATATTTGGTCAAATAGACAAATCGATCTTTTTTCCTTACAATAGGTAAGTAAAAAAATGTCGAAGGAGGTGATGACGGGCATGGTTCGTTATATTTTTAACAGATTTCTCCACATGGTTGTTTCGCTGTTTGTATTGATTTCGGCAACCTTTTTCCTAATGAAAGCAATTCCGGGCGATCCGTTTACATCCGAGAAAAAAATTCCTGAACAAATTCTGCAGCGCTTGTATGCGCAGTATAATTTGGACAAGCCCGTCTTGGAGCAGTACGTGCTTTATCTGAAAAACATTCTGAAGGGTGACCTGGGCATTTCAATGAAAATGCTGAATCAGGATGTAACCCACATTATCGGACAGACCTTTTCCTCATCACTTAAGCTCGGGGTTGTTGCTATTATTGTAGCAATAATCGTAGGTGTAGCATTGGGGATGCTTGCGGCGCTGTATCACCGGAAGCTGATTGATAATGTCGCTATGGTATTAGCTGTTCTCGGTATTGCGGTACCGAGCTTTGTTGTGGCTTCTTTGCTGCAATATTTGCTGGCTTATCACTGGAAAATATTTCCTGTAATGGGCTTCAAAGGACCGATGAACTATTTCCTGCCGGTAATGGCTCTCACCGCATCTCCAATAGCCGTTATAGCCCGTCTTACCCGTTCCAGTATGCTGGAGGTATTGCATTCCGATTATATCAAGACAGCAAAGGCAAAGGGCCTCAGCTGGTTTTCGATTGTATCCCGCCATGTATTGCGTAATGGTATTTTGCCGGTAATCACTTATGTGGGGCCAATGACTGCGAACATTATTACCGGATCGGTCGTTATTGAACAAATCTTCGGTATCGGCGGTATCGGTAAACAGTTCGTTCAAGCTATTAATACCCGTGATTATCCGATTATTATGGGGATCACCATTTTCTACGGCGTTATTTTGATGGTTGCACGTTTCCTTACCGACGTTGCTTATGTTGCCATTGATCCGCGAATCAAACTTGCTGGCAGAAAGGGGGACTAACGTTGGCTGTTAATGACAATATGGTTAAACAGGTTGAACTGAAGCCTGAGGACTTTCGTAAAATTGACATTAATGACAAAGAAGCAGAAGTAATTCAGCGTGAAAGCCTTTCCGCCTGGCAGGATGCGTGGGAGCGTCTGCGTCAGAATAAAATGGCTATGACAGCGTTGATTATTATGCTTGTGATTATTATTATGGCCATTGTAGCACCACACCTGGTTCCTTATACGTATGACTCGAATGATCTGATGAGTACGAACAAGCCGCCGTCTCTGGAACACTTATTTGGTACAGATGATTTCGGACGTGACGTATTTGTACGTACCTGGATGGGGGCCCGTATCTCCCTTATCGTTGGTCTTGCCGCTGCTTGTATTGACTTGATCTTCGGTGTTATTTACGGTGGTATTATGGGCTTCTTCGGCGGACGTGTCGATACCATAATGAATAAGTTCTCCGAAATCCTGTACTCGATCCCTTATTTGCTTGTAGTAATTATGCTGCTCGTAGTATTTGAGCCGAGCTTGTGGACTATCATCCTGGCACTTACAATTACTGGTTGGATTAACATGTCATGGATTGTGCGTGGCGAAATTATGCAGCTGAAGAGCCGGGAATTCATTCTGGCTTCCCGCTCCATGGGGGCTGACTGGAAACGCCTGCTGTTCAAACATCTGCTTCCTAACGCGATGGGGCCTATCATCGTTACCGTTACACTTTCCGTTCCAAGTGCAATTTTCTCTGAAGCGTTCCTCAGCTTCCTTGGACTGGGTGTGCAGGCACCGGTTGCCTCTTTGGGTTCTATGATTAATGACTCATTGACTGGGTGGTTGTACTATCCGTGGAGAATGATTTTCCCGGCGCTGGTAATAAGCTTGACCATGCTTTCCTTTAACATTTTTGGTGATGGACTGCGCGATGCGCTTGACCCTAAGCTGAAAAAATAGTTGGATCAAGAAACTGTCCGTGGAATAAATTTTGAAAGAAATCAAAAGTATTCGCGGTGAAGATATTGGCATGATATTTCAAGACCCGGTGACTTCTTGAACCTGACGATCAATTTGGGCAAACAGATAAACGAAGTTTTGATCTAACATCAGAAAAGTCAGCGGCCGAAGCGAAAAAAGGTATTGAGATTCTTGAAATAGCCGGCATCATTATGCTGAGGCTCGCTTTAACCAATATCCCCACGAATTCTTCAGTGGTATGAGCCAATCATGAATATCATGAATGAACTGCCGCAAAAGAACTAAATGTAGGGCGAGCTGCTGATTTCATTCATCGGTTCCCCCGATCTGATTATGCCGCCGGCGGCTGTCCGAACCCTGCGCGTTGCAGCTAAGCAATGCATATGGCAGACGGTTTAGTCCCTGCGTCACAGAATTCAGCGGAACGCATATGGAGCACCGCTGAAATATTCATTCGATGGCCAAGGAGGTGCAGTACGTTTGAGTAAGAACCTTATTGAAGTTGAAGGTCTTAAGAAATATTTTAATGTGGGCAAGGGTAAAGTTCTTAAGGCTGTTGATAATATTAATTTCTCCATCCGTGAAGGCGAAACCCTTGGGATGGTAGGCGAATCCGGTTGCGGTAAAACTACTGCTGGCCGTACGGTTCTCCGTCTGTATGAACCGACTGCCGGAAGCGTGAAATACAATGGTACGGATATTTACAAGCTGTCACCTGGTAAGATGAAAGCAATGCGCCGCGATATGCAGATGATCTTTCAGGATCCATACGCATCGCTCAACCCGCGCTTTACGATTTCTGATATTATCGGTGAAGCACTGGATATTCACGGCATGGGCGGAAGCCGCGCCGAGCGTAAAAAACGGATTGAGGAGCTGCTGGATATGGTTGGTCTCAATCATGACCATGCTACCCGTTATCCGCATGAATTCTCCGGCGGACAGCGCCAGCGTATCGGGATTGCCCGTGCACTTGCGGTAAACCCTAAATTTATCGTCTGTGACGAGCCGATCTCTGCACTTGACGTGTCGATCCAGGCGCAGGTTGTCAACCTGCTCAAGGAATTGCAGGACCGTCTGGGCCTGACTTATCTGTTTATCGCGCATGACCTGTCCATGGTTAAGCATATCAGTGACCGTGTAGCGGTTATGTACCTGGGCAGAATGGTGGAACTGGCAGAGAGCGAAGAGCTTTATGCCAACCCTCTCCATCCGTACACCAAATCGTTGCTTTCAGCGATTCCGGAGCCGGATCCGGAAGTGGAAGCAAACAAAAAGCGGATTCAATTGCATGGTGAGCTTGGCAGCCCGATTTATGCGGCCGGCGAGAAATCAAATGACAGTGACTTTGAGCTTGTTGAAGTTTCAAAAGGCCATTTTGTTGCCAAAGGATTTGCTTAATCATACAGCTGTACCGATTCAGGCGGGAGCGTTGAGCTCCCGCCTGTTATGCGTCAGACGGATTTCTTTGACGCGCGCCGTTACTTTGGATACAATCATATAGAGTTTATGGACTAGAAGTATGTTTACATATAGCAGACAGAGTAGAACAGGAGGGCAATTGCAGATGAATGTAGTACCGGAACCGATACCGGGCGGGTCTAAACTCGCACGCGACTATATAGGGCATTATGAAGCTGTGGATAAGCTGTACGGCGGGGATTTTCGAAGCGAACAGAGCCGGAGGGAACGGGCAGAATGGCTGGACAGTACAGAGCTTCAGCGTGCTAACCGCGTAGAGGTTGCTTCGGTCCTGCGGGGCTATAATCAGCAGCATAATCATTATCCGGAAGTTATGGCGGCATTAGCTCTGCTGGAACAGCCCGGAACACTGGTCATTACTGGCGGACAGCAAAGCGGCCTGTTTACCGGACCGCTCTTTGTTATATATAAGGCGGCAACGGCAATTCTTGCGGCCAAAGAAGCTGCTGCACAGCTTGGCCGGCCTGTGGTCCCGTTATTCTGGATTGCCGGTGAGGATCATGACTGGGATGAGGTTAACCACACTTTTGTATTAAGCAGGACCGGAGAAATTGCCAAATTAAAAGTAGACAAGCCTGAAGGACCGCGGGCTTCAGTCAGTGCGATTACAGTTGGACAGGATGGCTGGCAACAAGTGACTGAGCTGCTGGACGGTATGCTGCAGGAGAGTGAATTTAAACCGCAGATTATGGAGTTTATCCGCAAATCAGCAGAGACAGCCAGCTGTATGAGCGATGCTTTTGCCAAGCTGATGGGTTCACTGTTCGGCAAATTCGGACTGGTTCTGCTGGATTCCGCAGATCCCGCTCTGCGTGCGCTGGAGCGTCCTTTCTTCGCTACATTGATTGAACGGAACGATGAGCTGGAGGTGGCTTATAAGCAGTCTGCAGAGAACATTACAGCTGCCGGTTACGAGCTGCAGGCTGATGTAACGCCGGGCAACGCGAATCTCTTTTATATCCATGAGGGTGCGCGGCTCCTGCTGCATAAGACAGAAGGCGGATTCAGTGACCGCAAAGGAACAGTCTCTTTTACACGGGACGAGCTGCTGGCTGTGCTGAAGGAATATCCCGAACGGTTCAGCAACAACGTATTGACCCGCCCGCTGATGCAGAATTATGTTCTGCCGGTGCTTGCTACTGTACTGGGGCAGGGTGAGATTGCGTATTGGGCGATACCGCATGAGGCTTTTGGCGTTGTAGGGGACCGGATGCCGCTGATTATACCGCGCATGTCCTTTACGATCATTGAAGGTACACTGCATAAGCATATGGGTAAATACGGGCTTTCATTCAATGATGTGTACACCGGTCTTGAGGACAGACGCAAAGAATGGCTGGCTGGCCAGGATGAGCTGGAGCTGGGGCGCCGGTTCCATGAGGTTAAGGAGTCCTTTGCAGTAATGTATGAGCCGCTGATTGAACAGCTGGGGACTATTCAGGCCGGGCTGCTCAAGCTGGGCCAGAACAACAAAGAGAAAATTATCGACCAGATATCTTTTTTGCAGGCTAAAGCCCAGGATGCGATGGAGAAGCAGAATGAAGCCGCCCTGCGCCAGTGGGAACGGATTGAGCTCTCGCTGATGCCTGCGGGCAAGCTGCAGGAGAGAGTATACAACGTGATGTACTACCTGAACCGCTACGGCCTGTCCTGGCTGGATGAGCTAATGGAGATGCCCGCCGACTTCAGTGGAATGCACCGTATTATATATATGTAGGAACATGGTGGCGAAGCAGGTTTTTGTGCTGGTGTGAGTAAAATCAATGCAAAACTTTTAGGAGGTTTTCAAATGAGTTCATTGTCGAAACAAAACAGTATCGTAGCAGATATGTCGCTGGCCCCTGAGGGTCATCTCAAAATCGACTGGGTACGCCAGCATATGCCGGTTCTGAACCGTATCCGTGAGCAATTCGAAGTTGAGCAGCCGTTCAAGGGGTTAAAGGTGTCGATTACGCTGCATCTGGAAGCGAAGACAGCATATCTTGCAAAGGTAGTCCAGGCCGGCGGTGCAGAAGTGACAATTACCGGCTCCAATCCCCTTTCTACGCAGGACGATGTCTGTGCAGCGCTTGTCGAAGACGGGATTACAGTATTCGCCAAATATAACCCGACTCCGGAGGAGTTCAAAGCACTTAATATCAGGGCGCTGGAAAGCAAGCCGGATCTGATTATTGACGACGGCGGAGATTTCGCCACTCTGCTGCACTCGGAGCGCCCGGATCTGATGGTGAATATCCGCGGCGGTGCGGAAGAGACAACTACGGGCATCATCCGTCTAAAGGCACTGCAGAAGCAGGGCATCCTGAAGTTCCCGATGGTTGCGGTTAATGATGCTTACTGCAAATACCTGTTTGACAACCGTTATGGTACGGGCCAGTCAGCCTGGGACGGCATTGTCCGCACAACCAACCTGATTGTAGCCGGCAAAACGGTGGTTGTAGTCGGATACGGCTGGTGCGGTAAAGGTGTAGCCATGCGTGCCAAGGGTCTTGGAGCGAATGTAATTGTAACAGAAGTAGATGCGATCAAGGCTGTTGAAGCACATATGGACGGATTCCAGGTTATGCCAATGCTGGAAGCAGCCAAACATGGTGATTTCTTCGTTACCGTAACCGGTAACCGTTATGTAATTCGCGGTGAGCACTATGATGTGATGAAGGATGGAGCGATTCTCTGCAACGCCGGGCATTTCGATGTGGAAGTGAACAAACCGGAGTTGTCCGAACGTTCCGTATCCCAGCGTACAGTGCGCAAAAACATCGAGGAATACCTGCTCAAGGACGGACGCAAGCTTTATCTGCTGGCTGAAGGCAGACTGGTTAATCTCGGCGCAGCGGACGGCCATCCGGCAGAAATTATGGATACGACTTTTGCCCTGCAGGCACTGTCGCTCAAATATGTAAATGACAATTACAAAAACATCGGCGTCAAAGTGGAAAATGTTCCTTATGAGCTGGATGAGCAGGTAGCCCGCTACAAGCTGGAGAGCCTGGGAATTTCGATTGACAGTCTGACTCCTGCTCAGGTTGACTATCTCGACAGCTGGAACCTGAATGATTAATTAAATGGTGTATGGATCTGCAGAATGCCCGGAAGCCATGCGAATGGCCCGGGTATTTTGCTGTCTAATGGACGTTATGCTCTGGTAAATCATTGCAGGCTGGCTACAAAATGCTGTGCCCTATATATATGTACCCATGCTTTTCCTCCAGCAATTATCCTTCAAAGATTTATATGAATGATGACTTGACAAATAAGAAAAAATTACCTCGGGTAAGAAAAAAGGTTTTTGATTTTTAATGGCGAATCTATTATGCTTAGGTGGTGTAAAGTGGGGCAAAGTGGGGAATCGGTAACAAGGAGTGGGTAAACCGATGTTTATGGGGGAGTTCCAGCATAGCATTGACGACAAAGGCCGGATCATTATCCCGGCTAAATTCCGTGAATTGCTCGGAGCCTCATTCGTCGCGACCCGCGGCCTCGATTCCTGCATATTTGTTTATCCCATGGAAGAATGGGGAATCATGGAGCAAAAGCTCAAAAGCCTTTCACTGATGAAATCGGATGCCCGTGCCTTCAGCCGCTTCTTTTTCTCGGGAGCGACGGAATGCGTATGGGACAAGCAAGGCAGGGTTAATCTGCCGGGAAATTTGCGGCAATATGCCAAGCTGGAAAAGGACTGTGTTATTCTGGGCGTTTCGAACCGGGTGGAAATCTGGAACAAAGAGCTATGGGAACAGTACTTCGAACAATCAGAGGAATCGTTCAACGAAATTGCCGAGAAATTGGTTGATTTCAATTTTGACTTATAACACACATACACAATTCGAATACTGCCCTGGAGGGATGCAGCTTGTTTCACCACATCACGGTGCTTAAGGAAGAAGCGACAGAGGGGCTGCACATCAAAGAGGATGGCATATATGTCGACTGCACACTTGGAGGAGCCGGACACAGTTCTCTGATCGCGTCCAAGCTTAGCGGCAACGGCAGGCTGATCTGTCTGGATCAGGACGACTGGGCTCTGGAGAATGCAAAGGAACGGCTGGCAGCATACGGGGAGAAAGTGGTGCTTGTTAAGACCAACTTCCGTGACCTTGAACAGGTCTTGAAGAGTCTCCCTTTTGTTCCGCAAAAGGACGGCGTTCCGCAGGTAGACGGCATACTGTATGATCTAGGCGTATCTTCGCCCCAGTTTGACGAAGGGGAGCGGGGATTCAGCTATAATCATGATGCCCCGCTTGATATGCGGATGGACCAGTCCGCAGAGCTGACTGCAGCCGAAATTATCAACACCTGGCCTGAGCAGGAAATTGCCCGGGTGCTTTTCCAGTATGGGGAAGAGAAATTCTCACGGCGGATTGCCCGCAAGATTGTGGAAAGACGCGAGGAACAGCCGGTTACAGGCACCGGTGAGCTGGCGGAGCTGATCAAGGAAGGCATTCCGGCAGCGGCGCGCCGTACAGGTGGACATCCGGCAAAACGCAGCTTTCAGGCCCTTAGAATTGCCGTGAATGACGAGCTTGGCGCTTTTGAAGAAGGGTTGCATGCAGCTGTTCGCTGTCTGGCACCAGAAGGAAGAGTCTCTGTTATTACGTTCCATTCGCTGGAGGACAGGATCTGTAAGCAGATTTTCAGCAGCTATTTAAGCAGATGCACCTGCCCGCCTGACTTTCCGTTTTGCGTATGCGGCGCTGAAGGCACATTGAAGCTGGTTAACCGTAAGCCGCTGGTGCCTTCCGAGGAAGAGCTTGAGCAGAACCCGCGTGCCCGTTCAGCAAAACTGCGCGTTGCAGAGAAGTTATAAAAAACGACGATAAAGGAGAGTCAGAGAGATGGCCTATACCCGCGGCAATTTAGCAGTTCAACCTAAGAGAAAACAAGAGGTAAATCCGCTTTACCGCGAGAAGACGAAAGTCGTCACCAGACGGATGGTGCTGCCGACGCAGGAAAAGCTGATTTATATGCTGACGCTGGCAGCTTTTGTACTGGTGGCTGTCGCCCTGATTTGGCGTTACGTCCATATTTATGATTTGAATTTGCAGGCTCAGAAGCTGGACAGCAACATTGCCGAGACACAGAAGCAAATTGCCACCTATCAGATGGAAAAGCAGACGCTGGAACAGCTGGTTGGCGAGAAAGCCAAGAAGCTGGGCTATATCCAGCCTCCGGAGGACTCTGCAATCTATGTTTCTGCAAACGGTAAGGCAGCTGACGAAAACGACAATTAGCGGCCTGGTGAGGCTGCAATAATAGAGTTTGTGAGGTTACCTTATGGTCAAGAGAATAAAACTTCGCACGCTGTTTATAGGAGGGTGTATTACCCTCTTTTTTCTTGTTTTAGTCGTCCGGGTATTCTGGATTCAGGTCATGCAGAATGATTTCTGGCATGAAAAGGCTGTTAGCCAGTGGGCGCATACCTCGGTTATCAAAGCAAAGCGGGGAACCATCGAAGACCGCAACGGAAGTGTGATGGCCAGTGATGTGCCGGCGTATACGGTGGTTGTGAATCCTCAGGTCATCGCTGAAAAGGGATTCGGGGAAGAGGTCATCAAGGGACTCCATGACCTGCTGGGCAAGCCGGAGGCCGAACTGAAGAAATTGGTGGAGGCCAAGGATGACAGCGGCAATTACCTGAAGAACCGCGAGATCCGTAATGAAGGCTGGAAAATTGATAAAGAGCTCGCGGATAAAGTGAGAGAGTTCAACAAAGAGCTGGAGGAGAAATATAGTACGCTCGAAACCGGAATCGGTCTGATCACGGAGCAGAAACGTTATTATCCAAAGGATTCTTTGGCTGCGCATATTTTGGGCTACACGAACCGCGACGGCGAAGCCATTATGGGGCTGGAAAGTTATTTTAACAAGCAGCTTCAAGGAACTAACGGCAAGCTCTATTATCAGAGTGACGGTAAAGGGATAAAGCTTCCGGACTCCAACGACACCTACCAGCCAGCGG
This sequence comes from Paenibacillus sp. PastM-3, assembly GCF_029893965.1. Taxonomy (GTDB): domain Bacteria; phylum Bacillota; class Bacilli; order Paenibacillales; family Paenibacillaceae; genus Paenibacillus_AQ. The sequence continues at coordinate 120,439 of NZ_JARXXP010000015.1, forward strand.
TGAACGGCAGCAATATCAAGCTGACCATTGACAGTACCATTCAGCGGTATATTCAAGAAGCCATGCAGAAGGCGTATGACCAGTACAAGCCCAAGAGTATGACGGTTATTGCCGCCGATCCGAACACAATGGAAATCCTCGGCTTGGCCAATCTGCCAACTTTTAACCCGAATGAATTCTGGAAGTATGCAGGCGATCAGGAAAATTTCCTTAATCATGCCATCAAGTCCATTTATGAGCCAGGCTCCACTTTCAAAATTGTCACGCTGGCCGGGGCGGTGGAGGAGAACCTGTTCAACCCTGAAGCTACCTTCAAATCAGGTTCGATCCGGATTAAAGGATACAGCCAGCCGCTCCATGACATCAACCGTGCCGGCTGGGGTGAAATTTCATTCCTTGAAGGGGTGAAGCGCTCCAGTAACGTGGCTTTTGTAAAACTGGGCTTCGAAATGCTCGGGCAGGACCGGCTGATGCAGTATATTCACGATTTCGGGTTTGAGGAGCAGACGGGCATCGATCTTCCCGGAGAAGTCTCAGGCCGGGTTACACCGAAGTATTCTGTTGAGTATGCAACGCTGGCTTACGGCCACGGTAAAGTGCAGGTTACGCCGATTGAACAGCTCACAGCTGTCGCAGCTATTGCCAATGGCGGGAAGCTGATGGTACCGCATGTCATTAAGGAAATCAGCGATCCGAACACGGGGGAAACGTCTGTTACCAAGCCGGAGGTGGTCCGACAGGTTATTTCTGAAGAAAGCGCCAGGGAGACCGGCAGTTATCTGGAGCAGGTTGTGTCAGACCAGAGTATTGGTACCGGTAAACATGCTTACATTGAAGGCTACCGGGTAGCCGGTAAGACCGGGACCGCGATTAAGGTAGAAGGCCAGGACTACGTGAAATCTAAGGTGCTGGTATCCTTCATCGGCTACGCTCCGGTGAATGATCCGAAAATTGCAGTTATCGTCATTATCGATGAGCCGAATGTTGAGGTCGGCGGCGGAACGGCAGCTGCCCCGGTATTCAAAGAAATTGTATCACAGTCCCTGCAGTATATGGGGGTGCCAAAGACAGCACTTGCCACGGGAGCAAGCACAAAGATTAACAAAACGGCTCCAGTCCAGCGCTCCACGCCGGATCTGGAGGGTAAAACCGTTAAGGAAGCCAGAGAGCTGCTGCTGGATCAGGGCTACGATTTTGAGGCAGTCGGCAGCGGAAACAGTGTGGTCAGCCAGTATCCGGAAGCAGGGACCCTGCTTGCTTCGGGACAGCGGATCTATTTGTTAAGCCAGCAGGGCGACCAGGCTTCTATTCCTGATCTTAAGGGACAGTCACTGCGGGATGCGCTGGAGGTGCTCAATCTGCTGAAGGTCCAGATTTCCGTCGAAGGCGAAGGATATGTCACCGAGCAGACAGAATCAAGCCAGAACGGCAAAAAGCTTGTACAGCTGAAGCTGAGTCCGCTCAATGAATACGGTGAGGATATTCCGGTAGCTGCGGCAGGAGAACAGACCGAAGATAGCGGTGGCAGCGGAGAATAGCCCGCTGCTTGTCCCTGATGGGCCGGTCTTTGCATATGGCAGGCTGCACAGGCTGTCAGGCTTGTTCTAACCCCTGTTTGTCCCGAATAGTCATGAAGATAAGAGATCATGTCTATTACGAGGGAAAGCGGGGGAACGCGGTATGAAGGTTTCAAAGGTTGTAACCCGGCGGAGAATGCTGTGGACACTGCTGGGACTGGCTGTGTTATTCGGTTCGCTGGCTGTACGACTTGCCTATGTACAGCTCTATCAGGGCGAGAAGCTGAGCGCCAAGGCGGAGGAGTTGTGGCGCCGCAATATTCCTTATACCGCCAAGCGCGGAGAGATACTGGACCGTGAAGGTGTTGCGCTGGCTTATAATGTCAGTTCGCCTACGGTTTATGCCGTTCCCGTACAGGTTAAGGATAAGCAAAAGACGGCACAGCAGCTGGCTCCGCTCCTTGGCATGACTGAGGAAAAGCTGGTCACTTTGATGTCCAAACGTGAGTCTTCGGTTAAGCTACAGCCCGGCGGCCGCAAAATTACGATGGAGCTTGCCGCGAGCATCCGTGATTTGCAGCTGCCGGGCATCGTTGTGGCTGAGGACAACAAACGATACTATCCTTATGGTGATCTGGCAGCACATATTCTCGGGTTTACCGGAATCGATAACCAGGGAATTACGGGCATAGAGAGCATTTATGATAAGCTGCTCAAAGGAATTGCAGGCAATGTCTCCTATCTGTCCGATGCGGGAGGAAGGCTGATGCCGGGCTCCTCCGAGAAATATTACGAACCCCAGGAGGGGCTCAGCCTGCAGCTGACCATTGATAAGCAGATCCAGTCGATTATGGAGCGTGAGCTGGATCAGGCGATGGTTAAGTATCAGGCACAGGGTGCATGGTCGATTGCAATGAACCCCAAAAACGGTGAGATACTGGCAATGGCCAGCCGGCCGGGCTATGAGCCGGGCTCTTACAAGGAATACGATGCTGAGGTTTATAACCGCAACCTGCCGATCTGGATGACCTACGAACCGGGCTCCACCTTCAAGATCATTACACTTGCAGCGGCGCTGGAGGAGAATAAGGTGGATTTGCAGAATGAGCGGTTTTTTGATCCGGGCTATGCCGAGGTCGGAGGCGCCAGGCTGCGCTGCTGGAAAAAGGGCGGGCACGGCAGCCAGACCTTCCTTGAAGTGGTTGAGAATTCCTGCAACCCCGGGTTCGTCGCCCTGGGCCAGCGGCTCGGCAAGGAGAGCCTCTTCAAATACATCCGGGATTTCGGGTTCGGGACAAAAACAGGCATAGATTTGAACGGGGAGGCCAGCGGTATTCTGTTCAAGCCGTCCCAGGTGGGGCCGGTGGAGCTTGCTACCACCGCTTTCGGCCAAGGCGTCTCGGTTACGCCGATTCAGCAGATTGCTGCCGTATCGGCGGCCATTAACGGAGGTAAGCTGTATACCCCGCACGTGGCCAAGGCCTGGATTAATCCGGAGACGGGCGAAACCGTATCCGAGGTTCAGCCCAAGGAGGTCCGGCAGGTTATCTCGGAGGAAACATCGAAGAAGGTGCGGGCTGCCCTTGAGAGCGTGGTTGCCAAAGGCACCGGCCGGCCGGCATTTATTGACGGCTACCGGGTGGGAGGCAAAACAGGGACGGCACAAAAGGTAGTTAACGGCCGCTATTCTCCGACCGAGCATATTGTTTCATTCATTGGCTTTGCTCCTGCGGATGATCCGCAGATTGTAGTTTACACTGCGGTTGATAATCCTAAGGGAATACAGTTCGGGGGGGTTGTAGCTGCTCCGATCGTACAGAACATTCTTGAGGATTCCCTGCATTATCTGAAAGTACCTGAACGAACAGACCAGCTTCCCAAAACCTATAAATTAGGTGAAACTCCGATTGTTACGGTTCCCGATCTAACCGGGGCTACCGTCCAGGACATTTACGAGGACTTGAACATGAACTTTACGTTAGCCCGTTCAGGCACCGGCAATACTGTCATTAATCAGGCTCCGAAAGCCGGAGCGAGGGTTGAACAAGGCTCGACCATCAGGATTTATATGGGGAATTCCAGTCAATGATAGAGGTAGGGCCAGTCTTCTTATCCGAAATTGCAGAGTGAGGGATTAGTTATGAAATTAAAAGAATTATCTTCTTGTCTTGCGGCTTCGCGCCTGTATGGAGACGGGGAAACCGAGATTGTAAATCTTCAGGCAGATTCCCGGAAGGTTAAGCCCGGCGATTTGTTTATCTGTCTGCCCGGTTTTACGGTGGATGGCCACGACTATGCACCCCAGGCGGCAGCGGGAGGCGCTGCCGCGCTGGTAGTTGAACGGAAGCTGGATCTGGATCTGCCGCAGCTGATCGTCGATGACTGCCGGTTTGCCATGTCTGTACTTGGAAATGCCTTCTTCGGTTCGCCGAGCAGCCGTATGAAAATGATTGGCGTGACCGGAACGAACGGCAAAACGACGACCACCTATCTGATTGAGCGGATTATGTCCGATCACGGGCTGAAAACCGGACTTATCGGCACGATCCAGCTCCAATATGACGGCCAGACCTATCCGGCTTCCGGCACGACGCAGGAGTCGCTTGAGCTGCAGCGTACGCTTAACGATATGGCGCTGAAAGGTGTGGAATGCTGTGTTATGGAAGTATCCTCCCATGCGCTTGAACAGGGGCGGGTAAAAGGCACGGATTACCGTACAGCGATTTTTACAAACCTGACCCAGGACCATCTGGATTACCATCATACTATGGAGGAGTACCGTGCGGCCAAAGGGCTGTTCTTCTCCCGTCTGGGCAACGTCATTTCACCCTGGAAAGAAGAGCGTAAGTACGCAGTGCTGAATGCCGATGATGAAGCGAGCGCTTATTTTGCCGCCCAGACTGCAGCGGAAGTGATTACATACGGCATTGATAATGATGCCAACGTCAGGGCGTCGCAAATATCGATTACAGCCAAAGGAACATTTTTCCATGTGGATACGTTTAAGGGAGAGGCTGATATTTCGCTGCATATGGTCGGCAAATTCAATGTATATAACGCCCTGGCTGCGATAACCGCCGCACTGCTCGAAGATATCCCGCTGGAAGAGATTAAAGCAAGTCTGGAATCGGTGGCAGGAGTGGCGGGTCGTGTGGAATCGGTTGACGCGGGGCAGGATTTTGCTGTTATTGTTGACTATGCGCATACGCCGGATGGACTGGAGAATGTGCTGAAGGCCGTGTGCGAGTTCGCCGGCGGCAAGGTGTTGACCGTATTCGGATGCGGCGGGGACCGGGATAAGACAAAACGCCCGCTTATGGGCAAAATTGCCGCGAAATACAGCGACCATGTATTTGTGACTTCGGATAACCCGCGGACAGAGGATCCCCTGCTGATTCTGCAGGATATTGAGGCCGGCCTGAGCGAGGACGGGGTTCCGCAAGAGCGTTATGAGATGATTCCGGACCGCCGGGAGGCGATCAGAAATGCTATTGAAATGGCAAGCCCCGGCGATGTAGTATTGATTGCGGGGAAAGGTCATGAGACCTACCAGCTGATCGGCGGAGTGGTTCATGATTTCGATGACCGCCTTGTCGCCAAAGAAGTTATAAGGGGCCGAAGCTATTGATTACAAGAACGCTGCAAAAAATCGCTGACATGTGCGGAGGAACAACAGGTTCTGCCGCAGATCCGGAACTGGAAATATCGGGAGTCATTACCGACTCCCGCAAAATTACATCAGGCTGCCTGTTTGTCCCGCTTACGGGAGACAATTTCGACGGGCATGATTACAGTGCGGCGGCACTCACAGCCGGGGCTGCCGCCACACTCTGGCAGCGGGATAAGGGTGCTGCACCGGAAGGTGCGGTCATTCTGGTTGAGGATACATTGGCTGCCCTGCAGAGACTGGCTGCCGCTTATCTAAGTGAAACAGGCGCGCAGGTTGTAGGTATAACGGGCAGTAACGGCAAAACGACAACCAAGGATATCGTTACCTCCCTGCTGGAGGGGCAATACAAGGTTCATAAAACTCAGGGAAACTTCAACAACCATATCGGATTGCCGCTTACGGTGCTTTCAATGAGCGAGGATACCGAGATAGCCGTACTCGAGATGGGCATGAGCTCACGGGGAGAAATTGCCCTGCTGGCTTCGCTTGCCGCTCCCGACGTTGCGGTTATTACAAATATAGGGGAATCGCATCTGCTGCAGCTAGGCTCCCGCAAGGAAATTGCCCGGGCCAAGCTGGAAATTGCTGAAGGATTAAAGCCTGGCGGACTGCTTATCTATAATGGCGATGAGCCGCTGCTCGCCGAAGTTATGACAGAATCTGCTTTCCAAGCGCCGGAAGGTATGCAATCTGTGCGTTTCGGTTTTGCTGCCGATAACGATATTTATCCGACAGGGATGATGACACATATCGGGGGAATGACGTTTACAACCGTCTATCTTGCTGAGGAGCGCGCTTTTACACTGCCGCTTCCGGGCCGCCACAATGTCAGTAATGCACTGGCTGCATTTGCGGTTGCCCGGCATTATGGGGTTAGCGAGGCCAATATTGAAGAAGGGCTGAAACGGCTCAAGCTGACCGGCATGCGGATCGAAGTGATCGTAACGGCCTCCGGACTGACGCTGCTGAACGATGCCTATAATGCCAGTCCTACCTCCATGAAGGCGGCTATTGATGTGCTCCAGTCTATGAAAACAGACGGCAAACGGGTCGCTGTGCTGGGGGACATGCTGGAACTTGGGCCTAACGAAGCTGATTTTCACCGGGAAATCGGCGAATATCTGGATCCGGCTTTGACGGATCTGGTCTTTACTTATGGACCGCTATCAGCCTTTTTGGCTGAAGCCGCAGTCAAGAGCTTCGGGCCTGAACGGGTATTGGCCTTTACCGATAAGGCAGAGCTGTCTGCTGCCCTGAACAGCAGATGCAGTTCCAAGGACATCGTGTTGTTCAAAGCATCAAGAGGCATGCGGCTGGAAGAGACGCTGAACAGCCTTAACGAACATTTTAAACAGACATAAATACTGGAGGGGGTGTACCCATGGATTATCAACTTCTGCTGCTGACTATTGCTGTATCCTTTATCCTTGCGGTCATTGCCGCTCCGCTGTTCATTCCGCTGCTGCGCAGAATGAAATTCGGACAGCAGGTACGGGACGACGGACCGCAATCCCATCTGAAAAAAGCCGGAACACCGACTATGGGCGGTATTATCATTATGGTGGCGTTCACGCTGTCCTTCTTAAAGTTTTCTGTAGTGAATTCGGATTTTTATGTTCTTTTGGTGGCTACGCTCGGCTACGGGCTGATCGGGTTCCTGGATGACTACATCAAAATTGCTTTTAAACGCTCACTCGGGCTTACGGCACGCCAAAAGCTGGCCGGCCAGCTTCTGGTAGGCATAGTGCTGAGCATCCTGCTGTTTAATGCCGGCCACAATACCGGAATCAGCATACCAGGCACGGATGTCAGCTTTGACTGGGGCTCCTGGTTCTATTATCCGTTCATCGTCATCATGATGATGGCGGTTACCAATGCCGTTAACTTCACGGATGGAGTTGACGGACTTTTGTCCGGAGTCAGTGCAATTGCCCTTGCCGCCTTTGCAGTAGTCGCCATGCAGGCAACCTCAATTGCCGCTGGGGTATGTGCGGCTGCGATGATTGGCGCAGTGCTCGGGTTTCTGGTGTTTAACGCCCATCCGGCCAAAGTATTTATGGGGGACTTTGGTTCCTTCGGGATTGGCGGCGCCATCGGGGCCATTGCCATTGTTACCAAAAGCGAGCTGCTCTTTGTAGTAATCGGCGGTGTATTCGTAATAGAAATGCTGTCCGTCGTGCTGCAGGTGGCTTCCTTCAAAACACGCGGCAAACGTATCTTCCGCATGAGCCCGATCCACCATCATTTTGAGCTGGGAGGCTGGTCGGAGTGGCGTGTTGTTACGACATTCTGGGCGGTAAGCCTGCTGCTGGCGGCTGTAGGACTAATCTTGAGCAAGGGGTTGTAAGGAATGAAGCATCCAGATGAATACAAAGGCAGGGAGGTGGTCGTCCTGGGGCTCGCAAAAAGCGGAGTCCAGGTGGCCAAGGTACTGCATGAACGCGGCGCGGTCGTCACGGTCAACGATAAAAAGGAAAGAGAGCAAAGTCCCGAAGCTTCCGAACTGGAATCTTTGGGAATTTCTGTTATATGCGGAGGACATCCGGAAGGTCTTATCCACGAAGGCGTAAGCCTTGTGGTGAAGAATCCGGGAATCCCGTATTCCGTGCCTCCGGTACAAAAGGCACTGGAGCTCGGCATCGAAATTGTTACCGAGGTGGAGGTTGCCTATCATATCTGTGCAGCGCCGATGATCGGCATTACCGGCTCCAACGGCAAGACGACAACGACGACCTGGGTGGGTAAAATGCTGGATGCTGCCGGAATGAATCCGATTGTCGCCGGCAATATCGGCACACCGCTATGCCAGGCTGCGCAGGAAGCACGCGACGATAACTGGATGGTAGTGGAGCTGAGTAGCTTCCAGCTAAAAGGAACCGAGACCTTCCGCCCGAAGGTGGGCGCACTGCTGAACCTGGCGGAGACCCATCTGGACTATCACGGCGGCATGGAGGACTATGTGGCCTCCAAAGCGAAGCTCTTTGCCAACCAGAAGCCTGAAGATACTGCAGTGCTGAACTGGGATGATCCGGTCTGCCGTGAGCTTGTTCCTTATATCAAGGCAGGTATTCTGCCCTTCTCGATGACCGAGGAGCTGGTCCAGGGCATTTTCGTCCGGCCTTCTTATCTGCCTGATACAGAGGATGATCTGGAACGGGTGATCATTTACCGCGATTACAGTGAGAGTGAAACCGAGATAGCCAAGGTCAGCTCAATCGGCCTGCCCGGCCGCTTCAATGTGGAGAACGCGCTGGCAGCCTGCGGCATTGCCATTGCCGCAGGGGCAGATCCTGCTGTGCTTGGCGGCGTGCTGGCATCGTTCCGCGGTGTGGAGCACCGGCTGGAGTATGTGGCAGAGAAGGCGGGTACCGCCTACTATAACAATTCCAAAGCTACCAATTCCAAAGCGACCACTATGGCGCTGGGCTCCTTCAAGCAGCCGCTGGTGCTGATTGCCGGAGGTCTTGACCGCGGCTCCGACTATATGGAGCTGCTGCCTGTCCTGGGCGGCCTGAAAGGTATCGTGGTCCTGGGTGAGACCCGGGACAAGCTGGCGAAGGTTGCCGCAATGGCAGGAGTAAAGCATATCATCTCCGTCGATAATGGGGAGAGTGCCGCCGCCGTGCTGCAGCAGGCTGTGCGGGAGGCTTCCGCTCTCGCGGAACCGGGAGAGGTCGTTCTCCTGTCTCCTGCATGCGCCAGCTGGGATATGTTTACATCCTATGAGGAGCGCGGGCGTATTTTTAAAGAGGCGGTGCATAACCTTTAAGTAGGGGGGTGGATAAGCCCCTACTACGGATGCAAGAGGTGTGCTCCTGATGAACAAATCGCGTCATGCGCCTGACATCTGGCTGCTGATCCCCATACTTGCCCTGCTGGTCATCGGCATGGTGATGGTTTACAGCGCCGGATCTGTCCTGGGCTTCCGCAATTATGGCGATTCGTTTTATTTTGTCAAAAGACAGCTGCTGTTCGCCGGACTTGGCCTTGGTGCAATGTTCGTTACCGCCAACACGGATTATCTGGTGCTGAAGAAGTTTGCACGGCCTGCACTGATCCTCTGCTTCATCCTGCTTGTCCTGGTTTTAATTCCGGGCATCGGGGTAGTCCGCGGCGGTGCGCGGAGCTGGCTGGGGATCAGCAGCTTCGGCATTCAGCCCTCCGAATTTATGAAGATGGGGATGATTCTGTTCCTGGCCAACTGGCTGGGCAAGGATGATTATGACATCTCCAGCTTCACACGCGGCCTGCTGCCGCCGCTCGCCCTGATCGGCTCGGCGTTCGCGCTGATTATGCTCCAGCCGGACCTCGGCACAGGCACCGTGATGTTCGGTGCGGCGCTTATGATGGTCTTCACGGCAGGCGCCCGGATGAAACACCTGCTCTCGCTCGGGGGGCTGGGGGTGCTCGGCTTTGCCGGGCTGATTGCCGCTGCACCTTACCGGCTGAAGCGGATTACAGCCTTTCTTGACCCCTGGTCCGATCCTCTTGGCGCCGGATATCAGATTATCCAGTCCCTTTATGCGATTGGTCCCGGAGGGCTGGGCGGTCTCGGGCTGGGGATGAGCCGGCAGAAATACAGCTATGTGCCGGAGCCGCAGACTGATTTTATTTTTTCTATACTTACTGAGGAGCTGGGTTTCATCGGGGGAATTGCGGTGCTGATCCTCTTCCTGATCCTGATCTGGCGGGGAATGAAGGTGGCGATGAGCCTGCCTGACCGGTTCGGCAGCTATCTGGCGGTAGGGATTGTCAGTATGGTAGCAGTTCAGGTCATCATTAACATTGGTGTGGTTATCGGAATGATGCCGGTAACCGGCATTACCCTTCCGCTGATCAGCTACGGGGGATCTTCGCTGACTCTGATGCTTACGGCACTCGGCATTTTACTGAATCTATCCCGTTATGCGAGGTGAAAGAGATGCGTATCGTATTAAGCGGCGGTGGCACGGGGGGACATATTTATCCCGCCGTTGCCGTCGCCAGGCAGCTTGAAGCGGAAGAGGGAGGATCGGCCTTTCTCTATATCGGCGGCAAACGAGGTCTGGAGAGCAGGCTCGTTCCCCAGGAGAATCTTCCTTTTAAAGCTATTGATATTACCGGCTTCCGCCGGAAGATTTCGATGGACAATGTAAAGACGATAATGCGTTTTCTGAAGGGGGTTAAGGCCTCCAAGGAAATGCTGCGCGAGTTCAAGCCTGATGTCGTTATCGGCACAGGCGGCTATGTATGCGGCCCTGTAGTATACGCGGCCTCCCGTCTCGGGATTCCGACGCTTATCCATGAACAGAATGCGATTCCCGGACTGACGAACAAATTTCTGAGCCGGTATGCCGATACGGTAGCCGTAAGCTTTGAAGGCACAGAATCCGCTTTTCCGGGCGGCAAAAACGTCATCTATACCGGTAATCCAAGAGCTACAACGGTCACAGCTGCAAGCCCGCAGCGAGGTTACGCGTCCCTTGGCATACCTGAAGGAAGTACGGTTGTGCTTGTGGTCGGCGGCAGCGGCGGAGCCAAGGCGATTAACCGGGCAATGATTGAGATGGTACCGTTTGTGGGTAAGGGTAATGGAGTTCATTATGTTTATGTTACAGGCGAGTCTTACTTTGAAGAAACCCGCAAGGCCCTGCGTCAAAAGCTCGGGGGAGAGCCAAGCTGGCTGCATGTACTCCCCTATGTCCACAATATGCCTGAGGTGCTGGCCTGTACCTCGCTGATTGTGAACCGGGCGGGCGCCTCCTTTTTGGCCGAGATTACGGCTTTGGGCATTCCCTCCGTCCTCATTCCGTCCCCTAATGTGACGAACAATCACCAGGAAGCTAATGCAAGACAGCTGGAACGTGAAGGTGCGGCGGTTGTACTGCTGGAGAAGGATTTGACCGGCAAGGCGCTGCATGAAGCTGTTCAGCGGATCATCGGGGCAGAGTCACTGCGGAGCAGCATGGCGGAATCGTCCAGACGTCTGGGCAAACGGGATTCCGCTGCGCTGGTCGTCAGCGAACTGCGGCGGCTTGCCGCCATACGGAAGAAATAAGGTTAGGCTGCCGGCAGGCCGCTGCTCCAGAGCCGCTCTTATTCTCCTGCTGTCACACACCCGGGGTTATGAACATAGGATAATCCTATAATCGTGACAATCACCCAAGGTTCTTCCCGCAGGATGAGATGCCTAGGCGTATACTGTTGTACCAGGGGCGTTTCACAGGTTTTGGTCGGGAGAAACCGGTTGTGGGTGAGCGGTAATCTCGGAGGTGATACATTGGACAAATTGGTGATTGAGGGTGGAAGTCCCCTGTCAGGCACCATACGTATCCATGGAGCAAAAAATGCGGCTCTGCCGATCCTGGCGGCAAGCCTGCTGGCCGAAGGAGTTCACTCACTGCATAATGTGCCGAAGCTGCTGGACATCGAGACCATGCTGAACATTTTGGGACGGTTGGGCTGCAGGGCTGTGCATGAGGAAGAAACGGTAACAATGGATACGTCAACCTTAAGCACTTCCCATGTTCCGGAGGATTTAATGCGGCAGATGCGGTCTTCCATTTTTTTAATGGGACCCTTATTGGCCAGATTTGGTGAGGTGACGATCTATCAGCCGGGCGGCTGTGCAATCGGGGAACGCAAGATTGACCTTCACCTGCAGGGCCTCAAGCTGCTGGGGGCTGAGATTGAGGAGGTTAGCGGGAGGATTTCCTGCCGGGCCGGCAGGCTGACAGGGAGCGACATTCATCTTGATTATCCCAGTGTTGGTGCCACAGAGAATATTATGATGGCAGCGGCAATGGCTGAGGGCACGACTACGATATCAGGTGCGGCCAGAGAGCCGGAAATCCAGGACCTGCAGAATTTCCTGAATGCGATGGGGGCCCAGATTATCGGCGCTGGCACCGATACCATCACTATCCGGGGTGTCGAGAAGCTCTATTCGTGTACGTATGAGGTCATCCCTGACCGGATCGTTGCCGGCACGGTCATGATTGCTGCTGCTGCAACGCGCGGAAATGTCACCCTGACCCACACCAATGCCGGACATTTAACCTCGCTCATCCATGTGCTGAGGCGGGCAGGTGTTCAAATTACAGTCTGCAATGATATAATTAATGTCAGCTGTGTTGGGCGTCCACGTGCGGTAGAGCGGATAGTGACATCGCCGTATCCCTCCTTTCCGACGGATCTGCAGTCTCAGGTGATGGTGCTGCTGTCGCTTGCCGACGGTTTCAGTGTCATTAAAGAGACGGTATTCGAGGGCCGCTTCAAGCATGTGGAGGAGATGGCCCGGATGGGTGCGGATATCTCCACTGACCTGAACCGCGCATTTATCCGCGGTGTCCAGAGATTGTACGGGGCAACAGTGGAAGCAACGGACCTGCGGGCCGGAGCCGCCCTGGTGATCGCCGGTCTCGCAGCACAGGGAACTACTATTGTTGAGCAGGCGCACCACATCGACCGCGGGTATGACGGCATCGAGCTGCTGTTTCAGAAGCTGGGTGCACGTATCAGCCGCAAAGTACCTGTACCGGGTCCCTTTGATTTGGCCAATTAAAGCTCCCTGTCTCCTTCGGCTTCGGCCAGGGAAGGAGACAGGGCCTTATTACGGAGATATGAGAATGCCTAAAACCCGACTGCCTCGTCTAAAAGAGGACAAGCCTGTAAAAAAAATGAGCCGTAAAATCACTGTCATTCTGCTGCTGCTTTTCATAGCGCTGCTGGCCGTAATTTTTTTCCGGTCCTCCGTCAGCCGCATCACGGAAATCAATTTTCAGGGTAATAAATACACTACCCGGGAGGAACTGCTGGAGAGAAGCGGCCTGGTAATCGGCGGACAGTTTTTCGCAGCCTCAGCTGATTCTGTGGAAGATTCGCTGAAGGGGCTTAAAACAGTCAAGGAGGCCACCGTGATCAAGAATTTTCCGGGGATTGTCAACATTACCATTGAAGAGTTTCCGGCTGTAGCCTACGAGCTGGATCAACAGGGGATTCTTGAAGCCATACTGTCCAGTGGAGCTGCCGTTAAGGTGAATGACACCGGGATAGCGGTAGAGAAGCCGATTCTGACCGGTTGGAAGGAAGGGGATCCCAATAAGGCCAAGTTGTCCCAGGCTTTAGCCGGTATTCCCAATGAATTGACCAGTGACATCTCCGAGATCGTCCCTTCACCGACTCTATCTTTTCCGGACCGCATTAAGCTGTACACCCGTTCGCATTTCGAGGTGATTACAGCAATCTCTCTGCTGAAGGATAAGGTGGAATACCTGAACCAGGTGATTGAGACCGAGGAGCCCGGACTGATCAAGATGCTGGAAGCTGATACGTATGTGCCTTTCGTGGCAGATTCCCAGGATGCAAATGACATACAAGAGTAAATAGTCCCTACTAATGATACAGAAAAAATGCTACAATCGGAGTTACGGGCAATAAGGTGTATCCCTCTTTTTTCTGCGGATTTTTTGAGAATAAAGCCTGGAAATGGTTGCTTTTTTCTTTTTATCCTTATATTTCTTGCGGGAGAAAGGACAACTCCGGACTATTAAAAGATACTCACTATAAAACCCGGCATTCCATATTATCCCATTCAAAAAAATTGTAGAAAAAAGAGGGAAAGGAATCGTGATGTTGAATATGTACAGAGAAGCTTCCCGGCTAGGGAAACCGTGTGTTTCTTCAGCATCAACTTTTAATTATAACAGGAGGTGCCATAGGGCTTGAGCAACAATGACATCATTGTTAGTTTGGACATCGGTACATCCAAAGTGCGGGCAATTATCGGGGAAGTTACTAATGGAACCTTTAATATTATTGGCGTTGGATCTGCTGATTCGGAAGGGATACGCAAGGGTGCGATTGTAGATATCGATCAGACTGTGCAATCGATCAGAAGCGCCGTGGAGCATGCGGAGCAGATGGTCGGTATTCAAATATCCGAGGTCTATGTCGGGATTTCCGGCAACCACATCGGTCTGCAATCCAGCCATGGTGTCGTGGCCGTCCAGAATGAAGACCGGGAGATTGGTGAAGAGGACATCGATCGTGTGATCAAAGCGGCAGAGGTTATTGCAATGCCGCCTGAGCGTGAAGTTATCGATGTTGTCGCCAAACAGTATATCGTTGACGGTCTGGAAGGAATCCAGGACCCCCGCGGCATGATCGGTGTGCGCCTGGAGGTAGAGGCGACGATTATAACCGGGGCGAAAACGCCGATACATAATCTGCTTCGTTGTGTAGAGAAATCAGGGCTGAAGGTGAAGGATCTTGTGCTGATGTCTCTTGGAGCCGGCGGATTGGCGCTGTCCAAAGATGAGAAGTCGATGGGTGCGGTACTGGTCGATATCGGTGCAGGCTCCACGACGATAGCCGTATATGAAGAAGGTTCCCTCTGTGCCACTTCCACGATCCCCATCGGCGGAGAATTTGTAACGAATGATATTGCCTACGGGCTCCGTACACTTACGGATCAGGCGGAGAAGGTTAAGCTGAAGTATGGCTGTGCCTGGATCGATGATGCCGCCTCAGATGTTGTGTTCAAAGTGCTCCGTATCGGCAGCAATGTGGAGAAGGAGTTTAACCAGGAGGATCTGGCAGCGATTATCGAGCCGAGAGTCCAGGAAATATTTCAACTGATCCGCCAGGAAGTTAAGCGGCTGGGTTACAATGAGCTCCCCGGAGGTTATATACTTACGGGTGGTACTGTATCGATGCCGGGTGTCCTGAAGGCGGCCCAGTCTGAATTGTCGGCTTCGGTACGTATTGCTGTTCCTGACTATATCGGAGTGCGCGACCCGGGCTTCACCGGGGGTGTAGGTATTCTGCATAATGTCGTCCGCCGTTTCCGCGTTCGCGGCAATACCGGCGGAAGCGCAAATAAGAAGACGGTCAACCGAAGCAAGCAAAGCGCTGCTCCAACCCAGGAGATCGACAAGAAACCGGGGCTGATGGAGCGTATTAAGAACATGTTTAGCGAATTCATATAAGTGTAAGTCCAGATATACTTGGACCGGCCATCCAAGCACTATTCAAGGGGGAGATGGAATCAATATGTTGGAATTTGATTTTGAAATGGAGAGCTTGGCGCAAATTAAGGTCATCGGCGTAGGCGGCGGCGGAAGCAATGCTGTCAACCGGATGATTGAAAACGGCGTTCAGGGTGTTGAGTTCATCACAGTTAATACAGATGCCCAAGCGCTGCATATGGCCAAATCGGAGCATAAACTGCAAATCGGGGACAAGCTTACCCGGGGACTTGGCGCAGGCGCCAATCCTGAAGTAGGCAAGAAAGCGGCCGAGGAGTCCCGCGATCTGATTTCAAATACGCTTAAGGGTGCAGATATGGTTTTCGTTACCGCAGGAATGGGTGGCGGTACAGGTACCGGCGCAGCGCCTGTGATTGCCGAGATCGCCAGAGAATGCGGAGCATTGACCGTAGGCGTCGTGACCCGCCCGTTCACTTTTGAAGGCAGAAAACGTGCTAATCAGGCAGAACTCGGAATCGAAGCACTCAAGGAAAAGGTCGATACGCTGATTGTTATTCCGAATGACCGGCTCCTGGAAATTGTAGACAAGAAAACGCCGATGCTGGAGGCATTCCGTGAAGCGGATAATGTGCTCCGCCAGGCTGTGCAAGGGATCTCTGACCTTATTCAGGTTCCCGGCCTGATTAACCTTGACTTTGCTGATGTGAAGACGATCATGACCGAACGTGGCTCTGCACTTATGGGGATCGGTATTGCCACCGGCGAGAACCGTGCTTCTGAAGCGGCCCGCAAAGCGATTATGAGCCCGCTGCTTGAGACTTCAATCGAAGGTGCGCGCGGTGTAATTATGAATATTACAGGCGGATCCAACCTCTCATTGTATGAGGTGAATGAAGCGGCTGAGATCGTTACCGCTGCTTCCGACCCTGAAGTTAATATGATTTTTGGTGCCATCATTGAGGAAAGCATGAAGGACGAAATCAAGGTCACGGTTATCGCTACCGGGTTCGAACACAAGCCTTCACCGGTTTCACAGACCCGCCGTCCAGCGGTCAGCAGTGAACCTGCCCCTGCTGCTGATAAGAACAACAACAATCTGCGTCCGTTCGGTAATCAGACAGCCTCTGACCAGCTTGATATTCCGACCTTTCTGCGCAACCGCACACGCGGCAGTAACGATTAGACAACTG
Organism: Paenibacillus sp. PastM-3; assembly: GCF_029893965.1. Taxonomy (GTDB): domain Bacteria; phylum Bacillota; class Bacilli; order Paenibacillales; family Paenibacillaceae; genus Paenibacillus_AQ. Next base: position 136,784 of record NZ_JARXXP010000015.1, read on the forward strand.
TAAATATTTCATACGGAAGCACCGTATCCCCTGGCCGGCAGGCCGGGAAGGATGCGGTGTTTTTTTGTTTTTTAGCTGATATAATACGAATAACGGGAGCGGATGAACAGATGGAGCTGCTTGATCCCCGGGTGGACTTTGTATTCAAACGGATTTTTGCAAGTGAAAGCAATAAGGATGTTCTGCTGGCTTTTCTGAATCGTGTACTGCAGGATGCGGGTGCACCGCCGCTTGAGGAAGTCGTGCTGCTGAATCCCTACACGGATAAGGATGATCCTCAGGACAAGCAGTCTATCTTTGATATCTGGGCGAGGACGGTCGACGGGAGGCTGATTAACATTGAAATGCAGCTGTTCAACCAGTATGACATGGAGAAGCGGACCCTGTACTACTGGAGTAAACGTTATTCAAGCCAGCTGCAGACCGGTGGCCGGTATATAGATCTCAAAAAATGTATAACGATTAATATATTAAATTATAATGTGCTGCCAAATGCACACACCCATAGTGTATTTCATCTGCGGGAGGACAGCAGCGGTGCGCCGCTCATTGATGATATAGAAATTCATTTTCTTGAATTGCCGAAGCTGAAGAAGGCTGCTGTTCCCGGTGAAGAAGGATTGGTCAACTGGCTGCTGTTTTTAAAAGGAGATACTGATAACTGGGAGGTACTGAAGATGAATGAACCTGCACTGCAAAAAGCGATTGAAACGCTGGAATACCTGAGTCAGAATCCCGAAGCCCGGCGCAGATATGAAGACCGTCAGAAGTTCCTGCACGATGAGGCCTCACAAAGAGACGGCGCGCAAAGGGAAGGCTTTGCCAAGGGTCTGGAGGAAGGTAAGAAGGAAGGCATGAAAGAAGGCATGAAAGAAGGCATGAAAGAAGGCATGAAAGAAGGGAAGTCAGAAGGTAGGAAAGAAGGCATGGAGCAGGCTAAGTTGGAGATTGCTAAGAATTTACTCCGGATGGGAATGGATCAGCAGGCCGTCCAAGCCGCAACCGGAATTACGGAAGACGAAATCAGGTCTTTGAATTGAATAACGGTGCCTCTGAACCAGCCTTCCCGGGCTGGTTATTTTTTTGAATGCATTCACGGACCGCAACTATAACTCGACAAAAAAACCATTAGAGTGCCCCCCATGTTTAGACAGACTTTGAAAGCGGGAGTTTCTATACTAATCTTATCGTCCAAAAAGTGAGCCTGCTTTCGTCCGCAAGACAGCAGCTCTTAGGCAGGTGAAAGTGCTGGTAGTTTATATTGATTTGATTTTCGCCGCCAATCTGCTGATCGACGGAGTGCTTATATGGCTGACCGCGTGGCAGATTAAAGTCAAGGTTTCCTGGTGGAGGCTGGCCCTCTCCGCTCTGGTCGGCGCGTTATATGTAGTGATGATGTTTGTGCCGGAGCTGTCTTTTCTTTATACCTTTCTGATTAAGTTCGGATTGTCCGTGCTGATGCTGCTGATAGCCTTCGGGTATAACAGCCTGCAGCGCTTTCTGCGTGCATTGGGAGCGTTTTATGTCATCAATTTCGCGGCGGCCGGCGGCATACTGGGCATTCACTACCTGCTGCAGAGCTCCGGGGATATCTGGAACGGTATTCTGTTTACAAGTACAGGGGGCCAAGCCCACCGGCTGAAAATCGGTTTCTGGTTCGTGCTTGGAGTGCTACCGGCGGTACTGCTGCTCTTTAAGCTATTCCACTCCTCACAGGTCCGCAGGGAGCAACTGGACTCCTACATCGGTGAAGTCACTGTGGAAATTGAGGGTATCAGCGTCAGCTGTCCCGGACTGCTTGATACAGGCAACCGGCTAAATGATCCTCTGACCCGGATTCCGGTCATGGTGATGGAGGCTTCACTGTGGGAAGGACATCTGCCCGACTCCTGGAAAGGAAAGCTGACACAAATGGGCGCAGACCAGCTTCTGCTGGAAACGGACGGGCAGTCTTTTGCATGGCAGGACCGGATGCGGCTGGTACCGTACCGTGGCATTAACCGCGGGGCGGCATTCATGCTCGCACTGAAGCCGGACCTGGTGAAGATAAAGCTTGGTGAGGAGATCTTCTGCAGTAAAAGAGTGCTCATCGGGCTGGATGGCGGGACACTGTCGGGAGACGGCGCGTACCGGGCGGTCATACATCCTGACCTGGCCCAAAGAGAGCACGCGGCTGAAGCTGCAGTGCCTTGCTGAAAAGATAAGAATGTGTAAATTTGAGGTTACACATGATTCTTATCTTTCTCACAGAACCGGATACCGTCCTGTTCAGGACGGCGAAGCCGTGTCTACTCGGATTACCCCAAGAGGATGGTTAAGGACATCCAGGGTAACTGAGCACTTCTTGGAGGAGGAACAATAATGGTCAAATGGAAGCTTGCGCTGCAGCTGCAGTACTATCGGATGCTGTTTCTGCTGGGGCTGAAAAGCCAGGAAATTTATTATATCGGGGGAAGTGAAGCTCTGCCTCCGCCCTTGACAAGGGAAGAAGAGGAATACCTGCTGCAAAGGCTGTCGACAGGTGACGCTGCGGTGAGGGCTATGCTGATTGAGCGCAACCTGCGGCTGGTTGTCTACATCGCCCGCAAATTCGAGAACACAGGCATCAACATCGAGGATCTGGTCTCCATTGGCGCCATTGGCCTGATCAAGGCCGTTAACACGTTCGATCCCGACAAGAAAATCAAGCTGGCCACTTATGCCTCGCGCTGCATCGAGAATGAGATTCTGATGTATCTGCGGCGCAACAGCAAGACACGCAGTGAGGTATCCTTTGATGAGCCGCTGAATATTGACTGGGACGGAAATGAGCTGCTTCTGTCAGATGTGCTGGGAACGGAAAATGACACCATTTACCGCAATATAGAGGAGCAGGTGGACCGCAAGCTGCTGCAGAAGGCGCTGGAAAAGCTGAGCGAACGGGAGCGGCTGATAATGGAGCTGCGGTTTGGGCTGCGCGGCGGAGAGGAAAAGACGCAGAAGGATGTTGCCGACCTGCTTGGAATCTCGCAATCTTATATCTCGCGGCTGGAAAAGAGAATCATCAAGCGGCTGCGCAAGGAATTCAACAAGATGGTGTGAGCAAAAAACCAAGGAATAAAATGCCGGACCGGGGAGATAATGTACAGTAATGTTTCTCCTTGGGAGGTAAATCATCATGACCCGAAACAAAGTCGAGATTTGCGGAGTGGATACTTCCAAGCTGCCCGTTCTGACGAACGTGGAAATGCGGGAGCTGTTCACTTCGCTGCAGCAGCAGGGCGAGCGATCCGCCAGAGAGAAATTGGTTAACGGTAACCTTAGACTCGTTCTTAGTGTTATTCAAAGGTTCAACAATCGGGGAGAGTTCGTAGACGATCTGTTCCAGGTAGGCTGCATCGGTCTGATGAAAGCCATCGATAATTTTGATTTATCGCAAAATGTGAAGTTCTCCACCTATGCGGTTCCGATGATTATCGGAGAAATCCGCAGGTATCTCAGAGACAACAATCCGATCAGAGTCTCGCGTTCGCTGCGGGATATCGCCTACAAAGCACTTCAGGTCCGTGACAGCCTGACCAACCAGAATTCGCGGGAGCCGACGATTTTTGAAATCTCCCAGGCGCTTGGCGTTCCGAAAGAGGATGTTGTATTCGCACTGGATGCCATCCAGGACCCCGTTTCTTTGTTTGAGCCAATCTACCATGACGGCGGAGATCCGATCTATGTGATGGACCAGATCAGCGACGACAAAAACAAGGATGTCTCGTGGATTGAGGAAATTGCCCTGCGTGAAGCGATGCGGAAGCTGGGCCAGCGCGAGAAGCGGATTCTGTCCATGCGTTTCTTCGAAGGGAAAACCCAGATGGAGGTGGCGGATGAAATCGGCATTTCACAGGCCCAGGTTTCGAGGCTTGAGAAGTCGGCCATCCAGCAGATGCAGAAGCATGTGAAGTCTTAAAGCTGACGATAAAAAGCAGGGGTATCCATAAGGCGTGTTCAGCCGGCGGATACCCTTTTGTATGTTATGCAGCAGCTTCTGTAATTATTTCTGCATGTTGCCAAGCCTGAAGGACATATAATCAGCTATAGGTCTGATTGTACAGGAGTGGTGGGATGAACGAGGATTCCTTTAATTCAGGAAAAAAAATGAAAATTTCCGATTTTCAGACAAAGGATGTCATCAATATCGTAGATGGAAAACGGCTCGGACAGATCAGCGATCTGGAGCTGGACCTGCGCCGGGGAGTGATCGATGCGGTCGTTGTGCCGGGCTTCAGCCGCTTTATGGGGCTGTTTGGAGGCGGCAGTGATCTGATTATCCCCTGGCGGAATATCGTCAAGATCGGTGCGGACGTTGTGCTTGTCAAAATTGAAGAGGCCAGGCTGCCGCAGGGCCAGGAAGAGCGTGAAACGATGTATCTGGAGCGGGGGGACCGCAGCGAACGGCGCACTTATTAATCGGGTGCGTCTTTTTTAACCATTTGTGGTAAAGAGCTTTGGAAAGGATACACCTGCGCGAGCGTTTGAGCAAGCCTCGTAGACCTGGCCTCACATTGTAGGGTACACTTAAGCAGAGGTGAGAGAATGGAGCCGTTTATTCAAAGCAAAGGGCTGCCTGTGAAGCTGGAGCTGGAGCCATGGCAGGTGCATACAGAGATTACTGCCGGGTTCACAGGAAGAGCGGGCGGGGCCGGAAAGCCGCCGTATGACGGCTTTAACTGTGCTTTTCATGTTGGCGATGATCCGGAAGATGTGCTGAGCAACCGGAGAATGCTTGCGGAGAGTCTGGGATTTAGCCTGTCTGACTGGACCTGCGGAGAGCAGACTCACGGAAAACATATAGCAGCCGTGACTGCTGAAGACCGCGGACGCGGCAGCACGGACAGGGAGTCGGCATTTCCGTCTACGGACGGACTGGTGACCAATGTGCCGGGTGTGCTGCTTACTTCCTTTTATGCCGATTGTGTGCCTTTGTACTTTTATGATCCTGTGCGGCGTGCGGTTGGACTGGCTCATGCCGGATGGAAAGGCACCGTAGCGGAAATTGCCGGGGCGATGGTTGCAGCAATGTCCGGGATGTACGGAAGCCGGCCTGAGGAGATCATAGCGGCTATAGGCCCGTCAATCGGAGACTGCTGCTATGAGGTTGATGATTATGTCATGAATCATGTGCGCAAGCTTGAGCAGACATTGCCTGATCCGGCTTCATTGGAGGCTGCACCGCCGCTGTACAGCGTTTCGCAGAGTGATAAGGAGAAAAGTATGCTGAACTTGAAAGAAATGAACCGACGCATTATGATTAAAGCAGGAATTTTGCCGACTCATATCGAATGTACAACATGGTGTACAAGCTGTAATCCTGATGTGTTCTTTTCATACCGTAAGGAACAGGGAGTAACAGGAAGAATGACGAGCTGGATCGGAATAAAGGAGAGTTGAAGTTGGCTGTGTTGACACTGCAGGAAAGAATAGCCGCTGTAGAAGAACGTGTAGCACGGGCCTGCGCGGCAAGCGGCCGGGATGTAAATGACGTCAAGGTTATCGCAGTGACGAAATATGTATCGCTGAAGACGGTGGCGGAGGTTTTGGAGGCAGGCCTTGAGGAAATTGCCGAGAGCCGCTGGCAGGATGCCGAGCATAAATGGAACCTGCTTGGAGACAAAGGGACCTGGCATTTTATTGGTCATCTGCAGACCAATAAGGTTAAGGACGTTATCGGCAAATTTGAATATATACATTCATTAGACCGGCTGTCGCTGGCACGGGAACTGCAGAAAAAAGCCGAAGCCGCCGGCATTGATGTGAAGGTATTTCTCCAGGTGAATATCTCCGGAGAAGATACGAAGTTTGGACTGCCGCCGGAGGCTGTGCCGGATTTCCTCCGGGAAATCGCTCCGCTGCACCGGATTAAAGTAGTCGGACTGATGACGATGGCACCACATGAAGAGGATCCGGAGCTTACCCGTCCGGTGTTCCGCGGACTGCGCGAGCTGCGTGATGAGCTGAATCTGCTGGCTTTGACACCTGAGCCTATACAAGAGCTGTCGATGGGAATGTCGAATGATTTTGAAGTGGCGATAGAGGAAGGAGCCACCCGGGTGCGCCTGGGTACGGTATTAGTAGGTCACGAGGAGGGAGCTTGATGGGCGTGATGAACCGGTTTATGAATTTTTTGGGCTTGCAGGAGGAAGAGGAAGTTGTTGAGCGGGAACAAATCACCCGCGATGAAGAGGAGTATGAGCCGGCCCCTGTAGAAAACCGCAAGAACCAGCGGGCTAACGTCGTCAGTATCCATTCGCAAAAAAATGTGAAGGTCGTACTGTATGAGCCCCGCTCTTATGAAGAGGCCCAGGAAATTGCCGATCACCTGCGTTCCCACCGTACCGTTGTCATTAATCTGCAGCGTGTGCGCAACGACCAGGCGATGCGGATCATTGATTTTCTCAGCGGAACCGTTTATGCCCTGGGTGGAGGAATATCCAAGATTGGGGGCAATATATTTATGTGCACACCGGACACCGTTGAGATTCAGGGGTCGATTACAGAAATCCTGGGAGACGAACAAGATTACAACAGAATGAGGTGAACAGGTTTTGAACGAAATATCTTCCATTATTAACATTCTATTTCAGATTTACTATTACATGATTATTATATACATTCTCATGTCCTGGCTGCCGAACCTGCGCGAAAATTTCATCGGCGAGCTGCTGGGCAAGCTTGTTGAACCTTACCTGAGCCCTTTCCGGCGCATTATTCCACCGCTGTTCGGGACGCTGGACATTTCCCCGATCATTGCACTGTTCGTATTGCGCTTTGCAGTAGTCGGTCTTCATTCCATCGTGGCAATGCTCTTCGGCTAGCATGATGAGAAATGAAATTTATGGGCATTTTCATCCTGACGAACGGCAGTTTGTGGATAAAGCCTGGGAATGGGTCAGCCATGCCGGGGATTATCATGAAGTGAAGCTGACAGAGTTCCTCGATCCCCGCCAGGGCTATATTCTGCAGACGCTCGTGAACCGTCATCCCGATGTGGAAGTTCGCTGGGAGGGCGGCTCTGAGAGCGCTGAACGGAGACGGGCGCTGGTTGCACCCGATTACCGTGATCTTTCTGAAGAAGATATGGAGCTGAAGGTGCTCAGTATCTCTTCAGGTGAACAGAAATTTCTCACCCTGGAGCATGGCGACTATATGGGCGCTATTCTGGGACTTGGGGTCAAAAGAGGAAAGATCGGCGATATACATGTGCTGGAGGACGGATGCCATGTAGTAGTAGCATCAGACATCGCCGACTATCTGGCCATGAATCTGACCGGTGTGCACCGGGTTAATGTTACGACGGAGATCCTTCCTCTGTCAGAGCTGCGCAGCAGCAGTGTCAAGCTTGAAACAATGGACATTACAGTAGCCTCTTTACGGCTCGATGGAATTGCAGCGGACGTGACGCGGCTTAGCCGGAGCAAAATACTGGCTCCGATTAAAGCGGGACGCGTCCGGGTCAACTGGAAAGTGGAAGAGGATCCTTCCTGTGCGCTTAAGGATGGGGACATGATCTCCATCCAAGGATTTGGCCGGTTTAAGGTGCTGGAGATAGGCGGCCTGACGAAAAAAGACCGCTACCGGGTCAGGGTCGGTAAATTTGTCTAAAGCTCCGGCAGGAATCTGCAGGCGCTTGTCGAAAATGATTATCTCTAGGGATTCGATTCTTATTGCAGTAAAGTTTTTTTCTTCTGCGTCACCGGGGCACAATAAAGTCCGGGGCGTGCAAGGTCCGAAATTTCCAGGAGGTGCACAGCATGCCATTAACGCCACTCGATATACATAACAAGGAGTTCTCCCGGAGAATCCGTGGTTATGATGAGGACGAGGTCAATGAATTCCTTGATCAGGTCATCAAGGATTACGAAAGCGTCATTCGCGAAAATAAGGAGCTGCAGAACCAGCTTCTGTCCATTCAGGAGCGTCTCGATCATTTTGTGAACATTGAGGAAAGCTTATCCAAAACCATCATAGTCGCCCAGGAAGCGGCCGATGATGTAAAGAACAATTCCAAAAAGGAATCTCAGCTGATCATCAAGGAAGCGGAAAAAAATGCCGACCGGATCATCAATGAGGCTTTGTCCAAATCCCGCAAGATCGCCATTGAGACGGAAGAGCTCCGCAAGCAGGCCTCCATTTACCGCACCCGGTTCCGGACACTGGTGGAAGCACAGCTGGAGCTGCTCTCCCAGGATGACTGGAATGCGCTTGAAAGCCGTGAGACCAGCGACAACCTGCTCTGATTGTAATGTCCTGTATCGGGTAAACTGATTACGGATGGGGTTTTAAGACAGATAGGCGGCTGTACTGTTGACATTTTTTCTTAAAACGTCTATAACTAGAACATATCTGTGTAAAGTATATATGTATTCGATGACGGGACAAAGTACGATAAGGTTATGTTCTCCAGAGAGTCGGCGGTGCTGCGAGCCGATTGTTCAGGCCTTACCGGAAGATCTTCCCCTAGAAGCTGGGCCGAAGCGACTTCGTCGTGCGTAGGTTTATGCCGTCTGCCGGACGTTATCCCGGACCCGCATAGCAGCAGTATGTGCGGAACTGAGATTGTGCTGTATTCACTCCCCTTAAGGATGTGTGTCAGGCACAGAATTAGGGTGGTATCGCGAGCGTCGTCTCGCCCCTTTGGGGGCGGGGGGACGCTCCTTTTGTTGTGTGGCGATCCCCCTAAATCCCCCTTCCGAAGGGGGACCCCAAGGGCTGGCCGCCCTCTGGACACCCGCAACAAGGGCTCCGAGTTTGGGGTTTACGGTGGCGGACGGGAAGGATTACTGCGGCGGGGGGAGCGGCCCTTCTTAGGCTCCCCTGACGGGGGCGCCTGCGGGGCCTTCACCTAAGGTCAAGGGCAAGGCGTCCCGCCCAGCGCTGCCCTGCGGGATCGCGGGGCGGGTGCCCCACAAGATCAAAAGCACAAGCAAGCGGCGGCTGCGCCCCGCCGCCAAGGCGTCCCGCCCAGCGCTGCCCTACGGGATCGCGGGGCGGGTGCCCCACAAGATCAAAAGCACAAGCAAGCGGCGGCTGCGCTCCGCCGCCTAAGGCGTCCCGCCCAGCGCTGCCCTACGGGATCGCGGGGCGGGTGCCCCCACAAGATCAAAAGCAATGGCACAAGCAAGCGGCGGCTGCGCCCCGCCGCCCAGGCGTCCCGCCCAGCGCTGCCCTACGGGATCGCGGGGCGGGTGCCCCCACAAGATCAAAGGCACAGGCAAAGCTTTTGGTTTCAAGATTACATCATTGAAAGGATTGACCCTCAAATGCAAAAAGTAGATGTCAAAGAGAAGGCGCGGGCAAGAGATGTCCGCATCCTGAAGAAATGGAGCGACGAGGATACGTTCCGCAAATCGATGGAGAACCGGGCGGGCCGCCCGAACTATGTGTTCTATGAAGGACCGCCGACGGCGAACGGGGTGCCGCATATCGGGCACGTGCTGGGCCGCGTCATCAAGGACTTTATCGGCCGTTACCAGACGATGAAGGGCTTCCGCGTCGTGCGCAAAGCGGGCTGGGATACCCACGGTCTGCCGGTTGAGCTCGGCGTACAGAAGAAGCTTGGCATCTCCGGCAAGCAGGAGATCGAAGAGTACGGTGTTGAGAAGTTCATCAAGGAATGTAAGGAAAGTGTCTTCGGCTACGAGAAGCAGTGGCGTGAATTTACGGAAGCAATCGGCTACTGGACTGACCTGGATAATCCGTATGTAACGCTCGATAACACATACATCGAGAGCGTATGGAACATCCTGGCTACGGTTCATGACAAAGGCCTGATGTACCGCGGACACCGCGTCAGCCCTTACTGCCCTAGCTGTCAGACGACGCTGAGCTCCCATGAAGTAGCGCAGGGCTACAAGACCGTTAAGGATCTGAGTGCTACTGCCAAGTTCAAGCTCGAAGGCAGCGGTGACTATGTACTGGCTTGGACGACTACACCTTGGACGCTTCCGGCGCATATGGCGCTGGCCATGAACCCTGAGATGGAATATGTGCGCGCCCAGCAGGAAGACGGTGTGTACATCCTGGCGAAGAACCTGGTGGATGAAGTGCTGAAGGGCGAATACACGATCCTGTCCACTCACACAGGTGCTGACTTTATCGGCCAGAGCTACACTCCTCCGTTCAGCTACATCCAGGCAGAGAAGCACAATGTGATCGTTGGTGCATCTTTTGTTACGGATTCCAGCGGTACGGGGATCGTACACATGGCTCCGGCGCATGGTGAGGATGACTACAAGAGCTGCCGCGAGAACGGCATCAGCTTCGTGAATGTAGTGGACACTTCCGGTAAGTATACCGCTGTGGTGAGTGATTTTGCCGGACGGTTCGTGAAGGACGTCGATCTGGACATCATCAAGGTGCTGTCCGAAAAAGGATTGCTCTACAACAAAGAAAAATATGAGCACAGCTATCCGTTCTGCTGGCGCTGCGATACACCGCTGCTCTATTATGCAACAGACAGCTGGTTCATCCAGACAACAGCAATCAAGGATCAGCTGATCGCCAACAATAATACAGTAGACTGGTACCCTGACCATGTGCGTGAAGGCCGCTTCGGCAAGTTCCTGGAAGAGCTTGTGGACTGGAACATCAGCCGTAATCGTTACTGGGGAACTCCGCTGAACGTCTGGGTCTGCCAGGATACGGGCAAGGAATTTGCGCCGCACAGCATCGCTGAGCTCCGGTCGATGGCTATCGGCGAGGTGCCTGAGGACATTGAGCTGCATAAGCCGTATGTGGATAACATCCAGCTGCGCAGCCCGTTCAGCGAAGGCGGCGTGATGATACGTACACCGGAAGTAATCGACGTTTGGTTCGACAGCGGCTCGATGCCGTTTGCCCAGAGCCACTATCCGTTCGAGAACAATGAGACGTTTGAAGACCAGTATCCGGCAGATATGATCTGCGAAGGGATCGACCAGACCCGCGGCTGGTTCTACAGCCTGCTGGCTGTATCGACGCTGTTCAAGGGCAAGGCGCCTTACAAGGCGGTTATCGCCCACGGCCACATCTTCGATGAGAACGGCCAAAAAATGTCCAAATCCAAAGGCAACGTAATCGACCCGTGGGAAATCATGAACGAATACGGCACCGACGCATTCCGCTGGGCGATCCTGTCTGACAGTGCGCCTTGGAATAACAAACGCTTTTCGCGCGGCCTGGTCGGTGAGACCAAATCGAAGGTAGTGGATACGCTCGTTAATACGCATGCGTTCCTGACGCTCTATGCCGGCATCGACGGCTATGATCCTGCTGAGCATCCGTTCAAGGTGTCAGAGCACAAGCTGGACCGCTGGATTCTTTCCCGCCTGAATAGCCTGATCCTGCTGGTGGATAAAGGCCTGGCCGTTAATGACTTCGTTAACACCTCCAAAGCGGTTGAGAACTTTGTGGATGAGCTGAGCAACTGGTATATCCGCCGTTCCCGTGACCGTTTCTGGGGCAGCGGGCTTGGTGAAGAGAAGCTGGACGCTTACCGCACCCTGACTCATGTACTGCTTAAGACGGCTACGCTGATGGCTCCGTTCACACCGATGCTGTCCGAGGATATCTTCACGAACCTGGGCGGCGGGGAAAGCGTGCATCTGGCCGATTATCCTAAGGCGGACGAAAGCCTGATCGATCTTGAGCTGGAACGCGATATGGAAAGCGCGAGAGGCATTGTCGAGCTGGCCCGCAACGTGCGTAACGAGACCGGCATCAAGAACCGTCAGCCGCTGTCCGAGCTGATCGTGTCGCTGGACCGTGACTTTGCTATCGCCGACTATGAAGAGATCATCAAGGATGAGATCAACGTGAAGCATATTGTCCTGGAGAACAGCGACAGCGGCTTTGTTGACTTCACCCTGAAGCTGAACCTCAAAGTGGCCGGTAAAAAATACGGCAAAAACGTCGGCTTCATCCAAGGCTTCCTCAAAGGCATGGACAGCGATGCTACCCGCAAAGCGGTTACTGATGGTGTTGTAGCTGTTGTGTCACCGGATGGCGAAGAGCTGCAGATTACTGCAGAAGAGCTGCTGGTTGAAAAACAGGCCAAATCCGGCTTTGCGGCAGCTTCCGGCTACGGACTGACCGTGGCGCTGAATACTGAGATCACACCTGAGCTGGAGCAGGAGGGCTGGGTGCGTGAGATCATCCGTGCGGTGCAGGATTACCGTAAACGGCTTGATCTGGCAATCGAAAAGCGGATCGACCTGACCCTGCAGCTGGATGATGAGCTGAAAGCGGCAGTAACTGCTTTTGAACATGTGCTGCGTGACAACGTACTGGTTGCCGAGCTTGCTTTTGACGGTGAACATAGCTTCGAAGCAGTGGATGTCAGCGGTAAATCGATCGGCATCTTTATCAAGGGCTAAGCCCCGGAGCGGGTGCATTACCTGTCCCGAATTGGCATATACTAGCGGCATAAGAAGAAACGTCCAGATGGCCCTGATTGCAGGGGCATGTACTTTCTTGGGTATGCGCTGCATGGGAGTCCGTGTCCCTGGAGAGCTTTTCTCCGGGGAGGCGGGCTTTTTATGTAAATATAAGAATTTATATGTTTTACGCAATAAATAATCCTTATATTTCTCGCAGAAATGGTTACCGCTTTCTCTGAAAGACGGCATAGCCGTTTCTACTTGTGAGGCAATGCAGTTAAGCTGGTGAAGGAGCTGGTAGAGGTGACGGACAGGCAGGAGGAGCGCGGGCAGTCTGTACAAGGCGGGAGAATTACGGTTAAGACATCCGGGGATGGCGGCGGGCAGTCCGGGCAAAACCGGCAGGAGACGGGACGGGAGCATATAGCAGAAGTACAGGTACAAGGGCAGGAACAAGCGGTTACCCAGGAGGAAAAGCTGAACGCCGTCTACCGGCTGACAACCGGACTGGCCCAGCAGATGGAGAAGGCGCGGATTGCCGAGTACACCGAGCTTTTGCACAGCCCTTTTCGCCTGATCTGGCTGAACATTCTTTCAGGAACGGCACGCGGAGTGGGAATTGCGCTCGGGTTTACCTTTTTTGCGGCGACAATTATTTATGTTCTGCAGGTGCTGGGTGCGCTCAATCTGCCGATCATCGGGGACTATATCGCCGACATTGTGCGGATCGTACAGCATCAGCTGGAGCTGAAGACGTTTTAGCGTGCATTTTAATATAGAAAAAAAGGAGCAGCCGCAGCTACTCCCGTGATCTTTTTTCATTCGGATCAAGCAGATAATCGCCTTCCTCGCTATCCATGTAATGGCGGTAGCTGTTGCCTTTGATGATGGTAAGATGATTGCCGGCGATGTCGGTCGCGACAAAATTTTCCCACGGCTCCACGAAGCCCTCGGTTTCGTCCGCCTCAATCTCCATATCATTATAGGAGCGGATTTCATTGTCTTCAGCCATGGCCGGGGAATTCGAGCTGCCCCAGCTTTCAACAATCTGCCAGGCATCTTCCCCGTCGAACCCGTTCTGTTCTTCGCGTTCGTCCAGGCTTGTCCGGCCGAACGGCGAAGACAGAAACTCTTCCTCTGCAGGCCGTGTAAAAGGCGAGAACTGGCGCGGATTATGCTCTTTGCAGTACCGGGTTGAGGGGACAACGGACAAACGTTCATACGGGATATCCCCGCCGCAGACGGCACAGCTGCCGTAGCTGCCTTCTTCCATTGCGGTCAGGGCATCATCGATTTCCTCCAGCTCATGCTCATCGCGCTCTACGAGGGAGATATCCATCGAGCGGTGGTACAGCTCTGTTGCCGCATCCCCGGGATGATTGTCGATGACGGACAGCTCGCCGGTATTATCACGCAGCGATTCCTGCAGCCCGTAATGCTCATTATTTTGCAGACGGTGGCGTATGTCTTCCTGCTGCTGAAGCAGTGCTTGATGCAGACGGGCCAGCTGCTCTGATGTCAGGTGACTCATGGACGATGCTCCTCTCAGGTGCTTTTATCGAAACGGTTCCTTCAAGGATAGCTTGGCCGGAGAGGCACGGTTTTACCGCTGGAAAATGTTTTTAGCCTGAGGCTTTTTGCCCAAGCCATGAATAGACGGGTTCTTGAGGCCTGTGCTACAATATACAAGTCTTTATTCAGTATTCGTACCGCATCCGCGGGAAAAATAAGAACGGAGTGACAACTTCTGTGGTGTACTTTCTGATTGCGCTTATTGTATTTTTGATTGACCAGGGTACCAAATATGTGATTGCTACCCGGCTGGAGCTCGGAGAGCAGATTCCGGTTATTAATGATTTCTTCATTATTACCTCACACCGCAATCGTGGAGCCGCTTTCGGCATCCTTCAGGGACAGCAGTGGTTCTTCATTCTGATTACAACCGTGGTTGTGATCGGTATCATCTGGTACCTGAACAAAGCCCGGAAGACCCGCAAGCTGCTGCCTACGGCGCTGGCTCTGGTGCTCGGCGGAGCGATCGGCAACTTTTTGGACCGGCTGCTGAACGGAGAGGTTGTAGATTTTCTCATGTTCAATTTCGGCAGCTACACCTTCCCGATCTTCAACGTGGCCGACTCCTGTATTGTAATCGGGGTAGCGCTGATTATTCTGGACACGCTGCGTGATGTCAAGGGCGGAGAGGAAATCACCGAAGTTAAAGAGTCAAAGGAAGTAAAAGAAGGGAATGAATGATTTGAACAAGGACTTTGGCGAATTGGTGGCTGAGGGAGCCTCAGAGGAGGACAAGGACGTCACTGTATGGACGGTTGCATCAGAAAACGCCAAGGAACGGATTGATAAATACATCACCGAAGCCTGGGAAGAGGAGATTTCCCGTTCGCAGGTGCAGCTTTTGATTTCAAACGGGCATGTTACGGTAAATGGGGCTCCTGTAAAAGCGAATTATAAGCTGTCTGCAGGCGATGTTGTCGCTGTAACTGTACCGGAACCGGAAGTAACGGACCTGGTACCCGAGGATATTCCGCTTGATGTGGCTTATGAAGACAGCGATGTTATTGTGATCAACAAGCCGCGCGGCATGGTTGTGCATCCGGCTGCAGGGCATCCGTCAGGTACCTTGGTCAATGCGCTGATGTATCACTGCAAGGACTTGTCCGGTATTAACGGCGAGATCCGCCCGGGCATTGTGCACCGCATTGACAAAGACACCTCCGGCCTGATTATGGCCGCCAAAAACGACGCCAGCCACGCCTCGCTCGCAGCCCAGCTGAAGGAGCACAGCGTAACCCGGCGTTATATTGCGGTTGTACACGGTAACGTATCGCATGACAAGGGAACAGTGGATGCGCCGATCGGCCGCGATCCCCACGACCGTAAGCTATACACCGTAACCGAGAAGAACAGCAAGAAGTCGGTGACCCATTTTACCGTGCTGGAGCGCTTGGGGGATTGTACCCTGCTGGAGCTGCAGCTGGAGACAGGCCGTACCCACCAGATCCGTGTGCATATGAAGTTTATCGGCCACCCGCTGGTCGGAGATCCGGTGTACGGGCGCAGCAAGGGTATCACCATGAACGGACAAGCACTGCATGCCGCTATACTCGGCTTTGTGCATCCTTCGACCGGAGAATATATGGAGTTTAGCCGGCCGATTCCTGCGGATATGGAAGATTTGCTATTCCAGCTGCGGAGCAGATAAGTACAAATGAAGTGATGATAAATCCATGGTTTTGCAGGCGGTTTTGCTTCATATTTAGATTATGGGATGTACAATCGTCCTGCATGGGTTGCATAGTTATAAATAATGCCAGGAGATGAGAACAAGAATATGAGCATCGAACAATATCAGAGCACTTTTATTCAGACTAATTTTGCTGACCGCATCGGCGGCGCTAACTACGGCAAGGATACCAACATTTATAAATTTGAAAAAATCAAACGCGCCAAAGCATCGGCGAAGCAGGATTTTCCTGATATCGAACTGATCGACATGGGCGTTGGCGAGCCGGACGAAATGGCTGACGAAGGTATTATCGCGAAGCTGGCTATCGAAGCTGCCAAAGAAGAAAACCGCGGTTATGCCGATAACGGGATTCCTGAATTCAAAGCGGCAGCTGCTGCTTACCTAAAGGAAGTATTCCAGGTTGAAGGCATTGACCCTGTGACGGAAGTGGTTCACTCCATCGGTTCGAAGCCGGCCCTGGCTATGCTGCCATCCGCTTTTATTAATCCGGGCGACATCACCATCATGACTATTCCGGGTTATCCTGTACTTGGTACCCACACTAAATATCTGGGCGGACAAGTCTACACTGTAGAGCTGAAGAAGGAAAACAACTTCCTGCCTGACCTGAACTCCATTCCGGAGGACATCGCTCACAAAGCGAAGCTGCTCTACCTGAACTATCCGAACAACCCTACAGGCGCAAGTGCAACTCCTGAGTTTTTCGCTGAGGTTGTAGTCTGGGCTAAAAAATATAATGTTGTAGTTGTCCACGATGCTCCTTACGCAGCCTTGACTTATGACGGCGTGAAGCCGCTGAGCTTCCTGTCCGTACCTGGCGCAAAGGATGTGGGTGTAGAGCTGCACTCCCTGTCCAAGTCCTATAACATGACCGGCTGGAGAATCGGCTTTGTTGCCGGTAACCCGCTGATCGTAAAAGCATTCAGCGACGTTAAGGACAACAATGACTCCGGTCAGTTCATCGCGATCCAGAAGGCTGCCGCTTACGGTCTGGCTAACCCGCAGATTACCGAAGCTATTGCCGCCAAGTACTCCCGCCGCCACAACATGCTGGTGGATGCGCTGAACAGCCTGGGCTTCAAAGCCGAGAAACCGAAGGGCTCGTTCTTCCTGTATGTAGCTGCACCTAAAGGTGTCAAAGGCGGACGCCGCTTCGAAACTGGCGAGGACTTCTCCCAGTTCCTGATCCGCGAAAAGCTGATCTCCACTGTGCCTTGGGATGATGCCGGCCCGTTCGTCCGTTTCTCCGTAACCTTTGTAGCCAAAGGCGAGGAAGAAGAAAAACGCGTAATTTCCGAAATTCAAAGACGTCTCTCCGACGTTGAATTTGAATTTTAATGATAAAGCCGCCGCGGTCTTAACAGACTGCGGCGGCTTTTTTTAGACTAACTTATTATTTTGCCGGCGGGCGGTACGCCTTTTTATGAAAAGCATTGATGTACCTGAACAGTGACTCTCCGTTATCCGTTACTGCAACTCCCGCCGCGAGCGGCTTCTGCATGGCCTGATAGGGCTCCGGAACCCAGATATACTGATGAACGTAAGGGGTAAGGATGAAGCCGTTCTTTTCCCAGAAATGAATCCGCTCTGTATGCTCCTCCGACGTGCCGGATTCCGCCTCGATAATGACCCCCTGCACGCTATGTTTTTTTTGTGCCCATTCTACAATCTGATTTAGCAACAATGTTCCAGCGCCCCGTCCGCGCAGCTCCCGGCTGACCGCCAGATAATCAATGATGAGCCGCCGGCCTTCTTTTCCGTCGATAACACCTGTTACAGCCATCCCGGCTGCCTGTCCATTTAACATGCCGGCGTGCAGATAACCGATTCCTAGGTCCAGCATACGATGCAGGATTTTTTCCGGCTTGGCCCCGCTGGGGAAAGCCTCCCGGTACACCGGCTCCACGGATCTCCATAGCTCCTCGTTCCACTCAGCAATTGTTATCAGGTCCATGTTCATCGTCAAGTCGCCTCCAGAATGATCATAACAGACCGGGAGGGGCATAGTAAAAAAGCAAGGCAGAGGAGAGCGGGAAAAGGCCGTTTTATGCGAATATTATTTTACCGGCTCGCGAGTAATATGACATATAGCTGTCTATTTCAATCGGGTAGAATGATAGCATAAGCCTAAATAAAGAGGTGTACATATGGAAAAACTGGATTATAAAAAAGCATATAAAGAACTTTACCAGCCCAAGACTGTGCCTGGTGTTATTGATGTGCCTGAAATGACCTTCATCCAGGTGGACGGACAGGGTGACCCGAATGAGCCGGGCGGCGAATATCAGCGGGCTGTAGAAATACTCTATGCGCTATCGTATGCGATCAAAATGGCTCCCAAAAGCGGCCCTGCTCCTGAGGGATACTTAGAGTACGTCGTGCCTCCGCTGGAGGGCCAGTGGTGGCAGGAGGGCATTCACGGGGTGGACTATACCCGAAAGGACAAGTTCTGTTGGACCGCGATGTTCCGCCAGCCTGTGTTTGTGAATGAGCAGGTGTATGCTGCTGCTGTGGAGACAGTTACCCGCAAAAAACCGCAGATCGATGTTGCTAAAGCGCGGCTCGTTACCTTTACGGAGGGACTGTGTGTCCAGTGCATGCATATCGGCAGCTACGATGATGAACCGGCGACGGTTGAGAAGATGAACAGTTACATTGCAGAGCAAGGCTTGGTGTGTGACCTGTCAGACGCGCGGAAGCATCATGAAATTTATCTGTCCGACCCGCGTAAATCGGAAATAGCGAAGCTGAAGACGATTGTGCGGCATCCTGTGCGGAAGGCTGATTAACGGCGCCAAGCGGTAAGGGGAGCGGCATAGGGATCGCAAATTGGGTATGTATAGAGTGAGCCTGTGCAATGTAAACCTGAGGAGTGATAGGAGTGAATCATACAGATTCCAAGCGTTCTGAGAATGACGAGGTTATAAGAGTCTGGCAGCCGGCTTCCCTTCCTGTTATGAAGCGCCATACGGAGGCTTACATCGATGAACAGCTGCTGCCCCGGCAGCGGATTGAGGCCGGCGGCGCGCTGCAGACCGGATAGGCGCTTATGCCTCAAGGATTTCGCCATTGCAGCATGTCAGGTTTTTGAGTTCTCAACCAATCTAGTTGGATTTTCGACACTTAAATCCGGTGGTTTCCGGGTTTTACAGCTATTAGTTGGAAAAACGTCATCTAAATCGGGCTATTTATCGCTCTGTAGGGTATTCCGGCTAAATGAAGTGTCTTTTTTCCAACTACTTTCTCGGAAGCGGGGTTCATCGGTATATTAGATAGCAAATTTCCACTTAGATAGTTTGGATCAGGAAATCTAAACACAACAGCGGCCGGAAGTCCAAAAAACCCGCAGCAGCGCCCGTCACCCAAACCAGTATACATCCCAGTACCTCCCTCACCAAGTAGCCTCACTCACCTTGACCAGTTCACTTCCACCCCCAAGAAAAAATTCCCGGTTTGACACCAAGACAAACTTCTGTCATAATTCCCTTAGTTGAATATGCGCCTTTAATTCAGTCCCGTGAGGCTGGCAAGGTAACGTGAATCGAGGTTCGCGACAAATGGATGGGATCCGTATGAGTACGGATGGCCTCTTTATGCGCGCGGACATCCATCTTTTTAATCTGCGGATTTCACTCCTTGCCTGTTTTGGGCAAGGAGTTTTTTGATTTCCGGGGGCTTGGACGGGCGT
Organism: Paenibacillus sp. PastM-3; assembly: GCF_029893965.1. Classification (GTDB taxonomy): domain Bacteria; phylum Bacillota; class Bacilli; order Paenibacillales; family Paenibacillaceae; genus Paenibacillus_AQ. The sequence continues at coordinate 156,123 of NZ_JARXXP010000015.1, forward strand.
ACAAGCGAAAGGATGACTGGATAAATGGCTACCGAAAAAAATGTAATTATGGATGAAACGGCGATCCGCCGGGCGCTGTCGCGCATTGCACACGAGATTTTGGAGAAAAACAAAGGGATTGAGAATTGTCTGCTGGTTGGTATCCGCACCCGCGGAGTGTATCTGGCTCAGCGGATTGCAGAACGCATCAAAGAGATTGAGGGCGTGGAAATTGCCTGGGGCGAGCTCGACATCACCCATTACCGGGATGACCGCGAAGGCGGAGACAACCGGGAGGCAATGGACCAGGCAGCAGCCGAGAGCATGCTGAATCTGCCGGCAGGCAGCGGAGGCATCCGCGACAAAAAGGTGATTTTGTTCGACGATGTGCTGTACACCGGACGGACGATCCGCGCGGCGATGGATGCCCTGATGGACTGCGGACGGCCGCGGATGATCCAGCTGGCTGTACTGGCCGACCGCGGGCACCGCGAGCTGCCGATCCGGCCGGACTATATCGGTAAGAACGTGCCTACCTCCAGGCATGAAGAGATCGAAGTGTCGCTTAAGGAATACGACGGCAAAGATGAGGTTTACATTATTTCCAACCGGGAGGAACGATAACAATGATGACAGCAACCAAGGTGAAGGAACGCAGTCTGCTGGGGATTAAAGAGCTGGACCGGACAGAGATTCTGCAGCTTTTGAACAGAACGGCTTACTGGGACAACCAGAAGGAGAAGCTGACACCGGTGCTGAGATCGCAGTTTGTGGCTAACATGTTTTTTGAAAATAGTACGCGGACCCGCTTTTCCTTCGAAATGGCCGAGAAACGCCTTGGGGTGCAGGTGCTGAATTTTACGGCGGCAGCTTCCAGTGTAGAAAAAGGCGAGTCGATCTACGATACAGTGCGCACACTGGAATCGATGGGGATCGACGCCGGAGTTGTGCGTTTGAAGCCTGCAGGCGTGCTGCAGCAGCTGGCGGAGAAGGTATCCATCCCGCTGATCAATGCCGGAGACGGAAACAACGAGCATCCGACCCAGGCGCTGCTGGACATGTATACGATGACCAAAAATTTTGGCGAGCTGAAGGACCTCAAGGTTTCGATTATCGGGGACATTATGCATAGCCGGGTGGCCCGCTCGAACCTCTGGGGACTGACCAAGATGGGAGCAAGCGTGCAGTTCTGTGCACCGGACAGCATGAAGGCGCCTGAACTGGCCCAGTATGCCCCATACGTAAGTATGGAAGAAGCACTGAAGGCGGACGTGGTCATGATGCTGAGAGTGCAGCTGGAGCGTCACGCAACCGGCATTCTGCAGTCAGCTGATGAGTACCGCAAGCAGTACGGACTGACGGAAGAACGGGCGGCCAAGCTGGATAAGAACACGATCATCATGCATCCGGCGCCGGTCAACCGCAATCTGGAGATTGATGATGCGGTGGTCGAGAGCGGCCAGTCGCGGATTTTCCCGCAGATGGCGAACGGTGTGCCGGTAAGAATGGCAGTTATGGAGCGTGCGCTTCAATAGGGCGTCCGGGCTCTCAAAAAACCTGACATAAATGTATTAATAAATATACACAAAGATGAATTTTTATTATATAATACAAACAGAGTCTGGAGCTGCGGCTTGCAGGCAAAAGGAGAATCATCATCGTGATCATTAGAAACGCCAGTGTATTGAACAAAGACGGCGAACTGGAAGTCAAGCATATCGTGGTTCAGGACGGGATCATTACAGCGGTTGAAAGTGAGCTTCCGGCAGAAGAATCCGGTGAGATTGTAGACGCGGAAGGCAAGCTGCTGGTACCGGGCCTGATTGACATGCACGTGCATCTGCGCGAGCCTGGCTTTGAGCATAAAGAAACGATTGAAACCGGCGCACGGTCGGCAGCCAAGGGCGGATTCACCACCATCGCCTGCATGCCGAACACCCGCCCGGTGACCGACACTCCTGAAATCGTAGAGCTGGTAAAGGAAAAAGCGCGTGAAGCCGGACTGGTTAAGGTGCTGCCTTATGCGGCAATCACCAAAAATGAGCTTGGCCGCGAGCTGACGGACTTTGCCGCCTTGAAGGAAGCCGGAGCGATCGGTTTTACGGACGACGGTGTAGGCGTACAGACCGCCCAGATGATGAAGGATGCCATGAAGCTGGCTGCAAGCCTGGATATGCCGGTCATCGCCCACTGCGAGGATGATTCGCTGGTCGAAGGCTGTGCGGTTAACGAAGGTACTTTTGCAACCAAGCATGGATTGAAGGGCATTCCGAATGAGTCGGAAGCGATTCATGTCGGACGCGATATTCTGCTCGCTGAAGCGACAGGCGTACACTACCATGTCTGCCACGTCAGCACAGAGCAGTCGGTACGGCTGATCCGCCAGGCGAAGCAAATCGGCATTAAAGTAACCGCTGAGGTGTGCCCGCACCATCTGCTGCTCTCTGAAGAGGATATCCCGGGAATGGATGCCAACTGGAAAATGAACCCGCCGCTGCGCTCCCGCCGCGATGTGGAAGCCTGCATCGAGGGGCTGCTGGACGGCACGATCGACATCATCGTAACTGACCATGCGCCGCACAGTGAGGAAGAAAAAGCCAAGGGCATGCAGCTTGCACCGTTTGGCATCGTCGGCTTCGAGACGGCCTTCCCGCTGCTGTATACCGCTTTTGTAGCGACAGGCAAATGGGACCTGTCCCTGCTGGTACAGCGGATGACCGCTGATCCGGCCCGCGTGTTCCGGCTGAACACAGGCAGCCTGGCTGTAGGGGCGCCGGCTGATCTGACACTGATTGACCTGAATGAAGAGCAGGTGGTTGACCCGGCCACTTTTGCCACTAAGGGACGTAATACACCGTTCACCGGATGGAAGCTGAAAGGCTGGCCGGTAGCAACCTGGGTAGACGGCAAGGCTGTCTGGACACAAAACAACTAATGATCCTGACTGGGTCAGGATCCAACCAATAGAATCAGACTACAGAAACAAGAAGGAGTGGAAGGAAATGCAGGCAAGATTGCTGCTTCAGGACGGAACACTGTTTACAGGGACCGCATTTGGCGCTGAGGGCGAAAAGACAGGCGAGGTTGTTTTTAACACAGGGATTACAGGTTATCAGGAGGTGCTGTCGGACCCTTCCTACTGCGGACAGATCGTAACGATGACTTATCCGCTGATCGGGAACTACGGCATTACCCGTGATGATTTTGAATCTGTACGTCCTTTTGTACACGGCTTTGTTGTACGCCGCCATGAAGAAGTGCCGAGCAACTGGCGCGCTGAATACAGTGTGGATGACCTGCTGAAGGAATACGGCATTCCCGGGATCAGCGAGATCGACACCCGGATGCTGACCCGCATTATCCGCCACTACGGAACGATGAAAGCCATCCTGACTACTTCTAACAAACGTGTGGAAGAGCTGATGGAAATGATGGGCGACACAACCATTGAAGAGCTGCGCAACCAGGTTGCCCGTACTTCTACCACTACAAGCTACAGCAGCCCTGGAACAAAGGAGCGGATCGTGCTGGTTGACTACGGCGCGAAGACCGGTATCCTGCGCGAGCTGAACAACCGCGGCTGTGACGTAGTGGTCGTACCCCATGATGTAACTGCGGACGAAATCCGCCGCCTGAACCCTGACGGAATCCAGCTGTCCAACGGCCCTGGGGACCCTAAGGATGTGCCTTATGCCGTGAACACCATTTCCGAGCTGCTTGGCGAATACCCGATCTTCGGCATCTGCCTGGGTCACCAATTGTTCGCACTGGCTTGCGGCGCTGACACCGAGAAGCTGAAGTTTGGCCACCGCGGCGGTAACCACCCGGTTAAGGAGCTGGAAAGCGGACGCTGCTTCATCACCTCGCAGAACCACGGCTATACCGTTAATGAAGAATCTGTGCAGAGCACCGAGCTTGAAGTGACGCACATCAACAATAATGACAAAACCATTGAAGGCCTGAAGCATACCCGTTACCCTGCCTTTTCGGTGCAATACCATCCGGAAGCAGCGCCGGGACCGCATGACAGCAGCTATCTGTTCGACCGTTTCCTGCAGATGATTGCCGATCACAAAGCGAAGACGCCTGCCGGCTCACGCCAGGCACAGCTTGCTGCTAATGCCAGAATCACGGCACCTAAACCAACAACACCGAAGCTTGAAGCCGTGAAAGGAGCTCTATAATCATGCCTAAGAACGATAAACTTAAAAAAATCCTCGTAATCGGCTCCGGTCCGATCGTCATCGGCCAGGCCGCCGAGTTTGACTATGCAGGCACACAGGCCTGCCAGGCTCTCAAAGAAGAAGGCGTTGAGGTTGTACTGATCAACAGCAACCCGGCTACCATCATGACTGATACAAATATGGCTGATAAAGTCTATATCGAGCCAATCACCCTTGATTTTGTAACAGGCATCATCCGCCAGGAGCGTCCGGATGGACTGCTGCCGACGCTGGGCGGCCAGACCGGTCTGAATATGGCCGTTGAGCTGGCACGCGCCGGCGTACTGGAAGCGGAGAACGTGAAGCTGCTGGGAACTCAGCTGCATTCGATCGAGAAGGCGGAGGACCGTGACCTGTTCCGCGAACTGATGCGCGAGCTGGACCAGCCGGTTCCGGAAAGTATCATTATTACAACTGTTGAAGAAGCGATGAGCTTCGCAGAAGAAATCGGCTTCCCGCTGATCGTACGTCCGGCTTATACCCTGGGCGGAACCGGCGGCGGAATCTGTGACAACGCGGAAGAACTGCGTGAAACGGTAAAAGCGGGTATCCGCTACAGCCCCATCGGCCAGTGTCTGGTCGAGAAGAGCATCGCCGGCATGAAGGAAGTCGAATACGAGGTTATGCGCGACGCGAACGACAACTGTATCGTGGTCTGCAACATGGAGAACTTTGATCCTGTAGGTGTACATACTGGCGACAGTATCGTTGTGGCACCGAGCCAGACGCTCTCCGACCGCGAATACCAGATGCTGCGGAGTGCTTCACTGAAGATCATCCGTGCGCTCAACATCGAAGGCGGCTGTAACGTACAGTTCGCGCTTGATCCGCAAAGCTATCAATATTATGTAATCGAGGTTAACCCTCGTGTAAGCCGCTCTTCGGCGCTTGCCTCCAAGGCAACCGGCTACCCAATCGCCAAGATGGCAGCCAAAATCGCTCTCGGCTACACGCTCGACGAAATCGTTAACCCGGTTACCGGCCAGACGTATGCCTGCTTCGAACCGACGCTGGACTATATCGTCAGCAAAATCCCGCGCTGGCCGTTCGACAAGTTCACCTCGGCGAACCGCAAGCTGGGCACACAGATGAAAGCGACCGGCGAAGTAATGGCGATCGGCCGTACCTTTGAAGAGTCGATCCACAAGGCCGTCCGTTCCCTGGAAATCGGAGTTCACCGCTTCCGTCTGCCAGGTGCCGAGCTGCTGGAAGACAGCGTCCTGCGTACCCGTCTGGCAAAAGCGGACGATGAGCGGCTGTTCCTGATCGCCGAAGCTTACCGCCGCGGCTATCAGCTGCAGGAGATTCAGGATATTACGAATGTAGACTGGTGGTTCCTGTCCAAGATTGAAGGACTGGTGCAATTCGAGGATGTGCTGCGCAGTGAAGAAACGTTGAGCGCTGAAACGCTGTACCAGGCGAAGCGCAAAGGCTTCACTGACCGGGCCATCGCCGAGATCCGTGCCGAAGGACGTCCGGGCGGCGCACAGACGAAGGAAGCGGATGTCCGCGCCCTGCGCCTGGCCCAAGGCCTGACTCCGGTCTTCAAGATGGTAGATACCTGCGCCGCTGAGTTCGAAGCATCGACGCCTTACTACTACTCGACCTATGAAACAGAAAATGAAGTTACTCATTCTGATAAGCAAAAGGTTGTAGTGCTTGGCTCCGGTCCGATCCGTATCGGCCAGGGGATTGAATTCGACTACTCCACTGTACACGCGGTGTGGGCGATCCAGAACGCCGGCTACGAGGCCGTTATTATCAACAACAACCCGGAGACGGTGTCTACGGATTTCAATACTTCGGACCGGTTGTATTTTGAGCCGCTGTTCTTTGAAGATGTAATGAATGTCATCGCCCAGGAAAATCCGATCGGGGTTATCGTGCAGTTCGGCGGCCAGACGGCCATCAACCTTGCTGCGCCGCTGGCCGCAGCCGGTGTGAACATCCTCGGAACCAGCCTGTCGAGCATCGACGAAGCTGAGGACCGCAAGCGGTTCGAAGCGCTGCTGGCCCGTCTGGACATCGCACAGCCGAAAGGCAAGACAGTAACCGATGCAAGCCAGGCTGTAGAAACAGCACAGTCCCTCGGCTATCCGGTGCTGGTGCGTCCTTCCTACGTGCTGGGCGGACGTGCGATGGAGATCGTGTATAACGATACTGAGCTGATGAACTACATGGTTGAAGCGGTTAAGATCAATCCGGAGCATCCGGTCCTGATCGACCGTTACATGCTCGGCAAAGAGGTTGAGGTTGACGCGATCTGCGACGGCGAAACCGTAGTCATTCCGGGTATCATGGAGCATGTGGAGCGCGCAGGTGTCCACTCCGGCGACTCCATCGCCGTATATCCTCCGCAGTACCTGGATGAAGACCTGAAGCAGAAGATCACCGACATCACGATCAAAATCGCCAAAGAGCTGAAAACGATCGGTCTGGTGAACATCCAGTTCGTTATCTACCAGAACGAAGTGTATGTCATCGAAGTGAATCCGCGCTCCTCGCGTACAGTTCCGTTCCTGAGCAAGGTAACCGGCATTCCAATGGCGAATCTGGCAACCAAAATCATCCTCGGCAGCAAGCTGAAGGCAGAGGGTTATACAGAAGGCCTCTGGCCGGAGAGCGACTACGTATCGGTTAAAGTGCCGGTGTTCTCTTTTGCCAAGCTGCGCAGAGTAGAGCCGACCCTGGGACCTGAAATGAAGTCGACCGGTGAGGTAATGGGCCGCGACAAGCTGTATGCCAAGGCGCTGTACAAAGGTCTGATCGGTGCAGGCATGAAAATCCCGGCAACCGGCGCGATCATCGTTACAGTAGCGGATAAAGACAAAGCTGAAGCGGTTGAGCTGATGAAGGGCTTCCATGCTATGGGCTACAAAATCATCGCTACAGGCGGCACGGCGCAGGCGCTGGAGCAGTCCGGCCTGAACGTGATGAACGTCAACAAGCTGGATGAAGGCGAGCCTACGATCCTCGACCTGATCCGCAGCGGTCAAGCGAACTTCGTGTTCAACACCCTGACCAAGGGCAAAACACCTGAGCGTGACGGCTTCCGCATCCGCCGCGAAGCGGTTGAGAACGGCGTGGTATGTATGACCTCGCTCGATACCGTAGCGGCGCTGCTGAAAATGCTGCAGACGATCAACTTCTCGTCACAGTCGATGCCCTCTTTTGTCGGACAATAAGATATGAATACCAGGAATCGCCTGCGGGCGGTTTCATACAGGGAACGGTTTGCGTTAGCGCAGACCGTTCAACTGTGCCCGGGCAAGCAGATGATGAATGAAGGAGCTGGAGAACGACCCATGGAACAGCAAACCCCAGAGCAGACAGAGCATGAGACGATTGGTCAGATTACAAAACGGGATGAATTGGCCGGCAGGCTAATGATTCCGCTCGATTATCCGGATGCGGACTCTGCGCGGGTCCTGATCGATAAGCTGGAAGGCATCCCGTGCTACCTGAAGGTCGGCATGCAGCTGTTCTATGCAGCAGGGCCGGATTTTATCAGAGAGCTTAAGGAACGGGGCTATTCCGTCTTTCTGGATGTGAAAATGCACGACATCCCGAATACCGTACGTGGCGGTGCCGAGAGTATCACCAGGCTCGGTGTGGACATGTTCAATGTCCATGCCTCCGGCGGGAAGACCATGATGGCCGCAGCGCTTGAGGGAGCCGCCAAGGCGGTCAGCCTGAATCCTTCGCTGCATATTCCGCTGATCATTGCGGTTACACAGCTTACAAGCACGAGCCAGGAAGTGATGAACGAAGAAATCGGGATTGCCGGGAACGTAGAAGATACCGTCGTACGTTATGCCAAGCTCGCCGCAGAAGCGGGGCTGCATGGCGTAGTTGCTTCCCCGCAGGAATCGGCAGCGATTGCTGCAGCCTGCGGTCCGGAATTTGTCACAGTAACGCCGGGTATCCGTCCGGCTGGCTCATCCCTGGACGACCAGTCCCGCGTAATGACGCCCGGACAAGCCATCCGCCAGGGCAGCCACTTCCTGGTTATAGGCCGGCCGATTACCGCAGCCGCCGATCCGCGCGCAGCCGCACTATCCATTATTGAGGAGATGATACAAGCATGAGTACATTGTCAAATACAAGTCAGCAAGTCGCAGCCTATCTGCTGGAGATCGGGGCGGTTGCGCTGCGCCCGCAGGACCCGTTCACTTGGACCTCCGGCATTAAGTCACCAATCTATTGCGATAACCGCCTTACGATGTCTTTCCCGGAAGTCCGTAATTATATTGCAGGCGGCTTTGCCGAGCTGATTAAAGCCAGCTATCCGGAAGCACAGGTCATCGCTGGCACAGCAACCGCCGGTATCCCGCATGCAGCCTGGGTGTCTGACAAGCTGAATCTGCCGATGGCATATATCCGCGACAAGGCCAAAGGCCACGGTAAACAGAACCAGATCGAAGGCAGTATCTCGCCCGGCCAGAAGGTTATCGTTATCGAGGACCTGATCTCCACCGGCGGCAGCTCGATCAAAGCAGCGCAGGCTGTGGAAGAGGCAGGCGGAGAGGTGCTGGCTGTTCTCGCGATCTTCAGTTATGAGCTGGACCGCGCGACCGAAGCGTTCGCAGCAGCCGGTGTGCCGCTGCAGAGCCTGTCCAACTACACAACCCTGATTGATGTAGCCCTTACCCAGGGCAAGATCGCTGAGAGCGATGTAGCGCTGCTGCAATCGTGGCGCAAAGATCCGGCTTCGTTCGGAGTGTAACAGACATAATATTTTACCTGCGGGACTTGCGGCTTTCCGGTTATGAGAGCTGGGAGTCCCGCATATTTATCTGCCATGATGGGTATGCTATAACTGCAGCGCTGAACCAACTTCAAAGGAGATACCCATCATGAACTGGATTTATTTTGCCAAGCTGTTCAGGACGAGATTTCAGGCAGGCTGTCTGGCCAAAAGGCTGGAGCAGGACGGCTGGATCTACGGCTATCATGACCCGCAGTTTGTAGAAATTTACCGGTCGCGGAAGGGTCGTTACGGGGTTCGTTTTTTACCGTAAGGAATTAGCAATTTCATCCTTGACTTTGGGGCCTTATTTAATGTATATTAACTATTGTCGCTGTTTGAATAAGTTTACTGACGCGGGGTGGAGCAGCCCGGTAGCTCGTCGGGCTCATAACCCGAAGGCCGCAGGTTCAAATCCTGCCCCCGCAACCAATTATTCTTTTACAGCCATTGTACATTCGGATACCTAGTCCGGGCCCTTAGCTCAGTTGGTTAGAGCGGTCGGCTCATAACCGATTGGTCACAGGTTCGAGTCCTGTAGGGCCCACTTCACTAAACCCCTTGCGTAGCAAGGGGTTTTTGCTTTGTTTGGGGTTGTTTGTGGTATTAATCCTTTATATATAGTAATATTTTGTAAATGAGGAGACGTTTTATGAAGGTAATCCTGAAGAAATGAAGCTTTTGGCTGCCGTTGTTATCCTTAATCGTTTGTTTTGTACGGGATACATTTTTTCTCTTGGCTCTTATTCGGACTTATAGTGGATTGGTTGTACTAACGATATAAATCCAGAAACAATGGATAATTCAGAATAAAGGGAGGTAAGGATTTGTACTTTTGGCTCTATCTTATTCTTCCGCTGTCCTGTGTGCTGTTCCTTTATAACTGTTTTGCCTTGTTCAAAAAGATCCATGAGGGCAAGAACCTGTCCATCCGTAACATTATATTCGCTTCAATAGCACTCTACCTGATGATTTTCATTCCAGCCGAGCTTATTGCAGCGGAAGCGGGCAGAGCATATTAAGTTAAAAACACAGGCCCAATTAGAATGATTGTACTTTGTGCAATAGACATCCATGCCGCCTAGCGGCACCCAAGAAGGATGAAAATGGGTACTTGTCGAAGTTTCCTTTTACGGCTGGCGAAGAGAGGTCGAGTA
>NZ_JARXXP010000016.1 GCF_029893965.1 Paenibacillus sp. PastM-3
GGATCGGGTCGGTCAACACTTGCGTTAGATTCGCGACTTCCCCCTCGGGGGAATCTGTGCTTAAAAGAGTTTACACAAAATTATTGACAGACCCTACTGGTTAGCTTCCGAAGCTTGTTGTACCCGTATGAGGTGGTCTGTGCCAATCCATTAATTACTTAATAATAATTTTAGCTAAATATAATATACAATACATATAATACAATTATTAAAATTGTTCCCACTGCAAAGTACTTTGACATTGTAATATCAGTTTTAGTGGGCTCTTTTCCCAAGAAATTTTTACCTAATGGCCTTGTTAAAACTTTGATACTACTGATTAACAAAATTATTAATCCTGCAATCAACAAGTAATTAGGCACCGAGGTGTTCTCCTTTCCTATCAGTCAGATTTCAAACCCTCCCACATCATTCTTTACCGAATTAATCCTGCCATGTTTCAAAAACATCCAGAATAGCCGATATTCCATCATCAAGACCGGCTGTGGCTGCTCCAACAACTCCTTCTTTTATTGCTTCTGTTACATCCAATTTACCATTGATATTAATTGTTCAGTAACACTACCTGCTGTTCCTCCAATAAGGCCACCTAGAGCTATAATATCTTTATTAAGCGAGGAATCAGCAGCACCATTTATTGCTCCCTCTACCAATCCTCCCAATACAGCAGCCCTACGTTCTCATTGTTGTACTTTTGCTTTCATCCAGCGGTTTCAAAATAGTCGGGCTCGTCATCCCTGTAAACGCTATACGAGCTGTTCGCTTTCTACAACCTTCAGTACATCAAGCATATATTTGGAGTTGAAGGAGATTTTGTGCGCTTCGCCTTTGAAATTGATAACTTCCAGTTCTTCACGGACTTTACCCGGTTGACAACTGTACCGTCCGGTTACCTTTTACATCATATCCATATTGTTCATTCCCCTCTGAACTGGAAATGATAATCCCAAAATATTGTTCCTAAAGACGCAACATACGTTATGCATACTAAACAAAAAAGCAACTCATCCGCAGACAAGTCGCTTTTTAATCATTGTTTTTTTCAGAGAATTACTACGTTCCTCTCACCGCTTCGCCTTATAAAACTCATGATAAAGCTTCATGAGCGCCCTTTTCTCTATCCGCGACACATAACTCCGCGAGATCCCCAGATCCTTCGCAATCTCCCGCTGCGTCCGCTCCTCCCCGCCGGTGTCCAGCCCAAACCGCCCGACCACAACTTCCTTCTCCCGGTCGTCCAATATATCAAGATTGCGGTAAATCTTGCTCTTCTCAATCTTCAGATCCACTTCTTTAATTACATCATCCGTCTCCGACCCGAGAATATCAATCAACGTAATCTCGTTCCCCTCTTTGTCCGTCCCAATCGGATCATGGAGAGACACGTCTTTCCGGGTCTTTTTCAGCGAACGCAGGTGCATCAATATCTCATTCTCTATACATCGGGCCGCGAAAGTGGCGAGCTTTGTACCCTTGTTCGGACGGTAGCTCTCAATCGCCTTAATCAACCCAATCGTACCGATGGAGATGAGGTCCTCCATGTCTTCGCCTGTGTTGTCGAATTTTTTGACTATATGGGCAACAAGCCGCAGGTTATGTTCAATTAACAGATTTCTAGCCTTGGCGTCTCCCTCAGCCATCATGCCTAAGTATTTGCTTTCATCCTGCTCGGAGAGTGGTTGTGGAAAAGCGTTGTTTCTTACATACGACACCAGCAGCGTTAACTCTTTAATCAGCAGCGCGATTGTACTTATGATCCCTGGCAACTTGGCGACACCTCCCGCACATGTACAATGAAACCGGTCTATGATGAGAACTACGGGTTCATGGTCCTTTTATTGTATGTGGGTTAGTGCCCAGAAGTGCCTGTACGGGAGAAATAGGTACGGGCTGTGGACTTATATCCAAAACCCCCGCCAGACCTCCACTACTGTGGAGATCCGCCGGGGATTTTCATAAATATCTCTATTCAGTTAGTCCTAAACTGTAATCTTAACGGAACTTGCCAGCGTCGATCGCAGCCTGCTTCTCGTCAAGAATCTCCTGGTAGCCTGCTTTCAGGTACGCTTCTTTGGCTTCAGCATAGACTGCGTCGAATTCAGCTTCAGGAGCCAGTACAGTCTTCACGTACAGATCCTGGAACAGGGAATTCAGGTCAGCCTTGTACTCGTTCACTTTTTCAAGAACAGTGGTGAACATGGCATCCGGTGTGCGGAATTCAGCAGCTTCGTTATAGTATTTCACCATATCTTCAGCCAGATACTCATAACCGGCTGGTGACCAGTTACGCATGTTGGATTTCAGTGTCTTCTCGGCATCCGGATATTGCGCAATTTCAGTTACGAGTGCCCAGTAGTCTTTGTTGTTGTTCTGTGCCAAGACGGATTCGCCCTTGTAATCAGGGTTCTTCACGGCAATACCTTCTGCGTCAAGCGTATAGTTCTCGCCTTCCACACCATTCTGGAACTTGAACAGGTTCTCCGGCTGGCTCAGCCATTCCAGGTACATCCACACTGCAGCGCGTTCTTCAGCAGAGGTTTCATAGTTGATCCCCATAATGAAGCCGAACGGCCAGTAGGCACGCTGCTGAGGCTTATTGCCTTCTGGTACCATTGCATAAGTAGGGATTACCGCAAATTCTGCTTCCGGATTGTTAGCCAAAGTAGCTGCGAAAACGTCAGCGTTGTTGGTCAGATAGGTTGCATAAGTACCTGTTTTGCCGGCAACAAATTCAGCTTTTACCTTGTTATCGTCGCTGCGGAGATAGAATTCCTTATCGATCAGGCCGTTGTTGTACTGATAGTTCATATTGCGCAGGAAACGTTCAGTATCTGCGGTTGTGAAGTCAGCTACACTGAGGTCAGAGTACAGCGCACGGTATTCTTGATCAATCGGCCATTCACGGAAGGCATAGTTGTAGTTAAAGTTGTTCTGGAGCAGGTTGCCGGCAGTTACACCCAGTCCTGCTTCTTTCCATTTTACCAGCATTTCATTGTACTTCTCGAGGGAAGTCAGGTCTTCCACCTTCATGCCAACCTTCTCCACCCAGTCCTTACGGATCATGTTGACGAAGTTGTCTGCTTCCGGACGGGCCGCGAAGAAGAAGATGTTCTGATCGTCCACTGTGCCGTACTGCTGAATGGTTTCACCCATATTGGCCCAGTAAGTAGGGGCATAATTTTCTATTTCTTCATAATTAAGCGGCTGCAAAACATCCTCGCCGTAATAAGTCAGCGCCTGCGGCATATCGTAGTGGAAAATAATGTCCGGAGCCTTGTGGGACGCCAGCAGCTGCTCGTAATCCGTTACTTCACTGCTGCGGGTGATTGGAATAAAGTTGACCTCGATGTTGTTCTTATCACCGAACTCGGACTGAACCCAGCGGGTATAGTAATTGTCTGTTACGTTCCAGCCTTCGAATGCACGTTCATAGACCGGGATATCGATGGTTACCTTTTCCTTAAAGCCCTGAGAATAATCAGCGAATTCGCCTTCAGCCAGGTTATTCGCAGGCGCATTGCTGCTTCCTGCACTGTTGTTGTTTCCGGAGCAACCGGCCAGCATGCCGGCTGTCATGACGGATGCCATCATTAAGGATACAAAACCCTTTTTGTTCATTGTAATACCCCCATTTTGAATTTTCGGAATGTATAACTGCTGCTTGCGGATTTCACAGCTACTCTTTGACTGCGCCAAGCATCGTACCTTGAACGAAGTATTTCTGGACAAACGGATAGACGCAGAGAATAGGTAAAGTAGCAAAGACTACGACCGACGCTTTAAGAACTTCCGGATTACTGAGTGTTACTGTAGTGGCTTCCAGCTGGAAGCTCTCGCTGGCCTGGATGACCAGATAGTACAGCTTGAGCTGCAGCGGCCGCAGATCAGTGGCATGCTTGATATAGAACAGGGCGTCCTGATAGGCGTTCCAGCGGCCAACCGCGTAGAAGAGCGACAGAGTAGCGATAATTGGCTTGGAGAGCGGAATCACAATGCTCCAGAGAATCCGGAAATGTCCGGCGCCGTCGATCCGCGCAGATTCTTCCAGACTCACCGGAATACTGCTTGTCAGTGATGTTTTCATAATCAGCAGGTTAAAAGCACTAAAGGATAGCGGCAGAACCAGTGACCAGATCGTATCCATCAGACCCAGATTGTTAATGTTCATGTAATCCGGGATAATCCCTCCACTGAAATACATGGTGAACAGGAAGATGAAAGTGATAACCCGGCTGCCTTTAAATTGGGCTCTGGACAGCGGATAAGCTGCGCAGATGGTCAGGATCATCCCCAGCACGGTGAACATTACGGTTACGATAACCGAAATGTACAAGGAGCGGAGGATACTCGCATCCGCAAAAATTTTGCTGTATGCCTCCAGAGTGAAGCCCTTCGGCCACAGAAATACCTGATTGGCAATGACATAAGAGTCAGCGCTCATGGACTTCGATACCACATGCAGGAACGGTAACAAACAGGCTAGTGAGGCTACAATAATAGTAAGCTTAATTAGAATATCCCAGATATCAAAACGACCTTTGCTTGGTGCGGCAGGGTTGCCGGTTGATGCGCTCATCGGGTTCTCTCCTTTCTATAAAATGCCGTCTTCGCCGAGTTTTTTGGCAATGCGGTCAGCCGTAATGACAAGAATGATTCCGATTACGGACTGGAATAATCCAACCGCTGTCGCCCGGCTGAAGTTACCGGATTCGATCCCCCAACGATACACCAGCACCGGAATGGTCGTTGTGAACTCTGTGGTGGCCCTGTTCTGCAGAGACCAGATACGCTCGAACGAGCCTTCCATCACCTTACCCAAGCTCATGATGAGCAGCGTTACTATGGTTGCACGGATGGAGGGAATGGTAATATTCCATACCTTTCTCCAGCGTCCGGCCCCATCGACCGTTGCCGCTTCATACATTTCCGGGTTGATCCCGCTGATTGCCGCCAGGTAAATGATCGTCCCCCAGCCCATGCTCTGCCATACCCCGATGGCAAGATAGCTGACCAGCCAGTTCGTATCCTCTTGAAGGAATGGTATCCGGTTAACGCCCATCAGTTCAAATAGATTGTTGACGACCCCGTTACCTTCGCTGAGCAGCTGATACGCAATGGCCCCGATAATAACCCAGGACAGGAAGTGAGGCAGATACAGCAGGGTCTGGTTAACGCGTTTGAACTTGACACTTTTGACTTCATTCAGCATCAGGGCCAGAATAATCGGCATTGTGAAGCTGAATATGAGATCAAGAATGTTGAGCAGCAGCGTATTACGGATCGCTTTTGTGAAATCAGGCTTGGAGAAAATATCCTGGAATATCTGGAAGCCTACCCACTCACTGCCCCAGAAGCCTCTTGCGATCTTATAATCCTTAAAAGCGATTACAAGCCCGGCCATAGGGAAGTATTTGAATACGATTACAAAAGCCAGCGGAATCGCTACCAGCAGATATAGCTGCCAGTCACGCTTGAGGAACCCGAAGCGCTCATTCTTTCTTAGTAGAGCATTTTGATTTGTCTTTGAAGCGTTTGCAACTTTCAAAATCTCACCTCCTACACCATTTCATCTCTGTGCCAGTTGCCTAACCGGCCTCGAGATCTATGCTAGCCCGATTGTCCGCTTTTGAAAACAATGAGTAATGCTGCTCTCCATCAAAACTGATAGAATCGCGGTTTTAAAGGGCTTTCTTGAAGGTGAATAATCATTTTTGATAGCTAAAAACGTTTTCATTAACATTTGTTCCCTATGGAAAACGGCCAGGAGCCGTCTCCTAGGAGCTCTTGCTCTTGGCCGTTTTGTAGCTGCTTGGCGGCATACCCTCATACTTGCGGAAAAACCGGTTGAAGCTCTGGACATTATAGTAGCCGACCTCTGCGGCAACCTGCTTAATCGTCAGATCCGTATCGAGCAGCAGCTCCTTGGCTTTATCGATCCGCAGCTGATTCAGATAATCGATCATGCTTTTTCCGGTCAGCTCATATACGATCTTGCGCATGTAAGAGTAGCTGATTCCGAATTCAGTGCTCATATCCTTCAGGACAATTTCTTCCTTGTAATGATCCTTCAGGTATTGGATGACCCGTTCCCCGTGATTGGTCTCTGCCCGGCCGCGGTCCAGGTTCTGGACAATCTCCCGGAAAAATGCATGCAGATACTCCTCCAGCTCATCCAGTGTATCCATCGCAGCAAGCACACTGTAAATATCGCCTTTGCCCATAACCGTTCTTCCGGTGCTGATATGATTCTCACGCAGATGCTTGATCGTCGCACCGATCAGCTGGTGATAAATAAACATAATATTATCATAGGAGATATGCTGTTCGGCGCTAATCAGACCGCGGATATTCTCCAGCTCCTTGAAAATCCCCTCCAGATCTCCGGCATCCAGAAAGTTGAGAATCCGCCGCTCACTATTTTCAGAATCAATATATTTGCGGCTGTGCTCATCTTCCTCCTGCCAGTACATAATGCTTCCGGCACCCTTGATGATCCGCTGCTTAATTAATTCCATCGCTTCGAACAGCCGCTCGGCCACCATTTCAGGTGCATCCGCCACACCGCTGACTGCAATGGTGACGGTATGCGTAAGCAGTTCAAGCGATTCATCCCGGATGGTCTCCAGCGCCTGCCGGATCGAATCGTTGCTGCAGCCATGCTCCTCCTGGGCAAAGTTAAGCACAACAACAATACTGCCGTCGGTATGGTAGACCGAGTGGGCCACAACCCCCTCAGGAAACAGACTCTCGTATTTTGTATTGAGCAGATAGCGGTGGTAGCTGCGGGTCTCCACATTGGTATTGCCGACATACACTCTGTAACGGTCCATCGAGACTACAACCACTCTGTAACAGGCCTCCGGAAATACCTCCGTAAGCCGCGGCGGTATCTCTCCGCGCAAAAGCCGGTGAACCGCAAAGCTGCGGGTATCCTCTTCGCGCTCCTGCAGCAGCCGGAACAGTCCCTCTTCCTCCTCCTGCATCCGCTTAAAAGCCATATCCAGGAAAGCAAGCTCATTCCTGTCGGCAACCTCCAGATCGCTTTTGGAGCGTATAGTCCGCACCAGCTGTCTGAGCGGCCTTGACAGCCAGGTTGCGAGAACGACAGCCAGGACGGTTCCCAGCACAATAATGGCTCCGGTAAGCAAAATAATATTTCCCTGCATCTCACGCGATTCTGCCATCAGCTTATCCATCGAACTCCAGCTTACATTCCACCACCCGGATAATGCCGAGCGGCTCCATGCATAGACCATCCGGTTGCCGTCCAGCTCGCGGAATGCATAGCCTTCACTGGAAGCCTGATTCAGGATCTCCTGTACAAAAGGCAGCTCAAAGCCATCGGTAAGCAGCAGCGACTTGTTACTGTGTGAGATCACTTTTCCGTCTGCTCCCAGCAGCAGGGAGCTGCCGCCCTCTACCTCTGTTGTATTCAGATATTTACCGATCTGGCTCTCCTTCATATTGACAACAATCAGTCCGCTTGTCGGAGAGGACAGACGGTTGAGCGGATAGACATAGGACACAACATGTTCACCCGAAGCAAGCATGCGCGGGACCCATACCCCGCTTATTCCTCTCTGTTCTTCAAGGGCTTCCGTTGTCCAGTCCATCGGCTCGTAACGTTCCAGTGTTGTGATAGCGTTATCAGTAGAGATGACATAATCAGAATCCGCCAGATAAAAGTAGGAGGAACTCACCCCGTCTACACGGCGGTTCAGGTTCAGCAGCTCATTCATTACAGACTTGGCCTTCGTATAATTAGTGAAGCTGGCGTTCACTTCGTTATAGGTTTCAAAGCCGCGGATCGGTTCAAATACATTAGCTGCGGCCAGACGTGCCGTATCCTGGGCCAGATTGGCCAGGGCATTCTCATTCAGCTTGCGGTTGGCATTCAGCCCGGCTAACGATGATTCCCCGATGGCCGCTTCTGAGTTCTCTATAATCTGTGCCCCGCTATACCACGTCAGGATGGCTGTCGGTATGGCCATGATGCAGAATAGAATCACTGCCAGCTGTAGCATCATCGGTGTTTTCTTCATTGCATGTCCCCCTATTAACTATGTAAACGTTATCAAATCAAATAGAGAAGCCCCGCATGCAATGGGCTTCTCTGCTGATAATCTTATAAATTACGGAGAGTAACGGATTGCAGGGGATATGTATGTCTATAAATTCTGTTTTGTAATTATATCCTATTTTTTACTATACCTCATGTTCACTTGTTGTTATGATAACACATAATCACGTGTCCAGTCCTGACAATTACACGAAAAATGTAGAACTTTGCATGGACATTGCTTCATTCATTCTTTTATATTTTGTTCAAATAAGCCGGGATTTTTGACAACTCCTACTGGCAATTGTTACTCTTTATTTTAGAAGAGATTAAATCAAACGATTTTTCCCTAAAAAAATGATCAGTCGCCTGGAGGAAATAACATGACGCAATGGATTACAGAGTTCATCCTGTTCTTCAAAGATTTGTCGTACGCCGGTATTGTCATTGCCCTGTCCTTTGAGTTTGTCCCTGCCGAGCTCGTGCTTCCGCTAGCGGGTTACTGGGTTTATCTGGAGGACATGAAGCTGGTTCTAACGATACTGGCGGGTACACTTGGAGGCACCTTCGGTCCGTTAACGCTGTATGCGATCGGCCGGTTTGGCGGGAGACCCTTTATTGAGAAATATGGCAAGTATATCTTTATCCGCCCTCATCATTTAGTGGCATCCGACCGTTTTTTTTGAAAAATACGGCAGCGGCGTTGCGTTTTACGGGCGGTTTATACCTGGGGTCAGAACGCTCATCTCCGTACCTTGCGGTATGGCCAAAATGAATGTGTTAAAATTCAGTGTATTTACCTTTCTGGCGATGCTTCCTGTCACTTCACTGTACGTTTATCTGGGCTATAAGCTCGGCTCACAATGGGAGCATGTAGACGAGGTGATCAAGCCCTATATCATTCCGACGGCGGCTGTTTTTATTCTGGCCTTCGGATTTTACGTGCTTTTGAAGCGGTTCAGAAGCAGACAGGCTTAAGAGGTATATATTTCATCAATCAGGAGGAACAAATGGAAAACATAGTAACCTGGCTAAAATATCTGCTGCTTGGGCTCGTTCAGGGAGGAACAGAGCCGATCCCTGTCTCTTCGAGCGGACACCTGATTATCGCGCAGCGTCTGCTTGGCATGGAGCAGAACGGGTTGTCGTTTGAAATACTGACCAACACTGCTTCACTAATTGCGATCATGTTTATTTTCCGTAATGATATCAAGTCGTTAATCACGGGCGGTTACCGTTTCCTGCAGACACGCCGTGCAGAGTATAAGGCCGACTTCATGTTCTGTCTTTACATTATCATCGGTACGATCCCCGCAGCTGTTGCTGCAGTGCTGTTCAAAGACACGATCGAGCGGATTTTCACTTCCGTACATACCGTCTCCATCAGCTTGCTGGTTACAGGGGTCGCCCTGTGGCTGATCCGCAATCTCCGGGGACAAAAGAGGGACGGCAACCTTACGGTCAGAGATGCGCTGATAGTCGGTCTGGCCCAGGCGGTAGCACTGATTCCCGGCATCAGCCGCTCCGGCTCGACGGTGATTGCCTCCATTGCGGTCGGCATGAAGCAGGAAACGGCGCTGAAATTTTCGTTCATGCTGTATATTCCGATCAGCATCGGCGGCCTGATTATGGGGGCATCTGATATCGCGAACGATCCGAACCGGGCGCAGCTGGCCATCCCCTACGTCATTGCTTTCCTTACAACGCTGGTGGCCACCTATTTTGCCATGCGCTGGTTTATTGGTATTATGGCCAAGGGCAATCTGATTTACTTTTCGTACTACTGCTTTATCGTCGGCACGCTTCTACTAATTTTTCTCTAAGGGGAATGGTGAACTATAATGGTCAATAAGCCTATCCGGTTCGGCATTATCGGCAGCGGCTGGCGGGCGGAGATGTATCTCAGACTCGCCAACCTCCTGCCGCAGCAGTTTCAGGTAAGCGGGGTGCTGATCCGTAATCCGGAAAAATATCAGCAGCTGATCGCGAAATATAACCTTACTGTTTACAGTTCGGTAGAGCGTCTTGCGGCTGAGAGTGATTTTGTGGTGCTGGCGGTGTCCAAAACAGCGGCTGCGCCGCTGCTTCTGGAGCTGGCGGCTCTGAACATACCTGTGCTGGCCGAAACGCCTACCGCCTCTACTCCGGCTGAATATGAGCTGCTGCGCCCTCTTGCTGTGAGCAGCCCGCTGATCCAGGTGGCCGAGCAATATCCGCTGCTGCCGCATCATCAGGCACGAACCGCCTATATCAAGGCAGGCGGGCTGGGGCAGATCGGCCATGTCCAGGTCTCGGTGGCACACGGGTATCACGGCATCAGCCTGATCCGCAGGTGGCTCTCCGTCACAGGCACGGCCTGTGAGATTACCGACCGCCGGGTCGAGCTCCCGATTATGGACTTCTCCTACCGGGGGCGTGCAGCAGAGGACAGCGTAAAGACAGAGCAGCAGGATATTGCCGTCATGGTCTTCCCCACCGGCCAAAGCGCCGTGCTCGACTTCACCCGCTCACAGTATTTCTCGCCGCTGCGTTCAAACCGCGTCCTGATCCGCGGGTCGCACGGGGAAATCCGCGATAATGAGATTATCCGCCGGCTGGGAGTGGAAGAGACAGAGTATCTGAATATTATGCGGGTTCAGGGCGGACAGGAGGGCAGTCTCGACAGCCTCGGTCTGCGTGAACTGCGGGCAGGACAGCATAACCTGTTCCCTAACCCTTTTACCGCTGCCCCGCTTTCGGATGAAGAGATCGGGATCGGACAGGCGCTGCTGAATATGGCTGACTATTTGCAGACGGGTGAATCCTCGTATTCGCTGGCGGATGCCCTGACGGATGTGAGGCTTGCGTTTGCGGTTGATGAGGCTATTGAATCGGGAAGTACTGTTACTGTGGCGGAGGAGCTTGTGGCCGAGGAGTAATGAACGGAACGTTTATTGGACTGGACACCGGTGAGCAATAAGCGGCCGATTGCGCCACCGAGGCCGGATCCCAGGGCATTTTTGCCCTTCATTTGGCCGATTGCGCCACCGAAGCCGGATTCAAGGGCATTTTTGCCTCTCATTCGGCTTAGATTTCGCCGGCAACGAAAAAGCCTATGAGAAGGTTAAACAACCCTTCTCATGGGCTTTAAACTTTCCTATCCATAAATCCCGATTACTCATAGTAACACTACAATTCCAGTCTGCCCAGCTGCTTTAGCTCCAGCACACTGAAGCCCGTAGGCCGGAGTATGGACAACACTGCAGTACGGACAGCACCGTCCTTAGCTTCTCCTGCACTGCCAGCACTGTCCTTAGCTTGGCCTGCACTGCCAGCACCATAAGGCAGCTCCACATGCACTGTCTGCACCTCTCCAGGCGCCAGATCAGGAAGCTGCTGCAAGATCACCTCACCGCCCGGTAAAGTAACCGTCAAGCTGTAGCCTCTCACCGCATAGCTCGGAATGTCATCGCGGCACTCCAGCGTCAGCTCAAGCCTGCCGTCCTTCCATACCGGCTCTCCTGCAAGCACGAGCGGGGAAGATTCTTCACGCAGGGCGGCATAGGACGGCTTCACCCGGTTGTACAGATCCACAGAACCATGGACTCTTTGCCGCAGCCGGCCCTCTCCTTCCTCACCCATCTGTGTACGGTAATCGTTCAGGCTGAAATAGATCAGCGCCGCAAACGCCGGATAACGCCGGAAAATCGCTGTTTTTTCCCGCAAAATACTTGTTCTTCTGGCATCCCCGCCATCAAAGGCAGGTTCGCACAATCCATATTCCGCAACAACAAGCGGCTTGTCCGGATGATCCGCGATGATCTGACGGATGACCGCATCCTCATCCAGATCGCCATGCCAGGTGCCGATATAGTCGTTCCACATCAGCATATCCCCTGCACCCGTAGCATCGGACGCCGGCTGAATCTGCAGCGTATTGCTTACATAGTTAACCAACCGGGTTGAATCAAGCTGCAGAAGCTCCTGCTTAAGCTGCTCCATATACTGGTTAGTTACCGCAGATTGGCCGTCCAGCTCGTTGCCCATTCCCCAGGCGAAGATACACGGATGGTGAGAGTAGCTTGCGATCATTTCCTTCGCTTGACTCAAAGCAAGCAGCAATGTGTCTTTCCCCGGTTCAGCCGGCTGCTGCCAGTGCGGAATCTCCTCCTGGACCAGGAGGCCGTTACGGTCACACCAG
This sequence comes from Paenibacillus sp. PastM-3, assembly GCF_029893965.1. Taxonomy (GTDB): domain Bacteria; phylum Bacillota; class Bacilli; order Paenibacillales; family Paenibacillaceae; genus Paenibacillus_AQ. Next base: position 12,240 of record NZ_JARXXP010000016.1, read on the forward strand.
TCCAGCAGCTCATTGCCCTGCTGCCAGTGGAAGCGGGTGATAATGCAGTTGGCTTCTTTAAGTCTGACGAGCATGGCCGTAAGATCTTCCAGCTTCTCGGCCATCCCGACATCCGGGTGCGACCCTGGCATCCACTCCACGCCCATCAGCCGCACCGGTTCCCGGTTAAGCAGCAGCTGATGACCCTCCACCACAATCTCGCGGAAGCCAAAGGAGCGGACAACCCGGTCCTGAATCTCTCCGCCGGCAGTCAGCACAACCTCAAGCTCATACAGATGCGGATGGTCAAAATGCCATAGCTGCACTTCATACAGCCCGATCTCAGCAAAGCTCCAGGTCAAGGACCCGGCCGCAATCTCCTCCGTCCCCTGCCAGATCCGGGCTTCATTCCGGTAAACCGCAATCTCCGACTGGACGGCTGCAGCTGGCGGCTCACACAGCTTAATCTCAGCAGCTACTGTACTGCCGGTATGCTTGCCTTCGCTGTTGAAGCTGACCTTAGGCTCTACCCGCAACTGCCCTACGGCCGTATTGCCCGTAACTACCAGCGTTACCGGCCGGATCAGCCCGCCGTCATCCGCCCAGTCAAAGTTGTTGCTCACGGGCAGAGCCGTATCACTGTTCCGGTTATCGACTCTGATCACCAGTCTGTTGTTACCTCCGGCAAGAATATACGGTGTAATGTCCGCCTCAAACGGCGTATAGCCGGAATTATAATGGCTCCCGGCCAATGTGCCGTTAATCCAGATATCCGTATCCCTGTAGGCTCCCTCGAAGAAAAGCCGGACCCGGCGGCCTGTCCATTCCTCCGGAGCCTCCAGCAGCTGTTCATACCAGCCTGCACCGCGGTATTCTTCGAGGCCTTCCTGCACATTCCAGGTATGGGGAACTGTAACTGCCGAAGGGAACGGCAGGCCTTTAGCCTGCCAGCCCTCCCGTTCACCCTGGTTCTGAGGATCGTGCTGGAACTTCCAGCCCGAATCCAGTTTTGCTCTATATCGCCCGCTGTTAATCAAAGGTACCGCAACCCTTCATATGAGATCTGGTGCTTCAAACCGCCCGGATTACTCCGCTGCTTCACCGCACAACCGGCGGTGGATAATAGCCCCCTGATGGTTAGGCTCCATTTCCAGTGCCGTATCAAGCTCTGCCGCCGCTTCTTGCGCCCGGCCGAGTCCAAGCAGTCCCAGTCCGCGCATATACCGGCAGTGAATCACATTCCGGCGGTTCAGATCATCCTCAAACACCAGGAAGTCCGGCAGGGATACCGCAAAGTAGTCGATTTTGATCTCGTCAAAAATATGCTTCTCCGCGTAATCGATCAGCTTGTTGAACCGCCGCTTCGCTTCCTTCTCATTGCCAAGCTTACTCCAGGCCAGTCCCTGATAGAAAATCATTTCCGGCGGCTGGTCGTTATAGAACATCGCGCTTGTCGGCTCCTCCAGCCCCTGTGAAGCGGTCATGTAGCTCTCCTTAGCTTCCTGCTGCTTTTGCAGACCTTCATAAGCCAGCCCTATATAATAGTAGATATTATTTTCCTGCGCCCCTTCAAGCTTCCCTTCGCCTAGATTCAGCGGATAAACCAGTGCCTGCTGAAGGTGGGCCAGCGCTTCCTCCTGGCAGCCTTCCTTAAGCAATTGCTTACCAAGCTCAGTATGGGCGAATTTGTATTGCCCCGTTACCTTGCCTTCTCCGCCTTCCCAAGGGTGGAAATTACGGGAGCCCAGTGCTGCCAGAGCCTCATCGTAACGCTCCAGATTGTTAAGGAGCGTAACATATTCTACAAAAAGATCATCCCGCTGCTCTACCTGGCTGCGCTTAGATTCAAGAATATCCAGCCGCTCCTGCGCAGGTACAGCCAGCTTCTTGCGCAGCTGATCCAGCTCGAACAGAATCCGCACATCTTCCGGAGCACAGGTGTAGGCCCGCTCCAGCGATTCCATGGCTGCCTGCGGATTCCCCTGTTTGTTGTAATAAGCAAGACCGAGATTGCGGTGTACGGTTGCAAAGTCCCCGCGCAGCTCACGCGAACGCTCCCAGCCGGCAATCGCTTCTTCCGGACGTTTTTTATCATAATAGAAGTTGCCGAGATAATAGTGAGCCTTGTCATCCTCCGGGTTGGCCCGGATGGCGCTTTCCAGGAGACCCAGCTCGAACAGGGTGTTCGGGAAGCAGTAGGTCGGGTCGGCAGACTGTCCGGCACGGCGCTGCGCCTCAGCCAGATCAGAGCGGCCGGCAAGTGCATACAGCTCACCCAGAGCATAATGCACCATCGGATACACCGTTCCTTCAGCCGGAACCATTCGCAAGCCGACTGCTATAGCTTCCTCCAGCAGACCGCAGCCCATGTAATCGGCAATCAGATTCAGATAGTTATGTGCGTCATCGCGCATCAGCAGCTTCAGTCCTGCCAAAGCGTCTTCAGCAGCGCCTGCATCACCAAGTGCAGCAAGTGCCAGGGCCTGCTCATTATAGGCGCCGAAGTCAGCAACATCCAGCGCAGCAGTTTCCTGTGCAAAAGCAAGTGCCTGCTCATACCGGCCAAGCTTGCGCAGCATAGCCGCTTTCAGATCACGGGCCTTGTAGTTGCGTGAATTGCGGACCAGCGAGCGCTCAGCCAGATCAAGCGCTTCGGCATATTCACCCTTGCAGCTTGCGATCTGGGCAAGCGAGAAGTAGCCGGCATCCTGCCAGGCAGCAGACCAGACCGCTTTGTGGAATGCGTTAAAGGCTTCATCTAACCGGTTCTGGCCGCGCAGGGCCACTCCCAGCTGGTAATAAGCTTCACTGTCGTAAGGGTTCGGATTTCTCCAGGTCAGCCGTTCAATCGCTGTACGGAAATACGCTTCGCTCTCACTGTACAGGCCACGGCGCAGCAACAGCGTTCCGTAAGCCACATTCAGGCGGATATCGCCTTTATCGCGCTTTAAGCCTTCCAGGTAATAATCCTCCGGCTCAAAGGTGGCATGCCGGTACTGCTCCAGATGCAGGCCCGCCAGGTATAGCTCCTCGGTGGAGCGCAGCTCATGGGGCTCAGCGAGCGGCTTGGCGGCATCCGGGATCTGCTCAATGTCAGGGCGCTTCGGCTGATAAGCAATCAGCAGCCTGCCGTCAGCAGCTCTGACAGACAGCTTCAGATCATGCTCCTGCTCACCTGCTTCCAGCGTTACACTTTCTTTATAAGCATCCTCATCCTTCGGGGACAGCTGCACCGTACGATCGATATACGTCCGGTTTGCTCCCTTCAGCACAATAGTGGCCTGTTCCAGCAGCGAGGTTGCATACGCCTGAACCTCAGCCCGGCCGGATGCAGCGTCCACCTCCAGATTAACTGCTGCTTCGATCGAAGCATTTTTAACAACGCCGATATTTTTGTACGGCATAAAATATTGCGTGAACGTCTTCTCCTCATAAGGCTGCAGCCAGGTGAAGTCAGGCTGGTTGTCTGTATACACACCGGTCATAAGCTCAATATACGGGCCGTCCTCATCGGTCAGCTGGCGGTCCCAGGCCTGGCCGAACTCGCCGTTGCCCCAGGTCCACTGCTTTTTGCCGGGCGAGATATGATGATTCGCTACATGCAGCAGGCCGGCCTGGACACCATGGTCATAGCCGCCCACGAAATTATAGTCTGATTTGTAGGCCATATAAGAGGTCGGAACCGGAATGTTCTTATAGCGGGAAATATCGACGCCTTCGGAATAGTCCTGTTTATAATAAGTTCCGGTAGCGATCGGGAAGCGGGATACGTCCCGTTTACCATGGTCGAACACGGCGGTAACGTCCGGAGGGAATACAGACTGTGTATGGTCGTTGACCGCCACCGCCGGGTTAGCCCACCACAGGAACGTCTGCGGCTCAGGAGTCCGGTTATACAGCTGGGCGTTAATCTCCAGGTAGGCTTTGCCGGGATACAGCTTGAACTCCGCCGTCACCTTGGTGCCGTACATCCGGTCAATTTCACTTACCCAGACGGAGGCGCTTCCATCCTCCGACTGCCCGAACCGGTATTCTACCGGACCGAAGGTGTTCGGACGGTGATGCTGCGGCCAGTTGAATTCAATGCCTCCGGAAATCCATGGGCCGGCCAGACCCACCAGCGCAGGCTTGATCACCCGGTTGTAATAGACGAAATCATAGTTGTTGGTTTTATCTAACGCACGGTAGATCCGGCCGCCGATTTCCGGCATAATCTCGATCCGCACATATTCATTTTCGAGAATAACCAGCTTGTAGTTTTTATCGGCCTTCACATCCGAGATGGACTCAATTACGGGATGAGGATACACGCGGCCGGTGCTTCCCTGATACACCCGTTTCTCCAGGAACATCGGATTGGGGTCTGCCTTTCCCGCCTCATACGTAGGAATTATCACCTCTGATTCCCATACCTGCACCTGTTCAGCCGCTGCCGGACTTTCTCCGGACGTGTGAGCATTTATTGTTTGATTCATGTCTGCATTAGCCTCCCTTGCTTTTATAGTTCTACTTTAGCCCCCGGCAGCGAAGGTTCCAATTGACGAAATGCGGGAAGTGATGGATTATATTCATATTCGGCAAGTAGAAACGGCTACGCCGTCCTAAACAGGACGGTATCCGTTTCTGCGAGAAATATAAGGATCATTTATAACGTGAAACATACAAATAATTATATTTAAGGAAAAGTAAGGAGGTTCACCAATGGCCGATCGCATGATGCACAAGCGTGAAGGCTTCACAGAGGAGAAGCTCTACGTTCTCCCTGATTATTGGATGAAGGAGCTGGAGCTGGAAGCGCTGACTTCCGAGCTCTATGTAACGGATATCGGCTATTTTCCAAATGCGGAATACCATTTCCGGGAACGCCCTGAGGGGGCGCCGGCGCATATCTTTATATTTTGTGAATCGGGTGAGGGATGGGTTGAACTCAGGTCCGGGGAACAGATGACTGTACGGGAGGGTGAACTGGTTATTATTCCGCCGGATACCCCCCACCGCTACGGGGCCGGAGCCGGGAATCCCTGGAGCATCTACTGGTTCCACTTCAAAGGAAACCATGCCGCCCGGCTGGTCAGCCTGTTCGGCCTGTCTGCCGGGCCGCTTGCCCTTTCCCCCAGCGGAATTGCAAGATTCACCGAATGGTTCCAGCCTGCCTATGAGCTGCTGGCCGAACGGACGTATTCGCTGACCTCGCATGTTCATGTCGCCCAGACTACCCGGCAGCTGCTGTCCGGCATCGGGCTTAACACCAGCAAGTCGGCGCAGGAGAAGAAACGGGAGCATTATCTGGAGCAGGCGATAAAATACATGAACCAGCACATGGAAGAATCCATCCGGCTTACGGAGCTGGCCCGGCATGTCGGCCTGTCCCAGCAGCACCTGATTCACCTGTTCAATCTGGAGACAGGGGTTCCCCCGATTGAGTACTTTCTGCGGCTCAAGATCCAGCGGGCCGGGCAGCTGCTCGACCTTACGGAGCTTAGCATCAAGGAGGTCAGCTCGGCTGTCGGGATCAGCGACCCCTACTATTTTTCCAGACTGTTCAAAAAAATGTCCGGCTTCTCGCCCTCCCGCTACCGCAGCATCCCGAAGGGCTGAGCATTTACTGCTAGACGGTTCCCCTTTAGTAGCACAGATACCCGACAACAGACAAGGGCCCTGCCGATAAACCGGCAGAGCCCTTTTTTACCTTACCCTATTTAACATCCTTGCCGGTAAACAGCGATACTCTCGCCTTAACCAGCTCTGTATATTCCTGCTCCATCTTCTCGGCACCAGCCTTGTTCAGCTCGGCAATGAAATCATCATAGATTTTATCGAATTTATCCGGACTGGAGAGAATAGCCTCCGGAATCCGTTTTTGGACAATGTCCTGTGTCTTCTGGTAGATTACCTGATAGTCTCCGTCCGTCGGTACAGGCATATTGTAGAGTGCACCCCACTCTTTTACCGGGAATTCGTCTTCGGCAGGGAACAGGTCCTTCCAGGTGGTTGCATTATACGCGGCCAAGGACTCCTTCTCCGCATCCGAATATTCGGCCAGAATCTGTTCCGGGAAGTTGGTGGTATAGTAATTATCCGTAGAATCCTTCACACCGTCTCCATAACGGACTCCAAAAATAGAGTACAAGCCAACGCCTGTATTTTTGGCGAAATTCCCCGCATCATTAACCTTCTGATCGAGAATTTCAGCAGGCATCACCCGTTTTCCGTTCTCCACATTATAGGTTTTGCCTTCGATGCCCCAGTTTCTCAGCACCTGGCCTTCCTCCGAGGACATCCAGTCGATGAACTTGATCGCGCGGACCGGATCTTTACATGCAGTTGTGATACTGATGCCGTAGCCGTCTACGCCCACAGCCTGCATCGCATGATCCTTATATTCCTCACTCAGCGTAACCGGGAAATGCGCGTACGTATACTCGTCTTTGCCGGCAGACTTCAGGGCATTCTCCGCATCCTGGTACTCCCACTCCACCGAGCTGAGACCGAGCACGCGGCCGCTGGAGATTTTCGCTTTGTACTGGTCATCCTTTTGCACAAAAGAGTCCTTGTCGAGCAGCCCCTCATTGTACATGTGGTTCAGCCAGCGGAAATACTCCTTTTCCTCCGGTTTTTTATAGTGCAGCATCGTCTCATATGTCTCCGGGTTCACATAATACTCTCCGTCATTGGCCCCGCCAGTCGTGATATCCCCCTGGTTGGTTACGGTAATCATGATCTTCCAGCCGTCGGCATTCAGTGTCATCGGGATTGTCGGCTGGCCGTCAGTCGTCGGATGCTTGGCATAATATTCCTTGAGCACATTCTCAAAATCCTTGACCGTTCTCACTTCCGGATACCCCAGTTCCTTGAGTACCCGGTGCTGAATCTGGAAGCCGTTGGTCGCATCAAATTTCTGTTCACCTACGCCGACATTCGTCGGAATCGAGTAAATCGCTTCGTTGTCCTTGCTGTATTTCATGCGGTTCATGTTGCCTTCCATGACCTTTTTAATATTGGGCGCGTACTTATCTATCAGATCAGTCAGATCAATAAGAGCTTCCGCATCTACCAGCTTGCCTATTTCCCCCTTAGCGAAAATAATATCCGGGTACTCGCCGCTTGCGGCCATCATGGCAATCCGGTCCTGTCCGCCTCCGCCGCCCACATCGAATTCTGCCTGCAAGGTAACACCGGTCTTCGCTATAATTTCTTTGCCCACATCGTCCTGCATGTTATTCCAGTTCGGGCTGGCATCCGCTCCAAAAAACGTAAAGGTCACCGGCTCCGTATCATTTCCACTGTTCCCGTTCGTATTGTCTGCGGCGTTGTTCCCGGATTTGCTGCAGCCGGCCGATACCAGCATCAAGCCTGCCAGCAGTGCTGCTCCGAGCTTTTTCGATACCTTATGATTCATTCTGATAAATCCCCCTTTAGCTCTAATCTGATGCACAAGCTTCTTGAATGCGGTTGCAAACCTCATCGCCTATCAGTGCTGCTCTTGGTGATGCTCTCATTTTACTCTGCGCCTTTGGCCGGATACCTTGATTTTCAGGTCATAAAATAGCATTATATAGACACGAACGCCCATTTTCCGGGAGGTACCGCCTGTGAGTAATGTCTATCTGAACTGGTTCACTACAGATGAGCAATTTCCGTTTTTTATCCAGTACGGCGGTCATGCGGAGGACATGTCGCTCCATAAGCATGCGGACTTCTCCGAGCTGGTCATTGTGCTGAACGGCCATGCCACCCATGTCGTCAATGATGAGGAATCTTTCATTAAAAAAGGCAATGTCTTTGTCATCAGCGGCGGTACTCCGCATGCTTATATGGCCCCGTACGATTTTAAAATCTGCAACATTATGTATAAAGCCGAGATGCTTAAATCCGCAGGGCCGGACCTCAGAACCCTGAACGGCTATCAGGCGCTGTTTGTGCTGGAGCCGTTTTACCGCAGTATCAACGGGTTCAAAAGCAAGCTGAATCTGCCGATCGCCAGCCTCGAGCATGTCTCCGCCTTCATCGCAGCGATGATTAAAGAATACGAGGAGAAGCAGCAGGGCTACCAGACGATGCTAGCCTCACGGTTCATGGAGCTGGTAGTTTATCTGTCCAGGCACTATGAGAATCAGGAGGCCGGAACGGATAACAGCCTGATGCATCTGGCCAGCGCCATCTCCTACATCGAGGATCATTATTGTGAGCAGATTTCACTGGAGGATATCGCCGCGCAGTCGCGGATTTCGGTCAGGCATCTGAACCGTATCTTCCGTGCGTACTATCAGACGACCCCCATCGCCTACATCCAGCGCCTGCGGCTGGAGCTGGCCTGTACCCTGCTCCGCGGGAGCAGGCATTCCATCACGGAGATTTCCTATATGTGCGGCTTCAATGACAGCAATTATCTGACCCGCCAGTTCAAAAAAGCCTACGGCATGTCGCCGAAGGCTTATAGGGGGAATTAAGTCGAACTGATGTTTATCTAGTTGGGCTTCGCCGTGACTCCAGAGAATATTTGGACTTCTGTAACGCAGAGCAACTCCGGATAAGCGCTGAGCCGAAGAAAGGGTGTATTGGAATGCAATTCAAGTTGTATACGGATGTGCATGAGTTTTACAAGGATACCTATGATGTGCTGATGCGTCATGAAGCGCAAAATCTGATTCCTCTTGGCAATATCATCATGGGGCATGCAGGAGAAGATAAAACAGACTGGCGTGACCCTGTAAACTGGCTTATGGCAACGATTTCGGATGACAAGGGCATACAGCTTACCGCCATAATGACGCCGCCGCACAATATTACGCTTTATGCAACAGACAACAACATTAATCCGGAAGCTGTAAGCTGTCTGATCGATGGGCTGAAAGACCGTGATATTCCAGGTGTGACCACCGAAAAAACGCTGGCAGAATATTTTGCCAAGGAATATACCCTGAGCAATGGAATAACGTTTAAAACAGTAATGAACCAGCGTATATACGAACTCACGGCAGTAAACCCGGGCATTCAAAAGCCTGGTATCGTTCGATTGCTCGATAATAAGGATATTCATTTTTTCCCATACTGGGCGGAAGCATTTAATGCAGCGGCGATTTATGGTAAGACAGAAATGTCCATCCCGCAAGAGGCAGCCCCATACCTTTACCGGATAGAATCGAAAAAACTCTATATTTTAGAGGACAACGGCATCCCCGTTTCTATGGCGGGATACACAAGGGTAATGCAGACAGCTATTGGTGTGGCCTTTGTATATACTCCTCCATATGAGCGCAGCAAGGGTTACGCTACTTCAATTGTGGCGCAAATAAGCCAGCTAGCATTGGAAAAAGGATTTACCAAGTGCGTCTTATATACAGACTTGGCAAATCCTACGTCTAATAGCATCTATCAAAAGATTGGGTATACACCCGTTTGTGATTCGCTCCAGTTACAATTTGAATAGTTTAAAATAATTCTGCTAGCGGCTCATAATCAAACCAGTCAAAAGCTGCCGGGGCGGATTTCCCCTCTGCAGAACCAGCAGCATACATTGCAATAAATACGCCGGTAAAGCCTCCGGCAACCTCTGTACTGAGCAGATGCGTCTCACCCCAGCCAAGGTCTATAGTGCTGCCTTGTGCTGTCTGCAGGGAGGCAACTATTTTCTTAGGAAAAGCCTGGACCTTCAGTTCAACGGAACCTTCCGGACAATCCCAGGTTTGTTCTGTCTGCAGGGAGCCGATTGTCTTACGGAAAACTGCCTTTTTGCGGCCCTCTACTAGTGTTACGGCGAGATCATAATGATGCTTTTCGTTCATGAAGACCGTTAATCCGGCTTCCTCCCCCTCATGCTGCGGCTCATACTCCATCGCCGCTGCAATGCTGCAGGAGAAGTGGCTTAGTCTGCGGCCGACAAAAGCCGGGGTCCCGGCATTACTCAGGCCGGTCTTATGCCCGTGCAGCACAAGACTACCTGGCCGCTCCTCCAGAGACCAGCTGCCTTCCAGGGGATTGCGCAAAAAGGTCCAGTCGAAGCCCAGCTGTTTCTCGTTGAAATCATCTCTGACAGGCGATTCCGGCCAAGGTGTCTGAGGCAGCTCCGGCGCTTCCATCTGCGGATCGATATGTGTATCGCGGCCGAATACCGGCCAGCCCTCTTCTGTCCAGGTGACAGGGGCCAGATAAACTTCGCGGCCCAGATGATGAGCCTTCGGGTAGGCAACCGGCCTGATGCCAAGGCATACCGCCCACCAGCTGCCGTCTTGCGCCTCGATCAGATCGGCGTGTCCGGCAGCCTGGATGCTGCTGTCCATACTCCGGTTAGTCAGCACCGGGTTGTGCGGACAGGGCTCAAACGGCCCGTAGGGCTGCCGGCTTCTCGCAATCGTCTCCATATGCCCGTATTCTGTGCCGCCTTCGGCGATCATGAGATAATACCAGCCGTCGATCTTGTACAGATGCGGGGCTTCCGGGTGTGCGCCCCCGGTGCCTCTCCAGATAAACCGGCTCTCTGTCAGCATGGCTCCGGTTTCGATATCGATCTCACACTGGTAGATGGCATGTCCTTCAGTCCCGTTACACGAAGACTGGAAGTATACGCGGCCGTCATTATCGAACAGGAGGGAAGGGTCGATGCCGCCCTGCTTGACCGGAATAGGGGCTGACCACGGCCCTTCCGGATTCCTTGTTTTGACGTAGAAATTGCCGGTCCCGCTGACGTTGGTAGTAACCATATAAAACCAGCCGTCATGGTAACGGATTGTCGGGGCATAAATACCGCCCGAGCTCCACGCATTTCCCAGCGGCAGCTGCTCAGGAGTGGTCAGGCAATGGCCGATCTGCCGCCAATGAACCAGGTCCTTACTATGAAAAATCGGTACCCCCGGAAAATATTCAAAGGTACTGGTAACCAAATAATAGTCGTCATTAACCCGGCATATGCTGGGATCGGGATGGAACCCGGGGATTACGGGGTTGCTGTATTGCATCGGCTGCACTCCTGTCCAATTACTTGTTATAGTGTATTTATTGTAACGGTCGGCGGCGGCTTGAAACCTTAAGTTTCAAGTCATCAATTAGGAGGATCCGGACATCCGGCTCACAGACTCATCCCGTCCTGGAATGAAGCCGCAGTAAACAGCTTCCTCTTATCCACCGGCTCCCCCCTTTTCCGGGCAAAAAGCACAAGACCCTCTAAGACACTGGTTCTTGTGCTTTATTTTGGCGCTATAAGGGTTAACTGTTATTCTCCGGCCGGGTAAGGATCGATCGTCTGAATAGTTCCTTCCTCGTTATATTTCAGCTCCGTATATTTCACGCAGCGCTTGTGGTTCACACCTTCCGACAAGGAGCTGTCGTGATAGAACAGGTACCATTTATCCTCAAATTGTACGATGGAATGGTGCGTAGTCCAGCCGATGACCGGGGTAAGAATGGTGCCTTTAAACGTAAACGGTCCAAGCGGGCTGCGGCTGATTCCGTACACCAGCTTATGCGTCGAGCCTGTTGAGTAGGACAGGTAGTAATAGCCGTTATATTTGTGAACCCATGGTCCTTCAAAATATCTCCGTTCCTCGTCACCGGCAGTAATCGGATTGCCGTCCTCGTCGATGATCGAAATCTCCTGCGGCTCCCCTGCAAAAGAGAGCATATCCTCGCTTAGCTTGGCTACGCGCGGCCCGATTGCCGGCTGGTCTGCTGGCGGCCCTTCGGTCTGCTCCGGCTGGAAGGTGCCGGTCTGCCACTTCTCGAGCTGGCCTCCCCAGAGTCCGCCGAAGTAAATATAGGCCTGATCATCCTCGTCCACCAGCACAGCAGGGTCAATACTGTAGCTGCCCTTAATATAGTCCGGCTCAGCCTTGAACGGTCCCGCCGGATTCGGCGAGGTGGCTACGCCAATTCTGAAGATTCCGTCCTTATCGCGCGCCGGAAAGTACAGGTAATACTGGTTGTTCTTATACGCCGCATCCGGTGCCCACATCTGGGCCGAGGCCCATGGCACATCCTTCAGGTGAAGCGCTTCGCCATGGTCCACAGCAGGAGAATCGAAGTTGTCCAGCGACAGTACATGGTAATCCTCCATTTTATACTGGTCGCCGTTATCATTATCCGGGCCGTCGTGATCGAGGTCGTGTGACGGATAGATGTAGATTTTATTTTCAAACACATGGGCGGACGGATCAGCGGTAAAAATATGAGTTACTAGCGGTTGGTTAGGTTTGACGCTGCTCATGATTATTGACTCCTTTAGGATTATAGTTTGACTTTATGCCAGGAGATACTTTTATTAGGGATTGTCCGTACTGCCAACTTAAGGTAACCCCGGTTTCATTGCTCCCGGTCGGGATTATTCTGGAGCTAATTATTGCTATTTGCGTGAACCGGCGGAATATCACATCACATTGTTGCCAGCACTTGCAGCGAAATTACTTCAAGCCCCCTTCATTTTACTCTCATCGGTTTCCCTGTCCTATACAGAAACTAAAGAACTTACCACCAAAAATTATGGATAATGGACTGATGCGCTAAAAAAGTTTGCAAACCCGTCGCTTACAGCTCCTTTAGTGGATTTTTCCCTTTATTGCCTCGCATACCGGCCTCTCACTGCTACATTAGTGGGATTTATCCCTCTATTGCTCTGCAAACCGGCCTCTCATAGCTCCATTAGTGGGATTTTTCCCTCTATTGCTCCGCAAAACAGCCACACACAGCTCCATTAGTGGGATTTTTCCCTCTATTGCCTCGCATACCGGCCGCTCACAGCTCCATTAGTGGGATTTTTCCCTCTATTGCTCTGCAAACCGGCCGCTCACTGCTACATTAGTGGGATTTATCCCTCTATTGCTCTGCAAACCGGCCACTCACTGCTACATTAGCGGGATTTTTCCCTCTCTTGCTCTGCAAAACAGCCACACACAGCTCCATTAGTGGGATTTTTCCCTCTATTGCCTCGCATACCGGCCGCTCACAGCTCCATTAGTGGGATTTTTCCCTCTATTGCTCTGCAAACCGGCCACTCACTGCTACATTAGTGGGATTTTTCCCTCTATTGCTCTGCAAACCGGCCGCTCACCACTCCATTAACCGCAGCCTTAGGTAACTAGCGCCTCGTTCCCGCCCAATTTCCCGCCACGCCGGCGGGGGAATCAAGTGACGCGTCCCGTCTATCCCATGCGGTACAGCACATTAACCGGCAGAGGGCGCCTGCTCCAACCCCCGCCTCCGTCAAAAAAGATCTGCCTGCAGCCCCCAAAGGAGCTGCAGAGTAGATCTTCAATAGCTTATAGCATCTAGCTGATGTAACCCTTGATCAGACCGAGCGGCAGCGGTCTTGGCTGCTCGCAGCTGGTGGCGAGTTCTACGTAGCGCTTCGTATCCGAGCTGGTGTGGAAGGCGTGCATGATCTCCAGCACGTGGTTGGCCAGCTCACCGCCCGCCCGCGGACGGTTGCCGCTCGTAATGCAGTCCGCCATGTCGGCTACGCCGATTCCCCGGCTGTTGACCGCGTAATTATGCACCAGCGGAATTTCCATGAAGCCGGTGCCGCCTGCCGGCTTAAGCAGAACCGGTCCGCCGAAGGTATTCGGATCGGGAACAATCAGCGTTCCCCGGGTGCCATAGATTTCGATGCGGGGCAGCGTGCTGTCCCAGACGTCGAAGCTTGTGATCATAGTGGCTACGGCGCCGCTGGCAAACTGCACTGTACCGGCAACATGTGTCGGCACCTCGACATCAATCTGCTTGCCGAATTTCTTCTCGCTGGTAATGGTCCGCTGCGCAAAGGAAGTCTTCGTCATGCCCGCCACCGTTGCAGCCGGGCCCATGAGCGATACGAGTGCCGTGAGATAATAAGGCCCCATATCGAACATCGGCCCGCCGCCTGCCTGGTAATAAAATTCCGGGTCCGGATGCCAGCTTTCATGCCCGTGGCAGACCATGAATGCGGAAGCGGCCACAGGTTCACCGATAAATCCGTCGTCAATCAGCTTGCGGCAGGTCTGGATACCCGCGCCCAGGAAGGTGTCCGGGGCGCAGCCGAGCATCAGCCCTTTTTCCGCAGCCAGCTCCACCAGCTCCTGACCGTGCGCAAGCTCCAGCGACAGCGGCTTCTCGACATAGACATGCTTGCCGGACAGCAGCGCCTGCTTGCATACGTCAAAATGTCCTTTCGGCGTAGTCAGATTGACCACAATCTGAATGTCCGGTGAAGCGAGCAGCTCCTCCGTGGACCATACATGCGGCACACCGTATTTCTCGGCAGCTTCCTCTGCCCGTTCCTTAAATACATCAGCGCAGGCATAAACCTCTGTATTGACGAACAGTTTGGTCAGATTCTCAAAATAAATCCCGCTGATATTCCCACAGCCTACAATCCCGACTTTTACTTTATCCAAAGCAATCCCACCTGTTCATTGTTAAGTTTAATATAAATTAAACTTGTTGTTTTCTATTTCAGATTAGTCGTGACTCCAGAGAATGTTTGGACTTCCGGCCGCTGTTGTCTGCAGATTTCTTGATTTGACCCGCTGTTCGCGGTGGAAATCCGCAGACTGCTTATGCTTCCGAAGTGAGCTTTTCTGCGAAAAGCTTTCAGGCGGTCGCTACCGCTCCTACAGTTCCAAAATTCCCCTCCGCCACTTTCTCCTTAATATAGTTTTCTAGTTCAATTTATATAGTTGGTTTTCCGCAGCTATCTCGCTGCCCACACAAACCCTCTGCGCATGAGCTCCTTCGCTTCCGGAATGTCGAAGATATCCGCGTGATGGCCCAGGGAGTTATAGAATACGCGGCCTTCGCCCCATTTCTTCGTGTACACAACTGGCACGGTAATTACGCCATTGGCGGAATGCGGGCCTTCGCTGACTGGAAACGTTGTGGTTGCCAGCACGTTAATGCACGGATCAACATGCAGGTAATACTGCTCGGACTTCACTTGGAAATCCTTGATTCCCTCGATAAGCGGGCTGGAGCTCGATTGCACCATATTCACCACATAGTCCACCCCGTCATTAAACGGATGGGCTACCCATTGCGATCCGGTCATAAATTGCCATTCTACACTGTTACGGAACGAGTCACACATCCCGCCGTGACAGCCCGCCAGTCCTACGCCTGCGGCTACTGCCTTCAGCACAGGCTGCAGCTGCTCGTTACTGATCTCGCCCATGGTCCAGATCGGGACGATCAGACTGAGGCCGAGCAGCTTTTCCTCATCCTTGAAGCTGTCCAGCGTGTCGGAAATTTCCACCTCGAATCCCTCAGCTTCCAGCAATCCGCCGAAAATCTCCGATACCTGCACCGGCTCATGCCCGTCCCAGCCGCCTCTTACAATCAGTGCTTTTTTTGCCATCTCTATATGCTCCTTTACAGTCCGAGTTATGGTTGTATAAATAATTCAATTTCTACTGTTCTCTTGCTCCATTCCATTGTAATGCAAGCGCTCTCGGACGGCTCGTCATTTTCATTGTCTGTATGGTCATTTTTTGCTATTATCTAATAAAACCTACCCGCAGCACCTATCCGCGTGCCTGCTTCGAAAGGAGCAATGTATGAAGGCTTTTCACGAAAACCGCATGTATTCTTCCCATTTGCCGTTAAGCTCCTGGCAGGTGAGCAACATCAATTTCCTGGCTCATTGGCATACGGATCTGGAGTTTGTATATGTACGTGAGGGGTCCATCCGGATGGGCATTAATCTGGAGAGCCGTGTGCTTTATAAGGGGGATATGGCTTTTTGCAGCAGCGGAGACATTCATTATTACGACAGCACTGGCCGGGAATCGGTCATTCAGCTGATTATCTTTAACCCGCAGCTGATCGCTAGCCCCGGCGGCTGGCCGAAGGATGTGCGGCTGACTGACCCTTTTATTTGCACTGGCGGCCAGGATCAGGCAGACATTGAAGCCTCAGGGAGGGCAGATATCCCCAGACTTATGCTTAAGCTAGAACATGAACTTAATCATAAGCTGCCTCATTACGAGCAGGTCATTACCGGCCAGCTGAATGAGCTCTGCGGACTGCTGCTGCGCCATCTCCCCTGTGAGCCCGCCGATCAGAAAAAGGACATGCGGCGGATGAGCAGCAGGAAGGTGATGCAGAACGTGCTCGATTATCTGGAAGATAATTATGCGGAGGTCATTACGCTGGAGGATGCGGCCCGGCAGGCTGAGATGAGCCTGTTCTATTTCTCAAGGTTCTTCAAAAGCACCACCGGCATGAGCTACATCTCCTACCTGAATCACATCCGGGTCAACAAAGCCGAAGAAATGCTGCTCAGCAGCGACAAGCCCATTATCGACATCGCCCTGGATTGCGGGTTTACAAATGTCCGCACCTTCAACAGGGTATTCAAACAATTCAGGAACAATACGCCGTCAAGCTACCGGTGAGGAACCCCGCGGCGCGTTTTAGTAGGGTCTGGAATACACGACGAGACGCATCACATCACATCACATCGCAGCACATAGCGCTCAACCAGAACTGCAACACCACTCCGACCTCTGCCAGACCTGGAACGCATCTGTCAGAACTGGAACGAATCTCTCAGAAATGGAACGAACCTTCCAGACCCGGAACACTCCTGCTCAACATGCCGCCGAAACCGCCCCTGCCAAGCATTTAGTTGGATTTTCGTCACCTAATTCCGCCAATCGCCAACTTTTCCATCCATTAGTTGGATAATCGACACTTCATTTAGCCCAAATCCCTCCTTCAGCGCCAAAACAGCAGAATTAAGTGACGTTTTTCCCACTAATCTCCTCTGCCCGGCAGTTTGCCCGGAATTAGGTGACGAATTTCCACTTAATTAAGCAGCCAAGCAGCCGAGCCCTCCATTACCCGCCTCCTGCAGATTTCCACCAGTTACTCCTCCAGTTACACACCTTCATATTCCTATACAAAAAAAGAGCTCCTCAGCCAGTCATCTCCATGACCAGCCGGATAGCTCTCTCTCCTATCTCCCTCACTCAGGTCGCCCGCCTCTTCAGACGACAGCCCCCTCTCCTTTAATCACCCGCAGCGCCAGAAAGCGCTGCAGCCTTCTCAGTTTCCCTTACGTAGTCGCCCGCTGCACCAGGCAATACTGCAGCTTCTGCTGCGGCTCGCCCGCACCGCCGAGCTTCGCAAGCAGCAGGTGGAAGGCATTTTTCGCCTGGTCGGCGATCGGATTATAAATGGATGTAATGCCCAGCGTATGGGCAAGCTCTGTATTGTCGAAGCCAACGACAGCCAGATCCTCCGGCACCCGCAGCTGCTGCCGGCGCGCCTCGCTTACGATGCCTGCGGCTACCAAATCGTTGGCGCAGAGAATGGCATCCGGCCGCTGCAGCGGATCTTCCACCGCCAGCATCTCCCGGACCAGCTCTTCCCCTTGCCGGATGGAATGAATGCCGGTGCGGGACCACTGCGGCAGCTCCGTTAATCCGTGCTTACGGGCGGCATCCTCATAAGCCTTAATCCGTCCCAGCGTATTAATGCTGCTCGGCCTGCCGTAAGCATTGGCGATGCGCGTACACCCCCGCCCGATCACATGCTCAAGACCCAGCATATACCCGTCATACTGGTTCATCGCCACCGATGCAATCTGCGGAAGCTCCATCCGCTGCCAGGAGACAATCGGCCCGTATTTGCAGTAGCTGCCCAGCAGCGCAAGATCGTTGACGCAGGTGCTGATGACGAGTGCATCCACTCTTTTTCTGCGCATATCCTCGAACGCCTGCAGCTCTTTTTTCGGATCACCGCTTGAGGTATAGATAATGGTCTGATAGCCGTACTGGCTGGCCGTCTCCACAAAGCTGTTCAGGAACGGCAGCATCACCTCATTGATGCCTTCCGTCACCAGCCCGATCTGCATCGTCTGCCCCTTGGACAGGGAGATGGCATTGCCGTTGGGCACATAGTCCAGCTCCTCCATAATCGCGAGAATCTTGTCACGGGTCGGCTGGCTTACATGGCGGGACTGGTTCAGCACTCTCGATATGGTGGCTTTGGAAAATCCCGACAGCTTGGCGATTTGCTCAAGATTCGACATAGCTCTCTCCTTATATTCACAAAAAAGTTCTTGACATGTAACGCGTTTCAACATTTAGCATGCAGTTATAGGACATATTAATAGCTTACCATAACTCTTACTACAACTATAAAAGGCGGGATTTCAATGACTGTAAAATTTCCTGAAAACTTCCTCTGGGGCGGCGCAGTAGCAGCCAATCAGCTGGAAGGCGCATATAATGAAGACGGCAAAGGCCTGTCCACCCAGGACGTGGCTCCACAAGGCATCAAAGGCCCGATCACCGAAGTACCTACCGAAGATAATATGAAGCTGGTCGGCATCGACTTCTACCACCGTTACAAGGAAGACATCAAGCTGTTTGCCGAAATGGGCTTCAAGGTGTTCCGTACCTCCATTGCCTGGACGCGCATCTTCCCGAACGGGGACGAGCTGGAACCTAACGAAAAAGGCCTGCAATTCTACGACGACCTGTTCGACGAATGCCATAAATACGGAATTGAGCCGCTGGTGACTATCTCCCACTACGAGACACCGCTGCACCTGTCCAAGCAATATAACGGCTGGGTTAACCGTGATCTGGTCGGATTCTACGAGCGTTATGCCAGAACACTGTTCACACGCTACAAGGGCAAAGTGAAGTACTGGCTGACTTTTAACGAGATCAACTCCATTCTGCATGAGCCGTTCATGAGCGGCGGGATTTATACTCCTAAGGACCAATTAAGCAAGCAGGATCTGTATCAGGCCATCCATCATGAGCTGGTAGCCAGCGCAACGGCTGTCAAAGTCGGACATGAAATCGACCCTGAAGCTCAAATCGGCTGCATGATTCTCAGTATGCCAACTTACCCGCTGACTCCGAACCCGGACGATGTGATCGCAGCAATGAAGTCCGAGCATATGAACTACTTCTTCGGCGATGTGCATGCGCGCGGCGTATACCCGGGCTATATGAAACGCTACTTCCGTGAAAATGGCATCGAGATTCATATGGAGCCTGAAGACGCAGAAATCCTGAAGCATACGGTAGACTTTATCTCCTTCAGCTACTATGTAAGTATCTGTGAAACAGGTGACGACAACAGCCGCAACCAGACTGAGGGCAACCTGTTCAGCGGCGTTGCCAATCCATACCTCGAAGCAAGCGAATGGGGCTGGCAGATTGACCCGCAGGGCCTGCGCTATGTGCTGAATATGTTCTACGACCGCTACCAGAAGCCGCTGTTCATCGTGGAAAACGGACTTGGCGCGAAGGATGTGCTGGTTACAGGCGAAGACGGCGTACCGACCGTTAACGACGACTACCGGATCAAATATTTGAACGACCACCTGGTTCAGGTAGGCGAGGCGCTGGAGGACGGCGTTGAGATTATGGGTTACACTGCATGGGGCTGTATCGACCTGGTCAGCGCATCGACGGCAGAGCTCAGCAAGCGTTACGGCTTCATTTATGTGGACCGCCACGACGACAACACAGGTACCCTGGAGCGTTACCGCAAGAAATCCTTCTACTGGTACAAGGATGTTATTGCTACTGACGGACAGAGCCTGCAACGTTAAATCTCCTATGTATTAAAATAAACCGCAAGCTCTCCATCCTCGGAGACTTGCGGTTTTTTCTGGCTTTTGACTGCAGAACAGCACCATTTATCTCTCGCTAAAAGCGCACTACACCGCCATCCCGTTCTGCAGCTCCATCATTTTGCGGATGGTCAGCAGTACGCCGTTCTCCTCATTCGACTTCGTAATGAAGCTGGCGGATTGCTTCGTATTCTCGCAGGCGTTACTCATGGCGAAGCTGTATTTGGCCGCAGCCATCAGCTCGATATCATTTTCCCCGTCGCCAAAGGACATGGTCTCTTCCTTCGTAACCCCGAGCATCTCCTGCAGCCTTCTGACCGTCTCCCCCTTATGGGTACCGCGGGCTGTAATGTCCACTCATCTCCGTTCAGAATCAACGATATAGATCTGCCCCAGCGTTTCATGTCAACTATGCAGATAAAGGGTAATGAACGGTAATTGAACAGTAACCAAATCTCCGGCACCCGTAAAAAAGGAAGATTTTGCCGCATGACCTATAGTAAAATGGAAACATTAACAAGTGGCACATTATTGGGATCATTTACTAAAGACATTGGGGGAGCTTATGGAGCACTTTAAAGAGCGTCTGAGGTCCATAAAAGAACAGCAGGATGCACTTGCCGCCGAATACCAGGGCCTGGTCAAAGCCTATGAGGGCAGCGATCTGGTTAACGAAAATGAGCTGCTCAAACGAAAAGCGGCGGCTGTAGAGCAGGCGCTGGCCGAGGCTGAGGCACAGCAGGCCAGGCTGAAGCAGGAGAATGCCGAGCTGCGCACGGCGCTCGCTGAGCAGATTCTGGATGAGAAGCTGGGCATCCTCAAGCTGTCCCGGCAGAAGCTGCACACTTATTTCGCTGCGCAGAGCGCCGGCCAGCATAACCGGCTGACCGCATTCGAGGCTCGGACCCGGCAGCGGATCACCGAAATGTACCGGAAGGCAGACCGTCTGCTCAGCGGCGACAGCGAGGAGATCCGCAGAATGCTGGATGAGCTGTCCGTCAGGCTGAGCGAGGGCATTCACCGCCAGCGGGAAGCCCTGCGGGCGGCAGAGCAGCCGCTGGCGGCAGAAATGGACAGCCGCCTGGACGACTTCGCTGCAGAGGGAATCAGCGAAGAAACCATTCAGCGGCGGCGCCGGCAGAACCGGATTGAGATGAAGATCGGGCTGAACTGGATTAACTGGCTGGGTATCCTGCTGTTGATTCTGGCGGTCGGTGCAGGCTTCAAATACACCTACTCCAACTGGTTCAGCGGCTATATGAAGGGCAGCGCTTTTTTCCTGCTGGGCGCGCTGATGCTTGGCGGCGGGGAATGGCTGTTCCGCAGAGGCCGGGGTACCTTTGCGCTCGGATTGCTCGGCGGCGGGATTTCCGTGCTGTACGGCTCTGTGTTTTACAGCTATTTTCTGCTGGAGATTATCGGCATTTATACCGGGCTGGGCCTGTCCGTGCTTATTACGCTTACGGCTGTGCTGCTGTCGCTCCGCTATGAGTCCAGAACGATCTGCTCGCTGGGGCTCGTCGGGGGCTATCTTCCGCTCTTTTCCTATATAGGCGCGTTTGGTCTGGAGGGCACTGCCGTTTACGTAGCCATGGGTTATCTGTTCCTGCTGAACCTCCTGATCCTGATGATCTCGCTGCGCAAGCGGTGGGTTGTGGTCAATTACATCAGCTTTTTGTTCAACACGCCTTCGATGCTGCTGCTGATTATCTTGTCCGACAGTCACGGCATCAGCATGTTCTATTCCGTCCTGACCTTCGCCATGTATCTGGGCATGACGCTGTGGTATCCGTTCAAGTTCCGGACCAAGCTGTCCTGGTGGGACTTCGCGCTGCTTGCCTGCAACACGTTGACCAGCTGTCTCGTTCTGTACGTGCTGTTCATTAATGCCGGTCTAGGTGCATACAAAGGGGCTCTTGCCCTGGCCTTCTGCCTGATGTATCTCGGTCTCGGGCAACTGCTGGAGAAGCGGATGGCCCAGGAAAAAGAGAGCATGGTGCTCTTCTATTCCACTGCGCTCACCTTCGCCGTCCTGATGATTCCGTTCCAGTTCGGTACCGTGTGGTGGTCGATCGGCTGGCTGATTGAAGCGGTTGTGCTGACGGTATACGGCCATTTGCAGCGCGTCAGGGCTGTTGAACGGACCGGCTGGGGCATTCTGCTGCTGTCGCTGGGCATATTCTTCTTCGTCGATGTGCTGGTGCAGGCGTCGTCCGCCGCTCCGCTGATTCTCTACGACAATTCATATTTTGCGCTAAAATACACCTTTATCACGGCTGGACTGCTGATCGTTTCCCTTCTCTATGCGATCCGGCATACCGACCGTGAGGTTGTCCTGTCCAGCACTCCTGTCGATATGCAAATCGGAATCTGGTTCAAATATGCTGCTGTGACGAATCTGTATGCCTATCTCATATACGAAGCCATGCATCTCTACGATCTGTATGTGCCGGAGGATTTCCCCCGGGCTTCGTTCTACAGGCTGCTGCTGGCGGCACTGCTGACGCTGGGACTCGCCTATGTGCTGCCGCGGATCAAAGTACTGTACGATAACGTGATCGGTTATATGGTTTATTTCCTCTATGCGGTTGGTTATGTTATCGCAGTGGGACTCACCTTCGGCCAGCATACCCTTCAGGCTGATTTCAAGGACAATACATCTGCCGATTACATTGCTTTCGGGCTGCTCCTGCTGTTCAATGTGTTCGTCTGGCTGAATGGGGGACGGCTCCTGAAGGTGCTGCTCAGACGGGAATACAACAACGACGAGCTGTATCCGGTCATTATGGGTGTCTATCTGCTGGCTGTTGTTACCGCCTTTCTCGGCGTACAGCTGCGGCAGACGGACGGCGGACTCGTGTACAGCATCTCTTATCTGCTGCTGGCGGTGCTGTTCATCATGTTCGGCTTCCGCCGCCGGTATGTGTATATCCGGCGCTTCGGGCTGGGCCTGACGCTGCTGGCTACCGGCAAGCTGCTGCTCTATGATCTGACACTGCTCGGCACCGGCAGCAAAATCATCGCCTATTTCAGCTTCGGCCTATGTCTGCTGGGCATCTCTTATCTGTATCAGCGGGTATCGGCCAGAATGGAGGAAGCTTATGCGCAGACAGAACAGGCTGCTGCGGAGGAGTAGCGCCGCGCTCCTGCTGCTGGGCGTGCTCAGCCCGTTTGCGCTTTTCCCCGGGCAGCATCCGTCTGCCTCGGCTGGCGGGGTTACCGGCGGGGCTGATGCGCATCCTGAATGGAAGTACTCCAAGGTCATTGTGCTTCCGGGACAGACTCCCTACGCGGAGCTGTATCTTGATCCAGAGGTATATGCAGGCGCAGCGGATGATCTGCGCGACCTGCGGATCGTGGACAATACCGGTACCTTTATTCCTTTTTATAAGGAGAGCAGCGAAGAATTCACGGAGGAACAGGTCACCACCTACACCTCAACACTGGTTCACAGCGCCAAAAAAGGTGCCAACACCCTGTTCGATTACAAGATAACCCCCCTGGCAGAGAATGTTGACATTCTGGGCAACCGGCTGGAGTTCGGGTTGCCGGCCGTAAACTTCCTGCTCCACACACAGCTGCTCGGCAGCTATGACGGAGTGGCCTGGGAGACTGTAGCGGACGGGGATCTGTATAATGTGAACGGACGTGTGCAGAGCAGCATTGAGCTGGGCGCGAGCTATAAATACGGCTATTACCGGCTGATTGCCGAGAACAACGCAGAGAATCTGCATTTCCCAACCCTCACCCTGCTGCGAAGCACCAGGGTGGCGCATACAGATCATTTCAAGCAGCAGCAGGATGCGGTTTACGACATTCAGCAAAAGGACCGGCAGACGGAAATGACCATCCGGAATCCGGGCAGGCTGAACATTTCCGGGCTGCAGCTGGAGGTCGGCGGCAGCGGCAGCTTTACCCGCCGGTTCGAGCTTTATGACGGTGAAGGCCGCCTGCTGGCTGCAACAGGCGGCGGGGAATTATACCGGCTGGACTTTAAAGATACTGAAATTGCCTCGACAACCATTATCCCGGCCAACGCTTCGTCTGCCCCCCAGCTGCGGATCGTCATTTATAACCAGGACGATGCTCCGCTGCCGGTTGAGGGGCTTAAGCTGGAATATCTGCTGGACCGGCTTGTTTTTGCCGCTGAAGGCGATCAGCCGCTGCGCCTGCTCTACGGCAATGCGGAAGCCGCTGCGCCGCAATATGATATTGTAAACTTCAAGGATTACATTGCCGGTGAAGGCAAAATGCTGGCCGGACTAGGGGCGGCAGAGCTCCGTCAGGCACCTGCAGCGGATACCCCGCAGACCAGCTGGTTCCAGGGCCGGACCGGGTTCAACATTGTGATCATTGCTGTGTCACTGCTGCTGATTATCTTTTTGGCCCGGAAATTGGGGCGGAAGTAGACTTTTGCCGGTGCATTCATCAACAGTACAAAAAAGATACCTCAGGGCATATCCCCGCAGGTATCTTTTTCGTTGTCTAATCCTTCTTTACTTACGCTTTACCAATTGCCAAAGCTCCATTCCGGGTGAAACCGGCACTTCCATATGTTCATCCGCATAGAGCTCAGCAGCCAGTATATCCGCCATAGTATATTCCGATTCCGGCAGCCATTTGCTGTAAAGATGGTCATATGCACCTTCCAATGCAGAATTGGTGAGGGTTTCCTTGTCAACGGCCTGAAAGGCCACCCGCGCGTACAATCCGGCAGGAAGGGTAAAGCTCCGCATGTCTCCTGGGATTTCATTCAAGCCTGTAACCTGCATGCCCATCATGTAGGTTCCTGAGCTCATATCCTGTTCGCATTCACATACCAGTCCAAAGCATGTGGAAGGCACCGCCTGATGCGGTATCCTTTCGGTCACGTCGTTACCATAGAAATTGCTGATCAGCTGATCAATAATCCGCTGCTTTTCCTCATAATTGTTGTAGGGCACCTTTGCAGCACAGCCAATAATATAGAGCGGGTCCTTCTGTTCAAATACATCCACTTTGTATGCTGTTGAAATGTCCATCGGCTTAAACAGCTCCCTTCCGTTGCTTATTCTTGTTTGGAGAGCGAGAAGTTCCTGCTCGATGACGGATAGGAGGCGTCCCTCCGATCGTACTGCTGTCAGGCGCGCCTGAACAGACCGGGTCCACAACCGGGGCTCAGCATCCAAAAGCATACGAATGTCTTCAAGGGAAAAGCGGAGCCTCCGAAGGTACTGGATTTGCTTCATCCGCTCACGCTGCCCGTCTTCATAGAAGGCATAACCATTTTCAGGATCAATGCCCGCCGGCTCCAGAAGTCCGATGTCCCTGTAGTACCTTAGCGTTTTTTTGGATACCTGAAGCATTCCAGCAAACTGCCCGATTGTGTAACCCATTGTTCTCACCTCTGACTAAAGCTTAATGCGTTCCCCAAGGGCACAGTCAATAGCCGGTTGCTTGCATTGCCTGAATAATTCTTGCGCCACACAAGAATCCGTGCTCTCAGCAAAAGTATCCACCTCAACATCATACACTTCATCCTTATGGACGAACGCCAGCTGCTCCAGCGCCTGCCCGATCCGCCGGTCTCCCCGTTCCCGTTCTCTGCGCGCAAGCTCTTCCGGCGGACAATGGACACCGACCCGCAGCACCGGATACCCGGCCAGGCTTTCCGCAAAATCCGCTCTGGTGAATTCATCATGAATCACATGATCCAGCACGAGATTAACCCCTTTATCTGCAAACATCGCAACCGTCCGGTGATAGAAATACTCGGTAGCCACCGGTATCAGCCGGCTATTCTGCCGGTCTTCCATATGCTCAATCACAAGATCGAAATCATCCAGGCTGTAACGGAAAAAATCCGGCAGCTTTTTAACGATTTCTTGGGCAAGTGTTGTTTTGCCGGAACTTGAGACTCCGTTTAATAGAATGATGTTCCCTATTTTCAAGCCTGCCCCTCCTAAATCTTCCTGGCAATAATATGTGTAAAAATAGCGATCTCCCGGTACGGGCTCTGCCTGCCGACTGTCAGCTCCAGCTGCACCATCCGGTTATGCCAGTCCTTATCCTGCTTCACTTCATTATCAGTAATATATCCGTACAGATTATGTATCCCAAAATGCCCTGCAATCTCATAGCCTGCACTGCTTAGCCAATTCGTCAGCTGTTCGTAAGAATACACAGTATAATCAGTCTGAATCAGTCCGCTGTACTCCTGACTATTGCCGATGGCGGCCAGTGCACTGTCCGGTTCCTTGTTCAGAATGGCCTTTTTCATTACCTTGGCTGCCGGATTATGGGCAATCAGCGACAGGTATCCGCCAGTCCGCTGGCAACCGGCAATCAGCCCGAGAAACCGCTGCGGATCTTTCGTATATTCAAGAATATTATGGCAAAAGCTCCACCCGAACGTTCCCAGTCCGCCGGCTACCTGCTCAAATGAATCATTAATGTAGCGGACATCCGGCCCATCCTTTGCTGCGATGGCAACCATCTCCTGCGTCGGCTCCACCCCGGTAACCAGATGGCCTCTCCTGCTATATTCATTGCTTGAAATGCCAAAGCCGCTGCCGATGTCCAGTATAGACTGGGCTTCACCGGTCAAGAACGAGTCAATCTGGTCCCACGCTGTCAGGTAGAACAATCTCCCCCAGGGCATCCGGGTGTATTGCAGATAGGCTTCGATTGATGCTGAAAAGGCGGCTGTTGTGTTCACTCGCTTCATCCTCTGCTATCGTTATTAGCAACTCTGCTCTGAATTGCAAATTTCACCCACAGGAACAATATAATATAGAACCTGTTAACACCGATGCCTAATTGATCACACTCAAGCATAGATCCGGCAGCTTCAAAAGAAACAGCCCAAGCCATAAGCTTGAGCTGTTCATATTTTTTAAACCATATGCTATATATTACAGTGTTACGGCTCCCGCGGGGCCTCAAACGTATGCCCGCAGTTCGGACAAAACCGCGCGTCCGCCGGCACAGTGCTGCTGCAGCCCTTGCATATTTTCACATCGCCGAGTGCGGAGATCTGCTCCTGGTTGGCTTCAATTTCGGCTTTCAGCGCAAGGATACGGCTCATGTTAACCGCATATGCATCTGCCTGCAACGGCGAACCCTGGAGAGTAGCTTCAAACAGCAGTTTGCCCATGATCTGATACTGCTTGTCGATTTCACTCTGCTTGCCGCTGTTTTGTAATTTGAGACGGTTTACCTCAACGACTGTCTTAGCCTTGTTACCAGCCTCGGTCACACCTGCCTTGAACTTATCAAAAAAACTCACCTGGCATCCCTCATTTCCGAAAATGTCATTTGCCCGTAAAATTCGTCAGGAAGCGCCGCTTCCCTGCTATGTTTATTCACCGAAACCCAATGATAGCCCTGACAACCCTCCGCACTACAGCTTACATATTTATTGTATAAATCAATCTATCCTTCCTTCATCATAACGTATAAACACAACTTTTAATATTTGTATCCTATTGCTGGACTGCATCTGGAAGATAAATTATAGTAGTCTGAGGAATATTCTGTAAAAAGGACGTGGGCCTTCTGATGCTGACTGCACTGATCACCGCTGTACTTATTGCATTTTCATTTAAAATCGTTGAACAGCTCATCGGACTATTCAGCAAGCATCATATACAGTTCGCCGTTTATTACTGGGGAGCTCTGCTTGTTGCCGTGAGTCTGTTCATCAAGGACAATTATGTCTACAACCTGCCGCATGATTTTCTTGCCGTACTGCCGCTGTGTCTTCTCATTCAGCTCATTAGCGGACTGATAGCCAGACGCTCCGGCTATTCGCCCCAAGGCCGCTTTAATACTATTAATTTCATTATCACCTATCCTATACTTGAGGAGATTGCCTTCCGGGGGCTGGCGCTGCCTGTGCTTGCCCATAATGAAACCTTTGGTGCCTTGTCCGGACTGGAGCTTGGATACGGCCTGATTCCGCAGCTCAGCCTGGCGGTGATTATTACGGCCGTTCTGTTCGCGCTCTCCCACCTGCAGTACTATAAGCTCAATGCCGAAAGCATCCGGTTCATGGCGTTTGCGCTGAGCGGCGGACTGTTCTTCGGGCTTGTCGCACAGGAGACAGAGTCCATACTGTTAACCATTTTAATGCATATATCCTTTAACGCTTCCGCGGCACTATATTCTTATAACAAGAAAAAGCTGGCTAAACAAGTAGAAACGGCCATGCCGTCCTTCAGAGAAGGCGGTAACCGTTTCTGCGAGAAATATAAGGATTATTAGTAGCGTAAAACATATAAATTCTTATATTTAAAAAAAAAAGAGTACCGCTCATCACCTACAGAGCCAGTGCCTCTTCTGTAATTCTTCTGATATCCACCGGAGACAGCGTCTCCTCGTTCACCATATCGGGCAGGATCTCTGCCAGGAAATACTCCACACATTTAAGGTCAATATTCTTGATCTTGATCAGCGCATTGCGGTACATGACCACAAATTCCTTCTCCGTATTGCCCCGCTGCATCTCCGCAAACGCCTCATACACCTGATCCATTTTATCCGCAACCTCGAGAATCAGCCCCTCCAGCGACTCATCCTTTCCTTCACGCAGCTGCTGGACGAAGATGCTTTTGAACTCCTCCGGGATATGCTCCTCAATAAAGTTATGGATCATCCCTTCCTCAACCTGCTGGATTAGCGACCGCAGCTGCAGCGAAGAATGCTTCACAGGCGTTTTAATATCCCCGATAAAAATCTCGCCATAATCATGGCTGCTAGTAATCTCGTAAAGCTTTTTCCAGTCGATCACCGCACCGTTTTTTTCTTCGATATCGGCCAGCGTTTTGGCGTACTGTACGACCTTCCAGGAATGGGCGGCTACGCTATGCTCCTCGAATTTGAATTTACCCGGGCAGCGGATAATCCGCTCAAGCTCATTCAGTGAACGAAAATACTTATGAATCCCCACAGGCCAGTCCTCCTTATTCTTCATAGTCTTTGCAGGAAAGTCAGTTCATCTCATTGAGATCGGGAGGTAGAGCTACTCACAGTATAGGCCGGAAATGTTAAGCGGGAATTTAACCGGATGACTTCTTATGTTAAATCCCCCCACAAAGTGAGGCCTCTCATGGATGCTGACTCAGGTACTTTGCAGGGACCCCGAAAACGTATAAAAAAGCTGGCAAGGCTAGCCTGGCCAGCTCCAGCCCCGTCTTTTTGCGGACCCCATCCCCGTCTTAGGTCTGGATTCAAAAACAGTCCCCGGTCCGTTTTGCGCAGCTTCAAATCACCGTACAATTAACACATAGATAACGGATATTGAGAAAAAGCCTTCGGGTGTATCCATAACAAGAGAGGAAGATTATGAATGAAAAAATTATACCGTTCCACCACAGACAAAATGCTTACAGGCTTGTGCGGAGGGCTGGCCCGCCACTTTAATCTGGATACCACCCTCGTGAGACTGCTGGTTGCAGCTGCTGCATTCTTCAGCTTCGGCACTGTCCTTCTCATCTACATTATCGCCAGCATCATTATTCCAAAAGAGACTTTCGGCAACAGCTTTACAGACAGCTTTGACCACTATTAATCAGAAAAGCGCTACTGGTTAACGTTTAAATCAGACAATCCCATTCAAATTTAAATTTAAAGGAGAAATGAACATGAACAGCATATTTAACCGTATTACAACTTTGACTAAGGCGGCCATTCACGAAGGACTGAACAAGTTGGAGGACCCGGTGCTGCTGACCGGCCAATATCTGCGTGACCTCGATGACAAAATTAGCAGCGCCGAAAGCAAACAGCGTGAGCTGAAGGTTACCGCAAGCGTACTGGAACGCCGCAAGGCCGAGTATCTGGTGCAGGCAGACAGCAGTGAAGCTGCAGCAATTCAGGCAATGAGCGAAGGCAATGAACCGGCAGCCCGGGTAGCAGTTGAAGCTAAGCTGAGCTATCTGGAAAGCGTACAGGAGACCGAAGCTATTCTGGAAGAAACCCTGCAGGCACTGGCCGCGCTTGAGGTTAATCTGGAGAATGCCAAAGCAGAGCATGCCCGGCTGAAGGCCAAACGGGCTGAGCTGGCCGAACGCGCCCGCAAAGCTGAGGCAAGTAAACGGGCCGCGCAAAACAGTGCGGCTTCCCACACAGTAGCACCCGTGTACGGTCACGTAATCAACGCCGGCGCCGCCTCCCGCGGCTTCGAGCGGATGGAAGACAAGATCAATGAATGGGAAGCACAGGCCGGGCAGCATGCACAGACTGCCGCTCCCGCCATCGACCCTGCCCTGCAAGGCGCAGTGGAAGCCGAATTGGCCCGCCTGCGCAGCAAGCAGTCGGACAGCGGGAAATAAGCTTGGTTAACCAAATAACGCAAGCAATCAGCAGCGATCCTCCATGTATCCGGAGGACCGCTGCTTTGCGTTGCAGGCAGATAAGCAACAGCTATATTGAAGAGCGTTACGAAACTAATAAGAACATCAACACCCGACTGTAACGGACTCAAAAGACTTTATTTTGCGAAACTCCCGGCTTTCAGCTGGCTAACGGACTCAGATGACGCTATCTGGCCATTTCGCCTACAATTTGCAGCATTTTGTACTTGTTAAGGTCACTGGAGTCCGTTACGTTTCCAAGGCGCACGCAATTTCGCAAATAACGCCTGCTCAGTCCGTTAGACACACACTCTCTCTTTCTACTATGTCTAGTCTATTACCGTAGGCGCTCGTTCTGTCATCACTTTCCTACTCTGCTGTCTCCCTTTATCACGCTCCCTGCTTTGTTCAATCAAATAAAGGAGACCCTGGCAGCCGCTGCCCGGCTCCCGGAATCTCCTTTATTTATACCTGAAACCATTCATTTATGTTCCATTATAAGCCGTACCCATAGCTGCACACCGGAGATCAGCATGTCTTCGTCAATATTAAACTGTGGCTGATGGATCGCATGCGTAATGCCCTCTATTGCATTGCCGCAGCCGATGAAGGCAAACGCGCCCGGCACCCGGTCAAGATACCAGCCGAAATCCTCCCCGGCGAGGCTGGGCTGGCTCAGCAGTATAGCCTGCTCTTCACCCAGCACTCCACGCGCTGCCCGAAGCAGCCGCTCTACTGCCGCAGCGTCGTTAACGACGGCGATGCCCTCGCGAAGCTCCAGGCGGTAGTCACCGCCGTAAGCTGCTGCAGCCGCTGAGGCATGGCGGCGCAGCCCTTCAGTGATTGCAGCCACCGCCGTCTTCGAGAAGGCCCGGAACGTTCCGGTCAGCTCGCTGTGATCAGCGATCACATTAACCGCCGTGCCGGCTCTCACTGTGCCGAAGGCCAGTACCGCAGCTTCCTGCGGGTCAATCTGATTGGCCATAAGCCCATTAACGCCGGCTATGAACTGCGCCGCCATCTGGATCGCATCCGCTGCCTTATGCGGCGCACTGTGGTGTCCGGCTGTGCCGCGGAACTCCACCTTGAAATGGCTGGAGGCTGCCATTGCATAATGCGGATGAATGCCCAGCATGCCTGCCGGAAGCTCCGGCATCACATGCAGCGCATAGGCGTAATCAACTCCCTCCAGAATGCCGGCCTCGATCATATCGCGTCCGCCGGAGAGCAGCCTACCGTCAAGCGGGCTCTTCACCGCGCCCTCCTCGGCAGGCTGAAAGACGAACACCACTGTCCCGGTCAGCTGATCCCGGAAGGCAGCCAGCGTTCGGGCCGCCCCCAGCAGCATGGCTGTATGGGCGTCATGACCGCAGGCATGCATGATGCCGGGATTCACTGATTTGTAGGGCAGCTCATTCTGCTCCTGTATCGGGAGTGCATCCATATCTGCCCGCAGCAGGATGACCGGTCCGCTGCCCGCCTGTCCCTGCAGCGTACCAACGACACCCATCCCGAAATGCCTGCCGACATACCGCTGCACGGTAATCCCCCATTCCTCCAGAAGTCCGGCGACCATTCCGGAGGTGCGGGTAACATCGTACAGCAGCTCCGGATGAGCATGAAGGTCACGGCGGATCGCCGTGACCTTCTCCTTTAATTTACCAGCATAACTCATCATGCGGGTCCAATCAGGTGCTTCAAGAATTACAGCAGCATCCGGAATTTCCCGTTCATCGGTTTTCCTGTTCACCGCAGCCCCTTCGTCACGGATCAGAACTGTCCCGCCGGCTGCGAAGCCTTGGTGTAACGGTTCTCCGGCACCGGAATCCCCAGATTGCCGCGCAGAGTATCGCTCTCGTATTCCGTACGGAACAGTCCGCGTTCCTGCAGAATCGGCACAACCCGGTCCACGAATTCCTCCAGACCGTTCGGCACAGCCGCTGCAATCATAAATCCGTCAGCGCCGCCGGATTCAAACCAGTGCTGCACCTGATCGGCCACCTGCTCCGGTGTGCCGATGAAGCTGCTGCGCGGAGTTGCCGACTGCAAAGCTACCTGCCGCAGCGTCAGGCCGCGCTCCTTCGCATCCTTCTTAATTTTGTCCGTGCCGCTCTGGAAGCTGTTGCGTCCCAGGTCGCCGACATCCGGGAACGGCTCATCCAGCGGATATTGCGAGAAGTCATGATGCTCAAAGAACCGGCCCAGATAATTCAGCGCATTCTCAATGGTTACGAGTCCGGCAACCTCCTGGTATTTACGCTCTGCTTCCTCCGGAGTATCTCCGATAATCGGTGCAATGCCCGGGAAGATCAGCACCTCATCCGGGTTGCGGCCAAACGAAGCAATCCGCACCTTAACATCGCTGTAGAATGCCTGTGCTTCTTCCAGAGTGTCATGCCCCGTGAAGATCGCATCCGCTTCCTTGGACGCATAGTTTTTGCCGACCTCGGATGAGCCTGCCTGGAACACTACCGGCTGCCCCTGCTTCGAACGGGCAATGTTCAGCGGTCCCTTCACCGAGAAGAACTCTCCCTGATGGTTCAGCGTGTGCATTTTTTGCGGATCAAAGAAGATACCGGCTTCCTTATCGCGGACAAAAGCATCATCCTCCCAGGAATCCCACAATCCGCGCGTCACCTGCAGATACTCCTCGGCGATGCGGTAGCGTTTGGCATGATCCGGATGCTCCTTTTTGCTGTAATTGGCAGCAGAGCCCTCCAGCGGGGAAGTAACCACGTTCCAGCCGGCCCTGCCGCCGCTGATGACATCCAGCGAACCGAACTGGCGCGCCACCGTGAACGGCTCACTGTAGGAGGTCGACAACGTACCAACCAGACCAATGTTTGTGCTGACACCAGCCAATGCACTCAGAAGAGTCAGCGGCTCGAACCGGTTCAGGAAATGCGGAATGGACTTCTCGTTAATATACAGGCCGTCTGCGATGAAGATCAGATCCAGCTTGCCTTCCTCCGCTTTTTTCACCCACTCTTTGTATAACTCAAAGTTCACGCTTGCGTCCGGCTTGGCGTCCGGATGACGCCACATCGATGTGCTGCCGCCCACCCCGTGCAGCAGTGCGCCCAGCTTCAGTTGTCTTGGTTTGGTCATGTTCGTTCCTCCTTAAAGTTTTGTTAGCATTATCTTCATTGAAATTTCTTCGCAAAACTCGCTTCGGAAGCATCCGCTTAGTTTTGTTAGCATTATCTTCATTGAATTTCTTCGCAAAACTCGCTTCGGAAGCATCCGCTTAGTTTTGATAGCATTATCTTCATTGAATTTCTTCGCAAAACTTTCTTCGGAAGCATCCTCTTCTTTTGGTAAATCAGAGGAACTGGTGAGTTGATTGTATTTCGTGCAACAGAATTCACATAAAAGCTGCGAAAATTACGTTCTGTTGTATTCTGTACAATTGATCGCAGGAAAACAAGCAGAAAACTCTTTAGTACTGAGATTCTGCTGTACAAAATACAACAGATTTAATATCCAGACAGATCCAAAGGTTATCTGTTGTAGAAAATACAATAGATTACCTTCTCACCTTGTTTAGTGCTCCAAGCATCAGCCTGCCCTCACTGCACCAACGCCGCAGCCGCCGCTCCCTGCTTAATCCGCTCAATCTGGGCCAGATGGGTCTGCACATGGGCAATGAAGCTGCGGACGATGTCGCTGATTTTGACCGTATTGCCCTTGAAATTAATTCCGCTCAGCTCCCAGTCCTCGGCTGCCAGCCGGCTAAGCAACAAACTGTTATAGTGCAGCAGACTGCGGAACAGTTCGAGATTATCGGCCGCGCTGCCGTCATTCGCATACTGGCCGCTGACCCAGGCATCCTGATTGAAGGCCGGCAGCTGCTCCGTTGTGCCTGCAAGAATGTCACGAATGCGGAACGACACCACAATGCTGTGATCCGCCAGATGAGCGAGCACCTCGGTGACACTCCAGATCCCCGGACCCGCCTTCCATTTCAGCTGCTCCTCCGTTAATCCGTCTGTAGCCTGCACCAGCTGCTGGTGTGTGTTCAAGTAATCTTTCAGTTGTGTGCTGCTCATGTAATCCCCTCCAAGATAAGTCCTGCCTTGCGGATACTCAGGCGGTAGCGAAGCGTGATAAGGCAAAAGGACTGATATTATGACCGGTGGTACCAACGATAGCCAGGTCCGCAAGAATCTCTCCAACTACACTGGAAAATTTAAACCCGTGTCCCGAAAAGCCGCCGGCGATCAGCACATTCGCATGCAGCGGATGGCGGTCGATGATGAAATTCTCATCCGGTGTATGCTCATACTTGCAGACAGAGCCTTTCAGGAGCCGGCCGGCCGCGCCGGGCATATAGGCCTCAAGAACACGGCGGAGGTCGCCTTCATCGCTCTCTTCACTGCCGAACGGCCTGAGCGGCTCGCCCGGCTTCCATTCCTGCCCGGTATCATGCCGGCCGACCTTGAGGCCTGCTCCGCCTATGCTTGGAAAGCCATAGTATCCGCCTACTTCAGCGCCAAGCGTAAAGCCGGGAAAACGCCCAGCAGCATAATCAGTGCTGCTCTCAAACCAGCCGACCACCTTGCGCACGGCCTTGATCGGCAGCTGCACAAACGGCGCCAGTCCGCTGAACCAGGCTCCGGCGCTAAGAATAGCTCCCGCCGCGTGAATATCGCCGCCGGCTGTATGGACCTTGACGCTGCCTCCGCGGGCCGTCACATTCAGCACCGGCGTGTCTGTCAGCAGCTCCGCCCCGTGCGCCAGAGCGAGCTTGCGGTAGGCGGAAATACAGCGCTCGCTGTACAGATAGCCAGCTTCCGGCTCATACATCGCCGTAATGGATTCCGGCAGCGTAAGCCCCGGCCAGCGCCGCCGGATTTCTGCGGCCTCCAGCAGCTCCGCCTGTACCCCGCGCTGCTGCGCTTCCGCCACTCGTCCGCCGAAGGAATACACCTTGCGGTCTGCAAGGTTAAGCACGCCCGAGCGGACCAGCAGCTCTGAACCGCTGAGCTGCTCTGCTTCCTGCCACAGCGTATCCGCCCGCAGAGCCAGGCCGATATAAGCAGGATCTCCGCTGTAAGCGTGGCGGATCAGCCGGGTATCCCCGTGATGGCTGCCCTCCGTGTGCGGCGGATTAAATGCATCGACCAATAGCACCTTCACTCCGCGCCGGGCCAGCTCATAGCCGGCGCTCATGCCCATCGAGCCGGCGCCGACAACAATGACATCGTACGTCTTATGTTCCGCTATATTCATGCACCTCCGCCGGAAGCGTGGTACGCTATGGAACGCACAGCAATATCTGCAAGGAACCTTGCAGCCACAGGCAGCGCCTGCTCATCCAAATTGAACGCCGGATGATGCCATTCCCGGCTGCCGTTTGTGCCGACGAATACGAACAGACCGGGCAGCTCACGCTGGTAGAAGGCAAAATCCTCACCCGCCGGAGAAGGCACCGCCTTCACAGCCTGATAACCAAGCGCTTCAGCGGCTTCAACCCCAAGCGCAGCCAGCGCCTCGTCGTTGATTACCGGAGGCGGCCCTTCAATCCAGCGGACCTTGGCCGTCGCACCAAGGGCAGCAGCTACTCCGGCCGCCACTTGCTCAAAGCGTTTCAGCACATTGGCACGCACCGCTTCATCAAAGTTGCGGACTGTGCCTTCCAGCACGGCTTTCTCCGGGATTACATTCCATGAGTTGCCGCTGTGGATCTGCGTTACGCTGACAACCGCGCTGTGCAGCGGGCTGACATTGCGGCTGACAACCGACTGCAGGGCAGTCACAATATGTGCCGCTGCTACAATCGGATCAATAGCCGCTTCAGGTACGGCAGCGTGCGAGCCGCTACCCTTCACCTCAACGGCGAACCCGTCCGCGGCGGCCATCAGCGGGCCGCCGGCAATGCCGATCGTGCCGACCGGCAGGTCGGGCTTGTTATGCAGCCCGATTACGGCGCGCACTTCCCGAAGCGCTCCGCTGGCAATCACCCGCTGCGCGCCTTGGGCCTTCTCCTCTGCAGGCTGGAACAGCAAACGTACCGTTCCCGGCAGCTGATCCTCCTGCTGCTTCAGCAAATAGGCGGCGCCGAGCAGTGCTGCCGTATGAAAATCATGCCCGCAGGCGTGCATTTTGCCGGGAAACAGGGATGCATACTCCGCATCCGTCTCCTCTTGAATCGGCAGGGCATCGATATCGGCCCGCAGGGCGATAACCGGACCGGGCTTGCCGCTTCCGATCTCTGCGATTACGCCGGTTGCCAGCCCGTAATCCAGAATCTTAATCCCGGCCTGTGTAAGCTGAGAAGTAATATATTTGGTGGTCTCATATTCTTCATTGGACAGCTCCGGGTGCCGGTGCAGATGACGGCGGATTCCGGTTAATTGTTCTCCAAGCGCTTCCGCGCTCAGCTCTGCAGCTTTGCTTGTCATATGCAGGCCCCCTCCTCATGCCATTTCCTTGTCCTTTTAAATCTTTCCGCTTTATACCCAACGCCTTACACGCTTTACGCATTATAGTCTTACGTCCTTCCGCTTTGGTCCTAAGCCTTCGCCGCCACCTCAGCCAATGCCTCGCTCAACAGCTCGAACGAACGGAGCCGCTTGTCAAAAGGGTGCACATTCGTCGTCACGATAAACTCATCGACACCGGATGCCTCTGACAGCGCCAGCAGCTGCTCACGGACGGATTCCTTCGTCCCCTTGGTAATCTCAGGCTCCCGCTCCTCGATGGTATAAGCTTCCTTAGCCTGGCGGGTGAATTCCTCCGCCTGCTCCCGGGTAGCCACCGTCAGCGTTTTGCCGCTCTCCAGCGTAATCCGGATCAACTTGTGCGCACCCGCCAGCTCCTTCGCCTCCTCCTCGGTGTCTGCAGCAATCAGCGAGAGGGCAATAATCGCCTGCGGCGCTCTGCCCTCCGCAGCTGTGAACCCGCTGCGGTAAGCGCGGATCGCTTCCAGCGCCACAGCCTGATCGCCGTTAATGAACAGCGAGAACACGTAAGGCAGTCCCAGTTCAGCAGCTATCTCTGCACTGCTTACACTTGCACCGAGCACATACAGCTCAGGTGCCGTAACAGGCAGCGGGCCTGCTTTCAGCCCGGCCAGCGGATGGTCTTCCCCGAGCCGGTTATGTACATACTGCTCCAGCTCAACGATTTTGTCCGTCAGGGTTGCTGAATCTGTCTTTCCCTGCTGCAGCGCCTGTGTGCTGCGCGGCAGACCGCCCGGAGCGCGTCCTACCCCAAGATCCACCCGGCCCGGAGCCAGCGAGGCCAGCACATTGAAATTCTCAGCCACCTTGTACGGGCTGTAATGCTGCAGCATAATGCCGCCGGAGCCGATCCGGATCGATTCTGTCTTGGCGAGCAGATGCGAGATCAGCACCTCCGGGGAGGAGCCGGCTACCTGCTCGGAATCATGATGCTCGGAGACCCAGAAGCGGCGGAAGCCCAGCTTTTCGGACAGCTGCGCCAGCTTGACCGTATGGCGGAATGCTTCCTCCGCCGTTTCTCCCGGATAGATCGGGCTTTGATCCAGTACGCTGATGGTAATAGCCATGATTTTGCCTCCTATATGGAATAATTCAGTTCAGGTGTGATCCGTTTCAGGAACTGCTTCGTTCTTTCCTCACGCGGATGGTTAAACAGTTCAGTTGGGGTTCCCTCTTCAACAATGACCCCGCCGTCCATGAAGACCACATGGTTCGCCACATCACGGGCAAAACCCATCTCATGTGTTACCACGATCATCGTAATGCCTTCCTTGGCAATTTTGCGGATAACGGCCAGCACTTCACCGACCAGCTCCGGGTCCAGCGCAGACGTCGGTTCGTCGAACAGAATGACCTCCGGCTCCAGCGCCAACGCCCGGGCAATGCCCACCCGCTGCTGCTGGCCTCCGGACAGCTGGCTCGGATAAGCGTCCAGCTTGCCGCCGAGGCCGACCTTTTCAAGCAGGGCAATGCTCCGCTTGCGCGCTTCGTCCTTCGACAGCCTTTTGACTATGAGCAGGCCTTCCATCACGTTCTCCAGCGCGGTTTTGTGGCGGAACAGATTGTACTGCTGGAACACCATTGCCGTCTTTTGCCGGAGCTGATAAATCTCCTGCTTGCGGGCATGCTTGCAGTCTACCTTGAAATCACCGATAGCAATCTCGCCGCTGCCCGGCTTCTCCAGATAATTCACACAGCGCAGAAGCGTTGTTTTGCCGGAGCCGCTTGGCCCGAGAATGACCACTACCTCCCCTTTGGTTACCGTCAAATCTATATTGTTCAGCACCTGATGGCGGCCGAATGATTTTGAAATTTGCGACAGCCTGATCATGCCACTCCCCCCCGGTTATACAGATTAATCCGTCTTTCAATTACCGATGTCGCGCGCTCAATGAGGAACGTAAGCCCCCAGAAGATCAGCGCCGCCGCCAGATAGGCCTCAAAAAACTTCCAGTTCGTCGAAGCCACAATCTGCGCCTTGGCATTGATATCCACCACCGACACGGTAAAAGCGAGCGTTGATCCGTGCAGCATCCCAATCACGGAATTCGACAGGTTGGGCAGGCTCGCCGCCAGCGCCTGGGGGAATACAATCCGCCGCAGCGCCTGCGGAGTAGTCATTCCAATGGAATGAGCCGCCTCCAGCTGGCCGCGGTCCACTGCGAGCAGGCCGGAACGGACCACCTCAGACATGTAGGCTCCCGCTGTAATCGAGAATGAAATGTAGGCAAAGCCGATCATCGGAATCGACACCGACCGGAAGCCCCAGCCGAAATGCGCCGCCAGCCCGTCGATCAACACAGGAAGTCCGAAGTATATCAGCAGCAGATGCGTCAGCATCGGCGTTCCGCGGATAAAGGTGACGTACCCGACTGCCAGCGGATAGAGCACCGGAACCCGGTAGATTCTTATCAAAGCCACCGCTACCCCAATGAGGAACCCCACCAGTACAGATACGACAGTAATGTAGAGGGTCGTAGGAATAGCACTCATGATCTGCAGAAAGGCAGTCCAGATAAATGACGGGTCCAGCTTCATAATCCGGCGCCTCCTTTACCCGGTCCCAGCTCTGCAATGATGCGGCGGTAGGACCAGTTCTTGTGGATTTTGAACGCTTTTCTCTCCGGAGTATTCCGTTTCTCATGCCGCAGCAGCCGGCGTTCCGCCACAAGCAGCAGCTTCTCAATCGTAAAGCTGATCACCAGATAGATCAGGGCGAGTGCAATATACGTTTCAATAAAATGCTGCGTCAAGGTACCCAGCGTCTGCGCTTTCCCCGTCATCTCCATCACTCCGAGCGTAAAGGCCAGCGACGTGTCCTTCAGGAGGGCGATCACCAGGTTGGAGAAAACCGGAACGGCAATCCCCAGCGCCTGCGGCAGCACGATCCGTCTGAATGCCTGAAATGCCGTCATCCCGGCCGCATAAGCCGCTTCCACCTGTCCCTTATCCACCGCCTGCACGGCCGCTCTGATCATTTCGGACATGTAAGCCCCGGTATGCAGACCGTAGGTCAGGATAACGAAGACCAGCACCGGCGTCCGCGTCATATCCACATTGACCAGCTTGAGAATTTCCGGCAGGCCGTAATAGAACAGGAAGAGCTGGATCAGAATTGGCGTGCCCCGGAAAAAGGAGATATAGACTTCGGAACAGGTTTTCAGCACCGGAATTTTATAAAGTCTCGGCAAAGCTACCAGAAAGCCGACAATAATCCCTGCCAGCAGTGAGCCGCCGACAATCAGCAGCGTGGTGCCGAGCGTACCAAACAGCTTGGGTAAAAAAGAAAACACATAACTGATATCAAACGGCGCGCCCATACGCTCCCTCCCTTCCCCGGTTCACCGGTATCATCACTGCGCCGAATCCGCTGTAACGTCAGCACCCAGCCACTCTGTGCTCAGTTTACCCAGTGTGCCGTCTGTCTTCAGCTCCTTAATGGCACCGTCGATGGCATCCGACAGCTTCTGGGAATCGGCATCATCCTTGCGGAACACATAGAGAATGTCTGCGGAGGACAATTCAGGACCGGTAGCCTTCAGCTGGCTCTGCGGGTCAACGATCGGGAGGACAAAATCGGCTGCCAGTGTAGCATCCACACGGCCGGTAGTAATCTGTGCGGCTGTATCGTTTGCCGTTCCGCTTTGATAGACGATATTGATCGCATCCGCGTTCTCTTTATTGTAATTTTCGAGGATCTGCGCCTGAGCGCTTGTCGCGCCGACCAGTACCTTTTTACCTTTCAGATCGTCCAGTGTCTGGATCGAATCGTTGTCCTTAGCCACGACAATGCGGTTTCTCCAGTGGGCATAAGCTTCCTTGTTAAACGAGTACTTCTGCTCCCGCTCCGGGTTCTTCTCCATAACATGGGCAACCAGGTCGATCTTTTTGGTTTCCAGGCTCAGCAGCAGGTTGCTGAAATCCATTGTCTGAAAATCAAATTCGTATTCCGGTAGCTTGTTATCAATTTCCTTGAGCAGCTCCACATCAAAGCCGGTCAGGTTGCCGTTCTCATCAAGGAAGCATACCTGCGGGAAGCCGGTTCCTGTACCCACGATGATCTTTGTTACCTTAGCCGTTGTATCCGCCGGTGCAGCTGCTTCAGCTACCTTGTTGCCTGTGCTGCCTGCGCTGTTGCCGCCTGCATTGTTGCTGTTATTTCCGCAGCCGGCGATCGCCAGCGTTAATACGGATGCAAATACGAGCGAAATGGACTTTTTCATGTTTCTATCCCCTTTGAGTGTATTGTGGTTTATTTGGTTTATTTGGTTTATTTGCTAGTGTCTTTTTCAGCAGATACATAATGCCGTCACCGTTCTGCGGATCAAGCTCGACGAAGCGTTCGTATCCCCGCCGTTCATACATTTCAACCAGCCAGGGATGCTTTTTCGCTGTGGCCAGCGTAACCTCAGGTGAGCCGAGCTTGCCCAGGATAATCCGCTCCTCTACCCAGTCCAGCAGTTTACCGCCATAGCCCTTGTTACTGTAATCCGGGTGGGTGGCAAACCATTTTACAAAAGGCAGCGGGCTGAACTTGCGGATCTCCTCTTCATTGGAGAGGGTAATGGTAGCGACAATCGCTCCATCCACTTCAAGCACATAACACTCATTGGCGGTTATGTTGTCTTCAATCAGCGCCAGATCGGCGTTTGCAGCCGGCCAATGCAGCCCGAGCTCGCGGATTAGCTGATAGGCGCGGTATGTAACTTCCAGCAGCTGCTCTGCATCCTTTAGCTCTGCCAGCCGGTAAACCTCACTCATCGCAAGCCCTCCATTCTTCCGCTTTATTAATTTTATAATCCCTATCGATTTAGTTGTGATTATATGCAATTAACTTTATCACTGCATGTGACCATGCGCTAATAGAGTTTTTTAATACATCTATACAATTAGTCGATTATCCACCTTACCCGGGGCTGCCTCCAGCAGCGTTTCAATAAACTCCGCGTTTTCCCCGTTCAGGGAGATCAGGCTGGTCCGCAGGGAGATCCCCTCCGTCTCCGCAATATCCACCCGGATCAGCGTTCCCGCCGCCACTTCCTCCTGCACGCTCAGCGCCGGCAAAAAGCAGATGCCCGCCTGCTTCAGCACAAGCTTTTTCGCCGTCTCCAGATTATCCACGTGGTATTCAATATTCGGCGGCTGCTCCATGCTCTCGAATACGCGGTGCAGCCGCATCCAGTCCAGTGATCCGCATTCAAAAAATACCAGTGTCTCAGAACGGATATCCTGCAGCGTTGCGCGTCCGCTTTTGGCCAGCCTGTGCCCGGCATCCACATACAGCGAAATGGGGTCCTCGCAGAACGGGTACGTCTGAATCGCCGGGTTAACCACTTTGCGGATAAAAGCGAGATCGATTTCCTTGGCCTTCAGCTTATCAATCAGCAGATCGGTCGAAGCCGTTGTCAGCTTGATCGTAATATGCGGATATTTCCGTTTCAGCCGGTGCAGCAGCTGCGGCATCAGATAGTTGGACACCGATACGGTGCTGCCGATCCGCAGTTCATTCGGAATATTGCCTTTGGCCTGAAGCTGATGCTTGCCGCTCTGATACACCTGGAGAATCTGCTGGGCATACGGCAGAAACTGCTTGCCTTTATCCGTAAGATGAACCTGCTTGCCCAGACGGTCGAACACCCGGCAATCCAGCTCCCGCTCCAGCGATTGAATACGGGCCGTTACCGTCGGCTGCGAAATATACAGCACCTCGGCCGCTTTATTGAAGCTTCCATAGTGGTTGATGTAGACAAAGGCCTCAATATTATCAATATTCACTCCAAGCCCTCCCTGAAAAGCTTCATATTTTTAACTATTCCGATGAATTAACAATGATTTAAAACCATGCTTACCTATAGATTTTGTATATATATTAGATACGGCTCATTTTTTTGTCAACATATTTGCGCTGTGCATCTGCCCGTTTTCCATTAAATTAATCACAAATACAGATAGAACTTTTCTATCCATTTATCGGAAAGTTTAAATTCCCCTTATATCACTGTGAATTATCAGGTATAATGACAGCAATCAAATGACCGAATCCGCAGGATGAAAGAGTTTATTGAATATGTCAAAAGAAATTATTATCCGCGACGCATTGGATAGCGACCGTGATGCCATTGCGGCGGTGTTGCTGGATGCCTACAGCCAATACTCTGCTTATCTGCCCGAAGCCTTTTGGCTGGAATACCGTAATTCCATTCTTTATTCTGTTCACGGGGATGCACCTGCTGCACGGATCGTCGCTGAGACTGATCAGCAGATTGCCGGCAGCATGCTGCTGTTCACCTCGTCGGAAGCCGCCTACGGCAGGCCCGAGCTTGGCATCCATGCTCCCGTGCTGCGCCTGCTTGCCGTCTCCCCTTCCGCCCGCGGCCGTGGAATCGCCACCCTGCTCATTAGTGAAGCCGTGCGCAGATCCCGCGAATGGGGCGCGGCATCCCTGCATCTGCACACCTCCGACATGATGGCCTCCGCCATCAAGCTCTATGAGCATCTGGGCTTCACACGGGCCTATGAGACCGACATTATGAACGGGGAGACACTGGTAAAAGGCTACCGCCTGGATCTGCTGCCCTCCCCTGTATATGACGCTAAGCTGCCGCTACCTGCGACCGGGTTCTGAGCAGTTTGCATTGCTGCGTGGTGTGTACGCTGCGGGTTGACCGGCTTTGTTACGGCCGGGAACCACTGGCCTGCATCCGGCTTCTGTTTCCAGCAGCCTTGCCAAGTAGTAGGCATAGTGCGGCTTAGACCGGCCGCACACTACCACGCGCCAACTCACACGGGCTCTTACTCGGCCGATTTTCCACCCAACAGGCATAGTGTGGCTTAAAGCTGCCACACACCACGCGCCAACTCCCGGCTTTTACCAGGCCGACTTTCCACGCAATATGCGTTTGAAATGCAAACAGGCCGGCCCCGAGGCCGGCCTGTTTCATATATTGCTTTTGCAGCGTCTTAAGGTTGTACAATCCGTTTCTCCTTCGCCGCCTTAAGCCAGTGCGGGAATTCATTCAGCAGCCGGTCGTACAGCTCCTCATCTGTAACCTCCTCAATCCGGTCCAGATGCACAAAATCCGCATTATCCACGACCCTGCCGCTCATGTTATCCAGCCCCTCCAGCACTTCGAAATCGGAGTTCCCGATCCCTACAAACTACCAGAAAATCGGCTGGACGGCTGCATTCTTAATGACTTTTTTCGTAGCTCTTACGACACCTCCGTCATTGATAAAAATAATAAAGACCGGAGTAATATCCTTCTTCTCTTCCTTCGTATATTTGCGGATCACGTCCTCCATGACGGGAGGCTCATTATTAAATCCAAACTTATGAATAGA
This sequence comes from Paenibacillus sp. PastM-3, assembly GCF_029893965.1. Taxonomy (GTDB): domain Bacteria; phylum Bacillota; class Bacilli; order Paenibacillales; family Paenibacillaceae; genus Paenibacillus_AQ. The sequence continues at coordinate 55,916 of NZ_JARXXP010000016.1, forward strand.
CCGGTTATTCAGAATATGCCGTTTGACGTAATCGCCGAAATCCCGCTCTGTAACAGACTCCATCCGGCTGAACTCATTATCGTACACCCACACATCCAGGACACCGTTGTCATCAATTTGCTGGCCACAGCGAGAATCCGCTCAACCACTTCCTGCACCACGCCTCTCGCATACAGATTCCTCATGGAACCGCTGATATCCAGGACAATACCTACTCTGGCCGTTACGCCGGTCAGCTGCTTCTTTTCGAGGGTGAATTGGACGATTTTTTGCGCAGGTCGATCTTAGACAGAACAGGTGGAGTTAAAGCCTGTGCCGATGCTGCTGCAGATGATGCTGATACTGCTAGAATTGATGGTAGAGACGGGTTAGATGGAGCTGATGTAAATGGCTGGGAGGGAGGATGGATCGTTTGAAGCTGCTGCTGGCGTTTGTGCGGACAGGCTGGCGGATGCGGAGACTGGTGCAGACAGCTTGTCCGGCGCAGCTGTATTATTATTAGTCCCTTTAACAGCCGTTTCCGCTGCAGCTGCAACCTCTGCCGACCCGGTCGATTCCACTTCCAGCCCATAATTCACACACAGCGCAGCAAGCCCGCCGTTAAATCCGCTGCCCACAGCGCTGAATTTCCACTCACCATTATGCCGGTATAACTCGCCTACCACTATCGCTGTTTCCTGCTAAATCGGAGCCGTAATCAAAACGGTGCAGCCCCTCGCCGCTCTGCCGGTCCAGCAGTCTAACATATAGGCGGGACACATCCTTCATCCGGTGGTTCAGCTGCTCACCTTCATAGATGGTCAGTGTCAGCGCGATCCGGTCAACTTTTTGTGAGAGACGGGGCAGCGAGACGGTAATGCTCTCTTTATCGCCATTTCCAGTAGCCGCGTGGATGACTGCACCATCCTGAGATACCGGGTTTCCATAAAAAATAAAATCCTCATCCCGCTCACACTTCCCCTGCTCAGATAACAAAAATGCCGCCGCATCAATCCCCATCTCAGCATTCCGGACCGTCCATCCAAAAGATAATATAAGCTCGTTCAGGTTCCTGCCCTTGGTCACATCCGTTTTTTGGCCTTTTAGCAGCTGCATTCGCTCATCTCCTTAGCCTATTGTTATTTTCCAAATATTCATAGTTCAGGAATAGCATACTATCCAGATTTTGTAAATTCAGCAGATTGTATTTACTCTCTCACTACTTTAGAATTAAGAATACATATGATAGATAAGGGGCTTTACCAATGAATTTTACTGCGATTGACTTTGAGACCGCGAACGCAAACCGCTCCAGTGCCTGCTCCCTGGGACTTGTCCAGGTTAGAGACGGTATAATAACGGCCGAGCATGTATGGCTGATTGATCCGCGCCAGCGGTTTGACGGCATGAACATAGCGATCCACGGCATCACCCCCTCCATGGTTCAGGGACAGCCTACCTTTGAGGAGCTTTGGAGCACGGTGGAGCCGCTATTGCAGGACGAGATCGTCGTGGCCCATAATGCGGCATTTGATATGAGCGTTTTGCGCTACTGTCTGGATGCTTCGGGGAACCGCTACCCTGATTTTCAATATTTATGCACATACTTACTCGGCAAAAAAATGCTCGATGAGCTGCCGTCCCATAAACTTAATGTCATCTCCCAGCATTTCGGCATCAGCCTGAAGCACCACGATGCACTGGACGACGCCCGTGCCGCAGCAATGATTCTGCTGAAGCTGATGGAGCAGGACCAGAAGTTCGAGCCGCTCCTGCTGGCAGACAACCAGGGCTATACCGCCGGAAAAATGTTCGCAGGCGGCTACACCCCGTTCAAATCGCCGCCCAAAAAGGCGCCGCGAAAAAGGCAGCCGGCCAAGGCACCTGCCTTACCGCCATCTTCTCCGTCTGTTAAGCCTTACTTTTGAGGAAGATATGCCTGTCCGGCGGGCCGCTGCTATTTAGGCGGCCCGCCTCCATGTGCTTGAATACTAGTAAAACCTTTGCGCCTCCCTACACGTGGCGTTAACGGGATTTTTCCCCTTATTGTGGCCGATCCGCCTCTCTCCACACGCCATTAGTGGGATTTTTCCCCTTATTGTGGCTGTTCCGCCTCTCTCCACACGCCATTAGTGGGATTTTTCCCCTTATTGTGGCTGTTCCGCCTCTCTCCACACGCCATTAGTGGGATTTTTCCCCTTATTGTGGCTGTTCCGCCTCTCCACACACCATTAGTGGGATTTTTCCCCTTATTGTGGCTGTTCGGCCTACTATGTCTCTTCTTTTATTCATGCCTCCTTCCGCGAGCAGAATCAAAGGCATTTTTGCCTTTGATTTGCCCATTCCGCCTCACACGAGCGAAATCAAAGGCATTTTTGCCGTTCATCCGCCCATTCCGCCTCACACGAGCGAAATCAAAGGCATTTTTGCCCTTCATCCGCCCATTCCGCCTCACACGAGCGGAATCAGAGGCACTTTTACCTCTCATTCGCTCATTCCGCCTCACACGAGCGGAATCAGAGGCACTTTTGCCCTTGTCCTATCCTCACAACAAAAAGCAGGTTCCCCCAAACCGGGTGAACCTGCTTTTTGATTCGGCTGCACGCCGGGGCTATTTCCAGTTATTCCGGCTGTTTACAGCTTCAGCCGGTATACTGCCTTATTCTCCAGCCCTCTGATAAATGGAGTCCATTCCTCGGTTTCCGGCGTGGTATCGAGCGCGTCCTCCACCATCTGCAGCTTGGCATCCATCGCATCAATATGATGCAGGGCGACTGCCTCGGCTGTCTGCGGCTGAACCGGGCTGCCCCATTCGCCCAAGTTGTGATGTGACAAGACAAGATGCTGAAGCGCAAGCACCTTTTCCGACTCCAAATCAATCCCTGTGCGGATCGCCGCCTCAGTAATCCAGTTTGAAGCCATCGAGATATGGCCGATCAGCTTGCCCTGCACACTGTAATCCGAGACGATTCCGAAGCTTGAAATCATCTCTTCCGGTTTGGCGATATCATGCAGAATAATGCCGGCCCGCATAAGATCCGGGTTCAAAAACGGTCGCTGCTTGCACAGGAAATCTCCGATTTCCAGCATCCGCACCATATGATAGGCAAGTCCGGCATAATAGGCATGATGATGGGTTTTGGCCGCCGGATAATGCATCAGCTTTTCCTCAACCTTACCGACACAAAAAGCAACGAGCGCTGAGATTTCTGCATCACGGATACTGGACATCGCCCCTTTGATCGTATGCAGCAGGTCCACCGGACGGATCGGGGCCGAACGGATAAACTCAGTCAGCGATACACCATCTGATTCCTCAGCAAGCCGCATTTTGGTAATCTTGATCTGCAGCTTTTCACGGTAAGTGTGGGCAATCCCGCGCACCTTCACCAGCGACATCGGAAAAAAGGTTTCTTTATCCGCTGTGCTTACATCCCAAAATTTGGCGGACAGCTGCCCGCTGGAGTCACCGAGTACAATATCGAAATAATCCTTTGGAGGAGTACCGTTGGTTTGTTTGATTGCCAGCTCTCTAAGGAGATAAAAGCCGGTAAATTCATCCTGTGGAGATAGTTGTTTGATAAGTGTCATGTTGGAGCCTCCCGTTACTAACAGGCACACACACCTGCTGTGTATAGTAAACTTTGTACATTGACTGCGAAATCCCTTTAAATACTATACGAATTTCCATATGAAATATGCCGCAGTTATAATAAGTCTACTATAATATAACCGAATAATACACTAAAAGGGGCTGCCCCCCGCCATTTGCACGGCGTAGGACAACCCCTCGCTAAAACTCAATAATACTACTTACCTGCAGCTTCCAGAGCGGCTTTGATAGCTTCAACGGCTTTGGCCGAGATAGCCTTCTCCGCATCGTTAGCCCCGAATGCCGCTGCTTTGTAACCATACTTGTGCAGGCTGTTACCGGTCGAAGTGGACTCAATTTCACTCTTCACCGCAAGCTGGGCGGCTGACAGATATTCCGGAGTCTTCACTTTGCCATTAATATCCAGATAGTATACAAGCATTGCTACAGGAACATTATTTTTCACAGTAACCATAACATTTACGGACTTATCAGTGCTCGCACCGATGAAAATACCATTGAAGTAAGCTGCTTTGTGCGCTTCTTCAACTTCAGCTTTACCGTATGCTCTGTCTACTGCTGCTTTCAGTGCGTTGCTGCTGCTGGTGGCGCCGGATACGGCATCAACCTCTTGTACACCTTCTCTGGTACCGGCAGCAAGGAAGCTTGCAGTCAGCTGCGGGATCGCTTTTTGTACTTCTGCATAAGCGGCCTTGCCCAGGTCTACCATGTTCATGCCTACGCGGGACAGAACTACGTTTACGATTTTGCCGTTACGCAGGGTAACGTCCGCTTTGTTCGTACCTTTATCATAAGCGTCACCGTATGCGGTGAATGTGCCGTCTTTGTACTCGCCTTGTACTTTAGAAGCATTAGCCAGAGCGTCAGCCAGTGCTGCTCTTGCTGCTGCGGTCAGCGCTTCCTGGCCTGTAACATCGGCAAGTGCTACACCCTTATCGAGCAGGCCCGCTTTCAGCTGGTCAACCAGTGTTTTTTGTTCTGCAGTCAGTTTGGCGTCAGCAATCAGCTTGCCGTCTGTGCCAAACAGGCTCAGTGTCAGACCTGTTACTTCATCAGCTTCAATATCAGCCAGCAGCAAGATTTTGGACTGGTTATCCACACCTGCAAATTTACCGTCGAAATATTGTCCTTCAGTCGGAACCTTCAACGCTTTTTCGAATGCTCTTTCTACAGCCTGGTTCCAGCCGTGGCTGCTTTCGGTAGCGCCGGAAATACCGTCAACCTTCTCATCATAATTAGCGATATAAGATCCGTTTGCCAGCAGTTTGGCAGTCATCGGGGCATTTGCTTTTACCACTTCAGCATAAGCAGTTGCGCCTCTGTCAATCAGGTTGGTGCCAAGTCTGTACAGCTTCACATCTACAAGCTTGCCGTTGCGGATAATAATATCGGCTCTTTCTACACCTACGCTTCTTGCAGTACCGTAGGAGGAGTAGAATCCGTCAATATAAGCGGATGTGTTGTCGATTACGGCGTTCTGCTCTGCATCCAAGAATGCGTTGATCGCAGCTCTGGATTCCACTTCGAAGCCTGGAACCGCCTGTGCAGAGGAACCTTTAGCCAGCAGTGCAGGAGTGATTGCGGCGATTGCAGCAGTCTGCTCTGCAGTGTAGTTCTTTTCGTCTACAAAATCACCAGCGGCAGTCAGAGGGTACAGCTTAACAGCAGTAAGGCTGTTCTCATCAAAGGTTGCAAATACAGCGTATTTGCCTTCAGGGTCGATACCCATGTGTTCGCCTGCAAAATAGGTGGCATCGGAAGGCTTTACTATAAGCGCTCTTTCAAACGCTCTGTCAACAGACAGCTTCCAGCCATTGCTGGAACGGGTAGCGCCGGATACGGCGTCAACTGCTGCTGCGCCGTCTCTTGTTTTACCGAGCAGCTTATCCTTCATCAGGCCGTATGCTACCCATACGCCGCTGTAGTTGTCGCGGACATTGCGGTCGATTAGCTTAGGGCTGGTTCTCATCAGCTCGATATCAGCAATCTTTCCGTCCTTAATGGTAACCTTAGCACCTTCAGTGCCTTTGGAGTATGCATTGCCGTAAGCAACATAGACTCCGTCTTTATATACGTTTTCTTTAACAGTTACGGGCTTCGCAGTTGCAACCGGTTTGGCTGTTGCTTTAGCAGTTGCTGCAGGCTTCGCAGTAGCTGCGGGCTTAGCAGTTGCCGCCGGCTTGGCTGTTGCTTTTGGTGTTGCAGCAGGCTTTGCAGTTGGCTTCGCTGTTGCTTTCGGCGTCGGCTTAGCCGTTGGTTTGGCTGTTGCCTTAGGTGTTGGCTTGGCTGTTGGTTTAGCGGCTGGTTTGGCTGTAGCTGCCGGCGCTTCCTCGGAAGCGGCCGAAACGGCATCAACAGTCAGCTTCAGAGCTGGTGCGTTAATAGTGTAAGCAAATGGCGCAAGCAGCAGGGCTGCGCTGATAGTCAAAGAAAATAGTTTTTTCAATGCGTACTCTCCTTTACCAAATCCCCAGTAGTATATAGCTCTTCAAAACAATCCTCCTGCCGGTCTTCTCCTGTCCTTTCTTACGAAGAACAACCTGTTTCTTCATAAGAAAACATCCCCCCTCTCCCGTTCGTGCATGACCCGCTACCTCTCTCTCGAGAAGCTGCTTTTTCTTTTTTACTATTACTGATACATAAGGTGAAAAAAATCACATAAAAGGTGAATTAATTCACATAAAATTTCAAAACCTCAGCGAGGTAATTTCTGGCTTGATGGTAACAAATCCCGGCTTCTTTTCTCTGTATATAAAATCACACACCCTATAAGAAACATCACTATTTTTGTTTAATAGGAAAAAAATATTTTAAATAACTCTCAATTTCTCCCATTTACTCCGTCTTATGAGAATACTGTGATTTTACGTATTGTTCAGCTTACAAAATATATGATATTTTAAAACGATGTCATGTTTAGGAAAGGAGCATTCCCGGCAATGAACCAGCCTCTTATCGGAGTCATTCTCGCCCAAATCGGAACACCTGATGCGCCAACCGCCAAGGCTGTCCGCCCTTATCTGCGCAGATTCCTGTCGGACCGCCGGATCATTGATTATCCGCCTATGCTGTGGCAGCCTCTGCTGCGCGGGATTATTCTGCGTGTACGTCCACGCAAGTCCGCAGCGCTCTATAGTGCTGTCTGGCAAAAGGACGGCTCCCCTCTGCTCTCGGGAGAAAAAGCGCCTCAGGCCCGGTAACCAAACGCTTCGTACCCGCCTTGCGTTTTATTGATACATACTATGATACACCAGGATACATCTCCGCCATGAAGCAGCACCTGCTCCGTCACTTACAGGCATTGACCGCTAAGCCCGATTTCGCCGTGCTCTCCTTTCAAGGCATTCCCCGCCGATATGCGGAGACGGGCGATCCTTATCCGGGGCAGTGCCATGAAACCGCCCGGCTGCTGGCAGAAGCCATGAATTGGGAACCGGGAAGCTGGCAGATCAGCTTCCAGTCACGGTTCGGCTGGGAGGAATGGGTCGGCCCCTCTACTGAGGAAGTGCTAAAGAGCCTGGCCGGGCGGGGAGTCCGCAGGCCGATGATTTTCTCACCTGGCCTGGTGACCGACTGTCTGGAAACACTCTATGAGCTGGCTGTCGAGGGACGGGATTTTTATGTTTCAGGCGGAGGGACCGCAGAGAATTACCTGGCTGTACCCTGCCTGAACGACAGTGCGGAATGGCTGGATTTTCTGGCCGGACTGGTCCATGACAATGCCCGGGGCTGGCTGCCGGCAGAAGTTCATCCGCCGAAGCCCGTGAACCGCAGCTGATCCCGGAGCCCTCGCCAAACACCTTTACATCGGCAGCAACATTTAACCCTCTAATGTAAAAAAACCGCTGCCTCCGTCAATACAGCACGGCGCAGCGGTTTTTCGTTATGTGGGCATTCTTGACGCTTACGCAGTCAATTGTTTGAATTTGGCAGTCAGTTCCTCAAACCACACTTTATCCTGCAGGGATAAGGCGAAGTCAATCAGCTCGGCAATCTCGGCCGGCTGCAGGTCAGGAGTATCATTGAAGCTTACCTCTGCTGATGCAGTCGCAGCGCCCCCCGCCCCTTCCGCAAAATCATAAGAAAATCTGAGCTTAATGTCACTTTCCATAAATTCGTTGCGGAGGAAATACAGCACCTCGCACATCAGGACCGGTCTGACGTGATTCTCGAACACACAATCCATCACCTTAGCCCAGTATTGCTGGTTGCTGAGATGCAGCTTATCATTGGTCAGCAGATATTGCTCACCCTGAAAATCGTTAACAAATCTAAGCTCAAGAGGCTCCATTTTGAAGATGCCGGCAATTTGCTTCATTGTGATATTCACAATGTCCTGTGTTCCTAATCTGATCATCTCATACACCCCGTTCCATATATTTAAACTTCCTGTGGCTTGTCCGGTAATTGGCAATTAGAAAACAATTATAATTAATTTAAAAGTATTATCGTCCATTTCTACAGGATTGTTAATGTTTTTCATTAAATTCGACAAAAAAATGTTTCAAATTGTGATGGATCGGTTAATATTATTGCTTTTATGACAGAACTGTAACTATATAAGCTTTTTTTGGCAGGGAAATCGCCCCTCACTGAGGAAGAATTGTAATAAGAGCTCCGGCATTACGCGAATGAAGTGAGCATCTATGAGCTGGCCCACCATTCGGCAGGATTAAAAGACTACAATGATCTTTTGTGGCAAAAAGCGCGCCAGAATGCGCTGCACTCTGACAACGACGAGATTCTCAGGTTACTTGCACAGCAGGAGCAGCTCCGCTTCACTCCGGGCAGTGCGTTTGAATATTCCAACTCCAACTATGTACTGCTGGCGCTGATTATAGAACGGATAACAGGCTTGTCTTTGCGGGACTATCTGAAGAAATATATATTTGGGGTCATCGGGATGGAGAACTCCACGGTTTTTAATGAAGAGCAGCCCGTTGTCCCTAACCGCGCTTACGGATATGAACAGAACGGACAGAACTGGAAATGTAATTACGCAGACACGTTTGCCACCGGCGCGGCTAATGTCTTCTCTTCCTTAGAGGATCTGAAAAAGTGGGATGATGCTCTTTATGGTAATCAGCTGCTGGGAGAGGAGGCTAAACACGCTATTTTCACTCCTGGTCTGGATTCCTCAGGCAGGCCGTTGACAGAATTCTGGGGCGGCTACAGCTACGGCTGGATGATTCAGGAACGCTGCGGCGCCAAAACCATTTGGCATACAGGCGGAGACGCAGGCTTCCGGAGTATTATTGTAAGATTCTATGAACAGCAATTCAGTGTAATTCTGCTCTGTAATTCAGCCAGCTTGGACTGGATGGAGACTTATGCGTTTATTGAATGTTTGTATGGTGAGTTTCGTTAGGCGGGAATCTGAAGATAACAGCGTCCAGGTCCCATACCTCTCAGTCCACGGCTAAACCGAAAAAAAATCACCATACAGCCTATTTAAGTGGAAAATCAACACCTAATTCTCCGCGGAACCCCGTTATCTGAAAACTAAGTGGAGAAACGCCACCTAATTTCGCCAAAATTGCTTCCAGCGCGGTAAATGACCCAAAATAGTTGGCGTTTTTCCACCTAATGGTCACAAAAACTGCAGAACTCGGAAATGAAGTGGCAAAAATCCAACTAGATTCGAGCTATAAAAAAATGCCTCCAGACCGGAAACCGGCTGAAGGCATTTTCTATTTTCTATACTATGGATTTATTGCTACAGGAGGCCGGTCAGCAGAATAAAGGTACCAGCTGAATGCCCTCTTCCGGCGAAATCCGCACCAGCCCCTTGTCGGAAATCCGCAGGGTCGGGATAACGGCAAGCGCCAGCAGGGACAATGTCATAAAGGCATAGTTCAGCGTGCAGCCTGAGTCATATAACGCTGTACTGATTGCTGCGGACTGGGCTGCGGCCACTTCAAACGGCTCTGCCGACATCAATCCGGCGATCGCCAGCGGGAATAAAGTGGTATCTGACTCCGTAATGACAGCTACGCCGCCCTGGGCTTCGGCAACAGCAGCTGCCGCTTTTGCCATCAGGACATCGCTATTACCGATCACCAGCACGTTGTGGCTGTCATGGGCAACCGTCATTGCTATCGCCGCCGGCTCATGGAAGCCGATGCCTTCAACTACCCCGACGGATTTGTTGCCGGTTCCTTTGTGCCGCTCGAACACAGCGATTTTGCAGAGGCCGCTGCCGACCTGCAGCTCCCCGTTCTCCACAGGCAGCTGAACGATCAGCTCTTCCGTCTCCACATGGTTCTCGATCACCTTGATAACACGGGTAGCCAGACTGCCGGACTCCACCGGAGCATGAATGATGAAATCCTCCGGCACCGGAAGCTGTTGCAGATGAACCGAAGCACGCACTTCCTCAGGATAGGTATAGACCGGCAGTTCAGCCGTCATAATCCCGTTCTCAGCGACCACCACACCTGCTGCGATAGTCGTTACTACATGCACATCAGCCAGATTGCCGTCCAGCAAAATAATATCGGCACAGGAGCCAGGCGTGATCGAACCGATGTCACGGGCCACCCCGAAGCGTTCAGCGGTATTAATCGTCGCCATCTGGAAGGCCGTTACCGGCTTCACTCCCTGGGCAATCGCATGGCGCACGACAAAATCCATATGCCCTTCATCGCGCAGCGACTCCGAGCTCCGGTCATCGGTAACCAGCATCATCCGGCGCGGGTCCAGCCCGTGCTCCGTGTGCGCGGTGATCGTCTTCGCCACATCATGCCAGGCGGACCCGCGGCGCATTTTGGCGTACATGCCCAGCCGCACACGTTCAATGACATCCTCTGCCGTTACACATTCATGATCACCTGTTACACCTGCAGCGGCATAGACCGGAAGCCTCCAGTCACTGGAGGGCCAGGTGAAATGCCCGTCAACATACCGTCCGGCACGCAGCGTCGCCTGGATTTCACCGATCATCTTGTCATCCCCGTATACAACGCCCGGGAAATTCATCACTTCACCAAGAGCAATCACATCCTCACCCCATGTAAAAGCTTCAGCTACCTCAGCCGGTCCCAGCGAGGCACCGGTGGTTTCGAATTCTGCACCTGCCGATGGTACACAAGAGGCCACCTGCATGTAGGCTGCCAGCGGCGTGCCGCGCATTTCATCCAGCATCAGCTTAATGCCCTTCAGCCCGAATACATTGGCAATTTCATGGGCATCAAAAAATCCGCCTGTCGTTCCCATCGGCAGCACCGCCCGGGCGAACTCCGTAACGGTCAGCTGTGTACTTTCGATATGGCAGTGTCCGTCAAGCAATCCAGGTGCGATATATTTGCCGGCCGCATCAATAATCTGTGTATGTTCTCCAATGGTATGCGAAACATCCTTACCTACATATGCGATACGTCCCCCTTGCACCGCAACAGACATCCCTTCCAGTATTTCTCCGGAAACCACATTAACCAGCTTCCCTCCCGTTATAACCAGGGATGCCTTCTGATCACCGCGGGCCGTAGCCACCAGCTCAGGCACACAATCCGCCAAAGGCTTTCTTTTGAATGACATGACTTCCACTCCCTCCGTATTTTAATAAAAACGGCTCTGCCGCCCCTCGCGGGGCGCAAGCCGTTTCCTGGGTAAAGCCGGGACAGCGGGCCGTCCGCAAGCTTCTCTAAACACCATTTCTCCAGTTGCCGTTCAGACGATTATCTACCTTTTTGTTCATATACGTCAAGTGCCGCCTGGACACTCAGGCCGGGAGATAGAGCATGGCCATGCCGCAAAAGGGTTGCTTCAAGCGCCCCGAGCACGCGCAGCACATTATTTTCACGGCAGCTGAAGCCCATCGTACCGATACGCCATATTTTCCCTTTGAGCGGACCGAACGAGCTGGCGATCTCAATGCCGAAGTGATCAAGCAGCATCGTACGCACCGACTCTCCGTCTACCCCCTCCGGAATCAGCACGCAGGCCACCACCGTCAGCTTGCAATCCGGATCGCCGTATAGTGTAAGCCCCATTGCAGCAAGTCCGGCAACCAGCGCCTGTTCATGCAGAGCATGCCTCGCATGCCGCGCCTCAAGACCTTCCTCAAGCACCAGCCGCAGTCCTTCACGGAGCGCATAGAGCATCGACGTCATCTCCGTATGGTGGTTCAGCCGCTGGGGACTCCAGTAATCCTGAAGCATTCCCAGATCAAAATAATTACTGCGTACGGGCGGCAGTACTCCTGCCTCAAACTTGTCTGTTCTAAGCCCGCGTTCGACCTGCTTGCGCTTCAGCAGCTTGGCTTCCGCCCGTTCATTATACGTAACCGGAGCCATTCCCGAGGGAATCGACAGGCATTTCTGCGTCCCGCCGATAACGGCATCGAGCATCCATTCATCCGTCTCAACAGGAACACCGCCGATGGTTGCCACAGCATCCACAATCAGCAGTACATCCTGCTCCCGGCAGGCCCGCCCGATCTCGGCCAGCGGCTGCATCCGTCCTGTAGACGTTTCACCGTGGACAATGGCCACTACATCCGGCTTGAAGCTGCGGATCGCAGAGATCACTTCCTCCGGAGCAAACACGCTGCCCCATTCTTTCTCTATCGTATACACCTCAGCTCCGCAGCGTTCCGCAATCTCATGCAGCAGATGGCCGAACCGGCCAAAGATCGGAATAAGCACCCGGTCGCCCGGCGCAATCAGACTGACCATCACAGCTTCAATGCCGGAACGGGAAGTACCGTCAACCGGAAAAGCCCATTTATTGCCCGTCTTAAACAGTCCGCGCAGCATTTCCATCGTTTCATTCATAATATCCGTAAACTCGGGATCAAACTGGCCCAGCACCGGAAAAGACATTGCCCGCAGCACCCGCGGATCAACCTCTACCGGCCCTGGAGTCATAATACACCGCAAGGACGGCGCCAAATCTTCGTACCGCTTCATGCAAACCTCTCCCTCTGATGTTCAGCTTTCTTTATAGGCAAGCTCATATAATACGGCAGTAAGCAGATTCAGCCCGGCAGCCAGCTCATCCGGTGAAGTATACTCCTCCGGAGCGTGGCTGATGCCCGCCCGGCTCGGCACAAAGATCATGGCCGTGGGGCAAATGGAAGCAAAGAGCTGGGCATCATGGCCTGCTCCGCTTACCATACTGCGGAAACTTCTTCCCTGCTGACCTGCTATATGTTCAAGTTGTTGATTTAATCCCGTATCCATGGGTGCAGGAGATGTAGCCAGTGTAGCCGTAACCTGCAGGGTAAGCCCCCGCTTCCCGGCAATCCCTTCGAACGCAGCCAGCAGCGTGGAACAAAAATGCTCCAGCGCATCAGCTTCACTATGCCTTATATCGAGTGTAAACTCCACCTCGCCGGGAATTACATTGGGTGTGCCCGGCGCTGCTTCCAGCTTCCCGCAGGTGGCTACCAGCGGATCACCTGCAGCCGCCGCCGCCTGTTCCATTGCCAGAAGCATCTCCGCAGCGCCTGCAAGCGCATCGCGGCGCAGTCCCATCGGGGTAGTGCCGGCATGGTTCGTGCTGCCGGCAACTTTTACACTATACCGCCGCTGTCCGACGATCGCCTCAACGATCCCGATCTCCAAGCCTGCCTGCTCCAGCACAATTCCCTGCTCGATATGCAGTTCAATAAATGTGCCGATATCCTCTCTGAGAGGAGCTCCCCCTGCCGCATAGTCAGTCACAGCTGCAGACCCGCAGTCTTCCGGCCTGCGCCCTAATCCGCAGCCCGCCATAGCTGAAGCGATCGTCACTCCTGCAGAGTCAGCACATCGCTGCGCTTCACTTCCGTCATACAGCCCGGTAACATTACCCGAGCCCCAATAGGCGAGCGGAAAGCGGCTGCCCTCCTCCTCACAAAAGGCAACGGCCTCCACTGTCCGCAGCGGCTGGCCGAAGTTCTGCCTCAAGTAGTGGAGCGCAGTAACAGCAGCAGCAATCCCGTAGGCACCGTCATATTTTCCGCCGTTCAGCACGGTATCGATATGCGAGCCCGTTAAGATAACTTTTGCAGCCGGCTGCGAGCCTGTAAACCTTCCATAGACATTCCCCACGCCGTCCGTCCTGACCTCCATGCCAAGCGCCGCCATTCTCTCCTGCAGAAAACGCTGCGCCTGCAGCCATTCCGGGGTGTAGAGCAGCCGGGATACGCCCGGCCCCGGAGCGCTGAAGGTGGCAAGCTCCTCCAGCAGCTCCGTCATCTGATGGGCTGGAGCCCCAAGTATTGGCACGTTCATCAGAAAAACCGCCCTTCGTTGACCCGCAGCCATACACCGCCGTCTTCAATCAGCAGCCCGTCTTCTGCTGTGTACACTACAGCTCCACGGCTAAGGGTTGCCTTCACTTTACAGGACAAGGTCATGCCGGCGTAAGGGCTGTGTTTATGGCAGTACAGGAGTTCATCCGCCTTCAGGGTGTAAGAATGGTCCGGGTCCAGCAGGACCAGATCGGCATCCAGCCCCGGCTTGATCGAGCCCTTGCGGTGATCCAGCCCGAACCGCCGGGCCGGCTGCTCGGCCAGCAGTGCCGCAATCTGTGTAACCGGCAGGCCCCGCAGGTTCACCCCTTCATGGAACATCAGCTCCAGGCTGCTCTGCGCCCCGGAGATTCCGCCCCAGGCTTCGAAGAAGCTCAGGCCGGGATCAAGCTTCAGCTCCGGCGGACACGGGGAGTGATCGGAGGCGATCAGCTCAATCCGTCCGTCTGCCAGCACCTGCCACAGCTTCTCCTGCTCCTCCGGGCTGCGCAGCGGGGGTGCGCATTTGGCCAGTGCCCCCAGCTCCTCCAAACTGTTCTCATTCAGAACCAGGTAATGCGGGCACGTCTCTGCCGATACATCAAGCCCGCGGAGCTTTGCTTCATGAATCATATCAATAGCCGCCGCCGTGCTTATATGCACAAAGTGCAGCCGGCAGCCTGTGCGCTCACTGTACAGCAGCGCTCTCGCCACCGCCTCAAGCTCGGCCTCTGCCGGACGGGCAGCGGCGAAATCCCGCGCGCCGGTCCGGCCGCTCCGTACAGCATCAGCAGACAGCGCTGCCGTGATGGCCTCGCTCTCCGCATGCAGCGCCAGGATGCCGCCGAAGGCGGCAATCCGCTGCATCCCCTGATACAGGGTATCATCATCGACCTCGCGGAACCGGCCTTCCCCTTCACCGCCGGGATTGGAGATGAATGCCTTGAAGCCGGTAACTCCGGCTGCAGCCAGCCCCTCCAGATCCTCCAGATTGCCGGGGACCAGTCCGCCCCACAGGACATAATCGACGGCAGAATTCCCTGCTGCCGCTTCAGCCTTGCGCTGCAGCGCAGCCAGATTTACCGTGGGCGGATTGCCGTTAAGCGGCATATCCGCATAGCAGGTGCAGCCCCCGGCGGCCAGCGCCGCCGAGCCGCTGCGGAAGCCTTCCCAGTGTCCAAAGGAAGGTTCATTAAAGTGGACATGCATATCGATCATGCCGGGCAGCACATACAGTCCCTGCGCATCAATGACCCGGGTGTCCGGAAGAACCGGCAGATCCCGGCCAAGTGCAGCTATTTTCCCGTCCTTTACTGCAACATCCAGCTTGACTACTTCTCCGGGCAGCACTACATCCCCGTTCCTGATGATAAGCTCATATGATTCTTTCATGGTCCGGCCACCTCCGCCATCGGTCTATTTATTGTGTCAGCTCCCCCGGTACGTACTGTACCCTCCAGGTGCTACTAGCAGCGGAACATGATAATGCTCTGCAGTGTTCGTGATATTAAATCTGAGCGGAATCTGTTCGAGAAAAAGCACCCCGGAGTCCGCTCCCGCTTCTCCTGCGCCGGCTGCCTGTGCAGTGCCGCGGAAATAATCCCCGGCCATAAACAGCAGTTCATAGCTGCCGGGGGTAAGCCCCGCGCCGGTCAGCAGCGGAGCATCCAGCCGCCCGTCGCTGTTCGTCACCGCTTCGCGCAGCAGCTCTCCCGCACCGCCGTCAAGCTTCCAGAGCTGGAGCGCCATCCCGGCTGCGGGACCGCCCCTTGCCAGGTCCAGCACATGGGTGGTCAGCCGCCCGCTCATGGTGCGGACCCTTCAGACTGCGGCAGCAGATCATGCAGCCGGAAGCCGGTAATCCGGCCGATTTCATACAGGGCCTGCTCCCGCTCCTGTTCCAGCGGATGATGCACCCGCTTCGAAATGGCTGCAATAATGTCATCTTTGTTTTTGCCGCGGACCGCCAGAATAAACGGAAAGCCGAACTTCTCTGTGTATGCCGCATTTAATCCTGTAAGCAGTTCGAATTCTTCCGGTGTCAGCCGGTCAAGGCCAGCCCCCTGCTGCTCCGCCGCCGAGTACGGGGTAACCTGCAGCCTGGTGGCGAGATCCGGGTGGGATCTCAGCAGCTCTGTAACCTGACTGTCAGGCGCGCTTCGCGCTGTCTGCAGCATTGCATGGTGCAGCTCATCGACAGAATGAAACGGAATCTGCTGATAAGTCCCCTCTGCCACCCAAGGTGAATGTTCAAAAATCCCGCCTAGCGCCGCTACAAACTGTTCCCGGCTCATGCCGTTAATTTGCTCCAATGTTAAGGTATCTGTCTCTGCACTCATAATTCCGCCCCGCTTTCTATAGTCTTATTAACTGTGCAATGATATTTCTCACATCACTTCAAGGGTAAAAAAAGTCCATTTACTGTATTCAACCGCTCAGAAGTTCGAACTACAATAAATGGATTTTTAGTGATTATACCAGATAATCAGGCATAGCTTCTTTGGTTAGAACCGCTGTTCGCGGATGTAAGGTGTCCCCAGTGACTCCGGAGTGCCCGAAGGCTTGTTGCGGTTACGGTAACCGAGATACATCAGTACCAGGATGGTTACGACATAAGGAATCATTTTAAGGAAGTAGGACGGAATCCCGCTGCCAAGCAGCTGGATGCGAAATCCGAGTGAGTCCAGCGCACCGAAGAAGTAGGCGCAGAAAAGCGCACGCAGCGGATTCCATCTGGCAAAGATGACGAGTCCGACGGCAATCCAGCCGCGGCCGGCCGTCAAGCCTTCATTCCAGGTCGGCGCATAGGCCAGCACCATGTCTGCCCCGGCAAGCCCAATCAGTGCAGCACCGGCAGTAACATAGCTGTAGCGGATCAGCTGCACCCGGATGCCCATTACATCCGCTGTCGCCGGATTATCCCCGACGGCCCGCAGATGCAGCCCCCAGGAGGTATGATGAATCAGCAGATGCAGCACCAGCACCAGCAGCAGGCTGAACCAGGTCAAATAATCCAGCCGTCCAAAAATATCCCCGATCACCGGGATTCCCTGAAGCCAGGTCAGATTAAGCTTGGGTGAAGTCCCCGGCAGGGGCAGGCCGCTGATGGACTTGCCGAGATAGGCGCTGAGTCCGCTGCCGAACAGCGTCATCGCCAGCCCCGACATTGTCTGGTTTGCCCTCAGCGTCACGCATAGGAACGAATGCACCATGCCAAGCACCGCTGTCACGGCAATAGCTGCGAGTAAGGCCAGCAGCAGATTGCCGCTGCGGATGTAGACGATGCAGGTGGTCACCGCCCCCA
The DNA here is from genome assembly GCF_029893965.1 of Paenibacillus sp. PastM-3. GTDB lineage: Bacteria > Bacillota > Bacilli > Paenibacillales > Paenibacillaceae > Paenibacillus_AQ. The sequence continues at coordinate 73,028 of NZ_JARXXP010000016.1, forward strand.
TCAGCATCAGCCCTTCCGCACCCAGCTGGATGATGCCCGCCCGCTCATTCAGGATACCGCCAAGCGTAGCCAGTAGCAGCGGGGTTCCCGCGGAAATGGCTGCTATCAATAACTGTGTAGTGAAATCCATAGTCTAACTCCCTTCTCTCCAAGCGCCATCTATGCGCTCCGGCGTATGCGGAAACGGTGAATCATATCGCCGGCAATCAGGAAGAACAGGATCGAGCCCTGCAGCATTTCTGAAATAGACGAAGGCAATCCGATGGTTTGCACGCTGTAGCCGCCGACAATCAGACCGCCGAACAGGACGGAAGTAACAATCAGGCCGAGCGGATTCAGCTTGGCAAGCCAGGCGACGATGATTGCGGTGTAGCCGTAGCCGGGCGAGATGCCCTGCATCAGCTTGTGGGTTACCCCGGAGACCTCAGCCATGCCGGCAATGCCCGCCAGCCCTCCGCTGATCAGCATCACGATGATAATATGCTTCTTGATATGAATACCTGCATAACGTGCAGCAGTCGGATTGGCTCCGATCAGCCGCAACTCATATCCCCAGCGGGTAAATTTGACCATCAGGAAGTAGATAAATACAGCGACCAGTCCAAAGATCAGACCGATATGCAATCTTGTCGTTCCCAGAACCGGCAGCGACTGTGCTGCCGTAAACATCGGCGATCCCGGGAAATTGAAGCCCGCAGGATCTTTCCACGGACCAAACACCACATAGTCGAGTGCCAGAAGCGCTACATAATTCAGCATCAGCGAGGTAATCAGCTCATTAACTCCGAAGTGCGTGCGCGGGACGGCTGTCATCAGGCCCCAGAGCGCACCCGCAGCCGTACCGAAAATCAGCATCAGCGTAATGGCCCAGAAGGACGGCAGGTCAGGAAAATAAATCGTTACCGCCGTTGCAGCCATCGCGCCGACGGTAAGCTGCCCCTCTGCTCCGATATTCCATACGGAAATCCGGTAGGCTACAGCGATACCGAGGCCGCACAGCAGCAGCGGAATTGCTTTTACCATCGTCTCCGTGAAGCCGTAGGAGGTGCCAAAGGCACCGCGGAACATTTTCTCATAGACTGTCACCGGGTTCATCCCGTTTGCAGCGATAAAAACCGCACACAGCAGCAGCGCCAGAATTACGGATAGAACCGGAGACCACCACGGGGAACGGGTACGGCTTGAATCATATTCCAGCCGCAGCCCGAAACGTTTGCCGGACTTGGCCGGAAGCGGCTCCAGAACCGCCGCCGTATTGCCTGTATTTTTTGGACTCATACCGCACTGCCCTCCCTGTGCCGGATTCCGGCCATCATCAGACCAATCTGTTCCCTGTCGGCATGCTCATGATCGCTTTCGCCGATAATTGCGCCGTTGTATATAACCAGAATCCGGTCTGACAACTGCAGAAGCTCATCGAGATCCTCTGAAATCAGCAGCACGCCGCTGCCGGAGCTCCGCAGCTCCATCAGCAGCTCATGTACACCCGCAGTAGCTCCCACATCAAGTCCTTGTGTAGGGTGAACGGCAACCATCAGCTTTGGCTTATGGCTGACCTCACGGGCGAACAGCAGTTTCTGCTGATTCCCGCCGGATAACTGCTGCACCGGAGTATCCAGTTCGGGCGTCTTGACGTCAAAACGCTGCACCAGCTCCTGTGACCACAGACGGTTCTTCGCCGCCTTCAGAATACCAAATTTGGAGTGTTCCTCCGTCCGGTAGGATTTGAAGAGCAGATTATCAACTGACCCCAGCCGTCCGGCCAGACCGCTCTTCATACGATTCTCCGGCACATGGGAAATCCCCGCATCAATGGCGCCGCGGACCGATGCTGTTTTTACCCGGCTGCCGTCAAAAATAATCTCTCCGTTCCTCCAGGTTCTAAGACCCGTAAGGACCTCTGCGAGTTCCTTTTGCCCGTTGCCCGCTACCCCTGCAACGCCAACAATTTCGCCCTCGCGCACAGTGAGCGACAAGCCGTCAAGCGCCTTGCGGCCGTGATCGGCCGAGACCTCCAGACGGTTGACCACAAGCAGCGGATCCCCCTGAGTGGCTTCCCGTTCCTGGCGGCTGATCGTCACTTCCCTGCCTACCATCAGGCGGGCCAGCTCCAGTTCATCTGTCTGTGCCGTAGCCAGCGTGGCAATCATTTTGCCTTTGCGCATGACGGAGATCCGGTCAGAGGAAGCCATAACTTCCTTCATCTTGTGAGTAGTCATAATAACCGTCTTGCCCGCCTGCTTCATTACCCGCAGCGTTTCAAACAGCTGCTCCGCTTCCCCCGGTGTAAGCACGGAAGTCGGCTCATCCAGAATGATGATATCCGCCCCCCTGTAGAGCGTCTTGACGATCTCCACACGCTGCTGTTCACCGACGGACAGCTGCCAGATTGGCCGGTTAACCGGAAACTTCAGCCCGAACTGTTCTCCCAGCGCTTCAATCTCCTCGTGCTTCTGCCTGATCCACTTGCTTCCCCGCCAGAAAGACGACTTTTCGCCAAGCACGATATTTTCCGCTGCCGTGAGCGTCTGCACAAGTCTGAAATTCTGAAACACCATCCCGACCCCCAAAAGCGCCGCATCCTTAGGGGAGCGGATTCTGGCAGGCTTGCCGTGAATCAGAATTTCGCCTTCATCCGCCCGGTATACACCTGACAGCATGCTCATGACTGTGCTCTTACCTGCTCCGTTCTCACCAAGCAGCGCGTGAACCTCACCCGCGTTTGCCGAAAAATCGACTTGATCGCTTGCCGTTACAGAACCGAATCTCTTCACAATCCCGCGCATCTCAACCGAATGGTCCTGCATAATGGGATGCTCCTTCCTTATAGTTGTAGTACGGGTGGGGAAGGTTCCATTCATCCGGAACCCGCCCCACCCATAGGAACATGAAGTATGAAATTAAAGTTAAGCCGTTATTGCGGGATTGTGCCCTCTACGCCTTTGACAAGCCAGTTCATCCCCAGAACTTCTTCAAGCGTAAGCTTCTGGCCTTCCTGAACCTTGACGTTGCCCTGGTTATCAGAGATCGGGCCGGTGAATACATCCAGTTCGCCGCTGATGATCTTGGCCTTTGCATCCTCCACCAGTGCCTTCACATCATCAGGAACCTTGTTGCCGAACGGTGCCAGCTCAACCATGCCGTCCGCCATATCCCCGGAATACTGCTCGCTCTTCCACGTTCCGTCCATTACCGACTGGACTGCCTTCACGTAATAAGGGCCCCAGTTCCAGACCGGGTTGGTCAGGTAGTTATCCGGCGCATACTTGCTCATATCCGAGTCGTTACCGCCTGCATAAGCTCCGCGTTCAGCAGCTGCCTGGAGGGTAGCCGGGGAATCCTGATAGGCCAGCAGGACATCGGCGCCTTTATCCAGCAGACTGATTGCCGCCTGGCGTTCTGTTGCCGGGTCATACCATGTGTTAGTCCATACTACATCAACCTTGATATCGGGGTTGACGCTCTGTGCACCGAGTGTAAAAGCATTCAGATTATAAATAACTTCGCTGATCGGAAAAGCTCCTACATAACCGAGATGATTTTTGGTAGTCATTTTTCCGGCAGCGATACCTGTGAGATAACTTGCCTGATAGTTCTTGCCGAAATACGTGCCCATATTCTCAGCTGTCTTGTAGCCGGAAGCATGGAGGAATTTCACGTTGGGGAATTTGCCCGCTACATTAAGGGTGAAGTCCATGTATCCGAAGCTTGTGGTGAATACGATGTCGTGGGATTGTGCCAGTTCAGTAATAATGCGCTCTGCATCGGCACTTTCCGGAACATTTTCAACGAAGTCCGCTTTGATGCCGAGCTCTTTTTCCATGTACAAACGGCCCTGGTCATGCTGATACGTGTAACCGCCGTCGCCCGGAGGCCCGATGTAGACAAAAGCAACTGTCGGCTTCTCTGCCGCCGGCTCTGTTGTTGCCGGTGCCTCTGTTGCAGTCCCTGCATTCGCCGCAGCCGGTGCCTCCGTTGCAGCCGCGTTAGTTGAAGCATTGTTGTTGCCTCCGCAGCCTGCCAGCACTACTGCAAGCAGGAACATTAGCATTAAGCTTACCGTAAATCCCTGACCCCTTTTTTTCATAATTCTCCTCCTCCAGGATATCTCTCTTAATGGCTGAAACCATTAATGTATCTCTACTATACTGAGACAGAGCGTTCACGTAAATTTACATAACATACGTTTGTGCTATATAATAAGAACTTTACAGGTTTTTGTGCTTAATGCACTAAACTGAAGCGAATTATACTTAAAATATGTGATATTTACTTACATTTAACGGGCAATCCGTCTTTTGGTGTCAGCTTTCTCCGCGAATACTCCAAGCTTTATGTGCATCATAAACACCAAACCGCGGATCAGCATCTGAAAAGGAACCTGCAGAATCAGTCTGCAGAACAGCTCCCTTGTACTCGGAGGACCGGAAAAGCCCCGCAGTTCCTTCTCCCCCCTCTAATCCCTGCAATACCGAGAACATTTCTCTGGAAAACAGAGCCGGCGGCAGCGGCAGCCCCTCATGGGTCCCGGCCACATAATCAAGCTCCGGATTTCGCATATACATGTCCTTCAGCCGGTTTACAAGCGAGGCTGTAACAGAAGTCTGACCGGCAAGCGCCACCACTACAGCATCAGGCTGCAGCGGCAGAATAGCATTCAGTCCGCAGCGCAGGGAAAACGACAGTCCCAGATGAGCGGTCAGGCAGGTTTCAGTCCGCCTTGAGCTCTGCTCAGCGGCAGGCGGCAGCCATACCAGATTGTCATCTGCCCGCACAACCACGACCAGCGGATCAAGGGTGCAGCGTTCAAGCTCACTGACCACTACGCTTTCCGGCGTAAGCTCTGGAGGCAGCTTGGGCGATGCCTTGGGTACTCCCGCCCGTCTGCCATGCCCTGCCGCCAGGTAAATACCGGCTACTCTCATTGTTACCGCTCCTTTCGGCGGCGCCCGGCGCCTGCCTTATTTTGGATTCAGCTTGGTTGTACAGCATTTCCAAGAGGCCGCTTATCATTGCGTCCGGCAAAAACGTCTGCAGCATTATTCACGTTCCAGCATTTTACGAAAAACAAACACCAGCTTAAGCCTCATCAGATCATTGATTTTTTTAAAATCGACATCCAGCAGCTCACTGAGCTTTTCAATCCGGTAAGTGGCCGTATTGCGGTGGATGAACAGCTTTTTGGCTGTTTCGTTGACATGACCGTCATTCTCCAGATAAACCTCCAGCGTATGGAGCATCTCCTTGACGTACTCCGGCTCCCGGCTGAGCAGTCCGCGAAGATTGCCGGTGATGTATTTCTTCATTGACTCTTCCGGAATCTGGCCGAGCAGAAGATTCAGCTCAAGCTGCCGGTAATGCACTACATTCCCGAATGCCCCCCAGTGCTGGGACATGGCCATACATTCCCTGACCTCGGCAAAAGCTTCTTTCAGTCCCTCCGGCTTCACTTTGACCGCGCTGGCAGCAGCCCGCGGATAATATCCTGTATCAAGCTTCAGGTTATCAAAGCACTCATAAATCAGCTCACGGAACTGCCCGGCACTCAGCCCGTTTGCCGGAAACAGCGATACCAATCCCTCATCCATCAGAACATGAATGGCATTTAATTCCCGCAGGGCAGGATGCTCAGCATATTCTTCCTTCAGCCGGAGCAGCTCCCGCTGCCGTTCTTCCCCGCCTGCTGCCGTTTCTGTCAGCAGCACTTGAAAAGGTGAATGCAGCAGCTTCACCCCCAGCCTCAGTGCAGCCTGGGACAGCTCACTGCAGGACAGCCCGCCGCTCAGGCAGCGGCGCAGCAGCCCGCTGAACTCCCTGTGCTCAGCCAGCTCGAAATAATCCTCATAACCCGAATGTATATGAAATGAAATCAGTTCAGCCCCCTGGATAAACAGGCTCTCTTCCACAGGCAGCAGAAGCGGGTCAATATGACAATATAAAAGATAGCCTGAGCACTTCTCCCCCTGCATCAACGGAAACCGCAGACCGGTTCTGTCCCCGATCCGGAAGCGCTGGCTGCGGTTCTGCCAAGGCCAGCCTTCCAGCAGCTGACGGCTTGCATATTCCGAGTTGTTGTAGACTACGTCCCCCCTGCTGCTTACAACCGCAAGCTTATAACCGATCACCTCAGAGACGGATTCAAACAGCGGACCGCTGCGTCCCGAACGCAGCGCGAAGCGCATCAGCTTGCGCTGCTTCTCCATAATCTCCTGGAGCATGCTGGTGCTGCGCGACAGCTCGGCGCGGAACAGCCCGTTCATCTGATCGGAGAACGTAAACTGGAACGGTAGCTCAATCAGCGGAAAGTTCAGCGTCTCCGCCTCGGCAATCAGCTCCTCAGGCACGGTATCCCAGAAACGGCCCAGCTTGATGCCTAGCGCCGACGAGCCCCTCCGGTTCAGCGTCTGCAGCAGCGCAGAGGCATCCTCCAGGCTGTCTTTGATCAGATAGGCGGTCGTTAAGAGCATTTCGCCCTCTTTTATCCAGTCCGAGATGTCCGGTGCATCCATAACATTGATTGACTTCACAATTCTGTGCTTGCCCCTGGCTCCTGCAATAAGCTTGGCTTCGGATAAAGGATAAATGGACAACGCTTCTTCGACGGTAAGATGCATGCCACCCCTCCTTAAGTAAATACGTTTATTTAACCATCGTTCTTTATGTTACTTTATGTAACATTATAGATAAAATAACCCCTATTGGAAAGAGAAAAGTGAAAATATCATCATCGAATGTTAAGTATAGTAACGTATTTCACATAATTTTAAAGATTTGGTGCGGGTCGGGGAGATTTAGGCGACTGGCGGAGAGGCTCCATGGCGATAAGAACAATTGATAACCTTGTTGTGAAAATAGTTATTGTATTTGTTAAGACATCCTCCGAAAGGAGCTGCCCCCGCCCGGCAGGTAACCGGATTGGGTCGGGGATTGGACAACCTAGTAATTGTTTTACTTGAGTTCGGAACGGATGGTAGTTAGGCGCTTGGTGGTTTTTGGCGCTCGTTTGCTTAGGTAACTGGATGCTCCTGGATTATTTGCAGGTTGGATGGTTGTTGGAGCTTAGCCGATTGTTTGCTTGAATACATGAGGGATAGATTGTTTAGTGCTAGCTGATGGTGCTGGGTATAAGTATTTAGCTCTTTGGTTGGGTTGCGTGGGTTGCGTGGGTTGCGTGGGTTGCGTGGGTAGACTAAACTATACATAATTGTCTGGCGTATCTGTGCTACACTTACTATTTTTTGAGCATCGCCAATAATTAAATGGATTTTAGCTGCTTAATTATACCCTTTTTCTATTTTTCCAAGCTTTAGTTGGAATATCGGCACTTATCTCAGCCCATAATCCCCACTTGGAGTGAAAACTACAAATTTAAGTAACGTTTTTCCAACTAATCTTCCGTTTCGGTCATTTAGCAGAGAATTAGATGACTATTTTCCACTTAGCTCAGTCAGCGGCCAGTGGGGACACCATGCGAAATCATTCACATAGAACAAAAATTCAACAGAACTGTACTAATTGAGTTGCACCCTCTACAGCCATCTTCTGTTCCCCGCTAAATTCACAGCAGATAACTGCAGAAAGTACAGTTATATTCACCAACTAATCAGTCTTTCTGATTATACCAGACTATGACCGCCGCGTTGCCTGTGTCATTCACCTTGACGCCAGGCTCCCAGCACCCAAGAGAGCAGGCGGAGATCCTGCCCGTGGCCGCCGATGACGGACAGTCCCAGCGGGAGAGCATCAGGCCCCTCCACCGGCAGGGTGATCTGAGGCAGGCCGGCAAGCCCGGCTATGCAGCTTAGCATCATAGCGCCGCTGCGGTTGCGTTCCAGCTGCTGCAGGTCTCCGCCCAGCAGCGGAGCTGGTCCGGGGACGGTCGGGATGACCAGGCAGCGGTCCTCCCCGAGCAGCATCCGCAGCCGGCCGGCAATTTCAGTGCGCAGCGCGGCCGCCCGGCTATGGTCTTGCCCGGCGATGCTTGCCGCCCAAGAGAACCGGGCTGCGATATCCGGCCCGAACTCCGGCTGCTCCTGACTGATCCATTCACCATGAGTTGTCCAGATCTCTGCCGCCTGCAGCTCCCTGAACAGATCCATCCAGGTTTTCATGCCTTCGGCCGAAACAACGTTTTCTACTGTCTCATCCGCAGCGGCCTGCAGCCGGCTGAGTTCCCGCCTCAGACAGGTTGCACTTGAGGGCTCAGCCAGCGCCCAGCAGTCCGCAGGGAGATACAGCCTGCTCATTCTGCTTTCGGCCGGAGCAGTACCTGAACCAGAACCGGATCTGGTACCAGACAGAGACAGACTTACTCCGCCGGCGCTCGTTACATCCGCCTGCTCAGATGCCCCCTCTCCCGCACCAAGCAGCACCCTTCCCACACACTCCAGCAGCTCCGGGCTGTCCGCCATCCAGCCCACCGTATCAAATCCCGGGGCCAGCGGAATAACGCCCTCCATCGCCACGGCTCCATGGGTAGGACGGAAGCCGTACACGCCGCAGTAAGCAGAAGGGACACGGACCGATCCGCCGGTATCCGTTCCAAGCGCAAAATCTACGGCGCCGGAGGCCACCGCTACCGCTGACCCGCTGGAGGAACCGCCGGGAATCCGTCCGGCGCCGCGCGGGTTGACCGGCGTGCCGTAATGAACGTTTTCGCCACCCAGGCTGTACATCAGCTCATCGGTATGAGCTGCGCCGCATAAGGATGCCCCCGCCTCCAGCAGCTTAGCAACAGTTGCCGCATGCGCTCTTGATGGCCCATGGCTGCGCAGCCAGGCGGGATTTCCGGCAGAAGAGCTATGGCCGGCTACTGCGAACACATCCTTTACTGCGAACCTGAGCCCCTTCAATTCCCCCTGCCGCAAGCCGGAGACTTCCAGCTCCGGAGCAATAAATGCACCATAATTATTATCCAGTATCATCTCTCCCGCTCCCTTCCTGCAGGCTACCACCCGATAGCCGCCCCGTCACACCGCGGATCCGTTCCGCCGCTGCGGAGACCTCCGCTGTCTATTCCAATAACATGGGCATGGCCCATGATGCCGTCAAAAGCTGCCGCAGGCCGCACCAGATGCCCGGCACCGGCCAGCGCATCCAGCACCTGCTGCCCGGCGCGCTGTTCCACCTTCAGCTCCTGGGTCGGCTCTCCCCAGGTTCTGCCCCACACGAACCTCGGGGCACTCACCGCCTCCAGCGGATTCATGCCGTAATGCAGTAGCCTCGTCAGCAGCAGCGTCTGCGTCTGCGGCTGCCCTTCCCCGCCCTGCGTCCCGTACAGATAGGCTGGTTTGCCGTCCCGGCAAGCCATAGCAGGCATAAGCGTGTGGAAAGTGCGCTTATGCGGCTCCAGCGTATTGATATGCCTTGGGTCCAGCGAGAAGAAGGAGCCCCGGTTCTGCAGCAGAATGCCGGTATCCCCGGCAACAACCCCTGAACCAAATTCAAAATAGAGGCTTTGAATGAACGACACGGCATTGCCGTCACCGTCCACTACAGCGGCGTAAGCCGTATCCCGTCCGACCGGTTCACTTCCAATCGCTGCCGCACGGCTCATGGAGATGGAGGCTGCAAGCTGCTGTGCATATCCTTTGTCCAGCAGCCGGTCCAGCGGAACCGGATGGTGAAGCGGATCCGTCAGCACCCGGTCCCGGTCACGGAAGCTCAGCTTCAGCGCCTCCACCAGCAGATGGTAATATTCATAGGAGCCATGCTCGATGCCGCTAAAATCAAAGCGCTCCAATATATTGAGCGCCATCAGGGCTGCAAAGCCCTGCGAGTTCGGCGGCGCCTGATAGATGCTATAGCCGTGATACCCGGTCGAGACAGGCTCAGCCCACTCCCCCTGATGATCGGCAAAATCATCACAGGTAAGATACCCGCCCGCAGCCCGCATATAATCGCCTATGTCCTGCGCAATCTGCCCCTTATAGAAGGCGTCGCGCCCGCCCGACGCCAGGGCCCGCAGCGTCCCCGCAAGCTGCGGCTGCACAAACCTGGACCCGGCGGCCGGCACCGCCCCGCCGGGCAGATACACCGCCGCCGCTTCCGGGCTCAGCGCGGCTCCGGCAAGCACGCTGCCGCCATGCTGGTCCGGCGACAGCGGAAACCCCGCGGAGGCGTAGCTGATCGCCGGCTCCAGCACCTCTGCGAAGGCCAGGCGGCCGTATTCGCCCTGGACCGCTGCCCAGCTGTCCGCCATTCCGGGCACCGTAATGGCGCTGCGCACCCCGCGCCGGGGAATCGCGGCTTCCCCGGCATACAGGTCCCGGCGGACGCCGTAGCCGGACCGTCCGCTGCCGTTATAGGCACGTACGCGCCCTTCGCCCGCGCTGTACGTGAGCCAAAAAGCATCGCCGCCCAGCCCCGTCATGTGCGGGTACACCACGGCCAGCGCCGCGCTGACCGCCACCGCCGCATCAAAAGCATTGCCGCCCCTGTGCAGGATTTCCGCGCCTGCGGCGGAAGCCAGATAATGGGGGCTGACCACCATTGTTTTTGTACCGGTCACCGGCTGTTTCGTCATGCGCCATCCCCCTCTGAAGTTCGTTTAAAGTTACCGTCATTTAACCGTACGGCAAATTCCCCTGTCAATGCACTAAGAACAAACTCAAATTCAGGACACCTCTTTTTGTATGCGGTGCACAAAGATTCGGGCAAACCGCGTTTTTCCGGTAGTTGACCGGCACCGGCTGGTATAGAATGTTCCAAAACCATGTTCCGTTTCAGCTGCTGCATAAATGTACTATCCTGCTGAAGTCCGGCTGTCCTGCATACATCTTTTAGGAGGGGTCCTGTGAAAAAAGACAAAAATGATTATGTACAGCTCGCCGTTGCCATGTGCAGAACAGGCATACTCGGCTACGGCGGAGGGCCTTCTGTCATTCCGCTGATCCGGCATGATGCCGTAACCCGGTACAACTGGCTGAGCGACGACGAATTCGGGGAGACCCTGGCCATCGCCAACGCACTTCCCGGCCCGATCGCCACCAAAATGGCAGCCTATCTCGGGTACAAGCTGAAGGGAGTCCGGGGCGCATTCCTCTCCGTGCTCGCCCACATTTTACCCAGCTGCATTGCGATGATCGCCCTGCTCTCTGCCGTCAATTACTTAAGCGGCTCCCAGACAGTGGCGGGTATGATTGCCGCAGTTTCGCCTGTAATCGCAGTTATGCTCGGGATGATGGCTTATGAATTTGCCCAAAAGGCGTTTAAGGGGCTGGGAAAATGGATCGGGGCTGCTTTTCTGCTGCTGGCCCTGGTGCTGCTAGAGGTGCTGCATGTGCATCCGGCCATCGTAATCGTGCTTTTTCTGGGATATGGAGCCGTTCACTACCGGATACTCGCCAAAAAGCACAGCAAGGGAGGAAATGCTTAAATGGAATGGCTTGAGCTGATTTACGGCTTTTTTATGGCAAATCTGCTGGGCTACGGCGGCGGACCCTCCTCCATCCCGCTGATGTATGAGGAAATTGTCCCGCATTTCGGCTGGTTAACCGATGAGCAGTTTTCCAACATGCTGGCGCTCGGCAACGCGTTACCCGGCCCGATTGCTACTAAAATTGCCGCTTACGTAGGTTACGATGTGTTAGGCTGGGCAGGTCTTGTCCTTGCGCTGCTGGCTACAGTCCTTCCTTCGGCTGCAGCCTTGATCATCCTGCTCCGGATCATGCAGAAATACAAGCAGTCGCCTGTCGTTAAAGGCATGACGCTGCTTGTGCAGCCGGTTATCGCAGTTATGATGACTGTCCTCACGGTTAAAATGGCACAGAGTCCGGCGGAAGCCATCGGGATCTGGCAGACACTGATCATCGCCGCTCTTGCTTTTGCCGCCATGAAGTGGCTGAAGCTGCATCCCGCGCTGGTGATTGTTGCCGCTTTTGCCTATGGAGCGTTCGTGCTCCCTTATACCATCTGATATGCCGCCGAAACATTATTTCAGAATATACTGCGACAGCACCGCCTGCACCTCATAAATATTGACCGATTTATTGAACGTCTTCTTCAGCGGCAGGCTACTGCCCGATACATACAGACACAGCTCCGCATCCAGGTCAAAATGACCCGCCGTTTCCACGGAGTAATGGGAGATGCTTTTATAGGGGATCGAATGATATTGTATCTTCTTGCCGGTCACACCTTGTTTATCGACGAGAATCAGCCGCTTATCGGTAAAAATAAACATATCCCGGATCAGTTTGTACGCCCGTTCGATCCGCTCACCCGGAGCTAGAATCCGTGCATATTCGCGCTGTACATCAGCTAGCTCCACCTGGGTGGCATTCCCCAATAGCCCGTCAAAAATCGTCATATCCCCGCCTCTTTCCTCAGAAAAGTTTCCGGGCGCCGCCGCGCCCTTTTACATCCTACTTGTGCCGCCAAAGATATATGATTGCAGTGATCCGGCTTTTTTCTCTTGCATCTTCCGGCGATATTGGTTAAACTAACCTTAAATTTGTGAAAAGGAGGTGTGGGGAAATGGATCACAATGTGACTAATAGTGTTAATAGCCGGCTGATTACTATCATGTCTGGCATCGTTCATGTAAATGCCAACAACGGGAGAAGTCTGTCCATTTACAAGAACTCAATAACACTACAACATTGTGAAATGCCTTTCCAGCCACACTTCAACGGATAAGCTATACTACCGGAGAATGTTCAGGGCCGCGGGGAAATTTCCTCGCGGTCTTTTTGTGTCCATTTTCGGGCCTCTACCCTTGAGAATACGGCTGCAGGCATTATATAAAGGAGAATACCTATGATTATCTCATGCCAAAATGTCCAGAAATACCACGGCGCCCAGCTTGTTCTGAAGGGCATCACCTTCGATATCCGCCAGGGGGAAAAAATCGGCCTGATCGGCCGCAACGGCTGCGGCAAAACCACCCTGTTCCGCCTGCTGAGCGGAGAAGAACACCCGGATCAGGGCCAGATCTCCATCCGCCGGGGCAGTATCGTCGGCCTGCTCGCACAGATTCAGGAGGCCGAGACCCGGGACACCGTCTATACCGTGCTCCAGCGCAGCTTCGCTGAGCCTCTTGCCTGGCAGAGCCGCCTCCGGGAGCTGGAGCAGCAGATGTCCGGACTCGACGCCGGGACGGATGAAGCCGCCTGGAACAGGCTGCTCAAGGAATACGGCGTCCTGCAGGAGAAATTCGAGGCGGCCGGCGGATATGAAATCGATGCCTCCATCCAGCGTGTCGCCTCAGGGCTCGGCATCGACGCCTCCCAATTCGACCGCGAGTTCGCTTCTCTCTCAGGCGGCGAGAAAACCAAGGTCGGCCTGGCCGAGCTGCTGCTCCGCCGTCCGGATGTGCTGCTGCTCGATGAGCCGACCAACCATCTGGATATGGGGGCGATCGAATGGCTGGAGCAATATCTTCTGGCCTATGAAGGCACCGTGCTGGCAATCTCTCATGACCGCTATTTCCTGGATGCCGTAGTCAAAAAGGTTGTCGAGATCGAGGATGGCGAAGCCATCACCTACCACACCAATTACAGCGGCTATCAGGTGGAGAAGGAAGCCCGGCTGCTTCAGCAGTTCGCCGATTACCAGGAGCAGCAGAAGAAGATCAAGCAGATGCAGGAGAGCATCAAGCGGCTGATTGAGTGGGGCAACCGTTCCAATCCGCCTAACCCTTCCTTCCACCGCCGGGCTGCTTCCATGCAGAAGGCGCTTGACCGGATGGTCAAGATCAAGCGTCCGATTCTGGAGCGCAAAGCAATGGATCTGCAGCTGCAGCAGGAGGACCGGACCGGCAACCAGGCTGTCATCCTCGACCGGATCAGCAAAAGCTACGGCAGCCGCACCCTCTTTACCGGCGCCAGCGACATTCTGAGATACGGTGAAACAGCCGCGCTGATCGGCGGCAACGGCGCCGGCAAGAGCACGCTTCTGCGGATGATTCTCGGCCAGGAGACGCCGGACAGCGGAAGCTGCACGCTCGGCTCCCGGGCGGCTGTCGGTTATCTCGCCCAGGAGGCTGTGCCCGAGGACGGCAAGCTGTCCGTGCTCCGCTACTTCCGCGAGGAAGCGGGAATGGAAGAGGGCGAGGCCCGCGGGCAGCTTGCCCGCTTCCTCTTCTACGGCAGCGATGTGTTCAAGACCATTGCCAATCTGTCCGGCGGAGAATGGACGCGGCTGCGCTTCGCGGTGCTGATGCACCGCCGGCCGAACCTGCTCATCCTGGATGAGCCGACCAACCATCTGGATATCGATTCCCGCGAAGCGCTGGAAGAAGCCTTGGAGGAATTCCCGGGCACGGTGCTGGCGGTATCCCATGACCGGTACTTCATTAACCGCTGCTTCGGCAAGCTGTGGGCGATCGAGTATGGCCGCTTCCACGCTTTTAACGGCAACTATGAGTACTACAAGGAGAAGCAGGCTCAGGCGGAACAGGCTGCTGCCGCTTCCGGTGTACCTGCGGGTAACGGAGGTCTGCCTGCCGGCAAGGGCGGGCTACAGCATAAGGCTCCCTCCCCGGCAAACGGCACAGCCTCCTCCCGTAAACAGCGCACAGCTGCAGCCTGGGAGCAGGAAATCGCCGCGGCCGAGGAACGGCTTGGCCTAATTGACGCCGAAATGCTCAAGCCCGGCATCGCCAGTGACGCAGTAAAGCTGGCAGAGCTGCAGCTCACCCGCGACACGGCCCAGGCGGAGCTGGATGAACTATACGCAGCCTGGATGAATGAAGCGGAGCAGTAATGTTCCTAAGCAACATTTGCCCGTTACAATAAGGCTGGTCCTCCTTTTCCAGGGGGCCAGCCTTTTTTATAACAGTCATGCAGCAGTAATCTGCCCAAACCAAAAAGGCCGCTTCTTTGTCATAAAGAAACCGCCTTTTAAACCTTATAAGTATATTTAGTGCAGCTATTATCCAACGATGTGTTTACCGCCATATCCCCATGATCCAGCCGAATACCGAGATCCATAAGGGAATGCTGATCAGGACGCCCCATACAAGCCCGGCAGCAATATTGCCTTCGGCAGGACGTGCTGTGCTCTCCTGTGTAAGCGGAAGTCTTAACTCTTCTTGTTCCATTACGATCCCCTCCTAAAATATCTTATCGTCACAGTAGAGGAAAAAATGTAGACCGCCTGGCCTAAAAAGTTAGGATTTCCGCAATATATTTTAGATATAAAGGCTCAGCGGTTTAATTTGTAAATGCTTTCATAATTAATATTAACCAATTTTTGTCTAATAAAACTTATAAAAGCCGGTGTATATTTATTATATGCAGCAGATTAGTCCAATATGACTGGTTTTTGGGGATTTTTGAGGAATTCAAAGAGCGTTCTAATCTGCCTCTCTGTGTTACGTTCCTGGGACAGCTCCGGAAGTTCATTTTCCGCAAAAAAGCCTACTCCGTCCGTCTCTACGCCTTCGGCTGCTTCCCCGCCCGTAATCCGGCACAGAATAAAAAACTTGTAGACATGATACGGCTCCGGCGGATGCTCATGAAACTTCTTGTCCAGCACCGCCAGCAGCCGCACCGCCTCCGCCTGATACCCAGACTCTTCAGCAATCTCCTTAACCGCTACTTCACTCGGCGACAGCCCGATATCCCCCCAGCCTCCGGGTAACGCCCAGTTCCCGTCCAGCTTTTCGCGGACCAGCAGAATCTTATTGTCCTGAAAAATAACCCCGCGGATATCCACCTTTGGCGTGCAATAACCCTCGTCCCCGGCAAAAGCGAGCCGGATCTTCTCCTTGCTCTCATAAGTATAGTTCGCCAGTATATCTACACTCAGCTCACGCAGTGCCTGATAACGTTCAATATCATAGATATCCTTCGCATATGTAAGCCCGGTCTGGGCAATGGCCTGGATTTCTTTGGCCCATGTTAACCATTTTTCTTCCACAGCTCGTACCTCCACTCCAAGGATAAAATAATATGGCGGGCCGCTTTACACACACAGCATCAAATGGCGGGAAAAGGCGCCCTTGCGGGCCACGCAGCGGTCGATAATCTCAAATCCGGCCTTGCTGATCATCTCATCCATCGCCTCTATCGCTACAATCACAACCCGGTCAGCGATTCTGCGGGCGTTGACGAGAATATCAAACTGCTCCTCCGGTGTAATACTGGAGTACAGATTATAAGGCATGTCCACAATCGCTGCATCGTAATGCTCCGTGATGTCTGCAATATCCCCTAAGGTGACCGGGGCATCGAAGCCGAAGTGGGCAATATTGGTCCGCGCCCCCTGGGCAATGAACGGATTGATGTCACGGCCGACAATATCGATTCCCATGGACAGCGCTTCGATCATGACCGTTCCGATACCGCAGCAGGGATCAATGGCCCGGATACCGGCCGGATCGGGTACAGCCATGTTGACTGCGGCGCGGGCTACACGTGTGCTGAGGGCAATGGAATAGCTGCGCGGCTTCCTGATCTGGCGGAACCATGTCGCGTTGTTCTTGTGGTAGGCTCCGAAATACCAGCGGCCGCCCAAAGTCACGATGCCGTATACCAGCTCCGGATGATTCACATCCGCTTCCCCTTCGATACGCAGGCCGATTTCCCGCTCGATCACCCTGCGTTCATTGTATTCTATTTTGCGCTCGGGCGGCAGATCATTGGTCTTCACAAAAATGACCTTGAACGTCTTTCCGTTCAGTTCAACCTGCTCCGTCTGGTCATAAATCTCCGGCAGGCTGTCGCCTGTGTACATAACCTCGATCATTTCCTTGATGAACGGGCTGCGGCTGGGCTCTACCCTGATTCCGCTCCCGAAAATCCCCGGCGGGATGTCCTTGCCGAACAGGCAGCGCAGCTCCATTCCGCATAAATCCTGCTCATCCCCCGAGCATGCATACGTATAAATATAAGCAGGATCTGCTTCCTGCCGGTTCAATTGTTCTTCCTGCTCCTTGCCTGGTTCCATGTTCACTGGCACTGTCACTTCCGCTCCTGTCTGCTCATAAGTCAGTTAAGTCTAGCACGGTTATGGGGCGTAATCAATAACTGCAAGTCTGCTTTGATTCCGGAAGCTTCTCCAGTATAATGGAGGCATTACACTGCCAAACCAGCCGCTGGTCAATTAACGGCCCGGTTGAGGTTTTGAGCTTTACCTGACGGTTATGCGCAGCGAAACTCCAAGGAGGTACATATCCCTTATGTCCTATGAACAATATTTTCAGGCTGAGCGTGAAGCCCAGCTGGCCGAGCTGAAGCAATGGCTGTCCATTCCAAGTATTTCTGCCCTTTCTGTACACAAGGAGGACGTTCAATCCGCCGCCCTCTGGCTGACTGAAACCCTGAAACGCACCGGATTGGAAAACATCGAAATCCATCCTACAGCAGGTCATCCTGTCGTTTATGCCGATTACCTGCACGCTCCAGGAAAACCGACTATTCTCGTATATGGCCACTATGATGTGCAGCCGGTTGATCCGCTGAATCTGTGGACCACTCCTCCGTTTGAGCCGGAAATCCGTGACGGCAAGCTGTATGCACGCGGAGCAACCGATGATAAGGGCCAGGTCTTCATGCACATCAAGGCCATTGAAGCCATTCTCAAGCAGGAAGGCACACTGCCTGTTAACATAAAGCTCTGCATTGAAGGCGAAGAAGAAATCGGCAGCATCCATCTGCCTCCGTTCCTGGAAGCCAATCAGGACAAGCTGGCGGCTGATGCCGTTCTGGTCTCCGATACAGCCCTGCTGGAACGGGGACGTCCGGCGATCTGCACCGGACTGCGCGGTCTTTGCTCCATGGAGGTTACTGTTCACACGGCTTCCACGGACCTGCATTCAGGGTCGTACGGCGGCGGGGTACCCAATGCGCTGCATGCTCTTGTATCCCTGCTCAGCTCCCTGCATGATGACCAGGGCCGCGTAGCTGTGGAAGGCTTCTATCAGGGCGTGCCTGAGCTGTCTGCGCTGCTGCGCGAGGAATTCGCCAAGCAGGGCGTGAACGAAGAGAAGATCAGAGAATCCCTCGGTCTTGAGCAGCTTTACGGCGAAGAAGGTTACAGCTTCGTTGAGCGTGTAGGCGCCCGTCCGACTCTTGAGCTTAACGGCGTCTACGGCGGATTCCAGGGCGAAGGCAGCAAGACTGTTATTCCAAAGGAAGCCCATGCCAAAATCACCTGCCGTCTCGTCGGCGACCAGGATCCGCAGCATATCCTTGATGCTGTGGAAGCGCACCTGAAGGCGAACATCCAGAAGGGTGCCACCGTAAAAGTGAAACAGATGGAAAAAGCGCGCGCCTTCAATATTGATCCGTCTGATCCGATTCTGCAGACGGCTGCGGATGCTTTTGGCAAAGTCTACGGTACACGCGCCCTCTTCACTAAAGATGGCGGTTCGATCCCGATCATGGAGAGCTTCTCCCGCATCCTTAAGGCACCGGTAGTGCTGATGGGCTTTGGCCTGGATGACGAGAACCTGCATGCTCCGGATGAGCACTTCAACCTGGAGAATTTTGATAAAGGCCTGCTGACCATTGTCGAGTTCCTCAAAACCGTCTAATTCCGGTTAAACACAACAATAAAAGCCAGGGTCTCCGCAAAACGCGGGGAACCCTGGCTTCTTATTTTACAGAACTACAGTATAAAAGCCTTGGAGATGATAACCAGCAGAATAAACAGGACCAGAATTGCAGTCGCAGAAGTCATTCCGCCGTAGCCTCCGCCATAACCAGCAACGTTCTCGCTCATGGATTTTTCCCTCCTTTGCAAGTGGGTACAGCTTAAGATATGCCTGCGGGCTTAGGATTGACTGGGTGAGTTTACATTTCCGTAATTTAGGAACCTGATCACTTTCAGATAATTTTTGATCTGAAACTGCTTATACCTCGTTCATAACGTAAAAAGAGCCGCTTCTCAGCGGCCCAAGAATGATATATTTATTTTTTTTCAATTTCAGACCAGACTAAATATATAATTCCAATAATTATTAGAACAATTGGAACAGTCATCGCATATGGTGGCGGGATTAAGGAAAGGGTTTCAGCTATCATGGTATTTGAAATCCCACTAAGCTTAAAAGAAAGCGACACAGCGGCTAAATAGTGCAAAGATTCTCTAATTATATAGGATATAACTCCAAGCATCAGAAGTATTACCCCTACACCTTTTTTGCTCAAAAGCTTCCCCCACCTTATCTTATATTAATAGCTTGGTGCAGATGTACTTTGTTTTACAGTGTAAACACCATCAGGAAGCCCACCGCTCCTTACTCTTGCTACGTAAATATCAGCGTAAGTGTTTGTATCACTTACTAATACACTGGTACCCTGAGCATTAGCATAAACTTTTTCATTGAGCATACCATAAGAGTTATTCAAAATAGGATAATAATCCATCCAAGCTTAATATCCTGGCGATATTGTCTGAGTAACAGTATCACTACTTGTAAGATCGCTTGGTACGAGCCCCACCTTTGCTTGTTCCAGCCTCGCAAATAAAGGATACTATAATCTTATTTGGAAATAAATAGATCAATAGGCTTGCAAAATTTAAAATAAAGGTATTTTTATGTATTTTTTTGGTTCTTCCTGTCCTTGAGTGTCGTAAGCTAGAAGGTCTTTTTTCGATGCCAAGCTGTTAGAATGAAGCTAAGTGCATTCTTATGAAATGAATAATCGCCCTAGAGCGTTTAGCACCGGACGATTATAAAGGTAATATTCCCCATATTATAAATACGCACAGAAAAAACCCTTGCGCAACAAGGGTTTCAGAGGTAAATCAGATATAAGCGGGTGATGGGAATCGAACCCACGCTATTAGCTTGGAAGGCTAAAGTTCTACCATTGAACTACACCCGCGTAAATACAATGAAGACAAAGAGTATTGTATCATCCCACAGAACAAAACGCAACCCTATGGCTATTGTATTTTACATTTGTACCGATATACCGAGCAGAGGCTTCAGGAAGACCGCTTCAAATTCAGCCGCTTTGATCGGCTTGCTGAACAGATAACCCTGGGCTTCATGACAATGCTGCTGGCGCAAAAAGTGCAGCTGTTCCTTGTTCTCCACGCCTTCCGCCGTAACCTTCAGCTTCAGGTGATGGGCCATTGACGTAATCGTAGAAACAATAGCCGCATTGTTGCTGTCCTCCATTACATCAGAGACAAAGGAACGGTCAATCTTCAGCCGGTCTATCGGCATATTCTTCAGATAATGCAGCGAGCTGTACCCTGTGCCGAAGTCATCAATGCTGATGAAAACACCCAGCCGCTTCAGGCGGTTAAGCTGGTCGAAAGCAGTCTCCTTGTCCAGGGTCATGCTCTCCGTGATCTCCAGATCGACATAACACGGATCAAGTCCGATCTCCTGCAGAAGGGCGTCTATTTTGCCGGCGAGGTTCGGCTGCAGAAATTGGCGCATGGACAGGTTAATCGAGACGCAGATGTGCCTGTAGCCCGCCAGTTGCCATTCCTTGTTCTGCTGGCAGGCTGTTCGCAGCACCCAATCGCCGATCGGAACGATCAGGCCGCTCTCTTCGGCAATCGGGATAAACTCGACGGGTGAGACAATCCCCCGTTTGGGATGCTCCCAGCGCAGCAGTGCCTCCATACCGACAATTTCTTCTGTTTCAAGCTGTACCTGAGGCTGATAGACAAGATAGAATTCATTCCGCTCCAGCGCCCGGCGCAGATCATTTTCCAGCTTCAGCCGTTCTTTGGCCTTCATCTGCATGGACGGGATATAACGCCGGATTTCCACATTCTGCTCTTTGGCATTATGCACTGCCGTATCCGCATTCTGAATCAGCTGCTCTGCTGTATTTCCGTCTCCGGGATAAATGCTCATCCCCAGGCTTAACGAAATATGGTACTCTCCGGACTCGAGCTGCACGGGTGTTTCAAACAGCTGCAGCAGCTTGGACGCGCGGACCAGGCAGCTTTCAACCCCTGTCCGTTCTGTCATCAGGAACGCAAACTCATCCGCTCCCATACTGAACAGCTCCTCATGTGTCTTTACCTCATTCAGAATCCGCTGGGCTACGAGCTTCAGCAGAAGATCACCGGCATAATGCCCCAGAGAGTCATTAATGTTTTTGAAATGGTTGATGTTCATGATCACTACCGCCGAGAAACCGCTGTGACCTTTGGCTTTTTCAGTGCGGGCCATCATTTCTTCCACACGCTGCATCAGCTGCCGCCGGTTGGGCAGGCCTGTCAGATCATCATGATAAGCCAGATAGTTAATTCTTGCTTCAGCCTGCTGATTCTCATGAAACGGTTCTTCAATCGTCAGCCGGTAAACCCCGGTCAGCATCAGATAATAGGCGATCCCGCTGCTAAGCATACCAAAGAGATTATCCATCTCCCCCACGCTGAGCAGATTCATGAAAAATACCTGGGCCAGTGCAAAAAAGATTAAAGCACGGATAATAATGAGCATTGAAGCGGATTTTTCAATTCTGCCCGGATATACGATCATTCCCACGCTAAGCAGATAGATAAGCAGAACCGCCATATCTACCAGATGCTTGACCGTACCAAGCCAGGAGTAAGCCTGTAATCCCGGTGTAAGGACATCACTGAATACCAGCACTAGCAGTGAGAGAGCGATAACGACAAGGGACACAGTAAGTACTTTTTTCTTGCCTCTTACGGATACCGGCTCGTCTTCCTTGCTGAATATAAACAGGATGCCGAAGGCGCTGGCCAGACGCGAGATGGTAAGCAGCCAGAGGGACTGGTCCGGACTAATAATTGAGGAGATTGCCGGTATGCCTACAAAGCTCAATGTGTGTAAAAAATCAAAGATGCACACCCCTAAAAACAAAGCGGAGATGTACAGTCTGGATTTGGATAGTGTATCGGAGAAAAACAGGCTGCCTTGGGCAAAAATCGCAAAACCGAATGCTATATTGCAGCAGCCGATTATAAGATAGAGCGCCAGCATTACATCCTGGTTCTCAATCTGGCTAAGCGGTGTACGGAAAATCTGAATCAGAAGGAACAGCACCGCCCCTAAAACTGCTGCCTGAATTGTCTTTTTCTCTTCTTGTCTCATAAGTCCCTCGCGTCTGAAATGACATCTATGATTAGTATGGATAATGTATTCAAGCCCTTCTATAAATATCGGCTTTGAAGTCCTGTAAAGTTACATCCTCCCATACAATATAAAAGAAAAAGCACTGCCCCCGATGAGAGGTCAGTGCTTCTGCCCAGATAAAAGCTATTTATCCCCGAAAGTAACCTCAGGTGTTGTCAGCTTATCATAAAAGTCAACAGCCTTATCCTTGTCTTCCGATGACCGCAGTGCCATCGCCGACCGCGGATGCTCGTCCAGGGTACCCGTAATCATGTACGGAATGATATATCCCCACTCTTCCTTTTCGCGGAGCGGAATCATCAGCTGCTCAATAATATCAAGCACCGGGCGCAGCGTATATTTCGTGTTCTTCAGGTGGGTAACCAGCAGTTCGGTCGGGCAGTTGCCCGCAGCACGCCCCATTCCGTAACAGGAGGCATCCAGCAGTTCTACTCCGAGCTCTGAGGCAACAAGAGTATTGGAGAAGGCCAGCTGCAGGTTGTTATGAGTATGCACGCCCAGCCGTTTGTTCGGAAGGTGGGTTTTGAACTTGTCCACCAGGTATTTGATGTCATTATGATCCAGGCTGCCGTATGAATCTACAATGTATACCACGTCTACAACGCTGTCGCGGATCATATCAAAGGCTTCCAGGAGCTCATTCTCCATTACATTGGACAACGCCATAATATTAATGGTTGTTTCATATCCGCGGTCATGGAAAATCTGTACCAGCTGCAGCGCCTTGTCCACATCCTTGCTGTAGCAGGCCACACGGATCAGATCCAGCATGCTCTCGCTGCGCGGCAGAATATCATTTTCATCGACCCGGCCGATATCAACCAGCGCAGACAGTTTGGTATTGCCCTTCTGAGGGATAACCTTGCGCAGAAAATCATCATTCAGGAACCGCCAAGGTCCGGCGCTTTCCGCCCCCTTTAGCAGCTTAGGGGAATTTTTATAGCCGATTTCCATATATTCAACTCCAGCCTCGTTCAGACCGGCATACAATTTCTGTACAAACTCGACGCTAAAATCCCAGTTATTAACAAGTCCTCCGTCACGGATGGTACAATCGACAATTTTACTATGATTATTCTTCACAATTTGTTCTCCCTTCAGCGTATCCTTCATTATTTCCGCCAGCATAAGCTTACTATGCAATCATTATCGTACAATCATACTTTAATGAAGAATAGAATGTAAAGATTATTCTGCTATCTTCCATATCTGTTTTCAATCCGAACGGCCGTGATTAAAATCATGGACAGAACCCGGACAAAATGCTACATTACAAGAAATTAATGAGATTGATTATCAGTCTCTTTTGGAGGGATTATTAATGGCCTCTACATCCTGCTCTTTACTTCGCTTACAACCGGGCTCGTCAGGTTCCATTTATAGAATTGAAGGTATGAATCCTATTCTGCGGCGGCGTCTTGCAGATCTTGGGGTGTCGGAAGGCGTTATGATTTCCCTGAAAGGTAAAGGCCCCTTCATGGGCCCTATCACACTGGAGTGTAACGGGCAGCTGTTTGCCATTCGCCGGAAGGAAGCTTCCCGGATTGAGGTGAACGTATCATGAGCTCAGTTGCTCTTGTAGGCAACCCTAATACCGGGAAAACATCGCTTTTTAACACGCTGACCTCCTCTTACGAATATGTCGGGAACTGGGCGGGTGTAACCGTCGAGAAAAAAGTCGGCAGCCTGAAGAACGGGGCCGGCAAGCTGATCGATCTGCCCGGGATTTACTCCCTTCATCCGCTCTCCCGCGATGAGGGCGTGGCTGCGCAGTATCTAATCGAAGAATCTCCGGAAGCCTTGGTTAACATCGTTGACGCTTCACAGCTGGAGCGCAATCTGCTCCTCACCCTGCAGCTCCTTGAGTATGGAAAGCCTACTGTGCTGGGCCTCAATATGATTGACGTTGCCAAAGCGCGCGGTATTCAGGTCAGCCCTGAAATCCTGCAGAAGCAGCTGGGCATTCCAGTCCTTCCGCTCATCGCCAGAACCGGCAAAGGCAGCGGTGAGGTGCTTACTGTCCTGAAGGAAACCTCCAGCATTCCGCCGGTAAGCTTCCGGCTTGATTACGGGGAACTTGTTGAGCAGGCCATCCAGGCTATCGAGCATGAGCTGCAGCAGACCGCCGGCTTACCGAACCACCGCTGGATTGCTCTTCAGCTGATGGAGCAGAACCCGGTAGTCCTGGAGCTGCTGCGCAAACGCCTTGATACCGGACGCCTGCTTGGCATCTGCGATGCTGTGCAGAGCGAGCTGCAAAGCCGTAAGCTGGCCCTGACGTTGCCTCAATGGATCCGTTCAACCCGCAAGGAATATATTCATTCCTTATGCCTTGAAGCAATGGATACAACTGCCCAGAAACCGCATACGCTGACGGAAAGACTGGACTCCATTCTTACTCACCGTTATTTTGGACTGCCTTTGTTCCTTGTATTTATGTATGCCATGTTCAAAGCCACCTTTGACTGGGTTGGCGGCCCCCTCTCCGATATTGTTGACGGCTTCATAGCCGGCCCGTTCAGTGACGGTGCCAACTCTCTGCTCCAGAGTATCGGGGCTTCAGAATTCACCCATGCGCTGATTGTGGACGGTATTATCGGCGGTGTGGGCGGTGTAATTGTATTTGTTCCGCAGATCTTTATCCTGTTCCTGATGATTTCCTTCCTGGAAGACTCGGGATACATGGCCCGTGTGTGTCTGCTCATGGACAGTACTATGGAACGGATGGGGCTGAACGGAAAGGCCTTTATTCCCTTTATTATTGGCTTCGGCTGCAACGTTCCGGCGATAATGGCTGCGCGCAGCATCGAACAGCCTAAAGACCGGATGCTGACAACCCTGCTCATGCCGCTGATGTCCTGCTCTGCCCGGCTGCCGGTTTATCTCCTGTTTGCAGCTGTATTCTTCCCGGCCCAGCAAGCTACTGCAGTCCTGGCAATGTATGTGATGGGCGTTGTCTTTGCTCTGATATTGTGCAAGCTGTTTTCGAAGCACTTATTCAAGAATGAGTCCTCCGTATTTATCATTGAACTGCCCCCTTACCGCATGCCGCAGCTGAAGACACTCGGCCGCAGCACCTGGGAGAAAGGAAAAGGGTTCCTGCGCAAAGCGGGAACGATCATTCTTGCAGGCTCAGTCATTATCTGGCTGATGTCCTATGCAGGTCCAACCGGCTTCAATGTGGATATGGATCACAGCTTCCTGGCCAAATTCGGCGGGCTGATAGCACCAGTCCTGCAGCCGCTCGGCTTCGGAACCTGGCAGGCCGGATCGACGCTGGTTCCAGGCTTCCTGGCCAAAGAGGTGGTTGTGTCCACGATGAATATCATTTACCACACTCCGGATAACGCCGGGCTGGAAAATCAAATTGCACAAGTGTTTACACCGCTTAGCTCCATCAGCTTCATGGCCTTTATTCTGCTGTATATCCCTTGCCTGGCTACTGTAGGTGTAATCAAGAAGGAGACAGCGTCCTGGAAGTGGACTTTCTTTTCTATGGGCTATTCACTGGCGCTGGCGTATCTGGTGTCGCTCATTATTTTTCAAGGCGGACGGTTACTCGGATGGTCGTAAAGATCTGGGATGGTCATGGAGAAAGCGGGGAATAAATAATGATAGTCAATATTGTGATTGTAGCTGCTGTTTTCGGTTATTCCGGTTGGATGATCTACCGTCATGTGCAGAAAGGCAAGCAAGGGGCCTGTGCGGGCTGTGACAAAAGCAAGAGCTGCTCGGCAGCCTCGCTGGATTCGCCTTTCTCCTGCAGCTCAGGGGCGGCTGACGGCAAACTGTAGGGCTGCCAACTTCATACAGCAGGTTTAAACACTTTGGTATCGGGGTATGTTTGTTATAAGCAATTGCAGCTAGACCACTACCTAAGGAGGAATAACTATGAATACGAAAAAAACGTTATTTACTACCGCAGCTTTGGGAGCAGTATATTTGCTTAGAAACAAAGACACCCGGAACAAGTTAATGAATGGCATCCAGTCCTTCACTAATCAGGTTAAGGCTAAACGTAACGGCTGAACCAACTCAGCCCGCACGCAGGAATTCGTCAATCACAGCTAATGCTAATAAGCCGTAAAGTCCGTTCTCCGGACTTTACGGCTTTTTGTTGGCCAATTGTTTCCATGCCCTCCCTACCTGCGCCCAGGCAGGCCCGGACCGGATTCCCCGCTAAGCCCCAGGAGATATTCCAGCAGCGTCCGGACCATGACTCCCGTGGCTCCCTTGGGATTGACGCCCCGCTCCTTGGACAGAAATGCCGTACCGGCTATATCCAGATGAATCCACGGACTCCCTTCGGCAAACTCGCCGATAAACAGCCCTGCTGTAGAAGCCCCGCCGAATCGGCCGGCAGCATTGCGGATGTCTGCCACCTCGCTTCTCAGCATCTCGCGGAACTCGGGGTATACCGGAAGCTGCCAGATCTGCTCCCCTGATCTCTTGGAGGCATCCAGCAGCTCCTGCAAAAACTGTTCGTCGTTAGTAACAGCACCGGTAGCAATATCCCCCAGGATAGACAGAACAACCCCTGTAAGCGTAGCTACGTCAATGAGCCGTTCTGCTCCCCATTCCCGGGCATAGGTCAATGCATCACCGAGGACCACCCTGCCCTCGGCATCTGTGTTCAGTACCTCTACCGTCTTTCCGCTCAGCGTAGGAATGACATCACCCGGTTTGAATGCTCCTGCAGAAGGCATATTCTCGGCGGCAGGAATGACCATGACTACATTGATCTGCGGCCGCAATCTGCCGAGCGCTTCAATGACACCGAGCACAGTCGCTGCACCGCCCATATCGCTGATCATATCCTCCATCCCCGGTGCCCGCTTGAGCGAAATACCGCCGGTATCAAAGGTGATTCCTTTGCCTATAATACCTGTAACATTACTCCATTCACTGGCTCCCTGATAACGGATGACAATCATCCGCGGGGGATGTACACTGCCCTTGCCGACAGCAAATAGCCCCCCCATCCCCTTCTGCTCAATCTCCCGTTCATCCAGCACCTCTGCCGGTAGTCCATGACGCTCAGCTATTTCAATGGCAGCTGCCGCAAGCCTGGAGGGGGTCAGCAGATTACCGGGGAGATTAGTCAGCTCACGGGCCAGATTGGTTGCATCCGCAAAAGCCGACCCCCGCTGTATTCCCCTACGCCAGCTTTGTTCCAGCGCATTTTCTGCAGGGAGCTGCGGCTGTATCTTAACTGTTGACGGCCCCTTATAGGAAGCCTGCTCCTGCTTGTAATGCTTCCTGCGGTATCCGCCCAGCAACAGCCCTTCTGTTAGTGCCTGTGCCGCCGTTATCCCCTGAGCCAGCAGATATTCAGGTATCTCAATGGTAAGCACTGCAGCCTTCATCCGGACAGCCACCCGGGAGATATGTGCCGCAAGCACTCTGAGCTCACCCGCACCGGGAAGCTCCTTTCCGCTTCCGGCCAAAATAACTGCAGAGTATTTGGATTGATCCGCTAACGGAAGTATATAAGTCTGATTCAGCTTGCCCGCAAAAAGCCCTGTTTTGGCCACAAGCTCTATACCCTTTTTCCTTTCTGCCGCAAGGCTGCCGCCATCCAGCTCTGCCTCGGATACTATAATACATAACACTTCACCTTCTGACCCGGCAGACAGGTCTCCGTTATTCCATTCAATATTCATGGTCTTTCCTCCCGCCATTCATGAAGCCTGCGGACCCTGGTCACGCAGATAAGGCTGACTTCCCGCACCAGCCGTGCAATACAGGAATCAGCCTCTTAAAGATCATTATATTATAATGCATGGCCCGCTCAGATAACAGCCCTTCTATTGTATAAGGGGCAGGGAGATGACAAACCGTGTGCCCACATTGATTCTGCTGCTGACCGAAATGCAGCCTCCGTGGTTCTTAATAATCCGGTCACTGACGGACAGCCCGAGTCCTGTCCCATTCTCCTTGGTAGTGAAAAAGGGGTTAAACAGCCGGTCAAGCGTACAAATATCCATCCCTTTCCCATTATCAGAGATGAAAATGCGGACCTCTGCACCTTCTCTGCGGGCCCCGACCTCAATTTTGCCTATACAATCACCCGCTCGCTCTGTAATCGCTTCCATTGCATTTCTTATCATATTCAGCACTACCTGTTTCATTTGCTTGGCATCTCCGGATATGATCATATTATCATGAAACGGATGGAGATCAATCTGGCAGCCCTTCATCAAGGCCTCGCTCTCCGTAAGCAGTACCACCTCTTTAAGCAATGCCGATACAGGAATCAGGGTTACCTGCGGGGCAGAGGGTTTGGATGATGTCAGAAACTCATGAATAATGTCATTGGCCCGGTCAATTTCTGCGAGAATAATCTTGGCATATTCCTCCTTGCCCAGTTGATGCAGATGGGGATGAAGGAGTTGGATAAACCCGCGGATTGCCGTCAGCGGATTCCGGATCTCATGTGCAATAGAGGCGGATAATTTGCCCAGCATAGCAAGACTATCATTCTGATAAGCGGTCTGCTCGATCAGCTTATAATCTGAAATTTCCTTAAACGTATACAGGTAGCTTCCCTTCATCTGTTCACCGGTATGCAGAGTTACACGCCAGTAGCGGCCATATTCATCGACAAATTCATAATTCGGCTTACCCCTCTGCACCATTTCCCGGTATCCGCGCAGTACCTGCTTTTTCTTAAAGCGGTTCAGCTGAATATTCGCCAGCAGGTGAGTCATTGTGCAGCCCAGAAGGGAATGGCGCGGCAGCTCAAGTATGCCGTACATTTGTTTATTTAGAAAGGTCAAAACCCCATCTTCATCAAACAGCATAATTCCACTGTCAATGTGCTCCAGCACATCCTCATATGTAGAGTTCATCATCATGGATTGAAACGTTCTTGGCAAAAGCAGGCTTTCCTGAAATTGGCTTATCACGATACGAAGTTCCCCCTTTTACTGCATTTGGCATAGACGCTTAAGCGACATCAAGTTACTATGTAAATGAGTATATGACGAAGCCGCCAGAACATTCGGAAATCGTATTATATTATCCAACCGTTTCAACTATATTCCAATCATATCCAAGAGAAGAAGACAACGCAATCAGAGAAACTGTCGAATGGCAAAAAACTTGTTAAAATGATTCTTAAGGCATAGTAATTTTATCGCGACTCTCGCTTAACAGCGGAAAACCCGGTTTTATTTATAAATCCATGCCAAAGAGGCCCCGCTTATGCGGGGCCTCTTTGGCTATAGAGCCGTAACCGGCCAAACGAAATGGAGAATGCTGCAAATCCGGGTAGACAAATATCAGCCGGATTAGAGCCCGAATCAGGCCTTCTGCTGCAGCCGCAGACGCCGCTGGCTCATTACAGCCAGACGTTTTTTAAGCTCCCGCTCCCATTTGCTGTCCCCGATCTGCTTAGCAACAGCCAGGAGGTCAAGCGCCATATCGATCTGGCTGCGGATAATGGCCAGCGGATCTTCGCTCTCCATATTAATGACATTCTCAAAGATCGCTTCCTCGTCTTCCATTACATAATCCTGAAAATCAACGTCAGTAACGCCATCGCCATGAGCATATTCCGCAAGAATCTCGTACTCATTCTCGACTTTGTAATGTACCTCTACCCGGTGGCATACCGGGCAAAACAGCAGGGGAACATTATGGACTTGCGTGCGATAATGTTTAAGGGTTCCCTTCGTTCCGACCATACTCGCTCCACAGCAAAAGCTCATTATTGTTCACCCTCCTTGGGTAAGTTCCATTGATTTCTTATTATTGTATTACAAAATAATACCGGAGATTCCTCTCCTACAGGCATTATATTAACCTCAGCGCCTATTTTCAAACAATAATTCTGGAAGTTACAGACATTTTGTTGCAAAAAACCCCCTTGACGGAAAAAGCTTCCGGCAAAGAGGTTATAATTAGTCTTTCAAAGAGCAGACACCTTACAGGTTCTTGTCGCCCGGTTTCCAGTTCATGGCGCACAGACCGCCGGATTGCAGAGCCTGCAGTACACGGAGTGTCTCTTCCACGCTTCGGCCCACATCGTTGTGATTGACTACCTGGTATTTCAGTTCGCCGTCCGGATCGATGATGAACAGCCCGCGGAGAGCCACGCCTTCTTCTTCGATCAGGACGCCGTAATCACTGGCCACCTTCTTTGTGATATCCGAAGCCAGCGGGAAGTTTATCTGCCCAAGGCCGTTCATATCGCGAGGTGTAGTGATCCATGCTTTGTGGCTGTGAACAGAGTCAACGCTCACGCCGAGAATTTCGGTATCCAGATCAGCGAAATCTGCTGCTGCATCACTGAGTGCTGTAATTTCAGTCGGACATACAAATGTGAAATCAAGCGGATAAAAGAAGAATACTAGCCATTTGCCGCGGTAGTCGGACAAGCTAACTTTACCAAAATCTTTACCGTCGCCAGTTACTGTTTCCATTGTGAAGTCCGGTGCCGGTTTACCTACCAAACGTTCTGCCATTGCTTAATTTCCTCCTTTAATTATGTAAGAAAAACAACCACTAGCATGATCCCCTGCCGAGGGAATGAGGCAATATGCTTTACTGATTGAATGAATTGGCCACTTAGTTGTTGCTATAGACCAAATGGTATCATCGCACTAAATCAAAGTCAATATTACACTCATTACTTTTTTATAATAATTATAAATAAGCACCATTCTGTGAAGTTTATTGTCTTTCTGCGTCAAAGAAGGAATATAGCAGCAGATTTACGCTTTGCGAATTGCCGCAACTATCAGATCGCCCATTTCGGTAGTGCTGATCGCCTTGCTCTTATCTACAGCAATATCGCTGGTACGGTGTCCGGCATCAAGCACCTCTGCCACAGCGGCTTCAATAGCCGCAGCTGCATCCTCATAGCCGAAGGTCATACGGAACATCAGAGCCAGCGACAGGATGGTCGCAATCGGGTTAGCCAGGCCTTGACCTGCGATGTCAGGCGCAGAGCCGTGTACAGGCTCATACAAGCCGTAGCTGCCCTCGCCCAGTGAGGCCGAAGCCAGCATGCCGATGGATCCGGTCAGCATTGCTGCCTCGTCACTCAGAATATCCCCGAACATGTTCTCGGTCACAATGACGTCGAAGCTTGACGGACGGCGCAGCAGCTGCATTGCACAGTTGTCAACCAGTACGTGCTCCAGCTCCACCTGCGGATATTCAGGAGCGATCCGGTTAACAACCTCACGCCACAGGCGGGAAGTTTCCAGTACGTTTGCTTTGTCCACGCTGGCCAGCTTGTTGCGGCGTTTGCCCGCAATTTCAAACGCCTGGCGCACGATGCGCTCCACTTCCGTTACATTGTATACGCAAGTATCTACTGCTTCTTCACCGTGTTCCCCCTGCCGGCGCAGCTTGTCGCCAAAGTAAATACCTCCGGTCAGCTCACGCACAACCATCAGGTCTGTGCCTTCCAGCACTTCCGGCTTCAGGGTGGATGCATCCTTCAGGCAGTCAAACACATTGGCAGGACGCAGATTGGAGAACAGTCCCAGCGCTTTGCGGATGCCGAGAAGTCCGGTTTCCGGCCGCAGCTCTTTCGGGTTGTTGTCCCACTTCGGTCCACCGACAGCTCCCAGCAGCACAGCATCTGCACTGCGGCAGATTTCCAGCGTATCTTCCGGAAGCGGAGTTCCACGCTCGTCAATGGCGATTCCGCCAAACAGGGCATGCTCTGTTTCAAAAGCATAGCCAAATACCTCTTCCGCTTTTCTCAATACTTTTTCCGCTTCAGCCACAACCTCAGGTCCGATTCCGTCCCCGGCGATTACGGCGATCTTTTTAACCTCGCTCATTTCCGTCACTCCTTAAATGATCTGCTCTGCTGTACGCAGGCATAGTTCTTCTGTATATTGTTGTAACATAATGGTCCAAGCTGTGCCAAATACATAAAAGCAATGACCTTGATAGGAAGCACCTATGAAGCGATGCGGCACTGAATTATACCGTTCCACTTTCCCATGGCAGATTTTTTTTGCTATCATCATTACAGGCAATACAATAAAGTATTACAAAGGAAAATACGGAGGGAAATCATGAAGATATCAGCCGCTATGATTATAAAAAATGAATCAAGAAGCATCATCCGGTGCCTGGCCAGCATTGTTGACGCTGTTGATGAAATCATTATTGTAGATACAGGCTCGACTGATAATACAATTGAGTTAATCAGAGAATTTGACTTGCAGCATAAAAATAATATCCACATTTATAATTTTGAATGGGTAGATGACTTTTCAGCGGCACGTAATTATTCGCTCTCTAAAACGCAATACGAATGGAAGCTCATTATTGACGGCGATGAATACCTGCATCCTGAGGATGCCAGGAACTTAAGCGGCTTTTGCAGAGAGGCAGCTGCTGATGGCACTAAGAATATTGTTATTGATATTGAGTACATCAACATTGCGGACAATGAAGTGATCGGTGTATTTAAAGAAGGGGTTGCCCGGCTCTTTCGCGGCGGAGATATCCGTTTTGAACGAAGAATTCATGAACAGCTTACCTTAAAAGGTGTAGCAGGAAAAAGGATTTCTTTACCGATACGCCTATATCACGATGGTTATGACCCTAAGCTGGTAAACAAAGAACGAAAGGCGTTGCGGAACGTAAAGCTGCTCGGAAGCTCGATGCAGGATGATCCTGGCGACTATATGAATCATATTTATTATGCAAGGGAAATTACACACTACAATAAGGACTTAGCGCTTCAACATCTTGAAGAGGCGGAATATTTGTACAAGCAGCACAATGTAAGGAATGAAATGGTTGAGAATTTCATAAAATTGTCCAGATCGGAAATCGTTAACTCCTGACTATTTGCTCTTCATTCCCGGGTTGGATACAATAAACATGCTGTTGTTTTCCATAAAGCACTGGTCTATTTCATAAAAGGAGTGAATGTGAAATGCAGTATACTAAGCTTGGAAAATCCGGTTTGAAGGTCAGCCGTCTCTGTCTGGGCACGATGAATTTCGGCCCGATTACGGACGAGAAGGAAGCCTTCCGCATTATGGACGCTGCGCTTGATGCAGGAGTGAATTTCTTCGATACCGCCAACATTTACGGCTGGGGCGAAAACTCCGGGCTTACAGAGACCATTATTGGACGCTGGTTCAAGCAGGGCGGCGGACGCCGCGAGAAAGTAGTGCTTGCTACCAAGGTGTACGGTGCCATGAGCGACAAGCTTGACGGTCCTAACGATGAAAGCGGTCTCTCCTCATATATAATCCGCCGCCACCTGGAAGGCTCCCTGCAGCGCCTGCAGACCGATCACATTGAGCTGTACCAGATGCACCATGTTGACCGCAGCGTGTCCTGGGACGAGCTATGGGGCGCATTTGAGCTTGCGGTGAACCAGGGCAAAGTCGGCTACGTCGGCTCCAGCAATTTCGCGGGGTGGGACATTGCCATTGCCCAATCTGAGGCGAAGGCACGCGGCTTCCTCGGCCTGGTATCCGAGCAGCATAAATACAGCCTGACCTGCCGCCTGCCCGAGCTTGAGGTGCTTCCGGCAGCGCAGAATCTCGGTCTTGGCGTTATCCCATGGAGCCCGCTCGACGGGGGATTGCTAGGCCGGAACGCCCTTATGAAGATTGAGGGCAGCCGCAGCGGCGGCAATGCCGAACGTATAGAACAGCATAAGAGCCAGCTTGAAGCCTTTGCTGAGTTAAGCCGTGAGCTCGGGGAGCCGCAGGACAATATCGCTCTGGCCTGGCTGCTGGCTAATCCTGCTGTAACAGCGCCTATTATTGGCCCGCGCACACTGGAGCAGTTCGAAAGCGCACTGCGCTGCCTTGAGGTTGTACTGGATGAGAGCGTGCTGAAGCGGCTGGACGAAATTTTCCCGGGTCCAGGCGGAGCTGCACCGAAGGCGTATGCCTGGTAACATACCTGACTATTAGTACTCTCTTAACCTTATACAGATCAGCAAAAGGAGCAGCACCACCGGACAATGTCCGGGAGGCTGCTCCTTTTGCTACTCGGCTGTATCTACAGTAATGGCACCGTTACTGGTTGACAGGGAAACCTCATGTTTTCCGGCACCCAGCACTGCTGTGCCATGATTATCATCCTCCCGGTTCCAGTTAACATTTCCCTTCAATCCGCCGTTGCTCGTCTCCGCATCGATCTCAGCGTCTGTTGCCGCCGGCAGGCTGACGGTTATTTTGCCGTTAGTGGAGTCCAGCTCCCAATCGCCAGTAACCGCAGAGTTAACGGTGATTCTGCCGTTGCTGCTCTCTGCCGACACTGAACCGTCAATATTGGTAAGCGTGATTGCACCATTGGAGCTGGAAAGCTCGGTTTCCCCCTGCACATTCTGAACGGAAATGGTCCCATTACTGGTGTGGGCATCAACTCCGCCGGTGATATCATGAATATCCAGCGTACCGTTGCTGGTATCGACCTCAATGCCTGCCGTAAGATTGGCAGCTTCAACTGCCCCGTCGCTGGTCTCCACCAGGACCGCCAGATTCTGCGGAAGGCTGATATTCAAATACGGTTCCTTGGTATAGACGCCGAAGTGAATGTTTGACAGCCAGTTCGTCTCCAGATCCAGCTTCAGAATAAGCGTATCCCCATCTTCGGATACCTTCCACTTCTTCTCCATAGCGTCCGCTGCTTCGCTTTCGTTTTTGCCCGGAAGCTCGAGCTTGCCCTCATACTCAAGGGTGTTCCCGTCTGTTCCTTGAATCATAACCTTTCCGCTGGGCAGTTCAATCTTCACACGCTCAATCTTGGGCTGTACCTCGACTGTTCCACTCAGCGGAGCCAGCTGCGTCCGGCCGAAAATTCCGCCGAGTGTTCCGCCAGCCAGTACGGTCTGCCCGCCGCTTGCCAGCACCAGCACGATAATCAGCAGAATGGCCCAGCCGCTGACACGGGTTTTGACATCTGAGCGGATGAACAGCCGGATCAGCATTTCCAGTCCGAACAGAATAAGTAATGCCGGCCACAAATAACCCAGGGTATCGTATGAAACCACATCATATTGAGCCAAAACGATTAATACACCCACTGCGATGCAGCCGATTGCGGCAGAGAAGCTGCCGATTTTCCATCTCCCCATGGATCAAATCCCCATTTCCTATACTTTTGAATTTTTTTTGAGCATTCTGAAGCCGTATCCGATCAGGGCCAGCGACAGCAGAATGGACCCGATATTCATATCGGTAAGAATACGCCAGAGCCACGGAAAAGCGGTAGCCACCAGCAGCAGGAAGCCTGCCGCGACACAGCCGATGCCCAGCCATACAGGATTTACATCATCCTGCGGATACTCCGATACCGGAGGCAAACCCATGCTCCACGGGGCTCCATAACTGTCCGGGTGGAACATCATCCGCTCATGCTCGGCGATCGTCAGCTTCATCCAGGCCGCTTTTTGCAGGGCATCAAATAATTGATAGAACCAGAGAGCAGCAAGTGCGAACGGGAACACCGTCGGCATGGACGGAATAAAAATGATACACGCCGAGGCTCCGATCATATACTGCAGTCCAAGCTTTTTAAATCCCAGATATAAATGTCCCAAGCCCGGTACAAGCGCCAGGAAAAAGGTAAGCCAGCGTTTTTTCTTAATCATGCTATATCCTCCTAAAAGTTTGGTGAGCATTCCTTCTTCGCCTTGTCTTCTTTTACAACTCTTTTCGTAAGCCAAAGCTGATTATGCTTCTATTTATGGCCGCCTTGGGCATTAAACCATGCTGTAACGGATGTCGACATCTGCCCGTTGATCTCGGTGATTCCGTAGGCCAGATTCTCAAATACCCCGAACTGCAGCAGCAGAAACGTAAGGCCCACTGCAACTCCATAGTGCATCCATGATGTGCCTGGTGCAGTCCGGCGCCGGGCTGCGGTCGCCCTGACAGCGCGCTCACGGCGGCCTGCTTCAAGCTGCCCAATATGCTCCATTACGTCATTCGTTATATCGGGAAAATCCCATGACTCCGGCGTATCTAGTCCGGCTTCCATCTCACTCCACAGTTCGGCCAGCCCACGGGCCTCCTCCAGCCATGATGAGCAGCCGGGACAAGCTTCGATGTGCAGACGGATATTCAGCTCCATCTCCGGAGACAGTGTGCCTTCAATATAATGCGGCATCCATTCTTTGACTGTTGCACAATTCATCGCCATTCCTCCCCGCTTTTTCGCATCATCTGTCTGGCTCTGTAGAGCTGTGATTCTACTGTTTTAACCGAGACGCCCTTCTGTTCGGCAATTTCCTGATAGGAGTGGTGCTGAAAATAATACAGCTGCACGACCGACCGGTACGGTTCCGTGAGGCTGTTCAGATTCTGATCCAGCTCCTCTGAGGCTTCCTTGCTCAGTGCCGCCTGCTCCGGCGTATGTGAGGTAATCCAGTCATTCTCTGTATAATCCGCCGTACTGCGGTGGCGCCATTCCCTGTCATTGGCCCGTTTCCAGTCCAGACAGGTTCTGTATGCAATCCGGTACAGCCAGGTAGAGAATGAAGACTGTCCCCTGAAGGAGGGGAGCGCCTTGTAGGCTTTGATGAAGACTTCCTGAGCCATATCCTTGGCCGACTCGGCTTCTCCCGTTATTTTGATGCACACTCGGTATACCATGCCCTGATAACGCGTCACCAGATGTCCAAAAGCCTGGCTCTGGCCGTTAAGCACGGCTGAAATCCATTCCGCCTCTTCCAAGTCGTTCTCCCCTCCTTCTTCATAACGTTAGACGCCGGGCAATCCGGTTCCCCTGCAGGCCGTAACGTATTTTTTCAAAAAAGATTACTCATACCTAGTTTACCGTAGAATCCCCTGCAAAAGTCCGTAAACATTCTTGAATATAAGAAAAAAAACAACCCACCCAAAGCAGTTCATCAGGTGGATTGTTTCGTTGCTATGAATGTTATTTATCGTTTGAAAATTATTCCTGTTTCTTGCGCGTTCTGAATCTCACGGCCAGGAAGATACCGAGAACCATAAGTCCTCCGCCTGTCAGATACAGCGGAAGCGGACTCTCTTCGCCTGTTTTGGGAAGATTGCCGGGCAGACCGTTATTCTCATTATCCGAGTTAGTACTATTATCTGTACCAGTGTCATTATCAGGTACCGAACCGAGCGGAACTTCATCAATATCAACTTCGATGATAATCTCCTGCTCATTGCCGTCCTCATCCGTTACAGTGACGGTGAACTTATCCTTCCCGGTAAAGCCGGGATCAGGGGTATAAGTCCATTTTCCATCCGGTGTAACCACAACCGTACCATGTGACGGCTCCTCACTGATGCTCGGAATGCCGCCCAGCGGAATCTCTCCATCAATCGGGATATCCGCAATGGTAGTAGCTGTTGTAGCTTGCGGTG
Organism: Paenibacillus sp. PastM-3; assembly: GCF_029893965.1. GTDB lineage: Bacteria > Bacillota > Bacilli > Paenibacillales > Paenibacillaceae > Paenibacillus_AQ. Next base: position 110,390 of record NZ_JARXXP010000016.1, read on the forward strand.
TTGGGGCACTGCTCACGGCAGGCGTTGCCGGACTCACAGTTGGTCCTGGTGTTGTCAGGCCTGGTGTTGCCGTTACACCTGGTGCTGGCGTTGCTGAAGGTCCTGGTGTAACGACAGACCCCGGTACCGTAGAAGCGGTTGGTGTCGATGCTGGAGTACCCGGATATGATGTGGCAGGTGCCGGTGTGGGCGTTGCTGTTGGCGTTGCTGTTGGTGCAGCTGTCGGTGCAGGTGTTGCAGGTACTGCCTTGTTCGTAATCTGCTGCTGCACGTTCGGCAACGCTACAGTCAGGTTCGCGCTGCGTTCGGTTCCATTCAGCACGTACCCAACCGGAGCTACCGTTTCCTTGAAGGTGTATGCTCCCAGCTTCAAGTCCTTAAACTCCACAACACCGTTCGCGTCCGTAGTAGCTGTTGCGACCACAACATCGCTGGCGTTGTACAGCTTGAATTCTGCTCCTGCCAGCTTCTTCGCCGTATCATCCTGATCGACCTTCGTCAGCTTCAGCGAGCCAAGGATCTCCTTATTGGTAATCTGCTGCTGCACGTTCGGCAACGCTACAGTCAGGTTCGCGCTGCGTTCGGTTCCATTCAGCACGTACCCAACCGGAGCTACCGTTTCCTTGAAGGTGTATGCTCCCAGCTTCAAGTCCTTAAACTCCACAACACCGTTCGCGTCCGTAGTAGCTGTTGCGACCACAACATCGCTGGCGTTGTACAGCTTGAACTCTGCTCCTGACAGCTTCTTCGCCGTATCATCCTGATCGACCTTCGTCAGCTTCAGCGAGCCCAGAATCTCTTTGTTGGTAATCTGCTGCTGCACATTTGGTGCAGCCACAGTCAGGTTCGCGCTGCGCTCGGTGCTATTCAGCACGTAGCCAACCGGGGCTACCGTTTCCTTGAACGTGTAGGTTCCAAGCTTCAGATTCTTAAACTCCACGACGCCGTTCGCGTCTGTTGTAGCTGTTGCGATCACAACATCGCTGGCGTTGTACAGCTTGAACTCTGCTCCTGACAGCTTCTTCGCCGTATCGTCCTGATCGACCTTCGTCAGCTTCAGCGAGCCCAGAATCTCTTTGTTGGTAATCTGCTGCTGCACATTCGGCAATGCTACAGTCAGGTTAGCGCTGCGTTCGGTTCCATTCAGCACGTAGCCAACCGGGGCTACCGTCTCCTTGAAGGTGTACGCTCCAAGCTTCAGATTCTTAAACTCAACGACGCCGTTCGCGTCTGTTGTAGCTGTTGCAACCACAACATCGCTGGCATTGTACAGCTTGAATTCCGCTCCTGACAGCTTTTTCGCCGTATCATCCTGATCGACCTTCGTCAGCTTCAGCGAGCCCAGAATTTCCTTATTCGTAATCTGCTGCTGCACATTTGGTGCAGCCACAGTCAGGTTCGCGCTGCGTTCGATGCTATTCAGCACGTAGCCAACTGGAGCCACCGTCTCCTTGAAGGTGTACGCTCCAAGCTTCAAATCCTTAAACTCAACCACGCCGTTCGCGTCTGTAGTAGCTGTTGCGACCACAACATCGCTGGCATTGTACAGCTTGAATTCCGCTCCTGACAGCTTCTTCGCCGTATCATCCTGATCGACCTTCGTCAGCTTCAGCGAGCCCAGAATTTCCTTATTCGTAATCTGCTGCTGCACATTTGGTGCAGCAACAGTCAGGTTCGCGCTGCGTTCGGTGCTATTCAGCACGTAACCGACCGGAGCTACCGTTTCCTTGAAGGTGTAGGTTCCAAGCTTCAAATCCTTAAACTCAACGACGCCGTTCGCGTCTGTTGTAGCTGTTGCGACCACAACATCGCTGGCATTGTACAGCTTGAACTCCGCTCCTGCCAGCTTCTTAGCCTTGTTGTCTTCATCTACTTTGGTCAGCTTCAATGAGCCCAGAATCTCTTTGTTGGTAATCTGCTGCTGCACATTTGGTGCAGCCACAGTCAGGTTCGCGCTGCGCTCGGTGCTATTCAGCACGTACCCAACCGGAGACACCGTCTCCTTGAAGGTGTAGGCGCCAAGCTTAAGATCCTTAAACTCAACGACGCCGTTCGCGTCTGTTGTAGCTGTTGCAACCACAACATCGCTGGCGTTGTACAGCTTGAACTCTGCTCCTGCCAGCATCTTCGCCGTGTTGTCTTCATCTACTTTGGTCAGCTTAATCGAGCCTAAAAGTTCATTATTGGTAATTTGCTGCACAATTTGCACGGCCGAAGTAATATTAACGCTGCGTTCAGCCGAATCCAGCACGTAGCCGGACGGAGCCACCGTTTCCTTGAAAGTATAGGCGCCAAGCTTCAGATCCTTAAACTCCACAACCCCGTTCGCGTCTGTAGTAGCCGTTGCTACCAAAGCTTTGCTGGCGTCATAGAGCTTGAATTCAGCTCCAGCAAGCTTTTTAGAAGAGTCAGCCGAGTCTACCTTGGTCAGCTTAAGCGAGCCGAGCACTATTTTATCATTAGTAACGGTTAAAGTTTTTTGTTGTGCCGGATCTATGGTTACAGCAGTACTGCCGGCAGTAATTACATATCCGTCCGGAGCCTTCGTCTCCTTAAGAGTGTAGCTTCCACCCATTAACTTGATGAAAATCAATTCACCGCTTGCATTCGTAGTCCCGGAACCGACCAGTGTATTGGCTGAGTTATATAGCTCAAAGACTGCTCCTGCAAGTTTAGTAGCCGTATTTTCTTTCGCCACCTTGGTTACCTTGAGCGAGCCGTTGAAATCATTGGTCACTGTCAACAGAACTGGTGTGGAGGAATTGATAGTCACCGTACGCTCTGTAGTATCAACCGCATAGCCAGCTGGCGCCTTGGTTTCCTTCAATATATATTTTCCCGCACGCAAATCCTTGAACTCCAGGTTACCGCCGGAATCGCTGGTCGCATACTTTGTTTCCTTCAGTTCACTACCTACGATCCGGCCCAGGGAAAATTCAGCACCAGGCAGAAGTAACGATTGATCCGCATTGGTCTTTAGTACCTTGAGCGACCCTTTTACCCCGCTGCCCGTACCGCCGGTATCAACGATAGTAAAGCTGTTGCTGTATGAAAAAGGCTTGCTTACTGATTTTGAGCCCGTTCCGGTGAAAGAAACTGCGTTAGTTACCGCTACAGTTCCTACAGCCGTAATAACAGTCTGGTACTTAAGCACGTATGGTTCGGATATCGTATTCTTAAAAGCCAGCTTAAAGATGTCCTTACCGCTGGAGTCAGTCAGGAATTCAAGTGTATAGTCTGTTCCCTCGGCCAGTTTAGCAGATGTTGCTGTTACTGCACCGCTTGAGTTCACCGTTGTTTTAAAAAGCTGGAAGCTGGCTGGCAGCAGCACCTGATTTGTACTCGGAGTATCCACAACCTGAGCATCGCCTACTACAGACTGATTCGCGTTAATGGTCATGGTCCAGTTTATAATGGTCTGATCCGAGGAGTCTCTGGTTCCGGTCTTAGTCACATATTGGCCGCCGTTCGGAACACTTACCTCTGGAGAAGTTAAGGTTTCCGACACCGCGTTGGACTGTGCATCATTCAAAATTGCAGTATTGGTAACCTTATCCAGATTAATATCTCCGGCTATGAACGCTGTCTGGAAAACTACATAGAAGGCATAGTCGATATCGTTCTTGAATTTAACCTTAAGCTTACGTCCATCACTGGTTACGCCCGCTTCATACTCTGCAGCATTCACAAGGCTTCCCTGTACCGGATTACCGTTAGACTTATAAGTAAGCTCATATACTTTGACCGAGCTGGCATCTCCGCCCGCCATCTGCTGGCTTGCCGGCAGCGTATCTACCAGCTCTGCACCAGCGGCCAGCGCTCTTTTGTTATAGTTCGCGCCAACCTTCCAGGTGATAGTCTTGCTTGTTGCATCATAACTGCCCGATTTGAGGCCATTTTTGATGACTTCGGTTCGTGGAGTGAACGTTTGAGCTGACGTTTGTGTACCCGTTGTTGTTTTTTCATCCCACACAATGGAAGCAGTATTCCTGAAGTAGCTGGAGGCTGTTTTTAGTTTGTAATAATCAAATTCAGTGCTGTATGTGATCGTATATGCCTCCGTAATGGGCTTCAAAAATTTGATTTGGAAGCCATCATTTACACTGAAATCTCCAGAACCTAAATTAGTGATTGTATAATCAACGTTTTCAACCAGGGCAGGAGAAATAACCGGTTTTCCGATCAGCTTCAAGCCTGCATTATCAAATTTGTCTGTCAGCAACAGATTTGTCATCGTTCTGTTGTCTTCATTAACCTTAATCGTCCAGTTCACTGTTTTGTTTAAATAATTCACACCTGAAGGTGACTGTTTGTTCAAAATCCGTTGGGTAGTAGAAGCAGAAGCTTGAACAGTCTGGCCGTTGTATGTAACTTTATTTACAATACTTTCACCGGAATATACCCGCTCCGCTACCTTGGTATCGTAGACAATCCGGTATGCTGACTGGATGTCATTGTTGAACTGGATTTTAAAGCCAGCTGTAGTCGCCGTATCCGGCAGTGTAGTCACAGTATAATCTGTGCCCGCAGTCAACTGGCCATCATCTGTGCCACTTCCATTTTGATCCAGATTCACTTTGAAAATTTTCAGCGATGCGGGAACATAGTCCTGGCTTATGTTAAAATAGTCGGTTAGCACAGCTTTATCCGCGGTAATTGTTTTTTCATCATAATTAAACTTAATTTGCCAGCTAATCGTTTCCGTTGTTGCATTATAGCTGCCAGCAGTCTTCTCCAGCGATTTCCCGTAACTGACTCCAACGGCTGAAGACGTTCCGCTTTGGGAGGCCCCGTTGCCATTTAGGGTAGCTGTGTTAGTAAAACTGGATTTACTTGTATCTGTAATGCTGGTGAAGAACTTCACCCGATAGGCTTCATTTATCGTATTATTGAATTTCAGGTTCAAATTCCTCGCGGTACTTGCAGATGTATCATACAGTGCAGGATCGAGCTGACCCCCTTGAGTTACGTTTCCCTGTACATCGACATTCAGACCATATACAGCTATGGAGACCGTATTCAAATCCAGACCTGTTGGAATCGTATCTGTAACGGATGCATTCGCGAGCCTGCTTAGAGAGGTATTCACATCCACCGTCCACTCAATCGTGCTTGCATTATATTTTTGCGGCAGCGGGACTCCGGATTTGCTAACAGCCTTTCCGTTATTGGGCTGAATCTGGAGTGTGATGGAGTTACTCGCATTTCCTGCGATCGGAAAAGGAAGCACCTGTGTTGTACTGCCGGTAACTGTAGTCGAGCTTAGCTTGGACTCCGCCCAAAAGTTTCCTTTTATATCAAACAGCCCATCAATATTCTTATTAAATTTAAATACGACTTTATTATCAGAACCTACCGTATAAGTGCCGACACCATCGTCAAATTCACTGTTAACCAGTGTGCCCGAATAGGTTTGATCAATTTTTAACTGGGACGGAAGAGTATATGTATAAGTAGCACCCTCTCCATATTTGGCATCCGGAAGCTCATAGGTCAAATTCAGCTTAACTGTAGAATCCAGCTTATACACGTTGCTTGTAACCTGCGTACCGTTCTCATAGACGGACAGGGTTACGCTTTTAACAATATCCTCTGTAATTTGAGTTTCTGTTGCATCTGCATTGACATTTGAAAAGAAACCTATTGTGGTTGCAAGTGCTGTTACCAGCATAACTACTCCGAGCCAAATGGCCCATTTGTTTTGTCTTATTACTCTCAAGAATTTTCCCTCTCCCTCATCTTTTATTAAGAACAGTGTTGGAATACTACTATTCCCCCTACAAAATCCCTATAAAGCTGGCCTTCACAACAAAAAAATGCGCCTATGCGCAATAACGTCAAGATACATTGTAACTATTTTCGCTGACAAACCACTGATAAATCACTTCCATTTGCCCTACCCGCCTCATCAGCACAAAAAAAGCCATACATCCGCAAAGAACGCTTTGCAGAATGCATGGCTTTCATTAACTTATTCTTTTTCTTCTATAAAATAGTCTTACAGCTGTGCATGATCACGACGAGTGTACGTCTTACGCTTCTCCAGCAGCTTATTGAGCGCATCCAGATAAGCCCGGGCGCTGGCCTCAAGAATATCCGTGCTCAGTCCGCGTCCTTGTGCAGCTACTTCACCCTGGGACAGCACAACATGTACCTCACCCTGTGCATCCTTGCCGCGGCTTACAGCTTTAATGGAATAGTCACCCAGGGTAACTTCCTCGCTTGTAGCCAGATCGATCGCATTATAAATGGCATCAACCGAACCATTCCCCTCGGCAACTGCTACTATCGGCTCAGCTTCCTGGCCTTTAATGACTACCTTTGCTGTAGGAATGGACTCATTGCCGTAAGTGACATAAATGGTCTGCAGACTGAAAATTTCCGGCGTATCGCCCAGCTTTTCCTCCAACAGGGCCAGAATGTCCTCATCGGAGACCTCTTTTTTCTTATCAGCCAGATCCTTGAATTTCGCAAAGGCGGTATTCACTTCTTCCTCCGGCAGGTCATATCCCAGATCATTAAGTTTATCCCGGAAGGCGTGACGGCCGGAATGCTTGCCCAGCACCAGCTTACTCTCTTTGAGCCCGATCGTTTCCGGCGTCATAATCTCATAGGTGGTCTTCTCCTTGAGCATGCCGTCCTGATGGATACCAGACTCATGTGCAAAAGCATTGGCCCCGACAATTGCCTTATTGCCCGGAACGGCCATCCCGGTCAGTCTGCTGACCAGACGGCTGGTCCGGGAGATTTCCGAGAGCACCAGAGAAGTCTTCGCTCCGAAAAATTCGTTGCGCGTCTCCAGCGCCAGAGCCACTTCTTCAATCGCCGTATTACCGGCCCGTTCCCCGATACCGTTGATGGTACCTTCGATCTGATCCGCACCGTTCTGAATGGCCGCCAGTGTATTGGCAGTAGCCATTCCCAGGTCATTATGACAGTGGGCACTCAGCTGGACCTTCTCAATGTCAGGCACTGTATCCTTCAGGAATTTAAAAATGGCTCCATATTCCGAGGGGTTCAGGTAACCGACCGTATCGGGAATATTGACCACATTCGCGCCCTCACGGATCGCCATGGCCACCATTTCCGCCATAAAATCACGCTCGGTCCGTCCGGCATCCTCCAAGGAAAACTCCAGCTTGGAAAAATACTTCTTCGCGTAACGGATCGCAGATTGTGCGGTTTCAAGCACCTGGGCTTTTTCCATACGCAGCTTATGCTGCCGGTGAATCGGCGAGGTTGCCAGAAAAATATGAATGCAAGGGTCCTGCGCGCCCTTCAGTGCTTCTCTGACCGCGTCAATATCAGTCTCTCTGGAGCGTGAAAGTCCGATAACAGTAACATCCTTTACTGCTTTCGCTACGGCGTTGACAGCTGCCAGATCGCCCGGTGAAGCTGCGGGGAAGCCTGCCTCCATCCGGTCAACTCCAAGCTTTTCAAGCTGGTAGGCGATTTCCACCTTCTCACGTGTATTCAGGTTCACACCCGGCGACTGCTCCCCGTCACGCAGCGTCGTGTCGAACACATAGATTTTCCGCAAGCTGAGCACCTCCTGAAAATTGTGCAAAAACCCTCAAATGCGGCCCGCAAAGTTACGGCCGCATCTGAGGATTACACTATTGTGTCTTACCAATTAAGTATATGAGCCTATTTCTTAATCCAGTGCATCATTTCACGCAGCTGGCTGCCGACTACTTCTACCGGATGAGCAGCTTCGTTGCGGCGGGTAGCAGTCAGGAAGGCACGGCCGGACTGGTTCTCCAGGATAAAGTCACGGGCAAATTTACCCTGCTGGATATCAGTCAGTACAGCTTTCATTGCTTTTTTGGTTTCGTCAGTAACAATGCGCGGTCCAGTTACATAGTCACCGTACTCGGCAGTGTTGGAGATGGAATCACGCATAGTAGCAAGTCCGCCTTCATACACCAGGTCAACAATCAGCTTCAGCTCATGCAGACACTCGAAGTAAGCCATTTCAGGAGCATATCCTGCTTCAGTCAACGTTTCGAAGCCGGCTTTGATCAGTGCGGATACACCGCCGCAAAGTACAGCCTGCTCACCGAACAGATCGGTTTCGGTTTCTTCACGGAAGGAGGTTTCGATAACCCCTGCACGTGTACAGCCGATACCTTTAGCATAAGCAAGTCCGATTGCCTTAGCATTTCCTGTAGCATCCTGTTCGATTGCGATCAGACCAGGAACGCCGAAGCCTTCTACATAAGTGCGGCGAACCATGTGGCCCGGGGATTTAGGTGCAACCAGCAGTACGTCAGCATCCTTAGGAGCAACGATCTGGCCGAAATGTACGTTGAAGCCGTGGGAGAACATCAGAGCTGCGCCTTTTTTGAGGTTAGGCTCAATATCATTCTTATATACGGATGCCTGTGTTTCGTCCGGCATCAGAATTTGCACTACGTCTGCACGGGATACTGCTTCAGCTACCGACAATACTTCAAAGCCGTCATTTTTGGCGGTTTCAAAGGATTTGCCTTCACGCAGGCCGATGACAACCTGAAGCCCGCTGTCGCGCAGGTTCTGCGCCTGGGCATGTCCTTGGCTGCCGTACCCGATTACTGCAATTGTCTTTCCTTTTAATACGCTGAGTTCTGCATCCTGTTCATAGTACGTTGTCACTGCCATTGTCAATATCCTCCTTTAATTTGGAACCCATCGTAAAGAGCGGGTACTTCAAGAGTGCCTGAGGCTGAATCCGCAGCTCCGTGCTGCTCCTCAAGTCCCCGCTCTTTCGAGGGCAATTCATTATAATATTATCAAATTAATGCACACAAGCAGCAATTCGTTAAAGCTGTAAATTATACTGATCAGGCATTCCCGCGGATCATTGCTGTGACTCCGGTACGGGACAGTTCTTTGATGCCGTATGGCTTCAGTAATTCAATCATCGCATCGATCTTTTGTGTATCGCCTACGACCTGGACCAATAGGCTGTTTGTACCGATATCGACAACAGAAGCACGGAACGTCTCAACAACGCCCATAATTTCGGGACGCTCAGCCGGCTCGGCTTTGACTTTGATCAGGGCCAGTTCGCGGGCAACCATTGGTTTGGAGCCAAGATCTACAACCTTGATGACATCAATCAACTTGTAAAGCTGCTTCTCGATCTGTTCCAGCGTGTGCTGGTCGCCGAGTGTAACGATGACCATCCGGGACAATCCGATTTCTTCGGATTGCCCGACAGTAATGCTCTCAATATTGAAGCCACGGCGTCCGAACAAGCCCGCTACCCGCTGCAGCACACCCGGCTGGTCATTCACAAGCACAGAAATCGTGTGTTTCATCACTGTCATTCATCCCCCATAAGCATTTGATCAATGGTTGAGCCCTGAGTTACCATCGGGTAGACATTTTCGTCCTTTGGAACGACGAATTCTACCAGAACGGGTCCCGGCGTTTCCAGTGCTTCTTTCCACGCTGCGCCTGCTTCTTCTTTATTCGTTGCCCGCAGTCCTTTTACACCGTAGGCTTCAGCCAGCTTAACAAAATCCGGGCTGCCGGCGAGGTCTGTGTAGCTGTAGCGTTTCTCATAAATGAGATTCTGCCACTGGCGTACCATACCCAGAACCTGATTGTTGATGACTACGATTTTGACCGGGATATTATTGATTGCACAGATCGCCAGCTCCTGGGAACACATCTGCATTCCGCCGTCCCCGTTAATGGAAACTACCAGCCGCCCAGGCTGAGCCATTTGTGCGCCGATTGCTGACGGGAATCCGAAGCCCATTGTTCCAAGTCCTCCGGAAGTAATCCATGAGCGCGGGTGATTAAATTTATAGTACTGTGCAGCCCACATCTGATGCTGGCCAACGTCAGTAGTTACAATGGCTTCGCCTTTGGTAGTCTCATTGATCATTTCAATGACCCATTGCGGCTTGAGCTCTGTGTCCGAATCGTTGTAGCGGAGCGGCTTCTCAAGCTTCCACTGGGCGATTTGCGTTCTCCAGGCATCCGCCTTAGCAGCGCGTGTAAGGTCCGGAATCAGCATTTCCAGTACCGTTTTTACATCGCCTACAATCGGAATATCAGGTGTAACGTTCTTGCCGATTTCCGCCGGATCAATGTCGATGTGAACAATCTTCGCTTTCGGAGCAAAGCCGTCCAGCTTACCGGTTACGCGGTCATCAAACCGGGCACCGATGTTAATCAGCAAATCACATTGCTGTATGGCATTATTGGCTGTATAGGTACCATGCATACCAGGCATTCCCATCCAGAGGTCGTCAGCACTAGGGAAGCAGCCGAGTCCCAGCAGAGTTGTTGTAATCGGGATTTCGGTCCGTTTTACAAACTCGGTCATCGCTTCATGCGCTCCGGAGTAGATAACGCCGCCGCCTGCGATAATAATCGGACGTTCGGCTGCCGAGATGGCCCGGATCAGCTTATCCAGCTGAAGCTTATTAGGAACGGTCCGCGGGTTATAGCCGCGGAGGTTGACTCCCTGGTTCTGTACCGGTGTGAACAGCGCTTTTGCTGCCGATACATCCTTCGGAATGTCGATCAGTACTGGACCCTTACGTCCTGTATTTGCGATATGGAACGCTTCATGAATGATACGCGGCAGATCTTCGACATCCCTTACCAGATAGCTGTGCTTCGTAATCGGCATTGTTATTCCTGTGATATCCGCTTCCTGGAAGGCATCTGTTCCAATCAGGCTGGAGAAGACATTACCAGTGATTACTACGAGCGGAACCGAGTCCATAAAGGCCGTTGCAATTCCTGTAACGAGATTCGTTGCTCCCGGACCTGAGGTTGCGATACATACGCCCGGCTTCCCGCTTGCTCTGGCATAGCCGTCAGCGGCATGAATTGCGCCTTGCTCGTGGCGGGTAAGAATATGCTTGAAATCATCGAATCCGTGCAGGGCATCGTAGATATACAATACCGCTCCGCCCGGATAGCCGAATACCGTATCCACACCTTCCAGTACCAGACTGCGCAGCAGGATTTCAGAACCTGTTATCACCTCGGGATTTTTCCATTTCTCACGTAATTCTTCTGTAGACCGCACTTCCGGTGTTTGCGCGCTCATCAGTATTCCTCCCTTCGATAGTTAACATTCATTATGCAAATGACGGACCGTCCTTTATTCAGCAGCAGGGGCTTAAAACCAAAAAAACCTTCCGCCTCCCACGCGCCAAAGCAAAGCGCGTGAGGGACGAAAGGTTTAGCTTCCGTGGTACCACCCATGTTTGCATTGCATCTCACGATGCAACGCCTTATCAGGTAACAAAAATCCATCGATGTAGGCAGGGCCCAAATCTTTGTAACCTGAAGTCCGTAACGCGGACCAGACGATTCCCCCTAATAATTCCACCGCTCTAACTGATGGACCTTTCAGGAAAACAGCTCCGAGGTGAGCTCGTATATAAGGGATTTCGGTGGAGGTTGCAGCAGATCCTCACACTCTCTGAGCAAAAGAGCCCTTAAAACTTCGTCCTCATCATTGCCGATACAAGTATGTTCGTTAAAATGTTTAGACACATTATATGATTCCTCACATGGATAAGTCAATACCCATATTTCCTAATCTGTCACAAAACGTTGTTCTGTCCTTTCCGTAACGCCCACACCCCTGCAGGCATATGATGTACGACAATGCGTGGAAAGGGGGGCGCGCGATGATTCGTTACCGCAGACCCAGGCAGGATGACAGCGTCATTATGGACTTGATTGAGAAGCAGCTCGTCCCGTTGTCGCATCTGCCGCAGACTATAATCAACCAGGTCAGAAAGGACCTGCCCCGCCGCCTGAGCCAGGGTGTAACCCTGGTTGCTTGTCCGGACTATGAGAGCGACCCGCTTGGGTTCGTCCATTTCATGCTGCACGGTGATCTGCTATATATTGATATGCTGGCCATAGCTCCGGAAGCGCGCCGCAAGCACTGGGGTAATCTGCTGATGGACCGGGCTGAACGATTTGCATTATCCCGCGGCTGTAAGCGGGCCAAGGTGGCTGTGGACACCGGAAACACAGCAGGTATTTCCTTCTATGAAAAAATGGGCTACAGCGTAGCCCGTTATCAGCCGCAGAATTATTGCTATGAGTTCGAAAAGCAGTTCAACTGAAATTTAAAAGAATCCGATCGGCGGGTACGGCTTACCTCCGTAATAACCCGGACCCGGTCCATAGCCGCCATAACCTGGCCCTGGTCCGTAGCCGCCGTAAGGTACGCCGCCATAGCCATAACCGCCGCCGTAGCCGGCATATGGTGCAGTACCTACAGCAAGCAGATCAAACAGCACTAGCGGAATCAGTGCATTGGTTTGCACTTTTTTACCGCTGACCCGCTGAAGAATAAGACGGTTGCCCGATACACGCACCAGTTTACCCGTGACCTTGGAGCCGTCTTTTTTTACAGCAACAATATGTTTGCCGACAAGCTTCATAACTTGTTTCTTTGTAACCTGCTCTGCCATAATATCCCTCCTAAAAGTTTTGTGAGCTGAACTTCCCTGTAATTTCTTCGTACAAAACTTGCTCCGGAAGCTTAAGCTTTGTTTTGTGAGCTGGAATTCATTGTGTTACCTTCGTGAAAAACTCACTTAAGAAAAATACTGAGTTCTGCTTCAGGTTCAACCACAGTCTATTCGGAATGGATGCGGTTTGCCTGTACATGTGTCCCTGCTGCCGTGGTAACAGACCCAAAGACGCATGCAGTACCGCCGGAAAACCAAAAAGCGCATGTCCGGAAAACCTGGACATGCGCTTGATTTGGATATATGAAAACTCAGCTCTGTAACGATTAACGCTTACCGGGGTCGTAGGGTTCACCTAATGCTCTAGGAGCGGAAGATCGGCCTACTGCACTCACCAGTACGATAATAGTCAGTACATAAGGAATCATGAAGATGAATTCCTGCGGAATGCTCTTGGACCATTCAAACAACTGTACGTAGTTGCGGATTGCCTGCGAGAAGCCGAAGAAAACAGCGGCTCCAAACGCGCCCAGCGGATTCCATTTACCGAAGATCATTGCGGCAATCGCAATAAAGCCCTGGCCGGAAATGGTATTGTGCGCAAATGTGCCTGTGGTCGTCAGAGTGATGGTCGCCCCGCCGATACCGGCCAGCATACCGCTCAGCATAACACCGATATATCTCATCCGTTTTACGTTAACTCCCAAGGTATCCGCAGCACTCGGATGCTCACCGACTGCGCGTAGACGGAGTCCGAACGGAGTTTTGAACAGTACGAAGTAAATCACGATGACGAGAATGATCGCCAGGTAAGTCGTCGGGTAGGAATTGAAAACCCCTTCACCGATAACCGGAATTTTGGACAGTACAGGAACAGACACCTTCTTGAAGCCGTCAATCAGCGGGGATTCCCCTGCTCCGTCAAAAAACAGCTTAACCATATACAGTGTACTTCCTGCCGCCAGGAAGTTAATTACCGTACCGCTGATCGTCTGATCCGCTTTGAAGGTGATGGAAGCAACGGCGTGAATCAGGGAGCCGATGACACCGACTGCTATCGCGCAAAGCACGCCAACCCATGGAGCCCATGCGCCCAGCCCGGCATCCTGGGCATAATGCCCCCCTACCGCTGCTGCAAAAGCACCGAACATCATCAAGCCTTCCAGACCGATATTGACCACACCGGAACGTTCAGAGAAGATGCCGCCAAGAGCAGCGAAAATGAGCGCCGTGGAAAAAACAAGCGTCGTATTGAGCAATTGTCCTAACGTCAGCAGATCCATCTATGACACCTTCTCTTTCTTCCGCTTGAGGTAAAAGGGCTTAAGCACCCAGCGGACAATTCCTTGTGCTGCAATAAAGAATATAATCGAACCGATTACGATGCGGATCAGCTCCGGCGGAACATCCGCCCCAAAGCTCATACCCGCAGCACCGTAAGTTAGCATACCATACAGAATCGCCGCCAGAATAACACCCAGAGGGTGTGTCAGTCCAAGCAGGGCGACAGCAATACCGTTAAACCCGTAGCCTGGAGATGCAGCAAATACGGACTGGTAATGGAATACGCCCAGCACTTCACCTGCACCTGCAAGTCCGGCAAAGGCACCGCTGATGAACATGGCCTTAACAACATTACGGCCCACATTCATCCCGGCATATTCGGCAGCATTTGGATTGAGACCTACTGCACGCATTTCGTATCCCTGCTTGGTTTTCCACAGGTAGACATAGAAGAAAATTGCCGCACAAATCGCAATTGCCGTTCCCCAGTGAACACGGGCATTGTCGAATACCCCGTTCAGGAAAGTCATGGACAACGAAGCCGGAATATCTTCGGAACGGTTCTGGCCTTTGAGCAGCAGGAAGTTCCGTACAATATAATTCGACAGATACAGCGCAATCCAGTTCAGCATGATCGTAGTTATAACTTCGTTAATCCCGCGCTTCGCCTTCAGGTAACCTGCAATACCGGCCCATAATCCCCCGGCAAGTCCGGCTGCGATTACAGCAAGCGGAACGAGCAAAAATGACGGTAATCCGGCCAGCTGGATCCCGACAAGGGTAGCTGCCGTCATGCCTATAAGCACCTGTCCGTCAGCACCGATGTTAAACATCCCTGAACGGAAAGCAAAGGCAACAGCAAGACCGGTGAACATCAGCGGAGTCATCTCGCGGATGGCCTCACCAATGTCATACGGACTGCCGAATACCCGTTTGAACAGCGCGGAGTAAGCTGCGATAGGGTCATAACCGCCAATCAGCATAACAATGGCCCCAACCAGGAAGCCCATTATAATCGCAACCAGAGGCACAACATAGCTGTCTGTTGCGAAGATTTTTTTAAGTCTATGCACCCGCATTTCCTCCCCGCTTCAAGCTGCCCGCCATCATCAGACCAAGCTCCTGGTCATTCGTATCCTGCGGGAATACTTCGCCGACAATCTGCCCTTCATAAATAACGGCAATTCTGTCGGATACATTCATGATCTCATCCAGCTCAAAGGAAATCAGCAGTACCGCCTTACCTTGGTCACGCTGGGCAATCAGCTGCTTCTGCACGAATTCAATCGCCCCTACATCAAGACCTCGTGTAGGCTGTGCCGCAATAAGAAGTGTCGGATTTTTATCTATTTCCCGCGCAATAATCGCTTTTTGCTGATTACCACCGGACAAGGAGCGGGCTTTCGTCTCAATTGAAGGTGTACGTACATCAAATTGTTTAATTAAGTCCTCTGCATGATTGTTAATGACATCCATTTTGAGGAAGCCGCCCTGGTTGTAAGGACTCTTATAATAAGTTTCGAGCACCATGTTCTCACTTACGCTGAAATCCAGTACCAGACCGTGTTTGTGGCGGTCTTCCGGAATATGAGACACGTTCATCTCAGAGATTTTACGCGGTGACAGGTTGGCTATCTCCTGGCCTGAAACCGTAATGGAACCGGAATCGATTTTGCGCAGGCCGGTAATAGCCTGGATCAGCTCGCTTTGCCCGTTTCCGTCAACGCCGGCAATCCCCAGGATCTCCCCTGCCCTCACTTCAAAGCTGAGACCGTTCAGGACAGGAACCCCGTCCTTGCTCTTGCTGTTGACATTCGTCAGTTTAAGCACACTTTCTCCTACATGCGGAACCTGCTTGTCCACTTTGAAGGTTACTCCGCGGCCAACCATTTTCTCAGCCAGCTCATTCGGATTCGTACCAGAAGTTGTAACGGTATCAATAACCTTCCCTCTGCGGATAATGGTCACCCGGTCAGAGATCTGCATAATTTCCTTAAGTTTATGCGTAATCAGGATGATGGACTTACCCTCTGCAACGAGCCGCTTCATAATCGCCATTAATTCTGTTATTTCCTGCGGCGTCAGCACAGCGGTAGGCTCGTCGAATATAAGTATATCCGCACCGCGGTACAAAGTTTTCATAATCTCTACCCGTTGCTGCATGCCAACCGAAATGTCATGAATCCGGGCATTCGGATCAACCTGGAGGCCATACTGCTCAGATAGCTTACGAACCTGTTCCGCTGCGGATTTATAGTCGATTTTAAGGCCCTTCTTCGGTTCCATCCCAAGAACGATATTCTCAGTCACCGTAAAAGGCTCAACAAGCTTGAAATGCTGGTGAACCATACCAATGCCAAGCTCAATAGCTTTATTGGGGCTATCGATAATAACCGGTTTCCCGTCGATTTCGATGCTGCCTTCATCGGGCTGGTATAGTCCGAATACGATATTCATCAAGGTTGACTTGCCTGCCCCGTTCTCACCAAGCAGTGCATGAATCTCCCCTTTTTGGAGCGTCAGACTAATCGAGTCGTTCGCGACAATACCGGGAAAGCGTTTTGTGATTTGCTTCAACTCTACGACAGGAGCCGCAGCACTCATGGAATCACCCTCATCACAGAATATATAAAACCGTACAGGCACGGTTAACCGCCCTGGACGGGGCGGCTATCTGCGCCTGACAAAAACCGGTGCATTAACAGGGAACAAGGCCAGCTTAAAGACCGGCCTTGTTTCTTGCTCTATGCTGTTACGCAAAAGAATTAAGACAGATATTACTCGGCAGGAACAGTGATTGTTCCGTCGATGATTTGTTGTTTGTATTCTTCAACCTTAGCCAGGATTTCAGCGGAAACGTTAGCTTTGGATGTTTCAGGAAGGCCTACGCCGTTGTCTTTCAGAGTCAGCACAGTTGTAGTACCGCCTTTGAATGTTCCGTCAACCACTTGCTGGGAAACCTTTTTAACCGCTTCGTCAACGCGTTTGATCATGGAAGTCAGCGTTACATCGTCACCAAACTCCAGGGATTGGTCTTTATCTACGCCGATAACCCAAACTTTGTCGCCGCCTGCATCATTGCGAGACTTGGCTTCATTGAATACACCGTTACCCGTTGCGCCTGCAGCCGGGAAGATGATGTCGTTGCCGGCATTGTACAGTGTAGCAGCCAGGGATTTACCGGTATCCGGCTTGTCATAAGCACCTGCATAAGTGATGCTTACAGTTGCATCAGGATTAACCGCTTCTACGCCGGCTTTGAAGCCAACTTCAAAACGTTTGATAACCGGGCTTTCCATACCGCCGATGAAGCCTACTTTATTGGTTTTTGTAGTCAGACCTGCAACTACACCAACCAGGAAGGAACCTTCGTTTTCAGCGAATGTTACGGACTCAACGTTAGGAGCGTCAACCACGCTGTCGATGATTGCCAGATTAGCATCCGGATTTTCTTGAGCAACCTTCAGCAGAGCGTCACCAAGATCAAAACCGATACCCCAAGTCAGGTTGTAGCCGCCTTTTACGAATTGGTTAAGGTTCGGCTCGTAGTCCGCACTGGAGTTACTTTGCAGATATTTAATTTCAACGCCGGCTTCTGTCTTAAGGGCTTCAAGAGCTTCCCAAGCGGACTGGTTAAACGATTTATCGTTTACTCCGCCTACGTCAGTAACGAGACCGATCTTTACATCGGACTTAGGAGCATCTGTTGCTGCAGGTGCATTAGTAGCTGTTCCAGCGTTGCCACCTGTTTCTCCGTTAGCGGCATTGCCCGAGTTAGCGTTATTGTTTCCGCATCCTGCCAGGATAGCTGTGCAAGCGGTCAACATAACGAGCGACGTTTTCAAAAACTTTTTCATCGATTGTGATCCCCCTTAAGAAATTGGATGTCTTCTGTCTTTTGCTTGGACATACCATTAGCTCAAATTATACCTGCAAAAAAATCTAAAATCCAGTCCATAAATGACCTCAGGTCAATAATTATTTGCATTTTTTCACAAGAAAACGCTTTCTGTGACATGGTACGTCATGTTAGCCGTCATGTTGTGTTAGAATACCTCGAATGTCTTCATTCCAGGTCAGTTGTCTATAATATTATTGCACGACAATCCGTTTTCTATTATCATGAATGTTTACATATTGTATGAAAAGGGAGTACTGAAACCATGGAAGAACATAACGATCCCCAAACCGTCCCGCCCTTCAAGTACAGCCGCGAATCCCGCGTCTTCAAGACTGGCCGCGTCTTTCCAAACGACGTCAATAACCATAAGACGTTGTTCGGAGGCAAGCTGATGAGCACTATAGATGAGGTTGCCTCAATCTCAGCCATGCGCCACTGCCGTAAAAATGTTGTCACGGCCTCTACCGATTCCGTAGACTTCCTGCGGCCGATCCGGCCCTCCGATTCCGTCTGCTTCGAATCCTTCGTCTCCTGGACAGGCCGTACCAGCATCGAGGTATTTGTCAAAATCATCTCCGAGAACCTCTACACCGGCGAACGGGCCGTTGCCGCTACTTCGTTCCTGACCTTTGTAGCCATCGAGGAGGACGGCACACCGGCGCCTGTACCAGCCATCATCCCGGAGACCGATGAAGAGAAGCTGATCAGCGAATCCGCAGGCGAGCGGTCCGAACTCCGGAAGATCAGACGCGCAAGCAGCAAAAAACTCGCTTCACAGCTCAGCACCACCAAGTACTGGGAATAACAGTCCGCACGCCATAGCCGCGCAAAAAAGCACCGTCACACGGGTTCCCCCGCAGGCGGTGCTTTTCGGTTAATCATAACACTTACGCGTTGATCTTCTCTTTGGCTACAACAGCCAGGGAGTTGAATGCGTTCAGGTCATTTACTGCCAGGTCAGCCAGCATCTTGCGGTTCACTTCTACGCCAGCCAGTTTCAGGCCGTATACAAGCTTGCTGTAGGACAGGCCGTTTTGACGGGCTGCTGCATTGATACGAACGATCCACAGTTTGCGGAAGTTACGTTTAGTCTGACGACGGTCACGGTATGCGTAAACCATCGATTTCATTACTTGCTCTTTAGCCGTTTTGAAAATGCGGTGCTTGGAACCGAAATAACCTTTAGCCAGCTTCAATACTTTTTTATGTCTACGACGAACTACAAATCCGCCTTTAACTCTTGCCATATTAATAAACCTCCCAAAAATGTGTAATCAAACTATTTCAAGTTAGCAAGTCCTTGTTTCAAACGTCTAACGTCACCGGCAGCCATAACCGGATTGCCGTTCAGTACGCGCTTAGCGCGTTTGGACTTGTGGGACAGCAAGTGGTTCTTGTGGGCTTTGTAGCGCAGAACTTTACCGGATCCGGTGATCTTGAAGCGGCCTTTCAGGCTGCTGTGTGTTTTCATTTTAGGCATGGTGTTTCCTCCTTGATTATTATGCGGCGCCAAATTGCTAAGCAAGTGACTCCAGAATTATTGAGGCTTAGGAGCCAGAATCATAATCATGCTGCGTCCTTCCAGCTTGGGCTGGCGTTCAACAACAGATATGTCAGCCACTTCATTCTTAACGCGCTCCAGGATCTTCTGGCCGATATTCGCGTGAGTGATCTCACGTCCGCGGAAACGCACGGAGCACTTCACTTTATCGCCTTCGCCCAGGAACTTGACCACATTGCGGAACTTGGTCTGATAATCATGCTCCTCAATGTTGGCACGGAACCAGACTTCCTTGATGTCCACGATCTTCTGGTTCTTACGCGCTTCCTTCTCTTTCTTCTGCGTTTCATAACGGAACTTGCCGTAATCCATGATGCGGCATACCGGCGGTTTCGCCTGCGGTGCTACGTTGACTAAATCAAGGTTAAGATCAATCGCCATCTGCAGCGCCTCGCGGATCGGCTTGATCCCGATTTGCTCACCTTCCGCTCCAACCAGCCGGACCTCTTTGGCCCGAATTTCATCATTGATCATATGTTCCTTACTGATAATTCTCCACCTCCGGATCTTCTTGTACAATGTATTTGCGGTTCTCCATAAAAAAGGGGCGCCGGTAACTCCCGACACCCCGTGTTTGATCAACGTTCATGAACTCTAACATTCATAAAGCATTGAGATCAAAACCAGCTGACGTATTGCCAGTCAGGTGAGAAGCCGGTGCTTCTGCTTGCAATCCCTATGTTTTGCATACTTGAATACTATACATCATCATTCATAGCACTGTCAATACTTTAAACAAATATTAAACCTGCTTGCTCTGCACTTCCTCAAGCCGGACCACCCGTGTGTGCTTGGTATGGCTCCACTGCTTGTTGTTCTGCGTGAAGAACGCATAGAACGTAATCGGATACCATGACAGCAGGTAGATCGGGAAGACCAGCAGGTACAGATACACCTTCTTGAACTTCACCTTCTCCAGCACCATAGACAGAAGGAAGGTCAGAATATTGGCTCCGATCGCGAGATAGCTCAGCCAGATCGGCAGGTGCCCGTAGATGTTGGCGATGTGCGGACCATCGAACAATGCAGTGTCGATCCACATCACTGCCGTCATCAGAAATGTCAGCAGGACAATGTAGACGTTAGCTCCGTACAGGGCCAGGTCAAACTTCGTCAGGCTGCGTTCCTTGAGGCTCTGCCACAGCAGCGGGAAGAAATACCTGCGGGCCACGGTGAAGTGCCCCTGCATCCAGCGCAGGCGCTGTCTCGAGGAAGCCTTAAAGGTGAGGGGCTTCTCATCGAATACCTTGGCGTCATAGTTGAACTTCGGATAGACGCCCTTGGAGGCACTGCGCATGGTGAATTCCAAATCCTCCACCAGGCTGGTAGCTCCCCAGCCCATTTCCTTCAGCAGGGCTGTTTCAAAGCACATTCCGGTACCGCCCAGGAAGTTCGCCATCTGCAGATTGTGGCGCGAGAGCTGCCACAGGCGGTTGATGTACCAGTAGGAGACACCATAAGCTGCAGTGATCCATGAATCCTCCGGATTCTTCGTATCAATGTAGCCCTGGATGACCCGGGCACCGGAGCACAGGTCATTGTTCATCTCCATCAGAAATTCCGTGTGAGCCAGGTTGTCGGCGTCGAACATGACTACAGCGTCATACTGGCGCGGCATGGCCCAAAGTTCCTTCAGCATCCATTCAATGGCATAACCCTTGCCCCGCAGGTTGTTGTTGGTGCGGACACAGGCGTTCATGCCGTGCTCCCTTACGATCTTTGCCGTCCCGTCGGTGCAGTTGTCGCAAATGACAAATACATCGTACAGATCCTGGGGATAATTAAGCTGTTTCAGATTCTCCATCAGTGCGCCGACGACTTCTTCCTCATTGTGCGCGGCCACCAGTACTGCAAAAGACTTTTCCGGTGCAAAATGTTCCTTTTTCTTTTTCCTGTGCAGTCCGAACAGCGAGAACGTGAACTGATAAACTGCGATTGCCGCCAAGATCACTTGGAGCGTAACAAACAATGCGTCTGCCATGACCTTTTGATGCCCCCTTTTCCACTCTTGATATGCCACTTTTTATGTCTATGGCATGTTAAACGATGTTGCTGACCCTTTTGTTGCATCCCTTACAATAGACAAGCGCTTACCCTTTTTTTGCGGCCAGGCGTTCATTTATTTAGATCCCGTTTAAAAGATGTTGTAGGGTTTTCCGGTGTGACGGATTCCTCATTTTCTCTGTTACCTTTTAAACGCGTCCGGTCCGCTTGAATCATTGTACGGTGTCAGGGGTTCCCAAGTCAAAACTGACAAATTCTGCGCTTCACCAGAGCTTTTCCTTGAAATGAACTACCTTTAAAACGTATGATAAAGACAGCTTCGGGGTATTAATTTGGATTGGCGGCAGAAGCGCCAGCTATCCTTAGCCGGACTATCGGAGGGACAAGATATGAGACATTTATTCATGAAATTACTTCTCTGGGAGCGTCGTCTTTTCCAATGGATCAACGGCCGCCTGCATAACCCTTTTCTGAACTTCTGGCTCTTCTATCTTACCCATCTGGGCGGCGCGACAAGCGCTATCGGCATCAATGTGCTGATCTGGGCCTTTGCGCCCCAGCCGCTCAGAACGACAGGCCTTCAGGCCCTCACGGCGCTGGCTGTCAGCCATCTGCCCGTGGCCATCGCCAAAAAGCTGTACCCGCGCATGCGGCCCTACCTGGCTCTGCCGGGGACAAATACGTTTCACAATCCGCTAAAGGATCATTCTTTTCCTTCAGGCCATACTACAGCTATCTTCGCCTCTACGGTTCCTTATATGGCGGCTTACCCTGCCCTTACCGTTGTTCTGCTGCCGCTGGCATGCATTGTCGGGTTCTCACGCATTTATCTCGGGCTGCACTACCCGTCTGATGTAATAGCAGGCGCAGTAATCGGCAGCGGCGTTGCGGCAGGCACAGTTGTTCTGTGGTTCTGAAGCCCGCCTTGGCAAACCATTTTGGGAACAGGTGAATCAAACATTGCGCAAAAAAAGAGTATTGCTGCTGTCGGAAGGCTTCGGCGCAGGGCATACGCAGGCGGCCTACGCGCTGTCGAGCAGCCTGCGCAAGCTGTCGCCCCATATTCAAACCAGGGTGCTGGAGCTGGGGAATTTTCTCAATCCCAAAATGGCTCCGCTAATTGTATCGGCCTACCGCAAGACGGTAACCTCACAGCCCAGGCTGATGGGGTATGTGTACCGTCACCAGAAATCATTTAACCGTCTTACCACGCTTGCCCTGCACCGCCTATTTTATACACATACGCAAAATATTGTGAGACAGCTGAAGCCCGATATTATCGTCTGCACGCACTTCATCCCGAGCGCCGTAGTCTCCAGATTGAAACGGCTGGACCCGGGCTTCAAGGCACCGCTGGTCACGGTCATCACCGATTACGATGCCCATGCCAGCTGGATCAGCCCGGAGGTGGACCGTTACCTGGTCTCCACACCCGAAGTCAAAGCCAAGCTGCACCGCCGCAGCGTCCCCTCTGCCAAGATTCAAGTGACCGGTATGCCGGTTCATCCGAGCTTCTGGGAGCATCCCGGGCGGCAGGAGATTCTGGAGCAGTTCAGCCTTCAGGATCTGCCGACTGTACTGGTCATGGGCGGCGGCTGGGGCATGATGAACGACAACGTGGTCAACGAGGGGCTGGCCGGCTGGCGTGAAAAGGTGCAGATTGTCTTTTGTCTCGGAAGAAACGAGAAGCTGCTGGACGAAATGAAGGCAGATCCCGCATACCGGCATCCGAACATCTCACTGATCGGCTTCACCCGCGATATTGACAAGCTGATGGAGGTCTCCGACCTGCTGGTTACGAAGCCCGGCGGGATGACCTGCAGCGAAGGCTTGGCAAAGGGTATTCCCATGCTTTTTCACAACCCGCTGCCGGGACAGGAGGAAGAGAATGTCCGTTACTTTACCTCAGCCGGCCTCGGTGAAGCGATCTCCTCCCTCGAGGTCGTAGACAAATGGATGGAACGGCTGCTCTACCACTACGATGATGTGCAGGCCAAACGGAAAAGCCATCTTGAGGCTATAGCTAAATTCCATCCGCTGCAAAGCGCCCAGAGCATTATTGATATGCTGGACTAGGGCAGTCCAGAACAAGGCATACAAAAACGGCAGTTACAGGGAATTCCCGTAACTGCCGTTTTTGTATGGCCTCCCGATAGTCGCCGGAACCGGCCCGGCTGCTACAGCCGGTATTTGTCCAGACGGGTTGCCTGGTAGTTCGCCAGTGCTTCTGCACCGACAATGGCCTCGCAGCGGTGAATATTTACGCCCCTGTTATAGAACTTCGTCTCATACTCCGTCATGACATGCTCTTCGTTGATAACACCATCCGTATGCAGGTCCAGCGAAATATTTTTCATCTGCAGGCCGAAATCGGCAAACGCATTCAGCGAGAACTCAAACAGGCTGCGCGAATCGGTCTTCAGATGAATTTCACCCAGCGGGCTGAGCAGGCCGCGGTATTTGTCGAGGAAGCGCGGATGGGTCAGGCGCCGGCGGGCATGCTTGCTTTTCGGCCAGGGATCACTGAAGTTCAGATAAATCCGCTCCAGCTCGCCCGGTGCAAATACTTCCTCCGCATAGTCGATGTTCGCCAGTGCCACCTTCAGGTTGGGCGGGGTCTCATGTCCCGCAGGCTCCCAAACCAGTCTTGCCTTTTCCGCCGCACGGCGGATCAGCTCATCATACATATCAACGCCGATAAAATTAATACCGGGATATTTGAAGCTCATCTGGCTGATAAACTGTCCTTTGCCCATCCCGAACTCCACATGAATCGGGTTATCGTTGCCGAACACCTCCGACCAGTGCCCTTTAAGGCTGCGTGGATCGAGGACCACCAGGTCGGTTTGCTCCTCCAGGCTTTCACGTATTCCTTTTCTTCCGCGTAAACGCATAGTATTCCTCCGCTTGTTCTCTTATACATTACTTGAAACATTGTGCCGAACTTGTCCGCAAAAGTAAAGAGATTTGCCTTAAAAACAGCAAAAAGGAATTCTCCGGGGGGCAGGAAGCGGCCGCTGGAGAATCCCTTTTCTGTTGCTTGTTGTATTTGGAATTGGGGTCCATTTTTCAACAGTTCATAGTCTACCTTGCCGGCGAATCAAAATCAAATTTCTTCTCAAATGCGTTTCTGATCTTGCGCTGCGCTTCGGTCTTGATCTTATGATTTCCGTTAAATTCAACGCCGGTAAGCGCCAGGGCCTCATCGGGAGTCAGCTGTACATCAATCGAACCTTTACCTTCAGCATAAGCTGTTTGAGAATTCATCGTGATCACCTCTTGGGTTTAGTATGGGCGGGACGACACGAAAGTATGAATTCAAGAATGGAGTTTTTTAGTTGCTGTAATCGGTTTATTTACAATTTAAATATAACATATGGTGTAAGCATTAACAAGTAAAACAGCCGGTTTTCGCTGCCTATTTTTCATCTTTTTTCCGGGGGCTTATGTTACGCTTGACGCTGAATTTTGTTACAATAGACGGGTTAGAAAGAATAGGCTGTACCTCCTTCACCGGACATCATGCCTGTACGATACAAATATAAGGATATCCCGGCCCGGCAGAGGATGCCCGGCTCTCACAATAACCGTTCTTATATTTAGGAAAGGAGCTTTACCGTGAGTCTTTTACAGACCTCCACTCCGCTTATGTGGGGAGACAAACGGTTCCATACGTGGAACTACGAAATGCGCGGGGTTATGGATACCAAGGTGTTCAAGGTCATGCTGGATGCGGGCTTTACCTGTCCGAACCGTGACGGCTCCATTGCCAAGGGGGGCTGCACCTTCTGCAGCGCCAGAGGCTCCGGCGATTTCGCCGGCAGCCGCCGCGACGATCTGGTCACCCAGTTCAACAAGGTGCGCGACCGCCAGCACCTGAAATGGCCAAACGCCAAGTATATCGGTTACTTTCAGGCTTATACCAATACGTACGCACCGGTAGAGGAGCTGCGGGAATACTACGAGGTTATTCTGCAGCAGCCTGGCGTAGTCGGCTTGTCCATTGCCACGCGGCCGGACTGTCTGCCGGATGATGTTGTAGAGTATCTTGCGGAGCTGAACAAGCGCACCTATCTCTGGATTGAAATGGGACTGCAGACCATTCATAACTCCACTTCAGATCTGATTAACCGTGCGCATGATTCCCAGTGCTATATTGACGCTGTCGCCAAGCTGCGCGCCCACGGCATTCGCGTCTGCACCCATATCATCCACGGGCTTCCCCAGGAAACCCACGAAATGATGCTGGAAACCGTATCTGCTGTAGCCGCCATGGATGTGCAGGGGATCAAGATTCACCTGCTGCATCTTATGCGCAAGACCCCGATGGTCAAGCAGTACGAGGCCGGCCTGCTGCGCTTCCTGGAACAGGACGAATACGTGAAGCTGATCGCTGACTCGCTGGAGCTGCTTCCGCCGGAGATGATTGTCCACCGCCTGACCGGGGATGCGCCGCGCGAGGCCCTGATCGGGCCGCTATGGAGCCTGAAGAAATGGGAAGTGCTTAATGCGATCGATGCCGAGCTGGTTGCACGCGACAGCTGGCAGGGTAAGTACTGGAGGAAGGGCTGATGGGCTTCCTGTCCGTTCTCAGCTTTGCGCATAAAGTCACGGCGGAGCGCCTGGCCTCCGGCGGCCTCGCCATTGACGCCACCGTGGGCACCGGTGCGGATACGCTGTTTCTCGCGAGGTGCTCAGGGCCGCGCGGCGGGGTGTACGGGTTTGACATCCAGCCTGCGGCGCTTGCGCTTGCGGAAGAGCGCCTGCGGCTGGCCCGGGAGGAAGCGCCGGCTGCGCTTGCTCCCGTAACGCTGCTTGCGCGCAGCCACGCAGCGATGGAAGAGGCCGTGCCGCCGCAGTGGCACGGGGCAGTCTCGGCGGTGATGTTCAACCTCGGCTATCTGCCGTCAGGCGATGCCGACAAGACCATCATCACCGAGACCGGGAGCACGCTGGCTGCGCTGGATGCCGCCCTGACGCTGCTGCGTCCGGGCGGCATCATTACAGCCGTGCTCTACCCCGGCCACGACGGCGGCGACCGTGAAGCCGCCGCCGTGGAAGCATGGGCGGCGGGCCTGCCGCAGCGCCTGGCGCAGAGCATCATTTACCGCCAGCTGCAGCGGGCCAGCGCCCCGTATGTTATTGCAGTTGAGAAGAAAAAAGGAGCTGAATCCCCAAATGGCAGTAAGCAAGCTTGAGCACATCGGCATTAAGGTAGCGCAGCTTGAGCAGTCCCTTGCGTTCTACCAGGAAGTCATCGGCCTTACCCTGCAGGACACTATCGGGGAACCGGGCGAGAGCCTGCGGCTCGCCTTTCTGAGCTTCCCCGGCCAGACCAGCGTAGAAATTGAGCTGATCGAGCGCGTATGGACTGGCCTGCCGGATGAAGGCAAGGTCAGCCATGTCGCCTTCACCGTCACCTTAATTGAGGCTGAGCACAGCCGGATAGCCGCGCTGCAGCTCCCCGGACTGACTGAGATCAGCACGCTGGCTAACGGCAGCCGCTATTTCTTTTTTGACGGGCCGGACGGTGAGAAGCTGGAGTTTTTTGAGTCTACACGCGGTAAATAGAGACAGATTCAAACCAAACGGAGAGGAAGATACTATAATGACAAAAGCATATCCACTCAAGTTTCAGCCGGAGTTCAAAGAACGCGTGTGGGGCGGCCGCGCCCTGGAGAAATTCGGTCTCGACCTGCCTGAAGGCCATATTGGTGAAGGCTGGATGATCGCTGACCATCCGAATGGCGTATCGACGGTAGTTAACGGCGAGCTGGCCGGCCAGGGCCTGGATCAGATCCGCGAGCAATTCGGCAAGGAATGGTTCGGCAGCAAGGGCATCACCGGAGAGGACACCCGGTTCCCGCTGCTGATCAAGCTGCTGGACTGCAACGATAACCTGTCCGTACAGGTGCATCCGACAGATGATTACGAGGGATTGCCGAAGGGCGAGCTGGGCAAAACAGAAATGTGGTATGTGCTCGACGCCAAGCCCGGAGCCAAAATCATCTACGGCCTCAAGGAAAATGTCACCCGCGAAAGCCTGCAGGCTGCGCTGGAGAACGGCACCGTAATGGATACCATGCAGGAAATCACAGTTGCCGCGGGGGATGCCTTCTATATTCCGGCAGGTACTGTACACGCCCTCTGTGCCGGAGTCGTTGTGGCTGAAATCCAGCAGAACTCGGACACTACATACCGTATTTATGATTACGACCGCCCCGGTCTTGACGGTAAGCCGCGTGAGCTTCATATTGAGGATTCGCTCAATGTCACAGCTTATAAAGGCGCAGGCGCGACTTCCATGAAGACAGACAGCGCTGTTGCCGGAGAATGGCTGCAAATCGCCTCCTCCCCTTATTTCATCGTGGAAAAAGGGATCGTGAACGGCGAATGGAAGCTCGCCACCACCCCGGACAGCTTCACCATTCTGGTCATCTGCGAAGGCAGCGGCCATCTAAACTGGGAGGGCGGCTCACAGCCTTATGCCGCAGGCGAATGCTACCTGCTGCCGTCCACACTTGGCTCATACGGGATTGAAGGACACTCCACCGTGCTCCGCTCTTATTTGCCATAAAGCAGGCAGCAGTGCGAACAGGTTATAAATAGAACGACTGTTAAGATACACCACCGTGTCTATTTCGGATCTGCCCTGCACTAAGGATGGTTAAGTTTAGCTTTCGAAGCAGCTTGGTATGGCATAATCTCGCAGCAAGGGTGTTCACAAATTAAGCCTGTGCTTGCGGAATAGGTTCTGTCAGATGCTATCTCCGCGAAGGATTTTCTTCTACAAAACTTTCAGGAGGACATGCAATGAGGGAGAACAGCTTTACAATGACCGACCCTTTAGGTGTCAATATTCATGTCTATGTATGGCTGCCTGAGCCGGAGGCTCCGGTCAGGGGGATCGTGCAGATTGCCCACGGCATGTGCGAGACGGCTGCCCGTTATGCACGCTTTGCCTCGGCACTGACCGCTGCCGGATACGCCGTCTATGCCAATGATCACCGCGGCCACGGTAAAACGGCCGGCAAGGTCAATCTGCTCGGTGACACCGGCGAGAACGGCTTCTACTGGATGCGGCGCGATCTGGTGCAGCTTGCAAATATCGCCCGCTCCCGGCATGAAGGCCTGCCGGTGTTCCTGCTCGCCCACAGCATGGGCTCCTTTCTGGCCCAGAAGCTGATGTGCGAGGAAGGCAGCAATGTGTATGCCGGTTATATTCTCAGCGGCACCAACGGCCCCCGCACCATGCTGAAGGCCGGAGAATCGCTTGCCGCGCTGCAGCTGCGGCTTCAGGGCGAACGCCACCGCAGCGTGCTGCTCAACAGTATCGTATTTGGAGCCTACAACCGCTCCTTTTCGCCGATCCGGACCGCTTTTGACTGGCTGAGCAGTGATCCGCAGGAAGTGGACCGCTTCATCGCCGACCCGTTCTGCGGGGCCATCTGCACCACCCGCTTCTTCCGCGATTTTTTCCGGCTGCTGCGTGATATTCACTCTCAGGAAACGCTGCGCAAGCTCTGCATGGATAAGCCGGTCTATCTGTTCTCCGGCGCCAAAGACCCGGTAGGCATGAACGGCCAGGGTGTGCTGCGCCTGGCTGAACTCTACAAGGAGCAAGGCCTGAGTGATGTGGAATACCGCCTGTACCCGGAAGGACGGCATGAAATGCTGAACGAGGTCAACCACGAGGAAGTCACCGCAGATGTGCTGGATTGGCTGGTGCGCCACCTTCCCGCTGAGTCTCTTCTGCTTCAACCGCTGGCGACCTGAACGCCTTGAAGGGAATAAACAAAAAAGGCGTCCCTGCAGCCGATTAACGGCTGCCAGGGACGCCTTTTGTTGTGCGCTGTTGTTCGCCGCCCACACATATTCTTTTCACCTGAACACTATTGTGGTCAGTCATACTGTTTTCCGTCGCCTTACTACAGGAAAAATAAAGATTCCCCCGGTCCGTTATAGGTGTGAAGAACGGCGAGTGGTTAGTGATGAGTGGTGCATGGCGAGTGCTACATAGCGGTGTAGAGAGAGGTGCCAGGTAAGTCACTTATTAGTCACGCCGTCTCCTGAGCCAGTTACAGATCCCAAAACCTGTCAAGTTAAAACTCTAACGGACCCAGACGCCGTTATTTGCTGATTTTTGACACACTTCCGGCACTAACGGACTCAGTTGCACTTATTTATGCTGATTAGCACCAAACCGTTGAGTTTTGCCTGTGATAAGGTCTCCTCAGTCCGTTACAGCTCCAAATTCCCCTATTGCCGGAAATAAAGGCTTCCTGGTCCGTTAACCGCCCTGCCTGCTATAAGAAAAAATGTGACCAAGGACTTGAGGCGGATGTTCAGTCTGAAGGATCTTCCCAGGGGATAATCTGCAGCTCCGGCCACTTGGAGTGCCATTTCCCTGCCTTGCTGCGATATACCGCCTCACTAATCAGCGCCTTATTGGGCCTTATAGTCAGGCTGTATAAATCCGCAAGGCCGAAGGGTGCGTAGATTCGCCATTCTCCGGACGGCTCAAGCCTGGCTCCAAGTGAGGTTACTGATGTCGGCCAGCTGTCTATGGCTGCTTCCAGGCTGGAATATGGCTGAAGCCTGATTCCGAATTTGTCCTCATACCACAGATGGACGCGGGCCTGATTCTTAATATCCAGCGGAACGGGAACCCCGTTAAACTGCCTCCGCCCCTCAGCTATCTGTTCACTTTCTGCCTCAAAGCTTAGATCAGCCGGATCAAAATAAACCAGATCAATATCGCTGATCCCATACTCTGCCGGGCGTCCGGTCAGCTGGTTCCACACGGTCTGTACAAGACAGCCTGCACCGACGTAATACGGCAGAGGCTCCAGAAACCGTGCCCTGCGGAAAACATCCATCAGCAGCGAACTCTCCGCGAACAGTCCGGTCAGCCGCTCCAGATACAGATCCTCTTTCTTCACATGTTCCCGCTTCACATTCATCTGCTCTCCCCGCTTTCCAGACAGATACCCGCTCCACATCATCCATTCCAGCAGCGGCCGGCAAAGGTCTTACTCCTCCGTGCCAAGAACAACAGCCGCCTAAGCGTTGTTCTTCAGCGCATACTGCAGAATTCTCTGCGGACCCTTACCGCCCGTACGGCGCAGCCCGTGATCACAGAATCCGGCACGCAGATAGAGCGCTAGCGCAGCAGGATTCCGTTCATTGACAGTAAGCACAATTTCACGAACCTGCGGGAGATGGTTACGGACAAAAGCCGGCAGCAAAGCCATAGCAGCTGTGGCAATCCCCCGGCCCTGGCAGGGGGAATTCACCAGAAAAGCCCGTACCAGCGCTGCCTCTGAGTAATTGCTGTAAAATTCAGCAATCCGCCCGCCGGTATGGAGAATAAAAAATCCGGCAGCCAGCTCCTCCTCGGTGATTACGACAGCCAGCTTGTCAGGAGCGCACAGCGCCTCCGGTAAGCTCTCTGCCGGCAGAGCGGTAAATTGCGCCTGCTCCGGGGGAAGCTGAAAGGCCAGCAGTTGCTCATGGAATTTGTCTTCATACAATTGCAGTGAAACCCGCGACCCGTCAGTCACCTCTGTACCTCCTATAAGCACGCCGTTCAACTACATTAACTCAGCGGCAAAGTATAATACTGCGCACGCTGGCTCTCATCCTGCTGATACAGCACGATCAGCAGAGTGCTTCCGCCGTCTTCCGGTACCGCTTCAGCAACTGCAACTGCTGCAGCTGGCACGTTCACCACCATAGCATCAGCATCTGTACCTTCACTGCCAGCGGTTTCTCCTGCGTTAACCAGCAAAGCCCCCAGAGCTGCATCCGCCCACAGCCCGCTGATGGAATCCAGCACAGGCGCAAGCCGGAACGGCAGCACCTCAAGCACCATGAACTTCTGCAGCTCACGTTCAGTGTAGCCTGCTTCCGCCAGTACTGCGGAGACCCGCTCCGGATGGGCGGCAATTTCCTTCATGTGGCGCGCCCAATCCGGCTTCTCCAGCGCGTTGTCCCACCAGATTTTGCGCGGCTTGTACTTGTGTCCCAGGAAGTAATCCAGCTTCATCAGCCCGGTAATAATCTCCATCGAAGGGGTATCTCTGTCGGTCAGGAAGGCATGCAGCCGGGTAAACAGATCCTCAAGCTGATGCCCGATCTTCTGCCAGCCCCGCTCCTCCCAGTAATCGCCAAACGCCTGGAAGAAATCAAACGGCGACTCAAAAACATGGCGGATCAGATACTTGACCGTATGATCCAGCCGGTGGCTGTTCCAGTATTTCTCCAGCACATCCTCCAGCCGCTTCAGCCGGATAATATCGGAAAAGGACATGACATGCGAGCTGAGAATCTCATATGGCGCATGCTCCATGTAGGTATACTCGTATTTGGCAGCCTGGGCACGCAGCCCCGTACCGCGCAGCATTTTGAGGAAGCCCAGCTGCAGCTCCTCCGGCTCCATAGCGAACACGTCGTTAAACGTTTTGCGGAAAGTCGCGTAATCCTCCTGCGGCAGGCCGGCGATCAGATCCAGATGCTGGTCGATGTTGCCGCTGGCTTTGATTTTCATCACGGTACGGGACAGCTTGGTGAAATTCTGGCGGCGCTTAACCAGCTCGTTCGTCTCGTCATTGGTCGACTGCACGCCGATTTCGAAGCGGAAGATGCCCGGCGGCGCATTTTCGGACAGAAAGTCCAGCACCTCCGGCCGCATAATGTCCGCCGTAATCTCGAACTGGAATACACAGCCCTGATGGTTATCGATTAGAAACTGGAACATCTCCATCGCATAGCTGCGGTTAATATTGAAGGTCCGGTCGAGGAACTTGATAACCTTGGCCCCGTTATTGATCAGATAGAGCAGATCCGATTTCACCCGCTCAATATCGTAATAGCGTACGCCAACCTCAATACTAGATAAGCAGAACTGACAGTTGAACGGGCAACCCCGGCTGGTCTCAAAATAAACAATCCGCTTGCTGAGATCCGGCAGATCATCGGCGAACCGGTGCGGCGTCGGCAGGGTGTTGAGATCGCTTTTGGGACGCGGAGGGTTAACGATCAGCTCCTCGCCCTTGCGGTAAGCGGCCCCGTAGACAAAATGGAACTTGCGCTCATCGCGCAGCTCCTGCAGCAGGTGATGGAAGGTCTCCTCCCCGTCCCCGTTTACCACAAAATCCACGCCGGGCTCGCGTTTCATCCAATAGAGCGGTTCGTAGGATACCTCCGGCCCTCCCAGCACGATCTTAACTTCCGGCAGCACCTGCTTGAGGATGCTGACCAGCTTAATGGTCTCTTCAATGTTCCATATATAACAGGAAAATCCGATCACGTCGGGTTTCTTCTGGAATAAGTCGGACACGATATTCATCGCAGGATCCTTGATGGTATATTCAGCCAGCATAATATCCGGGAATTCATGCTCGCTGTAAGCCTTAAGCAGGCGGATGGCCAGCGAGGTGTGGATATATTTGGCGTTTAATGTAGCCAGGACGATTCTCATGCCTTATAACCTTCTTTACATTTCATTTTGAAAAAACTCCAGAAACGGCTTGCCGTATTTCCGGTACTTGACTTCCCCGACACCCTTCACCCTCAGCATCTCCGCTTCGGTCTGCGGACAAACCACACTCATCTCGCGCAGGGTCGCATCATTAAAAATAATGTAGGACGGCACATGCTCGCGTCCCGCCAGGTCGCGGCGGATCAGACGCAGCTGCTCAAACACGGTCTCGTTGACTGCGGACGGCGAATGGTCGTAGCCCCGGCTGCGGCTCCGCCCGGAGCCGGCACCGCCGGTAACCAGCGGCCGGGCAACCCGCTGCTGCACCTGGCGCTGGCCGCGCAGCACCTCGGCTGCCAGCGGCTGCAGCCGCACTACAGGATACTGGCCCTCCGACAGGGCCAGATACCCCTCCGAGATCAGCACATTGATGCTCTCGGTAATCTCCTTCTCCGTGCGGCTCGACATCGCACCATGCGTCGGCAGCTGCTCGAAGCCGTACTGCAGCACCTTCTGGTTGCGGGAGCCCTTCAGCACCGAGGCGACCAGCGCCACCCCGAAGCGCTCCCGCATCCGGTGAATGCAGGAGAAAATCTTCTGCGCGTCCACGGTCATATCGACCAGCTCGCGCTCATCCGTGCAGTTGCTGCAGATCCCGCACAGCTTGTCTTCATCGTCTTCACCGAAATAGGCAAGCTGGGCGCTGCGCAGGCAACGGGTCGTGTAGCAGTAATCGATCATCTGCTGAAGCTTGCGGTATTCGTTCGCTTTACGCTCAGGGTCCTGGGGATTCTGCTCAATCAGGAACTTCTGGGTCATAATGTCCTGCGCGCTGAACAGCAGGATACACTCACTCGGCTCCCCGTCGCGGCCGGCACGTCCAGCCTCCTGGACATAAGCCTCCATATTCTTCGGCATATTGTAGTGGATAACATAACGGACGTTGGACTTGTCGATGCCCATCCCGAAGGCATTGGTCGCCACCATGACGCGGATATCGTCGTACAGGAACCCTTCCTGGCTGTCCGCCCGCTCCTGGTCGCTCATTCCGGCATGATACCGTCCGGCGGCGATCCCTGAAGCCTGCAGCCGCTGGTATAGATCATCGACCTCTTTGCGGGTCGCGGCATACACAATCCCCGGCTGGTGTGAATGGCTGGCGGTGTAATCCAGCACGTACTCGCGTTTGTTCTCCCCGCGCAGCACCGACATCGCCAGGTTGTCCCGGCCGAGGCCGGTCATGAACACACCCGGCTGGCGCAGGCGGAGCAGCCGGACCATGTCCTCCATAACCTCCGGCGTTGCCGTCGCTGTAAAAGCGGCAAGAATCGGCCGCTGCGGCAGCTCCTCAACGAACGGCGCCACCGCCAGATAGCTGGTGCGGAAGTCATGCCCCCACTGGGATACGCAGTGGGCCTCATCCACAGCCACGCAGGAAATAGAAAGGCCCGCCATTTCCAGGCGGAACCAGTCCAGCTCCAGCCGTTCAGGGGCAACGTAGAGCAGCTTCAGCTCGCCCCGGCGTGCAGCACGGATCCGCTCGTTCACTTCCTTGCCGCTCAGGGTGCTGTTAATATATGCGGCCGGGATACCGGCCGTAGTCAGGGCGTCCACCTGATCCTTCATCAAAGAGATCAGCGGTGAAATGACCAGGGTCAGCCCCGGCATCAGCAGCGCCGGAACCTGGTAACAGATCGATTTCCCCCCGCCGGTCGGCATGATGCCCAGGGTGTCGCCGCCTTCCAGCAGGTGCTGCACGATTTTTTTCTGGCCTTCCCGGAAATCGGGATAGCCGTAATATTTCTGCAGTTCAGCCTGCGCCTGTTCCATAGTAGGTGCTTGCATTTTCATCGCTATCATAACTCCTAAAAGTTTTGTCAGAATTGACTTTCTTGTATCGCTTCATACGAGCAATATCCTCTTACGGAAGCATCGGTTTGAGTCATTCTCTCTTTAGTTTACCGGGCAAACGGCCAATGAGCAACCGCAGGTTACCATCCAATTTACTCATTATGTAACTCCCCCAATGTTCGCTTTTATTTGCAGCTAAACTATTTATATAAAGAAAAAAGGGGAGGGCTGGAATAATCCATCCTTCCCCCTGCAGGGTCACACAACCCATGCCTGAACCCACAACTGTATAATATGCGCTAAACAAATCCCAATACAGCATGATTGGAATCATTGGAATTCCAATAATCGCAATACCACTCCACCGTGTTTCTGATTCCTTCTTCAAGAGAAGTTTCTGCAGACCAATTAAGCATCAATTTTGCTTTTTCTGGTGACAGGTGCTGGTGCAGGATTTCACTGTTTTTTTGATGCTCATACAGTGGTTCAATGTGTTCAAGATTCATGGCACGCTGAATGATTTCAATCACTTGTTTTATGTCCCACAGCTTGCCTGTGCCAAAATTGAAATCGTCACCCTTTCCTTCTTTATCTATAAAATGGTACATAGCCATATAAGCGGCGATCAAATCTTTAATATACAAAAAATCTCTCATATAAATCCCGTTTGAAGGAATTCTAATAACGGGAGGCCGTTTTGTATACAGCCGTTGTACGGTACCGGGAATTAAGCGGCGGTAATTCAAATCGCCACCCCCATAAATATTACCGAAACGGCCTATCGCTATAGGCAAATTAAAACTATGTCTATAACTTTGAGAAATAAGATCGGAACAAGCCTTAGATACATCGTAGGGGTTTCTGCCTTGAATAGGCATATCTTCATAATAGGGGAGAATGGGACTGTCACCGTATACCTTGTCACTGGACGCAACTATTATTTTCGATACCTGGTCTTGATGAACACGGCAAGCCTCCAATATATTATAGGTACCCTTTACATTGGTTTCAAAAGTTTGCCAGGGGATTTGGTAGGCCAAATCTTGAAGGGAAACAGCAGCGAGGTGAAAGACAGTGTTTATTTTTCCGTCCGTAATTGCACGTTCAATCAGATTGTAATCGGTAATATACCCATAATAGCATCGAATCTCTTTGTCCAATCCCAGCTTTGCAAACGGGCTTCGCGGGTTGAACTCGCTCATGATAGTGGTTACTTCAGCACCTTGATCAACGAGGTGACGAGCTAGCCAGGCGCCTATAAATCCGGAAGCCCCTGTTACTAAAGCACGGCAATCAGATAAAGAGCGTTGCATTATCAAAACCTCCTAAGTGTTTTAGATAAGGCTGCGACTAAGGTTGGATTATCCATTTTGGACGATGATATACCTTTTACTAAATAATTACAATAATTTTTTCGTGAAACAACCAGTTATCGCTGCATCATATGGTGGAAGGATACGCTGATGCGGGTCCTTATCTGTCGCGGTTATTCTACAGTACGGCGCCGGTTCCGTAGTATTTCTGAAGCGGCCGTGGTATATTGAGGAGTACTCTATTACAGGACGGAGAATGTGCGTATGAACACAAGAAGAAATCCCAAGGAAGCGTCCAGACGGGGCGCGGGGCCAGGTGCCTCCTCCCAGGCCAAACCACAGTCAAAACCGGGTGCAAGAGCCCGTTCCAATAAACCCGGCGGCAAGCCTGTTCCGGCAGCCAGAGCAAAGGCTGCGCCTCCGGTCAAAAGCTATACTGTAAAAGAGCCGGCCGAGCTCCTGCCGTTTCTGCTGGACTCGCTCAGCGGACGCGGGCGCAATTCTGTTAAGTCCCTGCTGGCCCGCGGGCAGGTATCCGTGGACGGCAAGGCCGTTACGAAGCATAACTATCCGCTGCAGCCGGGCCAGACAGTGGCTATCGACCTGGAGAAGCAGGTGCAGGCCAAGGAGATGGCCGGCCTGACCATCGTTCATGAGGATGATGATCTGATTGTCATCCAGAAGGATGCCGGCCTGCTGTCGATCGCCACCGGTGATGAAAATGAACAGACGGCATACCGCCAGCTGATGGAGCATGTGCGCCTTAGCAATCCGCGTAACCGTATCTTTGTGGTGCACCGGCTGGACCGCGACACCTCCGGTATCATGATGTTCGCCAAAAGCGAAGCGGTGCAGCAGAAGCTGCAGATCAACTGGAAGGACATGGTCAAGGAGCGTTCATACGTGGCGCTTGTGGAAGGAGCCGTCAAAAAAGCCGAAGGCACCATCAGCTCCTGGCTGAAGGAAACCTCCACGCTCAAAATGTACTCCAGCCCGCATGAAGGCGACGGCCAGCATGCTGTGACCCATTATAAGCTGATCCAGGCG
This sequence comes from Paenibacillus sp. PastM-3, assembly GCF_029893965.1. Taxonomy (GTDB): domain Bacteria; phylum Bacillota; class Bacilli; order Paenibacillales; family Paenibacillaceae; genus Paenibacillus_AQ. The sequence continues at coordinate 147,276 of NZ_JARXXP010000016.1, forward strand.
AACCGCCATTTTTCCCTGCTGGAAGTGCGCCTTGAGACCGGACGCAAAAATCAGATCCGTGTCCACATGGCCGACATCGGCCATCCGATCGCCGGAGACAAGAAATACGGCGCCGAAACCAAGGCCGTCGGCCGGCTCGGCCTGCATGCCCGGGTGCTCTCCTTCGTGCACCCGATAACCGGTGACCTGCTGACCTTCGAGAGTCCGATTCCGAAGACATTTCTGAAGTACACCGCACCTGTCCCGGCGAACTAAGGGTGTCGGCGGAAGAGCATGAGTTAGCCGGTATAGCACAGTCTCAGCGAAAGGATCAGCTAAAGTAACATTATATCAAGGCCCAAAAAGGGGTGTCCCGGCACATATGGCCGGACACCCCTTACGCATGCCCTGCCGCGGCCGCAACATTTCCGCTCTCTTTTGCGTCATGATACAATAAAAAGAAAAACGTAAGAAGGTGCGTCCTTGTTCCACCCCACTGTTTTTGACAACATCAAGATTGCCTTTGAAAACCAGCTGTACGACTATGATAATCTCGACAGCATCCTGATGATTAAGGGTCGCACCGACATGCTCAACCTGGCCGTCATGTCCAGAGAATTCACGCTGGCATTTAAGCTTACGGACGGATTCAAGGTGACCTCCGAGGTTGTCCTCCTCTCCTCCGTGAAGGAGCTCAGCGATGAAATCCTGGAGACACCGGGCAGCAATCCCGGCTGCAGCCTGCTGCTCCGCTTTTATATGGAAGTTACCGACCCTCCTATCCAGTGCCCGGCGGTTGAACGCATTCTGACCGGCATTTGGGGGCCTGAGCTGAAGCCCGAGCAATCACTCAGCTTCCGCTATGGCGGAGAAGAACAGATTTACAACAACTGCATCCAGCTCACCTTCAAACGGCAGATCACCGAGGAGCAGATGGAGGATATTCCGAACCTGCTGGCCCATCTGCTGCAGAGTGCGGAAGAGCTGGAGAACGTATAAACTGACAACGGGGTGAACCGGCTATGAGATTTTTGCCAACCGCCAAAAGCAACACCTGGTTTCGCTGGATGGCCGTCTACGGCCTTCTGTTCTGGGCAGTGCTTCTTATTTACCGCTTTGCTGTGCTTGCTGAGCCCTTTGATCTGATGATTGCCCTGCGGTTCGGACTGCTTGCACTGGTGGTGTCCGTTCTATTCAATCTGCTTGGCTGGCTCGGAGGAAAGCTGGTCTGGTGCCTGTCCACGGCCGGACTGATCACCGGACTGGTTCTGATGCTCAGCTATACGTACAGGGATATGTCCGGCTGGGAAGATCTGGCGGGCTTTCTCACTTTCATAATGTTCACACTGGGCGGTTTGGCGCTGGGGCTGGCTGCAGAAGGGGTTTATTTCCTGATTAAGCGCAGGCGTCAGGGCTGAAGCAGGCTTTTAACGTAACTGCAATTGCAGTGGCTTCTATATCGAAGGATTCCAAGATGAGGTGACCCGAATGTCCACATCCCTTCTGACCAAAAAAGCGCTGGCCTGCTCCCTGAAGCAGCTAATGGAGCATACTCCGCTGAACAAGATTACAGTCAAGCTTCTGGTGGAAGACTGCGGATTGAACCGCCAGACCTTTTATTATCATTTTCAGGATATATTTGAGCTGCTCGGCTGGATTTATCAGACAGAGGCGGTGGAGAGCATTGCCCGGTACCGCAGCTACAGTACTTGGACGGACGGCTTTTACAGAATCTTCTGCTATATTGAAAATAACAAAACCTTCTGCTGCAATACGCTGGACTCTCTCGGCAGAAGTCATCTGGACACGTACCTGTATGAGGTGACGAGCGATCTCGTTATGGGTGTCCTTCAGGAGCTGTCGGCCGGGATGGAGGTCAGCGGTGAGGACAAGGCGTTTATCGCCAATTTTTACACTCTGGCCTTCACAGGACTCATTATCCAATGGATGCGCAGCGGAATGAAGGAGCAGCCGAAGCACATAATTGAACAGCTCAGCGTAATGATCGAAGGAAATTTCACTCAAGCGCTGCATAAATACGAGAAAAAGCTGGTACAGCCTTAGGGCGTCCGGCTTTTTTTTGCAGAAACCTGTCTTTATTTCTCCCACAGCTCGACCAGCCGTCCGTCAGGGTCCTCAATCCAGATAAAGGTTCCGTACTCACCGGTCTGCTGTTCTCTTGCAAGCGGGATGCCCAGATGTTCAAGATGTCTGATCGTCTCATCCAGATTATCCACCTCGAAATTCAGCATCACCTGTTGTTCCGCCGGAAAATAACCGTCATCCCCGGAAAAAAGTGAAAAAGCCGTCTCATTTCCCGCCTGCGGTCTGATCATCGCCCCGTTCCACTCTCCGATGTCCAGCTGCAGCACCTCACTGTACCATTTTTTTGCCGCCTCAAGATTGCCGGTTCTCCAGAATACTCCGCCAAAACCTTTGATCATACCCTCAGCTCCTGTCTTCGGATGTACAGCATGTCCCCTCATAATATTCGCAATTCAAATAAAATCTCCTGTGCCGGCTGTATATTCTTGTCAAAAAACTAGACACTTTATACCGAATGACCAAAATCCGGACACTCCGGCAGTTTTGATTATACCTTCTGTTCCGCGCTTGGATTACATTAGGGGCAGAAAGTGAACAGCATATCAGAACCTTATGGAGGCGACCTTTGTGGCAAAAGAATACGGTAACCGGCAGGTTTATTTTGTAGGCGGCGGCATTGCATCCCTTGCGGGTGCGGTTTATCTGGTCAGGGACTGTGATTTTCCGGGAGCAAACATTCATATTATTGAAGAAATGCATATTCTCGGCGGCAGTAATGACGGCGCAGGGGATGTAGAGCAAGGTTATGTGATCCGCGGCGGGCGGATGCTTAACGATGAAGCGTATGAGAATCTGTGGGAGCTGCTGAGCACCATTCCCTCTATCGACCATCCGGGGCAATCGGTGCGCGAGGAAATTATCGCCTTCGATACCGCTAACCCCACCCATTCCAATGCCCGGCTGATTGACCGCAGCGGTGAGGTTCAGGATGTGCTATCGATGGGCTTCGATATGGCCGACCGGCTGGCGATGGGCAAGCTGATCATTACGCCGGAGGAAGCGATGGGCAAAGCGCGGATTAACGACTGGTTCGGACCGCATTTTTTCACGACAAATTTCTGGTACATGTGGGCGACCACCTTCGCCTTCCAGCCTTGGCACAGCGCTGTTGAGTTCAAGCGGTACATGCTCCGCTTCATGCATGAGTTTCCGCGGATTCAGACACTTGAGGGGGTAACGCGCACTCCGTACAACCAGTATGATTCCATTATTCTGCCGCTGCAAAAGTATCTGGAGCCCTGCGGCGTGGACTTTTCGCTGAAATGTACCGTAACCGATCTGCAGTTCAAGGACGGCGACGGCATTACTGTTACAGGCATGAATGTGACGCGCATGGGCATAGAGGAGCTGATTGAGGTAAAAGAAGGCGACCTCGTTATCGTTACAAACGGCTCGATGACCGAAAGCGCAAGCCTTGGATCGATGACCTCGGCTCCTGAGCTGAACGGCAAGGGCAGCTCCTGGAGGCTGTGGGAGAACATCGCCGGCAAAAAGCCCGGGCTCGGCAATCCCTCCCCGTTCGCGGATTATGTGGACGAATCGAAGTGGGAGTCGTTCACCGTCACCTTTCAGGATTCCGTCTTCTTCGACCTGATGGAGAAATTCACCCGCAACCGGGCCGGCACAGGGGCGCTTGTCACCTTCAAGGATTCGAGCTGGTTCATGTCGGTTGTGCTGGCCTTCCAGCCGCATTTCCGCAATCAGCCGGAGCATGTCAAGGTGTTCTGGGGCTACGGATTGTATCCGGACAAGGTCGGCGACTTCGTCAATAAAAGAATGTGCGACTGTACCGGGGAAGAGATTATGCAGGAGCTTATCGGCCATCTTCATTTTGAGGCGCACCGGGACGAGATTATGGCGACAGCCAACTGTATTCCGTGCATGATGCCGTACATCACCTCCCAGTTCATGCCGCGGCTTGGCACCGACCGGCCGAAGGTTGTGCCTGACGGCTCCACCAATCTGGCATTCATCAGCCAGTTCTGCGAGATTCCGGACGATGTCGTATTCACCGAGGAGTATTCCGTACGCGCCGCGCGGATCGCCGTCTACACCCTGCTCGGCATTAACCGGCCCGTGGAGCCGATCCACCAGTACCATTACGATGTGCGGACGCTGTTCGCGAGCTTTGTAACTTCGTTCAGGTAGGGGGCTGGGGGCTTTACTGCGGAGTTTGCCGCAGGTCGCTGCGGGTTTACTGCAAAAAACGCCAGATCTCCATTGCCGGAGATCTGGCGTTTTATTGTGTAAGCTGCACAGCACAGGGATTACTGCATCGGTAATTCTAACGGACCGTATTGCTCTTATTCAGCCAAAATCCGCCTCTTTACAGCGCTAACGGACTCAGATGCTCTTATATGCCGTAAATCACCCGCAAACTCAGATCACGGGAGCCAATAGCGTCATCTGAGTCCGTTAGAATCCTTAGTTACTGGATAGAGGCATAATAACGCCCCTGGTGTCCGTTAGCCGGATCCGGGCTGGCTCAGCCCCCCAAAATTCAGCATTCCCCGACCGATTTCAGCGATCCGCAGCGGATTCAGTATTCCCTGCAGGTTCAGCGCTGCAGGTTCAGCAACCTCTACAGGTTCAGTAACCGCAGCGGGTTCAGCAATCAGATGCTGCAGGAGCCGTCATCGCAGCCTTCGCCGTCCGGAGCCTGGGATTTGGGCTGGCCGACAACCTGCAGTACAGGCTTGCTCTGCTCTTCCGCCCAGACAGTGTCGAGCACCTCTGTAAATACCGGACCGGGCTGTGCACCGGATACGGCATATTTATTATTGAAGACAAAGAACGGCACGCCGGTCACATTCAGCTGCCGGGCCGCATCAATATCCTGGTTCACTTCGGCAGTATAGGCATCGCTGTTCAGGACTGCGGATACCTCATCAGTGTCAAGGCCCACTTCCGCAGCCAGTGAAGCCAGCACATCATGCTTGCCGATATTCACCGAATCGGTGAAGTACGCTTGTAGCAGACGTTCGGTCAGCTCTTTGTCTTTGCCTTTGGTAGCGGCATAATGACTAAGACGGTGTCCGTCAAAAGTATTCGTAGGCACCAGCGTGTCAAAGTTAAACTGCAGTCCGACGCCCTGCGCCTGTTCGGCCAGCTGTGCATTCATCGCTTTAGCCTTATCGCGGGTCATTCCATATTTGGAGGCCAGCATTTCATGAATGTCTCTGCTTTCATCCGTCCGTGCTGTCGGGTCGAGCTGGAAGCTGCGGAATACAACCTCCACCTTGTCGCGGTCCGGGAATTGGCTCAGCGCGTGCTCCAGCCGTCTTTTGCCGATGTAGCAGAAGGGGCAGGCATAGTCAGACCATACATCTATTCTCATTGTAAGTACCTCCTAATAGTGTGCATGCATAGTTAATGTACCCTTAGGCATCGGGCCTGTTGCGTACATCATGATTCCAATAACAAATAATATGTCACTTACTATTATATAGTTATAAACCGAAAAACACAAACCTATTCTGCAGCTTTCGCCATGCACCGGGTTAATCAATATTAAAGGAGCGTGAGCTTATGGACGAATGGTCTTTGCTTGACTGGGTAACCCGTATGCTGGGAATCCTCTTTTTCATTCGCGGCATCCGCTATACCCGGGGGACAACGGTGGAATATCACAATAGCTACGGAGGAAAAAGCACAGCTTCAGCTGATTCGAACCCTAAACTAAGGAATGTTGTGCGAGTGGCCGGAGTTGCCGGCATCATCTTGGGTCTGCTAATGATCATTTATGGCGGGGGCGTGCTGGATATCTTGTTTCCTTTTTTCTGAGCACTGAGCGTTTAAGAATCTAATTGGATTTTCAACACTTAATTCCGGTTATTCTCGTTGATTATAAGATTTAAGTGGAAAATCATCATTTAATTTAGCCAACATGCGGCATCAGTAGTAAATTCCGTACTTTTAAGTGCCTTTTTTCCAACTAAATCTGATTAGTGGTGCACTGGAAACCCTCACTGCAGGCCTATAACTGTAAATTTCAGAAAATCCGCAAAAAAAGTAAACGAAAGTGGTATATACGGCCTTCCCGGAGGGAATGTACACTTGGATTAACAAGAAAATCCGGTGATTACCCAAACCAGTATAGCGGACGGTTCCAGCGTCCCGGAAGGAGCAGCAGCATGCATGATGTATCCATAGTCATTCCCACGCGCAACCGGATCAGCGATCTTACGCTGTGCATTGAATCCATCGGCAGGCAGACCGAGCTCGAGGATGTCTCCATTGAGCTGCTGATTGTCGATGATGGTGAGATCGGGGACAGTGTGCTTACGTATTTCCGCAAGGTGCTGGCCCAGATGCCGGATGCCGAGCTTCATTATTACCGCAAAACCAGACCGGGCGTCTGGCTCTCCCGCTATGAAGCGCTCGGGCTGATCGACGGCGAGATTGTGCTGAGCTTCGACGATGATGCCGAGCTGGACGACCCGCTCTATATCCGCCGGATGCTCGATACCTATGCATCCGATCCGTCCATTGTCGGCGTTGGCGGTATCGCCAAGGGCTTATCCAGCAGTGCATCCGGGAAGCTGCTTGGCAGGCTGACCTGTCAGATGTCCGGCTCGCCGGGCAGGCTGTCGGCAAGTACCCTTGCAGGCTCGCTGCTGCTCTGGGGGGAGACGGAGAATATTTTTGAAACCGACTTTTTCCACGGCTGCAATATGTCGTTCAAGCGGGAAGCCCTGAAGGATATGAAGCCCTATCCATGGATGACCAGCTATGCCGTGGCCGATGACATTTACATGTGCCATTTGGCCAGCAAATACGGCAAGCTTGTGATCAATCCCGAGATGAAGATCACCCATCATGAGTCGCCAAGCTCGCGCGACAAAGCCGGGCGTGTAGCCCGGGCCACTGCGGTGAATCATTACTATCTGCTTAATCTGCGCAAAGCGCCGGTCAAAAATTATGCCGCCCTCCTCTGGACGCTCACTTATCTGACCGGCAAGTCCACGCTGAAGCGCAATTTCAACGCCGTATCCGGCTATGCCAGCGGCATTTGGTTTGTCCTCAATCCACGAAAGAATAAATACAGGGAATACATGCTGGATTAGCAGGCGCTATGCACGGGCACCAGCTCCTCACCGGCAATACACCTCATAGATTAGCGGCAGCCCCGCCGCAATGCATCACTGTAAGGAGCACGGCAGCTTTACATACCACTGCGCTGAAGAGTCATCCACGCTACACCGCTTGCCTTCGAGAGGTAAGGAGAGGTAAGCCTGCTGAACAACTCCTCCCCCACAGCTGCGCTGCCCGCAGCCATCGACCGCCCCGCATACCAAAACTCCCGCACCGCCTTACCGGCGTGCGGGAGTTTTTCATTTCATTCAGGCTGTTAGCTCTTGAGCCGGAGTATTCGTCCGTTTGCCGTTCTGGCGCAGGAAATAGAAGAACGTCAAGCACAGGAACAGAGCGGCATAGCTCAGCAGATATACAATCTGCTCACGCATCAGGGCGTAATCGCCGCTGGCGATGATTGCTTTGTAGCCGACAATGCTGTGGGTCATCGGCAGCCACGGATTAACCTTCTGCATCCACTGCGGGAGCAGCTCCAGCGGGAAGGTTCCCGCACTGGACGTAAGCTGGAAGATCATCAGCACGATCGCCAGGAAGCGGCCCGGATTATCCAGCCAGGTCACCAGTGCCTGGACAATCATGGTAAAGGTGAAGCTTACGATCAGCGTGAACAGATAGAATAGCGGTACGCTCTGCACCTGCAGCTTCAAGCCATATAGGAGGACTGCATCGGCCAACAGCGACTGCAGCACGCTGACCATCACGAACATCAGCGTACGGCTGGCGAACCGGCCCATAGGCGAAGCGTCCGGCACACTGGATTCCCGCAGGGAGAATACCGTTGTGAACACGAGAGCTCCCATAAAGAGCGCAAGCGATAAGAAGTACGGGGCGATGCCCAGCCCGTAATGATCCAGCTTGCGGTCGGTGTTCTCAACCAGCTTGACCGGTTCAGCAAACATGCTGACCGTGTCATCGCTGGAATTGACGCTGGCAGTTTCCGTTGCCGCGTCGTTCAGCTTCTGGGCCAGCTCACCGCTGCCGCTGGCCAGCTTGCCGCTGCCGTCCTGCAGCTCACCGGCACCGTCCGTCAGCTTGCCGGCGCCTTCCGACAGGCCGTCCACGCCTCCGGCCAGCTTGGTCAGCCCTTCAGCCAGCTGCGAAGCACCCTGCTTCAGGGCCACTGCACCGTCAGCCAGCCTGCTGCTGCCGGAGGTCGCATCATTCAGCTTGTCGCCGAATGTGCTGAGGCCTGTGACCAGCTGCGTTCCGCCGCTGCTCAGGGCCGCAGCGCCGTCGTACAGCTGCTGCTGCGCTTCCGTCAGCTGCGTGCTGCCCGCCAGCAGCTGTTCCTGGCCGCTGTGCAGCTGCACGCTGCCGGCGGCCACCTGCTTGCTCGCAGCCAGCAGCTGCTGGAACTGCTCGCTGTCCTGCAGCTCCGGCGTCGCTGCAAGCATCTGCTCAAGCCCCGCCGCCACCTGCTGCGCACCGGAGGCAAGCTGGCCGCTCGCCGCCTCGGAGGCTGACAGCCCTGCAGTCAGCTTGCTGCTGCCGTCCTTGGCGCTCTCAAGGCCGGCAGCCAGCTGCGAAGCCCCGCTCTGCGACTTCTCAGCGCCTGCCTGCAGCTGCTGCTCCGCCTTGGAGAGCTGGCTGAGGCCGCTGGCCAGGTCGGCAGTCCCGGCTGTCAGCGTGCCTGTGCCTTCATTCAGGCTGCCTGCCCCTTTATAGAGCAGCTTAAGTCCGCTCTGCAGCTCGGTTGTGCCGCTGGACAGCTTGTTCAGGTTGGTCTTCAGGGTGGACAGGCCGTCTGTCAGCTTGTCCGCACCTTCCTGCAGCTCGCTTGCCCCGCTGCCGGCGTCTCCAAGCCCGGCAGCAATCGTGTCCACTTGTTCATACATGCTGCGGGTATAAGCCTCGGTAATTTGGGCGGACAGCTTCGACTTCAGCTTGTTCATTGCACTGTTCCCGATCTGTCCGGCGACAAAGTTATAATCGCTGTTCGGCTCAAAAATAATCTCCGACTGCACCGGCTTCTCCTGCGTCAGGGTAGTCGCATTTTGCGAGAAATCGGCCGGAATGGTAATCGTCATATAATAGCGGTTGTGCGCCATGCCGTCTTCAGCTTCGGCTGCATCAACAAATTGCCAGTTGAAATCGGTGTTTGTTTTTAACTCGTCCACAAAATCATTGCCGACCTCCATCGTCTTGCCCTCGTACTGCGCCCCCTTATCCAGGTTGACTACAGCAACAGGAAGCTTGCCTGTATTTCCGTAAGGGTCCCAGGAGCCTTCAACGAGAAATCCGCTGTACAGCATCGGCAGTGCCGATACACCAAGCAGTGTAATCAGCAGCATCGGTTTCCCGAGCAGTATTTTCAAATCTTTCCAGAATACATTAATGGCTCTCACAGGGTTCACCCTCAATCATTTATTTGTAAATGCATGAAAACTTTCATACTCATTCATTATTACTGGAAAAAAATAGCCCTTCACAGGCTAGGACGTTCAGCTTCACTTGAGAATACCGTTTGAAATAAACAGCATCATATGCTCCTTGATCCGGGTCTCATCCAGCGGCTCATGGGCTTTGTTCCATTCCGTTGTCAGCGCCAGGTATAAGCGCAGAATCATAAACGCAGCCACACTGGAATCGCAGGGCTTGACTTCATCTCTGGCGATCGCCGTTTCAATCTGCTGCCGCAGAAAATCCAGCGCATAATCCTCCATCCGCTTTACCCCTTCCAGCGCCTGCACCGTACCGATGTCACGCACCTCCTGGGCCAGCTTCACAAACAGCTCATGATCGGAGCGGAACTCGAGGATCGAATCGAGCAGATTAAACAGCTTATGGGTAAAAGTGTCCTCCTCCGCGGCAATCCGGTTCATGACCGAGGTTAACTCCTGTGTGGCCTTGTCCAGAATTTCCTCAAACAGCTCTTCCTTGGTCTTGAAGAACGTATAGATGGTGCCTTTGCCGACGTTGGCAATCTTGGATACCTGCTCCATCGTAGTCGCCTTATAACCGAACTGCACAAAGGATTTGGTTGCCGCCTGAAGAATTAACGCTTTGCGGTCGATAGACATGACTTGGACTCCCTTCCTTCTGGAAAAACATCAGAATTGACTAAATTCATTTTTTGGTCATTCGGTCAATATGTAATTTACCATGTCTGCAGGAAGAAGACAACACCTTATTTAAAATTTATTTATTCTTCATCTTTTATATCCGACAGTTTATCAATTATCCTGTGCGATGTTATCCGTAAAATGTCATGAAATTAGTATCCACTGCCATTCTTTCTGGGGTATGATAAGAAGGATGTGATCTAGAAACTACATTATGGATGGTGGAATATGTTTAAAAACAAAAAATTACTGCTTATTCTGGCCGGGCTGGTCATTATTGCGGCTGTCGTCATCTGGCTTGTGGTCGGCGGCAAAGGGGATGACAGCGGCAATACCGCTGCAACCGAAACCCCGGGAGGCGCGACCGTAACCGAAGAAGGCGGCACCAAAGCGCTGGCGCAGACTTTTTATATCTATGATACCGTTGTAAACATTAAGATATTCGGCAACGACGCTACCCAGCAGAATATGGATGATATCCAGAGCATGCTGGAGCGGATGGATATTCAGTTCAGCCGGACCAAGGAAGACGGTGAATTGTATGCCGTTAACCAGGCTGCCGGCAAGGAAGCAGTAGCCGTATCCGACGAAACACTGGATATTGTAAAGCAATCCATTAAATATGCCGAAGATATGGACGGGCTGTATGAGCCGACGATCGGGCCGCTGGTAGACCTGTGGGCAATCGGGGAAGGCGGCGAGCATGTGCCTGACCAGGCAGACATTGACGCGGCCAAGAGCCTGATTAATTATAAGGATATTATCATCGATGAATCAGCCAAGACCATCAAGCTCGCCAGAGAAGGTATGGTACTGGATATGGGCGGAATCGGCAAAGGCTACGCCGCTGACCGGATTGCCGATTATCTGAAGGAGAAGGGTCTGGACAGCGCAATGATTAACCTTGGCGGCAGCAGTATTATCGCCCTTGGCAACAAGCCTAACGGCTCCCAGTGGAATATCGGCCTGCAGGACCCTGACCAGAGCCGCGGTACCCAGCTGGGCACGATCAAAATCTCTGATGAGGTGATTGATGCTTCCGGTGTGTACGAGCGTTACTTCATAGAGGACGGCGTCCGCTACCATCACATTCTGGACCCGCGTACCGGCTTCCCGTCCCAGAACGGACTGAAAAGCCTTACCATTATGAGTCCGAGCGCGACTGATGCGGATGCTCTGTCCACCGGTGCATTCCTGATGGGTCTGGAGGACGGCCTGAAATATCTCGAGTCCCTGCCGGAAGATGTTGAAGCCTTCTTCATTACTGAAGACAACAAGATCTATGCTACACCTGGTATCCGTGAACGGCTCCAGCTGACCGATCAGACGTATACTTTTGCAGATTAACCTTATATATGAGTACAAGTAAGAGGGGGCGCTCAGCCCCCTTTTTTGATAAATTCCCCTATCCGTCGCTATCCTCCGAAGGCAGTTCGCCCGCCGCCGTGTCCGGATTCAGCCATAGCTCAATCAGATCGTGAGTATTTTGCACATCTTCCTCATCCAAAATATAGTACCACTGATCCGTCCGCTTATCGGTTCCCTGCAGCATATGGCTGTCAATCTGCGGAGTGCCGCTTTCAAAAATAACCCTCTTCGCCAGATCCAGCATGAAATCTGCCTTCATATTTGTTTTGAAATGATCTCCGGCAACCCCCATAATTTCTTTGATATTAGCGATATTACTTATATTTTTCATCCGCTCCAGCACTGCCTTCAGGAATATATATCTTCTGCCCCGACAATTCTGGTGTAGGAATCCCGCGGAATCGAAACGAACAGGACTTTATTATCTTTGGGCCGGACTACTGTATAGATAATGGAATCGGATAGCCCGTTCTCCTTCCCCCGCTGATCTGTGCCAAGCAGCAATAAAGCGAATGGCGGACTCTGCTCCAGCCTCGTCGAAGCAGCCTCCGTCTCATCGTTGTTATTCTTGAGCGGAACATATGAATTTTTAAGTGTACCCCGAGCGGTCGGGGCAACCACATGGTCAAAACCGAACATCATTACTTCCTTGCGGAATACATAAGACAAGATACCTGCATTGAATTCTCCCCCACTTAGCTAACGCTTGAAGTGGCGGATTCTTGCGAACAGAAGAGTAACCTCTTCTTATTTAGCAAGCGATCCCTGCGTTCC